>CAYNRU010000019.1:0-8281 GCA_964399635.1 uncultured Bordetella sp.
GTCAGCTTCAGATCCACGCCGCCACCGAGCTGGCCGGCTTGCGCATCCCGCCGGGCAACCAGCTGGAGGCGCTGAAGGCCGACCGTAAGGCCCAGCAAAGCATTCGCATCAACGACCAGTGGCGAATCTGCTTTGTCTGGAAGACCGACGGGGCGCACCGGGTCGAGATCGTGGACTACCACTAGGAATACGGAACATGGCCAAGTTGCTCGAAGAGATTCATCCAGGCGAGATCCTGCTGGAGGATTTCATGAAGCTCATGGGCATCAGCGCTCGCCAGCTCGCGGCGGACATCGATGTCTCGCCGAGCAGGATCAGCGAGCTGGTCAATGGCCAGCGCCCCATCACGGCGGACACCGCGCTTCGGCTCGGGTTGTTCTTCGGCATGGAGCCCCGGTTCTGGCTGAACTTGCAGTCCGAGTACGACATCCGAGTCGCGGACCGGGAACTCCGAGCCAAGCTCTCACCCAGGATCCGCGTCTTCCAGCCGGCCGTGGCGTGACGGTCGGCTCTCGTGGCTATGCACGGCCGATTTTGGGAGGCACCCAGGACCGCTGCGGGTGGGGTACAGGTCCTCCTACTTCTCGCCGACGATGACGGTAAAGTATTCGGCACAAAAGTGTTATGCAACAAGTACTTAGATGGTTTGAGGCCCAGGCCTCTGAGGTGCTCATCCAAGGCTCACGGCGAGATGCAACAGGGGCTCGCGGGTCGCTCAGGAATCGATGGATCTCGATAGATCTCGACAGGTCAGGTTTGGCCAAATCGCCCGCAAACCCGCGCCAATGCTGGTGCTTGGCAGGTTGACGGTAAAAGTGACGGTAAAAGTCCGAGTGGCAGTGGAAAGTGCTATGAAAATCAAAGGGTTAAAACGCTCGTTGATGATCGAGTGGGAGTGACGCCCTCGACCCCTGCTGGCTGCGAGGATCCTTCACCGGGCACTGAATGCCCGCATCGGGTCGGGCATGGGTTGCGCGCCTGGGCGCGTTGGCCGGGTCGCACGCTTATCGCGCCCCAAAGCAGGCCCGGCAGCTTGACCTCGCCTGCCAGCACGGCGAAAACCGTCGGGACCTACCAAGAGGCGCCGCGGTAGACGAGGGGCGTCGGTCGAAGGCGAGGGGCGTCGGCCGATCGAGGCGACGCCGGCACCGGTGGTGGCGAAGGGCGTCGGACCGATCTGCGCGGACCCGAGGGGACTACGTCGTTCATCGCAGACCGAAGGGGCTCGGTCCTGTGGTCGATGGCGGACTGCCGCCGGCGCTGACACCGTGCGGGGTCTCGACCTCGCAGGCCTCGCGTGCCCGGCGCCCGCCATCACAGTCCTTCCGGCGATCACACCGCATCGAGCGCACCCAATGGCGTGCCGCTGCACTACGCGCGCCATCGACCGGAACAGACCACGCTGTACAGGCTGGTGCAGCAGCATGCGGCCAGCTTTGTCGCGCACACCGAGGCCAGCACCGGTTCGCGGCTGCCGCGGTTCGTCAAGGACGAGTTCGACGCGTTCCTCGAGTGCGGCATCCTGGCCCACGGCTTCCTGCGCCTGCGCTGCGGCGAGTGTGGCCACGACACGTTGCTGGCGTTCAACTGCAAGCGGCGCGGGTTCTGCCCGTCGTGCGGTGCGCGGCGCATGTCGCAGACTGCGGCTCATCTGGTGGATCACGTCATCCCGCACGTGCCGGTGCGCCAGTGGGTGCTGTCGCTGCCGATCCCGCTGCGGCTGCTGCTGGCCGCGCAGCCCGAGCTGATCACGCCGGTGCTGGGCATGGTGCAGCGCGTGCTCGAGCGACACCTGCAGGAAGCGGCGGGGGTTTTTGGCGGCCAAGGCCAGGGTGGTTCCGTGACGCTCATCCAGCGCTTCGGATCGGCGGCGAACCTCAACATACATCTGCATTGCCTGGTGCTTGATGGGGTGTACCGCAGTGACGCCGAGGGGGAACCCGAGTTCATCGAGGCGGCTGCACCCACCGATGATGCACTTCACGCGCTGCTGCACACCGTCATCGCCCGGCTCATGAAGATGCTCACGCGTCGGGGCGTACTGGTCGAGGACATGGGTCAGATCTACCTGGCCGAGCCGGATGCCGACGGCGAAGAGGCGCGCACGCTGCGGCCGCTGCAGGCGGCGGCGGTCACGTACCGCATCGCCTTCGGAGCGCGCGCCGGCCAGAAGCTGCTGACGCTGCGAGGCGCGATGCCGCGCGAAGTCACCGCGCGCCAGCCGCTGTGTGCCGACATCGACGGCTTCAGCCTGCACGCGGCGGTGCGTATCGAAGCCCACGAGCGCAAGCGGCTGGAGCGGTTGTGCCGCTACATCACGCGGCCGGCGCTGTCGGACGAGCGCATCCGGGTGAACGCGGCAGGGCAGGTGCAGCTGGAGCTGAAGACGCCGTGGCGAGATGGAACGACCCACCTGGTGATGAGCCCGCTGGAGTTCATGCAGCGGCTGGCGGCGCTGGTGCCGCGGCCGCGGTTGCACCTGACCCGGTACCACGGGGTGCTGGCGCCCAACGCGAAGCTGCGGGCGCGGGTGGTGCCGCAGGAGCCGCCCGCTCTGGGGCACGCGGCCACCGAGGTCGAGGCGCGCGCCGAGTGCGAGGAAGTCGAGCCAGTGCGGGCGCGCCCGCAGCGCATGGGCTGGGCGCGGCTGTTGAAGCGGGTTTTCGACATCGACATGCAGCGCTGCCCGAGGTGCGGCGGCGGGCAGGTGAAGATCATCGCGGCGATCCTGGAGCGGGCGGCGATCGGCAAGATCCTCACCCACCTGGGGCTGGAGCCGCAGCCGCCGCCGCGCAGCAAGGCGCGCGAGGTGGGGCTCGAGTTCGCCGCCTGAGTGGCGGGTGCCCAGGCGGGCACCCGCCCGGTGGCGTGCAGCGGCTGGCGCGTAGCCAGGCACGCGCCGTGCGCGGGGGGTGCGCGCAGCGGGCCTGGGCCTGAGCCAGAGCCCGGGATCGAGGCCAGGATGGCGAGCCGTGAACGCCCGCAGCCCGATCGCAGACACTGCCCGGCGCGAGAAGCGGGTCGGCTTCGCGCCATTCAGCCGCCTTGGATCCGACCCGCCGCTTGCGCCGGGACAGGGTGAGGGCGTTTGAATTTCCTATCCCCCGCAAGGCCGGGCTTTCGCCCGACGGTGTCGTCGGCCCCCTGACGCACACGGCCCTGGGACAGGGCTTGACGCTGAGCACTGCCGACCACAGCGTCACCCACATTGCCCAGCCGACGCCCACGACCTGCTGGGCGGCCAGCACGGCCATGATGACCCGCTCCAGCGTTGCCGCCGTCCGCGCCAGGACTCCGGCGGACATGATCGCCCAGGACGGCGGCTTGCTGAACAGTTCTGGCAGCGACCAGGCCGTCGTCACCGGGATGCGCTACGGCAACGTGCACGGCTTGCGCTGCCACGCGCCGATGAGCTGGAGCGTCCCCGCCATCGTTGCGGCGCTGCGCCGCGGCCCGAAGATGTTCGACATGCTGTGGAACAGCCAGGAGTACGCCAAGGGCAGCGGCTCGCCCGGCCACATGATCGTCGTCTCGGCGGTGGTGAGCGACAACAACCCGGCCGGGAGCGGAACCCACCTGCTGGTCCTCGATCCCTGGCCGCCGAACGTCGGCAAGGTCTCGTGGGTCGAGTATCGGCGGTGGATGAACGAGGTGCCGACCCGGACCTATCGGGTCTTCGAGCGCGCCTAGCCCGGATCCGCCGCGGTCCACCCCGAGGCGGCGCATCGGGCCGCCCTGCGAGCCTACCCTCCCGTGAATCGGGCAGGACGCCGTTCGGCGAACGCCTTGCGTCCCTCCAGAGCGTCGGCGCTTTCCCGGATCACCGACTGCACCTCGATCTCGCGACGGAACTGCTCGGCGAACGTCGAGAATTCGCCTTCCTCGAGCAGCCGGCGCGTGGCGACGAGCGCCCGCGTAGGCCCATCCGCCAGCCTGCGGGCGATCCCCAGCGCGCCTTCCCGCAGCGCGTCGTCATCGACGACCTCGTGCACCAGGCCCCACTCCTTTGCCTTCTCTGCGGAAAGCGGCTCGTTGAACAGCATCAGTTCGAGTGCACGCTGCCGGCCGACGAGCCGCGGCAGCAGCCACGTCGACCCGAGATCGGGCACCAACCCGATTCGGCTGAATACCTGTATGAAGCGTGCGGAGCGGGCCGCGACGATCAGATCGCCTGCCATCGCGAGGCTGAAGCCTCCCCCGGCAGCAACGCCGTTGACCGCCACCACGACCGGGACCCTGCACTCACGCAACGCCTTGAAGGCAGGCCAGTACGAGTCCATGACCCAGTCGACCAGCCCCTGCGCAGAGGGGCGTGCGGCCTTCAGGTTCTGGCCCGAGCAGAAGCCGCGCCCGGCGCCGGTCAGCAGCAGCGCGCGTAGCGACGGATCCGACGCAGCCTCGTTAACCGCCGCCGAGAGGTCGGTCAGCAGTTCCGGCGTCAGCGCGTTCAGCGTCGTCGGTTCGTCGAGAGTCAGGATTGCGATCGTTCCATCGCGCTCGCGTTTCACGCCTGCCATGATTTCCCCCTCTATCCGGCCGAAGGCCCCACGCGTCGATCGGCGCCGCCGACCCGCATACGACCAAGCCGATCGCCGATGATTGCTTCGGCCTGTGCGACGATGCGCTTCACCATCTCCGCGCAAGTCGGGATGTCGTGGATGAGTCCCTGCACCATGCCGGAAGACCAGATCCCCGCGTCCGGATCGCCGGACTCGTAGACCGTGCCGCCCCGCACCCCGGCGACGAGGTGCCGCAGATCATCGATGGTCGCGTTGCCGCGGCCCTCGATCGCCACCACCTCCTGGCTCACCACGTTGCGGGCCACCCGCGTCGTGTTGGTCAGCGTGCGCAGGATCAGGTCCGTCTCGAGCTCGCTGGCGTCGACGATGCGCTGCTTGATGTTCGGATGGATGGGCGACTCGGCCGTGCAGAGGAACCGCGTCCCCATGTTGATCCCCTCCGCACCGAGCGCCAGCGCAGCGACCAGCCCGCGACCGTCGGCGAAGCCACCGGATGCGATCATCGGGATCTTCACCTTGTCGGCCGCTGCCGGGATCAGGATCAGTCCCGGCACGTCGTCCTCACCGGGGTGCCCCGCGCATTCGAACCCGTCGATCGAGATCATGTCGACCCCGACCGCCTGCGCCTTGACCGCGTGGCGCACCGACGTGCACTTGTGGATGACCTTGATGCCGTGGCGCCGGAAGTCGGCGATATGCTCCTCCGGGTTGTAGCCGGCGGTTTCGACGACCTTGACCCCGGACTCGATGATCGCGCGACGGTATTCCGCATACGGCGTCGCCCGCAGCGTCGGCAGGATCGTCAGGTTCACGCCGAACGGCTTGTCGGTGAGATCACGGCAACGCCGAATCTCCTGCTCGAGCCCCTCCGGCGTGGGGTGGGTGAGCGCCGTGAGAAATCCGAGCGCTCCTGCATTGGCAGCGGCCGAGACCAGCGGGGCCCGCCCGACCCACTGCATCCCGCCGAGCGCGATGGGATGTTCGACGCCGAACATCTCGGTGAACTTCGTCTTCAACATGGCGAACTCCAAGTCCTTGACTGGCAGCCGTCGACACCGGCTACTGCTGAATCTCTTCGCCGGCTTTGCGTGCGAGCTCTCTATACCGTGCCGCTTCGCGCTCGATCGCGTCCGAGAACTGGCGACTGTTCGAACCGACGAACTCCGCACCACCCTGCCGCGAGACGAACTCCCGGAAGTCCGCTTGCGTAGCCGCCTGCATCAAGAGCTCCTCGAGCCTGCGGGCAACCGGCTCGGGGGTTTGCGCATGAATGGCGAAACCGAGGAATGTGTACAGCTCGTAACCGGGAAAGCCGCTCTCGGCCACCGTCGGGACATCCGGCAACGACGCGTACCGGTCGGTTCCTGTGACGGCGAGCGCTCGCAGCTTGCCCGCCTTGATCAGTGAAGTGGCCGCGCCCGGGTCGACCAGCGCGGTGTCCACCGTGCCATTTGCCACGTCGGGCAGCACCTGCGAGGCGCCCCGATAGGGGACATAGTTGAACGTCGCCCCTGCCCGGCCGGCCAGCGTCATCGCACCAAGCCGATAGTAGTTTCCATAGGTCGCGACACCGACGGCTCCAGGCTTCTCGCGCGCGGCGGCGACGACGTCCGCCAGCGTCTTGTACCTGGAGTCGGCCGATGTGACGAGGGCTGCCATGTGCCGCGTCAGCTGCATCACCGGCCTGAGATCTTTCGCCTTGTACGACAGGTCCTTGATGTACATCGGATTGAGGATCATGACGCTCGTCGTGATCATCAACACCGAGTGGCCGTCCGCAGGCGAAGCCAGGACATTCTGTGTCCCGACGACGAGGTCTCCACCCGTCCGGTTCTCGACAATCGCGGGCTGCCCGCTCAGCGTGCGGAACCGCTCGGCCAGCGCCCGGGTCAGCACGTCGCCGCTGCTCCCAGGCCCGATCGGCACGACGAAGCGCACGGTACCCGACGGATAGGCTTGGGCCTGCCCGTAAGCCGATCCGACGCTCGCGCACGCTGCGCTCATCGCGACCAGAATCCACTTCACGATCCTCGGCATGGCGTGTCTCCTTCAGTCCGTAACGAGCCTGTGCGGGGCCCGGAGCCCCCCGCTGCGAGTCGACCGGGCGCCGCGGCGCGGCAACCCGGAGTTGTCATTGCCCTTCCTGACCGATATCCCGCGCGGCCTCGAACAGAGCGTTCAGGTGCTGCGAGAGCTCCGGCTCCACTCGATAGGTCGGCCCGACGATCGCCAGGCCATACCAATCGGCGCCGATTCGAACGGGCACGGCCATTGCCAGCGCATCGGCGACCGTCTCGCCAGCGTTGCCGTACCAGCCCCTGGCCCGGCCACGCTCGATGTCGGCGGCGAGCGCCTCGGCCGTGGCCAGTGTGTTGGGGGTGAAGCGCTCGTACGAGAGGCTCTCGAGGACACGTTGGAACTCGCCGGCCGGCAGGGTGGACAGGATCGCCTTGCCCGTCGCGTTCGCGTGCACGGCGCGGGTGTCACCGACGCTCATGCTGAAGCGGATCGAGTGGGTCGACTCCATCACCTCCAGGAACACGACTTCCTTGTCCCGGCGCTGCGCGAGGCAAACGGTCTCGCCGACCCTGTCCCGGAGCTCGGCGATGCGACGGCGGATCCGCGGGGAGAGCACGTCGTTTTCCAGGATCGCCTTGCCCAGGTCGTACAGGCGCCGGGTCGGATAGAGCGCCCCCCGGGCCCGCGCCGAATACAGGTATCCGCGCTCTTCGACGGCCCGGACCAGTTTGAAGCAGCTCGAGACGGGCGCCCCAAGATGTTCTGCCAGCTCCGAGATCTGCATCGGCCGCCCGAACGCGGCAAACATCTCGAACAAGCCGAGGACCCGGACTTCGGATTTCAGGTCCATCATTTTCCCCTTGGGAGAATTTTGCTCTACGCAGAGAATTATGACCGACTGTGCGCAGACCCGCAACCGGACCATGCGGCCCTGTTTCCCGGGCAAGCGCCTGAGACGAGCGTCTGCGAGGTCGCGGGCCTCGAGGTAGCGCCGGCAGGTCGCGAGAGCGCGCTGGCGGACAAGAGAACAGCGGATTTCTGCCTAGAATGGGACGGCCGCAGCCATGCGGGCCGACGACCATGAGAACACGAGGACATTAGGAGACACCGTGAAACGCCTGACAGCCATCTTCACCGCCGCGGCGCTGGCACTGACCGCCGGCGTCGCGTACGCCCAGCCCTATCCGAGCAAGCCGATCCGCTGGATCGTTCCGTACACGCCGGGCGGCATCACCGACAACGTTACCCGCATGGTGACGGCGCGCGTATCGGCAGCGCTGGGGCAGTCGATCGTCATCGAGAACAAGCCAGGCGCCAACTCGATGATCGGCGTCGACCTGGTCGCGAAATCGCCTGCCGACGGCTACACGATCGTCACGGTCATCGCAGCGCACGCTGCCAACGCGACCCTCTACGAGGGCCGGATCCCCTACGACCCGGTCAAGAGCCTGGTGCCGGTGTCGCTGGCCGCGATCGCGCCGCTGATCATCACCGCGAGCAACTCGTTTGCGCCGAACGACATGCGTTCGCCGTAGGTGAAGTTGATGCGGTTGGCCGACGGGTAGGTGATCGAGGTCAGCCGCCCGAGGCTGGTGCCGGTGGTGCCGTAGGCGTAGGTGGTGACACGCGGCCACCGAGGTCGAGGCGCGCGCCGAGTGCGAGGAAGTCGAGCCAGTGCGGGCGCGCCCGCAGCGCATGGGCTGGGCGCGGCTGTTGAAGCGGGTTTTCGACATCGACATGCA
>CAYNRU010000020.1:0-8405 GCA_964399635.1 uncultured Bordetella sp.
CGAGCCGTGAACGCCCGCAGCCCGATCGCAGACACTGCCCGGCGCGAGAAGCGGGTCGGCTTCGCGCCATTCAGCCGCCTTGGATCCGACCCGCCGCTTGCGCCGGGACAGGGTGAGGGCGTTTGAATTTCCTATCCCCCCGGTACCACGGGGTGCTGGCGCCCAACGCGAAGCTGCGGGCGCGGGTGGTGCCGCAGCAGCCGCCCGCTCCGGGGCACGCGGCCACCGAAGTCGAGGCGCGCGCCAAGTGCGAGGAAGCTGAGCCGGTGCGGGCGCGCTCGCAGCGCATGGGCTGGGCGCGGCTGTTGAAGCGGGTGTTCGACATCGACCTGCGGCGCTGCCCGAGGTGCGGCGCCGGGCAGGTGAAGATCATCGCGGCGATCCTGCAGCGTGCGGTGATCGGGAAGATCCTCACGCACCTGGGGCTGGAGCCGCAGCCGCCGCCGCGCAGCAAGGCGGGCGAGGCGGGGCTCGAGTTCGCCGCCTGAGCGGGTGTCCACGCGGGCACCCGCCCGGTGGCGCGCAGCGGCTGGCGTGCAGCCTGGGTGACGCTGCGCGCGATGTGCGCGCAACGTGCCCGAGCGCGCCGCCGAGCCCCAGAGCGAGGCCCGAATCGCACGCCGTGAACGCCTGCAGCCCGATCGCAGACACGGCCCGGTGCGACAAGCGGGTCAGCTTCGCGCCGTTCAGCCGCCTTGGATCCGACCCGCCGCTTGCGCCGGGCCAGGGTGAGGGCGTTGAATTTCCTATCCCCTGAATTTCCTATCCCCCGGCCCGGGCCTTCGAGTCGGCGTGTCCAGCGCGGCGGCCGGAACTTCATCTGCGCTGAGCGTTGCGCCAGCGCGCAGGAGTCTGGTGGAACTCGCGCTGGAAGGCGCGAACGAATGCCGCGGCCGAGCTGTAGCCGGCGATCTCGGCCGCCTCCTCCAGCGACAGCCGCTCCTGCGCGAGACGGCGGGCGATCAGGGCCAGCCGGATGCGGCCGATGCTCTTGCGCGGCGTCATACCGGTCGATTCGCGAAAGCTTGCGCAGTACACGGTGCGCGAGACTCCGGCGACGCGCGCGAGCTTGTCGATCGTCCAGGGCTCGAAGGGCTGTTCCAGGAAGCGCGCCAGCGATCGCCAGATGCCGCGCATGCGGCTGTCGTAGGCCTTGGAGCGGCGGGCCGTGAAGCGGCGCATGCGCGCCGCGTCGCGGTGGCTGATCGCCCGGTTGATGTTGATCGACATGATCTCGGCCATGCGACGCACCACCTGGTCGCGGTCGAAGTGCATCTGCGAGCCGTCGAACTCGTCCTCAAGGAATTCGAAGGCCTTCCAGATGTGGCGTGAGTACTCGGTGTCGCCCTCGCCGCGGATCACCAGCGGCCCGTTGATCATGTTCGCCAGCGACATGGCCTCGTGCGGGGCGATGCCCACCATGAGCTGGACTGGCGCGAGCGCGTCACGCCCGACGGCGAAGTCCAGCAGCTCGAAGCGCCCTGTCGCCGAAGCACTGGCAGGGGGGCGGCCCGCCTCGAACAGATGCTGGGTCATGCCGCTCAGCGAGACCGCATCGCCCGGGGCGAGGTGGATGGTCTCCTCCTCGGGAAAATGCACGTGCAAGGTCAGCGATCCCGAGACGACCGCCACGAAGTAGACGACCGCGCCCGGGTCCAGCGATCGGCGAAACCCGCTGGCGCTGTGCACGCGCCAGAACGACACCCCGTCGAGGCGGACGTCGTGACCGAGGTCCTCGAGCTCGCTCGTGGGCGACGCGCTTGACGGCATGGTCGTGCATCCGCGCCGCGGCGCCGTCTAGCCCCCCAGAAAACCCAGCGTGACGCGATTGAACTCTGCTGCGTGCTCCCACTGCGCCCAGTGGCCGCAGCGCGGCAGCACGTAGAGCCTGGCCTTGGGGATCTGCTTGAGCAGCACGAACACGCTGTCGATGGTCATCACGCGGTCTTCGCGGCCCCACACGAACATGACGTCGTGGGGCAGGCTGGCCAGCCGCGCGTCGCGCCAGATCTCCTGGCGCGGCTTTCCGTGCACCGGTCGCATCGGCGGGTTGTCGACGATCTCCGGTCGCATGGCCGCAGCCATGCGCTGCTCGAGGAGTTCGTCGGTCACCTGCGATGGATCGAAGACGAACTGGTCGACGAAGCCCTTGAGCCGGGCCTTGGAAGGACCTTCGCCGTCGTAGAAGAACAGCAGCGTCTTGATCGCCTCCGTGGGCGCGACCGAGAAGGCTGGCAGGCCGCCTGCGGTGCCCATCAGGACCATGCGCCCGACCTTCTCCGGCCGCTGCAGCGCCAGCACCAGGGTCGTCGCCCCACCGAGCGAGTTCCCGACGAAGTGCGCCTGGTCGATTCCCAGCACGTCGAGGAAACGGCCCATCATCGGCCCGTACCACTCCCAGGTGTTCTGGTCACGCGGCTTCATGTCCGATTTGCCGAACCCCGGCAGGTCCGGGGCGATGACGCGAAAGCGCTCTGACAGCGGGCCGATGTTGCGGTGGTAGTTCGACCAGCCCGTGGCGCCCGGGCCACCGCCGTGGATCAGCACGAGCGGCTCGCCCGCGCCGGCCTCGTGGTAATGGAACTTGAAGCCGTCGACGTCGACGAACTTGCTAGTGCCGGCTTCCGTCAGCGCAGGTCGGTGGGTGGTTTCGCTCATCGGGGCTCCTTGGAGGTTGACGGTCAGCTAAGCCGCCAGGTGATCGGCGAGAACCCCTGGATCTCGACCGTGAAGACGTCGTCTGCACGCGCTGCAACCATGGGCCCGAGCGCACCCGAGAGCACCAGGTCGCCGGCCTGCAGGGGCCGGCCCACTTCGGCCATCTTGCGCGCCAGCCACAGCACCGCGTTGAGCGGGTGGCCCAGGCAGGCCGCGCCCAGGCCCACCGAAGCGGTCTGGCCGTTTTGCGTCAGCAGCATGCCGCACAGGCGCAGGTCGGTGTCGCGCACCGAGCGTGGGTGCGTGCCCAGCACGTTTGCGCCGCCCGAGGCGTTGTCGGCAATCGTGTCGGCCAGCGTGATCTTCCAGCCGGCGATCGCGCTGTCGACAATCTCCACCGCCGGGAACGCGTAGGCGATGGCCGAGATCAGCTCCGACATCGAGGCCTGCGGCGAGCGCAGCTCGCGCTCCATCACAAAGGCGATCTCGGCCTCCACGCGCGGCTGGATGAAGCGATCGGCGCGGATCTCTTCGGCGGGGTCGCGCAGCGGCGCCGAAGCGCTCAGCGGCGGGATGGGCACGCGGGTGCGCCGGGCTTCGTACAGCCGGTGGGCGCAGTCGCGCAGCGCGTCGTCTGATAACGGGAGTGTGCTCATCAGTTCCCTTTCGGGGTGATCTTGTCGCGGTGGCGGTTCAGCGGCGCAGGTGGCCCCACAGGCTGGGCTTGTGATGCAGCTCCACACTCCAGGTGGCGTCGTCGACGGTCCTGGCGCCGCAGCCGAACTCGACCTCGATGCCGCCCGGTGCGCCGACGTAGAACGACAGCATGTGATCGTTGGTGTGACGCCCTAGCGTCGAGGTGATCGGGGAGCCTGCCGCCATGGCGCGGTCGAGCGCGAACCCCACGTCGTTGACGCTGCGGGCCTGCACCATGAAGTGGAAGATGCGCCGCGGGCGCTGCAGCGGCACCAGCGCGAGCGTGTGGTGCCGCGGGTTGCAGTGGAAGAACTCCAGCTGCACGGGCGTTCCCCCCACGGTCATGCGAATGCGGTCACTCAGGCGAAAACCCAGGCCATCCACATAGAACGCCCGCATCGCCGCCATGTCGTCCGTGCCCAGCACGACATGTCCCAGGCCCTGGTCGCCGGTCACGAAGCCGCTGACGCCTTGCGCCGAGACAAACGGGTGTTCGTGGCGCCGGCTCGAGCCGCAGACGATCTCCACGCGGATGCCCAGGGGATCGGTGCAGTGAAGCAGCCGGCTGACGCCGCGGTCGGCCGCCAGCCCGCCTGCGCCGTCCATCACGGCCACACCGGCCGACGCCAAGCGCGCGGCCAGCGCATCGAGTTCGGCATCGGTGGCGACCTCAAGGCCGATGAAGGACAGGTCGTCGTGCGTTCCGGGTTCGACGGCGATTCGCCAGTGCCTCTCGTCGATGCGCAGCCTCCGGGCACCGTCGGCGGGGTGGGCGGGCATGAAGCCGAGCACGTCGGTGCCGAACCGCACCCAGGCCTCGGGGTCCTGCACGGCGAAACCGACGTAGGCCAGCTGGCGGACGCGGGGGGTGGGAACAGGGGTCATGTCGGGTCCTTCCTGGGATCGACCGGCACCGAGGCAGTGGCCGCCGCCTTCGCGAGCCGCTCGGGCAGGTCCCGTCCACCCATGGTCTGTCGCAGCCCGCGAATGCCGAAGCCTCCGTCGTGGTTCAGGATGCTTCCCGTAGCCGGCACGTTGTCCTGGCGGCTGGCGAAGAAGACGTAGGCCGCGGCGTAGTCGGCGGCCGTGGGCAGCATGCCGATGGGCACGCGCTCCGGGGCGGTGCGCGCCAGGTCGATGCTCGCCAGCGAGCGCTCGCCCATGTCCAGCGCCTGCGGGCCGCGCAGGTCGGTGGCGATCCCGCCTGGCGCGACCCCGTTGACACGCACGAACGGCGCCATCTCGAAGGCCAGCTGGCGCACCAGCCCTACCACGGCGTGCTTGGCCGCCGTGTACAGCGGCCCGCCGCCATCAGGGTAGAAGGCGGCATTGGAGAGGGTGAAGACCAGCGAGCCGCGGCTGGTCACCAGGGCGTTCTGCGCGGCCTTGGCCAGCAGCAGGTAGCCCTTGACGTTGACCTGGAAGACCTCGTCGAACGCGGCGTCGATGCGCGACTCGGGCAGGTCGACGAGGTGGGTGTTGAAGTCCCAGATGCCGGCGTTGCCGATCGCGCAGTCGAGCTTGCCCCAGCGCTCCACGCAGGCGTTCACGGCGCGCTGGTGGTCCTCCAGGCGGCGAACGTCGCCGACGATGGGCAGCACGGCGTCGCCCAGGCGTGCGCCCAGCTCGTCCAGTCGCTGCCCGCTGCGGTCGAGCACGCAGACCCTCGCACCTTCCTGAAGCATCCGCTCGACGATGGCGCGGCCCAGGCCGCCGGCCCCGCCGGTAACGATGATGGTTTCGCCCTGCAGGCGCATGTTCAGCCCCTGGTTCACTAGAAGAGGGTCGACAGGTTCGTGGCGTGGATCACCGTGTGGTCCAGGAAGACATGCCGCCGGGCGAGCAGGAACGAGTCTCCGCGCATCCGCAGCCGGTCCTCGCGACGGCCGTGGAACCGGTCGGCGTCGCCCTCCAGCCGCGTCCTCACCAGCAGGAAGTCGGAGCTAATCGACAGCATCTCGCCTTCGCAGTCGGTGATCCTCACGTTGGCCACGAGGTGGCGGCTTCGCGAAGGCGGGTCCTCGGACCAGGAAGATCCCGTGTAGAGCTTGTCCACGCGCATGCGCAGGTCCTGGTAGTCGTCGTCGTAGAACGCCATCGCGCCCGGACGGGTGAACTCCATGTCGAGGTTGCGCAGCGTGACGGTGCGCCGTATCGGCATCCAGTAGTGCACGTCCTCGGCGACGCGGCCGAGCCACTCGCGGTACTTGCGGCCGTCGAGCAGGTCCGCCTCCTCGTAGAGGAACTGCTCGACACGGTACTGAAGCGCCATGCGCTCGCCCAGCGGCATTCGCTGCCAGGCCGTGCCCGCGACGGCGGAGGTCGGCGAGGCCATCGCTAGATCCTCCCCGTGGGCACGGCAGACTTGTCGCGCTGCAGGTCCTTCCACGAAGGCGCCTTCAGCCAGTCCTGCCAGCAGCGGTAATGCCAGCGCTGGGCGTGCTCGTTGACGTGCGTTTCGATGGACTTCTGGCCCGACGGGTGCACGATGACGGTGTCCTCGCCCAGCCCCATCTGCAGGTTCTGGGGCCGGCGCCGGCTCACCGGGCCCAGCGCCGCGCGCGTGGCGTGGGCCCAGTTCTCCCCGTCATCCTGCTCGAACAGGCCTGCCGGGCCGAACGAATGGGTCATGAACTTCAGCGCCATGCGCCGCTGCGCCTCGCTGAAGCTGCGGGGCACGAAGGAAAACCACCACACCTCGGTCTTCAGGGGGCCGCGCGGGATGCGCAGGCTCAGCTGCAGACCACGCGTGGAGATCCACAGGTTGGGGAAGATGTTGGGATGCCCCATTGCGCGCACGCCCACCGGACCCATGACTTCCTTCATTCGGGCGTGGCGGATCGGCCGGCGCTCGGTGATGCGCGGCGCGAGTTGGGCGCGCTCGGCCGGCGACAGCGTGTCCAGGCGCGTGCGCTCGGCGTCGTCCAGGCCGTCGATCACCTGCTGCTGCTCCTCGGAAATGCCCGGGCCGCTGATGGCGTGGCCGTACTCGCCCAGCATCACCATCTGCTGCAGAGGCTGCATCACCGAAGGGACCACGAAACCCACCCGCATCGCCGAGCGGTGCGTGACGTTGACGTGGTACCAGTCGTAGAGGTTGTCGACGGCGATCTTCCAGTTGCAGTCGATGACGTTCTTCTGCACCCCGTCGACGGCCACCAGGTCTCCGTGCGCCGTCATCTGGTCGATGCCGATGCGCCCGACCTCGCCCAGGTAGTCGTGCAGCGCAGGCGCCTCGGGGTCGAGCGTGGCGAAGTGAAAGCCCTTGTAGCTCTCGATCTTGGCGGCCTTGTGCAGACCCCAGCGCTCGCGCTCGAGCTTGCAGCGGTAAAAAGGGTCGGTGCCGGGCACCGCGGCAAGCCGGCCGTCGAGGCCGAAGTTCCAGCCGTGGTAGGTGCACTGGAACGAGCGCGTGTTGCCCATCTCGGCACGCGTGAGCACGTTGCCACGGTGCGTGCACACGTTCATCATCACCTGCACCGCGCCTTGCTCGTCGCGCACGACGATGACCGAGTCGGCGCCGATGTAGCTGACGAAGAAGTCGCCGGCCTCGGGGATCTGTGAGTCGTGGCACATGAAGTGCCATGCGCGCGCGAAGATGCGCTGCTGCTCCAGTTCGTAGATGCGCGGGTCGACGAAGATCCGCTTGTCCAGCAGGCCGCGCTCGGCGTCGAACCAGCGGGCGATCTCTTCGGGCGGGATCATCGACTCGTCATTCACGGTGTGGCTCATGACAACAGGCCTTTCGGTGGCGTCCGGGCGCCGACACCGAAGCGCCCGCGTGCCCCGTGTTGCTGTCCGGGTTCGCGCCCGCAGGGCCGCAAGCGCTCACGCTGCGCGTCCACTGTAGGGCAAGCGCGCCGGGCGATCCAACTCATTTCATTCGAAAAAATTGATCGTTCGTCCGGAATCGGGGGTTGGGTCGGCGGCGCCGCGCACAAGACCGCGAAGACCGCGCGCGCCGCGTGACCTCAGACGCTGGCGGGGTCCGGCCGGTGCCCGGCCACGGCCGAGAGCACCGGCTCGCAGGCGGCGGCCATGCGCAGGACCCCGGCGTCGTCGAGAGGCTTGCCGATGAGCTGCAAGCCCATGGGCAGGCGACTGGTCTTGTCTAAGCCCGCGGGCATGGCCAGCGCCGGCAGTCCGGCGAAGGTGGCGTAGATCGTCACTTCCATCCAGCGGTGGTAGGTGTCCATCGCTCGGCCGACGATCTCTCGCAGCCCGAGCTGTTCACGCCGGCGCTGGGCGTGGTGCAGCGCGAGCTCGAGCGACACCTGAGGGAATCGGCGGGGCTTGTCGGCGGCAAAGGCCAAGGCGGGGCCGTGACGCTGATCCAGCGCTTCGGCTCGGCGGCGAATCTGAACGTTCACCTGCACTGCCTGGTGCTGGACGGGGTGTACCGCAGTGACGCCGAGGGGGTACCCGAGTTCATCGAGGCGGCTGCACCCACCGACGAGGCACTTCACGCACTGCTGCACACCGTCATTGCGCGGCTCATGAAGATGCTCACGCGCCGGGGCGTGCTGGTCGAAGACACGGGCCGGCGCTGGCTGACCGAGGCGGATGCCGACGGCGATGAAGCACCCACGCTGCGGCCGCTGCAGGCGGCGGCGGTCACGTACCGCATCGCCTTCGGACCGCGCGCCGGCCAAAGCTGGAGCTGAAGACGCCGTGGCGAGACGGCTCGACGCACCTAGTGATGAGTCCGCTTGCGTTCATGCAGCGGCTGGCGGCGCTGGTGCCCAGACCGCGGCTGCACCTGATCCGGTACCACGGGGTGCTGGCGCCCAACGCAAGGCTGCGGGCGCGGGTGGTGCCGCAGCAGCCGCCCGCTCCGGGGCACGCGGCCACCGAAGTCGAGGCGCGCGCCGAGTGCGAGGAAGCTGAGCCGGTGCGGGCGCGCCCGCGCCCGCAGCGCATGGGCTGGGCGCGGCTGTTGAAGCGGGTGTTCGACATCGACCTGCGGCGCTGCCCGAGGTGCGGCGCCGGGCAGGTGAAGATCATCGCGGCGATCCTGGAGCGTGCGGTGATCGGCAAGATCCTCACGCACC
>CAYNRU010000021.1:0-2593 GCA_964399635.1 uncultured Bordetella sp.
CTCCATCGACGCCTTGTCCGACTCCACCGTCAGCAGGCTCTGCTCGGCCTTCACCTCGTCGCCGCCGGACACCAGCAGCTCGATCACCTCCACATCCGCAAAATCACCGATGTCGGGAACCTTCAGTTCGATCGTGGCCATTGGGGACGTCTCGAGGGTTGGATGCGGCCGGCGGTCCGCGCCGCTCAGGTCGGGATGATCGGGAAGTCGTAGACGCGGTTCGGGCCGGCTGAGCTCTTGTCGAACTCGGTGCCGGCGTCCACGCCGAGCTGCGCCACCTGCTTGGCGCTGCGGGCGCCACCGTAGCTCGCGTACATCGCGCCGAGCGCGAAGTTGCGGCCCGAGCCGATCGCCCAGAAGCGCTCGAAGCTGAACACCTCGCGGTAGGAGTAGACGCCGTAGATGCCGCTCGGGTTCGCGATCAGCGCGGTGATCTGCGAGCTCTCGTACGGATCGTCGTCCTCCTCCTTGGGGTTGAGGAAGTACTGCTCCTTGAACACATGGTGGGCCTTGAGGAAGGTCTCGAAGACCTCGTGCCGCGAGTGCAGCCGCGGCTGTTCCATGGCGCCCAGCACCCGGCGCAGCACCTCGAAGTGCGCCGTGCTGCCAGCCAGCCCGATGTACGAGTCGCCGACGCGGATGATCTTCTCGTTGGCCTCGTAGTCGCCCGGCAGGCGGGTCTCGCCGAAGGTGACGAGGGAGTCCGCTGCGATGGCGATGTGGTTCTTCTTCCTGACGACGACGATGGTGGTCAACGGGCGGCCCTGCGCGATGAAGCGACGCCCACATTGTCACGCGCGGCGCTCAAAGCATCACCCGCCGGAAATCCGCCAGAAGCTGGGCAAGGTGGGCATTGAAGCGGGCCGCGGCCGCGCCGTCGACCACCCGGTGGTCGTAGGACAGCGACAGCGGCAGGATCAGCCGGGGCTCGAAGGCGCTGCCGTTCCAGACCGGGCGGGTGGCGCTGCGGCTGACGCCCAGGATCGCGACCTCCGGGGCATTGACGATCGGCGTAAAGCCCGTGCCGCCGATGCCGCCCAGGCTGGAGATCGAGAAGGTGCCGCCCTGCATGTCGGCGGGCGACAGCTTGCCCTCGCGGGCCTTCCTGGCCAGGTCGGCCGTCTCCTGCGCGATCTGGGCCACGCCCTTGCGATCGGCGTCGCGGATGACCGGCACCATCAGGCCGTTGGGCGTGTCGGCGGCGAAGCCGATGTGCCAGTAGCGCTTGAGCACCAGCGAGTCGCCCTCGAGCGACGCGTTGAGCTCCGGGTACTTCTGCAGCGCGTGGACGCAGGCCTTGATCAGGAAGGCGAGCATGGTCAGCTTCGTGCCCGACTTCTCGTTCTCCCGATTCACCTGGAGGCGGAACTGCTCCAGGTCGGTCACGTCCGCATCGTCCTGGTTGGTGACGTGCGGGATCATCACCCAGTTGCGGTGCAGGTTCGCGGCCGAGATCCTGCGGATCCGCGGCAATGGCTTCGTCTCGACGGGGCCGAACTTCGCGAAGTCCACCTTCGGCCAGGGCAGCAGCCCCAGACCCGCGCCGGCGTCGGCCCGGCCGGGCTCGGCCCCCGGCGTGGCGGCGGCCGACGCCGCCTGCGCGACCGCGCCCTTGACGAAGGCACGGACGTCGTCGGCCGTGACGCGTTGCTTGGGGCCCGTGCCGCGCACCGCCGACAGCGCCACGCCGAGCTCGCGGGCGAACTTGCGCACCGACGGCGACGCATGCGCCTTGACCACGTTCAGCGCGGCGTCCTCCGGCGCCGATGGCACCGGCGGCACGCGCTGCGGCGTGCCGGCCACCGGCGTGCTCGCAGCCTGCCGGGCCGGGACGAGGGCGGCCGCGGCGGTCTTCTGCTCGACCGATGGGCCGGACACGCTCGGCGGCTCGCCTGACGACTCGGGCGGCTCGGGTACGGCCTGCACGTCGGACAGGGCCGCTGCGGCATCCACCGACAGGACTGCCAGCGGCGCACCCTGCGCGACCCGGTCGCCGACCTTGACCATCAGCTCGCGCACGACGCCGGCCGCGGCGCTCGGGATCTCCATCGAGGCCTTGTCGGACTCGACGGTGATCAGGCTCTGCTCCAGCTTGACCGCATCTCCGACCGAGACCAGCAGCTCGATGACCTCGACATCCTTGAAGTCGCCGATGTCCGGCACCGCGACGACAACGGTGGCGGCGCCGACGGCGGGGGCTGCCGCGCTCGCCACGGCGACGGCCGGGGCGGCGGCGGCCGAAGCGGGCGCAGGCCGAGGCGCGGGCGCGGGCGCGGGCGCGGGCGCGGGCGCGGGCGCAGGCGCAGGCGCGGGCGCGGGCGCAGGCGCCGGGGCGACCGGTGCGCCGGCCGATACCGCCGCCTCCTCGAGCAGGGCGATGACGCTGCCCTGCCTGACCTTGTCGCCGATCTTCACCTTGATCTCGACGATCCGTCCGCTCGCGCTCGACGGAATCTCCATCGACGCCTTGTCCGACTCCACCGTCAGCAGGCTCTGCTCGGCCTTCACCTCGTCGCCGCCGGACACCAGCAGCTCGATCACCTCCACATCCGCAAAATCACCGATGTCGGGAACCTTCAGTTCGATCGTGGCC
>CAYNRU010000022.1:0-131159 GCA_964399635.1 uncultured Bordetella sp.
ACTCTTGCGCGCTCGTGCTCGGGCGGGATTGACTCAGGACGCGGTTGCGGAGCGTATGGGTACGACGAAAAGCGCGATCTCGCGTCTGGAGTCGGCGGGCAAACACACGCCATCGCTCAACACGCTCAAGAAGTACGCCCAGGCGGTCGGCTGCGACCTTCAGGTGAAATTGGTTCCTCACAAGACGACGTGAGGCCCAACTTTATGTTGGAGCGGACGGCTTGCACGGGCCGGCACTCCACCGCCTGTAAATGGCCCACTCCGCGCCGGCCCGAGCAAGCCGCCGTTCAACGTCAGCGTTCGGCAGCGCAAGAATAGCGCTCTGGCGCATCTACTCCCCACGCTCCGCGGCCCGCTGTTGCTCAATCCATGCGCCACCAGCCCTGAGCTTCTTCGCCAATGGAGACTTCGGATCTACCACCCGCCAAAACGGGGCTACCTCGGCCGTCGGAACCCCTGACTCAATCTCGTCCCATGCCGCCTCGGCGACCGTTCGCAGGAAGATCGCCGTCGAAACAGGGCACGTCGCATCAGCCCCATGGAGCTGGGCAAGCTCCCGCCTCATCTGCTGCACCTCTCGCGTTTCGCCTGGCGGAACATGCGTCCTCAGGTACTGCTCAAGCTCTACCGGGCATGAGATCAAGAGCTTCGCGCCCGCAGGCACTCCCGCGAAGTCCTTGTCCAGGGTCACTGTGTGCGGCGGCTTTGCCGCCATCTTCTGCTTCCAGCTCTTTGGATTGCTTGGCATCGTTCGCTCCTGGGCCCACATCGTGCACCGAGCCGCAGCATCGCCCAATAATCCCCGTACAAACCCTGACCCACTTCCGAGCGCTGCCTAACCCCTCGCTCAAGCGGAGCGCCAACGGCGGGCCACCAGGCCCGGGCCTGGCGCCGTCGCCCGCTATACTCGAACGTTAGACCGCAGAGACGGCGATGCCGACGCTCATCATCATTGACATGCAAATCGGAATGACTTGGCCTGAGCCCGCGGAGCGAAACAATCCCGGCGCAGAGCAGGTGATCGCAAAGCTCCTTGCGGATTGGAGGATGCGGAAAGGCTGCATTGTTCACGTCCGCCATATCTCTCGAACGCCAGGTTCGCCATTCTGGCCGGGCCAAATGGGTGTTGCGTTTCAGCCAGCGTTTGCGCCGCTGCCGTCTGAGTATGTCGTTGAGAAGAATGTTCCAGACGCGTTTGTACATTCCGGATTGGAGCGCTGGTTGCATGCGCGCGGCGAGCAAGCTGTCGTAATCGTTGGTGTGAGTACGAACAATTCGGTGGAATCCACTGCGCGCACGGCTGGCAACCTTGGCTTCAGAACGTACGTGGTTTCGGACGCGACGTTCGCTTTTGCTAAGGCGGATTTCGATGGGGCGAAGCGTTCGGCTGCGGAGGTTCACGCAATGTCATTAGCAAATCTTCACGGGGAGTACGCGACCGTCATTTCCTCTTGGCAGGCGGAACATGCGGTCTAATCGAAAGTTAAGTCTCACCGTGAGCGTCCTGCACAACCAGAGTTGTTGCCCCATGTTTATGTATATACAATAACATGGTGTCAGTGACCTTCGATCCGAGCAAGAGGGAAGCAACGCTCGCGGAGCGTTGACTCGATTTCACGGACGCGGCGCTGGTGTTCGCCGGTACGACGTTCGAGGTCTAGGGCGACCGCAGGGGCTACGGCGAGGAGCGCATCGTCTGCTTCGGGCTGCTGCGAGGACGACTGGTCGTGGTTGGCTATACGCCGCGTGGCGCGGATCGCCACGTATTCAGTATGAGGAAAGCCAATGACCGCGAACAAGTGCGTATCGCGCCGTTCCTTGGGGTCTGATCTAGCGCGAGTCGATGCGCACGTGATTCAGCCGCATGAGTACGAGGAACTGCCGGAGTTGACCGATGAGATGCTGGCGCGCGGAACGGTCAACAAGGGCGGTCGACCCAAGGCTGCGAACCCACGCAAGCTGATCTCGATCCGGTTGCCGGAAGACGTGATCGAACGTTGGCGTGCCACGGGTCCGGGTTGGCAGACCCGGATGGCGGCTCGTCTCGCGAAGGGGCCGCCGAAGTGAGGCTTAACCTGCCACTGCCGCGGACGCCTGACCCGGCCGGTCGGTCGCTTCCGCAACCCAGCGGCCGCATCAAGCGTTGTTGAGCTTCGTCGTTAGGCCCCACAGCACAACGAACTGCTGCGCGCACCCAACATGAACACAGTGACCGTTCGCCAGGCTGTCCTCGCGGATCTTGACGCCGTTGCCGGCCTCTTCAATCAGTACCGACAGTTTCAAGGCAAGGCATCCGACCTCTCAGCCTGTCGCGCGTTCCTGCATGACAGGTTCGACCATGCTGAATCCATCGTGTTCTTCGCGACCGTGGACGCTCAACCTGTCGGCTTTGCCCAGCTATACCCCAGTTTCTCCTCCACCGCTCTCGCCCGGGTGTTCATCCTTAACGACCTGTACGTTTCCGAGTCAGGGCGGCGCCGTGGCGTTGGTTCTGCCATGCTCAAGGCAGTTGAAGCCTACGCGTGGTCGCTCGGCGCATGTCGCGTGAGCCTGAACGTCGCTCAGGTCAATGTGTCAGCCCAAGAGCTCTATGCGGCAATGGGTTGGGTACGGGACGGAGAATTCTTCATGTATCACCGCCACCCGCCGAAGCCATGAACCTAGCGCCCCGGGTCTGGCCTGACCCTACGCTCAACAGGACGTGCAACAGCGTTTGTCGCCCGGGCCTCATTTCATTCCGGCGCGGCCGTCGCCCGCTGCCGAACGCCGGTTAGCATCACGTTAGGCATCACAAACAAATGAACCTCGGCTACTTACTCGGATTCGGCTACTTCGCCGCCCTGGTTTTGGCCGCACTGTCCACAGCTGCGGTAAGGCCAGGATGGCTCTACGTCTTGAGTTGCACGGCCTTTCTTATGCTTCTCTATATTGGCGCTATGTGGAGTGTTGAAGGCGAGGACGGCCCATCCGGCTTTATGGTGATCGCGCTTCACGGCCTTGTTTTCTGGATGTTTGTGGTTGCTCAAGCCGTGAAGTGGATTCGGATCGTCATCCGGCGACTGCGGTCAAAGAGCTAATGACCGAGACTGCCGTCAAAGTGCCAACCTCAGCAAGGTACGAAGGGCAGCCATCGGCAGTACCATCATCCCGTGAAAGCTGGAACCGTGACGGTTGCATGAAAGCCCAGCGTCAAGGTTCCTACAGGAACCCTTGCTAACGCGCTACGGTAAGCCGGACTCAAGAAGTGAGGTTGCGAACGGATTACATGGTCATCATCGAGAAGGGCGAGACCTCGTTCGGCGCGTACGTGCCCGATCTTCCTGGTTGTGTCGCGGTGGGAGAAACGCAGGAGGAAGCCATCAAGCTGATTCAGGAAGCGATCGAGTTCCACATTGAAGGCCTCAAGGAAGATGGGTTACCCATTCCGGTCGCATCGTCTACGACTCAGACGGTGCGCGTCGCCGCATAACCAAGCGCTGCAGCGGACGCTCGACCCGGCCGCCGCCCTGCGGTCGCAGGTCGTCGTCCGCCTAAAGTGCCGCTGAGCGTCAGCGTTAGCCGTCTTCAAATGAAACTCCGCACGCTTCACAGAACAGCGGCCATCTTTGTCGCTGCTTTTGCCTGCCTTCATATTGCGAACCACCTTGCGTCCTTGGCTGGCGTCCCTTCGCACATCGCCTTCATGGAAGTTGCACGCAAGCTATACCGCCATCCAATCGTTGAGTTTCCTCTTCTACTTTGTGCGGCCTTTCAAGTTGGCAGTGGTCTGTGGCTCGTCATCCGCGGATGGAAGCAACGGCAAGGTGGGGTTGCATGGCTGCAGGCGATCTCAGGCGCCGTACTAGCGCTTTTCTTGCTAGTGCATGTTGGTGCAGTGCTCTATGGACGTATTGTTCTCAATCTCGATACAAACTTCTACTTCGCAGCTGCTGGCTTTCACGTGCCGCCGAACCAATTCTTCTTTGGGCCGTACTACTTTTTCGCTGTCCTTGCGCTCTTCACGCATTTGGGGTGCGCTACCTATTGGCATCTTCACTCCTCACCCCGCAGCACTCGCGTGCTTGCCATCGCTTTGCCCATGCTCGTCGGTGGCGCCGTCTCTCTGCTCATCGTTTTGTCACTTGCGGGTAGGCTGCAACCGGTCGAAGTGCCCGCAAAGTACAAGGCTACGTATACCCGCCAAGACGGCTAACCCTTCCTTCAAACGGCCTGGCCTTCAGCCAGCCGCTTAAGTCAAACGTTAGGCGTTGCAGGCAAGCCCCAGTGCCCTATCGAGCCTTCGCAGATGCAGTCCTCTTGCTTCACGTCGCAGTCGTCATCTTCGTTGTGCTCGGCTTGCCTGCAATCGTCATTGGCAACTGGTGCAAGATCGCCTGGGCAAATGGCTTTTGGTGGCGCGCAGCCCACTTATTCGCCATCGCCGTCGTAGTCCTACAAGCATGGCTTGGCCAATACTGCGGCCTCACGGTGCTGGAGTCCTGGCTACGTCAACAAGCCGGCCAGTCCGGGTACGAGCGGGGTTTCATTGAATACTGGCTCCAACAGTTGCTCTACTACGAGGGTCCGCTTTGGGCCTTCGCGCTGGCATACACAGTCTTTGGTGCCCTTGTTGCTTGGGCATGGTGGCGCTATCCACCGAACGCAAGCCATGCATCGCGCAGCGACGCCTGACCCCTCGCTCGAGCCGAGTCCCAACGGCGGGCCACGCAGGCCTGGTCGGCGGTGCACGGCGTTACATTCTCGCTAACCGTGCCTGCGCGTCCCACAGTCGATGCCGGCTTAGCTCGGCCGCCAGGGCGCTGAAATTGCGTAGGCTACTTCGAGCGGTGATGGTTCTCACAGTCGTTGGCGCGGTGTACGCCCTAGGTGTCGCGACGGCGGTGCTTCTAGGATTTGGCGATTCGGCGGCCAGTGTCGAATTGCGTAATCCGCACGGGTAGCCAATTCAATCCGTGGAGGTCATCTGTGGTCATCGCGCCCTTCCCAGCAAGCAGCCATCGTGCAGCTGCGCTGTGGGCTTAACCACCACTCACGCAAGTGTTCGGCCCGCCTCACGGTCGAGCAGCGTTGCCCAGCCAGGCAAGATCCCGACTCCCGAGAGGACGTGGGGTTTCGACATGTACCGCAGAAAGGAATGACCGCGATGATCAGGGAAAGCAAGCGCCAACGTCGCAGACAAAGCCGCCCGCCCAAAGAAGGCATCTTGAGCAACTTCGTGGGGGAGTTCCTTGATCCCATCGATGCTCTCTTCACGATCTTCTACGGCATTCTCTTTGCGCTCGTCTTCACCCTCTCCTACGGGGTCCTGATCTATCGCGGCGTCATATCGTCGTCTTTTGCGGGCGGATACGGGCAAGAGTTGTTCTTCACCATTCTGGGTGCTGTCACCGCCTGGGGAATCATCGAAGGCGTCGTGTACGTTGTGTCGGAGGTGCTGGCCCGAAGGGAGCGCTATCGGTTGCTCCAGTACGTCCAGACGAGCGACAACGAAGAGGAAGCCACTACAGCCCTTTCCGATGAGCTGGACTTCATCCTCGACCCGATAACCACCAAGGAGCAGCGGCATGCGCTCTATCGCGACATTCGTGTCTATCTGGGCCAGGCGCAACCGCAGCCCATCGGCGTCAAGCGCGAGGATGTGATTGGTGCGCTGGCAACCTTGGTCCTGTATGTCGTGGCCGTTCTACCATCTCTGCTGCCACTGTTGATGTTGCCTGATTCCACCGCGACGGCGATTCGCATCTCCAACGTCGTGTCGTTCATTGTCGTCTTCGGTACGGGCTACGTCTGGGGAATTCACACCGACACGAATCCGTGGAAGACCGGTTTGCTGCTCTCATCTGTCTGCTTCGCCATGGTTTTGGTGGCGGTGCTACTGGGAGGCTAGGTGCAATCGCGAGTGATGACGACAGGTGCCTGTTAGCCTAAACCCTTGCTCAAGCTGACCCGAATGTCAGCATGTCGTCCCGTACTTTCGGCATGGGCGCAGACTTCAGATGTCGTCGCCCCGCCGGTCGATGACGACAATTGGGTTTGTATCTGTCTGCTACGATGATGGCGAAAATACGTCAGGCGCCATAAATCCGATTCTGCCGCGCCACGAAGCACCTTGGGTTTCCCCGAGTCCACCGAGTGTCGAAATCAATCCGCCAGGATCGTCTACAGCGCGTCTGATCGCTTTCGGAGGCTTTATGTCTGTCGCAGATTACGAACGCGCGGCTACCGTTGACCATGCCACGCTGGTCTTGGAGCGCGAGGTTTCAGCGCCCATCAATGCTGTCTTCGCAGCGTTTGCAAGCGCCAAGCTCCGCGCCGAGTGGGGTGCGCCATCCGAAACGGCCACGATCATCTACGACGTCGAGGACTTCAGTGAAGGCGGAGTCGATCACTACCGGTGCGGCTCTAGGCAGAATCCGAACATTCACGGAACGACTCACTATCTCGAGATCATCGAAAACACACGCATCGTGTACAGCGAGATAATCTCGACTGATGGGCGGCGCGTCTGCGCCTCTTTGACAACCCTGGAACTCGCGCCTTCAGATCGCGGTACGAGGCTGAGGAGTACGACTCAAGTAGCCTCGTTCATTGGCGCGGCGATGATCGACGGCCACAAAGCTGGTCATGCTGCGTCGCTGAGCAATCTAGTCCGATACTTCGAGCGCCGCGGTGACGCCTAACCCCTCGTTCAACTTGACCCGCTACGGCGCTTTCCTCCGTAGGCTGACTGGCTCAATTGTTCGGCATCGTGAACACCACCCTGCCGTGTGCCGTAGCATCAAGACCCTATCCAACTTCGAGCCGCCAGCAACTGAACTGGAGGTTCGCGACGCGTCACTTCAATTCGTACGGAAGCTGAGCGGGTTCTCGGTTCCGTCGCGCGCCAACGAAGGCGCTTTCGAGAAGACGGTCGAGGACGTAGCCGCGACGGCCCGGAAGCTCATTGAAGGTCTCGTCCCCAACCTGAAGCAAGGCTAGCGGCCGCCGGAATCACGACATTTGCGCAGCTTAAACGTCTCAGATCAGTGCATGCTTACGCGATGTTAAGGGCAACGGAAGCAATCGCAAGCCTGAATCTGCTCTGGGCCTTGGAAGGTGCCCTGACAGGAATCACAGAGAGCCGCATTTCAGCCCATGGAGTCCGCAAATGCCCAGACATGTCGACTTCTTCTTCAACTTCGGCAGCACTTACAGCTACCTATCCATCATGCGGCTTGAAGATGAGGCCGTGAAGGCAGGTGTGGAGGTTCGCTGGCGACCTTTTAATGTCCGAAAGCTCTTTGTCGAGCAGACCAACATCCCATTTCCTAAGGAAAAGGCAGCGAAGGTAGCGTACATGTGGCGCGACATTGAGCGCCGAGCCGCACACTTCGGACTGGAGTGGAATGGGATCCCGCCCTATCCGGTAGATCGCTCAGGCCTCGCCAACCGTCTGGGAGTCATCGCAGGCAAGGAAGGCTGGGCGCCTGCATTCACTCGAGCAGCGTATCGTGCATGGTTCATCGAACACAGAGACTTCGGTCAACCAGAGGTCGCAGCATCACTCCTGTCCGAACTGGGCATGGACGCGCAGGCGCTTATTGCCCGCGCCGATAGTGACGCCGTCAAGTCCGACTTCGACGCGGAGACCGATGTTGCAAGATCACTCGGTATCTTCGGAGTACCTACTTTTGCAGTCGGCACTGAACTCTTCTGGGGCCATGACCGAATGGAAGACGCATTTTCATGGGCACATGCAGCCGGTGTCGCCTGACCCCTCGCTCGAGCGCAGCGCCAACGGCAGGCCACCAGGCCCGGTCTGGCCGGACGCGGTACATGTTCGACAGCCGGGGCTTGGCAGCCCGCCGTCGTCGTCCGCTTAGCTCGCACGCTAGGCCACACAAATCACACCTGCACACTGCGTCATGCGTATCGAAGTCGACGACCTTTCCCGTCCCCAGGTCCATGCCCTTCTTGAAGAGCATCTGGCGAACATGTACGAACTCTCCCCGCCGGAACAGGTGTTTGCACTGGATCTGAACAAACTGCGAGCGGCTGACATCACCTTCTGGACTGTCTGGGAGGAAGACAGGCTGGTTGGCTGTGGCGCATTGAAGGAACTCTCGCCGGTTCACGGCGAAATCAAGTCCATGCGTACACCAGCAGCCGCACGCGGTCGGGGTGCGGGTCGCGCCGTACTTGCGCACATCATTGCAGTTGCGCAGGAGCGCGGTTACGCGAGGCTCAGCCTGGAAACCGGCACACACGCTGCCTTTGAGCCAGCACACACCCTGTATCGCAGCAAAGGATTCGCCGTGTCGGGTCCGTTCGGAAGTTATCTGCCAAACGAGCACAGCGTCTTCATGGAGCTGTGGCTCAGCGGCAGTGGGGGCTGACCCCTCGCTCGAGCAGGGTGCCGGGTGGAGCGCCTGTCCGCAGAGCTCGACGCCGAATGCAGATGGCGCCAGGTGACTTGCCACGCGGGCCGACACCGCAGACTCAGCGCCGCCAGTCCAGAATCATCTTCAGGCACTGCGGATCGCCAAAGGCCACCTCGTAGGCCTCGCGCGCCCGCGCCGGCGTCTGCGTGTGGGTGATGAGCCCGTCGAGCGACAGGCGACCGGTGTGCATCAGATCGGTGACCGCGAGCAGGTCGGAGCGCTTCCATTGGGCGGCGATGCGGATCGTGGCCTCGCGCATGAAGGCCGGGGCGAACGCAAAACTCAGGTCCTGCTTGTAGAACCCGCCGAGCACCACCTCGCCGCCCGGCGCAAGCCGCGAGATCAGCCCGTTGAGCAGCGCGCCATCGCCGCTCACGTCGTACACCGCCTTGTAGTCCTTGCGCGGATCGTCGTCGGGATGAACGACGCCGTAGCCGGTTGCGCCCTCGCGCCTGATCGCCTGCGTCTCCCACACCACCGGCGCCGGCTGGCCCGCGGCCACCACCAGTCGCGCCAGCAGGCGGCCCATCGTGCCGTGGCCGACGATCAGGTCCGGGTAGACGATCGGCTGGCGGGCCCCGCCCACCGAGAACAGGTGGTACGAGGTGGCGGCCAGCGCCAGCAGGATGGCCTTGGGGCCGAGCGCGGGGTCGACCTTCACGGCGCGGTCCTGCGGCACGACCAGCCGTTCCCCGGCGCCGCCGAAGAGGTTGCGCACCCCCTGGAACGAGTAGGAGCCGGGCACGAAGACGCTGTCGCCGACCGCCAGCACGGTCACTTGGGGCCCAGCCCGCACCACCGTGCCGACGGTCTCGTAGCCCGGGACGAGCGGATAGCCCAGGCCCGGAAACGGCGGCATCGTGCCGTCCCACAGCAGCCGCTCGGTGCCGGTACTGATACCGGTGAACGACACCTCGACCTCCACGTCGGTGTCACCCATCACGCAGAGCTCGAGGGACTGGACGGACAGGGTCCGGGGCGCATCGAAGACGATGGCGTTCGCGTTCATGGCATTCCTTCAGATCTTTCAGGCCTTGCCGGACTTGAAGGCCTTGCCGTCGATCATCGCACCGGCGCCCGGAAACCCGCCTCCAGGCCCCGTAGATCGCCCAGGTCGGCCGGTGCCGGGATCGGCACCTTGCCGCCAAACTCCTTGGAGTTGGCCGTCACCGTGCCCAGTGTCACCCGCCGGGGTAGTGGTGGTTGCCCACATGGGCATTCGGGCAGGAAGGTCGTCGCGGCTACGGCAATCCGGACTACGATTGGAAAACATTTGGAGGCGTGCATGAACAGCCATGCGGCACAGGAATTGCCCACCAGCGGTGTCGTCGAGTCCCGGCTCGGCAAGATCGAGTTGACGAACGGCTATCCAACAGAAGCGACCGCCAGGAAGATTTTCGACGACATCGATTTCCAGCGCGCCTGCCAAGCCTACCTCTGGGCGCTGCCGCTCATGGCCATGCAGCAGTGGCAGGCAGAACAACGCGACAAGTTCGGCGCGGGGAATCTGGATTTCGTGGATTACCTCACGTTCACCGACAAGCTTGGTCTGCTCACCGCCAACGCCACAACCCCTTACATCATGTCGTTCCCCAGCACGGAGGCCACGGGCCCGCTCGTGATGGAGATTCCTCCAGGGCCGACGGCAGGCGGGGTCGTTGATTTCTGGCAGCGGCCCATCACGGATTCCGGCCAGACCGGACCCGACAAGGGCGCAGGTGGCAAGTACCTCATCCTCGGACCGAATGACCCGGAAATGCGCCCGGATGGCTATTACGTATTCCGCTCGTCCACGGTCAACATCTGGGCAGCGCACCGCGTACTGGAGCCCGATCCCGAAAAGGCGATGGCGCTGGTGGCCGCGATACGCCTCTATCCCTACAGCCAGCGTGACAACCCGCCGCAGAGCGTGCACATCAGGCCGAATGGCCGCAAATGGAGCGGGACACAGCCACGCGGACTGGCCTACTGGGAGGGGCTGTCCAGGATCGTCAACGAGGAACCCGTACACGAACGCGACCGGATGATCATGGGAATGCTCCAGCCGCTGGGGATTGAAAAGGACAAGCCCTTCCACCCTGACGCACGACAAAAGCAGACGCTCATCGAGGCGGCCCGTGTCGGGGAAGTGATGGCGCGCACGATTGGCTACGAAAAGCGCATCGAGGGCGCCAAGGTCTGGCCGGGCAGGCAGTGGGATCTTTCGCTGTTCCTGAAGGAGACCGATCAGGAGGCTGCGCACCATACCCAACTCGACGAGCGCACGTCCTGGTTCTACGAGGCGGTCGGTGTCTCTGTCGGCATGATGGGGCGTACGGTGGGACTCGGGCAGGTGTATCTGGAATCGTCGAAGGACAGCAAAGGGCGTTGGCTCAACGGCAGCGAAAACTATTCACTTCACGTGCCACCCGATGCTCCCGTGGCGCAGTTCTGGTCGTTCACCGTCTATGACAATGAAACTCGCTGTTTCGTGGACACCGGCGTACAGCCAGATCGTTCGTCTCGGGACAAGATCGTGAAGAACGCCGACGGCTCGGTTGATCTGTACTTCGGTCCGAACGCTCCGCCCGGAAAACCGGAATCGAACTGGATTCAGACGATCCCGGGCAAAGGCTGGTTCACGTATTTCCGCCTCTATGGCCCGACCCAGCCTTACTTCAACCGCAGTTGGGTGCTTTCCGACATCGAGATGGTGAAATCATGACGACCAACGCACTTGCGGAACTGGGCCTTGCCGAGAAGGATGTTGTCGACGTCTACATCTACGTCCTCGGTCGTTACCTGGTGATCCGCCAGGAACGCATTGACATCGCCGAGGAATCGGTTGACTACAACACGATCAAGTTCAATGAACTCGGCAAGGCGGAGTTCGTGAACCCGAACCTCGACGTCGCGTACCTCGAGGCGTGGTTCGCAATAGACGAGACGACGCCGGTGGTTCTGGAAGTGCCCAAGGTGGAGGGGCGCTACTACACCGCGCAGATCGTGGATGAATGGGCTGACATCCTTTACAACATCAACGAACGCAATCTGCCGGACCGTCCGCACGGCCGGTTCGCGTTGTGCCTGGTGGGGTCCAACCCGACGATTCCCGACGGAGCATTGCGCATCGACCTGCCGTCGAGGAAGGCCAAGATGCTGGCGCGGGTGGAGCGCAAGGGCGACGATCAGGGCGCGGTGGCTCTGCAGCATCAGTTCAAGATCATCAAGCCCAGGGAGCCCAAGGTCGTTCCCGCGGTGGAGATTCCGATGTTCAGCAATCAGGATCTCATCACGGCCGACGCATTCTCACAACCCATGATGGATCAGGTACTGAGCAGTGCGCCGGACAAGATGAAGCTGGCGCCGGACATGCAGAAGAAGGCCCGCGACATCGCTGCGTTCATTGCAAAGGCGCAAGCCAATCGCGCCACCATCGAGGCGATCATCAAGCAAAAGGCAATACCGAGCCTCATCCAATTCATCCGCAGCTACGGCGACAAGCGCGGCGGCTGGATCGCCACGACCGGCAAGGAGACGGGATTCGGCGAGGATTTCTGGTTCCGCACCGCCGCCAACTTCGCTGGCATCTGGTGGAACAACAACCAGGAGGTTGTCTATTACATCGGCGAAGCGGACGCCGCCGGCGCTCCCCTGGATGGTGACAGCGTGTATGTCCTGGACTTCAAGCCGGAGAACCTGCCGGAGAAGCACGTTCATGCCTACTGGTCGCTGACATTGATGTCCCTGCCTGATTACCGGGTGGTTCCCAACAGGCTGGACCGGTTCAACTTCAACAACCGGTCCCAGTTCAAGTACGAACCGGATGGCTCCTTGAGACTGCATCTGGCATCCGAGCTCCCGAAGGGCGCGCCGGAATCAAATTGGTTGCCATGCCCCAAAGGCAAGCCGTTCACCCTCAACTTGCGTACGTACGTGCCGAAGAAGGAAGTTCTCTCGGGCGAGTACTACGTGCCCCCGATCGTAAAGACGACGTAGCGCCAGCACGGGTTCCGCAGGGATGCGAACATCGAGGCTCGATTCCCTGCAAGTCCTGCGAGGTTGCCGATGGGCCCGCAGGATGCGAGCGGGCGTGGGCCGGGGTTGTACCCCGGTCGGTGGCGTACATCGCAAGCGCAGATCGGCGCCGGAACAGAGCAGGCAAGCGCCTCGCAGCCGCCTCGAAGACGCATGCGTGCCACGACGTCAGACCTGATGCGCGGCGAGGCGAGCATGGGACTGCGGGTGTGTGCGCTCTCGAACAGACAAGGTCGCCGAACGAACCCATGCTCGTCCCAATGAACAGATACCTCGCCGGATACATTGCTGTCTTCGTCGTGATCATCGCCCTGGACATGCTGTGGCTGGGGCTCATCGCCAAGGCGATGTACCAGCAAGCAATCGGGCACCTGATGGCCGAGCAACCCAGGCTGCTGGCTGCACTGGCGTTTTATATTGTCTATGCAGCCGGGCTGATGGTGTTCGCGGTGGCGCCGCATGCAGAGGACCCGGGCTGGGGCAAGGCGGTGTGGATGGGTGCCCTGTTCGGCTTCTTCGCCTACGCCACGTACGACCTCAGCAACCTCGCTACGCTCAGGAACTGGCCGGTCGGCATGACCCTGGTTGACATGGCCTGGGGCACGCTGCTGAGCGCCTCAGCTGCGGCGGCCGGCAAGGCCGCTCTGAGCTGGGCGGAAAAGGCTTGATCGGGTGGTCGCTGAGCCCGCCCGGCCATGTGGACCTGTCTTCGGCGCATGCTCACGCCCTCGACCGACATGTCCCGCTTTCGCACAGCGATCGGCTCACCCGTGCTTGTCTGGCACCTGCTTGGGCTGCTCTGACCAAGCCGCCGGAACGAGTACGCACCAACCGTCTGAGACCTTCTTTTCGAAAGTCAGCGTGTCCTTCGCTGCGCCCATCTGCACCAAGCCGTGCCCGGCGTCGATGCGCAGGAACTGATCGGTCTGCGGATGCGCTTCGAGTCCAATGTCGCCGCCCGCGGGAATCGACATCAGCGTCACCTGCAGATATCGCCCGCTCCAAGCCACCGAACGGTAACTTGGGTTCTCCTTCGTGGCACGCTCGATGTCGAAGGACTGCGGCTGTGGTCCGATGTCTTTAATCCTGGAAGAAGCGCTGCCCATGCCGGGTCTCCTCATGATTGAGACAACGTTGCTACGTGACGCTCACACCGCCACGCGCCCCGTCGTCTCATGATCGTCGGCGATCGGCTACTTGCCTGGCGCCCGATACTTCGCAGCGACGGTACCCGCCAGCTTCATCGCGGCAAGCTGCTGCTCGGGCGTGAACAGTTCGAGCGAGCTCGCCTCGGAGAACGCACCGCTCGCCATCACGACCATCGACACGGCTGCACCGGACACCACGCTGCCTTCGACGACGCAGACCACGTCGTTGCTGCTCGACATCCAGATGTGGTGCAGCTTCATGTCTGCCGCGTCGAACATCGACTTGGCGATGCTCGCCCGTTCGGCCGGATGGCGATCATGCCCTTGAAGGCTTCGGCGGTGTAGCGCGCTCGGGTCAAGTACAGGCTCATGGTGCGTCTCCCGGGCATGGGTAGTAGTTCTGAGCACAAAGCGTTGGATCAGCGAAACGGCCCCGCGCTCGCCTTCGCCGGCGACAAGCCCCGCTGCGTACAGCAAGTGCCGCTAGCACACGCGCTGCACCACGCTCGGCACCAGCGTGACCCGCTCGGGCTGCGCGGCCAGCAGCAGCCGCAGCGGGGTCGGCAGCGACGGCACCCACGGTCGCACCGGCACCTGCGGGATGACATGGTCCACCGGGCGCGCTGGTGCGCTCGATCCCCGGAGGCTCGAACGCGGCGCGTGTTGACCGTCTGTTCATGCACCTCGCCGAGCGAAGTGCGCGGGACGCCCCCGCCGCGCGGCGTCCCCTGAACGCTGCAGGATGCGCCGGCCTGCGGGCCCCCGTGCCCCGACCCGACTGTCAGGCGTCGGCCAGCGTCAGTCCCGCGAGGTCTATGTCGGACTGCTTGCCCCCGACGATGTCGGCGAGGATGCGCGCCGAGCCCATCGACATCGTCCATCCGATATGGCCGTGCCCGACATCGAGGAACAGGTTGCGCTTGGGGGAACGGCCGATGATCGGCGTGCCCTTGGGCGTCATCGGGCGCAGCCCCGCCCAGCGGGCCGCCTTCTCGTAGGCACCACCATTCGGAAACAGTCGGCGGATCGTGTTCGTCATGTGGGCCAGGTCGCGCTCGCCCAGTGACCGGTCGAAGCCGTTGAACTCGGCGGTGGCGGTGACACGCATCCGCTGTCCCAGGCGCGACCATGCGATCAGGTACTTCTCGTCGACGCCGCACATGCTGGGCGCGCCGTCATGGTCCTCGATCGGCACGGTCAGCGCATATCCTTTCACCGGATACACCGGCAGGTCGATGCCTAGCCCGCGGCCGACTCCCGCGCTGTACGAGCCGAGCGCCAACACGTAGACATCGCCCTGAATTGCCCCCTTGTCGGTGTCGACCCCGACGACCCGATCGCCCTCGGCCCGGATCCCCGTGATGTTCGTCGACCAGCGGAACGTGACGCCGAGCTTCTCGGCGCAGTACGCGGCGAGCGCGTTGGTGAATCGGTGGCAGTCGCCGGACTCGTCCGTCGGGCAGTGGATGGCCCCCGCGATGTTGGCCCGGTCGGGTGCCAGCGCTGGCTCGATCGCCACCGCTTCGTCGGTGCTGACCGGGCGCAGCGTGACGCCGTTGTCGGTCAGCACGCCCATCGCGCCGACGCCACGCTCGTAGTGATCGCGGTCGCGATACACGTAGATCGCACCCAGCGTGCGGCGGTCGTAGTCGAAACCGTGCCGCCGGTCGATCTCCGCGAAGCGCTGCTGCGAATACAGGCACAGGCGCACCTTGTGGCCGGTGTTGATCGCCGCGCGCTCCGCCGAGCATTCCTTCAGGAAGCGCCGGCACCACATCCACATGCGCAGGTCGGGGCGCAGCTTCAGGCGCAGCGCGACGTCGTCGCGGAACAGCGAGTCCCACAGGATGCGGGGCGCCCGCGGCGATGCCCAAGTGTAGGCATGGCCGGGCGAGACCATGCCGGCATTGGAGAAGCTGGTCTCCATGGCGGCCTTGTCCTGCCGGTCGACGACAACCACCTCGTGACCATCGCTGGCCAGCTCATAGGCCGCGGTCACGCCGACGACGCCAGCCCCCAATACCACGATGCGCATGTCCTCTCCTCGGTCCGTGTTCCGGGGCGGGCGGATCGCCGCCCGCAGATGGCGCGAGCGCCGGCGGCGATCAGAGTCCCGCGATCACGGCGATCTCGACCGTGAACTGCGGTGCGGCGAGCTTCGCCTCGACCGTGGCACGTGCCGGTGTGCAGCCCGGCGCGACCCAGGCGTCCCAGACCGCGTTCATCTCGGCGAAGGTCGACATGTCGGCCAGCCAGATCGTCGCCTGAGCAAGCTTGGTCTTGTCGCTGCCGGCTTCGGCCAGGTAGCGGTCGATGCGTGCCAGCACCGTGCGCGTCTGCTCGGCCACGCTCGCGCCGGGCGACTCCAGGGCCACCTGGCCGGCGAGGAAGACCATGTTGTTCATCACCACGGCCTGACTCATGCGCGGGCCGGCTTCGATGCGCTTGATCGTCATGGGGTTCTGTCTCCAGTGGAAGGGGTGTGGGGATCGAGCTTACCCGTCGGCAAACTGTATACACAAGCCCTGCGGGTCGCGCCGGATGCGGGTGGGCTCGGTCGCGGCTGTCCGAGGCGAGTCCGGCGCGGCGGATCGGTACAATCGCCGAATGCCGCGTACCCCCCGAGCCACCCCGCTGCAGCCGGCTGCGCGCAACCCGCCGGAGCCGCTCGCCCGTGCCGCGGACAGCGTCGATCGCGTCTACCAGGCGGTCACGCGACGTGCCGTGAACTGGCGCTTCGCTCCGGGCGAGCGGATCAACGAGGTCGCGCTCGCGCACGAGCTGGGCGTCAGCCGCACCCCCGTGCGCGAAGCGCTCAACCGCCTGGCCCGCGACGGCTTCGTGCGCTTCGTGCCCAACCGCGGGTTCCTGGCGCGCGACCTCACACCCGAACTGGTGCGCGACCTGTACGAGCTGCGCGCGGCGATCGAGGTGGCGTCCGTGCGCCTGGCCTGCGCGCGCGCCACCGACGAGGCAATCGAAAAGCTGGCCGGCGCCTGGAACGCGGCTACCGAGAACGCCGCGGCCCGCCGCATCGACCGCCTGGCCGCGGCCGATGAAGCCTTTCATCGCGGCATCGCACGGCTGTCCTGCAACGCACAGCTGCTGGCGACCCTCGACCACGTGAACGCGCAGATCCGCTTCTTCCGCCGCGTCGACCAGGAGTCGCCCGATCGCCGCGACCGCACCTACAGCGAACACGCCGACGTGCTCGCCTGCCTGGCCCGCCGTGATCCGTTGCGCGCCGGCGACCTGATGGAGCGGCACATCGTGCTGAGCCGCGAACGCGCGCTGGCCGTCACCGAGCAGGTCGTCGCCCGCATCCGCGGCTGACACACGCCTGCGATCCCCGGAGCCGCGAGCTTGCGGGGCGCGACGCGGGCGGGTATCGTCCCCAGCGCCCCACCCGATGTGCATACACTTCGCCCCGGGCGCCCTTACGCGGAGACACCGATGAACCGCAACGATCGATCCGTCGGCGACCCCCTCGAGGTCGATCTCGAACGGCTGCCTTTCGATACCGACCGTGGGATCGGCGCGCGCGCTGCGCTCGGCCTGCTGGTGCTGGAGACCGACCAGACGATCGAGGACGAGTTCCGTGCGGTCTGGCCCGACCAGGGCGTCGCCCTGTACGCGGCCCGCCTGCACAACGACGTTCAGATCACGCCCGAGACGCTCAAGGAGATGGAAGGCCTGATCGCGCCCACGACCCGGCTGCTGCCGTTCATGGTCGACCTGTCGGTCATCGCGTTCGCCTGTACCTCGGGTTCGCTGGTGATCGGTGAGCAACGGGTGGCCGAACGGGTCCGCAGTGTCCGTCCCGACACGAAGGTCACTGACCCGGTCACCGCCGCGATCGCCGCCCTGCGCGCCACCGGCGTGAAGCGTGTCGCGCTGCTCACCCCCTACCTGCGAGAGATCAACCTTCGGCTGCGCGCGGCGCTGATCGAGCGCGGGCTGCAGATCCCTGTGATGGGTTCGTTCAACGAACCCGATGACGACGTCGTCGCCCGGATCACCCAGAAGTCCTTGCTCGACGCGATCGTGCGCATCGGCGGCTCGCCGATGTGCGACGGGGTGTTCGTGTCGTGCACGTCGCTGCGCGTGGCACGCATCGCCGAGCAGGCCGAGACGCTGATCGGCAAGCCTGTCACCTCGAGCAACCATGCGCTGGCCTGGCACATGCTGCGGCTGGCCGGCATCGACGACCCGATCGAAGGGTTCGGGCGGCTGTACCGCACCGGGCTCGCCTGAGGGGCGTGCCGGGCGCGCGGCCCGGTATGGCATCGACACGCCACAGGCGCATCGGGACTCCTGCCGGCTCCGACCGCGTGAGGCCCGGCCAGCTGGCCTGGAAGCAGCGCGTGGGGTTCGTTCGGCCTCTGTACTCCCAGTGACCTGCGGCAACGCCCGTGGCCGCAGTGTCGCGTTCGGGGCCAGCACGCCGTGGTATCCGATCAGGTGCAGCCTCGGCCGCGGCACCTCGGCCGAGCGACGCCGACCGAGCCGCCTGGACGCGTAACCGGCGCGTCCTAGGCGGCCCGCGCCGGGTCAGGCGACGCTCGTCACCAGCGCCGCGAGCCGCTCGGGCAGGTCGACCATCACGTCATGCCCGCAGGGCACCTTCTCGACGCGCCAGCCCGGAGCGCCGTCGAACTTCGCCGCGAAGTGGCGGAACGGGCTCGGGTCCCAGCCGTCCGCCAGCACGTACAGGCGCCGGTCGACCTTCGCCAGGCCTTCGCCGGTCAGCAGCAGCGGCATGTCGAAGGTCGCGAGCGCCTGCGGCACGCAGCGGCGGTCGACCCAGGCGCGGTTCTGCTGCGAGATGCCGAAGACCTCGGCCGGGATCGGCGCCATCATGCCGCTGTGACCCGCGAGCGCGCTGCCGCGGAACGCGCCGATGAAGCCCGCCGCAACTTCTGGCACGAGCGCCGCGCCCAGCAGCCCGATCAGGGAGTCGCCGTGCGCGGGCACGAAGGCGTCGAGGTAGACGAGCGACTTCACGCGGCCCGCCAGCCGGTCGGCGACCCCGGTGATCACCATGCCGCCGTAGGAGTGGCCACACAGCACCAGGTCCGACAGTTCCTCCGCCTCGATCGCGCCGACCACGTCGCGGATGTGTGTCTCCAGCGTGATTGCCTCGCTGGCCTGGTGCGCGCGCTCACCCACGCCGGTGTGGGTGGGGGTCAGCACGGTGTGGCCCTGCGCGCGCAGCAGCCGCGCGGTGTCGCGGTAGCACCAGGCGCCGTGCCATGCGCCGTGCACCAGTACGATGTTTGCCATGCGGGTGTCTCCTCGTGGGGGTGCGGCTCGGTCGGCCGCGAACTCGGATGCTCGCCGCCCCCGCGCGGGCGGTCAAGGTGCCGGCCCCGGGCAGGTGCAGCCTTGCCGCCCTCAGCGCCCTCAGCGCCCCGAACGCGCCGCGCCCAGCCTGGGCGCCGTCGCGCGCAGCGCGGCCGCGAGCGCCGCCGCCGCGTCGCTCGGCGCGCCGCGCCGGCGCCGCGTGATGCCCACCGCGCGCGCCCACTGAGCGGCGGCTACCGGCAGCGGCCGCAACAGCCCCGCGCGCTCCTCCCAGTGGATCAGCTCGCGCGGCAGGAAGCTCAGGTGCCGGCCCTGCAGCACCAGCGCCTTCATCAGCACGGCGGAGGTCGTCTCCACCTCCGCCTCGATCGGCTTGAGCCCGGCCTGCAGGAACAGGTCGTCGAGCGCGCGGCGCTCGAGCTCGCGGCGCCGCGCCAGCACCCAGCGCTCCCCGGCGAGCTCGGCGGGCCGCAGGCTGCGCCGGTGCGCGAGCGGGTGGTCGGCGTGCGCGACCACCACCGCGGTGTCGGTGTGCAGGGTCTCGTGCAGCAGTTCCGGGTCGCTCGCGGTGCGCGGCACCGAGGACAGGGCGAGGTCGACCTCGCCCTGCCGCACCATCGGCATCAGCGCCTCGTTGAGTCCGTAGAGCACCGACACGCGGATGCCCGGGTCGGACGCCTGCAGCGCCTCGAGCGCGAGCGGCAGCAGCCGCGTCGCCTCGGACGGGCCGCAGCCCACCACGACCCGCCCGCGCCCCGAGTGCCGGATCGCGTCGACTTCCTTGATCGCCGCGCGCAGTTCGGCCTCGATCGCGCGGCCGCGCGCCACCAGGGCCTCGCCCGGCTCGGTCGGGACCACGCCGAAGCGCCCGCGCTCGAGCAGCCGCACACCCAGCCCGCGCTCGAGCTCGCGGATGCTCTTGGACAGGGCAGGCTGCGACAGCCCCAGCTCGGCGGCGGCCTGTGTGAGGCTGCCGCAGCGGGCGGCGGCCACCAGGTGGGCGATGCGGCGGTGGTCGATCGGGGCGGTCATCGGTCATCTATAACTTGCGGTGATGGAAGTGGCAAGTGTGCTCATGCAAGTGGCGGCCGGTCGTCGGTACCATCGGACGCATCGCCGCCACCGGGCACGGTCCCGCGGGCGCTCACCACGGAGAGAGACGACATGAACCTGTCCGAGCTGGTCGAACCCGACCGGGTCCATCGCAGCGTGTACACCGACCCGGCCATCTTCGAGCTGGAGATGGCGCACATCTGGGAGAAGACCTGGGTCTATTGCGGCCACGAATCGCAGGTGCCCGCGGTTGGCGACTACCACACGCTGCAGATCGGCCGCCAGCCGATGGTGATGGTCCGCGACCGCGACGCCGGCATCCGCGTGCTCTACAACCGCTGCCCGCACCGCGGTGTGGAGCTGTGCGGCAACCACAAGGGCAACACCGGCACCGCCTTCGTGTGCTCGTACCACGCGTGGAGCTTCCACCTCGACGGCCGCGTGCGCGCGATCCCGCTGATGAAGGGCTACGAGGGCACCCGCCTCGGCGTCGACGATCCCGACTGCAGCATGAAGCGCGCGGCGCGCGTCGACAGCTACCGCGGCTTCGTGTTCGCGAGCCTGTCCGAGGAGGGCCCGTCGCTCGCCGACTTCCTCGGCGAGGCCCGGGTCGCCTTCGACGACATGTGCGACCGCTCGCCGGTCGGCGAGGTCGAGGTGGTGCCGGTCTGCCACCGCGTGATCCAGCACTCCAACTGGAAGTTCTTCATGGAGAACCAGCTCGACGCGCTGCATCCGTCGGTGACGCACCAGTCCACCGGCGTGTCGGCGCGGCGCATCGAGAACCGCCTGAAGGCCGAGCAGGGCAAGGCGCCGCTGTTCTTCCACTACCTCTCCACCTTCGCGTCGAGCTTCGACCAGTGGGACTCGGTGCAGACGGTCAACTTCCCGCTCGGCCACGGCATCCTGAAGGGCTACATGGGCCTGCGTCCGACCGACCCCGACACGCTCGAGCACGAGGCGCAGCTCAAGGCCGCCTACGGCGACGAGAAGGCCGAGGAGTACCTGTCGCGCAGCATCCACCACGTGCTGGTCTATCCCTACCTGTCGGTGCAGTCGCCGCTGCAGCAGCTGCGCTGCCTGCGCCCGCTCGCGGCCGACCGGACCCTGTCCGAGATCTGGCACTTCCGCCTGAAGGGCGCGCCCGAGGCGATCTACCGCCGCTCGCTCTGGTACTACAACCTGGTGAACTCGCCGGCGACGATGATCAACGCCGACGACCTCGAGAACTGGACCAAGGGCCAGTGGGGCCTGCAGTCCAGGGGCGGCGAGTGGGTGAGCTTCCACCGCAACCACGGCGGCGACACCGAGCGCGAAGGCGTGCTGTACTCCAACAACGGCACCTCGGAGGTGGTGATGCGCAGCCAGTTCCGCGCGTGGTCCGGGTACATGGGGCCGGCCCTGTCGGCCGCCCCCGCCGCAACGCCCGCCGCCGCCGCGGCGCGCGCCTGAAGGAGCCGAGATGACCGACAAGCAGCTCGAACGGGCCCTCGGCACCGGGGTGGTGATCGAGGCGGTTGAATCGATGACGGGCGCCGAGTCGATCGCGCCCGACCACATGGGCCGCGGCAGCCGGCCCTCGACGCAGTACGTGCCCGACGTGGCCACCGTGCCCGCCGAGGTGCAGCGCGAGGTGGAGGTGCTGCTGTTCAGGCAGGCCGCGCTGCTCGACGCCAAGCGCTGGCAGGAATGGACCGCGCTGTTTGCCGACGACGGCGTCTACTGGATGCCGGTGACGCCCGAGCAGACCGACTGGCTCGGCGAGCCCTCGATCTTCGCCGAGGACCGGCTGCTGATGGAGGTCCGCACGGGCCGCCTGCAGCACCCCAACGCCTGGTCGCAGGCGCCGATGTGGGGCACCAACCACCTGGTCGGCAACGTGGTCGTCGAGGCCGACGCCGGCGACACGCTGCGTGTCTATTCGCGCTTCCAGATGATGGAGCTGCGCCGCGACACGGTGCGGCACTTCGGTGGCAGCTACCGGCACACGCTGGTGCGCACCCCGGCCGGTCTGCGCATCAGGCTGCAGCGGGTCGACATGATGAACGGGCAGGCGGCCTACGACTACGTGCTGCAGGCCTGGGTGTGAGGCAGGCCGAGGACTGCGCGCAGACGAGCCTGTGCGCCTGGTCGGCCTGCGGCGCTGGCGTGCCCATATCCGGAGCGTGACCGGGCGGACGGTTATCATCGACGGCTGCGGCGCGCTGCGCGCGCTGCCCCGACGGGGGCGGGCATCCCGGTCCGCATCGCCGTCAGGTGCACCCTCAGGAGTCCATCGATGCGCCCCTGGATCGTTCGCCGCGCGTTCTTCCGTGCCTCGCTCTTCACCGCGCTCGCCGGCATCGCGGGCACGGCGCCCGCGCAGGAGTACCCGATCAAGCCGATCCGGCTGATCGTCCCGTTCTCGCCCGGCGGACTGGCCGACACCTCGGCGCGTGCGGTGGCCGAGAAGCTCGGCGCCCGTCTCGGCCAGACCGTGCTGGTGGAGAACCGCGCGGGCGCCAGCGGCAACATCGGGATGCAGGCGGTCGCGCAGGCCGCGCCGGACGGCTACACGCTGGTGCTGGGCTTCGACGGCACGGTGGTGATCAACCCGCACATCTTCAGCAAGCCCGGCTTCGACTCGGTGGCCGACTTCGCGCCGGTCACAAAGCTCGGCGACGCCACGCTGCTGCTGGTGGCGCACCCGTCGGTGCCGGCCAGGAACATCGCCGAGCTGGTCGCGCTTGAGAAGGCCAAGCCCGGCACGTTTCCGTACGGCACCTCGGGCATCGGCAGCACGCCGCACATGGTGGGCGAGCTGCTCAACCAGCGCCTGGGCAGCCAGTTCGTGCACATGCCGTACAAGGGCGGCGGCCAGGCGGTGATCGACGTCGTCGGCGGTCAGATTCCGCTGGTGTTCACCGCGGTGGCCAGCGCCCAGCAGCACGTCAAGTCGGGCAAGCTGGTCGGCATCGGCGTCACCAGCACCAGGCGATCGCCGTCGCTGCCCGATGTGCCCACCTTCGCGGAAAGCGGGCTGGCCGACTTCGTCGTCGACTCCTGGGTCGGCATCATGGCGCCGGCCAGGACGCCGCGGCCGATCGTCGAGCGCCTGCAGCGCGAGCTCGCCGAGGTGCTGAAGGACCCCGAGGTGCGCAGCCGCTATGCCACGCTCGGCATCGAGCCGGTGGGCAACACGCCCGAGCAGTTCGCCGCGCAGATCCGGGCCGACCTGGCGCGCTGGGAGAAGGTGGTCAGGACCGCGGGCACCCGGGTCGAGTAACGGCGCCACCGGGTCGACACGCTTCGAGCGACGCCATCCCGCCCCACCCGATGCGCATCGGCTCGGCCCCTGCCCATGAATTGCGCTTCGCACGGGTGGCTTCGGGCGCGCGGGTGCGACGGTAGATCGACTCGAGCGATTCGCGGGCCATGCTGAAGCGTTCGCGCCGCACGACGACGATGATGACGTCGCGGGCGGCTTCATGGACGCAGGCCATGCGCGGGCGGCGCCGGGCGGCGTGACGCAGGTCACCCGCCGCCGAGGCCGGTCCGTGACGCCAGTCGCGGTCGCGGTCCCTGGGCCGGCGCGCGCGGCGTCAGCCCCGACCGAAGGCGGCCGCGACCGAGGCCGCGTCCGGTGCGTCCAGCACGGTGTCGTGCCGGTCGGTGAGCGGCCCGCCGCCCGGGACCACGCCGCCGTCGTCGGCGTACCCGATGGCCTTGAATTTCCATCGCCCCCCGATCAGCTTCAGGTTGCCGACGTGGCGGCCGTGCGCGTCCGCGAGGCGGCAGATGCGCGCATCGACCGGGGTGACCGTCCAGCCGGGCATGGTGTCGGCATCCGCGAAACCGGGGGCCTTCAGGATACCCGGCGACTTGCCCGCCGATCACCCCGGTGCGCCGCGCGGCGACTACGACGGCGCGCAGCGCCTGCCATCGCGCCGCTGCGAAGCGCCGCCGCCGAACGGTCGGCCATCCCGACGGTCGGTGGCCGGGCGACCTCTGAGTAACCCCTACCATTCAGGCATGTCGGCCCGGACGGTTCGGGCCGGGGCCGCCCTGGAGCCCGCGTGCAGCGCGGGTCGGACGCCATGCACCTGCACCTCGACTTTTTCGAACCCACCGCCGCGGGCCAGGACCCCGAGCAGCTCGTGCGCCTGCGCATCTTCCTCGAGCGCGTGCTGCGGCTCGCCGAGCGCCAGGTCGTGCCGTTGCTGCCGATTCAAGGGCGGGTCACCGTCGCGGTCGGCATCGACCCCGTCCGCACCATCCGCGAGACCGGCATCGGTGCGCGGGCCTGGGCCGCGGACCGCATCGACGTCTGGCTCGATCCAGCCCATCCGTGGGTCGAGGCCGCCGGCGAGGAGGAGCTCCTCGCCGTGCTCGCGCACGAGCTGCACCACTGCGCGCGCTGGACGCGGCCGGGCTACGGCGCGACGCTCGGCGAGGCGCTGGTCAGCGAGGGCCTCGCCTGCGTCTTCGAGACCGGCTTCCGGGGCGGCGTGCCGCCCTTCTGGGCGCGCGCGCTCGACGCCCGCGCGCTGCGCGCCGCCGAGACCCGCGCCCGGCCGAGCCTCGCCGACCGGGGCTACGATCATCGCGCCTGGTTCGTCGGCGCCCCCGACGATGGGCTGCCCCGCCACGTCGGCTATTCGCTCGGCTTCGACATCGTCGCGCGTCACGTGCGCACCACCGGCCGCAGCGCCGCGCAGCTGGTCCACGTGCCGGCCGAGCCCTTCTTCGCCTGAACCGGGCCCGGCCCACCCGCATCGGGCGGGGAGGGTATCCTCGGGGCCTGCGGCCGCCGGCCGCAGCCCTCCGGTGTCCCGCAGCGCCCCATGAAGCAGTCCGACCTCTCCCGCGCGCAATACACCTACATCCTCGGCGGCGCGGCGCTGATGCTCAGCCTCTCGATGGGCATGCGCCAGAGCTTCGGCCTGCTGCAGCCCCATGTGGTGCGCGACCTCGGCATCACCGCCGCCGACTTCTCGCTCGCGCTCGCGATCCAGAACATGGTCTGGGGCCTCACCCAGCCCTTCGTCGGCTTCCTGGTCGATCGCATCGGCGCACGCCCGGTGGCGATCTCGGGCGTGCTGATCTACGCGGCGGGGCTGGTGGTCACCGCGCTCGCACCGTCGGCGCTGGTGCTCACGCTCGGGGCGGGCGTGTTCATCGGTCTGGCGCTGTCGTGCACCGCCTCCAACCTGGCGATGAACGTGACCGCCCGCGTGGCGCCGGCCGCCCGGCGCAGCGTGGCCATGGGCGCTGTCTCGGCCGCCGGCTCGCTCGGGCTGGTGATCGCCTCGCCGCTGGCGCAGACCATGATCTCCACGGGCGGCTGGCGGCTCGCGCTGGTGTCCTTCCTGGGGCTCGCGGCGGTGATGCTGCCGGCGGCGCTCGCGGCAGGCCGCGGCGACGACATCGAGCGCGAGACCGACGCCGGCGTGCAGCAGTCGGTCGCCCAGGCTGTGCGCGAGGCCTCGACCCACAGCGGCTACGTGACGATGGCGCTCGCGTTCTTCGTCTGCGGGCTGCAGCTCGTCTTCCTGACCACGCACCTGCCGACCTATCTCGACCTCTGCGGCATCGACCCCTCGGTCACCGCGGGTGCGCTCGCGCTGATCGGCCTGTTCAACGTCGCCGGCTCCTACCTGTTCGGCTGGCTCGGCGGGCGCTACTCCAAGCGGATGCTGCTGGGCGGCATCTACCTGCTGCGCTCGGCGGTGATCGCCCTGTATTTCGTGTCGCCGCCGTCGCCTGCCGGCACGCTGGTGTTCGCGGCCGCGATGGGCACGCTCTGGCTGGGCGTGGTGCCGCTGGTCAACGGCCTGGTCGTACACCTGTTCGGCCTGCGCTACATGGCCACGCTGACTGGCATCGCCTTCTTCAGCCACCAGGTCGGATCCTTCCTGGGCGCCTGGGGCGGCGGCCTGATCTACGCGTCCCTCGGCTCCTACGAATGGGCCTGGAAGAGCGCGGTGCTGATCGGCGCGATCGCGGGCGCCTTCCAGATGACCATGAACGTGCGCCCGAGCGCGCGGATGGTCGCCGAGCGCACGGCCGCGCCTGGCGCGGCCTGACCGGGGGGCTACCGACCGGCGGCGGCCGGTCGGTTGGCGTTCGCGTGGCAATTGAGTTAGAATCCGCCCGCTCCCGCATCAAGTCGTCTGTTTTCCAGCGGCATATCAAGTCAGTGCGGTCCTGAAGTACGGACCGCCCCGGTTTCGAATCCCCACGGTCACATTCCTTGAGCATGGGCGCCCAGCACGGGCATGTCGCCCGTCATCACCACTCCCTTATTCATTCAAGGATTCACCATGGCCACTCAAACCGGCATCGTCAAATGGTTCAACGAAGCCAAGGGCTTCGGCTTCATCAAGCCGGACAACGGCGGCGAAGACCTCTTCGCTCACTTCTCGCAGATCGAAGCCAAGGGTTTCCGTACCCTGGCCGAGAACCAGCGCGTCGAGTTCGAAGTGACGCAGGGCCAGAAAGGCCCGCAAGCCAGCCGTATCAAGCCGGTCTGAAGACCGCTTGTGTCGCGCGCCGCGGCGCGCGACGGCTGCAGCGCAAGGCCGCCTCCGGGCGGCCTTGTTGTTTTCCGCGGGCCGCCGGGCGCCCGGGTTCCGCAAGACATCGACGGGCGGCGCGTGGTCGGCCTTGCGTGATGTGTGGCGTCGATTTCCGTCCCTTGCCCGGTCAAGCTACGATCTCGCCATCCTGACAGCGAGGCGACCGTGCTCCCGATAAGCGACGATCCCAACCCGCGCGGCGTCCACTGGATGACGATCCTGCTGATCGTCGTCAACGTCGCGGTGTATCTGCTGGTGACGCTGCCGATGTCGGGGCAGGCGGTCAACCCCGCCGACCCGCGCGTCGCCGAGTACATCGCGGCGATCTCGAAGCAACTGCCGCCGGGCACCAACCCGGCCGCAGTGCTCGCCGGCATGAGCCAGTACGACCTGTTCGTCTACCAGTGGGGCTTCCGGCCGGCGGCGATGAACGTCACCGACCTCTTCTTCTCGATGTTCCTGCACGGGGGCTTCATGCACCTGTTCGGGAACATGCTCTTCCTGTTCATCTACGGCAACAACGTCGAGGATCGCCTCGGTCCCTTCGGCTTCCTCGTGGCCTACCTGCTGACGGGCATTGCCGCGGCGCTGTTCCAGACGGTGTTCAACATGAACTCGAACATCCCGATGGTCGGCGCGTCCGGCGCGATCTCCGGGGTCCTGGGCTTCTACTTGCGTTGGTTCCCCGGCCACCGGATCAAGGTGTTCATGATGCTTCCGCCATTGGTGGTCGGCGTGCGCATGTTCTCGGCGAGCCTTGTTCTGTGGATGTACCTGATCATGGACAACATCGTGCCCTTCCTGATGGCGAGCCAGGGCGGCGGTGGCGTCGCGCACGGCGCGCATATCGGGGGCTTCGTCGCCGGCTACCTGGTCGCGGTCCTGATGGGCCGCAAGGTCTCCGACGACTCCCAGCAGCCGCAGCAACTGCGCCTTTAGGGGCCGCCGCTGCGGGGGCGCGCGGTTCTTCATGCTTCGAGCGGACCGCGACACGGGGTGCTCGTCCCTGACAACAGGACAAGCACGCGTTGATCGGGCATCGGGCGGGGCGTGCCGGCCGCCGTGCTCGCCCGCCTTGGACGGGCGTCCGGCACTTACGCGGCGCGGCGCCGGGTCGGATCAGAGCGGCTGGATCATCCCGTTGGTGACGCGCACGCGCGAGCCGTTGCGGTAGGTCGGGGGCTGCTCGACCTGGATCACGCGGTCGATGCCGTCGTCGAAACGGATCGAGACGTTCCAGACGGTCGTTGCGCCCGCTTGCGCGCCCGCCGCGCCGCCCGCGGTGCCGCCGACGACGGCGCCCACGCCGGTGGCGATCGTGCGGCCGGTGCCGCCCCCGACCAGGCTGCCCAGCGCGCCGCCGACGAGCGCGCCGCCGATCGATCCGGCCATCCCGCCGCCGCTGCTGGCCTTCTGGGTCTCGGAGATGCTGTTGACGACGCCCGTGCCGTTGAGGCTGGCGGTAGGAGGAGCGCTCGCGCATGCGGCGAGCGCCAGTGCGGCGAGCAGTGCGCCGAGCTTCTTGAACAGACGGGTCATCGGGGTCTCCGGTCGTGAGGGGTGTGCTGGCGCGGGGCCCGCGGCCCTCCGCCGTCCGGATTGTAACGCCGCGACGCCGCCTCAGACCTGCGCGCGCACGCGGTACATGCCCCAGCCCTTCAGGGTCATCACCGTCTCGTCGTTCTGGTTCTGCACTTCCTGCAGGAACTGCACCATGCCGCGGTCGGGCCTGGACTGCGAGCGGCGCGCGTCCATCACGGTCACGCGCATCCGCAGCCGGTCGCCGGGGCGCACCGGCTTGATCCAGCGAAGCTCGTCGATGCCGGGCGAGCCCATGCTCGCGAGCGGCGAGATGTAGTGGTCGACCATCATCCGCATCGCGACGCTCGCGGTCATCCAGCCGCTGGCGATCAGCCCGCCGTAGATCGAGTCCCGCGCCGCGGCGGCGTCGAGGTGGAAGGGCTGAGGGTCGTAGCGACCCGCGAAGGTCAGCACCTCCTCCTCGGTGATCGCGTACTCGCCGAACGAGGCGGTCTCGCCCACCGGGTAGTCCTCGAAGAAGCGCTGCGTAAAGGGGACGGCCGGGGCAGAGGGCGACGTGGGCAAGGGAGGGCTCCGAAAGTTCGGCCCTACAATAGCTGCGACCCGCGCTCCCGGCAACGTCGCCCGATGCTCGACCCGCACTACATCCGAGACCGTATCCGAACCGTGCCCGACTGGCCGCAGCCGGGCGTGATGTTCCGCGACATCACGCCGCTGCTCCAGGATCCGCGCACGCTGCGCGTGCTGGTCGACCTGTTCGTGCATCGCTACATGGGTCGCGACCTCGACCTGGTCGCCGGCATCGACGCGCGCGGCTTCATCCTCGGCGCCATCGTCGCCTACGAGCTGAACCTGGGCTTCGTGCCGATCCGCAAGAAGGGCAAGCTGCCCTTCGACACGGTCGAGGAGTCCTACGAGCTCGAGTACGGCAGCGCCGCGGTCGAGCTGCACACCGACGCCTGCGGGCCGGGCGACCGCGTGCTGCTGATCGACGACCTGATCGCCACCGGCGGCACGATGATGGCCGGCAAGCGACTGATCGAGCGGCTCGGCGCCGTCGTGGTCGAGGGCGCGGTCATCGTCGATCTGCCCGAGCTCGGCGGCTCGCGCCGGCTGCGCGAGGCGGGGCTCGTGCTGCACACCCTCGTCGACTACGACGGCCACTAGAGGACGCCCATGGGCAGGATGACGTTCTGGTTCGAGTTTGGCAGCACCTACAGCTACCTCACCGTCTCGCGCATCGACGCGCTCGCCGCCCCGCGCGGCGTGCAGGTCGAGTGGCGGCCCTTCCTGCTCGCCCCGATCCTCAAGGACCGTGGCATGGCACAGGGTCCCTTCGTCGGCTTTCCGTCCAAGCTCAAGTACATGTGGCGCGACCTCGAGCGCCGCGCGGCGTTCCATGGCCTGCCGTACCGCAAGCCCTCGGTCTATCCGCCCAACACCCTGCTCACCGCACGCGTGGCCACGCTCGCGGCGCAGCAGGGCTGGTGCGAACCGTTCACCCGCGAGGCCTTTCGCCTGCACTGGACCGAGGACGTCGCGATCGGCACCGACGAGAACCTGCGGGCCGCGATCGTGGCGGCCGGCCGCCGGCCCGACGAAGCAATGGTCGCGGCGCAGTCGGATGCCAACAAGCAGCTGCTGCGCGCGGTGACCGACGCGGCCCAGGCCTTCGGGATCTTCGGCTCGCCGACCTTCACCATCGGCGACGAACTGTTCTGGGGCGACGACCGTCTCGAAGACGCGCTCGACTTCGCGACCGCGCCGGTCGCCGCGGTCGCGCCGGTGTAGCCATGGCGGCTAGCCTGCCGGGCACCCGGCGCCCCCGCGTGGGCGTCGCGGGCGGCGGGGGCACCTGACCGGGAGGGATGCCGATGCGGGTCGACAAATGGCTGTGGGCAGCGCGCTTCTTCAAGACGCGCGGCCTCGCGCAGGATGCGCTGGAGGCTGGCCGGGTGACGGTCGGGGGCGAGCGCGTGAAGACGGCCCGCGCGCTGCGCGTGGGCGAGACGGTGCAGATCCGCATCGGCGAGGTCGCACGCACGGTGCGCGTGCTGGGTCTGTCCGAGCAGCGCGGGCCCGCCGTGGTCGCGCAGCAGCTCTACGAGGAGAGCGCCGAGAGCGTCGCGGCGCGCGAGGCGGCTCGCGAGCGGCGCCGCCTGTTCGACGAGCCCGCGCAGGCGATCGAGGGCCGACCGACCAAGCGCGACCGGCGTGCGATCGACCGCGCGCGCGACGGGGGCTGACGCGGTGGCCCGCCCGCATCGTGATGCCCGTCGTCGCCTGCTCGCGGCCGCGGTCGCGGCCGCCGCCGCAGCCGCGCCGTCGCTGCGGGCCGCGGCCGCCGACGCACCGGGCGCCGCCGCCTCCCTGCTGCCCGAGGGGCTGCTCGCGCCGCTGCGCGCCGGCGGCTGCGTGCTGCTGCTGCGGCACGCGCAGACGGAGCCCGGTATCGGCGACCCGCCCGGCTGGCGCCTGGGCGACTGCGGGTCGCAGCGCAACCTGTCGGCCGAGGGCCGCGCGCAGGCCGCGCGGCTGGGCGATGCGCTGCGCCGGGCCGGCATCGAGGTCCAGACGGTGCGCTCCAGCCGCTGGTGCCGCTGCACGGATACGGCGACGCTCGCCTTCGGCCGCGTGGAGCCCTGGCCGGTGCTCGACTCCTTCTTCGGCGGGCGCGATACCGAGCCCGCCCAGACCGCCGCGCTGCGCGCCTGGGTCGGCGCGTTCCGCGGGCCGGGCAACGCGGCGCTGGTCACGCACCAGGTCAACATGACCGCGCTCACCGGCGAGGGTGTCTCGATGGGCGAGGTGCTGGTGCTGCGCGCTTCGCCCTCGGGGTTCGCGCTGGTTGGGCGCTTCGTGTCCTGACGGGGGCGCGCAGCGGTCAGGCCTGGCCGCTGCGGGCGCGCTGCGTCGCCGGATTGGGCAGCGTCAGCATCAGCTTCAGCCCGCGGGGTTGCATCGTGAGGCCCATCAGCTCTGTGACCGGATCGGCGGTGGGGGAGAGGTCGAACGCGGCGAGGGTGGTCGCGAGCACCATCTTGGCCTCGAGCAGCGCGAGGTAGCGGCCCGGGCAGAAGCGCGGCCCGCCGCCGAAGGGCATGAAGGCCCGCCGCCCGCCACCGGCCACGCCCGCGGGCGCGCCCTGCGAGCCGGCGCCGCTCGCCGCGGCCTCGCCGGCGAGCCAGCGCTGCGGCCGGAACTCGTCCGGGTGGGCGAAGTTGCGCGGGTCGGTGGCGGGCGGGCGCTTGAGGATGCAGACCAGCGTGCGCGGCGGGATCCGGGTGCCCATCAGCACCGTCTCGCGGATCGCGGTGAACATGTTGAGCGGCGCGACCGGCTTGAGGCGCAGCGCCTCGAGCACCACGCCCTCGATCAGCGGCAGCCCGCGCGTGCTGTCGAACTCGCGCAGCGCCGGCGTGCGCGAGCCGGTGTCCGGCTCCGCCGACAAGGCCTCGAGCGCCTCGGTGCGCGCCGCGCGGCGGATCTCAGGATGGCAGGCCAGCAGGTACATCGCCCAGGCGATGGTGTTGGCGGTGGTGTCCTCGCCGGCGAGCAGCAGGGTCATCACGTTGCCGTGCAGCTCGTCGTCCGACAGCCGCTCGTCGTCGTTGGCGGCGAGCAGCGCCTGCAGCAGGTTCTGCGGCGCGGCCTTGAGCTCGGGGCGGCGCGCCATCTCGGCGCGCGCGCTGCCGATGAAGCCGCGCACGGCCCGGCCGGCGACCGCGAGCGAGCGCTCGATGTCGCGGTCGGCGCGCGTGCGCAGCCAGCGCCAGGTCGGCCACAGCGAATTGATGCGCCGCGCGACGCCCGAAAAGATCCGGTCGAGGTGGGGCTGCAGCGGGTCGTCGTCCTCGCGCGCCAGCGTGGCGACGTCGGTGCCGAAGGCGAGCGAGCAGGTGACGTCCACCGTGTAGCGGGTGAGGTCGGCGCGCACGTCGACCGGTGCGCCGGCGGTGGCGGCGGCGAGCCAGCGCGTATGGAGCCGCTCGGTGGCGGTGACGATCACCGGGAAGAAGCGGCGCAGGTGGGTCGGGTCGAGCGCGCGCATCACCAGCGGGCGCTGGCGACGCCAGTCGTCGCCCTCGGCGGAGAACAGGCCGTCGAGGCCCATCTCACGAAAGATCGGGCGGACCGCGAAGTGCCGCCGGTAATCGTGCGGGCGCTCGCGCAACACGCCCATGATCGCGTCGGCGTCCGAGACCACGACCAGCGCCTGCGGGCCGAGCCGGAACCGGTAGATCGGGCCGTGCTCGCGCGCCCACTGCTCGAGGATCAGATGCGCGCGGGACACGTCCCAGCGGTGCAGGCTGCCCAGCAGCGGCAGGCCGCGCGGACCCGGCAGCGCGGCGATCTGGCGCAGCGGGGCCGGCGGATCGCCACGGGGGTCGGGAGCGGGAACAGGGGTCATGTGAGACGGCGCAGCGTGCGCCATTGTACGGCGCGGGTGCGACGTGGCGCAGGGGCGATGCAGGCCACGGGCCCGCGTCGGTACGTCGCGCAAGGGCGGTGAAAGCGGTCGATCCCGGCTGCCGACCGGCCGGCTGTGATCCAATGGACGGATGACCGCCGACCCCCGCACGCCGCCCCGGCTGGACGCGCCCGCCGTCCTGCGCACCCTGGCGGTCCGGGGCGACACGATCGCCACCCCCGACCAGGCGCGCCTGCCCTTCGAGCGCGTCGAGATCGTCCTGGCCGATGCCGCAGGCTGCGCGCGCGCGATCTCGACCATGCAGGTCCGCGGCGCCCCGCTGATCGGCGCGGTGGCCGCCTTCGGGCTGGCCTTTGCGCTGCGCGAGGCCGCCGGCGACCCGGCGCTCGAGGCCGCCGTGGCCCGGCTCGCGGCCACGCGCCCGACCGCGGTCAACCTGCGCTGGGCGCTCGGGCGCGTGAGGGACGCGGTCCGGGGGCTGGCGCCGGCGCAGCGCGCCGCCGCCGCCTGGCGTGAGGCGGTCGCGATCGCCGACGAGGACGTCGCCATCAACGCCGCGATCGGCACGCACGGCGCGGCGATGTTGCATGCGCTGGCGCTGCGGCGTGCTGGCGCCGGGCGCCCGGTCGGCCGCGCCGCGCCGCTGCAGGTGCTGACCCACTGCAACGCCGGCCGGCTCGCGGCCGTGGCCCACGGCACGGCGCTGGCCCCCATCTACGCGCTGCACGCCGCGGGCGTCGCCGTGCACGTGTGGGTCGACGAGACGCGCCCGCGCAACCAGGGCGCGAGCCTGACCGCCTGGGAGCTCGCCGACGCGGGCGTGCCCTGCACCGTGATCGCCGACAACGCGGGCGGCCTGCTGATGCGCACCGGCCGGGTCGACGCGGCGATCGTCGGCTGCGACCGCGTCGCGCGCAACGGCGACGTCGCCAACAAGATCGGCACCTACCTCAAGGCGCTCGCCGCGTGCGACGCTGGCGTGCCGTTCTGGGTCGCCTGCCCGACGCCGACGATCGACGCGGGCGCCGCCGACGGCGACGCGATCCCGATCGAGGCGCGCGACCCGCGCGAGCTGACCCATGTGAGCGGGCGGGCCGCCGACGGCCGCGGCGTCGAGGTGCAACTGGTGCCCGACGGCGTGGCCGCGTTCAACCCGGCCTTCGACGTGACGCCGGCGCGGCTGGTCGATGCGCTGATCACCGAGCACGGCACGACCCCGGCCACCGCGGCCGGCGTGGCGGCGGTGCTCGCGGCGGGCACGCCTAGGCGGGCCTGACGCAGGCCGCGTACGGCGCGGACCTACAATCGATGCAGCATCCAGAGCCGACTCGACCATACACCGCGCCCATGCCGACACCCGCCGACGCCGCCTTCGCCACCGAGGACCACGCCCGCGCGGCCGTGCTGGACACGGCACGCGCGATGGCGGCGCACGGCATCAACCATGGCAGCGCCGGCAACGTCTCGCTGCGCTGGCACCGCGGCGGCGCCGACGGCTTCCTGGTCACGCCGAGCGCGCTGCCCTACGACCGCTGCGCGCCGGACGACGTCGTGTGGGTCTCGCTGCCCCCGCCCGCGGCGGGCGGCGCGTCCGCCGCCCCGGTGTTCGACGGCCGCCGGCGGCCCTCGTCCGAATGGCGCTTCCACCACGACCTGTACGCCGGTCGGGCCGACGTGCGCGCGGTGGTCCATACCCACGCGACGCATTGCACGGCGCTCGCCTGCCTGCCCGCCGTGCAGCGCGACGGGATCCCGCCGTTCCACTACATGGTGGCGGTCGCGGGCGGCGCCGACATCCGCTGCGCGCCCTACGCGACCTTCGGCACGCAGGCGCTGTCCGACCACGCGCTCGCGGCCCTCGAGGGGCGCCGCGCCTGCCTGCTCGCGCACCACGGCATGATCGCCACCGGCGCGTCGCTCGACGCTGCGCTGGCGCTCGCGGTGGAGGTGGAGTCGCTCGCGCGCGCCTACGCGATCGCCCTGCAGCTCGGCGGTCCGGCGCTGCTGCCGGCCGACGAGATGGCGCGGGTGCTGGTGCGCTTCTCGGACTACCGGCCGGACTGAGGCCGCAGCGAGGCGCAGGGGTCGTCGCGGCGCACCGCGTCGGTCGTCACGACGCGGTCGAAGGCCGAGTTCGGCATCGCGGATCCGCCCTCGGCGCGTTCGAGCAGGCCGACGCTCAGCGAGCGTTCGTGCCACGGCGGGTCCAGCCAGCGCGGCACGCCGATATCGCGACGCGCATGCCCGTTGCCGGTCAGTAGCACCACGCCGCGCGCCGCCCAAGGAGCCAGCGACGCGGCGAGCACCGCGTCGCGCGCGATCTGCGCCCGCGCCATCGGCGCCAGCATCGCCGCCGGCATCATCCCGCAGTGGCCGTCGGCGACCTCGCGCTCGTGCGCGGCGAGCAGCTCGGCGGGCAGGGCGTCCAGCCCCAGCGCCGCGCGGGCCGGCGCGTCGAAGACCGCGGCCCAGCCTTCGCGCACGACGCGCGAGGCGTCGGCTCGCGAGAGGTTGGCGGCGACGATGGGCAGGTCGTGGTCGAGGGCGAGCTGCACGAAGGGCCGGTACAGCGCCCAGTCCCAGCCGCTGCGGGGGCCGGCGGCCTGCGCGATCAACCAGTCGGCGTCGCGCGGGCGCTCGCGGCGCGCGCGGTCGACGTCGGCCTGGCGCTCGCGATCGAGCTGCTCGAAGGCGATCGCAGGGCGCGCGCCGCCCTCGACCAGCCGCGCGAGCGCGTCGGCGCGCAGCGCATGCTGGTAGGCGTTGTCGTGCACCTCGCCGAGCAGCACGACCGGCACGCCCCGCATCGCGCTCGCGAGCGCCCGCGGCTCGGCGGGCAGTGCGGCGCCGCGGGCCGGGGCGCCGCCGCCCGCGCCCGGGACGCTCGCGCAGCCCGCGCCCAGCAGGGTCGCGGCGAGCACCGCGGCCAGCGCGCCACGCACCCGCAGCCGGGTCATGCGCCCGCTGCCAGCAGCGCGCGCAGCTCGGTCTTGAGCACCTTGCCGTAGTGGTTCTTGGGCAGCGCGTCGATCAGCACGTAGCGCTTGGGCCGCTTGAACCGCGCGATGCGCGACAGGCAGAGCGCGTCGAGCTCCGCCTCGAGCGCGCCCGCGACGGCGGGGCCGGTCGGTGGCGCCACCACGAAGGCCACGACCGTCTCGCCCCATTCGGGATCGGGCTCGCCGACCACCGCGACCTCGGTCACCGCCGGGTGCGCGAGCAGCACCTCCTCGACCTCGCGCGGATAGACGTTGGAGCCGCCGGTGATCACCATGTCCTTGGACCGGTCCTTCAGCGTGAGGAACCCTTCGGCGTCCAGCGCGCCGAGGTCGCCGGTCCAGAGCCAGCCGTCGCGCAGCGCGCGGGCGCTCGCCTGCGGCGCGCCCCAGTAGCCGGCCATCACCGTGTCGCCGCGCACCAGCACCTCGCCGGTCTCGCCGGCGGGCAGCGCGCGGCCCTGCGTGTCCGCCACGCGCACCTCGACCAGGGACTGCGCGGTGCCGACCGACGCGAGCCGCTCGAGCCAGCGCGGATGCTCCCGATCGGCCAGCGCCTCGCGCGACAGCGCGGTGATCGTCATCGGCGACTCGCCCTGGCCGTAGATCTGCACGAAGCGCGGCCCCATCGTGTCGAGCGCGCGGCGGATGTCCTCGACGTACATCGGCCCGCCGCCGTACACCACCGTGCGAAAGCCCGAGGCGTTGGCGCCCGCATGCGCGACCGCGTCCACCAGGCGCCGGACCATGGTCGGGGCGGCGAACATCGCCAGCCGCCCGATCCGGCGCGACAGCCCGAGGAGTTCCTCCGGCTCGAAGCCGCCCGACTCCGGCAGCACGTGCCGCGCGCCCCGCAGCAGGTAGGGCAGCGCGTAGAGGCCCGCGCCGTGCGACATCGGCGCGGCATACACCGCGGCGTCGCGCGCGTCGGCCGCGTCGACGTCGGTGAAGAAGCAGGCGGTCATCGCGAGCAGGTTGCGGTGCGTGAGGGTCACGCCCTTGGGGCGGCCGGTGGTGCCCGAGGTGTAGAACAGCCACGCCGGGTCGCCCGGCGCCGCCGGCCAGGGCGCGGCGGGCGCGTCGGCCAGCAGCCCCGCGTACTGCGCGCCGCCGATGCCCACCGTGCGCACGCCCGGCGTGCCGGCGGTGTCGGGCTGCGGCCCGTCGCGTGACACGAACAGCAGCCGCGCGCCGCAGTCGGCGAGGATCCAGGCCAGCTCCTGCGGATGGAGCTTGGCGTTGACCGGTACCGCGACCGCCCCGCACCACCAGACGGCGTGCAGGACCTCGAGATACTCGGGGCAGTTGGCGGCCCACACCGCGACGCGGTCGCCCGCGCGGAGCCCGAGCCGCGACTGCAGGCCGGCGGCCAGGCGCGCGCAGCGCGAGGCGAGCCCCGCGTAGTCGTGCAGCAGGGCCTCGCCGTGGATCACGGCGGGGCTGGCGGGCGCGCGCAGCGCGCTGCGCGTCAGCAGTCCGACGACGTTCATGACGGGTCGGCGCAGCGTGCGCCGGGCTCGGGTCGCTTCATTCCGACGGCCTCCTCGATGTCCGAGGGTAGGCGATCCGCAGGGTGCGCGCCAGTGCGCCGCACCGCGCCGTTGGGCCGCGGCGGCCGTGCTAACCTCGCGCTCCAGCCCCGGCCCAGACACCGTGGGCCAAAGACGAGGCCCACCGGGCCGCCACCGGACCGACCCATCCGCACCCATGACCGCATCTCCCACCACGATCCAGGTGATCGGCACGGTGCTGTTCGTGCTGGCCGTGATCCATACCTTCTCCACCAAGATCTTCGAGCGGCTCGCGCACAGCCAGCCCTCGCACGCGGGCCTGTGGCACCTGCTCGGTGAGGTCGAGGTGGTGTTCGGCTTCTGGGCGATGCTGCTGATCATCGCGATGTTCGCGCTCATCGGCGAGTCGAAGACCCTCGAGTACGTCGACAGCCGCAACTTCACCGAGCCGATGTTCGTGTTCGCGATCATGGTGGTGGCGGCGAGCCGCCCGATCCTTCAGATCGCGGCCGCGGCGGTGCGGCTGATCGCGCAGTTCCTGCCGCTGCCCGGCAGCGTCGCCTTCTACTTCGTCGCGCTGTCGTTCGTGCCGCTGCTCGGCTCGCTGATCACCGAGCCGGCCGCGATGACGCTGGCTGCGCTGATCCTGCGCGACCGCCTGTACGCGCACGGCATCTCCACGCGGCTCCAGTACGTGACGCTCGGCACCCTGTTCGTGAACGTCTCGATCGGCGGGACGCTGACCTCGTTCGCGGCCCCGCCCGTGCTGATGGTCGCCGGCACCTGGGGCTGGGACAGCTGGTTCATGCTCTCGACCTTCGGCTGGAAGGCGGCGGTCGCGGTGTCGGTCAATGCCTTCATCGCGACCCTTGCGTTCCGCGCGGAACTGGCGCGGCTGCGCCCGGGCGAGGTCCGCGCCGAGACCGACACGCCGTGGCCGGTGGCCGCGGTGCACGTGCTGTGCCTGTTCGGCATCGTGCTGTTCTCGCACCACCCGCCGCTCTTCATGGGGCTGATGCTCTTCTTCATGGGCTTTGCGACCGCGTACCGCCAGTACCAGGACCGGCTGATCCTGCGCGAGGGTCTGCTGGTCGCCTTCTTCCTGGCCGGCCTGATCGTGCTGGGCGGCCAGCAGCAGTGGTGGCTCGAGCGGGTGCTGAGCGGCATGGACGCGACCACCGTGTACTTCGGCGCGACCGCGCTCACCGCGATCACCGACAACGCCGCGCTGACCTACCTGGGCTCGCTGCTGCCCAACCCCACCGAGGCCTTCAAGTACGCGCTGGTGGCCGGTGCGGTGACCGGCGGCGGCCTGACCGTGATCGCCAACGCCCCCAACCCGGCCGGCTTCGCCATCCTGCGCGGCAACTTCGACGACGAGACCATCCATCCGGTCGGGCTGCTCGTCGCCGCGACCCTGCCGACCGTCGTCGCCATCCTCGCCTTCCAGCTGCTGTAGGCGCGCGGGCCGCTGACCCCGGCGATCCGGCGCGGTCGACGCCGGGGTCGTCCTCCGGTACGTTGACGACATCGCCGCCGACCGGCTGCGGTCGAATGGAACCCGGACACCGTGCACGAAGCCCCGCACTTCCCGTTCCTGCGCGAGATCCTGCTGTTCCTGGTGCTGGCCGGGGTGCTGATCCCGCTGCTCCAGCGGCTGCGCATCGGCCAGGTGCCGGGCTTTCTCGCGGCCGGCGCGCTGCTCGGCCCCTTCGGCCTCGCGCTGTGGGTCGGGCAGTGGCCCTGGCTCGGCGCCGTCACCTTCCCCAAGCACGAAGGCGTGGCGGTGCTCGCCGAGCTGGGCGTGCTGTTCCTGATGTTCATGATCGGCCTGGAGCTGTCGACCGCGCGGCTGTGGGCGCTGCGGCGCTGGGTGTTCGGCGCCGGCACGGCCCAGCTCGTCGCGAGCGCCGCCGCGATCGGCGCGATCGCCTGGGCGTTCGGCAACCGCTGGCAGGTGGCGCTGGTGCTCGGCCTGGTGCTCGCGCTGTCGTCGACCGCGGTCGTGATGCAGCTGCTCACCGAGCGGCGCGAGCTCGGCACGCCGCTCGGTCAGGCGGCCTTCTCGGTGCTGATGCTGCAGGACCTCGCGGTGGTGCCGCTGCTGATCCTGGTGGGCGTGCTTGCCGAGCAGCACCGGCTCGGCGCCCACGCGGCTGCCGATGCCGCCTCGATCGGCATGATCGCCGTGCTGTCGCTCGCCAAGGCCGCCGCGGCGGTGATGCTGATCGGCTGGGCCGGGCGTCGCGTGATCCGGCCGCTGTTCGGCACGATCGGCGGGCGGCGCCGCCCCGACGTGTTCATGGCGCTCACCCTGCTCGCTACGCTGAGCATCGCCGGTCTCACCGCGGCGGCCGGGCTCTCCATGGCGCTGGGCGCGCTGCTGGCCGGCCTGCTGCTGTCCGAGACCGAGTTCCGCCACGAGGTGGAGGTCACGATCGAGCCGTTCCGGGGCCTGCTGATGGGGCTGTTCTTCATGTCGGTCGGCATGGGCATCGACCTGCGCGAACTGGCCCGCGCGCCGCTGCTGCTGCCGCTGTCGGTGCTCGGGCTGTTCGCGGTCAAGGCGACGGTGGCCGCGCTGGTGTTCCGCGCGGGCGGGCTGTCGGCCGGTCTCGCGCTCGAGGGCGGGCTGCTGCTCGGGCAGGGCGGCGAGTTCGCGTTCATCGTCCTGGGTGTGGCGCTGCACTCGGGCCTGGTGCCCCAGCCGCTCGGCCAGTTCATGCTCCTGGTGGTCGGCCTGAGCCTGTTCGCGACGCCGGCGGCGGCCCGCCTGGGGCGGCTCGTCGGCGAGCGGATCGACGCTCCGCCCGGCGGCGCGCCGGCCCGCGCGCAGGCGGGCGAGGCCGGCGCCGAGGCGCCACCGTCCGGACACGTGGTGATCGCGGGGTTCGGTCGCGTCGGCGAGACCATCGGCACGCTGCTTGGCGAGCGCGGCGTGCCCTGGGTCGCGATCGAGTCCGACGCCACCCGCGTCGCCGATCGGCGTGCGCGCGGCCTGCCGGTCTGGTTCGGCGATGCGACCCGCGGCGACCTGCTGCTGCGGCTGCACGCGGCGCAGGCCTGCGCGGTGATCCTGACGATGGACCAGCCGGCCTGCGCGCTGCAGGCGCTGCGTGCCGTGCGCCGGGACTGCCCGGGCGTGCCGGTGATCGCGCGCTCGCGCGACGAGGCGCACGCGGCGATGCTGCGCGACGAGGGCGCCTCGGTGGTGATCCCCGAGACGCTCGAGGCGAGCCTGCAGCTCTCTGCGTTCGCGCTGCAGGCCTCCGGGCTCGACGAGCCGACGGCGGCGGCGGTCGTGGACGCCGCGCGCGAGCGGCGGATCGGGGCGCTGCGCGGCTAGGGCCTGCGCCCGCCCGCGGTCAGCGCCGCGCCAGCAGCGCCTCCAGCGCCGGCGGCAGCCCGCGGTTGGGCTTGAGGGGCGGCGGCGCGAAGCTGCCCGCCTGCGGCCGCCCGGGCCGCAGCACGGCGAGCGACTCGGCGTGGCGCACCGCGCTCGAGACGCCGTCGACCAGCGGCACCGGGATGCGGTCGCGAATGCCGCGCGCCAGGCCGGCGAGCGGCGCTCCGGCCAGGATCACCACGTCGGCGCCGTCCTCCTCGACCGCGCGGGCGCACAGCGCCTGCAGCGCCGCCTCGTGGTCGGACTGCACGCTGCCCACGTCGCGCAGCGGCGTGTCGAGGAAGCGGATGCTCGCCAGCCGCTCGCTCAGCCCGCAGGCGTGGACGGTCTCGCGGTACCAGCCGACGATGCGCCGGCTGATCGCGACGATCGAGAAACGCGTGCCGAGCATGCAGGCGCTCATCAGCGCCGACTCGGTCATGCCCAGCACCGGCACCGGGATCGCCTCGCGCAGCGCAGCGAGCCCCGGGTCGCCGAACGCGGCGACGATCACCGCGTCGTGCCCGTGCCAGTGCTCGGCCGCGACGCAGGCGGTCGCGTAGCCGCCGATCAGCGCCTCGAAGCGGGTCTCGATGTACGCGACACCGAACGGCGCGGTCAGCGCCGTCAGGCCGGTGTCAGGCGACGCGGCACGCCGCGCCTCGGCCTCGATCAGCGCGGTGACGCTGTCGGAGATGTTGGGGTTGATCAGCAGCAGTCTCATCGTTGCTCCGTCGTGGGTGGCACCGCCCGCGCGGCCAGGGCATCGGTGCGGGGCGCGGCGTGTGGCAGAGGGCGTCGGCGGCGTGCCACGCCCCGGTCAGGGCTGCGCCAGCCGCGCTGCGAGTGCGGCCGACAGCCCGGTGGAGGCACGCCCGTGCGGCGCGGCGAGGCTGCCGCGCGTTGGCTTTCTTACGCCCAGCCGCAGCAGCGCGACCGCCTGCAGTGCCGCGGCCGCCGCGCAGTCGACCAGCGGCACCTCGGCGCGCCCGCGCAGCAGCGCCGCGTATCCGGCGAGCACGGCGCCCGACAGCAGCACCACCTCGGCGCCGTCGGCCTCGACCATGTCCGCCACCGCATCGGCCACCGCGTCGGCCACCGCCGCGCTCGGCGCGCTGCCCGCGCCGAACGCGGCCGGCACCTCCAGCCCGCGCCAGCTCACCATCCGGTCTTGCACGCCGTAGGCGGCCACCAGCTCGCGGTAGAGCGGCAGCATCCGCCCGCCCAGCGTCAGCAGGCCGATCCGCTGGCCGAGCATGCCCGCGCAGGCCAGCCCGCTCTCGGTCATGGCGGCCACCGGCACGTCGAGCAACTCGCGCATCGCGGCCAGCCCGCAGTCGAGCGACACGCCGAGCACCACGGCATCGTGGCCCGCGGCTTCGCGCGCCGCAACGTCGAGCGCCGCGTGGCCGGCGACCGCCGCCTCGCTGCGCGTGCCGATCACCGCCGGCCCGAAGGCGGCGGTGGCTCCCCGCACCTCGACGCCGGACCCGAGCGCCGCGCGCGCGGCAAGCACCATGCGCTCGGTGATGTGGGCCGAGGTGTTGGGGTTGATCAGCAGCAGCCGCATCGTGTCACTCCATCGCGGCGCGCAGGATGGCGCCGACGTCCGTATCCCGCGAACGGGGCATCCGCGCGAGCACCCGCTGCTCGACGTGGTCCAGGTGTCCGACCATCGCGCGGATGGCCGACGCGGCGTCGCGCCGGCGCAGCGCCCGCACGATCGCGTCGTGCTCCTCGACCGAGCAGGCGCCCGCCTCGGCCGACTCGAACAGCGCGACGAACAGCTGCGTGCGTGCAACCAGCGCCCGCAGCGAGCGCGACAGCTCGGCGTTGTCGTACAGGTCGACCAGCACCAGGTGGAAGTCGCCGGCGAGCCGCACCGCCTCGTCGCGGCGCCCGGCACGCTGGGCGCGCTCCTCTGCCGCGAGCAGCGCGTCGAGCGCCGCGAGCCGATCGCGCCCGACCGACTCGATGCGCCCGGCCAGCACGCCGACGATGCCGCACTCGAGCACCTTGCGCAGTTCGTAGACCCGGCGCACGTCGTCGGCGGTGGGCTGTGGCACGTAGGCGCCGCGATTGGGCCGCAGCTCGAGCTTGCCCTCCTGCCCGAGCCGCAGCAGCACCTTGCGCACTGCGCCGCGGGTAGCGCCGAAGGCCTCGGCCAGGTGGCGCTCGCGCAAGGCGGTGCCGGGGCGCAGCGCGCCGCCGAGCAGCGCCTTGAGCAGCGCGTCGTGGACCGCCGCCTCGGAGCGGCGCGCCAACGGCGTCGCGCCCTCCGTCGCCGGGTCCGCCTCGGCGCCCGATCGCCGTGGGCGGGGTGGCGCGGCGCGCCCCGCCAGCGTCCCGCGCGCGCGCGCGGGCGCCGCCAGGCGGGCGGGCGCCGACTGCGCCGGGCGGGGCGGCGCGTGGCGTCCCGCCGGATGCACCGGCGCGCGCACGGCGGCACGCCGGGCGGGGGTCTGGGGCTTCTTGGGGGCGCTCACGGATGGGCTCGGGGCAGGACCACTCCATGCTAGCGGGTTTTGCCCGCAGGTTGCCCTGGTCGACGATACGGTATAGTTTTGGTTAACCAAAATCGCCTGAAAGATCGACCAGATGACCGACCCCGGGCAGCCTGCGTCCCCGGACGCGGCGGGCGGCGAGCCGCTGAGGCTCGACCTGCTCGTCACCGGCGTCGACGTGCTCACCGCCGATCCGCGCCGCCCCGAGCTGCGCGGCGCGACGCTCGGCGTCGCCAACGGCAGGATCGCGTGGCTCGACGTCGCGCCGCCGCCGCGCTTCGAGGCCGCCAAGGTGCTGGCCCTGCCCGGGCGGGTGCTGACCCCGGGCTTCGTGAACGTGCACAACCACGCCATCCTGACGATGGTGCGCGGCGTTGCCGCCGACCTGGGCTTCGCGCCCTCGTACACCCCCGGTATCCCCAAGGGCACCGACGTCACCGCCGCCCAGGCCCGCGCGCTGGCGCAGATGGGCGCGCTCGAGATGATGCTGTTCGGCTCCACGCTGATCGGTGACAACTTCGTGCACGCCGACGTCACCACCGAGGCGATGGCCGAGCTCGGCCTGCGGCTCGCGCCGAGCTGGCGCGTGCACGATGTCGACTTCGCGCGCGTGTCCCAGGGCGAGTGGCGCTTCGATGCGGCCATCGGCCGACGCACGCTCGACGGCGCGCTGGCGCTGCGCGAGCGCTGGCGCCTTGATCCGCGCGTGACGCCCAATATCGGCGCGCACGCGGTCGACACCTGCTCGGAGGGCTTCCTGCGCGAGATCGCCGCCGCCGCCGCCTCGCTCGAGCTGCGCGTCAACACCCACCTCGGCCAGAGCACGGTCGAGGTCGAGCGGGTGCGCGCGCGCACCGGGCGCAGCTCCACCCGCGTCCTCGAGGACACCGGCCTGCTCGGGCCGCGGCTGATGGGCGGGCACTGCATCTACCTGGACGACGACGACATCGCCCGCATGGCGCGGGCCGGCGCGCACGCGGTCCACATCCCCAAGTGCAACGCCACCTCCGGGCGCATGGCGCCCACCCCGAAGCTCGCCGCGGCCGGCGTCAACATCGCGCTCGCCACCGACACCCAGCACGGCGACATGGTCGAGCTGATGCGCTGGGCGCTGGTGACCGCGCGGGTGCAGACGGGCGGCGTCGACGACACCTGGCAGCCGGCGCGCGTGTTCGACATGGCGACCCTGGGCGGCGCCCGCGCGCTTGGCATGCAGGCCGAGATCGGCAGCCTCGAGGTCGGCAAGCGCGCCGACTTCGTCGCGTTCGACTTCCGCCGGCCGCACCTCGTGCCGCGGGTGAACCTGCTCGGCAACCTGGTGCACACCGCGCAGGGCCGGGACGTCGACGTGGTCGCGGTCGACGGCGAGCTGCTGGTGGTGGACGGGCGGCCCACCCGGGTCGATATGGACCACGTCTGCGAGCAGGCCGAGCAGGCTGCGCGCGAGCTGTGGGGCGCGGTGGGCAAACCTTACTGGGAAAACAGGACATGACCGCACACCTCCTTCGACGCGGCCTGCTGGCCGCCCTACTCACCGGGCTGGCCGCGGGCGCTGCGCCCGCGCTCGCGCAGGACGGCGCCTGGCCCGCCAGGCCAGTCCGGATCGTCGTGCCCTTCCCGCCCGGGGGGGCGGCCGACACCTTCGCGCGGCTGATCGCCGAGTACGCCGGCAAGTCGATCGGCCAGCCGGTGGTCGCCGAGAACCGCCCCGGCGCCGGCGGCCAGATCGCCACCGACCTGGTCGCCAAGGCGCCTGCCGACGGCCACACCTTCCTGATCGTCACGGTCGGGCACGCGGTCAACCCGAGCCTCTATCCCAGGCTGCCCTACGACACGCTCGGTGACCTCGTGCCGGTGGCGCGCGTGGCCGACCTGCCGAGCGTGCTGGTGGTGAACCCGGACGTCCCGGCCAGGACCGTGGGCGAGCTGGTCGCGCTGATGAAGGCCAGGCCCGACGCGACCACCTACGCGTCCTCCGGCAACGCCACCACCAGCCATGTCGCGGCCGCGATGCTGACCGCGCAGTCCGGCACCCGGGCGGTCCACGTCGCCTACAAGGGCTCGGCCCCGGCCGTCACCGACCTCATCGGTGGCCAGGTGCAGTGGATGATCGACCCCATCCTGTCGTCGGCGCAGCACGTGAAGTCCGGCAAGCTGCGCGCGCTCGCGATCAGCACCACGAAGCGCTCGGCGCTCGCCCCCGATCTGCCGACGATCTCCGAATCGGGCGTGCCCGGCTACGAGTTCTCGGCGTGGTTCGTGCTGCTCGCGCCCGCGAAGACGCCGCCGGCCGTCGTCGAGAAGATGCATGCCGAGGTCGAGCGCATCCTCGCGCTGCCCGAGGTCAGGGCCCGCTTCGCGCAGCTCGGCGCCGAGCCCGGCGGCGGGACCACGGCGCAGACCGCGGCCTTCCTCGCCACCGAGGTCAAGCGCTACGCGACGGTGGTGCGCGACGCGAACATGAAGGCCGACTGACATGGCCAGGATCCCGGCCCGGCCGATGCCGCGCGACCTGCTCGGCCACGGCGCGTCGCCGCCCGATCCGCGTTGGCCCGGCGGCGCGCGGGTCGCGGTGTCCTTCGTGCTCAACCTGGAGGAGGGCGCGGAGCATTCGGTCGCCGAGGGCGACGCGCGCAACGAGGCGGTCTACGAGGTGATCGACCGCCTCGACGGCATTCCGGACCCCTGCCTGGAGTCGCACTTCGACTACGGCACGCGGGCAGGCTGGTGGCGGATCATGCGCGTGCTCCAGTCATTCGGCGTGCCCTGCACGGTGAGCGCCTGCGGCCGCGCGGTCGAGCGCACGCCGTCGCTCGCCGCCGACGCCGCGCGGCGCGGCCACGAGGTGTCGGCGCACGGCTGGCGCTGGGAGAGCCACGCCGGCATGGCCGAGGACGACGAGCGCGCCGCGATCGCGCGGACCGTCGCTGCGATCGAGCGCGCCTGTGGCGCGCGCCCGGTGGGCTGGCACACCCGCTCGGCCACCAGCCCCAACACGCGCCGGCTGCTGATCGAGGAGGGCGGCTTCCTCTACGACAGCGACTGGTACGGCGACGACCTGCCGAGCACGCTCGCCTTCGGCGATCGGCGCCATGTCGTGCTGCCCTACGCGTTCGACACCAACGACATGCAGTTCCAGAACACGCACCGCTTCGTGCGCGCGGCCGACTTCAGCGGCTACGTGCTCGACGCCTTCGACTGGCTGTGGCGCGAGGGCGCTGACGCCCCGAAGATGATGTCGGTCGGCCTGCACCTGCGCATGCTCGGGCGCCCCGGGCGCATCCAGGCCCTGCACGACATGCTCGCCGAGATGACGCGCCGCCCGGGCGTGTGGGTCGCCCGGCGCGACGCCATCGCGCGGCACTGGCTCGGATCGAAGCAGGCGACGCTCACGAGCGGCTAGGCGCACGCGAAGGCCGGCGTTCCACGTCCGTCAGTCGTCCAGCCCCACCCACTTGCGCCAGCTGTCGGCGCGCGGCCGCGGACGGGCCGGCTCGGGCAGGCCGCAGACGAGGAACTCGCCGTCGCCCGCGCGGCCGAGGAAGTCCTTGCCGTCCCACACCACCTTGCCGCGCGCCAGCGTCATGGCCGGCCAGGCCGACACCTCGATGCCCTCGTACGGCGTGTAGTCCACCGCGTGGTGCAGCGCGCTGTTGCGGATCGGGAAGCGTTCGCCCACGTTCCAGATCACCAGGTCCGCGTCCGATCCGATCGCGATCGTGCCCTTGCGCGGATACAGGCCGTAGAGCTTCGCCGCGTTGGTCGAGGTCAGCGCGACGAACTGCTGGATCGTCAGCCTGCCGGCGAGCACGCCCTCCGAGAACAGCAGCGCCAGCCGCGTCTCGAGCCCCGGGATACCGTTGGGGATGTACGGGAACGCAGGCTCCCCGCCGCCGAGTTTCTTGCCCGCCGGATCCTCGTAGTTGAACGGCGCGTGGTCGGAAGACAGCACCGTGAACAGGCCGTCGGCGAGCCCGTCCCAGATCACCTGCTGGTTGGACGCGTCGCGCGGCGGCGGGCTGCACACGCACATCGCACCGTGAAAGCCGCTCAGGCCGAGGTGCTCCTGCGTGAGGAACAGGTACTGCGGGCAGGTCTCGGCGAAGATGTTCAGGCCCTTGCCGCGCGCCCACCGGATCTGCTCGACCGCCTCGGCACCCGACACGTGCACGATCAGGATCGGCACGTCGATCAGCTCGGCCATGGTGATCGCGCGGTGGGTCGCCTCGCGCTCGATCGGCATCGGCCGCGACATGCCGTGGAAGCGCGGCGCGGTCTTGCCCTGCGCCATCAGCCGCTCGGTCAGGTAGGCGATCGCATCCGAGTTTTCGGCGTGGATCATCGCCATCGCACCCTCGCGACGCGCCACCTCCAGCACCGACAGGATCTGCCGGTCGTCGAGCTTCAGGTCGTCGTAGGTCATGTAGATCTTGAACGAGGTCAGACCCTCGGCGATCAGCGCCGGCAGCTCGCGCTCGATCACGTCCGGCGTCGGGTCGCTCACGATCATGTGGAACGAGTAATCGACCGAGGCCTTGCCCGCCGCGCGCCGGTGGTAGTCCTCCACCGCCTCGCGCAGCGAGCGGCCCTTCACCTGCGCGGCGAACGGGATCACCGTGGTGGTGCCGCCGCAGGCCGCCGAGCGCGTGCCGGTCTCGAAGTCGTCGGCCATCTTCATGGGCTCGACCATCGGCTGGTCGAGGTGGCAGTGGCCGTCCACGCCGCCCGGCGTGACGAAGCGCCCCGCCGCGTCGATCTCGCGGGTCGCGGCGCCCGCGGGCAGGCGCTCGGCCATCGCGACGATGCGTCCGCCGGTGATGGCGAGGTCGCAGTCGAACAGGTCGCCGGCGGTGGCGACCTTCGCGTTGCGCACGATCAGGTCATACGTTGCGGTCATCACGCTACCTCCGAGAACAGGCTGCCCCAGCCCGTGACGCGCCGAGTGTCCACGCCGCACATCCGCAGCGACTTCCATACCGCGGTCGAGACGCTGTCGTACATCGGTATGCCGAGCTCGGCCTCGATGCGCGGCACCAGATGGGCTGCCTTGAGATTGGTGCAGAAGGTCGTGATGCAGTCGGGCTTCGCAGCCGCCACCGCCCGCGACATGTCGAGGATCCGCGTCTCGCTCACCTCGGAGAAGTCGAAGTTCACCTTCTGGCCCGTGTGGCGCTCGGCGACGCACTCGAAGCCGTTGCGGCCGTAGTTGCCGACGATCTTCGCCTGCACGTCGTCGAGGTAGGGCGTCACCAGCCCGAAGCGGCGCCGTCCGGTGACCGTCATGATCTCGTTGAAGGCGAGCACCGAGGTGCAGGCCTTCACGCCGGTCTCGCGGGTGATCGCAGCGCACAGCGCTTCGTCGCGCTCGAAGCCGAGCCAGCCCGAGGAGGTGCCGTTCCAGGCGATCACGTCGACGTGCGCGTCGGCCAGCAGGCTCGCTGCCTGCAGGATGGGTGCGAGCTCGAACTGCCCCTGCGACTGGGCGCCGAGCGAGATCTCGGTGACCCGGAAGCGCCCGAAGTGCGCCGAGACTTCCGGCAGCCCGGCGACCATCGCCGAGGTCATCGGCTCGAGCACGGTGTTGGAGGAGGGCGTCAGCATGCCCAGGAGGATGCGGTTCAAGGTATGGCCTCTCAGTAGCCCATCGAGCGCGGCAGCCAGGTGACGATGGGCGGGTAGAACATGCACAGCATCAGCACCGCGTACATCAGCACGATGTACGGGAGCACCGCGACCACGAGCTCGCGCATCGACACCCGCGTGATGCCGCAAACAACGAACAGCACCACCCCCACCGGAGGCGTCAGCATGCCGATCACCAGGTTCAGCACGAACAGGAAGCCGAAATGAAGCGGGTCGATGCCGAGCTGCAGCGCGATCGGGTGCAGCAGCGGCACGAGCATGATGTAGGCCGCGTTGGATTCCAGGAACATGCCGATCACCAGCAGCAGGGCCGCGACCAGCAGGTTGAACATCAGCGGATCGCGGGTGATCGACAGCACCAGCGTCGACATCCGCTGCGGCAGCAGGTCGACCGTCAGCAGGAAGGTGACCGCCGAGGAGAACGCGATCAGCGCACAGACCATCGCACTGGTGATCGCCGCCTTCACCATCAGCCCGGGCATGTCCGACAGCTTGAGCCGCCGCGTGACGAACATCCCGATCAGCATCGCGTAGACCACCGCGACGGCCGAGCCCTCGGTCGCGGTGAACGCACCGCCGACGATGCCGCCGATGACCAGCACCGGCATCATGAACACCACGAGCGAGCGCTTCGTCTCGGCGAGCGCCCGCCGCCACGAGAAGGGCTCGCCGGTTGCCGGCCAGCCGCGCCGCCGCACCGTCCAGGCCGAGATCAGCATGAAGCCCGCGGTGATGATCAGGCCGGGCAGCACCCCGGCCATGAACAGGCCGCCCACCGATACGGTCGATCCCGCCATGAACGCGTAGACGATCATCGCCGCGCTCGGCGGGATGATCGGTCCGAGGTTGGCCGCGGCCGCGACGATCGCCGCGGCGAAGGGTCGGTCGTAGACCTTGGCGAGCGAGGGCACGAGGATGGTGGACAGCGCGCTCGCGTCGGACACCGCAGCCCCCGACACCGTGGCGAGGCCCGCGCCCGACAGCATCGTCACGTGCGCGAGCCCGCCGCGAACATTGCCGACGAAGGCATTGGCCAGCCCGATCAGGCGCTCGACGATGCCGGCCTTGATCATCAGCTCGCCGGCGAGCATGAAGAATGGGATCGACATCAGCGGGAACGAATTGACCGAGTACATCATCCGCTGCGGCAGCATCGTCCAGTCGATGTTGCCGTACCAGGTGCCGACCAGCGCCGCCATGCCGAGCGCGAATGCGATCGGCATGCCCAGCAGCGCAAGGCCGAAGAACACGAGCATCACGAGGGAGCTCACCGCGTCACTCCGCCGACAGGCCGAGATCGGGCGCCGGGCCCGTCACCGCGATGTTCGCCAGGTGCAGCGCCGAATGGACCGTGCCGACGAACACCGGCACGAGCAGCCAGCCGACCGACAGCGGCAGCGTCGGCAGCAGCTCGTCCCACTGCTCGGGCATCAGCACCGCGGCCTGCCACGCGACGACGGCCATCAGGCCGAGGCCGAGCAGCGCGGTGAACCGGTGCAGGCCTCGCTGCAATGAGGCGGGCAGCGCGTTGACCAGCAGGTTGACGCCGATGTGCACGCCACCGCGAACGCCCAGCGGAATGGCCAGGAACATCGCACAGACGAAGAGCAGGCGCGCGGACTCCTCGGCCCAGTCGATCGAGTCGTTGAAGACGTAGCGGAGCACGACCTGAGCCGTGACGACCGTGACCATGCCCCCCATCGCCAGCGCGACCGCGACGCGCGCGAGCGCATCGAGGCCGTCGAGGGTTCGTGCCGCGGCCGCCCGCATCCCCGGCTCAGCGCGCTTTCGCGGTTTCGGCGACCACGCGGTCGACCAGCTCGGGCGACACGCGCTTCTTGACGTTGTCGATGATGCCGGCCGTGAGCTTGCGCATCTCGGCGGTGGTGGCGGCGGGCACCTCGTCGTACTGCATCCGCGTCTTCAGCGCCTCGAAGGCCTTCGCGTCGAGCTCGACCGCGAGTTTGCGCTGCTGCGCGACCGCGACGGTCATCGCCTGGCGCACGGCCTGCTGGTACTCGGGCTTGAGCGCCTCGAACTGCTTGCGGTTGGCGACGATTGCGATGAAGTCGAAGAAGTGCGCGCTGTTCGACAGGTACTTCTGCACTTCGCCATAGCGGTTGGCGTTGATGACCGCGTAGGGGTTCTCCTGGCCGTCGATCACCTTCTGCTCGAGCGCGGAGTAGAGTTCCTTGGGGTCCATCGCGACCGCGTTGGCGCCGAGCGCGCGGAAGGTCGCCAGGTGCGTCTCGTTCGGCTGCAGGCGGATCTTCAGACCCTTGAGGTCGGCGACGGTCTTGATCGGGCGCTGGCTGTTGGTGATGTGGCGCGGGCCGAGCTCCATCCAGCCCATCGAGATGAAGCCCTTGTCGCCGAGCCGCTGGTCGAGCAGCTTGCCGACCTCGCCGTCGACGACCCGGAAGGCCTGCGCGCGCGACTCGAACTGGAAGGGCAGGCTCACCGCCTCGATCTCGGGCACGATGCGGCTGAGGAACGCACCGCCGACCCAGGTCAGGAACAGCGTGCCCGAACGGACCGCGTCGACGTTCTCTTTCGCGCCGCCGAGCTGCATCGCCGGGAACACGTCGACGCCCAGCTGGTTGTTGGTCAGCCTGGCCAGCTCGCTCTTGAACACCTGCTCCATCGCGATGCTGCTCGAATGCTCGGATGCGAAGTTGCCGGCGATGCGGATCTTGTCCTGCGCGTGTCCTGCGCAGGCGAAGAGCGCGACGACGGCGCCCGCGATGAGTCTGGTGACCATACAATTCCCCTTTTGGTTCAACGAGACAGACGACAGTCCGACCTGGATTGTCGACAAGATACTGCATGATGGCCAACAAAAAGACCGGCGGTGCGCGACGAACCGCAGTGCGATCCCCTGCGGTCGACAGGCCGCCGGTCAATGCGGCTGTGCGCGAGGCGATCTACGACCGCATCCTGCGCGCGGTGCTCGAGCATCGGCTGCCGCCGGGCACCAAGCTGGTCGAGGACCGGCTCGCCGAGCTGTTCGAGACCAGCCGGGCGCAGGTGCGCGATGTGCTGGCTCGGCTCGCCAACGAAGGCATCGTGCAGACCTTCCCCAACCGCGGTGCGTTCATCGCAGCGCCTTCGGTGGCCCAGACCCGTGAGATCTTCGAGGCGAGGCGGCTGATCGAGCCGGCGCTGCTGCGTCGGCTGGTCGCCCGGCGCGACCCGGCCGCGTCGGCGGCCTTGCGGGCGATCGTCGCCGAGGAGGAGGCGGCACGCGCGCGGCATGACCGGCCGGCGATGGTGCGCCTGTCGGGCGAGTTCCACATCCGGCTCGCCGAGTGCGCGGGCAACCGCCTGCTCGAACGCTCGATGCGAGAGCTGGCGTCTCTGACCGTGCTGGCCATCTTCCTGTACGACGCGCCCCATGCGAGCGCCTGCCGCGAGGACGAGCATGCGCTGCTGCTGGCCGCCATCGAGAGCCGCCGCACCGAGCCTGCGGTAACCCTGATGCTCGAACACCTCGATCACATCGAGTCCTCGCTCAACCTGTCCCCCCGGCAGGACGCGCCGGTCGATCTCGCCGCGGTGCTCGGGGCCGGCTGAGCCGCCCCGGAGCCCGGCGTCCCGGCCGCGCCCGCGTCAGACCTTGACCTCCCGGTTGAAGCGGTCGATGTACTCCGCGCGCCGCGGATTGAGCTTGGCCCAGTCCACGCCGTTCATCGCCTCCAGCGCCTTCATGTCGGCGGCGTAGGTCTGCAGGCCCTTGCTGAACACCGCCTTGGAGCTGATCGGCGCGACGAAGTAGGGCGCATCGGCCATCTTCGACTGGACCTCCGGGCTCAGCGCCGCGTTGATGTAGGCCGCGGCCAAGTCCACGTTCTTGGAGTTCTTGACGATGTGCATCGTGCTCTTGATGTGGATGTAGCCGGTGTCGGGGCGGGCCAGCGCCACCGGCACGCCCTTGCCCTGCAGGTCGCCGACGTTGTTGTTGTAATGGATCGAGATGTCGATCTGGTCCTGCTGGAACAAGGTCGCGAGCGAGCCGGGGTTGGCCGCGACCGCGCTCACGTTGGGCAGCAGGCGCTTGACGAACGCGAAGGCGGGCTCGAGGTTCTCCTCGCTGCCGCCGTTGAGGCGCGCGATGTCCACCATCCAGGCCGACATCAGCGTCGAGCCCATGCCCGCCAGTCCCACGCGGCCCTTGAACTCGGGCTTGAGCAGGTCGTTCCAGGAGCGCGGCGGGGTCTTGATCTTGTCGGTGTTGTAGGCGATGCCGATGATCTGCCCGGACACGAAGGCGCCCAGGCCGCGCGGGTCGATGAACTTCTGCGGCACGTCCTTCATGAACGGCATCTTCTCGACCGGCAGCTTCTCGAAGATGTCGTGCTGCAGGGCGTTCAGATAGGGGCCCTCGTCGAGGATCACCACGTCGAACGGCGGGTTGGCCTTGGAGGCGACGATCTTGGAGACGGTGTCGACCGCAAGCGACGCGGCGAGGTTGGTCGTGGCGCCCGACGCCTTCGTGAAGGCCGGCAGCAGGATCTGGCGGTGCGCCGACTCCCAGGCGCCGGGGTAGGTGGTGGCCGAGATCGACTTGGCCTGCGCGATCGACAGCCCGGAGGCGGAGGCCGCGCCGAGGGCGGCAGCGCCCCTGAGCAGCGAGCGGCGGTTCGTGGACACGGCCATGGTCTGATCCTCTTGATCGTTGGGTGTGGGCCTGTCTGCAATCTGCGTGCCATCGCGCGGTGCCCGGTCGCCGGGTCGTTTGCTGCACCGTGCTGGTTCATCCTGCCCCATCTGTACGCATCTTTGAGTGGGATTGTCGACAATTTGGTGCTCCGCGGTCGGCACCGATAGCGTGCAGCACCCCGGCGGCGCGTCCGGGGGCGTGGCACGCTTCTTGATGGGGATAGCCGTCTGCGGGGCGTCCCGGCCGTCGCGGACCCTCCCTCGCGCCGTCCGATGCCCCCCGAACTCGCAGCCCCCGAGCTCGCCGACCCCGACCGCCCCGCCGGCACCCGCGGCGTCGAGGTCCGCCTCGACGCGATCCGCCACCGCTATGGCGACGCGTACGCGGTCGACGACGTGGCGCTGCGGATCGGCGCGGGCGAGCTTGTTGCGCTGCTCGGGCCGAGCGGCTGCGGCAAGACCACGCTGCTGCGGATCGTTGCGGGGCTGCTCAGGCAATCCTCGGGCACGGTGCGCATCGGCACCGACGTGGTCGATGCGCTGCCCACCAACGAGCGCGGCGCCGGCATCGTGTTCCAGAGCTACGCGCTGTTCCCCCACATGACGGTCGCGGCCAACGTCGGCTACGGCCTGCGGGCGCGCGGCACGCCCGCCGCGCAGTGCGCGCGCACGGTCGAGCGGATGCTGGCGATGGTCCGGATGTCGGACTTCGGCGGGCGCTACCCGCGCGAGCTGTCCGGCGGCCAGCAGCAGCGCGTGGCGCTCGCCCGCACGCTCGCCGTCGAGCCCCGCGTGCTGCTGCTCGACGAACCCTTCGCCGCGCTCGACAAGAACCTGCGGCTCGACATGCAGATCGAGATCCGCCGAATCCAGCGCGAGCTCGGTGTCACCACGGTGCTGGTCACCCACGACCAGGAAGAGGCGATGTCGATGGCCGACCGGATCGCGGTGATGAACGCCGGCCGCGTCGAGCAGTTCGACACGCCCGAGGCGATCTACGACAGCCCGGCCACGCTGTTCGTCGCGACCTTCATCGGCACGGCCAACCTGCTGCCCGGGCAGCTCGTGCGCGACGGCGCCGCATGGGCCGTCGAGACCGGCGAGGGCGGCCGGCTCGCGCTCGCGCACGCCGCGCCCTGCTCGCGCGAGGGGGCGGTGGTGGTAGCCGCCCGCCCCGAGCACCTGTCGATCGGCGCGCCGGCACCCGGCGCGCTGCCGGCGAGCATCGGCATGGTGCTGCCGCTCGGGCCCTCGGTGGTGGTCGAGATGACGCTCGCCGGCGGCCAGCCGATCAAGGTCACGCTGCCGCGCACCGCCGGGATGCCGCGCTTCGCGAGCGGGGAGCGGGTCGGCGTCACGCTGCGCCCGGGCTCGCCCGCCGGGGTGTTCGCACGATGATCGGCCGCGGTCCGCACGGGGGCCTGCGTTGAGCGCGGCGGCTGCCGGCCCTGCCGTGCCGTCGGTCGCGGCCGGCTCGCCGGCGGCGCTCGCGCTGCCGCTCGGGCTCTTCTTTGCGGTCTTCGTGGTGATGCCGCTGCTGCTGCTCGGTTATGTGAGCCTGCGCGCCGACGCCAGCCTCGCCACCTGGGGCATCAACCAGTACGCCAAGTTCCTGACCGACAGCTTCAACCTCGCGGTGCTGGGCAACACGCTCTGGCTGGCGCTGAAGGTGACGGTGCTCGCGCTGCTGATCGGCTATCCGCTCGCCTGGTCCTACACGCAGGCCTCGCCGCGGTGGCAGCGCGTGCTGATGCTGCTGATCGTGCTGCCGCTCCTCACCAGCGCGGTGGTGCGCACCTTCGCCTGGGTGGTGATCCTCGGGCGCCAGGGCATCGTCAACAACCTGCTGGTGTCGTGGGGCTGGGTGGACGCGCCGATCAAGCTGCTCTACACGCCCGGGGCGGTCACCGTCGCGCTCGCGCAGATCGAGCTGCCGCTGATGGTGCTGCCGCTGATCACGGCGCTGGGCAACGTGGACCCGGCGCTGCGCCAGGCGTCTCTGTCGCTCGGCGCCGGCCGCTGGCGGACCTTCTTCCTGGTGACGCTGCCGCTGTCGATGCCGGGCCTGCTGGCGGGCTGCCTGCTGGTGTTCGCCTCGAGCGCGAGCGCCTTCGTCACGCAGACGCTGGTGGGCGGCGGCCAGCAGATGTTCATGCCCTTCTACATGTACCAGCAGGCGATCCAGGCCAACGACTACCCGTTCGCCGCGACGATCGCGGTCGTGCTGCTGGTGTCGGTGCTCGCCGTGGTCACCGCGGTCAACCTGCTCGCGCGCCGCAGCCGCGGTTTCGTCCATGGCTGAGCGCATCGCCGCCGAGTCGATGCGCTCAGCCATGGAGCGCCGCTCGTTCACGCTGACGGTCGGGCTGCTCACCGCGCTGTCGATCGGCTTGCTGATGGCGCCCACCGTGATCGTGCTGATCACCTCGTTCACCAGCGGCTTCTCGCTGAAGTTCCCACCGCCCGGATGGTCGTGGCGGTGGTACGCGGCGCTGTGGACGGAGTCGCCCGAGATCCTCGGCGCCTTCGTGCTGTCGCTGAAGGTCGCCGCGATCGCGACCAGCGTCTCGATCGTGCTGGCCGTGGCCGCCGCGCTCGCGATAGCGCGTCGTCGCGAGCCCTGGGCGCGGCTGGTGGAGTCGCTGTTCCTGTCGCCGCTGATGCTGCCCACGCTCGCGCTGGGCCTGGCGCTGCTGATGCTGTTCAACCTCGCCGGCACCGGCCTGTCGTTCTGGACCCTGGTGATCGGCCACGTGGCGATCACCGCGCCCTACGTGTTCCGGACCACCTGCGCGAGCCTCGTGCAGCTCGACCCGAGCCTGCTCGAGAGCGCCCGCAGCCTGGGTGCGTCGCCGCGCTACGCGTTCTCGACGGTGACGCTGCCGCTGATCCGGCCGGGCGTGCTCGCCGGCGCGTTCATCGGCTTCATGTACTCGTTCGACAACGTCGCGGTGTCGCTGTTCCTGTCGGACGCGCGCAGCGAGGTGCTGCCCATCCGCATGTGGCACATCATCGAGTCGAACCTCGACGTGCGGGCGGCTGCGGTGTCGGGCGTGCTGGTGGCGGCGACGCTGCTGCTGATGATCGTGATGGAGCGGGTGGCGGGCGTCTCCCGCCACCTGCGGTGACCGGCGCCGCGATGAGCCCGTCGATGCCGCTGCCCTCCTCGCCCACGAGGCGGCCCCGCGGCCGCGCGCTCGTGCGCCCGGTAGCGGCCTCAGCCCGCCGGCGGCGCGACCTGGTCGCCCCCCCAGCGCAGGCGCAGCGCGAGGTACTCGTCCTGCAGCACGCCCTCGGCCAGCTCGGGGTGCCAGCCGGTCATCGCGCAGAACGGCTCGACCGCGTAGGCGCCGAGGTCGGTGCGGCGCAAGGTGGCGTGGCGCAGCGCCAGCACGACGCGCCCGATGCCAGCGAGCTTCATCGCGCCCGCGCACATCGGGCAGGGTTCCATCGTGCCGTAGAGCGTCGCGCCCGCGGTGGCGCCCGGGCCGTGGGCCGCGAACGCGCGGCGGATCGCCTCGGTCTCGGCATGCTCGGTGACGTCGCCCCGCGTGACCTGCCGGTTCTGGCCGACCGCGAGCAGCCGGCCGTCGCGCACCAGCACCGAGCCGGTCGGCCAGTCGCCGCGGGCGTAGGCGTCGCGCGCCTCGGCGATCGCGAGCCGCATCCAGTGGCGGTCGATCCCCGCGGGGTCGTTGGCGTCGGGCGGGCCGGACGGGTCGGTCGGGGTCGGGTCGGTCATGGCGCGGGCCTCGTGGGGGGCGCGGTGGCCGCGGGCGGCGGGGCCGGCGGGCGCGTGGCGGAAACGGTTGCGGGACAGGGTACGGGAACCAGCCGACGCACGTCGGCCCTACAGTGTGCGGAGCTTCTACGATGAACGCCAGGAAGACGGTGCTGCGGGGCGCGACCGCGCTGCTCGGCGACGACCACGCACACCAGGCGCAGCCGCTCGACGTGCTGGTCCAGGGCCGGCTGATCGCCGCGATCGCGCCGGCGGGCAGCATCGCCGACGCCGACGAGGTGATCGATCTGTCGCGGCGCCTGCTCGTGCCCGGGCTGGTCAACGGGCACCAGCATTCGCAGGAGCACTTCCAGCGGGGGCGCGCCGAGAACCTGCCGCTCGAGCTGTGGATGCACCTGGTGCGCACCCGCATCCCGGTGCCGCTCACGCCGCGCCAGGTCTATCTGCGCACGATGATCGGCGCGATCGAGTGCCTGCGTACCGGGTGCACGACGGTGGTCGACGACATGGCGCTCGGAGCGTCGATCGACCGTGAGCGCATCGATGCGGCGCTGCAGGCTTACGAGGACGCCGGCATCCGCGCGCTGATGGGGTTCGCGATGATGGACCGCCCGATCGTGGACAACTTCCCGTTCGTGGAGGATCTGGTGCCGCCGGCGCTCGCCGCCGAGCTGCGCGCGGCGCCCCGCCCCGGATCCGCCGAGTACCTCGCGCTGGTGCGCGAGCTGACCCGCGACCGGCATCCGCGGCAGCAGCGGGTCGGCATGCTGGTGTCGGCCTCGGCGCCGCAGCGCTGCACCGCAGCCTTCCTGATGCAGGTGCGCGCGCTGGCCGACGACCTAGCGCTGCCGGTGATCACGCACGTCCAGGAGACCCGGATGCAGGTGGTCACCGGGCAGCTGTTCTACGGCTGCCCGATCGTCGAGCACCTCGACCGGATCGGCTTCCTCAAGCCCGCCACCAGCCTCGTGCACGCGGTGTGGCTGAACCCGCGCGAGATCGACGCGCTCGCGCGCAGCGGGGCCACCGCGCAGCACAACCCCTGGAGCAACCTGCTGCTGGCCTCGGGCGTGCAACCGGTACGCGAGCTCCTGGAGGCGGGCGTCAACGTCAGCCTGGGCTCCGACGGCTCGTGCTCCACGGTGACGGTCAACATGCTCAACGTGCTGGGCAGCGCCGCGGCCGTGTCCAAGCTGCGCGGCGACGAGCCCTCGCGGTGGCTGTCGGCGCGCGAGGCGCTGCACGCGGGTACGCTCGCGGGCGGCCGCGCCCTCGGGTTCGGCGACGCGCTGGGCGCGATCCGTGTCGGCGCGATCGCCGACCTGGTCGGCTACCGCCTCGACACCGTCACCTTCACGCCGCTGAACGACCCGGTGCGCCAACTGGTCTACGCCGAGCGCGGCGCGGGCCTCGACTTCTCGATGGTCGACGGCCGGGTGACGATGCAGGGCGCACGCCTGCAGTGCATCGACGAGGCCGCGATCCTCGCCGAGATCGCCGCCGAGTTCGAGGGTCTGGCCGCGCGCTACGACGCGGCCGAGGCCTCGGTCGCGCCGATCCTGGAGGCGGTCGAGCGCATCTACCGGCGCGCGCTCGCAGTCCCGATCGCCCCCGACACCTACGCGGCGCGGCTGCCCGACGCCGCGACCGGGCCTCGGCCCTGAGCGGCCCCGGCCTCCCGACACCTTTCGCCACCGCCCGTCCCACACCACCCTCCCCATCCCCAGGAGCCCGACCATGACCCGCCTCCCCCTCCCGTCCCGCCGCAGGATCCTCGCCGCGGCCCCCGCCGCGCTCGCCGCGGGCGTCCTGCCGCGCTTCGCGTTCGCGCAGGCCACCACGCTCGCCCAGATCAAGGCCGCGGGCGAATTGCGCATCGGCTGCGAGGCGGCCTACGTGCCCTTCACCTACCGGCAGGACGGCAAGATCGTCGGCTACGACGTCGAGCTGGCCGAGGCCTTCTGCAAGACGCTCGGCGTCAAGGCGAACTTCATCGACACCGCGTGGGCGGGCGTGATCCCGTCGCTCTACGCCAAGAAGTTCGACGTGATCATGAGCTCGATGAGCTACACCAAGGAGCGCCTCGAGCGCGTCGCCTTCACGGTCCCCTACGCCGAGGCCTCGCAGGCGATGCTGGTGCGGGCCGCGGACGCCGACAAGATCAAGGCGATTGGCGACCTGAACGGCCGCACCGTCGCGGTCAAGCTCGGCTCGCCGGGCCAGATCCTGCAGGAGAGGATCGCCGTGACGCTCAAGAACGGGGGCGGCGCGGGCTTCAAGGAGGTGCGCACCTTCGACGACCACCCGTCGGCCTATGTGGCGCTCGCGCAGAACCGCGTCGACGGCGTGCTCAACACGCTGCCCACGCTGGCCATGGTGCTCAAGGACGCGCCGGGCAAGTATGCGATCGTCAAAGGCATGGGCGCCGACAACTGGGCCGGCATCGCCGTGCGCAAGGAGGATCCGGAGATCGTGGCCTTCCTGAACGGCGAGATCCAGAAGATGAAGGCGGACGGATCGATCTACCGTCTGCAGGAGAAGTGGTTCGGCTTCCGGATGACGCTGGCCGACGCGATCCCGTCGTTCTCCTGACATGGTCTTCGACTGGGGGCTGGTCGAGAAGGCGGTCCCGCTGCTCGGGGCGGGGCTGCTGACCACGATACGGATCTGTTCGCTGGCGATGGTGCTGGGCGTGGTGCTGGGCGCGGCGCTCGGGCTGGCCTCGCTGTCGCGCTTTGCGCCCGCGCGCTGGGTGGTGATGGCCTATGTGGACTTCATCCGCGGCACGCCACTGCTGATCCAGATCTTCCTGGTGTACTTCGCGCTGCCGGTGATCGGCGTGAACCTGCCGGAGTTCTGGGCGGGCGTGATCGCGCTCGGGCTCAACGCGGCCGGCTTCATCGCCGAGATCGTGCGTGCGGGCGTGGGCTCGATCGAGCGCGGCCAGGCCGAGGCGGCCCGCTCCATCGGCATGCGCCACGGGCAGATCCTGGTGCACGTGCTGCTGCCGCAGTCGCTGCGCGCGGTGGTGCCGCCCGCGACCAACGAGCTGATCACGCTGGTCAAGGGCTCGGCGCTGCTGTCGGTGATCTCGGTCTACGAGCTCACGCGCGCGGGGCAGGCGATCATCGCGGTGCACTTCGCGCCGTTCGAGATCTTCCTGCTGATCGCGCTGTACTACTACCTGACGATCTCGGTGCTCGCGTGGCTGTCGCGCTGGATCGAGCGGCGTCTGCCGACATGGTGAGCGCCGCGGGCGCGCCGGACGCGCGACGCATCGTCCTCGAGGCGCGGGGCATCACCAAGGCCTTCGGGGGGCGCACCGTGCTGCGCGACGCATCGCTGTCGGTCGCCGAGGGCGAGACCATCGTCGTCATCGGCCCGTCCGGCTCGGGCAAGACGACGCTGCTGCGCTGCCTCAACTGGCTGGAGATGCCCGATGCGGGCACGGTGTCGCTGCGCGGCGAGGCGATCGGGCGCGGTCCGACCGGACGGCTGCTGCCGGAGGCGGCGCTGGCTCGCCAGCGCAGCCGCATCGGCTTCGTGTTCCAGCGCTTCAACCTGTTCGCGCACCTGTCGGCACTCGACAATGTCGCGATCGGGCCGCGCCGCGTGCTCGGCGAGACGCCTGCGGTCGCGCGCGAGCGGGCCCGCGAACAGCTGGGCCGCGTGCACCTGGCCGACCATGTCGACAAGCGGCCGAGCCAGCTGTCGGGCGGCCAGCAGCAGCGGGTCGCGATCGCGCGCGCGCTCGCGATGCAGCCCGAGCTGATCCTGTTCGACGAGCCCACCTCGGCGCTCGATCCCGAGCTGGTCACCGAGGTGGTCGACGTGATGCGCGAGCTCGCGCTCGCCGGGCTGACGCTGGTGGCGGTCACGCACGAGATGCGGTTCGCGAGGTCGACCGCCGACCGCGTGGTCTTCATGGATGAGGGCACGGTGGTCGAGGAGGGCCCGCCCGGGCGGATCTTCGACGCCCCCGCGCACGAGCGCACGCGGCGCTTTCTCGCCCACCTTCACGAATGAGCCGCGCGCGCGCCGGCGGCGACGTCGACGTCGGCACCCCCGTACATACCCAGGAGACACCGATGAGGACAGTGCCATGAGCGCCACGCCGCCCGCCGCGAGGACCGCGGACTTCGACCTGCTGCTGACCGAGCTGACCGTGGTGACCGTGGACGCGGCGATGACCGTGATCGAGGACGCCGCGGTGGGCATCTCCGGTGGGCGGATCGCATGGGTCGGCCCGCTCGCCGCGCTGCCCGCGGGCGCGACCGCCGGCACGCGGCGCGCGCTGCCCGGGCGGGTGATGATGCCGGGGCTGGTCAACGTGCACACCCACGCGATCCTGACGATGGTGCGCGGCGTGGCCGAGGACCTCGGCTTCGCGCCCGCCTACACGCCGGGCATCCCGCACGGCCACGACGTGACGCCCGACGAGGCGGTCGCACTCGCCCGGCTGGGCGCCGTCGAGGCGATGCTGTTCGGCTCGACCCTGATCAACGACACCTACGTGCACGCCGACCTGACGATGCCGGCGATGGCCGGGCTCGGCCTGCGCGTGTTCAGCTGCGGACGCATCCATGACGCCGACTTCTCCCTGATCGGCGATGGCCGCTGGGAGCACCACGCCGCGATCGGGGAGCGCACCCTCGGCGAGGCGCTGGCGCTGGCCGAGCGCTGGAACGGCGCGTTCGACGGACGTACCGGCGTGCAGCTCGCCGCGCATGCGCCCGACACCTGCTCCGACGACCTGTTGCGGCTGATCGCCGGCGAGTCGGCGCGCCGCGGGCTGCGGGTCAACACGCACCTCGCGCAGAGCCGCAAGGAGGTCGCGCAGGTCATGCACCGCTCGGGCATGACGCCGCCGCAACTCCTCGAGGAGGTCGGCCTACTCAACGACCGGCTGCTCGCAGCCCACTGCCTGTTCATGGACGACGGCGACATCGCGCGCTGCGGGCGCGCCGGGATCCACGTCGCGCACATACCCAAGGGCAACGCAACCGGCGGCACCGCCGCGCCCACCTCCCGGCTGCGGCGCGCGGGCGCGCACCTCGCGCTCGGCTCGGACAACATGCACGCCGACATGGTGGAGGTGATGCGCTGGGCGCTCGCGATCGGCCGCATCCAGGAGGATCGCGTCGACGCGTTCTGGCAGCCGGAGGACGTGCTGCGGATGGCGACCATCGACGGCGCGCGCGCGATGGGCCTGGACGACCGGATCGGATCGATCGAGGTCGGCAAGCAGGCCGACCTGGTGGTGATGGACTTCCGCCGGCCGCACCTCGTGCCGTGTATCGACCCGGTCGGAAACCTGGTGCACACCGCGCAGGGGCGCGACTTCGAGCACGTCTGGGTCGACGGTGTGCAGGTGGTCGACGGCGGGCGCCCGGTGGCGGCCGACCTGGACGCGCTGCTGGCCGACGCGCAGCGCGCCTCGCAGGCGCTGTGGCGGCGCGCGCGGCAGGGCGCATGAGCGCCCCGGCGCCCGTTCCTGCATCGCCGCCGCGCGACCTCGCCGGCTACCGCGGCCGCTACCCGGCCATGCGCTGGCCGGGCGGCGCGGGCCTGGCGGTGTCCTTCGTGCTCAACGTCGAGGAGGGCGCCGAGATGGCGCTGAGCGCGGGCGATGCGCGCAACGAGGGGCGGCACGAGGTCTACAACGAGATCGTCGGTGCGCCCGACCTGTGCATGCAGAGCCACTTCGAGTACGGCGCACGGGTCGGCTACGGACGCATCACCGACCTGTTCGTCGAGGCCGGCATCCCGCTGACGCTCAACGCCTGCGGTCGCGCGCTGGAGGCCACGCCCTGGGTCGCGCGCGACGCGGCCGACCGGGGCTTCGAGGTCTGCTGCCACGGCTGGCGCTGGGAGACGCACGCGCACATGCCCGAGGACGAGGAGCGCGAGACGATCCGGCGCTGCGCGGCCACCGTCGAGCGGCTGACCGGGCGCGCGCCCACGGGCTGGCACACCAAGTCGTCGGCCTCGGTCAACACGCGCCGCCTGCTCGCCGAGCACGGCGGCTTCCTCTATGACAGCGACGCCTACAACGACGACCTGCCGTACTGGGTCGAGGCAGCGGGCAAGCCGCACCTGGTGCTGCCCTATGCGTTCGACACCAACGACATGCGCTTCTTCGACAGCTATGCCTACGTGCGGGGCGACGATTTCGCCGACTACGCGATCGACGCCTTCGAGTGGCTGCTGCGCGAATCGAGGCAGTCGCCCCGGATGATGTCGATCGGGCTGCACACGCGGATCATCGGGCGCCCGGGGCGCATCGGCGGGTTGCTGCGCCTGCTCGAGCACGTGCGCGACCGCTCCGGCGCCTGGTGCGCGACGCGCGAGCAGATCGCGCGGCACTGGATCGAGACCGTGCCGCCAGGGCGCCACGGCTGACCCGCCGGCCGCGCCGGACGGCCCGCCTGCCGTCCCGGCCGGGTGCGCGCCGGCTCGCGCTGATACGATCGGGCAATGAACGCCGCCCCGCGCATCGCCGCCCTCTACACCTACCCGATCAAGTCCTGCGCCGGCATCGTGACTGACACGATGCGCTTCGACGCGCTAGGCCCGCTCGACGACCGGCGCTGGATGCTGGTCGACGATCGCAACGAGTTCGTCACCCAGCGCGAGCTGCCCCGGCTCGCGCTGGTCCGCCCGGCCCGCGTCGACGGCGGGCTGCGGGTGCTCGCGCCCGGCCTGCCCGCGCTGACCGTGGCCGGGCGCGGCGGCGATCGGGTCGCGACCTTCTGCTGGGACGACCGGTGCGCGGGCTTCGACGAAGGGCCCGAGGCGCGTGCCTGGTTCAGCGAGTACCTCGGGCAACCGGTGCGGCTGCTGCGCTTCGACGCGAGCGCGCCGCGCGCGGCCAGCCGAAACTGGGTCGGCGACGCGTCGGGCCAGCCCGGCACGCTGACGCGCTTCAGCGACGGCTATCCGCTGCTGGTGGTGTCCCGGGCCTCGCTCGACGCGCTCGACGGCCGGCTTGCCGACGCCGGGCTGGCGCCGGCGCCCGCGCAGCGCTTCCGACCGAACATCGTCGTCGAGGGCATCGACCCGTTCGACGAGGACTTCGTCGACACGCTCGCGACGGCGCCAGCGGCGGGGCCGCGCGTCGTGCTCAAGGCGGTCAAGCCCTGCACGCGCTGCACGATCCCCGAGGTCGACCCGGCCACCGGCCGCCACGAGCCGGGCGTGCTGCAGGTGCTGGCGGACTTCCGCTCCGACCCCAGGCTCGGCGGCGCGGTGACCTTCGGCCAGAACTGCATCGTCGTGGCCGGCCTGGACGGCACGATCCGCGTCGGTGACCCGATCGAGGCGCGCTACCGCCTCTGAGGCCGGCGGCCGCTAGGGGTAGAGCCCGCGCAGCTCGCGCGCGGCCAGCACGCGCTCGCAGGCGACCACGAAGGCCGCCGTGCGCAGCGGCACGCGCAGGCGCACCGACTCCTCCCAGATGCGCCCGAACGCGCCCATCAGAATCGCATCGAGCCGCGTGTTGATTTCGTCCTCGGTCCAGAAGAAGCTCGAGAAGTCCTGCACCCACTCGAAGTACGACACGGTGACGCCGCCGGCGTTGGCGATGACGTCCGGCACCACCATGATGTCGCGCTCCCCGAGGATGCGGTCGGCCTCGGGCACGGTCGGACCGTTGGCGCCCTCGAGCACCAGCCGCGTCTGCAGCCGGCGCGCCCGCTCGGCGGTGATCTGCCCCTCGAGGGCCGCCGGCACGAGCACGTCCGAGGTGATCTCCCAGAAGGCGTGCGCCGGCAGCGACTCGCCCCCGCCGAAGCCGGCCACCCCGCGGCCTGCCTGCGCGTGGCGCACCAGCGCGGGCACGTCCAGGCCGCGCTCGGCGTGCACCGTGCCGCTGGCGTCCTGTACCGCGACCACCCGCGCGCCGTGCGCGGCGAAGTGCTCGGCGGCGACCGAGCCGACGTTGCCGAAGCCCTGCACCGCGACCCGCGCGCCCTCGAGCGGCAGGTGCAGGCGGCGCGCCGCCTCGCGCCCGATCACGAACACGCCGCGGCCGGTCGCCTTGACCCGGCCGAGCGAGCCGCCCAGCGTCACCGGCTTGCCAGTGACCACGCCGGTGGCGGTGCCCCCGACGTTGATCGAGTAGGTGTCCATCATCCAGGCCATGATCTGGGCGTCGGTGTTGACGTCCGGGGCCGGGATGTCCTGGGTGGGCCCGATGACGATGCCGATCTCGCTGGTGTAGCGGCGCGTGACGCGCTCGAGCTCTTTCCTGGAGAGGCGCGACGGGTCGCAGCGCACACCGCCCTTGGCGCCGCCGAAGGGCAGGTTGACCGCGGCGTTCTTGACCGTCATCCAGGCAGCCAGCGCCATCACCTCCTCGAGGGTCACGTCGGGGTGGTAGCGCACGCCGCCCTTGCCGGGGCCGCGGCTCAGGTTGTGCTGGACCCTGAAGCCCTCGAAGTGCGCGATCGAGCCGTCGTCCATCTCGATCGGGATGTCGACGACCAGGCAGCGCTTGGGACGCCTGAGCGTCTCGATCCAGCGGTCCAGGTGGCCGAGGTAGGGGCGCACCCGCTCGATCTGGTCGAGATAGGTGGCCCAGGGGCCGTCCGGCGCGGCGCCGGGAGCGTAGGACAGGGGGGTCATCGCGGTACCTCGCTCGAATCGGGGCCGCGGACGCGGGCGCTCAGACCCGCAGCTGCTTCATGAAGCTCGTGATGACGGCGCGTCGCGCCGGGTCCTCGGTGCAGGCCCGCGCGGCCCGCAGCCGCGTGGCGAGGTCGGCGCGCCCGATGGGCACGAGCCGGTCGCCCGGCTCGCCCAAGTCCAGGGGCAGGCCGCTCTCGAGCAGTGCGCGCAGGTCGTTTGGATGGAGCTCGACCGTGGCGGGATGGATGATCATGGTGATTCCGCGATTCGTTTCAGTGTGGTTGCCCACCCCTTATCGATCCGGGACGCGGCGGCTGCAAGCTGGGCAGGCATGTCCCGTGCCCGGGCGGCACCCCGCGCCTGCCGGGCGGTCGGGGCCGCCCGCCGGACGTCGCGCCGGGGCGACGCCCGCCCGGTGCGCGGCACCCACGCGGTTCGGTGCGTCGGCGCTTCGCGCAGGACGCGGGGCGGGTCTGTTTCCCGGTCCGGCCGGGCCCGGCTCAGCCCGGCCGGCGGGCCCGCGCGCGCGCCAGCACCCGCGCCAGGTAGCGCCCGGTGTGGCTGGCCTCGACGCCGGCCAGCGTCTCGGGCGTGCCGGCCGCCACCAGCGTGCCGCCGCCGTCGCCCCCCTCGGGACCCATGTCGACCACCCAGTCGGCAGTCTTGATCACGTCGAGGTTGTGCTCGATCACGACCACCGTGTTGCCGTGGTCGCGCAGCGCGTGGATCACCCGCAGCAGCAGCGCGATGTCCTGGAAGTGCAGGCCGGTGGTGGGCTCGTCGAGGATGTACAGCGTGCGCCCGGTGTCGCGCTTGGAGAGCTCCTGCGACAGCTTGACGCGCTGCGCCTCGCCGCCCGACAGCGTGGTCGCGCTCTGGCCCAGGCGCACGTAGCCCAGCCCCACGTCGAGCAGGGTCTGCAGCTTGCGCGCGATGGCCGGCACCGACCCGAAGAACGCATGTGCGGTCTCCACCGTCATGTCGAGCACCTCGGCGATGTTGCGGCCCTTGTACAGCACCTCGAGCGTCTCGCGGTTGTAGCGGCGCGCGTGGCAGACGTCGCAGGGCACGTAGACATCGGGCAGGAAGTGCATCTCGACCTTGATCATCCCGTCGCCCTCGCACGACTCGCAGCGCCCGCCCTTGACGTTGAAGGAGAAGCGCCCGGGGCCGTAGCCGCGCTCGCGTGCGATGGGGGTCTCGGCGAACAGCTCGCGCATCGGCGTGAACAGGCCGGTGTAGGTGGCCGGGTTGCTGCGCGGTGTGCGCCCGATCGGGCTCTGATCGACGCTGATGACCTTGTCGAGGTGCTCCAGGCCGTCGATACCGTCGTGCGCCGCCGGCGCCGCCTGCGAGCCGTACAGGTGGCGGGCGACCGCATGGTGCAGGGTGTCGTTGACCAGCGTCGACTTGCCCGACCCCGACACGCCGGTCACGCACACCAGCAGGCCGACCGGGAACGCAACGTCGACGCCGCGCAGGTTGTTGCCGCGCGCGCCGCGCACCGTGAGGGCGCGCTCGCCGGGCGGCACGCGCACGGCGGGCACGTCGATGGCGAGCGCGCCCGACAGGTAACGGCCGGTCAGCGAGGCCGGGTCGGCGGCGATCTCGTCGGGCGTGCCCTGCGACACCACCTCGCCGCCGTGCAGGCCGGCGCCCGGCCCCATGTCGACCACATGGTCGGCGGCGCGGATCGCGTCCTCGTCGTGCTCGACCACCAGCACCGAATTGCCCAGGTCGCGAAGGTGGCGCAGCGTCTCGATCAGCCGGTCGTTGTCGCGCTGGTGCAGGCCGATCGAGGGCTCGTCGAGCACGTACATCACGCCGGTGAGGCCCGAGCCGATCTGCGAGGCGAGCCGGATGCGCTGCGACTCGCCGCCCGACAGCGTCTCGGCGGAGCGGTCGAGCGACAGGTAGTCGAGGCCCACGTTCACCAGGAATCGCAGGCGGTTGGCGATCTCGCGGATGATCCGCTCGCCGATGGCGGCCTTGGAGCCCGGCAGGTCCAGGGCCTCGAACCACGCGCGCGTCTGGCCGAGTGTCCAGCGCGACACGGTCCAGATCGGCTGGTCGTCGCCGCGCGCGCCGACCCGCACGTTGCGGGCCTCGGGGCGCAGGCGCGTGCCCTCGCAGGCCGGGCAGGCGCGGGTGTTCAGGTACTTGGCGAGCTCCTCGCGCACGGGCGCGGAGTCGGTCTCGCGGTAGCGCCGCTCGAGGTTGGGCAGCACGCCCTCGAACGGGTGCTGCCTGGTGCTCGCCTTGCCGCTCTCGGTCAGGTACACGAAGGGGATGCGCCGCGTGCCCGATCCGTTCAGGATCACGTCGCGCACCTCCTCGGACAGCTGCTCGTAGGGCGTGTCGACATCGAAGTCGTAGAAGGCCGCGAGGCTCTGCAGCATCTGAAAATAGAACTGGTTGCGCCGGTCCCAGCCCCGGATCGCGCCGGCGCCCAGGCCCAGGTTGGGGAAGTGCACGACGCGCGCCGGGTCGAAGAACTCCACCGTACCCAGCCCGTCGCAGCCGGGGCAGGCGCCCATCGGGTTGTTGAACGAGAACAGCCTCGGCTCGAGCTCGCGCAGCGCGTGGTTGCACTGCGGGCAGGCGAATCGGTTGGAGAACAGGTGCTCGCGCCCGCCGTCCGTCTCGAGCGCGATCGCGCGACCCTCCGCGATGCGCAGCGCGGTCTCGTAGGACTCGGCGAGCCGCTGGCGCGCCGCGGGCGACACCTTGAGCCGGTCGACGACCACGTCGATGGAGTGCTTGCTGGTCTTGACGAGGCGGGGCGGGTCGTCGAGCTCGTGCACGCGCTCGGCGGTCTTGCCCTCGGTGCGCACGCGTACCCGCACGAAGCCCTGCGCGCGCAGGCCCTCGAAGAGGTCGACGTGCTCGCCCTTGCGATTGGACACCACCGGGGCCAGCACCATCAGCTTGGTGTCGGCCGGCAGCGCGAGCGTGGCGTCCACCATCTGGGAGACGGTTTGCGCCTCGAGCGGCTGGTCGGGGTGGTTGGGGCAGTAGGGCGTGCCCACCCGCGCGAACAGCAGGCGCAGGTAATCGTGGATCTCGGTGACGGTGCCCACCGTCGAGCGCGGGTTGTGGCTGGTGGCCTTCTGCTCGATCGCGATCGCGGGCGACAGGCCCTCGATCAGGTCGACGTCGGGCTTCTCCATCAGCTGCAGGAACTGGCGCGCGTAGGCCGACAGCGACTCGACGTAGCGGCGCTGGCCCTCGGCGTACAGCGTGTCGAAGGCGAGCGAGGACTTGCCCGACCCCGACAGGCCGGTGATCACCACGAGCTTGTCGCGCGGCAGCTCCAGGCTGACGTTCTTGAGGTTGTGGGTGCGGGCGCCGCGCACGCGGATCGATGGCGGCACGTGGGCGCCCGCGCCGGACGACGGCTTCGGACCCGGTGCGGGGCTGGGGATCGGCTTCGTGGCGTCGCTCGGCATGTGGGTGCAAAGGCCCAGCGCCCCGGGGGCGGGCCGTGAAGGGCAACCTGTTAATATAGCCCACTCCCGCCCCGCTCCTTCGCGCCACCGATCCCCGTGCCTGCCGAACCTGCCGCCGCGGCTGCGCCGGATCCCGTGCGCATGACGCAGCTGGAGCTGCGTGCGAGCCTCTCGCTGGCGTCGCTCTACGCGTTCCGCATGCTCGGGCTGTTCCTGATCCTCCCGGTGTTCGCGGTGCACGCGCACACTTTGCCGGGGGGCGACGAGCCGCTGATGGTGGGGCTCGTGCTCGGCATCTACAGCCTCACCCAGGGCCTGCTGCAGCTGCCCTTCGGCATGGCCTCCGACCGCCTGGGCCGCAAGCCGGTGATCGTCTTCGGCCTGGTGCTGTTCGCGCTGGGCAGCTTGATCGCCGCGCAGGCGACCGACATCGTCTGGACCGTCATCGGGCGCGCGGTGCAGGGCACGGGTGCGATCTCCGCAGCGGTCACCGCCTGCATCGCCGACCTGACGCGCGACTCGCAGCGCACCAAGGCGATGGGGCTCGTCGGCGCCTCGATCGGCCTGACCTTCGCGCTGTCGCTGGTCGCCGCGCCCCTGCTCTACGAGTGGGTCGGCATGGCGGGGATGTTCCACCTGACCGGCGCGCTCGCCTTCGTCGGCATCGCCGTCGTGCTGTTCGCGGTGCCGCCGCTGCCGCTGCCTTCGCGCCGGGTCGGCGAGGGCGTGGCGCGCACACAGTTCCGCGGGGTCGCGCTCGACCCCGAACTGATGCGGCTCAACGTCGGCATCTTTGCGCTGCACTTCGTGCAGATGGCGATGTTCGTGGTGTTGCCGGCCTGGCTGGTCGAGCGTGCGCAGCTGCCGCTGGCCGACCACTGGAAGGTCTACCTGCCGGTGGTTGCCGCCTCGTTCGTGCTGATGGTCCCGCCGATCATGTGGGGCGAGCGCGCCGGCCGCCTGCGGGCGGTCACGCTGGCCTCGATCGCGGCGATCCTGGCCGCGCAGCTCGGCTACGCGACCCAGCCGGTCGGCATCCTGCCGTTCGCGGTGCTGTTGCTGGTGTTCTTCGCTGCCTTCAACGTGCTCGAGGCGACCGTGCCTTCGATGGTGTCGCGGCTCGCGCCCGCAGACGTCAAGGGCACCGCGCTCGGCCTCTACAACACCGTGCAGGCGCTCGGCCTGTTCGCGGGCGGAGCGCTCGGCGGCTGGGCGTCGTCGCGCTTCGGTGGCGTGTCGGTGTTCGTGCTGTGCGCGGGCGTGATGGTCGTCTGGTGGGTCGTCGCCGCGGGCCAGCGCCGCTGGCCGCAGCCGGGCGGACGCGCGGCGGCCGTCGGTCCCGCGGCCTAGACCTGCTTGCCGAGGGCGGCGCGCGGGGGCTGCGGTAAGCTGTCGCATGACGGCGGAGTCCTCTGCCCAGACAGCACACATGGCCGGCGCCGGGCGCCGGCTCCCCATCAGGAGAGCCCCATGGCATCGGTGAACAAGGTCATCATCGTCGGCAACCTCGGCAAGGATCCCGAGACCCGCTACTCGCCCAATGGCGGCGCCATCTGCAACGTGCGCCTCGCCACCACGCGCAACTGGAAGGACAAGGCCACCGGCGAGAAGAAGGAAGAGACCGAATGGCATTCGGTGGTCTTCTACGACCGCCTCGCCGAGATCGCCGGCGAATACCTGAAGAAGGGGCGCTCGGTGTACGTCGAGGGCCGGCTCAAGACCCGCAAGTGGCAGGACAAGGAAGGCCAGGACCGCTACACCACCGAGATCATCGCCGCCGAGATGCAGCTGCTCGGCTCGCGTGAAGGCATGGGTGGCGACAGGACGCCGCCCGACGATGACGGCGGCAACAAGCGCGAGTCCTACGGTGGCGGTGGCGGCGCGCCCCGGAGCGGTGGCGCAGGTGCCGGCACGGGTGCGCGCAAGCCGCAGCCGGCCCCCAGCATGGGCGACATCGACGACGACATCCCGTTCTGACCCGCCGGGCCGCGCGGCTGCGGCGCGCCGTCCGGAAGGCGGTATTCTCGACCGACGCGCACCCGTCCGGAGACCGCCATGAACCCGCCCGAACCGATCGTCGCCGCACCTGCCTTCCAGTCCGGGTTCGGCAACGAGTTCGCGACCGAGGCCCTGCCCGGCGCACTGCCGGTCGGACGCAACTCGCCCCAGCGCTGCCCTTACGGCCTGTACGCCGAGCAGTTGTCGGGCACCGCCTTCACCGCGCCGCGCGGCGCCAACCGCCGGACCTGGCTCTACCGGATCCGCCCGGCCGCGATGCACGGCCCCTTCCGCCGGATCCCCGACCGGGCGCTGGCGGGCGCATTCGGCCCTGCCGCGGGCGTCGAGACGCCGCCCGACCAGCTGCGGTGGAGCCCGCTGCCGCTGCCCGCGGCCGACGTGCCCACCGACTTCGTCGACGGGCTGTTCACCATGGCGGGCAACGGCGACGCCGCCGCCATGACCGGCTGCGCGATCCACCAGTACGCGGCCAACCGCTCGATGCGCGACCGGTTCTTCTACGACGCCGACGGCGAGCTGCTGATCCTCCCCCAGCTGGGCACGCTGCGCCTGCTGACCGAGCTGGGCGCGATGGACGTCGAGCCGCAGCAGATCGCGGTCGTGCCGCGCGGCGTGCGCTTCCGGGTCGAGCTGCCCGAGGTGGACGCGGCGGGCCCGGACGCCACCGGCCGCGGCCCGCTCGCGGCGGTACGTGGCTACGTGTGCGAGAACTACGGCGCGCCGTTCAGGCTGCCCGACCTCGGCCCCATCGGCGCCAACGGGCTGGCCAATCCGCGCGACTTCCTGTCGCCGGTCGCGCGCTTCGAGGACCGCGAGGGGGCCTTCGAGCTGGTCGCGCGGTTCCAGGGCCGGCTGTGGGCGGCCGACATCGGCCACTCGCCGCTCGACGTCGTCGCCTGGCACGGCAACCACGTGCCCTACCGCTACGACCTGCGCCGCTTCAACGCCATCGGGTCGGTCAGCTTCGACCATCCCGACCCGTCGATCTTCCTGGTGCTGCAGTCGCTGTCCGACACGCCGGGGGTGGACACCATCGATTTCGTGATCTTCCCGCCGCGCATCCTCGCGATGCAGGACACCTTCCGGCCGCCCTGGTTCCACCGCAACATCGCCTCGGAGTTCATGGGCCTGATCCACGGCGTCTACGACGCCAAGGCCGAGGGGTTCGCGCCCGGCGGCGCGAGCCTGCACAACTGCATGACCGGCCACGGGCCGGACGCCGAGACCTTCGAGCGGGCGAGCTCGGCCGACACCTCCCAGCCGCACTACATCCGCGACACGATGGCCTTCATGTTCGAGACGCGCGCGGTGATCCACCCGACCGCGCAGGCGCTCGCGCTGCCTACGCGGCAGCGCGACTACCAGGTCTGCTGGCAGGGGCTGCGCCGCCATTTCGACCCGACCCGCCGCTGACGGCGGGCGGGCGGGTCGGGGAAAGCGGGCGTCGGTGGAGGCGGCGGGTGGGTTCGGGTGCATGGCGTTCGCTCGATGGGGTCAGCGGCGCCGGCGCGCCGCGGACCGCGACTGCCACGCGGAGCAAGCCAAGGTAAGGCTTCCGGCGTAAGTGATTGCCCGCTTTTGTCAAGACTCCCCAGTCCGTCCGCACCGTCGGCCCCGCCCTGTCGGCTAGAGTGACGCGCCATGAAAGCCATCGCCTACCGCCAGTGCCTGTCCGCCGAGGATCCGAACAGCCTCGTCGACGTCGATCTGCCCGACCCGGTCGCGACCGGTCGGGACCTGCTGGTCCGCGTCCACGCGGTGTCGGTCAATCCGGTCGACACAAAGGTGCGCCGTGCCGTGCCGCCCGGGGCCGGCGGCCTGCGGGTGCTGGGCTTCGACGCGGCCGGCGTCGTCGAGGCGGTCGGGCCGGACGTCACCCTGTTCGCGCCGGGCGACGCGGTCTGGTATGCGGGCTCCCGCCTGCGCCCGGGCACCAACGCGGAGCTGCATCTGGTGGACGAGCGCATCGTCGGGCACAAGCCGCGCACGCTCGACTTCGCCCAGGCCGCGGCGATGCCCCTGACCACGATCACCGCCTGGGAGGCGCTGTTCGACCGGCTCGGCCTGTCGCTCGGCCGGCCGGCCGACGCCGGCACGCTGCTGATCACGGCGGGCGCGGGCGGCGTCGGCTCGATCGCGATCCAGCTGGCCCGCCGGCTGACCGGTGCGCGCATCGTCGCCACCGCGTCGCGCCCGGAGAGCCGCGCCCAGGCCGAGGGGCTGGGCGCGCATGTCGTCATCGACCACGCACTGCCGCTGTCGCAGGGCCTGCAGGAGGCGGGTATCCGCTGGGCGGAGCGCATCTTCAGCGTCTCGCACACGCACCTGCACTTCCCGGAGCTCGCGCGCATCGTCGCCCCGCAGGGCCGCATCTGCGTGATCGACGACCCGGACCCGATCGACGTGCGGCTGCTCAAGGCGCGCTGCGCGTCACTGCACTGGGAGGCGATGTTCGCGCGCTCGGGCTTCGAGACGCCGGACATGGCCGAGCAGGGCCGGCTGCTGGACCAGGTCGCGGCGCTGGTCGACGAGGGCCTGGTACGCAGCACGCATGCGCGCACGCTCGGGCGCATCGACGCGGCGAATCTGCGCGCCGCGCATGCGATGATCGAATCCGGTCGGACCATCGGCAAGCTCGTGCTCGCCGGATTCTGATCCCGACGGCGGCCGCCCGCGATCGCCCGGCCGTGCCACCCCCCACGAGGAGACATACGATGAGGACGTCCGTCGCAGCGCTGCTGCTCGGCATGGCGGCCCTGGCCGGCGCCCCGGCGCCCGCCGCCGCCCAGGCCTTCCCCGCCAAGCCGATCCGGCTGGTCGTGCCGTTCCCGGCCGGCTCGGCCACCGACACCATCGCCCGGGTGATCGGCGGCTCGGTCTCGGCCGCGATCGGCCAGCCGGTACTCGTCGAGAACAAGGCCGGCGCCGACGGCGCGATCGCCGGGGCCGAGGTCGCGCGCGCCGCGCCCGACGGCTACACGCTGCTGATGGCCACCAACAGCCCGATGTCGGCGGTGCCCGCGATGAAGAAGTCGCCGCCCTACGATCCGGTCGCCGACTTCACGCCGGTGATGGACGTCGGCCGCTACACCTTCTTCATCGTCACCCACCCGTCGGTGCCTGCCAGGACCGTCGCCGAGCTGATCCAGTACGCCCGGGCCAACCCCGGCGTGCTGAACTACGCGACCGGCAACACCACCGGCATCGTATCGATGGCGCTGTTCGCGTCGCTGGGCGGCGTCCAGATGGTCCACGTGCCGTACAAGGGCGAGCCGCAGGCGCTGACCGACCTGGTGGGCGGGCGCGTGCAGCTGATGGTCGCGTCGGCCGGGACGGCGGTGCCCCATGTGCGCGACGGCCGGCTGCGCGCGCTGGCGGTCACGCTCGACAAGCGCAGCCCGGTGCTGCCCGACGTCCCGACGATCGCCGAGGCGGGCATGCCGCAGTTCAAGCTGACCTCGTGGGCGGGCGTGTTCGCGCCCGCGAAGGTCCCCCGCGACATCCTGGACCGCCTGAACCGCGAGTTCGCCGCCGCCATCGCGCGGCCCGAGGTCCAGTCGGCGATGGACAAGCAGGCCTTCCTGCTGACCGGGTCGACGCCCGAGCAGCTCGGCACCCTGGTCCGGGAGCAGCTCGACGCCTACCGCAGCACGCTCAAGGCGGCCGGGGTCGAGCCGGAGTAGCGCGCGCGGGGCCGGCGGCGGGCGGCCCGGCGGCGGCTTGCCGGGGTCGGCGGCAGGACAGTGACGGGCAAACCGCTTTATAATTCAAGGTTTTCCCGACGCTCCCGACCCCAGGAAGCCTGACGAACCGCCATGCCGATCTATGCCTATCGCTGCGAAACCTGCGGCCATGCCAAGGACGTCATCCAGAAGTTCTCGGACACGCCGCTCTCCGTGTGCCCGAGCTGCGGGGCCGAGACCTTTCGCAAGCAGCTGAGCGCCCCGTCCTTCCAGCTCAAGGGCAGCGGCTGGTACGTGACCGACTTCCGCGACAACGGCAAGTCGGGGGGTGCCAAGGCTGATGCCGCCAAGACCGACGGCGAGTCGTCCACGGACGCCGCCGCGGCCCCGGCACCGGCGCCCGCGCCGGCCGCCGCCCCGACCGAGTCGGCCAAGCCCGCCTCCGGCGGCTCGGACGCCCCGGCCGCGCCGTCCAAGCCCACCCCCACGACCTGACGCGCCGTCACCGGCTGCCCCGACCGGGGCGGCCGCCTCCCACCCCGAACGCGAGCCACCGATGTTCCGCCGCTACTTCATCACCGGCCTGCTGATCTGGGTGCCGATCGCCATCACCCTGTGGGTGCTGGACATCATCGTCACCACGATGGACCTGAGCCTGTCGCTGCTGCCCTCGACCTGGCAGCCGGTGGCGGTCTTCGGGCGGCACCTGCCGGGCATCGGCGCGATCCTCACGCTGATGGTGATCTTCGTCACCGGGCTGCTCGCGACCAACTTCCTCGGCCAGCGGCTGGTGAAGATCTGGGAGGGCCTGCTGTCGCGCATCCCGATCGTGCGCACCATCTACTCGAGCGTGAAGCAGGTCAGCGACACGCTGCTCTCGCCGCAGGGCAACGCCTTTCGCAAGGCGCTGCTGGTCGAGTACCCGCGCAAGGGCAGCTGGACCATCGGCTTTCAGACCGGCACGCCGGCCGAGGAGGTCCGCCGGCGCGTCGCGCAGGCCGCCTCGGTGCTCGACCCCGACGCCGGCACCGGCGCCGAGATGGTGTCGATCTACGTTCCCACCACGCCCAACCCGACCTCGGGCTTCTTCCTGATGATGCGCAAGGACGAGACCATAGAGCTCGACATGAGCGTCGACGAGGCCCTCAAGTACATCGTGTCGATGGGCGTCGTCTCGCCCAATGGCAAGGTCCGCGCCGGCGGCGCCCGCGGCCCCAACACGAAGATGAAAGCGGAGATCAACTGAGCATGCGAACCTGCTACACAGGCGAAGTCTCCACCGAGCACCTCGACCGGGTCGTCACCCTGTTCGGATGGGTGCAGCGCCGGCGCGACCACGGCGGCGTCATCTTCATCGACCTGCGCGATCGCGCGGGCCTCGCGCAGGTGGTCTGCGACCCCGACCGTGCGGAGATGTTCGCGATCGCCGAGCGGCTTCGCAACGAGTTCTGCGTGCGGGTCACCGGCAAAGTGCGCCGCCGCCCCGAGGGCACGAGCAACGCCAACATCCGCAGCGGCGAGATCGAGGTCCTCTGCCACGAGATCGAGATCCTGAACCCGTCGGTGACGCCGCCGTTCCAGCTCGACGACGACAACCTCAGCGAGACCACGCGGCTCACCCACCGCGTGCTCGACCTGCGCCGCCCGCAGATGCAGGACAACCTGATGCTTCGCTACAAGGTGGCGATGCAGGTGCGCACCTACCTCGATTCGCTCGGCTTCATCGACATCGAGACGCCGATGCTCACCAAGTCGACGCCCGAGGGCGCGCGCGATTACCTCGTGCCCTCGCGGGTCAACGCCGGTCAGTTCTTCGCCCTGCCGCAGAGCCCGCAGCTCTTCAAGCAGCTGCTGATGGTGGCGGGCTTCGACCGCTACTATCAGATCACCAAGTGCTTCCGCGACGAGGACCTGCGCGCCGACCGCCAGCCCGAGTTCACGCAGATCGACTGCGAGACCTCGTTCCTCGGCGAGGTCGAGATCCGGGCGATCTTCGAGGAGATGATCCGCACGATCTTCCGCACGGTGCAGGGCGTCGAGCTGTCGGGCCAGTTCCCGACGATGGCCTATACCGAGGCGATGCGCCTGTACGGCTCAGACAAGCCCGACCTGCGCGTCAAGCTGCAGTTCACCGACCTGACCGAGGTGATGCGCGACGTCGACTTCAAGGTCTTCTCGGCGGCCGCCCAGATGGACGGCGGGCGGGTGGTCGGGCTGCGCGTGCCGGGCGGCGCCGAGCTCACCCGCAGCGACATCGACGGCTACACCAAGTTCGTCGCGATCTACGGCGCCAAGGGCCTCGCATACATCAAGGTCAACGACGCGGCCAAGGGCCGCGAGGGCCTGCAGTCGCCGATCGTCAAGAACCTGCACGACACCGCGATCGACGCGGTGCTGTCGCGTACCGGCGCGGTCAACGGCGACCTGATCTTCTTCGGGGCCGACACTGCCAAGGTCGTCAACGACGCGATCGGCGCGCTGCGCGTGAAGATCGGCCACTCGGAGTTCGGCCGCCGGCACGGGCTCTTCGAGCAGGCCTGGAAGCCGCTGTGGGTCGTCGACTTCCCGATGTTCGAGTACGACAAGGAGGGCGGGCGCTGGGTCGCGGTCCACCACCCGTTCACCGCGCCCAAGGACGGCCACGAGGACTACATGGCGACCGATCCGGGCCGCTGCGTGGCCAAGGCCTACGACATGGTGCTCAACGGCTGGGAGATCGGCGGCGGTTCGGTGCGGATCCATCGCGAGGCGGTCCAGAGCAAGGTGTTCCGTGCGCTGAAGATCGGCCCCGAGGAGGCGCGCGCCAAGTTCGGCTTCCTGCTCGACGCGCTGCAGTACGGCGCGCCCCCGCACGGCGGGATCGCGTTCGGCCTGGACCGCATCGTCACGATGATGGCCGGCGCCGAGTCGATCCGCGACGTGATCGCCTTCCCCAAGACCCAGCGCGCCCAGGACCTGCTCACGCAGGCGCCCTCGCCGGTCGACGAGAAGCAGCTGCGCGAGCTCCACATCCGCCTGCGCATGCCCGAGGCCAAGGCTCAGGGCTGACGCGCACCGCGGGCGGCGGCGGGCCAGGGCCACACACGCAGTTCACCGGCAGGAGGCGGGCGAGTTGGGCGAGAAGATTCCCGAATCAGTGCTGGTCGTGATCCACACCGCGGACCTGCAGGTGCTGCTGCTCGAGCGTGCCGACCATCCAGGCTTCTGGCAGTCGGTCACCGGCAGCAAGGACCGCGTCGACGAGCCGCTGGCCGAGACTTGCCGGCGCGAGGTGCTCGAGGAGACCGGCATCGACGCGGCCGCGGGCGTGCTCGAGGACTGGGGTGTGCGCAACCACTACGAGATCTATGCGCAGTGGCGCCACCGCTACCCGGCGGGCGTCACGCACAACACCGAGCACGTGTTCGGGCTGCGCGTGCCTGCCGCCGCGCCGGTGCGCATCGCGCAGCGCGAGCATCTGCGGTACCGGTGGCTGCCCTGGCAGGAGGCCGCCGGGATGTGCTTCTCGATGTCCAACGTCGAGGCGATCCGCGCGCTGCCGGGGCGCGCGGTCGGCGCAGCGCAGCCGTGATGACCGGACCGCTCGACCGCCGCCGGGTCAAGCCCGCCGAGGCCGGCCTGCGGTCCTTCTCGCTGCCCGGGCCGGAGCGGCGCACCGCCGACGAGGCGCCGACCGAGCGGCCCGCGGGCCGGCTGCGGGTGGCCACCTACAACATCCACAAGGGCGTGATCCGCGACCTGTTCGGGCTGCGCCGGGTGTCGAGCGTGCACGAGCTGCGCTCGCGGCTGCACGAGCTCGACGCCGACCTGATCTTCCTGCAGGAGGTCCAGGGCAAGAACGACCGCCACGCGACCCGCTTCGAGGACCGCTGGCCCGGCGAGCCCCAGGACCAGTTCCTCGCGCGCTCGCCCACGCTCAAGCACACCTTCGAGACCGCCTACGGGCGCAACGCCAACTACCTGCATGGCCACCACGGCAACGCGCTGCTGTCGCGCTTTCCGATCGTGCGGCGCGAAAACCGCGATTTCTCCGATCACGCACTCGAGAAGCGCGGCGTGCTGCATTGCGTGGTCCGGATGGAGCGGCGCAACGTGCACTGCTTCGTGATCCACTTCGGGCTGCTGTCGCGCAGCCGCGAGCGGCAGGCCGACGCGCTGGTGGACTGGATCATGCGCGAGGTGCCGAAGCGCTCGCCGCTGCTCATCGCCGGCGACTTCAACGACTGGCGCGACCGGCTGAGCCGGCGCTTCGTGGAGTCGCTGCAGGTGAGCGAGGTGATGGGCGGTGCGCGCACCTTCCCGGCGCTGGTGCCGTGGCTGCGGATGGACCGCATCTACCAGCGCGGCTTCAGGCTGCGCGCTGCCGACGTGCTGCGCGGCCCGTCGTGGGCGCGGCTGTCGGACCACGCGCCGCTGGTCGCCGACCTCGAACTGCAGCGCTGACCGGCGCGCCCGCGACGATGTCCGCGGCGGCACCGCCCGACGACACCCTGCCGACCGCCTCCTGGCGGGCGCGCGCGAGCGACGGCAACCAGGTGACCCTGCTGCAGTCCGGCGGCGCCTTCTTCCCGTCGCTGCTGGCCGCGATCGACGCGGCGCTCAGCGAGGTCTGGCTGGAGACCTACATCTTCGCCGACGACGCGACCGGGCTGCGGGTGGCCGGCGCGCTCGCGCGGGCCGCCGAGCGCGGCGTCGCGGTCCGTGTGCTGGTCGACGGCTACGGCACCCGCACGCTGGCCTCGGGCATTGCGCAGCGCATGGCCGGAGCCGGGGTCGAGGTGCGCGTCTACGCGCCGGTGCGCCGGCTGCTGACGCTCGACCGCGAGCGGCTGCGTCGCCTGCACCGCAAGCAGGCCTGCATCGACGCGCGCGTGGCCTTCGTGGGCGGCATCAACGTGCTGGACGACTTGTGGGACCCCAACCATGGCGCGCTCGACCATCCGCGGCTCGACTACGCGGTGCGCCTGCACGGTCCGGTGGCGGCGGCGGTGCACGTCGCGATGGGCAGGCTGTGGCGACAGGTCTCGATGATGCCGCTCGCGTTGTTCGACGGCCTGCCGGGGCGGGCGCGGCAGGCGACCCGCGGGGTACACGGCGGCGTACCGCCGCTCGCCGCGGGGGCCGCCGGCGATGCCGGCTCGCCGGGCACGGGGGGTGAGCCGGGCGTCGCGGGCGAACCGGGCGCGGGCGGTGAGCGGCGCCTGGCGGGCGCGCGGGCCAGGCAGCTCGAGGATGCGGGCCCGCCCGCGGTCGGGGCCGGGTCGGTCGGTGTGCGCGCCGCGCTGGTGCTGCGCGACAACCTGGTGCACCGCCGCGCGATCGAACGGGCCTACCTGAAGGCGATCGGCGGGGCGCGCCGCGAGGTGCTGATCGCGACCGCGTACTTCTTTCCCGGCCGGCGCTTCCGGCGCGCGCTGCGCGAGGCCGCGCGCCGCGGCGTGCGGGTGCGCCTGCTGCTGCAGGGGCGGTCCGAGTACCTGCTGCCGCACCTCGCGGCCCGCTCGATGTACGCGGGGCTGCTCGAGGGGGGCGTGGAGATCGTCGAGTACCATCGCAGCTTCCTGCACGCGAAGGTCGCGGTCATCGACGACTGGGCCACGGTCGGCTCGTCCAACATCGACCCGTTCTCGCTGCTGCTCGCGCTGGAAGCCAACGTGATGGTGGCCGACGCGGGCTTCGCGGCGACCCTGCGCGAGAGCCTGCTCGCGTCGATGACCGAGGGCGGCCGCGAGGTCCTGCCCGCGGACACCGCGCGGCGGTCCTGGACGCAGCGGCTCTACGGCTGGTTCGCATGGCGGATGCTGCGCCTGGGCGTGGTCATCTCGGGCTCGCGCGATCGCTACTGAGGCAGGCCACATGCACCGCGATGCCGGCCCGGCCCGCCACCGAGATCGCTCGCCGCTGCCCGCGGCGGCGTGCGCGCCGTGCTGATCGTCCAGCGGCCCGAGGGGCTGTACTGCGAGGCGGGCGACTTCTTCGTCGACCCGTGGCGCCCGGTGGACCGCGCGGTGATCACGCACGCGCACGCGGACCACGCGCGTCGCGGCCACGCGCACTACCTCGCCGCCGCGCCGGCCGAGGGCGTGCTGCGCGCGCGCCTCGGCGACATCGCACTGCAGACCGTCGCGTACGGCGAGATGGTGACCGTGGGCGGCGTGCGCGTGTCGCTGCATCCGGCCGGCCACGTGCTCGGCTCGGCGCAGGTGCGCATCGAGCATCGCGGCGAGGTGTGGGTGCTGAGCGGCGACTACCGCGTCGAGGCCGACCGGACCTGCGCTGCGTTCGAGCCGGTGCGCTGCCATACCTTCGTGACCGAGTCGACCTTCGGGCTGCCGATCTACCGGTGGGCGCCGCAGTCGGGCGTGTTCGCGGCCATCGACGACTGGTGGCGCGACAACGCGCAGGCCGGCCGGGCGAGCGTGCTGTTCTGCTATGCCTTCGGCAAGGCGCAGCGCATCCTCGCCGGTATCGATCCGTCCATCGGCCCGATCGTGTGCCACGGCGCCACCGAGCCGCTGAACCGCGCCTACCGCGCAGCCGGGGTCGCGCTGCCGCCCACGCGGCTGGTCAGCGAAGTGGCCGACCGTGCCGACCTGCGGCGCGCGCTGGTGCTCGCCCCGCCTTCGGCCGGCGGCAGCACCTGGATGCGACGCTTCCCCGAGCCGAGCGACGCCTTCGCCTCGGGCTGGATGGCGCTGCGCGGGGCGCGGCGCAGGCGCTCGGTCGACCGCGGCTTCGTGCTGTCGGACCATGCCGACTGGCCGGGGCTGCAGCAGGCGATCGGCGAGTCGGGTGCCTCGCGCGTGGTGGTCACCCACGGCTACGTGCCGGTGATGGTGCGCTGGCTCGCCGAGCAGGGGCTCGAGGCCCGCGCCTTCGACACGGAGTACGGCGGCGACGAGGGCGCGGTGCAGGACGATGCGCCACCCGACGATGCGCCGCCCGGCGACGGGCCGCCGCGGCGATGAAGGCCTTCGCCGACCTGTACGCCGAGCTCGACGCGTCGACCTCGACCCTGCACAAGCTCGATGCCCTGGAGCGCTACCTGCGCCGCGCGCAGCCCGAGGACGCCGCGTGGGCCACCTACTTCCTCGCCGGCGGCAAGCCGCGGCAGGTGGTGGCCTCGCGGCTGATGCGGGAGGCGGCGCTCGAGGCGACGCGGCTGCCTGAGTGGCTGTTCGAGGAGAGCTACCAGGCGGTCGGCGACCTCGCCGAGACGATCGCCCACGTGCTGCCGCCGCCCGGCCCGATCGAGGACACGGGCCTGGCGCGGTGGATGGTCGAGCGGCTGCTGCCGCTGCGCGGCGCCGAGCCCGCGCTGGTGCGACAGGCGCTGCGCGACGCGTGGGCCGGGCTCGACTGGAACGGCCGCTTCGTGCTCGGCAAGCTGATCACCGGGGGCTTGCGGGTCGGCGTGTCCAGGCTGATGGTGGAGCGCGCGCTCGCGCGCGTCGCGGGCATCGACCAGACGCAGGTCGCGCAGCGGATGATCGGCTACACCGATGCCCGGAGCCCGCCCGACGCCGCGCGCTGGCTCGCGCTGGTCGCGCCGCCGCCCGTCGACGGCACGCCCGCGGCTGTGCCCGACGGTCGACCCTATCCGTTCTTCCTCGCGCACCCGCTGCAGCAGCCGCCCGAGGCGCTGGGGTCGCCCGCCGACTGGCTGGTCGAGTGGAAGTGGGACGGCGTGCGCGCGCAGCTGGTGATCCGCGGCGCACGGGCTTGGCTGTGGTCGCGCGGCGAGGAGCTGGTGACCGAGCGTTTCCCCGAGATCGAGCGCGCCGCCCTCGACTGGGCCGCGGGCGCCGTGCCCGGCGGCGAGGGCGTGGTGATGGACGGCGAGGTGCTCGCCTGGGACGCCGCCGCCGGGCGACCGATGTCCTTCGCGGCGCTGCAGACGCGCATCGCGCGGCGCACGCTCGGCCCGGCGGTGCTGCGGGCGGCGCCCGCCGTCTTCCTCGCCTACGACCTGCTGGAGTGGCGCGGCGAAGACTGGCGGGCGCGACCCCAGGCCGAGCGCCGCGCCCGGCTCGAGGCGCTTGTCGAGGCGTCGCCGCCGGCCGGCGCCGCCGCTGCGCCCCGGCTGCACCTGTCGCCGCGCATCGAGGCCGCCGCCTGGCCGGAGCTGGCGGTGCTGCGCGAGGCGTCGCGCTCGCGCGGCGTGGAGGGCTTCATGCTCAAGCGCCTGGGCGCGCCCTACGGCGTGGGACGGACCCGTGCCGACGGCGCCGACTGGTGGAAGTGGAAGGTCGACCCCTACACCGTCGATGCGGTCCTGGTGTACGCCCAGCGCGGCCACGGCCGGCGGGCGAGCCTGTACACCGACTTCACCTTCGCGGTATGGGACCGGGCGCCCGCGCCGGACGACGCGCCCGATGCGCCCCCGCGCGTGCTGCTGCCGTTCGCGAAGGCCTACTCGGGCCTGACCGACGAGGAGATGCGTCAGGTCGACGCGATCGTGCGCCGGACCACGGTCGAGAAGTTCGGCCCGGTGCGCAGCGTGACCCCGACGCTGGTCTTCGAGCTCGGCTTCGAGGGCATCGCCCGCTCGCCGCGGCACAAGTCGGGGGTCGCGGTGCGCTTTCCGAGGATGCTGCGCTGGCGCACCGACAAGACGCCCGCCGAGGCCGACGCCATCGCGACGCTGCACGCGATGCTGGGCATGCCGCCGGTCTGAGCGTGTCCGGTCGTCACGAACGTCACGAATCTGCCGGGAGCGTGGCCGGCTTCACGCCGCCCGTCTCGCCCGGGCCGGCCGCGGCTGGGCGGCCGCCGGCGCGCCCAGCCGCCCGAGCAGCGCGAGCCTGACCGCCGCCGTCGGGTCGTCGGGAAACTTGCGCGCGAAGAAGCGCGGCGAGGCGGCGAGCATGGGCAGCGCATCGGTGTCCATCCGCATCGGGTGCGCCTCGTCGAAGCGGCTGATCACGTGGTTGGACTGGCCGAGCGCGAGGCCTGAATTGCCGAGCACTGTCTGGAAGTAGAACTCGTCCGGGATCCGCAGGCGCCTGAAGTAGCGCTGCAGCGGATCGTCCTCGGGCTGCGAGGCCAGGTGCTGGCAGGCGGCGCGGTTCGCGCCCCACCAGGTGCTGCCCACGAAGCAGCGCATGCGGTCGCCGAAGGGGTGGGCGAACCCCGGCGCGCCGCCTGCACTGACCAGGCGCATGGCGCCGAGCGCGAGCCGCGCGCGCGTGGCGGGCGGCGGGTCGTCCGCGGGCAGCGCGAAGCCCAGGCCCTGGCGGTTGACCCACCGCGGGCGGTCCCCCAGGTACCAGCGGCGAAGCCTGCGCAGCGCACGGTGGCGCAGGCTGTCGGCTGGCGCAAACGCGCGAAAGCCGTGGCTCATCAGGGCGACCGGGTCCTCGTCGAGCGCGACCATGTCGACGTTGGCGTCGGCTCGCGAGGCCTCCAGGAAGCGCTCGAACGCGTCGACCCGCTTGATGGGCAGGCAGCTGCCGCTCAGCAGCTGGAAGTAGTCCCAGCGCGGCTCGGCGAGGCCATCGCGCAGCAGCCGCAGGATCGCTGCGCACAGGGACCACTCGCCCCACCCGGTGATGACCGGGTCGCGCACGAAACGCACGTTGGGGCGACCGCGCAGGTCGGGTGTCGGCCTCTTGCTGACGTCGTGGTGGATCAGCACCAGTGCATCGGGTCCGAGGCTGTCGACCAGTTGCGCGATCGTGGCCGGATCTTCGCGGGCACAGAGAATGCCGAAGGCGAGCTTCATCGATGTCAATGCGAAGTGAACCCAGTGTTCATGGCGACGCGTTCGCCCGTGCCGCGACAGTGGGCCTGGCTTGCGCGCGATGCGCGGGCGCATCGGGCGTCCGCACGGCACACCGGACGCGGTGATCCGCACGACGCGGGGCGAGGGTCGCACGCCCGGATGAAGCCCGCGCTGTCGGGACACCTTTTGGATAATGTCGTGGCGTGCGCCCGACATGTCGACACTTGTGTCACGCGCGTGTCTCATGCGACGGGCGGCGCCCTGTCCCGACCGCGCGCGAGCAGCCCCCGCCCTATACTCGCGGCGCGATGACCGTCCCCGACGCCCTGCTGCATGCCCTGCGCACCCGCCTGCTCGCGAGGCCGAGGCCCGGCTGCTGGCTCGGCCCCGTGATCCGCGCCTTCCCGGCGGCGGACGACGCGTCGGCTGGGCCCGTGCACTGGCCGCCAGCCGAGCCGGTCCATCTGGTGTCGCCCGACCGGATCGACGCGGCCCGGGTCGGCGAGATGGTGCTGGCGGTCGACCGGCACCTGCAGCCCTGGCAGCGCGACGGCCTGCAGGCCTTCGTCGCCGCGCAGCGCCACGCGCAGCGCGAGCCGATCCGCGCGCGCTGCACCGACCGCGAGGCGGGCTTCGAGCGGCTGATGCGCGGCCTGCCGGGGCGGCCCGACGACTGCGGCGGCTGAGTGCGCCTCGCCGGGGTCGACTTCACCAGCGCGCCGCGCCCGCGCAAGCCGATCACGGTCGCGACTGCGGGCGCAGTGGCGTCCGGCGCGACGGACGCGGACGCGGTGCTCGTGCTCGAGCGCATCGACGCGCTCGAGTCCTTCGAGGCCTGGGAGGCGTGGCTGCGCGAGCCGGGCCCGTGGCTCGGCGCCTTCGACTTCCCGTTCGCCTTCGCGCGGGCCTTCGTGGCCGCGCAGGGCTGGCCGCTCGACGGGCCCGACGCGTGGGCGGCCATCACCGGACGCGTCGCGGCGCTGTCGCGCCCCGGGCTGATCGAGCGCTGCCGCGCCTGGTGCGACGCGCGACCCGCGGGCGACAAGTTCGCGCACCGGGCGTGTGATGCGACCGCGGGATCGAGCGCGTCGATGAAGTGGGTCAATCCGCCGGTGGCGCTGATGCTGCACGCCGGCGCGCCGCGGCTGCTGGCCGCGGGCGTGACGCTGCCGGGTCTGCGCGAGCGGGGCGTCGATCCGGACCGGGTCGCGCTCGAAGGCTATCCGGGGCTGCTCGCGCGGGCGGTGCTCGGGCGCGCGTCCTACAAGAGCGACGATCCGAAGCGTCGCGACGACGCGGCGCGCCGCGACGCCCGCGAGCGGCTGGTGGCGGCGCTGGAGTCGGGCGCGCATCCGCTCGGGCTGCGGGTGGCGTTCGGGGCCTGGCGCGCGGGCTGCATCGACGAGCCCGGCGCCGACCGGCTCGACGCGGTGCTGTGCCTGGTGCAGGCCGGCTGGGCGTGGCAGCGCCGCGAGGTGGGCTACGGCCTGCCGGCGCGGGCCGATCGCATCGAGGGGTGGATCGTCGGGGCCTGATCCGGCGGGCGCCGGGCGGCGTGGCCGCGGCCCCGCCGGCACGTCGCCCGCGGGCTCGATCGGGGCCCGGCAGGGGGGCGGTCCGCCGATGCCGCTAGGATCCGGGCATGCCCGCCTTCCCCAAGCCCCGGCCGCTGCCGCGGCGCTCTGCGCCTGCCGGCGCCGCGCCGCGCCCGGCGCCGGTGCCCGCGGCCCTGCCCGCGCCGTCCCCGGTCGACGTCGAGGGCTGGTTCGCGCGGCGCGGCTGGGCGCCGTTCGCGTTCCAGCGGGCGCTGTGGTCGGCGGTCGCCGCCGGCGAGTCGGGGCTGCTGCACGCGACCACCGGGGCGGGCAAGACCTACGCGGTGTGGTTCGCCGCGCTGGCGGGCGCGCTCGCCGAGCGTGCGCATGCAGCGGGCGCGCCGCGCTGGTCGCACGCGGGTGCCAAGCTGCTGTGGATCACGCCGATGCGCGCGCTCGCGGCCGACACCGCGCGCGCGCTCGCCGATCCGCTCGCCGAGCTCGGTCTCGCGTGGGCGGCGGGGCTTCGCACCGGCGACACGCCCGCCGCCGAGCGCGCGCGCCAGGACCGCCGGCTGCCCGACGCGCTGGTGACCACGCCCGAGAGCCTGTCGCTGATGCTGTCGCGCGCCGACAGCCCCGAGCGGCTCGGGCGTGTGGCGATGGTGGTGGTCGACGAGTGGCACGAGCTGATCGGCAACAAGCGCGGCGTGCAGGTGCAGCTCGCGCTGGCCCGGCTGCGCCGGCTGAACCCCGCGCTGATGGTCTGGGGTCTGTCGGCGACGCTGGGCAACCTGGAGCACGCGATGGCCGTGCTGCTGGCGCACGGCGACGGGCGGCTGGTGCAGGGCGAGCTGCCCAAGACCCTGGTCGCCGACACGCTGCTGCCGGCGTCCACCGAGCGCTTCCCGTGGGGCGGACACCTCGGCACGCGGATGCTGGCGCCGGTGGTGGCCGAGCTCGAGCGCAGCGCGAGCGCCCTCGTCTTCACCAACACGCGTTCGCAGGCCGAGCTCTGGTACCAGGCGCTGCTCGACGCGCGGCCCGACTGGGCCGGGCTCATCGCGCTGCATCACGGCTCGCTCGACCGCTCGGTGCGCGAATGGGTCGAGGCGGGGCTCAAGGCGGGCCGGCTCAAGGCGGTGGTCTGCACGTCGAGCCTGGACCTCGGCGTGGACTTCTCGCCGGTGGAGCGCGTGCTGCAGATCGGCAGCGCCAAGGGTGTCGCGCGGCTGCTGCAACGCGCCGGGCGCTCGGGGCATTCGCCAGGCTGGCCCTCGCGGGTGACGCTGGTGCCCACGCACGCGCTGGAGCTGGTGGAGGGCGCCGCGGCGCGCGATGCGGTGGCGGCGCGTCGGGTGGAGCCGCGCGACGCGCCGCTCAAGCCGCTCGACGTGCTGGTGCAGCACCTGGTGACGATCGCGGCCGGCACCGGCTTCGAGCCCGCCGCGCTGCTCGCCGAGGTGCGCGGCTGCCATGCGTATGCCGGGCTCACCGACGCCGAGTGGGACTGGACGCTCGACTTCGTGACGCGCGGCGGGCAGTCGCTGGTCGCGTATCCCGAGTACCGTCGCGTGGTGCCCGACGATCAGGGCGTGCATCGCGTGCCCGACCGTGCGATCGCGCGGCGCCACCGGATGTCGATCGGCACCATCGTGTCGGATGCGTCGATGACCGTGAAGTACCAGACCGGCGGCACGATCGGCACGGTCGAGGAGAGCTTCGTGTCGCGCCTGAAGCGCGGCGACTGCTTCCTGTTCGCGGGCCGGCTGCTGGAGCTGGTCCGGATCCATGAGATGACCGCCTACGTCAAGCGCGCCACCGGCCGGCGCGCCGCGGTGCCGCGCTGGAGCGGCGGGCGCATGCCGCTGTCGCACGAGATGGCCGACGCCGTGCTCGCGCGGCTCGAGCAGGCCGCCGCCGGCGTCTTCGAGGGGCCGGAGATGGCGATGGCCGCGCCGCTGCTGCGGCTGCAGCACGCCTGGTCGCGGCTGCCCGACTCGCGCACGCTGCTGGCCGAGCGACTGCGCTCGCGCGAGGGCCATCACCTGTTCCTCTATCCGTTCGCGGGGCGCCACGTCCACCTCGGGCTCGCGTCGCTGCTCGCATGGCGCGTGTCGCAGCGGGTGCCGGCGACCTTCTCGGTGGCGGTCAACGACTACGGGCTGGAGCTGTTGTCGGCCGAGCCCGTCGACTGGAGCGGCCTGGCCGACGGCTCGCTGCTCGCCGAGGGCGACCTGCTCGCCGACGTGCTGGCGAGCCTCAACTCGGGCGAGCTCGCGCTGCGGCGCTTCCGCGAGATCGCGCGGATCTCGGGGCTGATCTTCCAGGGCTTCCCCGGGGCGGGCAGGAGCGCGCGCCAGCTGCAGGCGTCCTCGGGCCTGTTCTACGAGGTGTTCCGCCAGCATGACGCGGACAACCGGCTGCTCGGGCAGGCGCAGGCCGAGGTGCTCGAGCAGGAGCTCGACCTCGCGCGCCTGCGGGCGACCCTCGAGCGGCTGCGCGGCAGGCGGCTCGTGGAGGTGGCACTCGAGCGGCCCGGGCCCTTCGCCTTCCCGCTGCTGATCGAGCGGCTGCGCGAGCAGGTCAGCACCGAGAAGCTGGCCGACCGGGTCGCGCGGATGGTGCGCGAGCTGGAGGCCGCCGCGGGCGGCTGAGCGGCCCGCCGGGCCAGGGAGCCCGCACCGCGGCTGCACCGACCGCCACAGTCGGGGGGCGCCCGCGCCGGTCACCCCGGCGGCAGGCGCCGTCCGTCGGCCGCCGTGCCGGCGCCGGGGCGCGCGGCCGACCCAGACAGCACACTGGCGGGGACTGCCGGCTCCGCTGCCGGCCCCAGGAAGCTCCCGCCCCGTGTCCGCCCTGATCGATGCCCCGCCCAACCGCCCGCCCGCCCGGGCCGGGCAGGGCGTGCGCGCGGAGGGAGGCGCCGCCCAGGCGCCCCCGGCGCCGGTCCGCTCAGCGGGTGCGGGCGGGGCCGTCGCCGTAGCCGCCGGCGCGTCCCGCGATCCCGCGGCCACGGTCACCACCACCGCCTCCGGCGCTGCGCGCGCCGCCCCCGCCACGGCCATCGCGACCGCAAGCGCCGCGTCCCCGGGCGCGTCCCCTCCCGACCCCGCCGACGCGCAGGCGCTGCTCGAGCTGATCGCCGCGATCGGCGCCTGCACCCGTTTCGACGATGCGGCGGCCACCTTGTGCACCCGTCTCGCCGCGTCGGTCGGCGCGAGCCGCGTCGTGCTCGGCTGGCGAACGCGCGGCCGTGCCCCGACCCGCCCGGTGGCGCTGTCGGGCGCGGGCGTGCCCGACTGGGACGGCGAGACCGGTGCGCGCCTGGCCGCGGCGATGGACGAGGCGGTCGGCCAGTCGCGCGCGCTCGCATGCCCCGGGCCGTCCGGCGCGCGCGGGCTGCTGCGGGCGCACGAGTCGCTGCGCCGCGCCGGCGGGGCCGCCGCGGTCGTCACCGTTCCGCTCGCCCATGGCGGCCAGGCGCCCGGCGCGCTGCTGGCGGAGTTCGAGCGGGCCCCGCCCCTTGACGCCGCCGCGCGGCTCGAGGCCGCGGCGGCGCTCGCCGCGCCCTGGCTGGTGCTGCTGCGCGGTCGCCGGCCCGGCATCGCCGCGCGCCTGCTCGGCAAACGTGAGCGCCGCTCGCCGTTCGCGCTGGGCGCCGCAGGCGTCGCCGCGCTGGCGCTGCTGGCCGGTGCCGTGGTGCCGATCGATGCGTCGGTGAGCGCGCAGGCCCGGGTCGAGGGCGCGGTGCAGCGCACGGTCGCCGCGCCCATCCGCGGCTATCTCAAGGCGGTCCGCGCCCGCCCCGGCGACACCGTCATCGAAGGCCAACTGCTCGCCGAGCTCGGCGACCGCGAGCTCGACCTCGACCGGGCGCGCTACGCGAGCGAGCTGAGCCAGCACGAGGCCGCGGCCGCGACGGCGATGGCCCGCGGCGAGCGCGCCGCGATGGCGGTCGCGCAGTCGCGCGCGGACGAGACCCGCGCACGGCTCGCGCTGGTCGCGTCGCAGCTCGAGCGGATCCAGCTGCGCGCGCCGATCGACGGCGTGCTGATCCAGGGCGACCTGTGGCAGCAGGTGGGCGCGCCGGTCGAGCGCGGCCAGTCGATGTTCGTCATGGCGCCGGCGCGCCGCCACCGCGTGATCGTGGAGCTCGACGAGCGCGACGTGCGCCGCGTCGCGGTCGGGCAGGCGGGCCGCATCGCGCTGTCGGCGCTGCCCTGGCAGTCGATGCCGCTGCGCGTGGAGCGGGTCGCGCCAGCGGCCACCGCGCTCGACGGGCGCAACGTGTTCGAGCTCGAGGCGGCGGTCTCGGGCGCGGCCGACGCGCTGCGCCCCGGGTTGCGCGGCGTCGCCCACCTCGAGGACGGCCGCCGGCCCTTGTTCGTGCAGTGGGCCCGTCGCGCGGGCGACGCGCTCGGACCGCTGGCCTGGCGCTGGCTGCCCTGAGCCGATGGACCGCCCGCTGCACAGCAGCCAGTGGCACCGCGTGGCCGGACTGCGCCCGCGCTGGCGCCTGCACGCGCGCAGCGACCCGCAGCAGGTGCGCGGGGAGACCTGGCACGTGGTGTCGGGCGACGGGCGCAGCGCTCTGCTGCGGCTCGACGCGACCGCCTGGGCGATCGCCGCCCGCTGCGACGGCCGGCGTACGCTGCAGTCGATCTGGGAGGCCGCCGTCGCGGACGATCCCGACGGCGCGCCGACGCAGGACGAGACCATCGCGCTGCTCGCCTGCCTGGTCGACGAGCGCTGCCTCGCCTGCGAGGGCCTGCCCGACGTGGCGGTGCTGCTCGAGGCCGACCGTCGCGCCGCGACGGCCCGGCTGCGCGCGCGCCTGAACCCGCTCGCGCCGCGGCTGTCGCTCGGCGACCCCACCCGCCTGCTCGCGCCGCTCGCACCGCTCGGGCGCGTGTTGTTCTCGCGCGCCGGCGCCGCGGCGTGGCTGGCGCTCGTGGCGTTCGCGACGCTGGTGGCGCTGGCCGACGCCGACGGCGTCGCGCGCCACGCGGCGCGCTGGCTCGACTCGCCGCGCTACCTGCTGCTGGGCGCGCTCGTCTGGGTCCCGATGAAGGCGCTGCACGAGCTCGCCCACGGGCTCGCGGTGCGCCGCTGGGGCGGCGAGGTGCGCGATGCCGGCATCGCCCTGATGCTGCTGGTGCCGGTGCCCTATCTCGACGCGTCGGCCGCGCATCGCTTCGCGTCGGCGCGCGCGCGCGCCGCGGTGGGCGCGGCCGGGATCCTCGCCGAGACCGCGCTGGCGGCGCTCGGGCTGCTCGTCTGGGCCGCGACCGGCCCAGGCTGGCTGCACGACGCGGGCTTCATGACCGCGGTGGTGGGCTCGCTGTCGACGGTGCTGTTCAACGGCAATCCGCTGCTGCGGATGGACGGCTACTTCGTGCTGTGCGACGCCGCCGGCCTGCCCAACCTCGCGACCCGCAGCGGCGCGTGGTGGCAGGCGCTCGCGCAGCGCCGGCTGCTCGGGCTGCGGGGCGTGCCCGGACCCGTCACCGCCCGCGGCGAGCGCGGCTGGCTGGTCGCGTACTCGCCGCTCGCATGGGCCTGGCGCCTGACGATGCTCGGCACGCTCGCCCTGTGGGCAGGCGCCCATCACCGGCTGTTCGGGGCGGTGGTCGCCATCGCGGCGATCGCGTGGCTGGCGCTGCCGCTGCGCACCCTGTGGCGTGCGCCGGCGGCGGCGGGCGCACCGCTGTCCACCCGGCTGAGCGCCCGGCTGCGGCTCGGCGCCGTCCTCGCCGGCCTCGCGTCGCTCGTGCTGGCCGTGCCGCTGCCCGACCGCACGGTGGCGCCGGCGCTGGTCTGGATGCCCGATGACGCGCAGCTGCGCGCGGGCGTCGAAGGGTTCGTGGTCGCGGTCGAGCGCGCGCCGCAGGACGCGGTGCGGGCGGGCGACACGCTGCTGCGGCTCGACGACCCGGCGCTGCGCGGCGAGCGCGCGCGGCTGCAGGGCGCGCTCGCCGGCCTGCGTGCGCAGTACTTCACCCACCTGCGCACCGACCCCGCGCGCGCCGGCCAGTTCGGCGAGGACCTCGCCCGCAGCCTCGCCGAGCTCGACCGGCTGGACGAGCGCCTCGCGCAGCTGGTCCTGCGCGCGCCCGCCGACGGGCGCTTCGCGATCGGCCTGCCCGAGGACCTGCCCGGGCGCTTCGTGCGCGAGGGCGAGCCGCTGGGCCACCTGCTGGCGCCCGACCGCGTGCCGGTGCTGCGGGTGGCGCTCGACCAGGACCAGGCCGCGCGATTGCGCGAAGGCGTGGGTCGCATCGACGCGCGGCTGGCCGAGGCCCCGCGCGACGTGCTCGCCGCGCGGCTCCTGCGCCAGGTGCCGGCGGCGGTCGAGGCGCTGCCGGGCGCCGCGCTGGGCGACCGCGGCGGCGGGACCGTGCCGGTCGACCCGCTCGATCGCGACGGGCTCAAGCCCGCATACCCCACCTACGTCGTGGACGTGGCGCTGGACGCCGCCACGGCGGGCGTAGCGCGGCCCGGCGGCCGGGCCTGGGTGCGGATGGACTTCGGCCAGGCGAGCCTCGCGACGCAGGGCGCGCGCTGGGTGCGCCAGACCGTGCGCGGGCGCTTCGCGCCCGACGAGCTGTGAGCGCCGGCGCCCGCATCGCGGTGCCCGGGCCGGTCTGGGGCGTACGCCCGCGCCGGGCCGAGCCGCCGGGCGATCCGGGCCGCCCCGCGCCCGCGCCCCTGCGCGGCGCACCGGTCGGCGCCTGGGCCCGTGCGCACGCACGCCTGACCCGCAACGACCCCGAGGCGCTCGCCGACCGCGCGCGCCGCCTGGCCCGGCGGCTGGCCGGCGTGCAGGGCGGCGTGCCGCCCGCCCGCAAGGTCGCCGAGCTGGGCGCGCGCCTGGCCGCCGAGGGCCTCGCGGCCGAGCCGATCGTGCTGGCGCTCGGGGTCGCCGGCGCTGCGATGGCCGCGGCCACCGGACTCGCGCCGCGCGCCAACCAGTACCACGGCGCCGTGCTGCTGCTCGGCCAGCGGCTGGTCGAGCTCGACACCGGCGAGGGCAAGAGCGTGATGGTGGCGCTGGCCGCCGCCGTCGCCGCGCTGGCCGGCGCGCCGGTGCACGTGCTGACCGCCAACCCCTACCTCGCCGCCCGCGACGCCGCCGCCTTCGCGCCGTTCTACGCGCTGCTCGGGCTGCGCGCCGCGGCGGTGGCGGAGACCGACGACGACGCCGCGCGCCGCACCGCCTGGGGCGCGGAGGTCGCGTACGCGGCGGCCCGCACGCTCGGCTTCGACGAGCTGCGCGACGAGCTCGCCGCCGCGGGCGGGGGTGCGCCCGAGCCGCTGCTGCGCGGGCTGTGCGTGGCGATCGTCGACGAGGCCGACTCGATCCTCCTCGACGAGGCGCGGATGCCGCTGGTGATCGCGCAGGCGCGCCCCGACGCCGAGGGCCGCGCCCGCGCGTGGCAGGCGCTCGACCTCGCGCGCCGACTCTCGCCCGGCGCCGACTTCGAGCCCGCCGCCGGCGCCATCCGGATCACGACGCAGGGCGAGCGCACCCTCGAGGCGATGGTGCGCGCCGAGGGCAGCGGCGCGGGCTGGCTCAACGCACGGCACCGGGTCGAGCTGGTCGGCCAGGCGCTCGCGGCGCTGCACCTGCTGCGCCGGGACGTCGACTATCTGGTGACCGGCGAGGGCATCGTGCTGGTCGATGCCGGCACCGGGCGCGCCTCGCCGATGCGCCAGCTCGCCCGCCAGCTGCATGCGCTGGTCGCGATCAAGGAGGGCCTGGCGCCGCCGCCGTCGACCGACGTGCGCGCCGAGGTCACCTACCCGCGGCTGCTGGCGCGCTACCACCACCTGTGCGGCACCAGCGGCACGCTGTGCGAGTCGGCCTCCGAGCTGCGCCGCGATTACGGGCTCGCCGCGCTGCGCGTGGCGCGCACCCGTGCGTCGCGCCTGCGGTCCGGGCCGATGCGCCTGTTCGCCGATCGCAGCTCGCAGTTCGCCGCGGCCGCGGCGCATGCGAGCGCGCTCGCCGCCGCCGGCCGGCCGGTGCTGGTCGGCACCGACTCGGTGGCCGATTCGCGCTGCCTCGCCGAGGTGTTCGCGGCGCTCGGCCAGCCGGTGGCCGTGCTGGACGCGCGTCATGACGGCGACGAGGCGGCGCTGGTGGCGCGCGCCGGCGAGGCCGGCCGGATCACCGTCACCACGCAGATGGCGGGGCGCGGCACCGACATTCGCCTCGCGGCGGACGCGGCCGTCGCCGGCGGCCTGCACGTGCTGAACCTGCAGCACAACCGCAGCCCCCGCATCGACCGTCAGCTCGCCGGGCGGGCGGCCCGCCAGGCCGACCCGGGCAGCGCCGAGCACTGGATCCGGCTGGACGCGGCGCCGCTCGCCGACGGCCGCGGTGCCGCGCCGCTCGCCGCGCTGGCCCGGCTCGCGCGGTGGCTGGCGGCGCGCGTCGACCTCGCGCCCGCCGACCCGGCCCGGCTGCAGGACCCCGCGCCAGTGCCGCAGCGGCTCGCCGCGCGCCTGCTGTGGCGAGCCTGCCAGGCGTGGTGGCGGCTGGAGGACGGATCGACCCGCGGCGATGCGATGCGCCACGATCGGCGCTGGTCAAGGAGGTTGCATTTCGCTACAGTGCGGTTGTCCGAGAATCGAAGTAAAGATTGAGTGGTATCTCTTTGAATTCATTAGGCTCGCAAGCCCAGATGCTCACTCCGGCGGGCCGCGGCGCGCTGTCGGCGGTCATCTGCCTCGCGGCGTGCCTGGGGTTCGCCCCGTCCGTGCGCGCGGCGTCCGCCCCGGCGTCCGCCCCGACGCCCGCCTCGACGCCCGCCCCGGTCACCCGGGCGGCATCCGCCCCGACGCCCGCCTCGGCGCCGGCGCTGCTCGGTTGTGTGATCGAGCCGATGCAGACCGCCGAGGTCGCCGCGTCCGCCAACGGCGTGCTCGAATCGGTGAGCGTCGAGCGCGGCGCGACCGTGCGCCGCGGGCAGGTGATCGCGATGCTGCAGTCGGACGTCGAGCGGGCCGCCGTCGAGAGCGCGCGGGCGCGCTCCTCGTCCGAGTCCGAGATCGCCGCGCTGGAGGCCGCGCGCGACCTCGCCAAGCTGCGCCTCAAGCGGATGCACGCGCTGTCCGAGCTGCAGTTCGGCGCGCGGATCGAGCTCGAGACGGCCGCCGCCGAGTTCGAGATCGCCAACCACAAGCTGCAGCAGGCGCGCGAGGTGCACGCGGTTGCGCAGCGCGAGTACGAGCTCGCCCGCCGCCAGCTCGAGCAGCGCGTGATCCGCAGCCCCATCGACGGTGTCGTCGCCGACCGGCTGCTGCAGCCCGGCGAGCGCGTCGACGGCCGCCCGCTGCTGCGCCTGGTGGCGCTCGACCGGCTGCGCGTCGAGGTGGTCCTGCCGGCGTCGCGCTACGGCCGCATCCGCGAGGGCATGCATGCCAGCGTCCGTCCTGACCTGCCGGACGCCCCCGAGGTGTCCGGGCGGGTGGTCCAGGTCGACCGCTTCGTCGACGCCGCCAGCAGCACCTTCCGCGCACGTCTGTCGCTGCCCAACGCCGACGGCCGCGTGCCAGCCGGCGTGCGCTGCCAGCTGGTCTTCGACGACGCCGGTCCGACCGGCCCGACCGGCCCTCGCCCTGCCTCGCTCGAGCCCGCCCCGGCGGCCGGCCGCGACGGCGCGCGGCCGCAGCGCCCCGGCGGCGGCCGGCCCACCGGCCAGGGCGCCGGCCGCACCTGAGCGGCCTGCCGGGTCGGGCCGTCGCCGGCCGGCTCGGCCGGCCGGTTGTCGCGGTCTCAGTCCAACCGACCGGGCGATAGCTCCAAATGACCAGCGGTCCGGCAAGCACTGACCCAGGGGGCGAGTCGGAGCGATAGTCCGGTCATGTATCTTGACCGTGGCCCTCGCCGCAGTTCCCCGACCTTCGAGCTCCTGGAGCCGCGCGTGCTGTTCGCGGCCGATGCGGCGGGCGCGGCTGCGGTGGCGGCCGAAGCGGTGGCGGCGTTCGCCGCAGCGCCCGCCCAGGCCGCGGCCACCAGCGCCCCGTCGACGCCCGCGCCGTCCGCCGAGGCCGGTGTCCAGCCCGCGCCGTCCCGAACGACGCCGGCGCGCGAACTGGTCGTCGTGGACACGCGAGCCCCCGACCTCGCCCGGCTGCTCGCCGACCTGGACGCCCAGCGCCAGGCCGGCCGTCCGCTGGACGTGGTGACGGTCGACGCCGGGACCGACGGCCTGAGCGTGGTCACCGAGCGCCTCGCGCAGCAGGCCGGCGCCCCGTACGACGCGGTGCACCTGATCGGCCACGGCGAGCCCGGCTCGATGCGCCTGGGCAGCGCGTCGCTCGACCTGCCGACCCTGCGCGCGCGCGCGGGCGAGATCGCCGGCTGGTCCGCCGGCCTGGGCGCCGACGCCGACCTGCTGCTGTGGGGCTGCGACGTGGCGGCCGACGGCGGCGGCCGGGCGTTGGTCGACGGGCTCGCCGCGCTCACCGGCGCCGACGTGGCCGCCAGCGTGGACACGACCGGCGGCCTGCAGGCCGGCGGCGACTGGAAGCTGGAGGTGAGCACCGGCGCGATCGAGGCCGGCGCCCCGATCAGTGCGGCGCTCCAGGCGGGATTCGCCGGCGCGCTCGGCTTCACGCCGCAGGGCGGTGGCGACACGGCGGTCGTCAACACGCAGGTCGTGCAGGAGCCCGGCGATGCCACCAGCACGGCGGGCCGGACCGTCGCGGCCGGCCCCGCGGGCTCGGTGGTGGTCTGGATCGTCAGTACCGGCGGGGCCGGCCGCGGGGTGATGGCGCAGCGCTACCTGCCCGACGGCACGCCGTTGGGCGGCCCGCTCACCGTCGCAACGGACAGCACGAGCAGGACGATGCCTGCCGTCGCCATGGACGCCGACGGCAACTTCGTCGTCGCCTGGGCGCAGGGCACCAGCGTGCAGGCACGGTTCTGGAACGCCGAGATCGCCAACGGCGCGATCGGGTTCGGATCGGCCTTCCGCGTCGACAGCGCCGGCGACTCGTCGGTGAAGACGCAGGTGTCGGTGGCGCTGTCCCAGGACGGTACGCGCGGCGCGGTCGCGTGGAGCGAGTCGATCTCCGGCCGCCGCGACGTGAACGCGCGGCGCCTGGTCGTCAACACCGGCGTCGCTGCCGTGTCGGGCGACGACATCCTCGTCACCGATGCGCAGGGCTTCGGGGATACTCACTCCGACGTGGTGGTGCTGAACGACGGCTCGTTCGCGGTGGCCTTCCAGGGCTCGCTGTCCGCCGTCGACGGGCGCGGCATCTGGCTGCGCCGCTACGGCGCCGGCTCCGACACGCCCCTGGGCACCTCGGTGCTCGACTCCGGCGAGCGGGTGGTCGCCGCGGCCGACAACACGACGGTCCGCCCGTCGCTGGCGGTGTCCGCCGGCGGCGCCGGGCTGGTGGTCTGGCAGGAGGGCAGCGGCTCGGCCTCCTCGATCGTCGCGCGGCGCTTCGACATGGTCACGGGGTTCACGGGCCTGGGCGGGTCGTTCAGGGTCGACACGTCGGCCGGCCTGACGGTGGCCCGGCCTTCCGTGTCCGCCTTCCCGGCCGGTGGCTTCATGGTCGCCTGGGAGGCGTCGGTCGAGCCCGCCGGCGCGGGCTGGGGGATCCAGGCCCGCCACGTCGATGCGACGGGCACCCTGCTCGGCGCCGCGTTCGCGGCCAATGCCAACACCGTCGGCAACCAGCGCGCGCCATCGGTGGCGGCCGCCGCCGACCGGGTCCTGTTCGCATGGGCCGGTGTCGGCGCCGACGCCGACGCCCTCGGTCTGCGCGCCTTCAACGTCACCCCCAACCAGCTGCCCACCGGCGCGGTCGCGATCGTCGGCACGCAGACCGAGAACCAGACGCTCAGCGCGGACACCAGCGGCATCGGGGACGCCGACGGCCTGGGTGCGCTCACGTACCAGTGGCTGCGCAATAGCGTCGCGGTCGTCGGCGCCACCGGCAGCACCTACCTGCTGGGCGACGCCGACGTGGGCGAGCAGATCAGCCTGCGGGTCGCATGGACCGATGGCTGGGGCACCCCCGAGTCGCTGACCAGCGCGCCGACCGCGGCGATCGCCAACGTCAACGACGCACCCGTCGGCCTGCCCGTGATCACGGGCACGGCGACCGAGGACCAGACCCTGAGCGCGGACCCCTCGGGCATCGCCGACGTCGACGGCCTGGGGGCGTTCAGCTACCAGTGGCGGCGCAACGGCGTCTCGATTGTCGGGGCTACCGGTGCCACCTACCTGCTGGGCGACGCCGACGTCGGCACGCGCATCACCGTCAGGGTTTCGTACACCGACGCGCGCGGCAGCCCCGAGGCCGTGACCAGCGCCCAGACCTCCTTCATCGCCAACATCAACGACGCGCCGACCGGTGCCGTCACGATCTCCGGCACGACCAACCCCGGCCAGACGCTCACGGCGCTGGCGGGCACGATCGCCGACGCCGACGGGCTGGGCGCCTTCGGTTACCAGTGGCTGCGGGACGGCACCAACATCGCGGGCGCGACCGCCGCCAGCTACCTGCTCGATGTCGCGGACGTCGGCGCCCGGATCTCGGTGCGCGTGTCCTGGACCGACGCGCGCGGCACTGCCGAGTCCCTCGAAAGCGCCCAGACGCCGCCGATCACGGGCGTCAACACCCCGCCGACCGGCGCGGTCCTGATCGCCGGCACGCCGACCGAGGACCAGACGCTCAGCGCGGACACCAGCGGCATCGGGGACGTCGACGGCCTGGGTGCGTTCTCGTACCAGTGGCGGCGCAATGGCGTCGCGATCGTCGGCGCCACCGGCAGCACCTACCTGCTGGGCGACACCGACGTGGGCGCGCAGATCGACGTGCGCGTGTCCTACCTGGATGGCGGGAGCACCGTCGAGTCCTTGACCAGCGCGCCGACCGCGGCGATCGCCAACGTCAACGACCTGCCGACCGGGTCCGTCCTGATCAGCGGCGTACGGACCGAGAACCGGACGCTCAGCGCCAACACCACGGACATCGTCGACGCCGACGGCCTGGGGGCGTTCACCTACCAGTGGCGGCGCGACGGCGTCGACGTCGCGGCGGCCACCGGAAGCACCTACCTGCTGGGCGACGCCGACGTGGGCACGCGGATGAGCCTGCGGGTCACCTACACCGACGCACGCGGCACCAGTGAGACGCTCACCAGCGCCCAGACCGCGCTCATCAACAACGTCAACGACGCACCCGTCGGCCTGCCGGTGATCACGGGCACGGCGACCGAGGACCAGACCCTGAGCGCGGACCCCTCGGGCATATCCGACGCCGACGGCCTGGGGGCGTTCAGCTACCAGTGGCGGCGCGACGGCGCCTCCATTACCGGTGCTACCGGTGCCACCTACCTGCTGGGCGACGCCGACGTCGGCACGCGCATCACCGTCAGGGTCTCGTACACCGACGCGCGCGGCAGAGCCGAGGCCGTGACCAGCGCCCAGACCGCACTGATCGCCAACGTCAACGATGCCCCGACCGGCAGCCCCGTCGTGTCGGGCACGCCGACCGAGGACGGCACGCTGACCGCGGTGACCTCCGGCATCGGCGACGCCGACGGACTGGGCGCCTTCGGGTATCAGTGGCTGCGGGACGGCGCCACCGTGGACGGCGCCACCGCCAACACCTACCTGCCGGGCGACGCCGACGTCGGCGCGCAGATCAGCGTGCGCGTGAGCTGGACCGACGCGCGCGGCGCCGCCGAGTCGCTCACCAGCGCGCCGACCGCGGCCATCGCGAACGTGAACGACGTACCGGTCGGGAGCGTCGCGGTCTCCGGCACGCTGACCGAGGACCAGACCCTGACCGCGGTGACGTCCGGCATCAGCGACATCGACGGCCTCGGGGCGTTCACCTACCAGTGGCTGCGCGACGGCAGCGCCATCGCGGGTGCGACCGCCAGCACCTACCTGCTCGGCGACGCCGACGTCGGTACGCAGGTGAGCGTGCGCGTGTCCTGGATCGACGGGTGGGGTACGACCGAGTCGCTCTCGAGCAATACCGAGGTTGATTCGGTCGCGAACGTGAACGACGCGCCGGTCATCGTGAGCGACGGCGGCGGCGCCAGCGCCACGATCCTGGTGGACGAGAACACCACCGCGGTCACGACCGTCGTCGCGCAAGACGCAGACGCAGACCCGCTCGTCTACGCGCTCGCCGACGGCGCCGATCGCGCCCGCTTCGCGATCGACGCGGCCACCGGCGCGCTGCGCTTCCTCGAGGCGCCCGACCACGAGGCGCCGACCGACGCCGACGCCGACAACGTCTACGAGGTCGTGGTGAGCGCAAGCGACGGCCAGGTGGCCTCCCTGCAGACGCTGCGCCTGCAGGTGGCGGGCGTCAACGAGGCGCCGACGCTGCGCGCGCCCGCGTCGGTGGCTGCGCTCGAGGACACGCCGCGGTTGCTGTCGGCCGCCGACGGCACCGCGATCGTCGTCGGCGACCCCGATGCCGACCAGGCCGAGCTCACCATCGACCTGATGGTCGACCGCGGGACGCTGACCCTGGGCACCCGCGCCGGGCTGCGCTTCGAAGGGGGCAGCGACGGCATCGACGACGCCTCGATCCGCGTCAGCGGCAGCCCCGCCGACATCGCCGACGCGCTCGCGCGGCTGATGTACCGGCCGCCCGCCGACGCATCGGGCGCCGCCGTGCTGACCCTCGCGGCGCGTGACCCCGCGCTGCCGCAGCTCGCCGCGAGCGTGTCGATCTCGATCGGCATCGCCGCGGTCGACGACGCGCCGGTGCCGGTCGCGCCGCCGCCCGTGTCCGCGCAGTCCGGCGAGCCGCGGCGGATCGGCGCGGACGTGCTGCGCGCGACCGACGTCGACGACGGACCGTCTGGGATCGTCTACACGGTGGTCGCGCAGTCGGCCGACGGGCGCCTGCGGGTCGACGGCACGCCGCTCGCCCCGGGCGCGCGCTTCACGCAGGCCGACGTCGACGCGGGCCGGCTGTCCTTCGTCGGCGGGCAGGGCGGCGTGCAGGACGTGGTGCTGGCGGTGTCCGATGGCAGCGGCACGGCGGGCGGCAGCGTGACCATGTTGGTCAGGGTCAGCCAGGCCGCCGCCCCGGCTCCGGCGGCGGGCGGATCGCAGGCGCCCTCGGTGTCCCCAGCGGCGTCCGTCGCGTCGACGGCGGTGGGCGGCGATGTTTCGGGCGCCGCGGGCGCCGCCTATGGTCCGGCGGGGACCGCCTCGGGGCCGGCTTCGCAGTCCAGCGCCTCGGACCCATCATCCGCCACCGCCCCGAGCGCCGGGTCCGCCGCATCGGGCGGCGCCGGCGCTGCGGGCTCGGCCTCGCGGGCCGGAGCACCGGCCGCCGCGGGCCGCTCCGGCGCCGCGGGCGCGGAGGAGAGCGGCGCGGTTGCCAGGCCTGCGGGCGGCGCAGCCGGGGGCAGCGCGGCCGCGGGGGACGCGAGCGGTCGGTCGTCGCTGGCATCGGGCGTGCTGCGCGACATGCAGACGGCCGCCGGCGGCGTCGGTCCCGCAGAGACAGATCCGCGCGGCGCATCGCAGGGCACGGGCGACGCGACCCGCGGATCGGGCCGGTACGCATCGGCCGCGGGCGCCTTCGCGCGATTCAACGGCGGGGTGGCCCTCGTGCCGCCCACGCCCTCGGTCGCGGCGGCCTGGTCGCCGGTCGCGGCGCTGGCCCAGCCCGCCTTCCGCGAGCAGCTGGCCGACGTCCGCGAGCAGGCCACCGCGCGCACGCCCTTCGACCGCGTGGTGGCCGCGTCCACCACCGCGGTCGGCGCGTCGCTGTCGATCATCTACGGCGTATGGCTGCTGCGCGGCGGCGTGCTGCTGACCAGCCTGCTGACCTCGCTGCCTGCCTGGCGATCGATCGACCCGACGCCGGTGCTCGGGCGGACCGATGCCCGCGGCCGCGACGACGCCACCCGCGACGACTCCCTTCGCGGCATGCTGCGCAGCGCCGCCGAGCGGGCGCCGGGCGACGTCGTCCCAGCCGTTGCCGCGGACGGCACCGTGCCGACGGGGGCGACCGCGTGAGCGCCCCCCGTCCATTGCCCGGCGATCTGGCCGGCCGGCGCCGTGCCGCCGGCGGGCGGCCCGGCGAGGCGCGCGTGGCCGCGCGCCTCGCGGCGCTGTCCCGCAGCATCGACCTGCAGCGCCTCACGCACATCCCCGGCCTGCGCTGGCTCGGCAACACCCGGATCCTGCTCAGCGTGGGCCTCGCGTCACTGCTGCTGAGCGCGCAGCTGGTGGCGGGCTTTCTCGGCGTGCTCCCCGACCCGCTGGCACTGCGTGCCGCGGCCCGCGCGTCGCTCGCCGAGGTCTCGGCTGCCGGCGCGATGGGTGCGCTCGCCGCGGGCGACGCCGGCACCGTGTCCCGCCTGCTGCAGTTCACCATCGACCGCAATCCGGAGCTGCTGTCGGCAGCGGTGCGCCAGGCCGACCGGACGGTGTTCGCGTCCTTCGGCCCCCACGAAGGCGACTGGCAGCCGCTGCCGCCCGGGCGTTCCACCTCGTCGCAGCTGGTCGTGCCGCTGATGGCCGGCAGCGAGCAGTGGGGCCAGCTCGAGCTGCGCTTCGAGCCGCTGCCCACTGGCGTCCTGGGCATGCTGGCCGACCCGCAGCTGCAGGCCATCGCGATGATCACGCTGATGTGCCTGGGCGGCTTCTACCTGTACCTGGGCCGCATGCTGTCGGCGCTCTCGCTCGACAAGGCCGTCCCCACGCGCGTGAAGGAGACCTTCGATACCTTCGTGGACCCGGCGCTGCTGCTGCGCATCGACACCCCCGCGCGCGGCGCCCGGGGCGCGACCTGCCGTGCGGTGATGGCCAACGCCGCGTTCTGCGGCATGGTCGGCGAGCCGTTCGCGCGCCTGGAGAACCGCGACATGGCGAGCTTCGACTGGCAGGACGAGTCGGGCCGGTCGCTCGCGCCGCACGAGCTGCCCTGGAGCATCGCCGCCGCCGAGGCGCGCAAGGTCGAGCTGATGCCGGTGCGCCTGGCCGGCGCCGATGGCCGCCGGCGCGCCTACCTGGTGAACTGCGGCGTGGTGGGCGCGGGCGAGGGCCGCCCGCCCGCCGGCCTGCTGGTCAACCTGAGCGACGTCACCGAGCTGGAGTCGACCAAGGCGCTGCTGCTGGAGGCGCGCGCCGCCGCCGATGCCGCCAACGCGGCCAAGAGCGACTTCCTCGCGAACATGAGCCACGAGATCCGCACGCCGATGAACGCCATCCTCGGCTTCACCGAGATGCTGCGCCGCGGCCGCGTCAAGGACGCCGCGCAGGCGCGCCGCCACCTCGACACGGTGCACGCGAACGGCTCGCACCTGCTCGCGCTGATCAACGACATCCTCGACCTGTCCAAGGTCGAGGCCGGCCAGCTCGAGGTGGAGCGCATCGCCTGCGCACCGCACGCGGTGATCGCCGACGTGCTCGAGGTGATGTCGGTGCGCGCCGCCGAGAAGGGCGTCGCGCTGCGGCGCGTGGTCGACGGGCCGGTGCCCGCCGAGATCCTCGGCGACCCGTCGCGGCTGCGCCAGGTGATCACCAACCTGGTGGGCAACGCGATCAAGTTCACCGCGCAGGGCGAGGTCGTCGTGACCGAGCGCTGGATCGCCGCGCGGCCCGGCGCGCTGCCGCGGCTGACCATCGCCGTGAACGACTCCGGCATCGGCATCCCGGCGGACAAGCTCGCCGCGATCTTCGAGCCCTTCGTGCAGGCCGACACCTCGACCGCGCGCCGCTTCGGCGGCACGGGCCTGGGCCTCGCGATCAGCCGACGCCTCGCGCGGGCGATGGGCGGCGACGTCGAGGTGGCGAGCCAGCCCGGTCGCGGCAGCACCTTCACGCTGACGCTCGACCCCGGTCCGCTCGCCGGCCTGGTGCTGATCGATCCCGAGGCGGCGCTCGCCGAGCCGGCCGCGGCGGGCCCGGCCACGACCTCCGAATGGCGCTTCCCGCGCAAGCGCCTGCTGGTGGTCGACGACTCGATCGAGAACCGCGAGCTGGTCGCGCTGGTGCTGCAGGACAGCGGCCTGGAGATCGTGATGGCCGACTCGGGCCAGGCCGCGCTCGACCAGGTGTCGCGCGCGATGCCGGACCTGATCCTGATGGACATGCAGATGCCGGGCATGGACGGCTACACGGCCACCCGGCGGCTGCGCGATGCCGGACTGAAGGTGCCGGTGCTGGCCTTCACCGCACACGCGCTGCAGGGCTTCGAGGCCGAGATCCTGGCCGCGGGCTGCGACGGCTACCTGACCAAGCCCATCGACATCGACGCGATGCTCGAGACTCTCGGGACGCGGTTGGGCGGCACGCGCGTCGCGACCGCCGCGGCGCATGCCGACCGCGACGACGTCGGCGCGCTGCTGACGGTCGTGGGCGGCGAGCGGGGGTCCGCGCCGACGTCCGCCGGCGCGGGCACGGCGCCCGCCCGCAGCCCGGTCGGTACGGCGGGGGCGCCTGCGATCGTGTCGCGGCTGGCGGGCAACCCTCGGCTCGCCGGGGTCGTGAACGGCTTCGTGAGGCGCCTGCCCGGGCGCGTGCGCGAGATACGCTCGGCTTTCGACGCGCGCAACGGGGACGCGGTCGCCGAGCTGGCCCACTGGCTCAAGGGGTCGGCCGGGTCGGTCGGCTTCGACGCGTTCACCGGGCCGGCGCGCCGGCTCGAGACGGCCGCGCGCCGCGTCGAGATCGCCGAGGCCGCAGCCGCCATCGCGGAGATCGAGGCGCTCGCCGCCCGGATCGCCCCTGCCACGGCCCCACCCGACGGGCCACGGCCCGCCGCCAGCCTTCCTGCATGATCCTGATGGACCCGCTCGCCGTGGCCGTCATGCCCACCCTCGTCGCTGCCGCGCCGGCCGATGCCCTGGCGGGTCCTGCGACGTCGTTGGCCGAGTCCGCGCCGCAGGCCGTGCCGCAGCTGACGCAGGCCGTGGCGCGGCCGCTGCACAGGCCCGGCGTCGGCGGCGCCGCGGCCTCGCCGATGATCGGCGGATCGGTGATGATGGTCGACGACGAGCCGATCCTGATCGAGCTGGTCGGCGCCTTCCTCGAGGAGGCCGGCTACCGCGACTTCCATGGCGAGACCGATCCGCGCCGCGCGCTGCCCAGGATGCGCGCCGAGCTGCCCGACGTGCTGCTGCTCGACCTGATGATGCCCGGCCTGAGCGGCTTCGAGGTGCTGCGCCAGGTGCGCGCCGACCCGCAGCTGCAGCAGGTGCCGGTGATCGTGATGACCTCGGCGAGCGACGCGCGCACCAAGCTGCGGGTGCTCGAGCTCGGCGCGACCGACTTCCTCGAGAAGCCGGTCGATCCGAGCGAGCTGGTCGTGAGGCTGCGCAACACGCTCGCCTTCAAGGCCTACCGCGACCGCAGCGCATGGTTCGACATGCTGACCGGCCTGCCCAACCGGCGCCTGATGATCACGCAGATGGCCACCGCGCTGCGCCGCCAGCAGGGCGAGCCCGGCGTCTGCGCCTTGCTGCAGGTCGAGATCGGGCGGATCAGGCAGCTGAGCGAGACACTCGGCCACCGCGCCGCCGACGACGCGCTGACCACGCTGGCCGCGCGCATGCAGCGCTCGCTGCGCGCGGACGATCCGGTCGGTCGCGCCGACGAGGCGGGCGCAGGCGTAGTGGTGGTGTCGCGGGTCGGCTCCGACGAACTCGCGGCGCTGCTGCCGGGGCTGCATCGGATCGAGGATGCCGGCGTGATCGCGCGCCGCCTGCTTGCCGACATGGCGGAGCCGATGCAGATCGACGGTCGCGACTGGTACCCGATCGTATCGATCGGCGTGGCGGCCTCGCCCGACGACGCAGTGGACGCCGAGGGGCTGCTGCGCACCGCGCGCTCGGCGGCCTCCGCGGTACGCGACCGCGCCGGCAGCGGCGTGGGCTTCTACTCCTCGGGGCAGAACGCGGCGGCGCTGGCGCGCCTCGACATGGAGACCGAGCTGCGGCGCGCGCTCGAGCGTGGCGAGTTCGAGCTGCACTACCAGCCCAAGGTCGACTCGCGCAACCGCAAGCTGGCGGGCTGCGAGGCGCTGGTCCGATGGCGCCATCCCGTGCGGGGCCTGGTGCCGCCGGGCGAGTTCATCCCGATCGCCGAGGAGGCCGGGCTGATCGAGCAGATCGGCGAGTGGGTGCTCGCGGAGGCCTGCCGCGCCGCGCACCGCTGGCTCCAGGCCGGCACGCCCTGCCGGGTGGCGGTCAACGTCGCGACCCCGCACTTTCGCGACGGGCTGCTGCTGCAACACGTGACCGCGGCGCTCGGCGCGGTCAAGCTGCCGCCTGGGCTGCTGGCCATCGAGCTCACCGAGAGCATGTTGATGGGTCCGACCGAGGACAGCCTGTCGGCGCTCGCCAAGCTCAAGGCCCTGGGGATCTCCATCGCGCTCGACGACTTCGGTACCGGCTATTCGTCGCTCGCCTACCTCAAGCGCATGCCGCTCGACGAACTGAAGATCGACCGCTCCTTCATCGTCGGGCTGCCGCTCGACACCGGGAACGCCGCGATCGTGCGCGCGGTGGTCGCGATGGCGGGCAGCCTGGGCCTGAAGGTGGTCGCCGAGGGCGTGGAGAGCCCGGAGCAGGCCGCCTTCCTGACGTCGGTAGGCTGCAACATCTGCCAGGGCTGGCTGTTCTGCAAGGCGCTGCCGGAGCAGACCTTCACCAGGCTGCTGCAGCAGAATGGAGTGGCCGTCGGCTGACGGCTGTCGGTGTTCAGCGGCCAGGGCCCGCGCCTGATCGACTGCAATGACCGGCAGACCAGGGTCGGGCTCGGCGGGTCGCTGGTCGAATGCCAGTGAGCGCCCGCGATACCATCGACGCTCGATGACGAGGCGCCCGGTGGCGCGAGGGAGCGGGGCGATGCGGATCGGCGACAGCCTGCAGGGCAGGCGGGTGATGATCACCCAGAGCGACGAGTTCATGGGGCCGGTGCTGGCGCGCGCGTTCGCCGACCACGGTGCGGTGGTGATCGCCGACCCGTCGTCGCTCGCCGACCCCGCCGCCGCCGAGGCCGCGGTCCGCCGCGCCGGCCGCGTCGACGTGCTGATCGCCAACCTCGCGGTGCCCGCGCCCTCGACGCCCGCCACGGCGGTCACCGACGACGAGTGGCGCCACGTGTTCTCGCATCTGGTCGACCCGCTGCCACGCCTTGCGCGCGCGCTGCTGCCGGCGATGATCGAGCGGCGCGCCGGCAAGGTGGTGGTGATGGGCAGCGCCACCGCGCTGCGCGGCCAGAAGCGCACCTCCACCTACGCCGCCGCGCGCGGCGCTCAGCTGTCATGGGTGCGGGCGGTGGGCGTGGAGGTCGCGCCGCACAACGTGCAGGTCAACCTGATCGCGCAGAACTTCGTCGAGAACCCCACCTACTACGGGCCCGCGGTGCAGGCGCTGCCGGCCTTCCAGGACCGGCTGCGTCGCGAGGTGCCGGCCGGGCGGCTCGCGCGGCCCGAGGAGGACGCGCTGTTCGCGGTGTTCCTCGCGTCTGCGGAGGTCGAGTTCTTCGCGGGGCAGGCCATCCCGTTTGCCGGCGGCTGGGTGTGACGCCACGATCCGGCCGCGGCCGGCCGGGGCCGCGGCTCAGCCGATGACGTTCGCCTCGATCACCCGACGGCCCTGCGCGACCCGCGCCACCGACAGGTCCGAGAGGTCGAGCGTGCGCCAGCCGCCGTGCAGGATGCACTCGGCGATGCCGCGCCCGGCGGCGGGCGCCTGCTGCATGCCGTGCCCCGAGAAGCCGGTGGCGAACAGCAGGTTGGGCACGCGCGGATCGGCGCCGAGCAGCGCGTTGTGGTCGAAGAGGTTCATCTCGTAGTAACCGGCCCAGGCACGCTCGATGCGCAGCGCCTCGAAGGCCGGCACGCGATGCGCGAACGCCGTCCACAACGCCTCGTCGAACTCGGCGAGGTTGGGCTCCAGCGGCAGGTCGTCCTCGTCCGGATCGGGCGTGGTGCCGCCGATGAATCCGCGGCCCTCCGGGCGGAACCAGAACCCCGTGGGGTCGATCACCAGCGGGCAGCCGGGCAGGGGCGTCGGGCACGAGAACACGAACACCGTGCGCCGGCGCGCGTGCACCGGCAGCGCGATGCCGGCGGCGGCCGCCAGCGGTCGCGACCACGCGCCCGCTGCGTTGACCGCCCAGCCGCAGTCGATCCGCGTGCCGTCGGCGAGCCGCAGCGCGGTCACGCGCCGCGCGCCCGGGCCCTGCGACAGATCGAGGGCCGCGACCTCGCCGCGCACCACGCGCGCGCCCTGCGCCCGCGCTCGGCGCAGCAGCGCGGCGTGCAGCGCCGGCCCGTCGAACCAGCCCTCGCAGCCCGCACCGAGCGCGCCCAGCGCGAGGTCGTCCACCGCGAGCCACGGAAAGCGCGCGGCGAGCGCGGCCGGCTCGAGCAGCGCGATCGGCGCGCCGTGCGCGCGCTGCACCGCGTTCTGCGCCCGCAGCGCGCCGGCCTGCGCGGCGGTCGCGAGGTACAGGTAGCCCGGCTCGCACAGCCCGATTCCGGGCGCCTCGCCGTCCACCTCGAGCAGCGCCTGCGCGTCGCGCAGGAACGCGAGCCCGAACTGCGACATCCGGATGTTCACGCCGCTCGAGAACTGCTGGCGGATCGAGCTGGCCGAGCGCTGCGAGGAGGCCTGCGAAAAGCCCGGGTCGCGCTCCACCAGCGTCACCGACAGGCCCGGCTGCATCCGCGTCAGCCAGTACGCGACCGACGCGCCGGCCACCCCCGCGCCGACGATCGCGACGTCGACGCGCGGCGTGCCGGCGCCGCGCGCCGGATCCGCGTGCGCCGCGGGCGGCGCGTCGTCGGCGCCGCGCGCGCCGCTCACGACGCCGCCCTGCGCGCAAGCAGCGCGTCGTAGACCAGGCGCGCGGCCACCGCGTCCTCGACCGCCTGGCCGAGCGCCTTGAAGATCACCGTGGCGCCGGGCGGCGGCGGGGGTCGCGTGCCGGCGAGGATCTCGCCGATCTCGGCGTGGACCGTCGCCCCCGACAGGATCACGTCGCCGGCCTCGTGCTCGGCCGAGTGGCGGCTGTCGGCGACGACCACGTTGCCCGCGCCGCGCATCGCGGCGTCGTCGAGCTCGCGCCAGGTGGGACGCGGCGCGCCCACCGCGGCCACGAAGGTGCCGGGCTGCAGCCACGCGCCCTGCAGCACCGGCTCGGTCGCGTTGGTCACCGTGCAGACGATGTCGGCGCCGCGCACCGCGGTGCGCGCGTCGGCGCACGCGATGCCGCCCAGCGCCTCGGCGCAGCGCGCGACGTTGGCCGGATCCCGGCTCCAGACCCGGATCTCCGACACCGGGCGAACCGCGCGCAGCGCCAGCGCGTGGGTCCGCGCGAGCGCGCCGCTGCCCAGCATCGCGACCACCTTGGGGCCGGGCGGCGTCAGCGCGTCGACGGCGACCGCCGACACCGCGGCCGTGCGCAGCTCGGTGATCCAGGTCCCGTCCATCACCGCCAGCGTGCGGCCGGTCGAGGGGTCCATCAGCACGATGGTCGCCAGCAGCGTGGGCAGCCCGCGCGCCGGGTTGCCGGGGATGAGGGTGATCAGCTTGGTGGCGAGCGCGTCGGCCGTCAGCGCGGGCTTCAGGAAGAAGAACCCCGACTCGGCCGGTATGTCCATCACCGTGCGCAGCGGCTGCACCACGCGCCCCGCCGACAGGTCGACGAGGGCGCTCCGCATCGCGGGCAGCAGGGCATCGAGCCGCAGCAGGCTGCGGACCTCGGCGTCGTCGAGATGGAGCGTGGTCAAGGCGGTCCCCGTGGGCGGTCGGTCGGGCGGCCCCGAGACTAGCGCAAAAGCGGGCCGTGGCGGGCCGGTAGAATCGGCGCGATGACGATCGCGGCGCACCGGCACCCGGTACAGGCGGCGGACGGGGCCGGGCCGGGCGGGCTCGAGGTCTCGTTCGCGGGAGTCGCGCTGCGCCTGCTGCCGCAGCGCGCGTTGTGGTGGCCGCAGGCGCGCACGGTGTTCGTCGCCGACGTCCACCTCGGCAAGGCCGAGACCTACCGCGCCCACGGCGTGCCGGTGCCGGACGGCCCCACGCAGGCCACGCTCGCGCGGCTGGCCGAGGTGGTCGACGCCTGCGGCGCAGAGCGGCTGGTGGTGCTCGGCGACCTGCTGCACGCCCGCCAGGCCCGCGAGCCCGCGACGCTCGGGCCGCTGCGCGCATGGCGCCTCGCCCGGCCCGCGCTGCACTGCGTGCTGGTGCGCGGCAACCACGACGACCGCGCCGGCGACCCGCCGCCCGAGCTCGGCATCGAGGTGGTGGACGCACCCGCCCCGCTCGGGCCTTTCTCGCTGTGCCACGAGCCGGCTGGCGCGGGGCCTTGCGACGCCACAGGCTATCGGCTGGCCGGGCACCTGCACCCGGCGTTGCGGCTGTCGGGCCGTGCCGGCGGGTCGCTGCGGCTGCGCTGTTTCGTGGTGGGGCCGGCCGAGGCCGTGCTGCCCGCCTTCGGCGAGTTCACCGGCGCGGCCACCGTCGTGCGTGGTGCGGGCGAGCGGCTGTTCGCGATCGCCGGCGACCGGGTCATCGAGGTGCCGGACCGGGCGGGCGCAGGGCGCTGACCAGTGCGCTCGCCGCGCCCCGCGTCAGTACCCCGGCTTGGGGCCCGAGGACGGCGTGCCGCGGATCTGGTCGCACCACGACTGCGCGGTGCCGCGCAGCATGGTGCCGTCGTTGGCCGGCACGATCAGGTCGAAGCCCATCGCGCGCATGTCGATCCCCATCTCCACGCCGGTGCAGAAGATGCCCGCGAACTTGCCGTGCGCCCGTGCCGACGCGAGGATCCGCGCGATCGCGCCGCGCAGCGGGTCCTCGCGCCACTTCGGGGACGGCGGCACGCCGAGCGCGAGCGACAGGTCGGCCGGCCCGATGAACAGGCCGTCGATCCCCTCGACCGCCGCGATCGCGTCGAGGTTGGCGAGGCCCTGCGGCGTCTCGATCATCGCGAGCGCGAGCAGCTCGTCGTTGGCGTGTGCCGCGTAGTCGGACCCGCCGTAGAGCAGGCCGCGCGCCGGCCCGTAGGAGCGCCGGCCCGTGGGCGGGTAGCGCACCGCGTCGACCACCCGGCGCGCGTCCTCGGCGGTGTCGACCATCGGCACGATCACGCCGTAGGCGCCGGAGTCGAGGATCTTGTTGATCTCGAAGAAGTTGTTCTCCGAGACCCGCGCGAGCGGCGTGGCCGGCGTCGAGGACAGCGCCTGCAGCATCGGGATCGCCTGCTCCAGGTACACCTGCCCGTGCTGCATGTCGACCACCACGCCGTCGAAGCCGCCGTGCCCCATCAGCTCCGCCGAGTAGCTGTTGCCGATGCCGCACCAGCCCACCAGGGCCGTGCCGCCCGACGCCATCGTCGCCTTCACCGCGTTCCTGCGCATCGCTTCGTCTCCCGGAGTGCGCCGAATGATACTGGCTGCCCGGGCGCGGGCGCGGTGCGCGGGCACCGATCGCGGAACCGGCGCGCCCGCGCGTTGACCCCGGCCTGTGCGCGGCCTACGATCCACGCCCGACGACGACCCGTCCACCCCGCCGAGCCGGCGGCCCGCCCACCCCGACGCCCCGGAGACCGTACATGAGCCTGACCCACGCATCCGCCGAGCGCGTCCTGGTGGCGGGCGGGGGCATCGGCGGCCTGGCCGCCGCGCTCGCGGTCGCGCGCCTCGGGCGCCCGGTGACGGTGATGGAGCAGGCCGCCGACATCGGCGAGATCGGTGCCGGGATCCAGCTCGGCCCCAACGCCTTCACCGCGTTCGACGCGCTCGGCGTGGGCGCCCGCGCGCGCGCCCGCTCGGTCTACGTCGAGCGGATGCTGATGATGGATGCGGTCGACGGCTCGACCGTCGCGTCACTGCCGGTGGGCGATGCGTTTCGCGAGCGCTTCGGCAACCCCTATGCGGTGATCCACCGGGCCGACGCGCACGGCTCGCTGCTCGAGGGCGTGCGCGAGGCGCCCGGCATCGAGCTGCTGACCTCGACCCGCATCGAGCGCGTCGAGCAGGACGAGGCCGGCGTCACCGCGATCGACCAGCACGGCCGGCGCCATCGGGGCGCGGCGCTCGTCGCCTGCGACGGCGTGCGCTCTGCGGTGCGCCGCCAGCTCGTGGGCGACCCGGTGAGGGTGTCGGGCCACGTCGTGTACCGCGCGGTCGTCGAGGCGGCCGACTTCCCCGCCGACCTGCGCTGGAACGCGCCGGTGGTGTGGTCAGGCCCCGACTGCCACCTCGTGCACTACCCGCTGCGCGGCGGCGAGCAGTACAACGTGGTCGTGACCTTCCACAGCCGGCAGGCCGAGACCTGGGGCATCACCGAGGGCAGCGCCGAGGAAGTGCGCTCGTACTTCCAGGGCATCCTGCCGCAGCCGCGCCAGCTGATCGACCTGCCCAGGAGCTGGAAGCGCTGGGCCACCGCCGACCGCGAGCCGATCGGACGCTGGTCGTTCGGTCGGGTGACGCTGCTCGGCGACGCCGCGCACCCGATGCTCCAGTACCTCGCGCAGGGCGCCTGCATGGCGCTCGAGGACGCGGTGACCCTGGGCGAGGCGCTGCGCGCGCACGCCGACGACCCGGTCGGGGCCTTCGCGCGCTACGAGCGCTCGCGGGTGGCGCGGACCGCCCGCGTGGTGCTGTCGGCGCGCGAGATGGGCAGGCTCTACCATGCCCGGGGCGTGGAGCGCCTGGTGCGCAACGACCTCTGGCGCGGGCGCGAACCCGGGCGCTTCTACGACGCGCTCGAGTGGCTGTACGGCTGGCGCGCGCAGCACTGCCTGGCCGACTGAGGGGCGCCTCGGGCCCGCGCCGGCCGCCGCGAGCGCGGCCACTCAGAAGCCGATCGACACGCCCAGCAGCACCTCGCCCTGCGTGTAGGTGTCGCCGCGCAGGGACACCACGCACCCGCCCGAGCAGAAGAAGTCGCCGGAGCTGTTGACCAGCACCGCGTAGCCGCGGGCCTCGAGCCGCAGGCTGGCGCGCGCGCCCAGCGGCACCTGCCAGCCGATGCCCAGGCTGATCGAGGGCCGGAACTCGGTCGACAGCCCGGACAGGCCCGGGCTGAACACCGACACACCGAGCCCCCCGGACAGGTAGGGCCCGCGCCCCGCCGGCCCCTCGAAGTAGTTGGTGCCGCCCAGGTGCAGGTGGGTCACGCCGACGGGCACCGTGCCGCCCGCCGGCAGGGCGAGCCGCGAGCCCTGGTGCGACACGAAGACCTGCACCTGGCGCATCGCGTCGAGCCGCCGCTCGATGCTCGCCGCGAAGCTGCCCGACGGGTCGGTGTTCACCGCGCGGCCGGTCGAGGTGTCGGTGAAGCTGCCGCCGCTGCGCCACCCGCCGTACAGCGTCAGGGCCGCGCCCTCGCCGGCCAGCCAGGCCGACGGCGCTGCGGCGGACTGCTGCGGCGCGCTCACCTGGGCCGCAGCCGGCGGCGCGCAGGCCACCCCCGCCGTCGCCACCATCGCCGCGAGCGCGGCCCGTCGCGGCCCGCTGCTCATCGGGCCCGCATGCGCGCCAGGGTGTCGTCGATCAACGCGCGCGCGATGCTCAGGCGCGGTGGCATCTGCGGGAGCGCGTCCAGCGGGAACCACTGTGCGTCGGCCAGCTCGACCGGGTCGTGGCGCAACTCGCCGCCGGCGTACTCGGCGGTGAAGGCGATCATCAGCGAGTTGGGGAAGGGCCAGCTCTGGCTGCCGAAGTAGCGCGGGTTGCGGATCTCGACATTGGTCTCCTCGCGGACCTCGCGCGCGATGCACTCCTCGATGGTCTCGCCCGCCTCGAGGAAGCCGGCGAGCGCGCTGTAGCGGCCCGGCGGAAAATTGACGCCGCGCCCGAGCAGCAGCGCGTCGCCGCGCGTCACCAGCACCATCATCGCCGGCGAGATGCGCGGATAGACCGTCAGGCCGCAGGCCGGGCAGCGCTTGGCGCGCTCGCCGGCGGTCTGCTGCGTCGGCGTGCCGCAGGCGCCGCAGAAGCGGTGCGTGCGGTCCCACTCCAGCATCTGCACGCCGCGCATCGAGATCGACAGCGTCTCGTCGTCGAGCATGCCGAACCAGTTGCGCAGGCCCGCCGCACGCCACCCCTCGGGCAGCCGGTCGGCGGGGTGGTCATCGGGCAGGGCCACCGCGACGTGGTCCTCGCCCTGGTGGCGGCCGATCGGCTGCACGCGCCCGGCGTCGAAGCCGAGCGCCCGCAGCATGCGCCAGCGCATCGGGCGGGGCTCGTCGAGGGTCTGCACCAGTGCGTCGCGCACGAAGAGGTGGACGATCGTCTCGTCGTGCAACTCGAGGTCGAGGGCGGGCTGGAAGTCGTCGGGGCTGCGGATCATCGGCGTCGGCGTCGGGAGGATCCGCCATTGTCCCATGGCCCGATCGCGCGCGTCGGCTGCGCGACCCCCTCGCCATCTCGCCCCGGCCGCCGGCGCACCCGGCAAGCGCGCCGTTCGTCGCGGCATCGGAGGGCGGGCCTGCAAGGTGTCGGATACTCCGCCCAGTCAGGCGCAACGCCCGGCGCCGGCCGGCCCGCCGCCGCCGAGGCCGACCGCGTCCGTGGAACAATGACCCAGTGGACCGAACCGACCGGATGTCGAGCATGCAGCGAAGCAGGCGATGTGGTACGGCGGCAGGCATGGCCCTGCTGGCGGCGCTGCTGTCGGTCGGGGGCTGCGGCGGCGGGGGGGGCGATGCGCCCGCCGCCGTCGCATCGCCCGCGCCCCCTTCCGCTTCCGCGCCCGCCCCCGTCGCGTCGGCACCGCCCGCCGGCGCGTCGGTCAGCAGCCCTCCGCCCGCCGCCGCGCTGCCGTCCGGCACCGTCTCGGCCGGTCCGGGCTGCGCGCTCCAGTACACGCTCACCGCATCGCCGCTGCTCACCGGCGCCGATCCGCTGCTCGCCCAGCAGTGGCACCTGCAGAACGTCGGCCAGAACGGCGGCACGGTGGGGGAGGACCTGCGCGCGGTCCCCGCCTGGGCGCTCACCCGCGGCGCGGGCGCGCGTGTCGCGGTGATCGACCAGTCGATCGACGTGCTGCACGCCGACCTCCGGCCCAACGTGGTGGACGGCGCGAGCCGCAGCTACCGACCGGGCAACGTGGGCAGCGCCTATCCCGTGCCCTGCACTGCCGACAGCTCGCACGGCACCGCGGTGGCCGGGCTGGTGGCCGCGCGCGACGGCAATGCGATCGGCGGCGCGGGCGTCGCGCCGCGCGCCGCGCTGGTCGGCCTGGACGCGCTGTCGGGCGGCACCGACGCCGACATCGCCGACGCGCTGAGCCGCGCGCCGGACGCCAACCTGATCTATCACAACAGCTGGGGTTCGCCCGACGACGGCGCGCTGCACGCGGCCGGCGCCGCCTTCGACGCGGCGATCGCCTCGGGCATCGCCACCGGGCGCGGCGGCAAGGGCTCGGTGTACGTGTTCTCGGCCGGCAACGGCGGCTGCTACGCGCGCCGCCGGACCACCAATGCCTGCATGGACGACGACGCCAACTACGACGGCTATACCAACGGCCGCGGCGTGATCGCGGTCTGCGCGGTCGACGACACCGGCCGCCGTCCCTACTACGGCGAGCCCGGCGCGACGCTGACGGTGTGCGCGCCCTCGTCCGGCGCCCGCGCGACGGGCATCACCACCACCGCGCCCGTGGACGCCTACACGAGCGGCTTCTCCGGCACATCCGCCTCGGCGCCGATGGTCTCGGGCGTGGTCGCGCTGATGCTGTCGGCCAACCCGTCGCTCACCTGGCGCGACGTCCGGCTGATCCTGGCCGGCACCGCGCGCCGCAACGACCCGACCGACGCCAGCTGGCAGGCTCCCGCCTACGGCTACCGGTTCAGCCATCGCTACGGCTTCGGCGTGGCCGACGCGCAGGAAGCGGTCCGGGCCGCATCCAGCTGGGTGTCGGTCGGCGGCAGCGCGGCGCAGCGCAGCTGCGGCCCCTATGCCGGCGCGCCCAACCGCGCGTTGGCCGACCCTCTGCCCGGCGGCATGCTGCAGCCGGTGGCCGACGCGATCGCCGTCGGCGGCTGCGCGATCTCGCAGATCGAGTGGGTGGAGGTCCGCCTGACCGCGCCGCACGCTTATCCGGGCGACCTGCGGCTGCGGCTCACGAGCCCCAACGGGCTGGTGAGCGAGCTGGCCGGCGCCCGGGCGTGCACCGGCGGCTGCGGCAGCTACGCCGACTGGCGTTTCGGGTCGGTGAGGCACCTGGGCGAGCCCGCCAACGGCAGCTGGACCCTCGAGGCCACCGACATGATCGCCGACGACGTCGGCACCTTCCAGGGCTGGAGCATCACCTTCCATGGCCGCTGACCCCGTGCGCCGTCCGATCGGCGAACCCGCCGCAGCGGCGCTGCCCGCGGCGCCGTTCGCGGCGCTGCTGTGTCTCGCGATGTTGTGCGCCGCGCCGGCGGGGCCGGCGCTCGCCGGGCCGCCGCCGGGCCCGGCGAGCGGGCCGGCGCCGCTGGTGGACAAGCCCGCGTCGGTGGCCAAGCGCGCCGCGCCGACCCACGCCTGGCGGGACGGCGCCGCCACGCGCCCCCTGACGCTCGATCCGTCGATGCAGGCGGACTTTTCGCCCAAGGCCGCGGGCGCGGCGCCGGGCGCGGTGCTGCGCCCGGCCGGCGGGGCGCTCAAGGATGTGCCGCTGGCGCTGCAGTCGCCGGTGCTGCGCGACGACGCGGGTCGCGCGCGCGCGCTGCCGGGCGGGGTGATGGTGGTGCTCGCCGAGCCGCTCGACGAGGCGCAGGCCCGGGCGCTGATCGAGCGCCACGGCGCGGTGCCGCTGCGCCGCATCGCCGACCGGGTGTGGCTGCTCGAGGCGCCAGCGGGTCTGGCCGCGCTCGATCAGGCGAACCGGCTGGCCGCGACCGGCGCCTTCGCAGGCGTGCAGCCGAACTGGTGGGTGGAGCGCAGCCTCAAGTAGGCCCGAGCGGGCCTCGGGCGGCCGAACCGAAACGGCGCCCGGCGATACCGGACCCCGCGCCCTCAGGCCCGCGCGCCGGCCTGCTCGCCGCCGTGCGACGCCGACAGCCCGGCGATGGCGATCCTGCGGCGCAGGTAGGTGGGCTGGTCGAGCTCACGAACCTGCTCGCGCGACAGCACCGACGCGCCGCCCGGCGCGCTCAGTGCGATGCCGGTGCGTGCCCGGCGGGACCACAGCGCACTGCGCCAATCGATCAGCTTGTTCATCCGGAGTCTCCTGCTGCGGCCGCCGGGCGGTCCGCGTCCGATTCACTGTATGGATCGACACTGTACGAACATACAGTCATGCCGCGCAAGCCCCCTGACGCACCGGCGCCACAGCCGCTGGTATCGTGGCGCCGGACCGCCGCCGCGGCCCGCACCCGGAGGACGACCCATGGCATTCGACACGCTGCTCGCACGCTTCGCGGCGGCCGCGCAGGCGCACGACGGACCCGGCCTTGCCGCGCTCTTCGAGCCGGACGGCTGCTACGACGATTACTTCTTCGGGCGCCACGTCGGGCGCGACGCCATCGCGGCGATGCTCGACCGCTTCCACGTCGGTGGCGAGGCCTTCTTCTGGACCTTCGCCGATCCCGCAATCGCCGGCGACGTCGGCTATGCGAGCTACTGCTTCAGCTACCTGTCGCGCGAGCCCGAGAGCGCGGGCGCGCTGGTGGCCTTCGACGGGATCGCCCGCTTGCGGCTGCGCGGTGGCCTGATCGCCGAATACGGCGAGGTCTTCGACCGCGGCGTGGCGTTCTCGCAGCTCGGCTACGCATCCGCGCGGACGGCGAAGCTGCTCGCGCGCTATGCGGCGGCCACGCGAGAGGCGCCTGCAATGCAGCGCCACCTGGCGCAGCGCGCCGCGCGGGCCGGCTGACTCAGGGCTCGTCCCCGGTCTGCTCCCCGGCCTGCGCCGAAGGCAGGTCGAGCCGCATCGCGAGCACGTAGGCGGGGCCCCCGGCGACCGCGTCCGGGCCGCGCCCGAGGACGCCCTCGAACTGCACGCGCAAGGTCGACTCGCCGGCCACGAGGCGCGCGCGCGCCTGCGCGGGCGGCATCTCCACCGGGCCGTCGGCGGTCTGCCAGGTCGCGCCCTGCCAGGTGAGCCGCCGGTCGTCGGCCTCCCACAGCAGCGCCACCGTCGTGACCGCGCCGCGCAGGATGGCGCTCTCGGCGCGGCAGTGCGCGCTGCCTGCCCAGACCGGCTCGTCTGCTCGGTCCCCGAGCGGCTCGAGCGCGGTCCACGCCACCCTGCTGCAGCGCGCGTCGATCGGCTGCGCATCGGCCCGCGCCGCGACCGCGCCGTGCGCCTGCAGCGGCGCGGCACGCGCCGGCAAGTCGGGCAGCGGTGCCGACGCCAGCATGATCAGCGACGCGATCAGCGCGCACAGCCTCGGGTCGGGCATCGACGTCTCCCACGGTGGACCGCCTGGAAGACATTGGGCGCGCCGGCGACCCCGCGGGCAATCCCGCGATCCGGGTATGCCCGGCGCCGGGCCGAGGTTCCGCACCACCCGCGCGGCCCCGTCGCGCGACCCGATACACTGGGGCCGCCTCCGTTCACGGCACAGCATGTTCAGCTACCTGCAGTCGCGCATCCGCGGCACCGCGTCGACCGGCCCCGGCACCCCGCCCGCGTCACTGTCCGGCTTCTACTGGCACTTCGTCGGGCAGACCCGCGGCTGGTACGCGGTGATGTTCGCGACCAGCCTCGCCGTGGCGCTCATCGACATGACGATCCCGCTGTTCATCGGGCGCCTCGTCACGCTGATGGAGGCCGAGGACCGGCGCGCCGCGCTCGCCGCGCACTGGCCGATGCTGCTCGGCATGCTCGCTGTGGTGCTGCTGCTGCGCCCGCTCGTGCTGCTGCTAGACGTCGCGATCCGCCACAACGCGCTGATCCCCGGCGCCACCAGCCTGATCCGCTGGCAGAGCCACTGGCACGTCGTGCGCCAGAACTGGAGCTTCTTCCAGAACGACTTCGCGGGGCGCGTCGCCAACCGCGTGATGCAGACCGCGCAGGCCCTGCGCGAGAGCGTGATGGCGAGCATCCGTGCGGTCTGGTACATCGTCATCTACGGCGTCGGCGCGCTGGTGCTGATGGGGATGTCCGACTGGCGCCTCGCGCTACCGACGCTCGCCTGGTTCGCGGGCTACGTGGTGTTCCTGCGCCGCTTCGTTCCCCGAATGCGCGACCTCGCCCGGGCCAGCGCCGAGGTGCGCTCGCAGGTGATGGCGCGCGTCGTCGACAGCTACACCAACATCCTCACCGTCAAGCTCTTCGCGCGGCTGGCCGACGAGGACGCCTACGTGCGCGAATCCATCGACGCCCACCAGGCTGCCATCGGCGCACACATGAAGCTGATGAGCCAGTTCATGTTCGCGCTGTCGGTGCTCAACGCGGGCCTGCTGGCCGGCACCGCCGCCATCGGCATGTGGCTGTGGGCGCAGGGCGCGATCAGCGCGGGCACGGTCGCCACCGCGCTGCCGCTCGCCTGGCAGATCGCCAACGCCGCAGGCTGGGTGAGCTGGGAGGTGGCCGGCATCTTCGAGAACATCGGCGTGGTCCAGGAGGGCATGCAGACGATCGCGGTGCCGCTGGCCGGCGCCGACCGCGCGGGCGCTCGCGACCTGGCGGTCGCGCACGGCGACATCCGGTTCGAGGGCGTGCGCTTCGGCTACGGCCGGCGCGAGGGCGCGCCGGTCCTGGACGGGCTCGACCTGCACGTGCGGCCGGGCGAGCGGGTGGGCATCGTCGGGCGGTCGGGCGCGGGCAAGTCGACGCTGGTCAACCTGCTGCTGCGGTTCTTCGAGCCCGAGCAGGGCCGCATCCTGATCGACGGGCAGGACATTGCGGGCGTCACGCAGGAGAGCCTGCGGGCTGCGATCGGCATGGTCACGCAGGACACCTCGCTGCTGCACCGCTCGATCGCCGACAACATCCGCTACGGCGCCCCCGGAGCGAGCGACGACGCGGTGCGCGCCGCGGCCAGGCGCGCGCAGGCCGAGACCTTCGTCGCCGGGCTCGAGGACTGGGCCGGGCGCCGCGGCTACGACGCCCACGTCGGCGAGCGCGGCGTCAAGCTCTCCGGCGGCCAGCGCCAGCGGATCGCCATCGCGCGCGTCGTGCTGAAGGACGCCCCCGTGCTGGTGCTCGACGAGGCCACCTCGGCGCTCGACAGCGAGGTCGAGCAGGCGATCCAGGAGCAGCTGCAGGGGCTCATGGAGGGCAAGACCGTGATTGCGATCGCGCACCGCCTGTCCACCATCGCGAAGATGAATCGGCTGGTCGTGCTCGAGGGCGGGCGCATCGTCGAGGAGGGCACGCACGACGCGCTCCTCGCGCTCGACGGGCACTACGCGGCGCTGTGGCGGCGCCAGTCGGGCGGCTTTCTCGCCGACGAGCCCGAGCCGCCGCCACCGCCGCGCGAGCCCGACGCGGGCGGCGACGCTCCTGCCACGCGTCGGCCCGCGGTGACCGCGCGCCGCTGAGGCCCGGCCGCGCCCCGGCGCGCCGCCTCGGCACAGCCCGGCGATCCGCCCGTGGTCGTCCACATCGATCGCCAGCGCGCTGCCCTGCATCCGCGACGTCGAGGTCGACCGCATCATGCGCGCGGGTCCGAGCGGCGCGCCGGGAGAGTGCCTGCCCCGCCGGGCAGTGGCGCTCGCAGGGCGCATCTGTTCCAATCGGCGCGCGCCGTGCAGCCGCGGGTCCTTCCGAGGCCAGGGCGCACGCTCGTCGACCCCCGGAGACCCGCTTGCACACGCCCCTCGCGTCGCAGTCCGTCGATACCGCTCGCCGCTACGCGCGGTTGAGCCCCACGCCGCGCATGCCCGACTTCGCGGCCTGGATCGACGGCGTCGACCTGACGCAGCCGATCGACGAGGACACCGCGGCCGAGTTGCGTCGCGCGCTCGCCGACTTCGAGGTGCTGTTCTTCCGGCCGCAGTCGATCACGCCGGCGCAGCACGTCGCGCTGGCGAAGGTCTTCGGGCCGATCTCCGGCGGGTCGTTCTTCGAGCGCCACGACGAGGTCCCCGAGATGGAGATGATCGTCAACGACCAGGACAGGCCGCCCTCGATCGACGTCTGGCATACCGACGTGACCTGGCAGGCCAGGCCGCCGATGGGCACGGTCATCCAGATCGTCGAGACGCCGCCGGCGGGCGGCAACACCTGCTGGGTGAGCACCACCAAGGCGTTCGCCGCGCTGTCGCCCGGCATGCGCGGCTATCTCGAGGCGCTGACGGCGACCCACACCTGGGAGATCAGCGGATTCAGGGACGCGCTCGCCCAGCGCGGCGACGACGCACTGCTCACCGCGATCCGCCACTACCCGCCGGTGTCGCATCGGGTGGTGCTGGCGCATCCCGACTCGGGCCGCAAGGCCCTCTACGTGAACGGCACGTTCACGCGGTGCATCGACGGCGTCGACTACCGCGAGAGCCGCGGCGTGCTGGACTTCCTGTTCGACTGGCTGCGGCGCCCCGAATTCATGATCCACCACCAGTGGGAGGCGGGCGGGCTGGCGGTCTGGGACAACCGCTCGACCCAGCACTATGCGGTCGCCGACTACTGGCCGCATCGCCGGGTCAACCGTCGCGTGACCTTCGATGTGCGCGGCACGGCCGAGCGGTCCGAGAACGTCAACCAGACCGTGCTGCGCGGCGCGCCCTTGCGCTGAGCCGGGCCCGGGCCGCGCGCCGCCGCCTCAGTACAGCCCGACGATCCGCCCGTCGTCGTCCACGTCGATCGCGTGCGCGGCGGGCCGCCTGGGCAGCCCCGGCATCGTCATCACGTCGCCGCAGATCATCACCACGAAGCGCGCGCCGGCCGCGAGCCTGACCTCGCGGACCTGCACGGTATGCCCGGACGGCGCGCCGCGCAGCGACGGGTCGGTCGAGAACGAGTACTGCGTCTTGGCGACGCACACCGGCCAGCCGCCGTAGCCGTCGGCCTGCAGCCGATCGATCTGGGCGCGCACCTTCGCGTCGGCCGAGATGCCCTGCGCGCCGTAGATCCGGGTCGCGATCGCGGTCATCTTGTCCCACAGCGTGTCGGCGTCCTCGTAGGCGAAGCGCAGCGCGGCCGGCCCGGGCGAGGCGGCCTCCACCACCGCGTGCGCAAGCTCGGTGGCGCCCGCGGCGCCGTCGGCCCAGTGGCGCGCGACGATCGCCTGCGCGCCCATCTCGCCGACCCGCCGCCTGAGCAGGTCGATCTCGGCCGCGGTGTCATGGGTGCGATGGTTGATCGCCACTACGCAGGGCAGGCCGAAGCGCTCGCGCAGGGTGTGCAGGTGCCGCTCCAGGTTCACCATGCCGCGCCCGAGCGCCGGCAGGTCCTCGCGCTCGACGTCGCGGACCTCGACCCCGCCGTGGTACTTCAGCGCGCGCACCGTCGCCACCAGCACCGCAGCCGACGGGCGCAGGCCCGACATCCGGCACTTGATGTCGACGAACTTCTCGGCGCCCAGGTCGGCGCCGAAGCCCGCCTCGGTGACGACGTAGTCGGCGAGCTTCAGGGCAGTGCGGGTGGCGAGCACCGAGTTGCACCCGTGCGCGATGTTGGCGAAGGGCCCGCCGTGTACCAGCGCGAGGCTCTGCTCGAGCGTCTGCACCAGCGTCGGCTGCAGCGCGTCGCGCAGCAGCGCGGTCATCGCGCCGTGCGCGCCGAGCTCGCGCGCGCGGATCGGCGAGCCGTCGGCCCGGTATCCGGCGATGACCTCGCCCAGCCGTGCCTTCAGGTCGCGCAGCCCGTCGGCCAGGCACAGGATCGCCATCACCTCCGAGGCGACGACGATGTCGAACCCGTCCTCGCGCAGCATGCCGTTGGCGGTGCCGCCCATGCCCACGACGATGCGCCGCAGCGAACGGTCGTTCATGTCGACCACGCGCCGCCATGCGACGCGGCGCAGGTCGAAACCCAGCTCGTTGCCGTGGTGCACGTGGTTGTCGATCAGCGCGGCGAGCAGGTTGTGGGCGAGCGCGATCGCGCTGAAGTCGCCGGTGAAGTGGAGGTTGATCTCCTCCATCGGCACGACCTGCGCGCGCCCGCCGCCGGTGGCGCCGCCCTTCATGCCGAACACCGGCCCGAGCGAGGGCTCGCGCAGGCAGATCATCGCCTTGCGGCCGATCCGGTTCAGCGCGTCGCCCAGCCCGATGGTGGTGGTGGTCTTGCCCTCGCCCGCGGGGGTCGGCGAGATCGCGGTCACCAGCACCAGCCGTCCGTCGGGACGCTCGCGCAGGCTCTCGAGGAAGGGCATCGAGAGCTTCGCCTTGTGGTGCCCGTAGGGCGAGAGGTGCTCGTCGTCGATGCCCAGCCGCTCGCGGGCGAGTTCGGCGATGCGGCGCAGCGGCGCGCTGGCGCCTGCGGGGGTCGGGGTCGGTGCGGGCATGCGATCTTCCGTGGACGGCGTGATTCGTGGAAGGTTAACCGTTCCGGGCTGCCTGCGGCCCGCCCTGGAGGGGCTGCGTCCGCCGGAAGGCGCGGGCCGCCCGAGTGCCGGGCCGGAAGGTGCCGGCTTGCGCGCGCCGCGGCACGCGCCGACACTGCGGCACCTCCACCTCCCGAACAGGCCGCGCCCCGTGGACTTCACCGATGCCGACGTCGAGCGGCTCAACGACAACCCCCTGTACCGCACGCTGGGCATTCGCCTGGAGCAGGCCCGCGCGGGCACGGCCCGCGCGACGCTCGCGCCGGGCGAGGCCGCCTGCTGGCCGTCACCCGACCAGCCCCACGGCGGCGTGCTGTTCACGCTGCTCGACACGACCACCGCGTGGGCGGCGCTGACGCTCGGCGGACCGGAGGACGGCTGCGTGACGGTGGACTGCGCGATCCAGTACCCGGCGCCCGCGCGTCACGCCCCGTTCAGCTGCATCGCGACCACCGCGAGCCGATCGGGTCGCACGGTCTTCCTGCGCGCCGAAGTGCTCGATGCCCGCGGCGAGGCGGTCGCCCTCGGCCAGGCGACCTTTCGCCTCGTCGGCGCCAGGCCGCCCGCCTGAGCGGTCGCCGCAGGCCCGGAGCCGGGCGCGGTCGGCATCAGCCGGTGATGCCGATGTTCCAGGGCACGAACTCGTGGTCGCCCAGGCCGAGCACCTCGCTCTTCGTGCGCTCGCCCGACGCGGTCGCCAGCAGCCGGGCGAAGATCGCCTCGCCGGACTCCTGCAGGGTCTGCGTGCCGTCGAGGATCGTGCCGCAGTTGATGTCCATGTCGTCGCGCAGGCGCTCGTACATCGGCGTGTTGGTCGCGAGCTTGATCGAGGGCACGGGCTTGGCGCCGAACATCGAGCCGCGTCCGGTGGTGAACATGATCACGTTCGCGCCGCCCGCGATCTGGCCGGTCGCCGAGGTCGGGTCGAAGCCCGGCGTGTCCATGAACACCAGCCCCTTCGCGGTGACCGGCTCGGCGTAGCGGTAGACCTCCATCAGCGGTCCGGTGCCGCCCTTCATCGACGAGCCGAGCGACTTCTCGAAGATGTTCGCGAGGCCGCCGCTGTGGTTGCCCGGGCTCACCTTGCCGTTGATCTGCGTGTCGCGGCCCACGGTGTAGACGTCCTTCCACCAGCGGATCCGCTCGACCAGCTTCTCGCCGACCTCGCGGCTGCGCGCGCGCCGCGTGAGCGTGTGCTCCACGCCGTAGATCTCGGGCGTCTCCGACAGGATCGCGGTGCCGCCGTGCCGCACCAGCAGGTCCATCGCCGCGCCGAGCGCCGGGTTGGCGGTGATGGAGGAGAAGCCGTCCGAGCCGCCGCACTGCAGCCCGACGCTCAGGTGCGAGGCCGGCACCGGCCGGCGCTCGACGCGGTTCGCGTCGGCGAGCAGCTCGCGCACCGCGGCGACGCCCGCCTCGATGGTGCGGGTCGTGCCGCCGGTCTCCTGCATCACGAAGGTCTTGAGCCGCGGGCCGGTGGCCAGGCCGATCTTCCCGACCTGGTTGCGCTCGCAGCCCAGCCCGATCACCAGTGCCGCCGCCAGGTTGGGGTGGGTCGCGTAGCCGACCATCGTGCGTCGCAGCAGGTCCATCGGCTCGCCGGTCATCTCCATGCCACACCCGGTGCCGTGCGCGAAGGCCACCACGCCGTCGATGTTCGGATAGTCGGCCAGCCGTTCGGGCGTGAACCACGCGGCGATCCGGTGCACCACGGTCGCCGAACAGTTCACGGTGGCCAGCACGCCGACGTAGTTGCGGGTCGCGACGCGGCCGTCCTCGCGCACGATCCCCATGAAGGTGGCGCGCCGCGCCTCGGGCAGCAGCTCGACCGGCCGGTAGGCCGACGCGTGCGCGTAGTCCCGGTCGAACTCGCGGAACTCGATGTTGTGCGAGTGCACCAGCGAGCCGGCGGCGATGTCGGCGGCGGCGAAGCCGATGGTGACGTCGTACTTGAGGACCGGCTCGCCCCGCGCGATCGCGCGGGCCGCGATCTTGTGCCCCGCCGGCACCTGGCTGCGGCTGCTGACGCCCTCGCCGAGCGGCGTGCCGATCGCGACGTCGGTGCGGGCGATCAGCACGTTGTCGTTGGCGTGCAGCCGGATGACGGGTGCGCGTGCGGCGCCGGGAGCGGTGGGGTTCATGTCGGGGTCTCGTCGGTGGGGGCGCCGGTCGGGGTCCGCTCGCGTGGCCGGCGGCCGATCCTGCGGCGCGGGTGGCGTGCGCCCCGCGCCACCGGAGTCTAGCCGCCCCGCCGCCGGATCGCGGCGCCGGCCGTGGCGGGGCCGTCGCGGCCATGCCTATACACTCGGGCGTCCCTCCAGTCCGAGCGCGCCCCATGAGTCCGGTCACGATCTTCCAGGCGCGCCGTGTCGTCACCATGAACCGCTCGCGCCCGCAGGCGACCCACGTCGCGGTGCGCGACGGCCGCATCCTGGGCGTGGGCACCGCCGCCGAGCTGGCCGGCTGGGGCACCGCGCGGCTCGACGACCGCTTTCGCGACGCGGTGCTGCTGCCCGGTTTCGTCGAAGGCCACTCGCACGTGTCGGAGGGGGCGTTCTGGCGGCGCGTCTACGTCGGCTTCCACGACCGCATGGATCCCGACGGCCGCGTCTGGCCGGGACTGCGCACGCTGGACGCGGTCGTCGCGCGCCTCGCCCAGGCGCACGCGGCCGACGACGGTTCCGGTGCGCCCCTGGTCGGCTGGGGCTTCGATCCGATCTACTTCGCCGACCCGGTCTGCTCGCGCCACGACCTCGACCAGGTGAGCCGCGGGCGCGTCGTCGCGGTCCTGCATGCGAGCGGGCACATCCTCAGCGTCAACAGCGCCGCGCTCGGCGCGGTCTCGTGGCTGCGCCGCGGCGTCGACCATCCGGGCATCGCGCTCGGCCTGGACGAGCTGCCGCTGGGCGAGCTCAAGGGGCCCGAGGCGATGACGCCGGTGCTCGCGCTGTGCGGGCTCGACCGGGAGGCGCTGTCGGACGCCGACGCGCTGCAGCGCTTCGCGCGGCTGTGCGTGCGCACCGGCACCACCACCGCCACCGACCTGCTCAACACGCTCACGCCCGCCACCGTGGAGACGATGCTGCGGGTCACCGGCGACGAGGCCTTCCCGGTGCGTATCGTGCCGTTCCTGCGGCTGGTCGGCGAGCCGGTCCCAGAGACCGTCGCCCGCGCGGTGGCGCTGCGCGCGCTCGGCAGCGAGCGGCTGCGGTTGGGTGCGATCAAGATCGTCGTCGACGGCTCGATCCAGGGCTTCTCGGCACGGCTGCGCTGGCCGGGCTACTTCAACGGCGCGCCCAACGGGCTGTGGTACGTCGCACCGGAGCAGCTGCGCGCGGCGCTCGATGCCGCGCTGCGCGCCGACGTCCTCGTGCACCTGCACACCAACGGCGACCAGGCGACCGAGCTGGTGCTCGACACCCTGCGCGCCGCGCTGCGCGAGCACCCGTCGCCGGACCACCGCTACACGCTGCAGCACTGCCAGCTGGCCGACGCGGCGCAGTTCCGACGCATGAAGGCGCTGGGGATGTGCGTGAACCTGTTCGCGAACCACACCTACTACTGGGGCGAGCAGCACAGCCTGCTCACCGTCGGCCCCGAGCGCGCGGCCCGCATGAACGCCTGCGCGACCGCGCTCGCCGAGGGCGTGCCGCTCGCGATCCACAGCGACGCACCGGTCACGCCGCTCGCGCCGCTCTTCACCGCCTGGTGCGCGGTCAACCGGCTGACCTCGGGCGGCGGCGAGCTCGGCGGGCACGAGCGGATCGGCGTGGCCGACGCGCTGCGGGCGATCACGCTGGGCGCGGCATACACCCTGGGGCTGGACGGCGAGATCGGCTCGATCGAAGCGGGCAAGCGCGCGGACTTCGCGGTGCTCGAGGACGATCCGCTGGAGGTGGCGCCCGCCGCGCTGCGCGACGTCGCGGTCCGCGGCACGGTGCTGGGCGGCCGGGTCTTCATCCCGGGCGGCTGAGCCCCGCCGCGCGCCTGGCCGCCGCGCAGCGGCCCGGCTCACTGCGGCACGGCGTTGGCGGCGTCCGTGAGCGTCATCAGGATGTCCGCGTACCACGCGCAGTTGAGTCCCAGCGACTCGTCGAGCTGGAGATCACGGGTGCCCATGTCCATGCTCGCCGAGTGCACGCCCAGCAGCTTCCAGGGCAGCTGCGGATCGCCCCGGGGGTGGCGCATCACGACCGGCGCGCCGCTGGTGCCGCGGTGGGTGCGCGCGTCGGTGAGGAAATAACCCTGGCCCTGGAAGCGCAGCCCGAACGACGACGCGATCACCGCGTGGCGCACCACCGGCAGGTGGTGCAGCGTGTCGTGGAAGCCCAGCGGATAGCCCACCACCAGCAGCGCCGTGCCCACCTCGACCTCGTCGAGCGTGCGCTGCAGGTGCGCGGGCGTGAAGCAGCGCAGCGCCGCCGCCGGCGGCAGCGCGCTGCGCTCGATCTCGATCACGGCCACGTCGATGTCGCCGCCCGGATCGCTGCCCTGGTGCCAGATGCTCCGGCCGTCCCGGTAGAGCAGCACCGACAGCATGCGCGACTGCGTCATGTTCCGCGCGTCGGTGTGGAACTCGATCTCGACCCGGTCCGGGAAGTGCTTGCTCGGCTCGTCGACCAGCACGTGCCGGCTGGTGACGAAGAACATCCGGTCGTCGCGGGCAAAGAAGAAGCCGCTCGCATTGGTGAGCGCGCGCGTCCCCTCGAAGGTCGAGACCCGGGCGGTCGTGAGCAGCAGCGGTTCGGTCATGGGAGGCGCGATGCCCGGTCCGGGCCGTTCGTGGGAGCGCTCCGAGTGTAGCCGGACCGGTGCGCGCCTCGCGCTTGGCCGACGCGCCGCCCGATGTCCGGCTGCGTCGCGCCGTAGCCGCGCGCGGCACCGCTCGACGCCGATGGCGGCAGGTATAGTGCCGGAGCCGGAACGGGGGCCGGCGGGATACCCCCTCGATACGTCGCAGCAAGGAGTCCACCATGGCCAAGGGTCAGCGCGCAGGCAAGGAAGTCAAGAAGCCGAGCAAGGCGAAACTGGCGGCGAAGGTCCTGCCGTCGTCCGAGCCCAAGCCGACGATCACGACCGTCGTGCCCGACCGCAGCAAGAAGAAGGCCTGAGCCCGCGGCGCGGCGGCGCCCGTCGGGGTGCCTCACGCGCCTGCCGATCGGCCTTCGTTGTTCAACCGCCGGGCGGCTTGCGCCGGCCGCGGCCACTTGCTCGGGGCGTCGGGCCGGCGTCCCGAGCGAGCAGCGTCGCCCGCCACGCCGACATCGCCGCGGTCGGTGCGAGCGTGCGCTCCTCCTCCGCCGCGAGGGTCCTCACACGCTCGTGCTCGGCCGGGTCGCGCACGAGGCGCTCGAGCGCCTGGGTCATCACCGCGAGCGTGACCACCAGGTCGCCGCGCGTGCCCCCGCCGGTGCGCAGGCCCTGGCCTGCGATCCGCGCGGCGGGCCCCCCCGACAGCACCGCGGCCAGATCGGGCGCGATGGCCGTCGTGCCGTCGACGGTCGGCACGGTCACCGGCAGCCCGGCGAGCAGGTGGAACAGGCCCACCGGCACCGTGCAGTGCAGGTCGGGATGGCGCATCTCGAAGACCGGGTCGGCGGCCACGGCGACGTCGATCTCGACGCCGCAGGGTCGCCCGTCCGGGCCGTAGAGCCCCTCGCGGTCGATGACGATGCGCTCGCCCGCGCGCAGCCCGGGCCTGATCGCGAAGGGCACCTCGCGGTCGCCGGTCTTGCGCCGGCCCTTGCCGGCGCAAGCCGGGCAGGGGCTGCGGTGCTCGACGCGGCCCAGGCCGTGGCAGGACGGGCAGCCCGGGCTGGGCGCCGGCCGGCCGGCGCAGCGCGCGCACAGCGCGACGCCGTCGTCGAGCGCGCCGCGGCCGTCGCAGCGGGTGCACGGCACCGAGTCGTTCATCCTGAACCGGGAGCTGCCGCCGAACACCTGCTCGCGCAGCGTGATCTCGATGCGCCGGCGCAGCACGCGGCGCACCGGCGGGGCGCTCGGCTCGCGCCGCGTGCGGGCCGCGCCGGCGTGCAGCGGCCGGCCGAGGTCGTAGTCGCGCCGGCGCACCTCGTCGCGCAGCACCTCGTAGGCGTGGTTGAGCAGCTGCTGGCGGCGGGCGTCGTCCTGGTCGGCGTAGCGGTCGGCACCCGGTTCGCCCGGCTCGGCGCGGCCCCTCTGGCGGTCCGGGTGGTGCAGCATGCTGGCCCGTCGGAAGGCACGCACGATGTCCTCGGTGGACGCGCCGGGCGCCACGCCGAGCGCATCGTAGAGGTCTTCGCCGTCGAAGGCGGCATTCGGTTTCACGTCGGGTCTCGTCGAGGGGTTCGGGTCGGGCCAAGCCGGGCGGGCGGGACGGTGCGCGTCACTGCGGCGTGCCGAGGTGGCGGCGCGCCGCGCGCGCCAGGCGCGCGTCGAAGGTGACCAGCGCGACCTTCATCTCGGCGGCGAGCCACAGGTAGGCAGCCTCGTAGGTGGACAGGCCGTAGCTCATCGCGAGGCCGGCCTGCACGAACGGGTCGACCCGCACCCGCTCGATCGCGAGCGCGCGGTAGTCGGCGAGCCCCTGCGCCGCGACGTCGCCCAGCCCGGCGCGGGCCTTCGCCGCCGCGACGCTCGCGATCTCGAAGTCGAGCAGCCACGGCGCGTGCAGCAGGGCGCCGGCCAGCTGGCGCAGTGCCACGTCGCGTCCCGGCTCGTCGAACAGCACCGCCGCCAGCACGCCGCAGTCGACCACCACTGGATGGCGCGCGCGCAGCGCGGTGGCCGGCCGCGCGACGAACACCCGGCGGCTCATCGCGCGTCGCGCTCGGCGCGCAGCACGTCGGTGCCGCGAGGCCCGGCGCCGATCGGGCGCGCGTGGCGCCTGCGATGCTCGACGGCGACCTGCTCGAGCGTCTTGGCGGGCGTGGCGCCCGGCCGCGCGGGCGCCTGCTGCCAGCCGTGGGCCGGCGCGGCCTGCGCCTCCTCGGCGGCGGCGGCCGACACCAGCGCCATCAGCTCGCCCTGCAGCGAGCGGTGGTTGCGGGCCGCGCGCTGGCGCAGCGCCGCCGCCACCGACTCGGGGACGTCCTTGATCGACAGGTTGGGCATGGGCGGATCCCGGGAGAAGGTGCGTGGCGCCATTATGGAGCCGTTACGGATCCATTGCGCAGACCGGGGCGCAAGGGACAGACTCGATCCAACCCCTGGAGCCGCCATGCAACCGAGCCCGCTTTCCGTCCCGCCCGCCCTGGCCCCTTCGTTTGCGGCAGGCGGTGCGTCCGCCGACGGCCACGCCGGACCTGGCGCGGCGCTGGGTCAGTCGGTCACCCTGCGGGAGGCCAAGACGCTGATCCGTGCGATGGCCCACGAGCAGAGCCTGCTGCTGCTCGCGCCGCCCGGCGTGGGCAAGTCCGACATCGTCTTCGAGGCCGCGCGCGAGGCGGGGCTGCCGTGTCGCTCGCTGCTCGGCACCCAGATCGCGCCCGAGGACGTGAGCGGCGTGCCGCGCATCATCGGCGAGCGGTCCGTGTTCTGTCCGCCCAGGCTGCTCCTGCCAGAGAAGCCCGAACCCTTCTGCCTGTTCCTCGACGAACTGCCGGCCTGCGCGCCCGACGTGCAGAAGGCGTTCTACTCCCTCCTCCTCGAGCGGCGCCTCGGCGAGCACAGCCTGCCCGCGGGCACGTGGGTGGTCGCCGCGGGCAACCGCATCCAGGACCGGGCGCTCGTGCGGTCGATGAGCTCGGCGCTCGTCAATCGGGTGACGATCCTCCACGTCCGGGCCGACGTAGACGAGTGGCTCGCCTGGGCGCGGCGGAGCAAGGTCA
>CAYNRU010000023.1:0-5101 GCA_964399635.1 uncultured Bordetella sp.
TGGAGACCAACATGTGCTCGATCCACACGCCCCCGTCCACACCCTGAAACACCAGCGTGAAGACCGTGGATCCGATGAGAATGAAGATCACCATGGCGGTCAGCCGCATGGTGGATTCCATGCCTTCGCGCACCAGTTTCCAGGTCAGCCGCTTATGCAGGGCAGCGAGCAGGATGGCGCCCACAGCGCCCATGGCCCCGGCCTCTGTGGGCGTGGCCAGCCCCATGAAGATCGTGCCCAGCACCAGGAAGATCAGCAGCAGCGGCGGGATCAGCACGAAGGTGACCTGCTGCGCGAGCCGCGACAGCAGGCCGAGGCGCAGCCCCTTGCTGATCACCGCGATGACGAACGCGAGCAGCACGCCGACGCACAATGACAGGACGACGGTCTCGTCGGTCGGCGCCGTCGCCGCCGGATTGCCGGTCATCGACCGCACGATTTCCGGATAGTAGGACGCAAAGGTGAGCGCTACAGCGGTGCAGAACACGGCCAGCACCACCAGCGATCGGTGGCCGCTCGCGCCGTCCGCCTCCCGGTAGATGCGTGCCTCGACCGGCAGCGCCGGCACCCAGTTCGGACGCAGCACCGCGACCACGAAAATAAAGACGCAGTAGAGCCCGATCAGCATGAACGCGGGCAGGAATGCCGCCGCGTACATGTCGCCGACGCTGCGACCGAGCTGGTCGGCGATCACGATCAGCACCAGCGACGGCGGCACGATCTGCGCGAGGGTTCCCGATGCGGTGATCGCACCGGCGGCGATCGGCCGGTTGTAACCGTAACGCAGCATGATCGGCAGCGAGATCAGACCCATCGAGATGACCGAAGCGGCGACCACACCGGTGGTGGCGGCGAGCATCGCACCGACCACGATGACCGCCAGCGCGAGCCCGCCTCGCACCGGCCCGAAGACCTGTCCCACGGTCTCCAGCAGATCCTCGGCCATGCCGCTTCGTTCCAGGATCAGGCCCATGAAGGTGAAGAACGGGATCGCCAGCAGCGTGTCGTTCTGCATGATGCCGATCAGGCGCAGCGGGAGCGCCTGCATCAGCGCCGGGGGCACCAGTCCGAGTTCGATGCCGATGAATCCGAATACCATGCCGCAGGCGGCGAGGCTGAACGCGACCGGGAAGCCGGTCAGCAGGAACAGCACCAGCGACAGGAACATCACCGGTGCGATATTGGCGGCGAGCCAGGTCATCGTCCGGCCTCCGCGTTCTGCTGTTTGCGAAGCGCCTCGACCAGCAGGTCCTCGGCGGCACGCTCCTTGACGACCTCGGCAGGATCGGGCCCGAGCCCTCTCAGCCAGGCGATCCGCTTGATCAGTTCGGACACGCCCTGCAGCCCCAGCAGCACGAAGCCGGTCGGCAGCAGCAGGTAGACCGGCCACCGGATCAGGCCGCCCGCGTTGCTGGACATCTCACCACCGACATAGGCCCGGACGAAGAGGGGCCACGACATCGATACGACCCAGAAACAGAGGGGCAGCAGGAATACGACGATACCGACGACGTCGACCCACACCTGCGTGCGGCGTGTCCATCGCCCCGACACCGCGTCGATTCGGACATGCTCGTTCTTGAGCAGCGTGTAGCCGGCGCCAAGCAGGAACACTGCGGAAAACAGGTACCACTGGAGTTCGAGATAGGCGTTCGAGCTGAAGCTGAAGGCCTTGCGCACGCTCGCGTTGATCGCACTGACCAGTACGGCCGCGAGGACGAGCCACATGATGAAGCGGCCGATGCGATCGTTGACGGCATCGATCGCGCGGCACAGACGGAGCAGGGAGTTCACGGTCGTCGACCTTGTGAAGCGACGGGGCGGCAAATGGCGGCGGATCGGCGTCCGCCCGGATCGTGCGGGGGGCGCCTCCGGAGACCGGCGCTTGTGGCCGGTGCCCGGGGCGCCCTACCCGCTTGGTCAGCGCTTGACGCCGGCCATGTACTGGTCGAAGCGCGCCTCGGCGACGCTCTGCCAGGCGATCTGCTCCTTCAGGAACGCGAAGTAGTGGTCGTGGACCTTCTTGAAGTCGGCGTTCTTCGCGGCGGTCTCTGCATAGACATCTTGCGAAGCCTTGTAGCAGGCGTCCATGACCGGCTTGCTGAACGCACGCAGCTGGGCGCCACCTGCGAGCAGCGAGCGCAATGCGACAGGGTTGAGCGCGTCGTACTGCGCCATCAGGTACATATTCGCTTCGGCCGTCGCGCACTCCAGCGCCGCACGATACTCGGGCGGCAGTGTTTCGAGCGCCTTCGGTCCGACAAAGGTGTGCAGCGCGGGTCCGCCTTCCCACCAGCCGGGCGTGTAGTAGAACTTGGCGACCTTGGCGAGGCCCAGCTTCGAGTCGTCGTGCGGCCCGACCCATTCGGCCGCATCGATCGTGCCCTTCTCGAGCGCCGCGTAGATTTCGCCCGCCGGAATCTGCTGGGGCACCACACCGAGTTTGGCGAGCACCGCCCCGGCGAAGCCGCCGACCCGGAACTTCAGGCCTTTCAGGTCTTCGAGGGTATTGATTTCCTTGCGGTACCAGCCGCCCATCTGCACACCGGTATTGCCGGTGAGGTAGGACACGATGCCGCTCTTGGCTGCGAACTCATTGAAGATCTTGTCGCCGCCGCCGTGATGCCACCAGGCGTTGTACTGCCGGTAGTTCATGCCGAAGGGGACGGCGGTGCCGAAGGCCCAGGTCGGGTCCTTGCCGAAAAAGTAGTACGGCGCGGTGTGGCACATCTCGACCGTGCCGTTCTGTACCGCGTCGAGCACGCCGAAGGCGGGCACGATCTCGCCGGCGGGAGCCGGGGTGATCGTGAACTTGCCGCCGGTCAGCGCCGAAACGCGTTTGGCCATCACCTCGCTGATGCCGTAGAGCGTATCGAGACTCTTCGAGAAGCTCGACGGGCAGCGCCATCGGATGGTGGGCTGCGCATGGACGATCGCGGGGGCGCCGAGGATAACGCCACCGGTCGCCGCACCGGCGCCAGCCTGTCTGAGGAAGGAACGACGGGTCATTGATCTGTCTCCAGCAGGGATTCGTCGTGACCGCCGGCAGGTCAGCCGGTCGGCCGCGCGAGTCGTGTGACGACTATCCGGCAAACGCTCACGGTGAGCGGATTCTAGGACCTGCCAAGTCGCAGATCAAACGATTTACGCTTGTCAAACCGATATCGACGTCACCGGAACGCGTGCCAGTACAATCGGACCGGTCGACACCGATACGGTTTGGCATGCCTGCAAGCGCCCGTCACAGGCAGGCGCTGGGTTCTCAGCGCGTCAGCGCCGTCGCACCGGCGGCAGGTCGGTGCAGACCCCCTCGAAGAGCTCCGCGGCCATGCCGATGGTCTCGCCGAGGGTCGGATGCGGGTGGATGGTCCGGCCGATGTCGGTCGCGTCGGCGCCCATCTCGATCGCCAGCGCGATCTCGCCGATCATGTCGCCCGCGTGGGTGCCGACGATCGCGCCGCCCACGATCCGGTGGGTCGCCTCGTCGAAGATCAGCTTGGTGAAGCCCTCGTCGCGGCCGTTGGCGATCGCCCGGCCCGACGCAGCCCACGGGAAGCTTGCCCGCCCGACCTTGATGCCCTGCCTGGCGGCGTCCTCCTCGGTGAGGCCTGCCCAGGCGATCTCCGGATCGGTGTAGGCCACCGACGGGATCACCCGCGCATCGAAGAACGCCTTCTCGCCATGCGCCGCCTCCGCGGCGACGTGCCCTTCGTGTACCGCCTTGTGCGCGAGCATGGGCTGGCCGACGATGTCGCCGATCGCGAAGATGTGCGGCACGTTGGTGCGCATCTGGCCGTCCACCGGGATGAAACCGCGCTCGGTCACCGCGATGCCCGCCTGCTCGGCGCCGATCTTGGTTCCGTTGGGGCTGCGCCCGACGGCGCTCAGCACCAGGTCATAGAGCTGCGGCTCGGGAGGGGCGTTCTCGCCCTCGAACCAGACCCTGATGCCTTCCGGGACGGCTTCGGCCTTCACGGTGCGGGTCTTGAGCATCAGCTTGTCGAAGCGGTGCGCGTTGTGCTTATGCCAGACCTTCACCAGGTCGCGGTCGGCGCCCTGCATCAGGCCGTCAAGCATCTCGACCACGTCGAGGCGCGCGCCCAGTGTCGAATAGACCGTGCCCATCTCGAGGCCGATGATGCCGCCGCCCACCACCAGCATGCGCGCCGGGCGCGTCGCCAGCGCGAGCGCGCCGGTGGAGTCGACCACCCGCGGATCGTCCGGCAGCAGCGGCAGGCGCACCGACTGGCTGCCCGCCGCGACGATCGCCTGCTCGAAGCGGATCACCTGCCGGGCGCCGCTGCGCGCCTGGCCGGGCCCTTCGGTGGCCTCGACCTCGAGGTGGTGGGCGTCCAGGAAGCGGCCGTAGCCGCGCACGACGCGCACCTTGCGCGCCCTGGCCATACCGGTGAGCCCCTGGGTGAGCTTGCCGACGACCGCGTCCTTCCAGCCGCGCAGCGCGTCGAGATCGATGTGCGGCTCGCCGAAGACGATGCCGTGGGTCGCCATCGAACGCGCCTCGTCGATGACCGCCGCGGTGTGCAGCAGCGCCTTGGACGGAATGCAGCCGACGTTCAGGCACACGCCGCCCAGGGTCGGGTAGCGCTCGACGATCACCGCGTCCATGCCGAGATCGGCCGCGCGGAAGGCGGCCGAGTAGCCGCCCGGCCCGCCGCCCAGGACCAGCATCCCGCAGCTCAGGTCGGGGGTGCCGGCAAACGCGCTGGCGGACTCGGCGGCCGGCCGCGGGCCCGGAGCCGGGCGGGCGGCGGGCGGGGCCGGCGCTGCGGCGGGTGCGGCGGGTGCGGCGGGTGCATGCGCCGCGGCCGGGGCGCCGGCCGACGCAGCGGGCGCACGGTCCGGCCTCGCCTCCTCGAGCAGCGCGATCACGCTGCCCTGCCTGACCTTGTCGCCGATCTTCGCCTTCATCTCGACGATCCGTCCGCTCGCGCTCGACGGGATCTCCATCGACGCCTTGTCCGACTCCACCGTCAGCAGGCTCTGCTCGGCCTTCACCTCGTCGCCGCCGGACACCAGCAGCTCGATCACCTCCACATCCGCAAAATCACCGATGTCGGGAACCTTCAGTTCGATCGTGGCC
>CAYNRU010000024.1:0-2992 GCA_964399635.1 uncultured Bordetella sp.
CAGCCGGATCATGGACGCCGACTTCGCCAAGGAGACCGCAGCGCTCACCCGCGCGCAGATCCTGCAGCAGGCCGGCACCGCGATGCTCGCCCAGGCGAACCAGGCGCCGCAGAACGTGCTGTCCCTGCTGCGCGGCTGACCGACCCGACTCGACGGTCCCCTGGCCGGGCGCCACCCTTCGGGGTGGCGCCCGGCCTTGCTTCGTGCCCGGCCTGGCTGACCTGCGGGACGGGCCGCGCCGGGCGCTGTATCGTTGCAGGGCCAACATCAGGAGGACCCATGCCCACGAAGAGCGTCGCGCGCAAGCGCCCGGCATCGCCGAGCCAGTCCTCCCCACGCCCTGCCAAGCCGGGTCCCAAGGCCGCTCGGCGCCCGGCTTCCAAGGCGGCCCCGGTGCCCGCCCTGGGCCCCGAGGCCTCGCGGGTAGACGGCGTGGGCGCGCAGATGCGGGCGGCGGCCCTGCGGATGCTCGAGGCCGGCGCGGGCGCGATCATCGCGGGTCAGGGCCTGCGCCTCGCCTCCAGCGCCGCCAAGGCGCTCGGCGAAGGCGCGCCGCTGCAGGCGGCCCGGTTCGTGCTCGGCGCGCTCGGAACGGCCGACAGCGCGCAGACCGCACGCGCGGGCGCCGTTCTCAAGCGTCTGCGCGAATCGGCGGGCCTGACGCTCGACGACGTCGGCCGGGCGCTGAACCTCAAGGACCCGTCGCTGCTCGAGGCGCTCGAGGGCGGCAAGATCGCGTTGCCCTTCGAGCTGATCCTGCGCCTGGCGGCGGTGCTCGGGCGCAACGACCCGGTGGGCTTCGTCATGAAGCTGACCCGCAGCGCCAACCCCGACCTCTGGAAGAGCCTCGAGTCGCTCGGGGTCGGACGACTCGTGCTGCACTCGGCGCGCGAACGGGAGTTCGCCAACATCTACCGTGCCGACGACGCCGCGCGACGCCTCTCAGACGAGGATTTCGCGATCGTGCTCGCGTTCACCAAGGCCGCCTTCGAAACGGCGATGGCGCTCAGGCAGAAGCTGCGCTGAACGCGGCCCGGGCAGGACACTGCCCCTGCGGCATGCCGCATTGCGCCACGGATCGCGGCGCACGCCGGACGCGATGGCGCCGGACGGGGCATCCTGCCGTGGCGGGGCGCGGTCCGCCGGCTCGACAGCCCCCGCCCGCAGGTGGTCGAATGGACCCCCTCGGCGGATGCGGTCTGCATCGCACGCTGCGGCCCGACACCGCCCGAACCACCAGGAGTCACGCAGCATGAACGCAGCATCGCCGCAGGCCGGGCAGGCCGAAGGGGCAACGGCCGCCCTCGGCCCGTCCGAGACATTCGACGTGCTGATCGTCGGCGCCGGAATTTCGGGCATCGGCGCCGCGCACCACCTCGGCCTGCAGCGGCCCGGCACCCGCTTCGCCGTGCTGGAGTCGCAGCCGGGCTTCGGCGGCACCTGGCTCACCCACCGCTATCCGGGCACACGCTCCGACAGCGACCTCTTCACCTTCGGCTACCGCTTCAAGCCCTGGATCGGCAAACCGATCGCCAGCCGGGAGGAGATCCTCGCCTACCTGGGCGAGGTGATCGATGAGGGCGGCCTGGGCCCGCACATCCGCTACCGGCACGCGATCGCATCGGCGAGCTGGTCGAGCGAGGACCGCCTCTGGACGCTCGAGGTCGTGCGCACCGACACCGGCGAGCGACTGCGCCTGGCGGCCCGCTTCCTGTGGATGTGCCAGGGCTACTACCGGCACGCGCAGGGCTACACCCCCGAGTGGCCGGGCATGGCGGACTTCGACGGCCGGATCGTCCATCCGCAGACCTGGCCCGACGACCTGGACCTGGCCGGCCGCAAGGTGGTGGTGATCGGATCGGGCGCGACCGCCGCGACCCTGGTGCCCGCGATCGCGGACACCTGCGCCCACGTGACGATGCTGCAGCGCTCGCCGACCTGGTTCCTGACCGGGCGCAACGCCAACGCGCTCGCCGACACGCTGCGCGAGCTGGACATCCCGCCGCCCTGGATCCACGAGATCGTGCGGCGCAAGGTCATCCACGACCAGACCCAGTTCAAGCGGCGCGCGCGCGCCGAGCCCGATGCGGTCAAGGCCGAACTGCTCGCCGCCGTGCAGGCCCACCTCGGCCCGGACTTCGACATCGCCACCCATTTCACGCCGAGCTACCGGCCTTGGCGCCAGCGGATCGCCTACATCCCCGACGGCGACCTGTTCCGATGCATCCGCGAGGGCAAGGCGTCGGTCGCGACCGACGCGATCGAGCGCTTCACCGCCACCGGCATCCAGCTGAAGTCGGGCGCCTCGCTCGAGGCGGACGTCGTCGTCACCGCGACCGGCTTCGACCTGAACGTGCTGGGCGACATTGCGTTCTCGATCGACGGACGCACGCTGGACTTCGCCGACACCGTGGGCTGGCGAGGCGCGATGTTCACCGGGGTGCCCAACCTGGTGTGGGTCTTCGGCTACTTCCGGGCGAGCTGGACGCTGCGCGTCGACATCCTCGCCGACTTCGTGTGCAGGCTGCTCGACAGCATGGACGCCCGCGGCGCGCGGGTGGTCGTGCCGCGGCTGCGCGAGTCCGACCGCGACATGGCGCTGCGCCCATGGGTGGACCCCGAGGACTTCAACCCGGGCTACCTGGCGCGCGGCATGCACCTGCTGCCCAGGCAGGGCGAGCTCGACCCATGGCGCCACGAGCAGGACTATCCGCTCGACCGCGAGCGGCTGGCCGGCGCCGACCTGGACGACGGCTCGCTCGCCTTCGACGCGCCGACCCGCCCGGAGTGAGCCGGCTCGGGCGCCTGAAGCGCGGCGGTGCGGGCCCGCCGCGGACGCTGTTCAGGCGCTGAAGCCCGGCCGTTGCGCCAGCCGGTCCCGGTAGGCCTGCAGCGAATCCATGCCCTCCTCGCCCGGCTTGAACTTCATCAGGCCGCGGGCGAACTCCAGCGCGCAATAAGCGGTGATGTCCGCGATCGTGAACCGGTCCCC
>CAYNRU010000025.1:0-30016 GCA_964399635.1 uncultured Bordetella sp.
GCCGGCGGCGCGGCGCGCGCGCTCGCCCTCGACCATCGAGACCGCGTAGCCGGCCAGCCGCTCGGCGAGCGTGTCGATCGCGCGGGGCGTGGCGAGCACCGACGGCGACAGCGTCTGCACGCCGTCATGGAAGGCGAAGAAGTGCACCCCGAGGCCGGCGATCGACAGCGCGAGGCGGTGCAGGTCGAGGTCCGCGCGCTTCATGCCGAGCTCGCGCACCAGCAGCCGCAGCAGCGCCTCGAACTGCGGCCGGATCTCGGTGTCGACCGCGCCGGCCCAGGCGCCGGTGGGCTCGGCCATCTCGCGGAAGTGCAGCTTCATCACCATCCTGACCTCGTCGCCGCGCTTGAGCGGCGCGAGGAAGTCGACGTAGAACATCCGCATCGCCTCCAGCAGCGGCCGACCGGGGTCGGCGAATGCGACCAGGTCCTCGGGCACGCCGCAGATCGACGGATCGGTGAAGAGCGCGCGGTACAGGCCCTCCTTGTCGCCGAAGTAGTAGCTGATCGCCCCGAGGTTGACCTGCGCGGCCTTCGCGAGCGCGCGCACCGAGGTCTTCTCGAAGCCGTGCTCGGCGAAGAGCGCGAGGCCCGCGAAGAGCAGCCGATGGCGGGCGTCGATGCCGTCGGCGCGGACGGGGTGGTGGGGTTCGGCGGGCGACATGGGTGCTGGGCTCGAGGCGGATGGACCGCAAATGGGTCGAACGCGCGTTTCAATTCCAACGATCGTTTGATTTAAAACGATCGTTCGACTTGTGTCAAGGGCGCAGTCGGACGAGCGGGGTGGACCTGACAGGCCGGCTGAGCCCGACGGCTCGGGCGGTCCGTCCGTTAATGACCGGCGTGACTGCCGCACGAACCGCCCACGGACGGTCGGTTCCGGGGTCGACGACCCGAGTCGCAGTAGACGGCAGCGGTCATGACCATAATGCGAGGACGCCGGCCAGGCGTTCGCCCACGGTTCGCCCTTGAAGCGGGCACGGCAGTCGGGCCGACCACGTTTGCGCAACGGCCGACCGCGCGGGCCCGCCCGCCTCCAATGACTGCGTTCTTCTGGTTCCTGCCCACGATCGTCCTGGCGCTGGCCGTCCTCAGCGGCCGGTGCTCGCCCCCTGTCGCGTCGCTCCTCGGCCTGGCGACCGCCGTGCCGGTCGCGTTCGCCACGGCGCCGATTCCGTTCGGATCCGCGGCGCTCGCCGGCGCACTGGCGCGCGGCGCCTGGATCGGCGCCACCATCGCCCCGTACATCCTGGGCGGCCTGCTGTTCTGGCAGCTCGCCTCGCGGCCCACCGCCATGGCGGCCGAGTCAGCGCGCCCCGTCGCGGTCGATCGGCGCGCGCAGCGGCGCCTGCTGTTCTTCGCGTGCTTCCTGGTCGGTCCGTTCGCGGAGTCGGCCACCGGATTCGGCGTCGGGATGCTGGGCACCATCGCCCTGCTCAGGCACCTGGGGATCGCGCCGGCGCACCTGATGGTGTTCGCCCTGCTGAGCCAGACGTTCATCCCGTGGGGCGCGATGGGCAGCGGCACCCTGCTCGCCTCGGCCTACGCCAAGATGCCGGCCTCGGCGCTCGCCGGTGCCTCGCTGCTGCCCGTCGCCTCGCTCATGGGGGTCTGGCTCACGCTGTTCTGGGTGACCGCCCGGAAAGCGGGCGTGTCCGCGACCGCGACCGAGCATCTGAGCGAAGTCGGCTGGATCATCGCGAGTCTCGGCACGCTGGGCGTCGCGACCGCCCTCGTCGGGCCCGAGATCGCCATGCTGTCCGCGTTCGGCCCGCTCATCATCGCGCGCTACCTGATCGACGCCCGGCCGACGGCCGAAGCGGTTCGGCTGGCGGCCGTCCGGGTCTGGCCCTATCTCGCCCTGGTCGGCATCCTGACCCTGACCCGGGGTGTGCCGTCCCTGCGGGATGCGCTGGCGTCGTTCGGCGCGATCGCGCCGTATCCCGACCTGCCCGTCTGGGCGCCGCTCTTCCACGCCGGCTCGTGGCTGATGGCCGGCGCGCTCGGGGTCGCGCTCACCCGGGGACACGTCGCGCAGCTGCGCCAGGAACTGCGCGGCGCGTGGAAGACGGCCAGGACGCCCGTCGTGACGGTGTTCGTGTTCGCCATGCTCGCGGAGGTCCTGGCTGCGGCGGGCATCTCCGCGGCCATCGCGGCGGGCCTCTTCGCGAACCTGGGCGCGCTCGGCGTGCTGGCCGCCCCGCTGATGTCCATCGGCCTGGGTGTGCTGACCAACAGCGGCAGCGCGGGCAACAGCCTGTTCATGTCGTCGCAGGTCGCGATGGCCGCCCAGGCGAACCTGTCCGTGCCCGCCACGGCTGCACTCCAGCACGTTGCCGCGTCGAGCATGAGCCTGTTCTCGCCCGTGCGCATGGCGATCGCGGCATCACTGGCGCACGGGCAAGGACAGGAGCGGCGGGTCTATTCGGAACTCGTTCCCTATGCCATCGCCAGCACGGCCATCCTCGCGTGTCTGGGGGCGTGGGCGATTCTGTGATGCGTGAACCGGTAGTGCATCCAGGCGTCCCAGTCGGTCGGCTGGTTCACGACGCGCTGGTCGCCGGAGGCGGTGTCGGTGATGCGGTAGGTCGGCATGTGTGGATCGACCGGGTCGACCGCCCGCTCAGCTCACCCGCAGCACGATCTTCCCGAGCTGCGTGTTCCCCTCCATCGCCCGCTGCGCGGCCGGCAGCTCGGCGAAGTCGAACACCTGGTCCACCCTCGGCACGAAGCGGCCGTCGGCGGCCATCGGCAGCAGGTCGCGCGCGAGGCCGCGCACGGCCGCGATCCGGTGCGTCATCTGCCGCATCTTGTTCGACACGCCGAACAGCTGCAGCCGCTTCTTGTGCAGCGCCAGCACGTCGAGCGGCGCGCTGACGAGCCCGTCGACATAACCGACGGTGGCGAGCCGCCCCTCGAAACCGAGCAGCTCGACGCAGTCGGGCAGCACCGAGGCGCCGACCGGATTGACCACCAGGTCCACGCCGCGCTCGCCGACGATCTCGCGCACCGCGGGCACGAAGCCCGGTCCGCGAACCTGCACGCCGAACGCCAGGCCCATGTCCTTGAGCCGCGCAAGCTTCTCGGCCGAGCCCGACAGCCCGATGGTCCGCGCACCGATCGCGCGCGCCACCTGCAGCGCCGCGACCCCCACGCCCGAGGAGATGCCTGGCACCAGCATCCATTCGCCGGCGGCGAGCCGGCCCTGCGCGATCAGCGCGTCGTGGACCGTCACGCCGACCACGGTGAACGCGGAGGCCTCTTCCCAGGACAGCGCTGCGGGCGCGCGCAAGGCCTCTTCGGCCCACATCGTCCCGTGCTCGGCGAATGCGCCGTCGACGCGGCCCATCACGCGGTCGCCGACCTTGAACGCGGTCACGCCGTCTCCGACCGCGGTCACTTCGCCGGCCGCCTCGAAGCCGGCGGGCTTCGCGGTGCCGGAGGTGTGCAGGCCGTGGCCCGCGATGAATTCGCCGCGATTGAGCGCGGCAGCGCGGATGCGCACGCCCACCTGCCCGGGGCCGGGCACGGGCACCGGCACGTCGCGCAGATCGACCTTCATGGCACCGGCTTCGGTGCGGATGTACCAGCTCTTCATCGTCGTCATCGTCATTCCCTGGGGATCTTCGCTTCGCGCTGGACGCGGGTCCAGCGCTCGATGTCGCTCGCGCATCACCTGCGCGCCGGCCTGCTGCAGCCGCCCGATCACCGGTGCGGGCGGGGAATCAGGCACGGCCGGGTCGGGCGGGGCCGACGCCACGCAGCGGCCTGAAGAAGGCCCGGATCTCGTCGGCCAGCGCCTCGGGCTGCTCCAGCGCCGCGAAATGCCCGCCGCGGGGCATCGTGGTCCAGCGCCGCAGGTCGGTGTAGACCCGCTCGGCCATCGAGCGCGGCGGCTTGAGGATCTCGTGCGGGAACTCGGCGTAGCCGGTCGGCACCGAGATGCCGCCGTCGCGCACCGGCCAGGGGCTGTGCATGCGCGCGTAGTACGGCCAGAACGACGAGCCGATCGCGCCGGTCAGCCAGTACAGGGTGATGTTGGCCAGCATCGTGTCCATCGGCACCGCGCGCTCGGGGTCGCCGTCGCAGTCGGTCCATGCGCGGAACTTCTCGAAGATCCACGCCGCCAGCCCGGCGGGCGAGTCGGTCAGCGCGTGCGCGAGCGTCTGCGGCCGGGTGCCCTGGATCCACTGGTAGCCGGTCTCCTCCTTCAGGAAGCGGGCGAGCGCCTTCAGGTAGCGGGTCTCCTCCTCGGTGGCGCCGGCGGCCATTGCCGGGTCGCGGCGCAGCGGCAGCATGTTCAGATGGATGCCCGTCATCGACTCCGGATGCGTGGCCGCGATGATCGACGTGACGAAGCAGCCCCAGTCGCCGCCCTGCGCGCCGAACCGCTCGTAGCCAAGCACCCCGGTCATCAGTTCGTGGAAGGTGTCGGCGATGGCGTCGACGGCGAAGCGCGGCTGGCCGGGCTCGAACGACAGTCCGTAGCCCGGCAGCGAGGGCGCGACCACGGTGAAGGCGTCGGCCGCGTCGCCCCCGAAGCGGGCGGGATCGGTGAGCCGCGGGATGATGTCGAGGAACTCGAACACCGAGCCCGGCCAGCCGTGCGACAGCAGCAGCGGCATCGGCGGGAGCCCGCCCGGCACGGCCTTGCCGGGCACGTGCAGGTAGTGCAGCCGGATGCCCGACAGCGGCACGGTGTACTGCGGGAAGGCGTTGAGGCGGGCCTCCTGGGCGCGCCAGTCGAAGCGGTCGCGCCAGTGCGCGATCGCCCGGCGCATGAAGGCGGGGTCGGTGCCGGTCGCCCAGGGCTCGCCGGGGGGCTGCTCGGGCAGGCGGGTGCGGGCCAGGCGCTCGCGCAGGTCGGTGAGCGCTGGCTCGGCGACCTTCAGGCGGAAGGGGGCCGGGATCGGGGCGGCGGCTGTCTGGCGTTCCATGGATCGCTCCTCGCGGTGGAGGCCTGCGCACCCTGCGGTGCGCGTGGGCTATCGTTGCGGCGGGTTCACTTCAAGATACTCGACGAGGACGACCGAGATGTCCGCCCTGATGTTCCACATGATCGGCGGCGCGCCCGACCCGGTCGCGCCCTTCAGCCATGCCGTCGAAGCCGACGGCTGGGTGATGCTCACTGGCCAGATGCCGTTCACCGGCACCTCCAACACGTCGGCCTATCCCGAGTCGATCGAGGACCAGACACGCCAGACGATGGCCAACCTGAGGACCGTGCTCGAGGGCTGCGGCCTGACGCTGGCCGACGTCGCGTCGGTGCGGATCTACCTGCTGCACTTCGATGAGGACTACCTGCGGATGAACGCGGTGTACGCGACCTACTTCCCGGAAGGGCGCCGGCCGGCCCGCACCTGCATCGGCGTGAGCGGGCTGGCGCGCGGCGCGCGAATCGAGATCGACATGGTCGCGCGCCGCCCCGCTGCGGCAGGCTGAGCGCGGCCTCAGGCGCGCAGCTGCATGGCCTTGTACTCGAGGAACTCCTCGAGGCCGTACACGCCGTTCTCGCGGCCGCGCCCCGACTGCTTGTAGCCGCCGAAGGGCGCGAGCGGATTCCAGCCGCCGCCGTTGAGGTCGACCTGGCCGGTGCGCAGCCTGCGCGCCACCGACAGCGCACGCTCGTCGCTGCCCGCCCACACCGCGCCCGACAGGCCGTAGACGGAGTCGTTGGCGATGCGCACCGCGTCGGCCTCGGTGTCGAACGGGATGATCGTCAGCACCGGCCCGAAGATCTCCTCCTGGGCGATCGTGGCCTTCGGGTCGTCGACGATGAACACCGTGGGCTTCACGAAGAAGCCGCCGCCCTCGACCTTCGGGGGCTCGGCGCCGCCGGTGACCAGCTCCGCGCCCTCCTCGATGCCGCGGCGGATGTAGCCGAGCACGCGGTCGCGCTGCACCGCCGACACCAGCGGGCCGAGCTTCACGCCGTCGGCGAACGCGCTGCCGACGGTGAACCCCTCGGCCGCGGCCTTGGCGATGGCACGGGCCTCGTCCAGACGCGAGCGCGGCACCAGCAGCCGCGTGAGCGCCGCGCAGGTCTGGCCCGAGTTCAGGAAACAGTAGGACAGCGAGCTCTTCACGGCCTTCTCGAAGTCGGCGTCGTCGAGCACGATCGACGCGCTCTTGCCGCCCAGCTCGAGCGAGATCCGCTTGACGGTCTGCGCGCCCACCTCGCTCACGCGCTTGCCGGCGCGGGTCGACCCGGTGAACGACACCATGTCGACGTCCGGGTGGTTGGACAGCGCCTCGCCCACCACCGGCCCGAAGCCGGTGACCATGTTGAAGACGCCCGGGGGCAGGCCGGCCTCGTGGATCACGTCGGCCAGGATGAAGGCGTTGACCGGCGCCACCTCGGAGGGCTTCAGGACCACCGTGCAGCCGGCGGCGAGCGCGGCGGCGACCTTGAGCGTGATCTGGTTGAGCGGGTAGTTCCACGGGGTGATCGCGGCGACCACGCCGACCGGCTCGCGGGCCACCACCGAGTTGCCGACCCGCTCGTCGAAGGCGAACTCGCGGGCGAGCTTCGCGTAGTGCGACCAGGCCGCGACCGGCGCGCCCACCTGCATGCGCGAGGCGAGCTTCATCGGCATGCCGACCTCGGTGGAGATGGCGCGGGTGAGGTCGTCGCTGCGGGCCTTCAGGCCGTCGGCGATCTTCTGGATGAAGTCGGCGCGCTGCGCGGGCGGCGTCTGCGACCAGCCCTCGAACGCGGCGCGCGCCGCGGCGACCGCCGCGTCGGCGTCGGCGGCGGTGCCGGCCGGGATCCGCGCGTAGGGCTCGCCGGTGTTGGAGTCGGTGACCTCGATGGTCTCGGCCGACGACGGGGCGACCCAGCGGCCGCCGATGTAGAGCTGCTTGCGTTCGATCATGGTCTCGTGCTCCTGCGTTCTGGATGCCCCCGAGTATAGGTGGGGCCAAGCGCTGCGGGCCTCGCGCTGCGGGCCGCAGCGCCCGGAGCTGCCCGCGGACCCGGCGACGGCCGTGCCGCGAGGCCCGCCGGCCAGGCCCCCGGGAGCTAGAATCGGGTTGACAGACACGAGCGTCACGGGTGCCCTACATGGCAGCATGTTTTCCGTTTTCCGCAATCGTCGGCCAGGACGAAATGAAACTGGCCATCCTGATCGCGGCCGTCGACCCGGCGGTGGGCGGGGTGCTGGTGCTCGGCGACCGCGGAACCGGCAAGTCGACCGCGGTACGCGCGCTGGCGGCGCTGCTGCCCAAGATGCGGGCGGTCGCGGGCTGCCGCTACGCCTGCGACCCGGGCGCGCCGCCCGGCGCCTGCGAGCAGTGCGACGCACTGCGCGCGGCCGGCCGGCTCAAGACCCACCTGGTGCCGGTGCCGGTGGTCGACCTGCCGCTGGGGGCCACCGAGGACCGCGTGGTCGGCGCGCTGGACCTCGAGCAGGCCCTCACCCGCGGGGTCAAGGCCTTCGAGCCGGGGCTGCTGGCCCGCGCGCACCGCGGCTTCCTCTACGTGGACGAGGTCAACCTGCTGGAGGACCACCTGGTCGACCTGCTGATCGACGTGGCCGCCTCGGGCGAGAACGTCGTCGAGCGCGAGGGCCTGAGCGTGCGGCACCCTGCGCGCTTCGTGCTGGTCGGCAGCGGCAACCCCGAGGAGGGCGAGCTGCGGCCCCAGCTGCTCGACCGGTTCGGCCTGTCGGTCGAGGTGACCACCCCCACCGAACTGGCCGGGCGGATCGAGGTGGTGCGCCGGCGCGACGCGTTCGAGCGCGATCCGATCGGCTTCCTGGAGCGCTGGGCCAAGGACGAGGCGCGGATCCGGCGGCAGATCCTGAAGGCGCGCGAGCGGCTCGACGACGTGGCGGTCCCGGACTCGGTGCTCGAGAACGCTGCGCGCCTGTGCATGGCGCTGGGCACCGACGGGCTGCGGGGTGAGCTCACGCTGATGAGGGCGGCGCGCGCGCTGGCCGCGCTCGACGGCGCCGCGCAGGCGGGCGAGGCCCAGCTGCGCCGGGTGGCCGCGCCGGCGCTGCGGCACCGGCTGCGCCGCAATCCGCTGGACGAAGCCGGCTCGGGCGCCCGCGTCGAGCGCGCGGTCGCCGAGCTGTTCGGCGCCTGACCCCGTGGCCGGCGCGCACGAGGCCCCCCTCCTGGTGTGGGCGGACGCGCTGCGCGCCGCCGCGCTGACTGCGGTCGACCCCCACGGGCTGGGCGGCGTCGCGCTGCGCGCCCAGCACGGGCCGGTGCGCGAGCGCTGGCTGTCGGCCCTGCACGCGCAGCTGCCAGCCGGCACGCCGGTGCGCCGGGTGCCGCTGCACGCGCGCGACGACCGGCTCATCGGCGGGCTCGACCTCACGGCCACGCTGGCGGCGGGCCGGCCGGTCGCCCAGGCCGGGCTGATGAGCGAGGCCGACAGCGGGGTGCTGGTGCTGGCGATGGCCGAGCGCATCGCCGATGCGACCGCCGCGCGGGTCTGCGCCGCACTCGACTCGGGCGAGGTCGCGCTGGCTCGGGACGGGCTGCAGTCGGTCAGCCCGGCGCGCTTCGGGGTGGTCGCGCTCGACGAGCGGGCCGGCGACGACGAGGGCCCGCCCGCCCGGCTGCTCGAGCGGCTCGCCTTCCACCTGGACCTGGCGGCGGTGTCGATCGGGGATGTCGACGTGCTGGCGGGGGGGCCCGCGCCATTGGGTGCGGCGCGCCCCGCGCCGGGTCGCGGGACGGCGGCCGGACCGGGCTCGGCATCGGCTGCGGACCCGACGCCGGTGGCGGCCTGGGACCCGGACCCGATCGCGCAAGCCCGCGCCCTGCTCCCGCGCGTCGCCGTCGCCGACGGCGTGCTCGAGGCCCTGTGCGGCGCGGCGCTGGCGCTGGGGATCCAGTCGCTGCGTGCGCCATTGCTGGCGCTGCGGGCGGCCCGCGCGGCGGCGGCCCTCGAGGGCCGCGACACCGTCTCCACCGAGGACGCCGCGCTCGCCGCGCGGCTGGTGCTCGCGCCGCGCGCAACCGTCGTCCCGGCTCCGCCACCCGAGCCGCAGGCCGACGATTCCCCGCCGCCCGAGCCGCCGGAATCGGGCGAGCCCGACGATCCGGGGGCCTCCGACGCCCCCGACACCGACCCCGCCGACCTCCCGCCCGAGCCACCATCCGACCGGCCACTCGATGACGTCGTGCTCGAGGCGGCGCGCGCCGCGATCCCCGCCGGCCTGCTTGCGAGCCTGGCGCTCGCCGAGGCCGCCGCCGCCCGCGCCGCGGCCGGCGGACGGATGGGCGCGACCCGCGAAGCCAGGCTCCGAGGCCGTCCCGCCGGCACCCGCCCCGGCCTGCCCCGCGACGGCGCGCGCCTCGCGCTGGTCGATACGCTTCGTGCAGCCGCCCCTTGGCAGCGTCTCAGGAAGGGCAGCTCCCCAACAGCAGGCACTCACTCACGCATCGCGCTGAGGGCCTCCGACTTCCGGGTGGCGCGCCTGCAGGAGCGTACCGAGACGACCACTGTGTTCGCCATCGACGCGTCCGGATCGGCCGCACTGCACCGGCTCGCCGAAGCCAAGGGGGCAGTCGAGCTGCTGCTGGCCGACTGCTACGTGCGCCGCGACCGCGTGGCGGTGCTCGCCTTCCGGGGTCGCACCGCCGAGATCCTGCTGCCGCCGACCCGATCCCTGGTGCGCGCCAAGCGCAGCCTCGCCGGCCTGCCCGGCGGGGGCGGCACGCCGCTCGCGGCCGGCATCGACGCGGCGGCGGCGCTGGCCGACGCCACGCGCCGGCGCGGCGGCACGCCGGTGGTCGTGCTGCTCACCGACGGCCGGGCGAACGTCGCGCGCGACGGCGCCGGCGGCCGGGCACGCGCCGACGCCGACGCCCGCGAGGCCGCCGGCCGACTGCGCGCGGCGGGTCACACCACGCTGCTGATCGACACCTCGCCCCAGCCCCAGCCGCCCGCCCGCGAGCTCGCAGCCGCGATGGGCGCGGCCTACCTGCCGCTTCCCCATGCCGATGCGACGGCGATGTCGCGCTCGGTCCAGGCCGCCGCCGCGGCGGCGAACGCCCCCGGCCGTGGCCGCTGAGCGGGCCGGCGAGCGGCTCGACTGGGCCCGCGACGGCGCCGACTGGCCCAACCGCGCGTCCAGCCGGTTCGTCGACGCCGGCGGGCTGCGCTGGCACGTGCAGCGCAGCGGCCCCGCCGACGCGTCCACGGTGCTGCTGCTGCACGGCACCGGGGCGGCCACCCACTCCTGGCGCGAGCTCGCGCCGCTGCTCGCGGCCTCGTTCGACGTCATCGCACCCGACCTGCCGGGCCACGGCTTCACCACCATGCCCCCCGAGCGCGGGCTGTCGCTGCCGGCGATGGCCCGCTCGGTCGGCGTGCTGCTGCACACGCTGGGCGCGTCGCCCGCGCTGATCGTCGGCCATTCGGCTGGCGCCGCCATCGGCGCCCGGATGGCACTCGACGGGCTGGCCTCGCCGCGTGCGCTGATCGCGCTCAACGGCGCCTTCTTCGCCTTCGGCGGGCTGCCCGGCCGGGTCTTCTCCCCGGCCGCGCAGATGCTCGCCGGCACCCGCTTCGCGCCGCGGCTGATCGCGAGGATGGCCGGCGAGCCCGCGGTGCTCGGCCGGCTGCTGCAGGGCACCGGCTCCACCCTCGACGCGGCCGGGCGGGCAGCCTATGCACGGCTCGCAGCCAGCCCGGGCCATGTCGCCGGCGCGCTCGGCATGATGGCGCGCTGGGATCTGGCGCCGCTCGAGCGCGAGCTACCGCGGCTCGACTGCGAGCTGGTCCTGGTCGTGGGCGCGGACGACCGCATGGTCCCGCCGGGCCAGTCCGACCGCATCCTCGTGCGTGTGCCCCGTTCGACCCGGGTCGTGCTGCCTGGTCTGGGTCACCTGGCGCACGAGGAGCGACCCGATCTGGTCGCGGCCCGGATACTCGAGGCCGGGGCGCGCCACGGGCTCCGAGGGGGCCGATGACGCCGCCCGCGCAGGACAGTTGTCCAATTTGCCTGACACGAGATACCATCAGCTAACGTTGACACTTGGTGCCCCATGCCACCTGCCGTCCAGCCGACCCCGGTTCCCTCCCTCGACGCAGCAGCGCAGAGCAGCGCGCGCCGCCCTCCCTTCTCCGGCTCGAAGGTCGCCGCCGCCGACCTCGCCGCCTGCCGAGAGCAGCTTCGCGACGGCTCGCGCACCTTCCTCGCCGCGTCGCTGCTGCTGCCGCGCGCGGTCCGCGACCCCGCCTGCGCGCTCTACGCCTTCTGCCGGACCGCCGACGACGAGGTCGACCTCGACACCGAGGACGAGCTCGCCGCGGTCGGCAGGCTGCGGGCTCGCCTCGCCCGGATCTACGACGGCGAGCCGATGCAGACCCCCGCAGACAGGTCTATGGCGAGAGTGGTGACTCACTTTGACGTACCGCGCGCCTTGCCGGAGGCGCTGCTCGAGGGATTCGAGTGGGACGCCTGCGGGCGCCGCTACGAGACCCTGGAAGATCTGCAGGACTACGGCGCCCGGGTCGCGGGCAGCGTCGGCGCGATGATGGCGCTGCTGATGGGCGTGCGCTCCCCCGAGGGCCTGGCGCGCGCCTGCGACCTCGGCGTCGCGATGCAGCTGTCCAACATCGCGCGTGACGTCGGCGAGGACGCACGGATGGGCCGGCTCTACCTGCCGCGCCAGTGGCTGCGCGAGGCCGGCATCGATCCCGACGGGTGGCTGGCCGCGCCCGTCTTCGACGATGCCCTCGCCGGCGTGATGCGTCGCCTGCTCGCCGCCGCCGACGCGCTGTACGCGCGGGTCGACGCCGGCGTGGCGCTGCTGCCGGCGGGCTGCAGGCCCGGCATCAACGCGGCCCGCTACCTGTACGCGGCGATCGGCCACGAGGTCGCGCGGCGCGGCTTCGATTCGGTGTCACAGCGTGCGGTCGTGCCGGGCACGCGCAAGGCCGCGCTGCTGGCGCGCGCCTTCGCCGCGGCCGCCTTGCCCGCCTCCCGCGCCGGCATCGCCGAGGCGCCCCTCGAGGCGAACCGCTACCTGATCGACGCGGTCGTCGCCGGCGAGCGCATGTCGGGCGCGGGCCGGCCCGCCCTGTCCGAGACCGGCCGGATCGGGTGGATGATCGAGCTGTTCGAACGGCAGGCAGAGCGCCGCCAGATGCGCCGCAACGCGACGCTGGCCTCGTGAATCCCGGCGGGTGCGCCGCCGCGATCCCGCGGCGGCCCGCCCGCTCCTGCCCCGGCTCCGCGCCCGGGCCGCGACTCCTGCCCCGACTCCTCCCCCTGCTCCGGCCCAGGCTGCTGCCCCCGCTCCGCGCCCTGTCTCCGCGCCTGCGCTCCACGCCCCCGTTCCCCGTCGTCTCGCCGCCCTGATCCCACGGGCCGCGACCCGTCTGCACCGGCCGCGCCCCGGCCGGACCGCCGCACCGGCCGAGCCATCCGTACTCCGCTGCCGGACCTCCTGCCCCGACCCGCCACCACAACCGCAGGTGCACGGTTGACGGCATCGAGCGAAGTGTCTATCTTTCCTTACACACAAATACGACAACGCTGCCTGACACGCGTCCTGCAGCCACCCGAACGGGAGATGCGGCATGGATACGCTGGCACGGATCGAGCAGGCCCTCGACGCGACGATCGCCACCCACGAGGTGCCGGGCGCGCCCCCGCGGCTCACCGCGGCGGTCCGCCACGCGGTCTTCCCGGGCGGCGCCCGCATCCGCCCGCAGCTGTGCCTCGCCGTGGCCCATGCCTGCGGCATGGATGACCCGGCGCTCGCAATGGCCGCCGCCTGCGCGATCGAACTGCTGCACTGCGCGTCGCTGGTCCACGACGACCTGCCCTGCTTCGACGACGCCAGCATGCGTCGCGGCCGCCCCTCCGTGCAGGCGGCCTTCGGCGAGCCGCTGGCCGTGCTGGCCGGCGACGGGCTGATCGTCCTCGCCTTCCAGTCGATCGCCGCCGCCGCGGGCCGCTCGCCGCTGCGTCTGGCGCCGGTGCTGACCACCATCGCCCAGGGCACCGGCATGCCCTTCGGCATCGTGGCCGGCCAGGCCTGGGAGTGCGAGCCGCGCGTGACGCTGGCCGAGTACCAGCGCGCCAAGACCGGTGCATTGTTCGCGGCCGCAACCGCCGTGGGCGCGCAGGCGGCCGGCGGCGACGCCCGGACGTGGCGTGCCCTCGGCGACCGCCTCGGCGAGGCCTACCAGGTAGCCGACGACATCCGCGACGTCTTGTCCGACCCGGCCGTCCTGGGCAAGCCGATCGGCCAGGACGCCGCCCTCGGCCGTCCCAGCGCCGCGCAGGAGCTGGGCCTGGGCGGCGCGATCCGCCACTTCGAGTCGCTGGTCCAGGGCGCCATCGACGCGATCCCGGCCTGCGCCGGTGCGCCGCGCCTGCGCGCGCTCGTGCGCATGGAGTCCGAGCGCCTGGTGCCCAAGTCGATGTGCGAGGACGCCGCCCGCCGGGTGGCCGCCTGAGCCGCGGGGCGCACTCGACATGGCCGTACCCGGACCCCTGACGCCCGCCCGACCGAGGGTCGTCCCGATGGATCCGCCCCAGTCGCGCCTGCCCCTGCGCGACCGCTGGCGCGCGCTGCGCGACCGGCTGCTGACCAGCCCGCGCTTCCATCGCTGGGCCGCCGCGTTCCCGCCCGCCCGGCCGTTCGCCCGGCACGAATCGCGCGCCCTGTTCGACCTGGTCGCGGGCTTCGCCTACTCGCAGGTGCTCGCCGCCTGCGTGCGCCTGAAGCTGTTCGAGGCGCTCGCCGACGGGCCGCAGACCGCGGCGGCCCTCGCCCGCCGGCTGTCGCTGCCGCAGGACGGCGCCGATCGCCTGCTCGCCGCAGCGGCCTCGCTGCGACTGGTCGATGCCCGCAGCGGCGGGCGCTGGGGGCTGGGTCCGCTCGGCGCGCCCATCGTCGCTCACCCGGCGATCGCCGCGCTGGTGGAGCACCACGCGACGCTGTACCACGACCTCGCCGACCCGGTCGCGCTGCTGCGCGGCGAGCGCCCGGGCACCGGCCTGTCCGGCTACTGGCCCTACGCCGACACCGCCCCCGGCGCCGCGCCCGCCGCGTTGTCGCCCGAACGCGTGGCGGAGTACTCGGCGCTGATGTCGGCCTCGCAGCCGCTGGTCTCGGAGCAGGTGCTCGACGCCTATCCGCTGCACCGCCACCGCGTGCTGCTCGACGTCGGCGGCGGCGAGGGCACCTTCCTCACGGCGGCCGCGGCGCGGGCCCCCGACCTGCAGCTGATGCTGTTCGACCTGCCTGCGGTCGCCGGGCGCGCCCGCGAGCGCCTGGCCGCGCAGGGGCTCGCCGACCGCAGCCGCGTCGTCGGGGGCAGCTTCTTCACCGACCCCCTGCCTACCGGAGCCGACCTGGTCACCCTGGTGCGCGTCCTCTTCGACCACCCCGACGACCGGGTGCTGACGATCCTGCGGGCAGTGCGCGCCGCCCTGCCCGCCGACGGCGCGCTGCTCGTGTGCGAACCGATGTCGGGTACCCCAGGCGCCGAGGCGATCGGCGACGCCTACTACGGCCTGTACCTGCTCGCGATGGGGCGCGGCCGCTCGCGCACCCCGGCGCGGCTGCAGGCGCTCCTGCGGGAGGCCGGCTTCGGATCCGCCCGCCTGCTGCCCACCCGGCTGCCGCTGCAGACCCGCGTGCTGCTGGCTCGGCCCTGACACAGACTGTCCATTTTACTTGACAGTAATCAAAGTAAGCTTAAGATGACAGTGATGGATGGAGCGTGACGCGATGCCGTCAGACAACACACCGACAGCGCCGGCCCGGCTGAACAGGTCCGGAATGTCGGCACGAGGAGAGACCCAATGAAGGCGACGGCGGTGGTGCTGGAGCGCCCCGAGCACATCGTGTTCGAGCGTGTCGACCTCACGCCTCCCGGCGACGCCGATGTCGTCGTGGACATCGACTTCAGCGGCGTCAGCACCGGCACCGAGAAGCTGCTCTGGAACGGACGCATGCCGACCTTCCCGGGCATGGGCTATCCGCTGGTCCCCGGCTACGAGTCGGTCGGCCGCGTGGTCAGCGCCGGCGCCGGGTCGGGCTTCCACGGCGGCGAGACGGTGTTCGTCCCGGGCGCGCGCTGCTACGGCGAGATCCGCGGCCTGTTCGGCGGCGCCTCCTCGCGCGTGGTCGTGCCGGGCGAGCGCGTCGTCTCCATCAGCGACTCCCTCGGCGACAACGCCGTGCTGCTCGCGCTCGCCGCGACCGCCTACCACTCGGTCTCCGGCGGCGGCAAGCGCAACCCGATCGTCCCGCCCGACCTGATCATCGGCCACGGCGTGCTGGGCCGCCTGCTGGCGCGCCTGACCGTGCTCGGCGGCCACCCCGCCCCGGTCGTCTGGGAGCGCGACGCGCGCCGGGCCTCGGGCGCCGTCGGCTACAGCGTGGTGCGCCCCGAGGACGACGACCGCCGCGACTACCGGGCGATCTTCGACGTCAGCGGCGACGCGTCCATCATCGATTCGCTGATCGGCCGCCTCGCCCCCGGCGGCGAGATCGTGCTGGCCGGCTTCTACACCGACCGCATCTCCTTCGCCTTCGCGCCGGCCTTCATGCGCGAGGCGCAGATCCGCTGCGCGGCCGAATGGCAACGCCCCGACCTTCTTGCGGTGAAGTGGCTGATCGAGACCGGCCACCTCTCGCTCGAGGGCCTCATCACGCATCGCCAGGCGGCCGACCGGGCCTGCGCGGCCTACCCGGTCGCGTTCGGCGACACCGACTGTCTGAAGATGGTCCTCGATTGGAGACAGTGCTCATGAACACGTCCGGAATTCCCGCCACGGCGACCGTCCAGTTCATGCAGATGGATCGCCTGCGTGCGGAGGCGTCGGTCGAACCCGACCCGGTCGCGACCGGCCCGGTCACCAAGGAGACGCAGATCATCGCGATCTACGGCAAGGGCGGCATCGGCAAGAGCTTCACGCTCGCGAACCTCTCGTACATGATGGCCCAGCAGGGCAAGAAGGTCCTGCTGATCGGCTGCGACCCCAAGAGCGACACCACCTCGCTGCTGTTCGGCGGGCGCGCCTGCCCCACGATCATCGAGACCTCGTCGCGCAAGAAGCTCGCCGGCGAGGCGGTCGCCATCGGTGACGTCTGCTTCAAGCGCGATGGCGTGTTCGCGATGGAGCTCGGCGGGCCCGAGGTCGGGCGCGGCTGCGGCGGGCGCGGCATCATCCACGGCTTCGAGACCCTCGAGAAGCTGGGCTTCCACGAGTGGGGCTTCGACTACGTGCTGCTCGACTTCCTGGGCGACGTGGTCTGCGGCGGCTTCGGGCTGCCGATCGCGCGCGACATGTGCCAGAAGGTCATCGTCGTGGGCAGCAACGACCTGCAGTCGCTGTACGTCGCCAACAACGTCTGCTCCGCGGTCGAGTACTTCCGCAAGCTCGGCGGCAACGTCGGCGTGGCCGGCATGGTGATCAACAAGGACGACGGCACGGGCGAGGCCGCTGCCTTCGCCGAGCGCGCCGGCATCCCGGTGCTGGCCGCCATCCCCGCGCACGAGGACATCCGCCGCAAGAGCGCGAGCTACGAGATCATCGGCCGCCCCGGCACGCAGTGGGCGTCGCTGTTCGAGACGCTCGCGACCAACGTCGGCCTGGCCCCGCCGGTGCGTCCGTCGCCGCTGTCCCAGGACGCTCTGCTCGGCCTGTTCTCGAGCGAATCCACTGGCCGCAACTACGTGCTCGAGCCGGCCACCGTGTTCGACATGGTGGGCAAGACCGAGTCGACCAAGGCCTCGCTCGAAGTCGTCTACGACGACGCAGCCTGAGCGACCTGCCGGCATGGATACACCCACTCCTGACGTCCCCGTCCCCGCCGCCCTGACGGGCGACGGCGTCGGCTGCCATTCGGGGCGCGACGCCATGCTCGGTGCCGCCGCCGCGGCGGGCAAGGGCGAGACGCTGCAGCAGTACGCCGTCGACTACCCGCGTGGCCCGCACGACCAGCCGCAGAGCATGTGCCCGGCCTTCGGGTCGCTGCGCGTGGGCCTGCGGATGCGCCGCACGCAGACGATCCTGTCGGGCTCGGCGTGCTGCGTCTACGGCCTGACCTTCACCTCGCACTTCTATGGCGCGCGCCGCAGCGTCGGCTACGTGCCCTTCAACTCGGAGACGCTGGTCACCGGCAAGCTCTTCGAGGACATCCGCGAGGCGGTCTACGCCCAGGCCGACCCGGCCGCGCTCGACGCGATCGTGATCATCAACCTGTGCGTGCCGACGGCCAGCGGCGTGCCGCTGCAACTCCTGCCCAAGGAGATCAACGGCGTGCGGATCATCGGCATCGACGTGCCGGGGTTCGGCGTGCCGACCCACGCCGAGGCCAAGGACGTGCTGGCCGGCGCCATGCTGCGCTACGCCCGTGCCGAGGTCACCGCGGGGCCGGTCCAGGCGCCTCGCACCGGCCGTGCCGACAAGCCTACCGTCGCGCTGGTCGGAGAGATCTTCCCGGCCGACCCGATCGGCATCGGCATGATGCTCGAGCCGCTGGGCCTGGCCGCGGGGCCGGTGGTGCCTACGCGTGAATGGCGCGAGCTGTACGCCGCGCTCGACTGCACGGTGGCCGCCGCGATCCACCCCTTCTACACCGCGTCGGTGCGCGAGTTCGAGGCGGCCGGCAGGCCGGTCGTGGGCTCGGCGCCGGTCGGGCACGACGGCACCGAGGCCTGGCTGCAGACCGTGGGCCTGGCCGCCGGCGTCGCGCAGGCGCAGATCGACGCCGCCAAGAACCGCTTCCTGCCGCTGATCCGCGCCGCGCTCGCGCGCACGCCCATCAAGGGCCGCATCACGATGAGCGGCTACGAAGGCTCGGAGCTGCTGGTCGCCCGCCTGCTCGTCGAGAGTGGCGCCGACCTGCGCTACGTCGGCAGCGCCTGCCCGCGCACCGTGTGGAGCGACCCCGACCGCGAGTGGCTCGAGGCGCGCGGCGTGCACGTGCAGTTCCGTGCCTCGCTCGAGCAGGACCTCGCCGCGATGCGCGAGTTCCAGCCCGACCTGGCCATCGGCACCACGCCGGTGGTGCAGGCCGCCAAGCAGGCTTGCATCCCGTCGCTGTACTTCACCAACCTGATCTCGGCGCGGCCGCTGATGGGCGTGGCCGGCGCGGGTTCGCTTGCCACCGTCATCAACGCGGCCATCGGCAACAAGGCGCGCTTCGACACCATGAAGGACTTCTTCGGCACGGTGGGCGAGGGCGACCGGTCCGGCGTGTGGGAAGGCGTGCCGCAGGAGCGGCCCGAGTGGCGCGAGCACACCCGGCGCCACGTGATCAAGATGATGAAGAAGCGCAAAGCCGAGGAGATGGGCTGATGCTGGTCCTCGACCATGACCGTGCGGGCGGCTACTGGGGCGCAGTCTACGTCTTCACCGCGATCAAGGGCCTGCAGGTGGTCATCGACGGCCCGGTGGGCTGCGAGAACCTGCCGGTCACCTCGGTGCTCCACTACACCGACGCGCTGCCCCCGCACGAACTCCCGATCGTGGTGACCGGGCTGGCCGAGGAGCAGCTCGGGCGCGAAGGCACCGAGGGCGCGATGAAGCGCGCCCACGCCGCCCTCGACCCGGACCTGCCGTCGGTCGTCGTCACCGGATCCATCGCCGAGATGATCGGCGGCGGCGTGACCCCCGAGGGCACGAACCTGCAGCGTTTCCTGCCGCGCACCATCGACGAGGACCAGTGGCAGTGCGCCAACCGCGCGATGTACTGGCTGTGGTCCGAGTACGGCCTGCGCAAGGTGCCCGAGCGCAAGCCCCGCGCGCCCGGCGAGCGCCCGCGCGTGAACATCATCGGACCCTGCTACGGCACCTTCAACTCGCCGAGCGACCTCGCCGAGATCCGCCGCCTCGTGCAGGGGATCGGCGCCGACGTGAACATGGTCTTCCCGCTCGGCAGCCACCTCGCCGATGTGTCGCGCCTGGTGGAGGCCGACGTCAACGTCTGCATGTACCGCGAGTTCGGCCGCATGCTGTGCGAGGCGCTCGACCGCCCCTACCTGCAGGCCCCGATCGGGTTGCACGCGACCACCAAGTTCCTGCGCAAGCTCGGCGAGCTGCTGGACCTCGACCCCGAGCCCTTCATCGAACGCGAGAAGCACACCACCATCAAGCCGATCTGGGACCTGTGGCGCTCGGTGACCCAGGACTTCTTCGGCACGGCCAGCTTCGCGGTGGTCGCCAATGAGACCTACACCCGCGGCCTGCGCCACTTCCTCGAGGACGACCTGGGCCTGCCCTGCACCTTCGCGGTGTCGCGCAAACCCGGCGAGAAGACCGACAACGACGCGATCAGGCAGATGGTGCGCGAGCGCACGCCGCTGGTGATGTTCGGCAGCTTCAACGAGCGGATGTACATGGCCGAGTGCGGCGCGCGCGCGACCTACATCCCGGCCTCGTTCCCGGGCGCGATCATCCGGCGCCACACCGGCACGCCGTTCATGGGCTACGCGGGCGCCACCTACGTGATCCAGGAGCTGTGCAACGCGCTGTTCGACGCGCTGTTCCACATCCTGCCGCTGGGCACCGACCTCGACCGCGTCGAGGCGACGCCGGCGCGCAGCACGGTCGCCGAGCCGCCCAGCCCCTGGGACGACGACGCGCTGGCGCGCCTCGCCGAGCTGGTTGCAGGCGAGCCGGTGCTCGTCCAGATCTCGGCGGCCAAGCGCCTGCGCGACCGCGCCGAGCGCGACGCGCGCCGCGCGGGCGAGGCGGTCGTCACCACCGCCCGCGTCTCGAGCGCGCGCGAAGCGCTGCGCCAGGGCTCATGAGCACCGCCCCCACCGAATCCGTCCGGCCCCGCCGGACCGACCCGACGTCGCGACGGTTGTCGCGGCTGCCCTCGCCGCGCGGGCTTACCGCGGCATTGGCCGACAGGCCAGTTTGAAGGAGCTGTATATGGCTGAGAAAAGAGGCTCTATATCGGGCCTGACCGACGACGAGGCACAGGAATTCCACAAGTACTACATCCAGGGTTTCGTGGGCTTCACGGCAATCGCCGTGGTGGCGCACTTCCTGGTGTGGGCCTGGCGGCCTTGGATCAACTGATCGCCCTCTAGGGGAATCGCAATGGCAACCACCACGCAAGCGCCTGCACGCAACTGGTCACAGCCCGCCTCACCGGCGTCCTATGTCCTGTTCGTAGTGACTTTCATCGTGTTCCTGACGGTCGCCGTCTGGGCACAACTGCTGACGCTCGAGTGGCGAGCCTGGTTCCCCGGCGCCGAAGGCGAGCGATCGCTGATCGGCGGCGTCAAAGCGGCGGTTTACACCGCCATGTCTCACATCATCTAGGAGTACACAAGCATGTGGCGAATCTGGAGATTGTACGACCCGCTCAGGGCCATGGTCGTTCAGGGAATTTTTCTGTTTTCCCTGGCGGCGATGATCCACCTGCTCCTGCTGAGCACCGATCGGTACAACTGGCTGGACGGCGTCAAGAGGGGTCCGGCAGTGGCGGGACAAAACGCCCCGATGCCGGCGTCGGCTCCGGCTACCAAATAGCGGCGGCGTCTTGCACAGAGGGCGGACGGGGCGCGGGCCGAGAGGCCGTCCCCGTCTGTCCTGACGAGGGAGAGAACGAAGATGGCAATGCTCAGTTTTGAAAGAAAGTACCGTGTCCGCGGGGGTACCCTGCTCGGCGGGGATCTGTTCGATTTCTGGGTCGGGCCGTTCTACGTCGGTTTCTTCGGCATCACGACGATCTTCTTCGCGGTGCTCGGAACAGTCATGATCCTGTGGGGTGCGTCGCAGGGCCCCACGTGGAACCTGTGGCAGATCAACATCGCACCACCCGACCTCAAGTACGGCCTGGGCGCGGCGCCGCTGATGGAGGGCGGGCTGTGGCAGCTGATCACCGTGTGTGCGATCGGTGCGTTCTCATCGTGGGCGCTGCGCGAGGTCGAGATCTGCCGCAAGCTCGGCATGGGCTATCACGTACCGTTCGCGTTCAGCGTCGCGATCTTCGCCTACGTGACGCTGGTGGTGATCCGTCCGGTGCTGATGGGCGGCTGGGGCCACGGGTTTCCGTACGGAATCCTGAGCCACCTCGACTGGGTGTCCAACGTCGGCTACCAGTACCTGCACTTTCATTACAACCCGGCGCACATGATCGCCGTCAGCTTCTTCTTTGCCACCACCTTCGCGCTGTCGCTGCACGGCGCCGCAGTGCTGTCGGCAACCAATCCGCCGAAAGGCATGACGGTCCGTACGCCGGAGCACGAGGACACATTCTTTCGCGACACCATCGGCTATTCGATCGGCACGCTCGGCATCCACCGCCTGGGGCTGTTCCTTGCGCTGTCGGCGGGCTTCTGGAGCGCGATCTGCATCGTGATCAGCGGTCCGTTCTGGACCCGCGGCTGGCCAGAGTGGTGGGGTTGGTGGCTTTCGCTGCCGATCTGGCGCTGAGGGACTGGAGACGACAATGCCGCAATATCAGAATCTGTTCACCCAGGTCCAGGTTACCGGACCCGCCCATGACGGCCCCGCGCTGCGCACCAAGTACGAGACATCCGAGCGCATCGGCAAGCCGGCGCTGAGTTACTGGCTCGGCGTGCTCGGCAATGCCCAGATCGGGCCGATCTACCTGGGCGGCCTGGGAATCGCATCGCTCATCTTTGGCGCGCTTGCCTTCCAGATCATCGGCTGGAACATGCTGGCCTCGGTCAACTACAGTCCCATCGAGATGGTCAGGCAGCTGTTCTGGCTGGCCCTCGAGCCGCCGGCACCCGGAAACGGCCTGAAGTTCCCGCCGATGAACCAGGGCGGCTGGTGGATGCTGGCCGGCCTGTTCCTGACGACCTCGCTGCTGCTGTGGTGGGCGCGCATGTACCGGCGGGCGCGAGCGCTCGGCATGGGCACGCACGTGGCCTGGGCCTTCGCGGCCGCGATCTGGCTCTACCTGGTGCTCGGCTTCATCCGCCCGCTGCTGATGGGCAGCTGGGGCGAGGCGGTGCCCTTCGGCATCTTCCCGCACCTGGACTGGACCGCGGCCTTCTCCATCCGCTACGGCAACCTGTTCTACAACCCGTTCCACATGCTGTCGATCGTGTTCCTGTACGGCTCGACGCTGCTGTTCGCGATGCACGGCGCCACGATCCTCGCGGTGAGCCGCTTCGGCGGTGAGCGCGAGATCGAGCAGATCGTCGACCGCGGCACGGCCTCGGAGCGCGCCGCGCTGTTCTGGCGCTGGACCATGGGCTTCAACGCGACGATGGAGTCGATCCACCGCTGGGCCTGGTGGTTCGCGGTGCTGTGCCCGCTCACCGGCGGCATCGGCATCCTGCTCACCGGCACGGTCGTGGACAACTGGTACCTGTGGGCCGTCAAGCATCATGTCGCGCCGGCCTACCCGGCCGTCTATCCCCCTGCGATCGACCCCGCCTTGCTGATCGGAGTCAAGCCATGAGCATTGTTCGCGCAAGTTCGATCGCGCTCGCGGCCGCCCTAGTCGGCGCGCTGCTGTCCGGCTGCGAGCGGCCGGTGCCGGACACCGTCCAGACCGGATTCCGCGGTACCGGCATGGTGCAGGTCTACAACCCCCGACACATCGCCGACCTCATCGAGCAAAACCAGGTTCCTGCGGCGCTCGAGCCGGTGTCGGGCGACGGTCCCAAGGCGAAGGAGGTCTACCAGAACGTCAAGGTGCTGGGCGACCTGGGCGTGGGAGAGTTCACGCGGCTGATGGTCGCGATGACCAACTGGGTCGCGCCCAACGAGGGCTGCCTCTACTGCCACAACAACAACTTCGCCGATGACGCCAAGTACACCAAGGTCGTCGCACGCCGCATGCTGCAGATGACGCAGAAGATCAACGCCGACTGGAAGCCCCACGTGGCAGAGACCGGCGTGACCTGCTACACCTGCCACCGCGGCCAGCCTGTGCCGAGCAATGTGTGGTTCGCGCCCGGGCCGCCGGCGCACACCGGCGGCATGCTCGGCGATCGCGCCGGACAGAACACGCCGGCCGCCTCCGTCAAGCTCGCGTCGCTGCCCTACGATCCCTTCGGCCCGTACCTGGCGTCCGATCCGAAGCCGATCCGCGTGCTGGGCGACACCGCGCTGCCCACCGGCAACCGTGCCTCGACCAAGCAGACCGAGTTCACTTACAGCCTGATGATGCACATGTCCGACTCGCTCGGCGTGAACTGCACCTACTGCCACAACAGCCGGTCGTGGCAGGACTGGTCGCAGAGCCCGCCGCAGCGCACGACGGCGTGGTACGGCATCCGGATGGCGCGCGAGCTCAACGTCGAGTACATGGACCCGCTCACCTCGACCTTCCCGCGCGAGCGGCTCGGTCCGACCGGCGACGTCGCCAAGATCAGCTGCGCCACCTGCCACCAGGGCGCCTACAAGCCCCTGTTCGGTGCCAGCATGCTCAAGGGCCACCCTGAACTCGCCGGCACCAAGCTCGCCTCGATCGCACCGGTCGCGATCGCTTCGCCTGCGCCTGCGCCTGCGGCATCGGCATCGGTATCGGGCGTGACGGTGTTCTTCGGTGTCGGCTCGGCGGCGCTCGGCACGGATGCGGTGACGACGCTCCAGCCGGTGGTGGACGGCCTCAAGGCCAACCCGGCCGCGAAGGTCGCGATCTCCGGCTTCCACTCCGCGGCCGGCGACCTCGCGACGAACCAGGAGCTCGCCAAGCAGCGTGCCTTCTCTGTGCGTGGCGCGCTGCTCGCCGCCGGCGTCGCGGAAGACCGCTTGGTGCTCGAGAAACCGATGTCGGCCGAAGCCAACCTTGCTGGCGAGGACCCCCAGTCCCGCCGCGTCGACGTGGCGATCCGTTAGCGGCAGTCTCCCCGCCTCGGGCATGGCGTCCTTAGGGACGCCATTTTTTTTGTGCGGCCGCTTTGGCGCGTCGGCTCGTAGTGGCCGCCGACACGAACTTAGGCGGGCCCGTACGAAAGGCTTGTGCGGGCTCGCACCATGACAGTGCATGCTGTTCAGCGCTGTCCAAGACGTCACGGTCGCGCCACATGGTGGCGTCGCGCAGCGATGGCGGAACGCGCGCCAGCGTCTGGTCTGCGCGCACCGCGTACAGCGCGTCTTCTGCGCGGCCCACACCGAGGGTGCGACGTCGCGATGGCTTGGCGCGACGAGCGAAACACCGGCGGGCGGCCGGCCGGCGCGGCGCACGATCGGCGGAGGCTTGCACTCGGGCCGCGGGCACCCTGCCACGCGTCATCTCGCCCGGCGATCGCTCATGGACGTGCTGCGCGACCAGGCGCGATTCGCGGACGGCGCACTGCGCGTCTGGAAGCGGTCTGCCGAGCGTCGGGTCAGGGCCGGGTCAGGGCCGGGTCAGCGCCAGGTCAGCGGGGGTGTCAGCGTCGGGTCAGCGCCGCGTCGCCGGCAGCTTCGCAAAAGACGCTTCCGCAGCCGGCAGGGTGTCGCGCGAGCGCATGCCCCACTTCCACAGGGCTTCGGCCGGCAGCGGCAGCACCAGCAGCCAGTGCTCCAGGATCGCGAGGCTCAGCAGGCATGCGACCAGGGTCGTAGAGGCGACCTCGAAGGCGCTCGCGCCCGGCGCCAGGGCCGCCTGCCACACCGGCACCGCGATCAGCGTGGCCGCGGTGACCGACAGCGGGAACAGCGGATTCATCCGCGCCCGCATGAAGTAGGTCTGCAAGTACTTGAGGTGGTCGGGCAGGAAGTCGGCGTTGAGGTTGCGCACGCCGAGGAACACGTTGAGCTTGGCGCTCTGGCGCATCGTCCACAGCACCACGTAGGTCCACAGCCCGGTCTGGTTCGGTTGATTCCAGCTCACGGCGAGCACCGCCGCGGCCAGCACCACCAGAACGAGCTCGTGGTGCATCACCGCCTCGAAAGCGAAGCGGGCACGCCGCCAGCCGACGGCGCCCTCGGGGCACGGCCCCTTGCGCGGGCCGGTCGCGTAGCCGAGCAGGAACGCCACCTCCTGCCACGCCCAGATCAGGATCGCGCAGGTGAAGCCGCAATAGGCCGCGTCGACCGTCGTGCGCGCGCTGCTGAACCACAGGCCCCACAACGCGAACCCGAACACGACGGTGGTGCCCAGCATCGTCCAGCGGAAGGTGCGCCGGGGCAGCCCGTCGAGGTACAGGATGACGCCGGTGCTGAACCACCAGACGAACACCGTGAACACGAGGGGCAGGACGTATTGCCACACGGCTCAGCCCCCCGCGACGGCTGCGGTCACCAGGCCGGCGCCAGGCGTACCTGCTGCGGCAACGCGTTGGGCTTGACCGGCATGAGGTAGAGCCGCGCGAAGGTGGCGGCGCCCGCGATGGCGCAGCCGGCCCGCTTGATGCCGCCCACGATGCCGCCCTGCGCCTTGGCGCGGCTGTTCGCCATCGAGAGCCGGAACAGGCGCTCCAGCCCGGCGCGGAACTTGGGGTTGTCGGTGTCGAGCGTCATCGGGAACACCTGCCGGGTGATCTCGGAGCAGATGCGGAAGACCTCGTAGTCGTAGGCGTCCGCCTCCAGGCCCATCGCCTGGTGCAGATCGGGCCGGGTGTGGTCGCGCACGTACATCGTCGCGTACACCGCGAGCAGGAAGAAGCGGATCCACAGCAGGTTGCCCCCGCGCAGCAGATGCGGGTTGGCGCGCATGATCAGCGCGAACGACTCGCCGTGGCGGAACTCGTCGTTGCACCAGCGCTCGAACCACTTGAAGATCGGGTGGAAGCGCTTCTCGGGATTGCGCTCGAGCTGGCGGAAGATCGTGATGTAGCGGGCGTAGCCGATCTTCTCGGAGAGGTAGGTCGCGTAGAAGATGTATTTGGGCTTGAAGTAGGTGTACTTCTTGGTCTGCTTCAGGCCTGGCAGGTCCACCCCGAGCCCGTAGTCCCGCAGCGACTGGTTGATGAAGCCCGCGTGACGCGATTCGTCGCGCGTCATGTAGGTCATCAGCGCCTTGATGTCCGGATTGGTGACGTTCTTGCGGATCTCGTTGTAGAGCAGGCAGCCGGAGTACTCCGACGTGATCGAGCTCACGAGGAAGTCCAGGAACTCCTGCTGCAGGTGCGGCGGCAGTTCCCGGATCTCGTCGGCGAAGTCCGCGGTGCGCTGGAAGTGGTCGTGATTGTTGTCGCCCTCGTACTCCGCGAGGTGCGCGTCCCACTCGGCCCGCACCGCGCTCACGTCGATGCGGTCCATCGCGGCGAAGTCGGTCGTGTAGAAGCGCGGGCTAAGCAGGGATTCGGCGCGCGCCTTGCGCATCACCTGCTCGGGGCTGTCGATCGGGCCGTCGGGGGCGGGGACGCTGCTCATGATGAGGCTCCTTGTGCTGTCGATGTCAGTTCGCTGGCTGCGAGGGGGCCAGCAGTCGGGCGAAGACGCCCGCGTTGACGGGTCCGAAAACCTCGAGGTCGACGACGCGGCGGGTCACGGGGTCGTGCAATGTCAGGCGGCCGTCGGCACGCGCGATGAGCTCGAACGGCTGCTCGGCCCCGCCGCCCGCGCGCTTGCGCTCGCGTGCGAAGCCGCGCATCGTGCCGCGGAAGAAACCGCTCTCGCCGGTCACCGTGTCGATGAGCGAGCCGTCGCGCGCATCACGCACCGCCACGCCGCCGTCGGGCAAGTCCTCGAAGCGCAGCATGCGGATCGCGATCGGGGCGGTATCGGGCTCGCGCACCTCGACGCCCGACAGTCGCACCGTGCCCACCGCCAGCAGCGTAAAGGCCAGCAGGGCGCCTGCGGCGACGAGCGCGGCACGCGGAATATGCGAGTTGGAGGGCGTTGCGGCGGATCTGGCCGTCATCGTCGTGTGCCTGTGGGGTGTGGCTGCGCTCAGCGGCCGGCGAGGGCCGGCTGCGCGTCGCGGTGATTCGCGTCGTGCGGGGCCGCAGGGGCAGCGACCGGGTGGGCGACGCCGCCGGTGGCCTGCGACCACGCGTCGGCGACGATCCGCGCGACCCGCGCTGCATCGGGCACGCAGCGCAGCATGGGCTCCGGATGCGCCAGGCGCCAAGGACGCGCATGCGGCCACAGGTGGACGAACGCGATCTTCTCGCCTGCCTTGAGCACCAGCGGCAGGTCGCCCGCGCCGTCGGCGAACAGCCGAAGGCCCGCCGAATCGATCGATCGGTAGGGCAGGTTGAAGGTCATGGTCAGCACGATGCCGATGCGCATCACCACGCGCCGGTCGGTCACCGTGTAGACGGTGGTACGCGCCGACAGGTAGGCCATCAGCGCGAGGATGCCCATCGCGAGCAGTGCAAAGCCTGTCAGCCAGAGCGTCGAGACGAGCACCTCGCCGGGGGTCGCCCCCTGGGCGAGCCGCGCCGCGGCGTGGGCGGCCGCGATCGTGCCGAAGTACACCGCCAGCTTGCGCACGTGGAAGGCGCGCCGGGCGAGCCCGCGCCACTCGGGCGCGCCCTGCCACAACAGGCGCTCGCCCGACGGCAGAGGCTCCGGCAGCCCCGGCTCCGGCTCGAAATCATGCTCGGGGCCGGTCCCGTGGCGATGGCCGCTCAAAACAGGGGCTCCGCGCGCTCGGGGTCGGCGTACAGGGTGCCGGCGCCGTAGAAGGCCATGATCTTCTCCTCCTCGAGCATCGTGACCTGCTGCGGGTCGCGGGTGCCCGGCACCTTGCGGAAATGCTCGCCGTAGATCGCATGCACGTGCACGCCGCCGACGCCGGGCAGCGCGAAGTTGATCGGCAGCAGCACGTTGCGCGTCCCGCCTCCGGCCATCGGCACGGCCACTTCGTAGTAACGCACGATCATCTCGGACTTGTCGACCCAGAGGTCGACCACCGTGCCGCCGACCTCGCCGTCACCGCCGATCGCCGGCATCCCGCGCGGGTCGCGGTCACGGATCGAGACCTCGATGCCCGGCGCGGCGCGCAGCGGCACCAGCTTGGCGTCGCCTTCGTAGGTCTTCTCGGTGACGTCCGCGCGGTCGGCCCAGGCGCCCGGTCCGACGCCCGCCAGCATCGGGTCGCCGATCGGCTCGAGCGGTGCGCCGTTCAAGCCGTGCGTGGGCTGGGCATTGAGCGTCTGCGGCGAGACGAAGTCGTCGGGCTTTTGCACGGTGTGCCCGCCCTCGAGCAGGTAGGTCTTGGGCTGCGGCCGCGGCGGCCAGCCTTCGATCGGGCCGTCGGCGGTCTCGAGGGGGTAGCCCTCGCGCTTGTTCTCGCGGATCAGGTAGATGATCAGTCCGGCGAAGAAGGCCCAGAAGACGTACAGGACGATCTGCGCGACGTCGACGTACCCAGTGATGGCTCCGGTTCCCATGTGCTGCTCCTTTGCGTGTCTTGGTGCCTGTCAGCCGGGGAAGCCTGGCAGGCCGAACTTGGTGCCCTGCGCCGCTGGTGCGCGCCGGGTGGCCCGCACCAGCGGGCCGATCGCGATCAGTGTCGTGAACAACAGGCACATCTCGAAGTGGTACACAAAACTGTAGCCGGTGCCCGCGTGGGCGAGGACCGAGCCGAGCGCGCCCTGCGTGGCGAGGGTCGAGACCGCGTCGCGCATCGCGCCGCCGGCGGCGATCGCGAGGCCCGCGCAAGTGGCCTGCACGCCGCCCCAGGCGCCGAGCGCCAGACCGTTGAAGCCTGACGTATCAAGGCCCATCGCCGCCATCAGCGTGCCGACCGAGAACAGCCCGCCGCCGAAGCCGATCAGCGTGACGCCGACCCGAAACAGCAGCGGCGACGCCAGGGGCTCGGCGAAGATCACCAGCGAGAAGGCGACGATACCCGCGAGCACGCCGAAGGCGGCCAGCCGGTACGGGTCGGCGCCGCGGGTCAGCCAGCGCGCGGCGAGCCCGAAGGCCGCCAGCGCCCCCGCGGCCATCAGCGCGGTCAGCGCCGTGGTGGCGCCCACGCCCAGGTGCAGGATCTCGCCGCCGTAGGGCTCGAGGATGATGTCCTGCATGCTGAAGGCGGCCGTGCCGAGCCCGAGCGCCACCAGGAACCGGCGGGCGCGGTGCGCCTGCGCGAAGCGGCCCCACGCGGCGCGGAAATCGACGCCTTCGGCGGCGGCGCCACGCGTGCGCGACGGGTCGCGGGCCTCCTGCTTCCAGAGCGCGATCAGGTTCAGCGCCATGGTCGCGACCGCCGTGCCCTGCACGACGCGGATCAGGCGGATCTGGCTGAACTCCTCCAGCAGCACGCCGAACAGCGCGCTGCAACCCACCATCCCCACCAGCAGCATCACGTACATCAGCGCGACCACCCGCGGGCGCGTGGCCTCGGGCGCGATGTCGGTGGCGAGCGCGAGGCCCGCGGTCTGCACTGTCTGCATGCCGGCACCCACCAGCAGGAACGCGAGCGCCGCGCCCGCGTGGCCGATCCACCAGGGCCCGTGGGTGATGTCCCCCGACAGCAGGATCAGCGCGAAGGGCATGATCGCGAGGCCGCCGAACTGCATCCAGGTGCCGAGCCAGATGAAGGGTACGCGGCGCCAGCCGAGCACCGAGCGATAGGTGTCCGAGCGGAAGCCGACCATCGCGCGGAACGGAGCGACCAGGATCGGCAGCGCCACCAGCAGCGCCACCAGCCACGCGCCCACGCCCATCTCGACGATCATCACGCGGTTCAGCGTGCCGATCAGCAGCACCGTCGCCATGCCTACCGACACCTGGAACAGCGACAGGCGCAGCAGCCGCGCGAGTGGCAGATCGGCGGACGCGGCGTCGGCGAACGGCAGCAGCCCAGGCGCGACCCGGGTCCAGACCTGCGCCATGCGCGGTCGCTCGCGGGTCACGGGCATCGAAGCGCCTGCGTCTGCGACATGCACCAGCCGCTGGTCAGGCGCGCCCGCGCCTCGACCGCGGTCCGGTCCAAGCAGTGCTCGATCCGGCCGCGACGCTGGTGGTTGGGGAGGTGCTCCATCGCCATGCGCTCAATCGAATCCCAGCAGATCGAAGATGTCACGATCCTTCAGCGCCTCGGGCGCGAGCGGCTCGGTCCCCGCCCACAGCGCTGCTGCGAGCCGCAGGTACTCGTTGGTCACCGCCTCGAGCTCGGGCGAGGACTCCATCTCGAACAGCGTGGACTTCTTGAGGCGGCTGCGGCGGATCACGTCGAGGTCCGGGAAGTGCGCCATGCGC
>CAYNRU010000026.1:0-57862 GCA_964399635.1 uncultured Bordetella sp.
CAACGTCGCCACCGAGGACCTGCTCTACCTCTTCGAGGGCCTGGGCATCGAGACCGGCGTGGACCTCGGCAAGGTGGTGGCCATCGGCGACTGGATCTCCTCGCAGATCGGCCGCAAGTCGGCCTCGCGCGCGGGCAGCGCTCTGGCCGCGAAGGCCGCCTCGGCGTCGGCCTGACGCGCCGCCGGGGCCGCCTTCGCGCGGGCCGGCCTCAGGCCTTGCGGTCGATCGACCCGATCGGCGCGCCGCTGTCGCGCTCCTTGACCGCGGTCTTGAAGCCGACCTGCTCGCAGCGCTCCTTGAAGTGGATGCCCTCGGGCGTGTGCCGCGTGATGCCGTCGAACACGGTCGCCATCATCTGCGTGGTCTGCAGGCCCATGTTGTCGTAGGCCTGGTTGATCACCATCTTCTGGATCATCAGGTGGTTGCGCGGCACGCCCGCGATGCGCTGGGCGAGCGCGTCCACCTCGGCCTCGAGGTCGGCCGCAGGCACGCTCCTGGCCACGAGCCCCATCGCGAGCGCGGCCTTGCCGTCGATCAGGTCGCCGGTCAGCATCAACAGCTTGGCGCGCTCGGCGCCGACGCGGTAGACCCACATCGAGGTCTGCGGGCAGCCCCACACGCGCACCGGCGGATAGCCGATCTTCGCGTCGTCGGCCATGACGGTGATGTCGGAGCACAGGGCCATGTCGGTGCCCCCGCCGATGGCCGCGCCCTGCACGCGCGCGATGACCGGCTTGTGGCTGCGCCACAGGCTCATGAAGCAGGCGGTGTCGTCGGCCATGCGCCGGTAGTCCACCGTCGGGTCCCAGGGCATGTCCTGGCTGAGCGGGCCGGGCCGCGGCGACTCGGCGTAGACCTGCAGGTCGTAGCCGGCACAGAACGTGCGACCGGCACCGCCCAGCACGATCACGTGCACCGCGTCGTCGCGGTTGGCCTCCTCGACCGCCGCGCGCAGCTCGCGCGGCATCTCCTCGTTGATGGCGTTGAGGCGCTCCGGGCGGTTCAGGGTGATGCGCGCGATGCGGCCGTCGCGCTCGTAGGTCATCGTGCTCAGCTTCATGTCGTCGTCCTCGCTCCTGCGGTGTCCGGCCCGCGCCCGCGCGACGCGCGCGGGCCATGGGCCGGATGTCGCATGCCGGTGGGCGGGGGGTGTCGGCCGAGTGTACCGGCGCCCCTGCCGGCGGTGGGCCCGTAGACCGGGGCGGCGGGGCGCATCGCGTAGACTCGGAACGATGAGCTCGATCCCGCTGCCCCGAGTGCCCCCGCCCCGCGCGCCGGACGGCTCCGGCCGCCCCGCCGCGGCCGGACCCGTGCCCTCGCCCTGCATCTCCGTGTGCCGCATGGACCCGTCCACCGGGCTGTGCGAGGGCTGCACGCGCACGCTCGACGAGATCGCCGGATGGGGTACGATGGACGATCAAGGTCGCCTCGCCGTGTGGGCCCGCGTTGCCCGTCGCCGCGCGGCCCCCGCGGGCTGATCCGCCCACCGCGCGGGTCGCCGCACCACCCTGCGACGGACGCCCCTCCGGCATGAAGACAGCACGCTGGTACTTCGACTACATCTCGCCCTACAGCTACCTGCAGTGCGCGGTCCTGTCGCGCCTCGAGCGCCATGCGCGCATCGAGCCCAGGCCGGTGCTGTTCGCGGCGCTGCTCGATCACCACGGCCAGAAGGGCCCGGCCGAGATCCCGGCCAAGAAGGTCCAGACCTTCCGCGAGATCGTGTGGCTCGCCCACCAGCACCAGATCCCGCTCGGACTGCCCCAGGCGCATCCGTTCAATCCGCTGCCGCTCCTGCGCCTGTCGATCGCGCTCGGCAACGACCCCGACGTGATCCTCGCGCTGTTCCGCTACGTGTGGGTCGACGGCCACCTGCCCACCGAGGCGGGGCCGTGGGCCGAGCTCTGCGCGCGGCTCGGCGTCGACGAGCCCGAGGTCGAGATCGCGCGGCCCGAGGTCAAGACCGCGCTGCGGCGCAATACCGAGGAGGCGATCGCCGCCGACGTGTTCGGCGTGCCCACCCTCGCGATCGACGATCAGCTGTTCTGGGGGTTCGACATGACCGATGCAGCGGTCGCCTACCTGCGCGGCGACGCCCTCTTCACCTCGCCGCTGATGCGCCGCGCCGCCACGCTGCCCGACGGCCTGCACCGCGCCGCGCGTTGAGCGCCCACCTCGAGGCGCTGGCACGCGCCTTCGCCACGCCGGTCACCGGACCGACCTACCGCCCATTCACCCGCGTGGTCGCCGCCGCGCTGGTCGGCGGCCTGCTCGTCTGGGGCGCGCGGGCCGCGCTGGCCTCGCCCACGCCCTTCGAGTGGCAGCAGCTCGCCGCCGGCGCCACGATCGCGGTGGCGCTGCTGTGGCCGCTGCCCTCCCTGCTCTTCGGGCGCACCGTGGTGGATGCCGAGGGCATCCGGCAGATCGGCTGGATGGGGCGCGAAGCGACCTGGCAGCAGGTGCAGCGGGTGCGCTTCGTGCGGCTCGCGCTGTCACCCCGGCTGATCGTGTCGGTGGGCCTGGGCCGGGCGCGGGTGTTCTACAGCGGCAGCCGCGAACTCGACCTCGCGTTCGAGCAGGCCGTGGCACTGCTGACCGCGCCACGGCCGGCCGAGCCGCCGGCATGAGCGCCCGCACCGCGGGCGCCTCCCCGATCCGGCTGCCGGCCACGATGCGCTTCCTCGAGCGCGACTGGCTGTCCTCCAACGGCATCCTGTTCGATGACGGGCGCACCGCCACGCTCGTCGACACCGGCTTCGCCAAGCACCGCGAGCTGACCGTCGCGCTGGTCGGGCATGCGCTGGGCGGGCGGCCGCTCGACGCCATCGTCAACACCCACCTGCACTCGGACCACTGCGGCGGCAACGCGGTGCTGGCCGCCCTGCACGGCGCGCGCATCACGATCCCGGCGGCCAGCGCGGACGCCGTGCGGGGCTGGGCGATCACCGGCGTGGGCGCCGACCCCACCGGCCAGCACTGCGAGCGCTTCGAGTTCGACGCCCTGCTCGACGACGGCCAGACGATCGAGCTCGGCGGGCTGCAGTGGCAGGCGATCGCGGCGCCCGGTCACGACCCGCAGGCGGTGGTGCTGCACTGTGCCGCCGAGCGCATCCTGATCTCTGCCGACGCGCTCTGGGAGAACGGTTTCGGGGTGATCTTCCCGGAGCTCGAGGGCGAGCCCGGTTTCGGCGAGCAGCGCGCGATCCTCGAGCGGATCGCCGGGCTCGACGTGGGCCTGGTGATCCCGGGCCACGGCCGGATGTTCACCGACGTGGCCGGTGCGATCGCCCGCGCGCGCGGCCGGCTCGAGCACCTGGCGGCCGACCCCGCGCGCAACGCGCGCCAGGCGATCAAGTCGACCCTCAAGTTCCTGCTGCTCGACCACGAGCGCGTGCCGCTCGAGGGCGTGGCCGCGCTGATGGACACGCTGCCGCTGATGCGCCGCGCCAATCGCCGATTCATCGGCATGACGCCGCAGGCGCTGGCCGACTGGGCGGTCGCCGAGCTGCTGCGCGCCGGCGCGGCCCGCGTCGAGGACGGGGTCCTGCTGAACGCCTGATCCGCGCCGCGGGCCCTCAGGCGCCCAGCCGCGCGTAGGCCTCCGCCCAGTTGCTGCGGGGCCGGTCGGGCTCGACTGCGGCGAGCGCGGGCACCGCGACCATGCCCGCGCTGCGCACCGCCAGCTCCTGGTACATCAGGGTGCCCGCGTGCTTGGCACGGATGTCCTCGGCCGACAGCTCGCGCACCACCCTGGCGGGCACGCCGGCCACCAGCACCCGCGGGGGCACCTGCCCGCCCATCTTCACCAGCGCCATCGCGGCGACCACCGCCTGCTCGCCCACCACCGCCCGGTCGAGCACGACTGCGTTCATGCCGACCAGCGCGTCGCGGCCGATGCGGCAGCCGTGGATGACCGCGCCGTGGCCGATGTGCGCGTCCGCCTCCATCACGCAGTCGAAGTCGGGCAGCGAGTGCACCACGCAGTTGTCCTGCAGGTTGGCGCCGGCCTCCAGCACGATGCGTCCGAAGTCGCCGCGCATCACCGCGCCCGCCCCCACGTAGCAGCGCGGCCCGACGATCACGTCGCCGATCAGGACCGCGCTCGGATGCACCCACGCGGCGGGATCGACGACCGGGGTGATGCCTTCGAACTGGTAGACGGTGAGGGGCTGCATGCTCGGATCCTCTGCGGGGGCGCGCCCACTGTACAAGACATCCGCGCGGCCATCAGTCGGGCCCGCGCAGCGCCTCACCATCCGCTAGACTGGGATTCATGAATGATCTGCTGATCCGCGACAGCCGCGACGACGACCTCCCCGAGATCCAGGCCGTCTACGCGCACCACGTGCTGCACGGCACGGGCACCTTCGAGCTCGAGCCGCCCTCGGTCGAGGACATGCGCGCGCGCCGCGCCGACGTGCTGAAGAACGGCTTTCCTTGGCTGGTCGCCGAAAGCGGCGGGCGCCTGCTCGGCTATGCGTACGCCAACTGGTTCCGCACGCGGCCGGCCTACCGCTTCACCGTCGAGGACTCGATCTACGTGGCGCACGACGCGCGCGGGCGCGGCATCGGCCGTGCGCTGCTCGAGACCCTCGCCGCGCGCTGCGAGAGCGCGGGCTGCCGGCAGCTGCTCGCGATCATCGGCGACAGCGCCAACACCGGCTCGATCGCGCTGCATGCGCGCTGCGGCTTCCGGGCCGCCGGCACGATGCGCGCCACCGGCTGGAAGCACGGCCGATGGCTCGACACGGTGATCATGCAGCGCGAACTGGGCGCCTCCGACCGCGAGCCGCCGCAGGGATGAGGCGGCCCGGCGTCCGCGGCGACGGTGAAGCCGCAGTGACCCGCCAGCGCGCGCTCAGCGCGTCATCGGCAGCGCCAGCCCCATCGCGACGAACATCCCGCCGCAGGTCCGGTTGAAGCCCCGCCCGGCCCGCTGCAGCAGCGGGCGGATGCGGTGCGCGAGCAGCGCGAGCAGGTACTCGACCACGCACTCCACCGTCACGAACACCACCGCCATCACGACGAACTGCGTGAGCAGGTCGCGCGCCGGGTCGATGAACTGCGGCAGGAAGGCGCCGTAGAAGAGCAGCGCCTTCGGGTTGGAGGCGGCCGTCAGCAGCCCCTGCCCGAACAGCGCGCCCCCCCGTGCATCGGCAGGCGCGACCCTCGCCCCCAGGTCGATCGGGGGCGCACGCCAGAGCTGGACGCCCAGCCATACGAGGTAGGCGCCGCCTGCGAACTTGAGCACGGTCAGCGCGCCGGCCGACGCCTTGAGCAGCGCGCCGATGCCCAGCATCGACAGCGCGATCAGCAGCAGGAAGCCGAGCGCGCCGCCGGCCACGGTGAACAGCGTCCTGCGATGCCCGTGCAGCGCGCCGTGGGTCAGCACGAGCAGGCTGTTGGGGCCGGGGGTCAACGACAGGCCGATCGCGGCGACGAGGTAGAGCAGCCAGGTGTGCAGGGCCATCGATGTCCGGGTCCGCGGCGGCGCACGAGCGCGCCCGCCAGTCTAACGCCCGCAGGCTCGCGTCGCGGCAGGCGGCGGCGGGTCGCTTCCGGATCGCGGGGCGGCATGCCCGCGCGTTTTCGACTACCGTCGGGCAGGACGGCGCGCCGCGCACCCGGGCCGCGGCAGCCCGCCTCCATGGAGACGCACGCGATGGCCCCCACCGACCTCTACGACGGCTGCACGCTCGGCCACCTGATCGCACGGGCGATCGCGCGCGGCGGCGACCGGATCGCGTTCGTGCACGGCACGCGCGAGATCGGCTACCGCAGGCTCGGCGAGCAGCTCTCCGGGCTGGTGCAGGCGCTCGAGGCACGCGGGCTGCGCCGCGGCGACGCGATCGCGACCCTGTCGTCGAACCGGCCCGAGGCCTTCCTCGCGACCGCGGCGGCCGCGACGATGGCGCTGCGCTCGACCGCGATGCACCCGCTCGGCTCCGAGGACGACCATGCCTACATCCTCGAGGACGCGGGCATCGGCACGCTGTTCGTCGACCCCGACGGCTTCGCCGACCGCGCCCGCGCGCTCGCCGCGCGCGTGCCCGGCCTGCGGCTGCTGTCGCTCGGACCGTCCGACTTCGCCGTCGACGTGCTCGCCGACGCCGCGCGCTACGCGCCGCGCCCGCTCGTGCCGCAGGGCACGGCCGACGACGTCGCGGGGCTCACCTACACCGGCGGCACCTCGGGCCGGCCCAAGGGCGTGGCCACCTCGCACCGGGTGCGGGTGACGATGGTGATGACCGAGCTCGCCGAGTGGGACTGGCCGGCCGAGGTGCGTTTCCTCGCGACGACCCCGATCACCCACGCCGCCGGCGCGATCATCGTTCCGGTGCTGCTCAAGGGCGGCACGGTGGTGATCGCGCAGGGCTTCGATACCGCCGGCTTCGCCGAACTGGTGGCGCGGCACCGGATCACCAGCACCTTCCTCGTGCCGACCATGCTCTACCGGCTGCTCGACGACCCCGCCGTCGCGCAGGCCGACCTGTCGAGCCTGGAGGTGGTCATCTACGGCGCCTCGCCGATGTCGCCCGCGCGCCTCGCGCAGGGCATCGCGCGGCTCGGCCCGGTCTTCATGCAGCTCTACGGACAGACCGAGGCGCCCAACTGCATCACCGTGCTGCGTCGCCGGGACCACGATCCGCTCAATCACCCCGAGCGCCTCGCGTCCTGCGGCGTACCGATCGGCCCCGACCGCGTCGCGCTGCTGGACGAGGACGGGCGCGAGGTCGCGACGGGCGAGATCGGCGAGATCTGCGTGCGCGGCCCGCTGGTGATGCTCGGCTACTGGAACAAGCCGCAGGAGACCGAGCAGGCCTTCCGCCACGGATGGCTGCACACCGGGGACCTCGCGCGCGCCGACGCCGACGGCTTTCTGTACATCGTCGACCGCAGCAAGGACATGATCATCAGCGGCGGCTTCAACGTGTTCCCGCGCGAGGTCGAGGACATACTGACCGGCCATCCCGCGGTTGCGGCCGCCGGCGTGATCGGCGTGCCCGACGCGCTGTGGGGCGAGGCGGTGAAGGCGGTGGTGGTGCTGCGTCCGGGTATGCAGGCCGGCGCGGCCGAGCTGATCGCGCTGGTGCGCGCGCACAAGGGCCCGGTGCAGGCGCCCAAGTCGGTCGACTTCGTGGACGCGCTGCCGGTCACGGGCCTGGGCAAGCCCGACAAGAAGGTCCTGCGGGCACGCTACTGGGGCGAAGGCGGGCGGGCGGTGAACTGAGCGCCCCGACGGCGCGGTCGCGACGCGGGCGGGCGAGGCCGGACGCGTTCTGCGGTCGGGCGCGCGGGCGTGGGTTCCCTGCCTGTCCGAGGCCGGGGCACGGTGCCCGCGTCGATCATGCGCTGCGCTCGACCCGGACGGGGTGCCCACATGGATCCTGTCGATATGCAAACTGCGGTTGACGGGCTGGCACGGACACGGTGTAGTCACGCCGCCGTTCTTCAACCCTGCCGCAGGCCGCCCCAGTGGGCGGCTGTGGTTTCCGCTGCTCACTTCCCCAACCCCGACATGACCCACGATCGTAAGTCCTTCGCCACCGCCGTCGCCCTCGTGGCCGCCCTGGTTTCCGGGCAAGCCCTGGCGCAGGCGTCCGCGCCCGCCGCCGCCAAGTCCGCCACGCCGACCGCTGCGGCACCCGCCGCCACCGGCGAGGTCCAGAAGGGCAAGCTCGCCTGGTACGGCCGCAACTTCGCCGGCCGCCGCACCGCGAGCGGAGAGCCGTACAACCCCTATGCCCTCACGATGGCACACCAGACGCTGCCCTTCGGCACCAAGGTGAAGGTGACGAATCTCGCGAACCGGCGCAGCGTCGTGCTGCGCGTGAACGACCGCGGTCCGACCGACCCGGGCCGCATCGGCGACGTCTCGCTCGCGGCCGCCAAGCGCCTCGGCATGACCAAGAGCGGTGTCATCGACGCCGAACTCGTCGTCGTCTCCGCGCGCGCAACCAAGAAGCGCTGAAACCGTCGACGCCCGGCGGGCGCGGCCCTGTAGCGCCGACGGCCCGTGCCGTGGCGCCTGCCGTCGCTCTGAGTGAGCGCGCGCCTTGCCCCAAGGGGCATCGATACACGTGTCGATACGTCCAAGGCCTGGCCTACACTACGAGGGCCTCTGCGTGCTCGTCGACGCACGGCTCAAACGACATACGATCTCGTTCGCCTACCGGAGGAAGCCCCTTGCGCATGCACCACCCACTGATCGCGGCAGCCTTCGCGCTCGCACCGCTCGCGCTCGCCGCCCAGTCGACGCCACCCGCCCCCTCACCCGCACCCGCCGCACAGGCGTCGCCGCAGGCCGCCGCGCAACTCGTCGACCCTGCCGCGGTGCAGGCGCTCAAGGCCATGGGCGCGCATCTTCAGACCCTGAAGCAGTTCCGGGTCTCGACGCAGGTGACCGGCGAGCGCGTGCTGGCCGACGGCCAGAAGCTCCAGCATTCGGCGCGCGCAAACCTCTCCGTGGCCCGCCCCAACAGGCTGCACGTGCGCATGGACAGCGCCCGCACGCAGCGGGAACTGTTCTTCGACGGCAAGGTCGCGACGCTCTACACGCCGCAGAAGAAGTACTACTCGTTGGTGCCGTTCGCAGGCGAGATCGGCGGCCTGATGGTCCTCCTGCGCGACCGCTATGGCATGCAGGCGCCGCTGTCCGACCTGTTCGCGTTCGGCACGCCGGAGGCCCCGCTCGACAACATCGAATCCGCCATGAGCGTCGGGCAGGATTTCGTCGGCGACGACCTGTGCGACCACTACGCGTTCCGGCAGGCCGGGCTCGACTGGCAGATCTGGATTCAGGCCGGCCGCGCGCCGTTGCCCCGGAAGATCGTCATCACGAGCCGCGCCGACGAAGCCCGTCCGCAGTCGGTATCGGTGCTCGACTGGAACCTCAAGCCGCGCTTCGCCGACACGGCATTCAAGTTCACGCCCCCGCGCGGAAGCACGCAGGTGGAACTCGTTCCGCTCAAGACCCGATAACCGGAGCGCCACATCATGATGATTTCTCTCGAGCGCCTCGTCGCCGCGACCTGCGTCGCCCTGTTCCTGGCCGGTGCGTCCGGCACCTCGGACGTCGAGGCCGCGCAGCAGCGGAACACCAACGTCACAAAGGTCGATGCGCGCGCGACGAACGTGCGCACCACCAGCGTCAACAACGTGAACGTCAACAAGAACGTCAACGTCAACGTCAACAACAACAACGGTTGCTGCCATGGCGGCTGGGACAACGACTACCACCCGGTGGCCACCGCGGTCGCGGTCACCGCGACCGTCGCGGTGACGGCAGCGGTCATCGGCTCCATCGTCAACGCGCCGCCGCCGGGCTGCGTCCCGGTCAACTACCGGGGCGTGATCTACCAGCAGTGCGGACCGACTTGGTACATGCCGCAGGGGCCGCAGTACATCGTCGTCGCGCCGCCGTACTACTGATCGACCGACCGCCGCGCCGTGATCGGGGCCAGCCCCTGCGCTACAGCAGCGGGCTGTCTGCGTCGAACACGCAGCGGCTGTCGGCCGGCGCCTGCGCGCGGTCGGTCATGCCGTAGTCGCGCACCATGCCGGCGACGCGCAGGCGGTAGTCGCGGAACACCTCGCTGCGGCCGCGCGACTGCGCGCCGCGATGCCGGTCGAGGTTGCGCCACGCGGTGAGCGCAGCCTCGTCGCGCCACACCGACAGCGACAGGATCTTGCCCGGGTCGCTGAGGCTCTGGAAGCGCTCGATCGACACGAAGCCGTCGATGCCCGCCAGCAGCGGGCGCAGGTCGGCGGCGAGGTCGAAGTAGGTCTGGCGGTGGGATTCGTGGGGCCACACCTCGAAGATCACGGCGAGCATCGCGGGCACCCTCCGTTCAGAAGTCGGTGGACACCGTGGCCCGCGTGAAGGCCTCGATGTTGTCCAGCAGCGCGTCGAGCGCGCGCGCGGCTGCGGCCTCGTCGCCGGTCGCGATCGCGTGCGCGGTGTCGGCGTGCAGGCGCGCGGTCACCGGCAGGTCGGCGGCCTGGCGATAGTGCATGTACCAGAATCGGCGCGACAGACCGTGCATCAGGCTCATCGCGCTGGCGGCAAACTCGTTGCGCGCGGCGCTCAGGCACAGGTCGTTGAAGCGCTTGTCGTCGCGCACGAAGGCGCGCGCGTCGTTGGCGGCAGCGGCCTTGCGCAGCGAGGCCGCCAGCAGCGCGAACGCCTCGCGCTCCTCGCGCGTCGAGCGGCGTGCCGCGCAGCGCACGATCAGCCGCTCGACCTCGCGCCGCACCTCGAGCAGGCGCAGCTGGCGCTTGACGTCGATCTCGGAGACCAGGTTGCCGCGCTGGGGCAGCACCACCACCAGGTGCTCGCGCGCCAGGCGCTGCAGCGCCTCGCGGATCGGGGTGCGACCGATGCCCAGGCGCTCCGACAGCGTCGCCTCTGACACCGCACTGCCGGGCCGCAGCTGCATCGTGACGATCATCTCCTCGAGCTGGGCGTAGGCCTCGTCGGTCAGCGAGCGGCCGGCGCCGCGCACGGTGCGCGCCGCCGGCTCGACGGGACGGTCCGGCGCGACCCGTGCCGGGCGCCGTTCGGCACGCACCCGGGCGGGTTCGGGGACGGTGGCTGCGGCGCGCTTCAAGGACGGGGCGGCGCGATCAGGCGAGGACGCGGCGCTCGTCATCGGTGAGCTGCGGGCCGTCGAGCGTGACCCGCGAATCGTCGAGACGGAAGCGCTGGATGATCGGCTTGAGCTCGTCCTTCACGTGCGAGCTGTCGTAGCCGTTGAGCAGCGTGCCGAGCAGGCCGCGGCGCAGGTCGCTGGTGTTCATCGCCCAATCGGCGACGGGGAAGGTGAGGTTCATGTTGTAGTGCATCATGATCCCCTGGTTGTGGTGCGCGGTGTGGTGGCGCCGGATCGTGTTCACGAACGGCATGTTGCGCACGAACGCGTTGTCATGGACGTGGCAGCAGTAGTGGAAGGCCTCGTACACCAGGTAGTGCGTGACCATCGTGATGAACAGCACGTAGCCGGCGTTGGGGTTGACCACCTGCGCCGCGACCCAGCCGAACAGCGTGCCGAACACGCCGAGCACCAGCAGCACGCGCCACGGGAAGAACACGATGCGGAACTCGCGGGTCGTGTCGATGGTGGCGTCGTTGTCGGTGAAGTACTGGTGGTGCTGGCGCGTGTGACGGTCGTAGATGGCGCGCAGCGCGAAGACGTCGATCTTGCGGTGCATCACGTACTTGTGCATGCCCCATTCGATGAAGTTGCCCGCGATGAACACCGGCACCACGAACAGCCATTCCCAGGTGGCCGACTCCATCTTGCCCAGACACCACCAGATGGCGCCCAGCCCCATCGCGTAGATCACGCCGATGTGGAGCAGCCCGTTGTAATTGGGGCTGATGTTGGACTTGTACTGCTCGCGGAACTTCCGCTGGCGTTCGCTCATCATGGCTGGCTGCTCCGGTGCGTTGCGGGACGGGACGCGTCCTGACCTACGACTAATATATTAGCTAGCTGCGGGCGGTGGGGTCAATGGCCGCTCCGCCCGGCGGGGTACCCGCCCTCACATGCCCGTGGCGGGCGCGCCCTGCTCCTGCTGCTGCAGCGCGAAGATCGAGCTGTAGCCGCCCGACCAGTCGGGGGGCATCGGGCAGGGCCGCGGGTCGTGGTGCGAACGCACCGCGGGCCGGCCGCGCACGACCGCCTGGTCGAAACGCGAGCGGATCGGGTTGACCGTATACGGGTAGGCGTCGGCCGAGGAGAAGGTGTTGAGCAGCAGCGGCCGACCGATGTCCGACAGGTTCCGGGGCGAGCTGTGCAGCATCCGGCAGTTGTGGATCGTGAGCGAGCCGGCCGGGCCGGTCAGGTAGCGGGTGCGTGAGAGGTCGAGCTGCTTCAGGTCGTCCTCGCCCAGGCAGCCGGTCCACTTGCCGTCGGGGCCGTACTGCGACAGCAGCGGCTCGAGCTCGTGGCTGCCCGGCAGCACGCCGAGCGGCCCCTGGTCCATGCCGCAGTCGTACAGGTAGGTGCCGACGGTGAGCGGCGAGTAGTTGGTGTGCGGCCAGAAGCCGATGTCGTAGTGCCACTTGACCTCCTCCCCGCCCGCGAGCCACTTGAAGTTGAGCTTGGAGTGGTGGAACTTGACGTCGGGCCCGACCAGGTCGGCCACGATGTCGGGCATCACCGACTCGGTCACGTAGGCCCAGTACACCGGGTCCTGCTCGACCGGCTTGGAGACGCGGCGCAGCCGGGGCGCGTCGGGGCGGTGGCCGGGCTCGAGGTCGAAGACCGCGTCGGACACGGTGACCGCGCGGCTGCGCTCGACGAGCGTGGCGGTGGCGGCGCGCAGCCGCTCGAGCCAGGCGTCGTCGATCGCGCGCTCGACCAGCAGGAACCCGTCGCGGAAGTAGGCCTCGCGCTGGGCCTGGGTCAGGATCCGGGGCGGAATCGAAAGGATCTGGTCGGGCGTCATGTCTGCGGTCTCGGTGATCGGAAAGACGTGCGGCGGGCAGCCGCGGACAGCGGGCCCGGGGGCCCGCCGGGGCCTATCTGAGCTGCAGCATCACCGAGGGCAGCCAGGTCACCAGGCCGGGCCACGCGAGGGTGATGAAGAGCGTGACGAGTTGCAGCAGGATGAAGGGCACGACCCCGCGGTACATGTCGCGGATCGTGATCTCGGGCGGGGCGACCGCGCGCAGGTAGAAGATCGCCGGCGCCATCGGCGGGGTCAGGTAGCCGGTCTGGATCATGATCAGGCACAGGATGCAGAACCACACCGGATCGAACCCGGCCAGCTTCACCAGCGGCACGAAGATCGGGATGAAGATCAGGACGATCGAGATCCAGTCGAGGAAGAAGCCCGCGATGAACAGGATGAACAGCAGCAGCGACAGCAGCCCCCACGGGCCGAGGGACAGCGTGTCGATCAGCCGGCTCGCGGTCGAGATGCCGCCGCCGCCGATGAACACGCCGGTGAACAGCGTGCCCGCCAGCAGCACCGCCATGATCATCGCGGTGACCGTCAACGTCTTCTTGAGCGCGTCGTAGAAGCCGGGCCAGGTGAACTGCCCGTAGAGGATCGTCAGCCCCACGGCGCACAGCGAGCCGATCGCAGCCGCCTCGGTGGGCGAGGCCAGGCCGAACAGGATCGAGCCCAGCACCGCGAAGATCATGATGACCGGCGGCACCAGGTTGCGGGCGCTGATCCAGAGCTTCTGCACGAACGTGGGATCGCCCGGCTCGGGCGGGATGCGCCGCCCCATCTCGGGCTTCACGAGGCACAGCACGAAGATGTAGACGAGGTACAGCCCGGCCATGATCAGGCCCGGGAACACCATGCCGTACATCAGGTCGCCCACCGACAGGTCGGCGAGCGGGCCCATCACCACGACCACCACCGACGGCGGGATGATCGTGCCGAGCGAGCCGCCCGCGCAGATCGTGCCGCTGATCAGGCCCTTGTCGTAGCCGTAGCGCAGCATCACCGGGATCGTCAGCAGGCCGACCACCGACTCGGTCGCACCGATCACGCCACTGGAGGCCGCGAAGATGATGCACATCAGCACCGTCGCGAGCGCCAGGCCCCCGGGCAGCCGCCGCGTCCAGATGTGGATCGCCTCGAACAACCGGTCGGCGATGCCCGACTTCTCGAGCATCGCGCCCATGAACACGAACAGCGGCACCGCGGCGAGCACGAAGTTGGAGGCCAGGTCGTCGATCTTCTCGATGAACTGGTGGATGACCTTGTCCCCGAAGACCACCAGGCCGAACAGCACCGCGGTGATCATCATCGAGAACACCACCTGCACGCCGAGGAACATCAGCGCGAAGGCGGCCGGAAGCATCAGGAACGGGAGGATCTCCATGTCAGCGGGCCCGGGCCGGGAGGCGAATGCGGTCGATCGACTTCAGCAGCTCGGCGAAGACCTGCAGCGCGAACAGCGTGAAGCTGATCGCGAACACGACCCGGAACGGCCAGACCGGCGCGTTCAGCGCCGACTGCCCGGTACGCTCGTCGCGCGTGTACCCGATGACCAGGTACTGCACGAGCATCCAGGCGAGCCACACCAGCAGCGGCAGGACGACCGCATAGGCGACCGCGTCGATCGAGGCGCGCAGCCTGGGCGACATGCGGCCGGTGAAGATGTCGATGCGGATGTGCAGGTCCTGCTGGAGCGTGTAGGCGAGGCCGAGCAGGAAGTGCGAGCCGGTCAGCATGTAGCCGATCTCGTAGGCCCAGGTGGTGGGAGCGCCGAGGACGTATCGGGTGAAGACCTCCCAGCACGTGGCCAGGACCAGGGGCACGAGCAGCAGGGCCGCGACGATGCCGACGGCGATGACGAGCTTCTCGATCAGGCGGATCAGCGGCAACACTAGGGACTCCGGATGCACACGGCGACGTTGCGGGGACGGGCGTGCCCGGGGGCGGCGGACGGCGGCCGGCCCCGGGCGTTGGGCACCCTCAGACCGGCTTGACCTTCACCTTGCGCCAGCTGTCGGCGTTGCGCCAGGCCTTGTCGAAGTCGACCTGGCTCTGGTGGATCTCGGCGAACATCTTGAACTTGCCGGACTTGGCGGTCCGGTCGGCCCAGTCGAGGCCGAGCTTGCGCGCAGCGAACTGCACCTCGTCGTCGAGCTCGATCATCTCGACGCCCTGCGTCTTGTAGAAGTCGAAGGCCTTGACGTCCTCGGCGCCGACCCGCATCCAGCACTCGAGCGTCACCTGCTCGGAGACGATCTCGATCAGCTTGCGATCGGCCTCCGGCATCTTGCCCCAGACGTCCTTGTTGATCACGAGTTCGAAGGGCGCCGTCGGCTGGTGGACTCCCGGGTAGATCAGGTACTTGGCAATCTTGTGGAAGCCCATCGAGATGTTCTCCCACATCGTGCCCCACTCGAGCGCGTCGATCGCGCCGCGCTCGAGCATCGGGAAGATGTCGCCGCCCGCCGTGGTCAGCGGCGCGGCGCCGAGGTCCTTGGCCATCTCGAGCCAGGCACCGGCGGTCCGGATCTTGAGCCCCTTCAGGTCGGCCAGCGTCTTGACCGGCTTGCGGGAATGCAGGAACACCTCGGCAGTGCGGATCGCCAGCGGCATCGAGATGATGCCGTCGCCGTCGTCGCGGAACTTGCGCTGCAGCTCCTTGCCGCCGCCCTGGTAGAGCCAGTGCAGCATCCGCTCGGTGTCGAAGGTGCCGGCATAGCCGCCGAACAGCACGGTGGTCTGGTCCTTGCCCCAGTCGGCGCCGATCCAGGTGTGGCCGCATTCGGCCAGTCCGTTCTTGACGGTGTCGGGCACGCGCAGGGTGTTGCCGAGCGCGCCGCCCGGGAACACCTGGATCTTGAAGCGGCCGCCCGAGAGCAGCGCGATGCGGTCGGCGAAGCCCTTGGCGCCGATCTCCATCATCGGGCCACCGGGCCAGATCGTGGCCATCTTCCAGTTGTAGGTCGGACCGGATTGGGCCTGCGCGGCGGTGAGCGCCCCCAGGCCGAGCGAACCGGCTGCACCGGCCCGAATGAAATCACGCTTTCTCATGTCGATCTTCTCCTGTCTCCAAGGCCGGGCCTGTGGCCCGGGATTCGTGGTGCAACAACGGGGACACACGCCGACTCAGCGTCGGGGACGGCTCGCCGCGGTGTCGCACCCGTCGACGGCATGGGGCGGCACGGCAGGCAACGGCCGGGTGCGATGCCGTGCAGCGCCTGCGCTGCAACGGTCGCGGGTTCGTAGGCCAGACCCCTTCCATATGATTGATATATTAGTGATGCAAGATAGGCGGCGCGGGCGCGCGCTGTCAAGCACGAGATGCCGAGGGCGACCCGTGTGCAATCCGCAGCCCGAGCGGCCGGTGGCCCGGGAGGGCCCGGCCCGGAACGGGTCGGCGCCCGCTGCCTCCAGGCTGTCGCGGCCCCGCGCAGCGCGTCAGCCGTCCACGCCCTCGAAGTCCAGCACGATGCGTCCCACCACCTGCCCGTCGCGCAGCGCCTCCATGCTGCCGTTCGCGTCGGCGGCGGGCCGGACCTCGATGGGCGGCGGCGCGAGGCGCCCGCTGCGTGCGAGCGCGACCACCTCGCGCAGCTCGCGCAGGTTGCCGACGTAGGAGCCACGGATCGAGATGTTGCGCTGCGCGATGGGCGGCAGCGACAGCGTGAGCTCGCCGCCGAACAGGCCGCAGATCACGTAGTGCCCGCCCTTGCAGAGCGCGCCGATGCCCAGCCCCGCGGTGGCCGGCATGCCGACGAAGTCGAGCACGCCGGCGAGCGCGTCGCCGGTCAGCGCCTTGAGCTGCGCGGCGGCGTCCGGGTCGCGGGTGTCGAGCACCCGGGCTGCGCCCTGCTCCCGGGCGCGCGCGAGCTTGGCCGGATCGACGTCGCAGGCGATCACCTGGTCGATGCCCCGCTCGCGCAGCATGCCGATCGCGCTCATTCCGAGCCCGCCGCAGCCGAGCACCGCGACCCAGTGACGCGGCGCGAGCGGCGGCAGCTTGCCGATCGCGCTGTGCACGGTCAGGCCCGAGCAGGCGAGCGTCGAGGCCCAGGCCTCGTCGACGCCGGTGGCGTCCACCAGGTACTTGGCGTCGGGCACGACCAGGTGCGTCGCGTAGGCGCCGGGCCGCGTGACGCCGATGAAGCGCGGCGCGAGGCACAGGTTGTCGTCACCGTCGGCGCAGACCGCGCAGCGCCCGCAGCCGATCCAGGGATAGACGATGCGCCGGTCGCCAACCGCGACGCCGGTGGCGTCCGGGCCGAGCGCCGCGACCACGCCGAACGGCTCGTGGCCGACGGTGACCGGCGGCACGCAGCCGCGATCGCGCACGTAGAAGCGCTTGCCGCCACCGAGGTCGAAGTAGCCCTCCCAGATGTGCAGGTCGGAGTGGCACACGCCCGAGCGCACGACGCGCACCAGCACCTCGGTGCCCTGCGGCGTCGGCGTCTCGCGGATGCGTGCCTGCAGGGGCTTGCCGTGTTCCATCACGTCGTAGCTGAGCATTGTCTGATACCGGTAAGTGGACGGTGGGGGGCCGCGCCGGGCGGCGCGGGTTCAGCCCGTGCCGCGCGCCTCGCGCAGCTGGCGCTCGAGTTCGGCGATGCGCTCGCGCGCCTCGTCGCCCTCGGGGATCGGGGTGCCGGAGTCGCGCCATTGGACCGCGGCCTTGAAGCCCTCGGCCTGCGCGTACCGGCGGAACCACAGGCCCTCGGGATTGTGGCGCGTGATGCCGTCGAACAGCGTGGCGAGCATCTGTGTCTGCTCGAGGCCCATCGTCAGCATCACCTGGTTGACCACCATCTTGTGCATCGCGAGGTGGCTGTTGGGCACGCCCGCGATCCGGGCGGCGAGCGCCTCGACCGCGTCGTCCAGCCGCTCGGCGGGCACCGACTCGGTGGCGAGGCCCCAGTCGAGCGCGGTGCGGCCGTCCAGGGTGTCGCCGGTGAACATCAGCCGCTTGGCGCGCATCGGGCCGAGCCGGTAGGTCCACATCGCGGTGGTCGGGCAGCCCCACACGCGCGTGGGCATGTAGCCGATGCGCGCGTCGTCGGCCATCACCAGCAGGTCGCAGCACATCGCGATGTCGCTGCCGCCGGCAACCGCGTGGCCCTGCACGCGGGCGATGGTGGGCTTGCGGCAGCGCCACAGGCTCATGAAGTCCTCGGTGAAGCGCTTCATGGCGGCATAGTCGAGCATCGGGTCCCAGGGCGTGGACTCCTGCTGGCAGGGGTGGTCGGCGTCGCGGTTCTGCGCCGAGTCCTGCAGGTCGTAGCCGGCGCAGAAGGCGCGGCCCGCGCCGGCGACCACGACGACGTGGACCGCGGGGTCGGCCTCGGCGGTCTCGACGGCGCGACGGATCTCGGCCGGCATCTCGAAGGTGATCGCGTTGAGACGCTCGGGCCGGTTCAGGGTGATGCGGGCAACGCGCGGCGTGCGCGGGTCGACCCGGTAGGTCAGCGTCCGGTAGGCCGGCATCCGGTCGTCTCCTCGTGTGCCCGTCGTCTCGCGGCCCGACGATCGTACGCAGGCGCGCGCGCCCCGGCAAGGCGGGCCGGCGCCGGGCGCGCGGCCCGCCCGCCTCAGGCGCGCAGCGACTGCAGCAGCTGGGGCAGGTTGAGCGAGCGCGCCTGCGCCTCGATCTGCGGCAGGTACTGCGCCTGCAGCTGCTTGGCCTCGCCCAGCAGCCCCGCGAAGGCCTCGCGCAGGGCGGCCTCGTCGAGCGTGCGACCGCCCGCGTAGTAGCGCCGCGCGACCTGCCCGAGTGCCCAGGTACTCGCGAAGGACATGGCCGAGCTGGCCGCCTGCCGGCCCAGCCCGCCCAGCAGGCCGCCACCGACCGCGCGCAGCAGGCCGCCCATCAGCCGCGTCGCGGCCTGCTCGAGGTATTGCGAGGTGAGGCCCACGCCCACGGTCGCGAGGAACTCGCGCGCGTGCCCGCGGTCGAGCTCGTAGCCGTAGGACTGCCCGATCCGGTAGACCAGCTTCAGCTGCAGCGGAATGATCGCCATCGTCGCGAGCGAGTCGGGCAGCAGCTCGAGCGCGCCGTTCAGGATCGCGGCGCTGCGGACCGTCTGCTCGAGCTCGGCCTCGGACAGCGTCGAGGGGCGCAGCGGCGCCGCGCCGGACAGGGGCCGGGGTGCGTCGCCGGCCGGCGTGGCGGTGCCGGCAGGGTGGCCGGCGGGGCCGCGCGCCGGATCCGGTGCAGGCGGCACCGGCACGGGCGTGGCGAGCGGCGCCTCGGCGAGCCGGTCGGCGTGCGCCGCGATCGCCTCGGCCTCGCCGGGGTCGAGGCCCAGGCGCCGCTGCAGGTCCGCGAGAAAGCGCGTCTCGGCGTCGCCGCGCGCCCCGTCCGCATCGCACACGCCGACCGCCATCTCGTAGGCCAGGCGGCGCAGCGCAGGGTCGGCGAGCGCCGCGACGCTGGCATCGAGCGGCGCCCGCCCGAGCAGCACCTGGCTGTAGAGCGCGGGCAGGTTCGGTTCGCCGGCCGCGGCGAGCGCATCGACGATGCTGCGGATCTCGGCATGCTCGCGCTCGTCCTTGCGGCCGTCCGCGAAGGCGGCAGTCAGCGCGATCGCGAGGAGCGCCTGCTGTTCGTCACGGGTCATCGTCGATCTCCGTCAGGGTGTGTCGCCCGATTGTGCCTCGTGCGGCGCGCGCCCGCGCGCCACGCCCGCCGAGGTCGGCATGCGGGGCGTGGAACGCGCAGGCCGGCGTGGCGGACCCGCCCGATATACTCGCGTCCAGCCGCCCCGGAGCCCGCGGAGCGGGGCCGATCCGAGGAGGCGAGGCACGATGTCCGATCCGCGTCCCCCGTTCGCGCAGGCGCCAGTGCGCGGGCCTGCGGTCTGGGCGGCGGCCGACTTCGCCGACGACGGCGCGTGGCTGCACCGCCTGTCCGACGCGCAGGCCGACGAGATCCTGGAGGCGGCCAGCGCCCTGCCCGAGGGCGACGTGATGCACGACGGCCTCGCCGCCTGGCCCGAGGCGCCGGCCTGGCTCGCGCCGATGCTCGCGGGGCTGCGCGACGAGGTCGGTCGCCGCGGCGTCGTGATGCTGCGCGGCCTGCCGGTGGCGCGGATGTCGCGGCTGCGCGCCGGGCGCCTGTTCCGCGCGATCGGCGCCGCGATGGGCACGGCGCTCACCCAGAACACCGAGCTCGAGCTGCTGTCGGCGGTCACCGACGCGGGCGCGCGCTTCGGCTACGACACCGGCGAGCGTCAGCGTGCCCGCGGCTACCGCAGCAACGCGCAGCTCAACATGCACTGCGACCCGACCGACGTCGTCGCGCTGATGTGCATCCGCCAGGCGCGCTCCGGCGGGCGGAGCGCCATCGTCAGCAGCGCCGCGGTCTACAACGCGCTCCTCGCCCGTCACCCGGAGCACCTGCCGGTGCTGTGCCGCGGCTTCCCCTATGACCGCAAGGGCGAGCAGGCTGCCGGCGAGGCCCCGGTGACTGCGCCGATCCCGGTGTTCGAGCGGCGCGGCGAGCGGCTCGACTGCCGCTATGCGCGCTCCTACGTGATGGGCGCCGCCGACCGGCTCGGCGTGGCGCTGTCGCTGGCCGAGCGCGAGGCGCTCGACTGCATGGACGCGACCGCGCGACGCGAGGACCTCGCGGTGCTGATGGACTTCCAGCCCGGCGACATCCAGTTCCTCGACAATCTGGCCGTGCTGCACGGGCGCACGGCGTTCGAGGACGCACCCGATCCGCAGGCCCGGCGATACCTGTACCGCCTGTGGCTGCAGATGGACGATCATCCGCCCTGGCGCGATGCGTCCGAGACCATGCGGTGGGCCTTCGCGCGCTTCGGCACGCTGGGGCGCACCGCACGCGAGGCCGGTTCACCCGGCGCATGAACGAACGACACGAGGAACGGACGATGAGCATCCTGGCAACCCTGCAACGCACCGCGGCGCTCGCCTGCGCGACGACGCTCCTGTGGGCGGCGGGCGCCGCCCACGCCCAGACGGCCGACAAGTTCCCGTCACGCCAGGTCACCGTGATCGTGGGCTTCGGGCCCGGCGGCGGCGGCGACATCGTCTCGCGCTGGATGGCGGAATACCTGCGCGAGCGCTGGAAGGTGCCGGTCGTGGTCGAGAACCGCCCCGGCGCCGGCGCCACGATCGCCGCCGCGCAGCTCGCCCGCGCCAAGCCCGACGGCTACACAGTGGCGCTCGCCACCACCAGCCCGTTCACTGTCGCGCCCTACCTGCAGCCGGTGCAGTACGACGTCGCCCGCGACTTCACCTTCCTGTTCCAGATGCTGGTGAGCCCGCAGCCGCTGTTCGTGCGCACCGACAGCCCGCACCGCAGCTGGGCCGACCTGGTCGCGTGGGCGCGCGCCAATCCCGGCAAGTTCCTGTGGTCGACGGCGGCCACCAACGGGGGCACGCACATCGCCACCGAGGCCGCGCTGCGCAGCCTCGGCATCCAGGCCACCTACGTGCCGTACAAGGGCGGCGCCGAGGTGATCACCGCCTTGCTGGGCGGCGAGATCATGGCGGTGGTATCCGACTCCTTCGGGCCGTTCGCGACCGCCGGCCAGGTCCGGCTGCTGGTCGAGACCAGCCCCGACAAGTTCCCCGACTACCCCGCCCTGCAGACCTTCAGCGAGCTGAACTACCCGCTGTCGGTCCGGATCTTCTACGGGCTGGCCGCGCCGGCGGGCATCCCCGCGGACGCGCTCGCCGCCTGGGAGGCGGCCGCGCAGGACATGGTGAAGTCGAAGGGCTACCAGGACCTGATGGCGCGCCAGAAGACGGCCGCCCTCTATCAGAGCAGCGCGGAGTTCACCGCGTCCATCCTCGAGGTGAACCGGCGGATGGGCAAGCTGGTGCCGGAGCTCGGCTTCAAGTGACGCACGGGTGGCGCGGCGCCGGTCAGTCGTAGCGCCGCGCGTCCTCGATCACCTTGCCGTCGTTGGGCAGCAGCCCGGGGGCCACCAGGTCGACCTCGCCACGCAGGGTCGTGACCTCGCGCAGCGTCTCGACGATCCGTGCGGCGAGCGCCGCGGGCGTGCCCACCGGCACCTCGCACATCAGCACCATGCTGTCCTGCGCCCGCTCCCCCGTCACCACCAGCCGTGCCCGCGCGACCTCGGGATGGCGGCGCGCGATCTCGGCGACCTGCCCTGGGTGCACGAACATGCCGCGCACCTTGGTGGTCTGGTCGGCGCGGCCGAGCCAGCCGCGGATCCGCAGGTTGCTGCGCCCGCAGGGCGAGGCGCCCGACATCACCGCCGAGAGGTCGCCGGTACCGAACCGGATCATCGGGTACTCGGGGTTGAAGCTGGTGATCACCACCTCGCCGACCTCCCCGTCGGCGACCGGCATGCCGGTGCCGGGCCGCACGATCTCGAGGATCAGCGCCTCGTCGAGGATCATGCCCTCCATCGCCTCGGACTCGTAGGCGATCAGCCCGAGGTCGGCGGTGCCGTACCACTGCAGCACGGTGCCGATGCCCTGCTCGCGGAACCACGCCCGCAGCGACGGCGGCAGCGCCTCGGCGGCCAGCACCGCGCGCTGCAGCGCGGAGATGTCGAGGCCGAGCTCCTGCGCGCGCTCGACCACGATGCGCAGGAAGCTCGGCGTGCCGCAATACGCGTCGGGCCGCAGCCTGCGGATCAGCTCGATCTGCTGCTCGGTCTGGCCGGTGCCGGCGGGGATCACCGCGGCGCCGATGTGGCGGGCGGCGGCGTCGAGCATCCAGGCCCCCGGCGTCAGGTGGTAGCCGAAGCAGTTCTGCACGACGTGGCCAGGCCGGATGCCGGCCGCCCAGAGCGCACGCGCCGCACGCCAGGGATCGGGCCGGGCGCCCTCGGGGTCGAAGATCGGACCGGGCGACATGAAGACGCGCCCGAGCCGGCCGGGCGTCGTGGTGGTGAGGCCGCCGAACGGCGGGTCGGCCTGCTGCAGGGCCTGGAGGTCGGACTTGCGCAACACCGGCAGCGCAGCCAGCGCCTTGCGGCTCGAGACGGCGCGCGGATCGACGCCGGCGAGGCGGCGCGCCCAGCCGGGCGCATCGCGCTGCGCGCGCTCGATCAGCCCTGGCAGGCGTGCCATCAGCGCACCCTCGCGGGCTTCGGCGGGGCGGGTCTCGAGGTCGTCGTAGTATCGGTCCATCTTCATCCTCCGGTGGGCCGGCTCAGCCGCCGGATCGCATGAGCCTGGGGGTGCTCTGGAGGCCCGGCGCGCGTGCCGCGGCCAGGCCGTTGGCGCGGACGCGGCGCGGCGCGCGCGCGGCCGGGCGGCGCACCGGCTCGAAGCCGAGCTCGCGCTGCACCCGCTGGGCGAGCCCGGCGACCACCAGCCGGTAGGAGCGCTCGAGCAGCGGCCCGAGCTCTGCGAGCGCCAGGCGCGACGGGTCGGCGACCGCGACCCAGCCCGCCCGCGCGAGGTAGGGCGCGGGCCGGATGCCCGGCCGGTCGGTGAGCTCGAGGAAGCGCTCCGGGTCGACCTTGAACCACAGGTCGGTGGGCCGGCCGCGCGCGTCGAGCACGATGATCGCGAACATCTTCCGGCGGATCAGCCAGGTGTCCACGTTGCCCCACTTTCGCTCGGACTGCGCCTGCGGCATCGCCGCGCACAGGCGGCGCACGGTCGGGAAGGCGGTCATCGCGGGGTGCGGCGGGCCCCTGCGGGCCTCGCGTGCACGGCCGGGACGGGCAACACCCGAACGCGCGGCGACGTCGATGCGGGTGGACTGCGGCCTGCGGGACTCATGTCGATCGGGTCTCCTCGAGAGCGCGTCGTCGCGAACGGGTGGCCGGCAAGCGGGGCGGGCCGTCCGATCGCGCCGCGGACGACGTCGATCATATCGCCGCGGCCGATGGCCGGGCGCCCGCGTCGGCGTCCGCGGATGACCTGGCTCATGGCCCGTGCACGGCGCACCGGAGGCAGGCGCTCGGCCCGGGCCTCGGCCGGCAGGTATTCTTCGGGACATGCCGATCGCCACCACACGGGCCGATTGCGCGGCCCTCGACGCCGCCGACCCCCTGGCCTTCGCCCGCGAGCGCTTCGTGCTGCCCGAGGCGACGGTCTACCTCGACGGCAACTCGCTGGGCGCGATGCCGCGCTCGGTCGCGGCGCGGATGCGCACCGCCACCGAGCAGGAGTGGGCACAGGGCCTGATCCGGTCCTGGAACGACGCCGGCTGGTACACCGCCCCGCAGCGCGCGGCGGCCCGCATCGCCCGACTCGTCGGCGCCGCCCCCGACCAGGTGATCGTCGCCGACTCCACCTCGGTCAACCTGTTCAAGCTGCTGGCCGGCGCGCTCGGGATCCAGCGGCGGCGCGCCCCGCAGCGGCGCGTCATCGTCGCCGAGCGGGGCAACTTCCCGACCGACGTCTACCTCGACGCGTCGGTGGCCGCGCTGTTCGGCATGGAGCTGGTCTGCCCCGGGCAGGACGAGGTGCGCGAGGCGATGTCGCAGGCCGGCGAGCGCCTCGCGCTCGTGCAGCTGACGCACGTCAACTACCGCAGCGGGCAGCTGCACGACATGGCGGGCATCACCGCGCAGGCGCACGCGCAGGGCGCGCTGGTGCTCTGGGACCTGGCCCACACCGCCGGCGCCATGCCGGTGGCGCTCGATGCGCTGCAGGTCGACCTCGCGGTCGGCTGCGGCTACAAGTACCTGAACGGCGGGCCCGGCGCACCGGCCTTCGCGTACGTGGCGCGCCGCTGGATCGGCGAGCTCGAGCAGCCGCTGGTGGGCTGGCACGGCCACGCCCGGCCCTTCGACTTCGAGCACGACTGGCGCCCGGCGCCGGGCATCGAGCGGCTGCTGTGCGGCACGGCGCCGCAGCTGTCGCTGCTCGCGCTGGAGACGGCGCTCGAGGCCTTCGAGGGCGTCGACATGGACGCGCTGCGTGCCAAGAGCGTCGCGATGACCTCGCTGTTCCTCGCGCTCGCCGAGCAGGCGCTGGGCGGCTTGGGCACGTCCGGCACGGGCTTCGGGCTGGCGAGCCCGCGCGACGCCGCCCGGCGCGGCAGCCAGGTCTCGCTGACCCACCCCGAGGGCTACGCGATCATGCAGGCGCTGATCGCGCGCGGCGTGATCGGGGACTTCCGCGCGCCGGACATCCTGCGCTTCGGGTTCGCGCCGCTCTACCTGCGCTTCGTCGACGTGTTCGACGCGGTGGCGGTGCTGCGCGAGGTGATCGAAGGCGAGCACTGGCGGCGCCCCGAGTTCCAGGCGCGCAAGGCGGTGACCTGACGCGCGCCCGCCCGACGGCCGCGGCGCCCACGCCTCCCGCGGGCCCCGGCCCGCTTCCGACCCCTCCCTCCAACAGCGGCATGCAGCGACGATGACCCCTCCCGCAACGACCCGGACGATCCGCCCCGACCCGGACTTCCCGTCGGACTACCCGCAGGCGCGCGAGCGCTTCCTCGCCGCCGCGCGCGCGCGCGGCGCCCGCCTGGAGCACCACGTCCATCCGCGCGAGCGCGGCTTCCAGGGCGAGGAACTGGCGGCCGACGTCGCGGTCCTCGGGCCCGCCGACGCCCCCGGCGTGGTGCTGCTGCACAGCGGCACCCACGGCGTCGAGGGCTTTTGCGGCAGCGGCATCCAGCACGCGCTGCTCGCCGCGGGCGGGCCGCTCGACGACGCGCTCGGCGCCGGCCTGCGGGTCGTGCTGCTGCATGCGATCAACCCGTGGGGCTTCTCGTGGGCGCGCCGGGTCACCGAGGACAACGTCGACCTGAACCGCAATTTCCGCGACTTCTCGCAGCAGCCCGCCCCGCCCGACCCGGACTACGAGGAGGTCCATCCACTGCTGCTGCCGGATACCTGGCCCTGGACCGACGCGAACCAGGCGCAGATCGGCGAGCTGATCGCGCGGCGCGGCATGGCCCACTGGCAGCAGGCCGTGACCCACGGCCAGCGCACGCGACCCGACGGCCTCTTCCACGCGGGCAACGCGCCTACCTGGAGCAACGCCACCATGCGCGAGGTGCTGGCGCGGCACGTGCGCGGCGCGCGCAGCCTGTACTGGATCGACGTGCACACGGGCCTTGGGGCCAGCGGCCACGGCGAGATGATCTTCGCCGGGCGCGACGTGCCGGCCGACCTCGCCCGCACGCGGGCCTGCTGGGGCGACGCGGTGACCTCGGTCTACGAGGGCAGCTCGACGTCGGCGAAGGTCGAGGGGCAGATCGGCAACGCCGCCTACGACGCCTGCCCGGACACAACGTTTGCGGGTATCGGGCTGGAGTTCGGCACCCTGGCGCTCGACCTCATGATCGACGCGCTGCGGCTGGACCATTGGGTCGCGAACCGCGCGCCGCAGGACGCAGCGCTGCGCGCGATGGCCCGCGAGCGGATGCTGCAGGCTTTCTTCGTCGACACGCCCGAGTGGAAGGCCGCGGTTCGGGCCCAGGGGCTGGAGGCATTCGGGCGGGCGGTCGCGGCGCTGCGCGCGACGACGTGAACGGCCGGGGCCGGGACAGCCCGCGGGTTCGGTGCCGGGTCGGGCTGCGGCTCAGGCCGCGACCTGCAGGATCGCCTCGCGGATCAGCGGGGGCAGCTCCTCGCCCAGCGGCTCGGCGCCGCTGATGCGCCGGCGGGCGCCCAGGCGTCCGGTGTAGACCAGCATCCCGTCGGGACCCAGCCGCACCCTGAGCATGCGGGCGTTGGCGCCGGCCCACTCGAAGACCAGCGCACCGTCGTCGTCGCGGCTCACCATCGGCTCGGGCAGGTTGCTCGGCAGCACCCGCAGGAAGTCCCGCGCGTACTTGAGCACCATCTCGGGCACCGGCTCCTCGGCGATCCAGGGATCCGGATCGGCGGCCTGGGCGAACCCGGCCAGTTCGGCGTCGAAGCGGAACAGCGCCTTGCTCGTCAGGCGGCCACGCGCACCAGCGAGCCGGCGCGACACGCGCAGCGCCCGTCCGCCGACGCCGAAGGTGGTGGCGCACAGGGCGAGGCTGCGCGATCCGGCGGCGAGTTTGGTCATGTGTAGGCGCTCACGAGTTCTTCCGTTAGCAGGCCGAAGAACGCGCGGTTCTTCAGGTCGCGAAGGCTGGCCAACGCCTCGGGCAGCAGCAGAGCCAGCCGGTCGTCCACCGGCAGGGTGCGCTCCCAGCTGGCGTCGATGTCGAGGATCACCGGCAGCTCCCGATCGCTGCGGCTCGCCGTGTCGGTCGCCTGCGTCACCGCGACGATCTGGCCCTGCTCGTGCCCGGGCAGGGTCATCTGGACCAGGAAGTCGACGATCTCCGGCGCCAGCCCCTGCGGCGCGCGCGGCACGCTGGTCAGGAAGCGCTCGAAGTCGAAGTGGCCGCCGACCGGCAGGCGCAGGTCGTTGACGTAGCGCAGCGCGATCCGGCCGAGCTCGACCGGCGCCGCAATCGAGACGTAGCTCGACCACAGGCCGAGGAAGGCCTCGACGAAGCCGCTCCAGCCCGGATAGCCCAGCAGCCGGCCATAGGACAGGCCGTCGGCGCGCAGCAGCACGACCTCGCTGCCGTCGGCGCTCTCGCAACGCCAGCCGGCCTGCTGGCCCCCGCCCGGGTCGGTCTCGGTGGTGCGCCGCTCCTCGGGCAGGTGCAGCGCGACCGACGCCAGCCGGAAGGGCTTGACCACGGGGAAGCGCGCCGCGAGATGGTCCCGCAGGGCGGTGAGGCGCGCGAGATCGACGAGCTCGCACTTCACCTCGATGATCGCCTCGCGGATCGGCGGGCGGGAGAGCGGACGCATGACAGACATGCGGCCATTCTAGTAGCGCTTAAAGAACCTCGTCTATCTATCTGTTGCTAAAGGGGAATTCCGAGGGGCGCAATTACTTGGGCGGGCCGCCCAGCTTTCGGCGCAATTCGACGCCGACCCCCTTGTTGACGAACTCGGTGGTGTAGGCCTTCGAGAGGTCGACCTCGCCCGCCTTGAACAGGCCAGCCTTGACCATCTTGTCGTGGAAGTCCTTCACCCTCGCCGGATCGATCGCGCCGATGCCGCGCGTCTGCGCATCGCCCGAGTCGACGATGCCCAGCTCCTTGAGCTTCGCGACGCCGCGATCGAGCTCGTCCTGCGTGGTGTCGGGGTTGTCGCGACGGATCATCGCGTCGGCCGCGCTGCGATTGCCGTGCAGGTAGTTGACCCAACCGACGATCGATCCCTCGACGAACTTGCGCACCAGCTCGGGCCTGGTCCTGACCAGCTCGGGCCGCGTCTCGATGGTGGTCGAGTAGGTGGACCAACCGTGGTCGGCGAGCAGGAACAGCGTCGGCGCGAAGCCGGCGGTCTTCTCGATCGAGATCGGCTCGGCAACCGCGTAGCCCTGCTGGACGGCGCGCTTGTTCGCGAGGAAGGGCCCGCTGTTGTAGGTGTAGGGCCGGAGCTGCTCGTCGCGGAAGCCCTCGCCCTTCATCCACTGCCAGAAGCTGAACTGCCCGTCCTTGGCGACGAGGATGACGGGCGCCTTCTTGAGGTCGTCCCAGGTCCGGTACTGACCGGGATGCGAGAGGAATACCTGCGGATCCTTCTGGAACATCGCGGCGACGACCACCGTGGGGACGCCGTTGCGCACGTTGTCGAAGGTGTGGAGCAGGTTGCCGGTCATCAGGAAGTCGATGCGCCCGGCCGGCAGCAGCGGCCGGTTGTTGACCTGCGGGCCGCCCTGGCGGATCTCGACGTCGAGCCCCATCGCCTTGTAGGTGCCGTCGGCCAGCGCCTGGTAGAAGCCGCCGTGGGCGGCCTGCGCCTTCCAGTTGGTGGCGAAGACCACCTTCTCCTGGGCGGCGGCGGGCGCGGGCGCGCCCAGGCTCAGGCCCAGCGCGGCGGCGGCCGCGAACGCCGACCCGGCGAGCGCGCGGCGGGCGGGATCGGGCCGCGCCGCCTGCGGGGCGACCAGGGCCGAGGGGATGTCGGTGCGGGGGTCGTTGCGGGTCATCGGGGGTCTCCATCGCGGGCCGGTGCCCGCCTTGGTCGAGGGTCAGCCGCGCGGCAACTCGCTGTCGTGCCAGCGGCCGAGCAGGCGGCGGGCGAGCGCATCGAACACCACGAAGATGCCGATGCCCACCATCGAGACCAGCACGAGGGCCGCGAACATCCGCGGAATCTCGGTGCGGAAGGCGGCCTCGAGGATACGCGAGGCCAGCCCGGTCTCTCGGCCGGCCGCGCCGGCTGCGAACTCGGCGACCACCGCGCCGATCAGCGCGAGGCCGCCTGCGATCCGCAGGCCGGCGAGGAAATAGGGCAAAGCACTCGGCACCAGCAGGAGCCGCAGCCGCTGCCACGGGCTCGCGCCGTACAGGGTGAACAGGTCGCGCAGGTTCGCGTCGGCGCTGCGCAGCCCGACCACCGTGTTGGCCAGGATCGGGAAGAAGGCGACGATGAAGGCGCAGATCAGCAGCGCCGCGGTCGTCGACTCGACGTAGATCAGGATCAGCGGCGCGATCGCGACGATCGGGGTCACCTGCAGCACGATCGCCAGCGGGAACAGCGCGGTCTCGATGCGCCGCGACAGCGCGAACACCGCGGCGAGCGCCACGCCGCCCGCGATCGCCAGCAGCAGCGCGCCGACGGTGATGCGCAGCGTGAACCACAGCGAGGGCAGCAGCGAAGGCAGGTCGCGCCACAGCGTGACCGCGACCAGGCTCGGCGCCGGCAGGATATAGGGCGGGATGCCGCGGACGCGCACGAGCCCCTCCCAGGCGAGCAGCACCGCCATCACCACCACGAAAGGGGCGAGCGGCGGCAGGCGGCGTGAGGCCGTCGCGCGGTCCCGGACCGATCCCGCCGCGCGCGCCGCCCGATCCTCGGCCATCCTCGCGGTCCCGGCCGCGCTCAGGCGGTCGCGGTGCGCAGGGCCGCCGAGGCCCGCAGGCACCACGTCGCGTAGGCGGGGCTCGCACGAAAGGCCTCGTCGCGCGGGCCGGGCGGATCGATGGCCAGGGTCTCGACGATGCGGCCCGGGCGGGCGCCGAACACCGCGACCCGCGTCGAGAGGTAGACCGCTTCGTAGACGCTGTGCGTGACGAACACGACGGTCAGCCCGCGCGCGGCCCACAGCCGCAGCAGGTCGTCGTCAAGGCGGCCGCGGGTGATCTCGTCGAGCGCGGCGAAGGGCTCGTCGAGCAGCAGCAGGTCGGGCCGCGTGACCAGCGCCCTCGCGATCGAGACGCGCATCCGCATGCCGCCCGACAGCTCGCGCGGGTAGGCCCGCGCGAACTCGGCCAGGCCCACGCCCTCGAGCGCGGCCATCACCTCGTCGCGGACCGCGTCCGCCGACCGGCCCTGCAGGCGCAGCGGCAGGCGGACGTTGTCGAACACATCGGCCCAGGGCATCAGGGTGGGCTCCTGGAACACGAAGCCCAGGCGCGCCGCGGGCGGGCGGGCCACCTCGCCCGCGGTGGCGCGCGCCAGGCCCGCGATCAGCCGCAGCGCGGTGCTCTTGCCGCAGCCCGAGGGCCCCAACAGGCTCAGGAACTCGCCCGGCGCCACGTCGAGGTCGAGCGCCTCGAGCGCCTGCACCCCGGTCGGGAAACGCATGCCCACGCCGCGCAGGGACAGCAGCGGCGGCGTCGGGGCGGTGGGATCCATGCGGCGATGGTAGCGCAGCCACGGCCCCCGGACGGGGGTGGGGGCATCGTGCCCCCAGTGGCCGCGATGCCGGTCAGAGCGCGGGCGTCTGGCGGTGCCGGTAGAACATCGTCGCGGCCTCGGTACGGTTGCGCACGCCCAGGCGCTGCAGCAGCTCGCGCACGTGCGCCTTGGTGGTGTTGAGGCTGATCTGGTAGCGCTCGGCGATCTCGATGTTGGACAGGCCCTCGGCGATCGCCTGCCACATCTGCTGCTGGCGCGGCGACAGCTCGACCGTGCCTGCGGGCGGGTCGGCCGCGCCATCGGGCAGCAAGCCCAGCGCACCCAGCCGCCCGGCGAGCAGCGGCGCGAGCTGGTCGAGCAGGGCGGTCGCGTTCTCGTTCTTGCAGACCAGCGCGGCCGCGCCGAGCGCGGCCGCGCTGCGGCGCAGCGGCTCGCTGTCCAGGCCGGTGAACACCACGATCGGCACGTCGGGGCGCAGCGCCCGCAGCTCGGAGATGCCCTCCAGGCCCGCGACGTCGGGCAGGCGCAGGTCGAGCACCGTCGCGGCGAGGTTGGGCTCATCCTGGTAGATGAGGCGCGCCTGGCGCAGGCTCGACGCCTGCAGCGCGCGCACGCCGGCGAAGCGGCTCTCGACGAGGCTGCGCACGGCCAGCGGCACGACCGGATGATCATCGACCAGCAGCACGACGATGGGCATGCTCAGCTCCGTCCCGTGCCGTGGCGACCCGGCGCGGCGGCGGCCGTCATGCCGGCGCGCCAACGCGCGACAGCGCTGCCGCCGACCGGGCCAGCGTCGTGATCGCGGGCCAGTCGCGTCGGGCGATCGCGGCGGCGGGCGTCAGCCACGACCCGCCGATCGCGACCACGTTGGGCAGGGCGAGGTAGTCCGGCGCGTTGCGCGCATCGATGCCTCCTGTCGGGCAGAAGCGCACCGACGGGAACGGCCCGGCGAGTGCCTTGAGCATGGGGATGCCGCCGGCCACGCCGGCCGGGAAGAACTTGAGCAGGGACAGGCCCTCGGCCATCGCGGCCATGACCTCGCTGGGGGTCATCACGCCGGGCATGACGTCGATCCCATGGTCACGGGCCGCGGCGACGATGGCCCGGTCGAAGCCGGGCGACACGATGAAGCTCGCACCGGCCGCGGCCACGCGCGCGACCTCCGCCACCGTCGTGACGGTGCCTGCCCCGACCCGGGCGCCCGGCACCTCGGCCGCGATCCGCCTGATCGATTCGAGTCCGGCGGGCGTGCGCAGCGTGACCTCGAGCACGGTCACGCCGCCGTCGATGCAGGCCCGCGCGAGGGGCACCGCGTCCCGGGCATCGTCGAGCACGATCACCGGCACGACCGGCACCGTCCGCCCGAGCCTGGCCGCATCGGGCGGGTCCAATAGATTCCGCAGATTCATCGAGCCGCACGCTACACCACCGCTGCACCTCCCAGCAAGGACGCGCACAGACGCCGGCGGGAACAGCGCTCACGCCCCCACCTGACGGAGTGGTTGACACCCCGGGCTTTCGCGGCGGTGCCGCCCGGGGGGACCTCCGGGAGCGTCAGACACCGCGCCGGTGCGCCGCCAGCCGGGCCAGGATCCGCAGCGTGAAGCCGTCGTCCGGCGCCTCGATCCCGGCGACGGCGTCCTTGATCAGCTGCAGCGTGCTCAGCCGGTCGCGGGTCTCGGCGGCACCCGGAGCGTCGGCCCGCAGCGCGTCGAGGAGCTCTCCCACGCGGGCTGGCGGCAGATCGTCGTCGAGGAAGCTGGACAGGGTGTCGTCGTTCATGGGGATTCTGGCGTCACCAGCGGCGCGAGCGGGTCGGTTGAAGCAGGGGCCGAACCGCCAGGGCGATCGCGTCGCGCCCCCGGAAGATCAGCGACTTGACGGTATTGACGGGCAGCCCCATGGTCGCCGCGATCGAGCGGTAGTCCAGGCCCTCGATCTCGCGCATCAGGATCGCGTCGCGCTGGCGGTCGGGCAGTCCGTCCATCGCGCGGTGCAGCGCCTCGAACAGCTGGCGCGCCGCCACCTCGTCCTCGACGCTGCCGTGCGTGGCGTGGCGCTCGAGCGCGGCGATGGTCGAGTCTGCGTCCGGGTCGGCGGGCCGGTCGTCGAGGTGGTTCTGCCGGTTGCGCAGGTAGCTGCTCGCGACGTTGCGGCAGATCGTCCGCAGCCACGGCCAGAACCGGTCACGGTCCTGCAGGTCGGCGAGCGCGTCGAAGACCCGCAGGAAGGCGTCCTGCGTCAGCTCCTCGGTGATCGCGACATCGTGGACCACCCGCCGGATCTCGGCCGCCGCGCGGCGCTGGTACTTGACGACCAGCACCTCGAAGGCGAGCGCCTCGCCGGCGCAGGCGCGCGCCACCAGCTCGCCGTCGGCGGTGGCGGGCGGTGAGTCGGGCGCCCCGGCACCCGGCTGCAGGGCAGGCGGCGTGTCGGTGCTCACGGTCGATCGGTGCATCGTGCAGTGATTGACGCGGTCTGCGCCGGAAAGTTGCGTCGCCAGCGCGCAACTTCCGGGCGCCGGGCGCGTCTTGCATGGAACGGCGCGCCGCATCCCGCGGAGGGCCGGACCGACGGAGCGTTGACGATGCGAGCGGATTCGATGGATCGACGGCGCCTGCTGGCGACGGGCGCGGCAGGCCTCGTGGCTGGCATGGCGGTGACCTGGAGCGGCACGGGCCGCGCGGCCACCAACGCGGCGCTGCGCCAGGCGCTGAAGTACCAGGACGGCCCCAAGGACGGCCAGCAGTGCAACGGCTGCACCCACTGGGTCGCGGGCCCGACCCCCAAGGACCGCGGCGGCTGCCGGATCCTCCCGGGCGACACCGAGATCAGCCCGACGGGCTGGTGCAGCGGCTGGGCCAAGGCGACAAAGTGACCGACCGCGCGCGACGCGCACCCTAAGGGAGCACGACGATGGGCATGCCCTGGCAGGTCGACCTGAATCCGGACGTGACGGTGACCACCGACGGCACCCACTGCCGCATCGGTGGCGTGGTGTCGGTGGTGTTCGCGATCGCCGAAGTCGATTTCGTGTGGTCGGAGTCGCCGGAGGCGACCAGCGAGCCGAGCGGGCAGCTGGACCTGCTGCTCAAGGACCGCCCGGGCACGCTCGCCTCGATCCGGATGAATCGCCGCGAGGCGCTGCAGGTGCGCACGATGCTCGAGGCCGGCGGCCGCCGCCCGCACTGACCGGGCTCCCGGCCGCGGCGTCGGGGCCCGCGGCCGGCGGGTTTCGCGCCGCGCCGCGGGCCGGCGCGCCGTCAGATGACGGAGCCGCTGCATCCATCCATCGGAACGATCGCGCCCGACACGTAGCTGGCCGCGTCCGAGGCCAGGAACAGCGCGACCTGCGCCACTTCATCCGGCTCGCCCATGCGCCCCATCGGGATGCGCGAGAGCTCGTCGGCCAGCACCTCCTCGCGGCTGCGCCCGCTGGCGCGCATGGTCACCGCCAGCCCCTCCTCGACGCGACCGGTGCGCGTGAGCCCCGGGTTGATGCCGTTGACGCGCACGCCGCGGGCGGCGTATGCCTTGGCATAGCCGACGGTCGCCAGCATCAGCGCGGCGTTGGCCGAGCCGCCGGGGATGTGCATCGGCGAGGCCACGCGCCCGCCCATGCCGATCACGTTGACCACCGCGCCCTGGCCGCGCGCGGCCATGGCACGTATCACCGGGTCGAGCACGTGGATCGTGCTGAAGTACTTGGCGTCCATGCCCTGGTGGAAGGCCGCCGCGCCGAGCGTGTCGGGCGCGTAGCGGCGAGCGGCGCCGGCAGAGTTGACCAGCAGCCCGATCGGCCCGACCTCGGCCTCGACCCGCGCCACCATCGCCTCTGCCTGCGCGGCGTCAGACAGGTCGGCGGCCATCGGGATCACCGTCAGGCCTTCGGCGGCGAGTTCGTCGCAGGCCTCGGCGAGGCGGCCTGCGTCGCGCGCGACCATCACGACCCGCGCACCCGCCGCCGCGAACACCCGCGCGCAGGCCAGTCCGATGCCGCGGCTCGCGCCGGTGACCACTGCGATGCGTCCGTCCAGGCTGATCTTCACGATGTCCTCTCCTGCATGTGCGTCCCGGACGCGTGTCCGGATGTCCGTCGGAGCCCCGCCCTCGTCGCCGGGGCGTGACGCGTCCGCCCGGACGCCGCCGCAGTGTGCCACCGACCGGGCCGCGCCCCGCCCGCTGGCCCTTGCGGCGCCGCGCGGATCGGAACGGCGGCGCCCCGGACTGCGGGCCACCCAGCCCCCGCCGGGCCGCGCGGCTGGCACAATCGGCGAAAGACACGAGGAGACCGACGTGACGGCGCCGCCCGAGGGCGACTCGCCGCGCCACGCCGGCGAGTCCCTGCATCGCGGCATCGGCGCGATACTGCGCGAGGCGGTCGGGGACCCGGCGATGGCCGACGACCCCATCCGCGGTGACCCCGCGCAGGAGCAGACCCGATGAGCGCCACCCCGAACACCGACCTGCGCACCGAGCGCCGCGGCCACGCGCTGTGGCTCACCATCGACCGGCCCGAGCGGCGCAACGCGATGAGCCCGGCCGTGATCGCAGGCATCGCCGCGGGCCTCGCGCAGGCGCAGGCCGACGACGACATCCGCGCGGTGGTGATCACCGGCGCGGGCGACAAGGCGTTCTGCGCGGGCGCCGACCTCGCCCGCGGGTCCGGCTCCTTCCAGTTCGACCCGTCGCGCCCCCATCTGGACTATGCCGACCTGCTGCGCCAGGCCTGGTCGTGCACCGTGCCGATGATCGCGCGCGTCAATGGCCACTGCCTCGCCGGCGGCATGGGCCTGTTCGGCATGTGCGACATGGCGGTGGCCGCCGAGCACGCGAGCTTCGGCCTGCCGGAGGTGAAGATCGGCGTGTTCCCGGCCCAAGTGCTGTCGGTGCTGCAGCACCTGGTGGGCCCGAGGCTGATGGCCGAGATGTGCCTGACCGGCGAGCCGATCGATGCGCACCGCGCCGAGCGGATCGGCCTGGTCAACCACGTCGTGCCGGCGGCCGACCTGGACGCGAAGACCGAGTGGCTGGTGGGCCGCGTGATCGACAAGTCGCCCACCGCCAACCGGCGCGGCAAGGCCATGATGCGCGCGGCCTTCGACATGAGCTTCGAGCAGGCCATCTCCTACCTCGAGTCCCAGATCATGACGCTCGCCCTCACCGAGGACGCGAAGGAAGGCCGCGCGGCCTTCATCGAGAAGCGCGCGCCCCGGTGGACCGGCCGCTAGGCCGCGCGCCGTGGACCGCCGCAGCTTGCCCGTCACCGCCCTCGCCGCGGCTCGCCGAGTCGGTCGGGCAGTCCTGCGTCGTCGCATGAACCACCGCTTTCCACGACCCACCCCGGCGGCGCGAGCGCGCCGCCCAACCGGAGCATGACCCCGATGGACACCGCCAAGACCGACTGGGCCGCGCTGTCGGCCGAGCTGGAGCGCCTGCTGAAGCTGCGCGCCAATCCGTTCGGCATCAAGCGCTTCGCGACCGTCGAGGAGATGGCCGCGATCCCCCGCATCCGCCGGCCCAAGGCGATCCACACCACCGACCAGGTGGTCGCGCAGGCCGCGCGCCTGGGCTGGACGGTGGGCATCACCGGCGATGACCTGGTGGGCGCGCAGTGCCGCGCGGTGGTCGGCCTGGGCCCGGCCGACGACGCGTGGCGCTCGGGCGCAAGCATGGTGGGCGTCTGGTACGCGACCCCCGAGGACGCGCGCGCGCATCAGACCGCGATGCACGTGCCACCGCCGGCGCGGGCGCTCGCGGTGTCGCCGCTGTCGTCGGGCCGGCTCGACCCGCCGGACATCGCGCTCTTCTATGCGACGCCCGGTGCGATGATCTACTTCATCAACGGCCTGCAATGGACGGGCTACAAGCGCTTCGACTGGAGCGTGGTCGGCGAGTCGGCCTGCGCCGACTCCTGGGGCCGCGCGCTCGCCACCGGCGAGCCCAGCCTGTCGATCCCCTGCTTCGCCGAGCGCCGCTACGGCGGCGTGCTCGACGACGAGATGCTGATGGCGCTGCCCCCGACGCTGCTCGTCAAGGCGATCGCCGGCATGCATGCGCTCGCGAAGAACGGCTTTCGGTATCCGTTCGCGCAGTACGGCATCCAGCAGGACGTGCGCGAGGGGATGGCGGTCAGCTATCCGGAGCGCGCGGCGCCCCGCGGCACCGCCTGAGGGGTCAGGTCCGCAGCACCCGCTCCAGCGACAGCCCGCGGCAGTCCATCTCGTATTCCAGCTCCTGCACCGGCGGGCGGTTGAAGTGCCAGGTGACGCCGCCGGGCATCGCGCCGCGGCGCACCAGCTCCTCGCCCACGAAAGGGTGGAAGTCGTGGACGGTGTAGACCTGGGTCGCGGTGGCCGACGACCAGTCGAAGCCGAGCGCCGCCATGCGCCGCTCCATCTCGGCCAGCACGAAGCGCGCCTTGGCGAGCAGGCCGGCGGGCGACACGTCGCCGCGGGCGACCAGGTTGTCGCGGTAGTCGCCCTGGCCCTCGGGCGACTCGCCGCTGCCGGCGACCACGAAGGACGGAGCGGCACCGGGGTCCACGACCGTGTAGCTGAAGGCGTGGAAGCCGGGCTCGGGCGGCGGCGCGATCTCGGGGCAGACGTTGCTGCGCGCCACCGGATTGACCGAGCCGTCCATCAGGCCCCAGCGGACCAGGGTCTCGATGTAGACCGCGTTGAAGTCGCGAAAGCCCTGCTCGGTGAAGGGCGCGGGCGAGCGCAGCTCGCAGGCGCAGAAGGCCGCGGTGGGCCGGCCGAGCGCGGCGAGGTGGCGCTCGATCAGCGCGAAGCCCTCGCGCAGCGGCAGCACGCGGGACAGCCGCAGCCGCTCGATGCGAAAGCCCGGCTGCGCGGCGACGCCGCCGGAATACTGCGAGACCCCGGGGATGAAGCGAAAGCCGCCGGCGTCGTGGGTGAGCGTGGTCATGGTCGTCTCCTCGGAATGCGGGTCAATCGGCGAGCGCACCCAGGTAGGCCCGGCGCACCGCCGGGTCGCGAAGCAGCTCGTTGCTCGGGCCGTGGCGCACGACCCGGCCGGTGTCCATCACGAAGGCGGTGCTCGACACCTCGAGCGCCGTCACCACGTCCTGCTCGACCACCAGGATCGTCAGGCCCTCGCGATTGAGCGCGGCCAGCGCCTCGATCAGCTGCTCGACGAGCAGCGGCGACAGCCCGAGCGACAGCTCGTCGATCATCAGCAGGCGCGGCGCGCTCATCAGCCCCCGCCCGATCGCGCACATCTGCTGCTCGCCGCCGGACATCGTGCCGGCCGCCTGCGTCCGGCGCTCGGCGAGCTTGGGGAAGATGGCGTAGACGCGGTCGAGGTCGCGGTGCAGCGCGACGCGGCCGATCTGGCGCAGGTAGGCGCCCATGACCAGGTTGTCCTCGACCGACATCGCGCCGAACAGTCGCCGGCCCTCGGGCACGTGCGCGATGCCCAGCTCCAGCACCTGCGCGGGGTCGCGCCCCTCGATCGGCTCGCCGCGCCAGACGATCCGGCCCGCCCGCGCCTGCACCAGGCCCGAGACGGTGCGCATCAGCGTCGACTTGCCCGCGCCGTTGGAGCCGATCAGCGCGGTGATCGCGCCCTCGCGCAGCACGAGGTCGATCCCCCACAGCACCTTGACCTGCCCGTAGCCCGACTCGAGCCCCTCGATGCGCAGCAGCCCGGCCCCGGCGCCCGCGGCGGGCGTCGCCGCGCCGGCGCTCACGTCGCCTCCCGCGCGGCCTGCGCGGCCTGCGCATACTTCTTGCCGAGATAGGCCTCGACCACCCGCGGGTCGGCGACGACCTCCGCGGGCAGGCCGTCGGCGATCAGCCGGCCGTTGTGCAGCACCACGATCCGCGAGCACACCGACATCACGACCTTCATCAGGTGCTCGATCAGCACGATCGTGACCCCGGTGCCGGCGATCCGGCGGATCAGCGCCATCGCCTGCTCCACCTCGGCCGAGTTCAGGCCGGCGTTGACCTCGTCGAGGAACAGCAGCCGCGGCTGCATCGCGAGCGCCTTGGCGAGCTCGAGGCGCTTGCGCATCGCAAGCGTCAGCTCGGCCGCCGGCTGGCCCGCGATGTCGGCCAGGCCCACGAAGGCGAGCTGCTCGAGCGCCGCCGCATGCGCCTGGCGCAGGCTGGTGCCGGGGCGCGAGAACAGCGCCGCCGCGGCGACGTTGTCGCGCACGCTCAGCTCCGGGAAGGGCTGCACGATCTGGAAGGTGCGGGCCAGGCCGATGCGCGCGGTACGGAACGGCGGCAGGCGCGTGATGTCGCGCCCCTCGAACAGCACGCGCCCGGACGACGCGCGGTGCACGCCGGTGACCACGTTCACGAGGGTCGTCTTGCCCGCGCCGTTGGGGCCGATCAGTCCGAGCACCTCGCCGGCCCCGATGTCCAGCGTGACGTCCTGCAGCGCCTGCAGCCCGCCGAAGCGGCGCGACACGGCCTCGAGTCGCATCACCTCAGGCATCGCGCGACCGCATCGACTTCAGGCGCCGTCCGAGCGAGACGACGCCGTTGGGCAGGAACAGCAGCAGCAGCACCACCAGCAGCCCCAGCATGCCGGTGTGGACCTGCAGGTAGTTGCGCCACACCGTCTCCTCGATACCGAGGAACACGAACGCGCCCATCACCGCGCCGACCGTGGACCGCAGGCCGCCGAGCAGCGCCATCACGATCGGCTTGACCGAGTACAGGATGTCGAAGACGTCCGGCGGCTCGATGTAGTGGACCCAGCCCGCGTACAGCGTGCCGGCCATCGCCACGAACACGCCCGACAGCGCAAACGCGAGGCTCTTGTAGAGCGTCGCGTCGACCCCGATCATGTCGGCCGCCGATTCGTTCTGCCGGATGCAGGCCAGCCCGAAGCCGAGCCGCGAGCGCTCGACCGTCACCACCACCGCCAGCGTCAGCGCCAGCAGCACCCACATCGCGAAGAAGAAGAACAGCGACTCGCCGGACACCCCGCCGAACGCGGTGGTGTCGAGCGGGATGTTCAGCCCCATGCCCCCGCCGGTCACGTCGGTGGCGGTGTTGGCGAGCTCGCGCAGCACCTCGGCCACGGCCAGGCTCGCAACCGCGAAGTAGTGGCCGCGCAGCCGCAGCAGCACCGCCCCGAGCAGCATGGCGCCCGCGAACGCCGTCGCGCCGGCCAGACCCGTGGCGAGCAGCAGGCCGCCGCCGCGGGCGAGCGTCACGCCGCCCACATAGGCGCCGAGCCCGAAGAAGGCCGCGGTGGCGAAGGACGGATAGCCCGCCATGCCGCCGATGACGTTCCAGGACACCGCCATCACCGCGTACATGCACGCGAAGGTGCCCAGCCGCTGTGCGTAGGGGCCGCCCACCAGCGGGAGCGCGGCCAGCACCAGCAGCGCCAGGACGAGCAGGACGTCGCTGCGGCGCATCACTCGAAGCCCCGCCGCCCGAGCAGGCCCTGGGGCCGGAAGATCAGGAACAGGATCAGCAGCGCGAACGACAGCGTCACCGCATGCTCGGGGCCGAAGATCCAGGACCCGAAGCTCTCGACCACGCCCAGCAGCAGCCCGCCCACCACCGCGCCGGGCACGCTGCCCAGCCCGCCCAGCACGCACACCACGAAGGCCTTGCCGAGGTAGGGGGTTGCCGACAGCGGCGAGATCGGGAAGATCAGCGCGAGCAGCACGCCTGCGCAGCCGGCCATCGCGGCGCCGAACCCGAAGGCCGAGGCGTAGATGCCGTCGACGCGCACGCCCATCAGCATCGCGGCCTCGCGGTCCAGGCGCACCGCGATGATCGCGCGGCCGACCCGCGACTTGCGCAGAATCAGGTACAGCGCGCCGGTCAGGCACAGCGCGAAGGCCATCGCGACCAGCCGGTCGACCGGCACGACCACCGAACCCATCGCGACCGTGCCCAGCGGCGGATCCAGGATGAGCTTGCGGTAGTCGGCCTTGAACGCGAGGATCATCGCGTTGTTGAGCATCAGATCGAGGCCGAAGGTCATGGTCAGCGTGACCAGCACCGGGGCCGCGATCACCCGGTTGAGCACCCCGCGCTGCAGCAGGTAGCCGAGCACGAAGAACAGCGGCGCGGCGATCCCGAGCGCCAGCCACGGGCTGATGCCCAGCGCGTTGTACAGGGCCCAGGCGAGGTAGGACCCGAGCACGATGAACGATCCGTGCATCAGGTTGATGACGTTGAGCACGCCCCACACCAGCGAGAACCCCGCGGCGATGCAGGCGTACAGGCAGCCGAGGACGATGCCGTTGAGGAGGATCTGGAGCGTGAGCATCTTTGCGGGCCGGCGCGGGAGGAGCGGGACACCCCGGTGAGGGCGGCCCGCTCGGGTCGGCTGCCTTACTTCACACCCAGGCGGAACTCGCCCTGCTTGATCGCGGCGGGGTGCACCACCGTCGTCCTGCCGTTCTGGATCTGGAAGACCGGCGGCTCGAGCGAGGTGATCTGCCCGGTGGGGCCGAACTTGACCGGGCCCCAGAAGGTCTGCACGTTCATCGATGCGAGCTGGTCGCGCACCTTGGCGCGGTCGAGCGTACCCGCCTTCTCGATGGCGATCTGGAACAGCGCGCCCGACACCGATGCCGAGGCCTGCGCGTAGTCGGGCTCGCTGTTGTACTTGGCCTTGAAGAGGCGGGTGTAGTTCTCGGTGCTGCCGAACACGTCGACGCCCTTGTAGCGGGCCGCCGGGTGCCACCATGCCGCGCTGCTGATGTTCTCGGCACCCTTGCCGGCGGCGTCGATGAACTCCTGGTAGGCCGGACCCGCGACCATGGTGACCACCGGCGCCTCGATACGCTGGTCGGCCATCTGCTTCTTGAGCAGCACCAGGTCGTTGATGTAGCCGGTCGCGAAGATCCAGTGCGGGCTGACCGCCTTCATCTGCGCGAGCGCCGCAGAGTGGTCCATGGTGTTGATCGCGTACTTCTCGAAGAACACCACGTTCAGCCCGCGGGCCTTGGCCGACTTCTCCATCTCCTGCGCGATGGCGAGCGGGAACAGGTCGTTGCGGGCCAGGATGGCGACCCGTTTCACGCCCGCCGCCTTCTGCGCGACGATGTCGGCGAGCGGGTCTGTCAGGGTCTCGTTGGGGGTGAAGGTGCCGAACAGGTACTTGTAGCCCTGATCGTAGACCTGCGCCGACGAGGCGGTGGCCGCCATCGTCGGGACGCCGTACTTCTCGGACACCGTGCTCGCCGCCTTGGTCGCGCCGGACCCAAACGGCGCGAACAGGAAGGACACCTTGTCCTGCGTGATCAGGCGCTCGGCGGTCTGCACCGCGCGCGGCGTGTTGGACTGGTAGTCGGCGTAGATGATCTCGACCTTCATCTTCTTGCCGCCGACGTTGATGCCGCCGGCCTTGTTGACCTGCTCGGCCCACAGGTCGTAGCCCTGCTGCTGCTTGAGTGCCTCGGGCGCGAGGGGGCCGGTCATGGGCAGCGGCGCGCCGAACCGGATCGTCTCCTGGGCCCGCACCCCGGCCGCGCCGGTGGCGAGCGCGATCGCGGCGGCCGCGGCGAGCGCCGCCCGGGCCATGGAGCGGGTCGATCTCGGGGACTGCGGGACTGAGCCGGTCATGGTGTTCTCCAGGAGTGGGGGGTCGAGCGACCACGCGAGTCTAGTCCTGCGGCCGAGTCCGGAGAATGGCTTATTTCAGAAGACCGTGTTCGAATTAAGAGAACGGTTCCTGCTACCGCCCGATCGGCGCTACCATCCCGAGTCATGCAGCTCCAGGCCCTGAGGTATTTCGCCGAGGTCGCGCGCTCCGGGTCGCTGCGCCACGCGTCCGAGCTGTTCGATATCGTCCCCAGCGCGATCAGCCGGCGGATCTCGCAGCTCGAGGCCGAGCTCGGGGTGACGCTGTTCGAGCGGTCGGCGCGGGGCATGGCGCTCACCGAGGCCGGGCAGCTGCTGCTCGAACATGTCATGGACAGCGAGCGGCGCATCGGCACGGTGCGCCAGCGGCTCGACGACCTGAGCGAGCTGCGCCGCGGCACGGTGCGCCTGGCGGTGGTCGAGGCGACGACCCACGACTTCCTGCCCCGCACCCTGGCCGCCTTCTCGCTCAAGCACCCGGGCATCGAGTTCCGCGTGGCGGTGTGCGCGACCGGCGACATCGCGGGCCGCCTGCTGTCCAACGCCTCCGAGATCGCGCTCGCCTTCAACTCCCCGTCGCGCGACGACCTGCTGCTGCGGGCCCGCATGCCGCAGCCGCTGCAGCTGATCTGCGCGCCCGGGCATCCGCTGCTCGCGCGCGGCTCGCTGTCGATGAAGCTGCTCGACGGCGTCGGCGCCGCCGTGCCGGACCGCAGCTTCGGCATCCGGCGCCTGATCGACCAGGCCGCCGCCGCCGCGCGCATCCGGCTGCGCATCGCGCTCGAGGCCGACTCGCTGCAGCTGATCAAGAACGTCGTGGCCAGCTCCGACCTGATCTCGTTCATGCCGAACATGACCTTCACCCGCGAGCTCGCCTCCGGCCTGCTCGCCGCAGTGCCGCTGCAGGGCAGCGCCTTCGCGCGGGCCTCGATCGACGTGCTGACCGCCCGGGGGCACGAGCCGTCGCACGCGGCGCGGCGCTTCCTCGGCTTCCTGACCCAGGCGGCCCGGCAGGGGCCGCCGCCCGCGCGCCCGCCGGCGGGCGCATTCTGACGAGGACCCCGACATGCGCTTCGACGCCACCACGACCGACCGCGACAGACCGAGGGACCGGGCGGCTCGCCCGTCGCACCGGGCGCTCCGCCGTGCGTGAAGCCGCCCCGCTGTCGATCGGCATCGCCGGCCTGGGCAACATCGGGGCCGACGTCGCGCGCTGGCTCGCGGGCGCGGCGCCCCCCGGGCTGCGGCTCGCCGCGGCGGCGGGCCGCGATCCGGCCGCGGTGGCCGCCGCCCTGGCGGCGATGGGCGCCCACGGGGTGCGAGCCACGACGCTCACCGAGCTGATCGGGCACTGCGACCTGCTGGTCGACTGCCTCGCGCCGGACGCGTCGGTGGCGCTGCTCGAGCGGGTCGTCGACAGCGGCAAGACGATCGTGCCGGTCAGCGTCTGCGTGCTGCTGCTGCAGCCTCACCTGATCGCGCGCGCGCGCGCCGCCGGCACCCGGCTGCTGGTGCCCTCGGGCGCGGTCGCCGGGCTGGACGCGCTGCGCGCGGCGGCGCTCGGGCGGATCGACTCGGTCAGGGTGCGCACGCGCAAGCCGCCGGCCGGCCTCGCGCCGGACTCGACTCAGCCCGCGCAGCCCCAACGCCTGTTTGCCGGCAACGCGATCGAGGCATGCCGGGCGTGGCCGCGCAACGTCAACGTCGCGGCCGCGCTGGCCCTGGGCGGCGTGGGCGGCGAGCGCACCGAGGTCGAGATCTGGAGCGACCCCTCGCTCGCGCGCAACGTCCACGAGATCGAGATCGACGCCGACAGCACGCAGCTGCGGGTGCGCATCGAGAACCTGCCGAGCGCGACCAACCCGCGCAGCAGCGCGCTGGCGGCGCGCAGCGTGTGCGCGCTGCTGCAGGGGCTGGTCGACCCGATGCGGGTGGGCAGCTGACCGGGCCGGGCAGCACCCGGGCGTGACGCCCGCGCGGCCGGACGCTAGACTCGCGCGCTTGCAGCCGGCTCGTCGCCGGCGCGCCCCATGGAGACGACATGACCGAGCTCGACCGATTCCTGGCCGCGCGGGATTTCCTGATCGCGAACCGCAGCGACGCCGACACGGCCTGCGCGGGCTTCGAGTGGCCGAAGCTCGATCGCTTCAACTGGGCGATCGACTACTTCGACGCCATCGCGCGCGGCAACGACGCACCGGCGCTGCGCATCCTGGAGGAGTCGGGCGCCGAGGCCCGGCTGAGCTACGCCGAGTTGTCGCGCCGCTCCTCGCAGGTGGCCTCGTTCCTGACCGGGCTCGGCGCGCGCCGCGGCGACCGGATCCTGCTGATGCTCGGCAACGAGGTGCCGCTGTGGGAGACGATGCTCGCGGCGATCAAGTTCGGCGCGGTGGTGATCCCGGCGACCACGCTGCTGTCGGGCCCCGACCTCGCCGACCGCATGGCCCGAGGCCAGGTGCGCTGGGTGCTGACCAATGCGACCGGCCAGGCCCGCGTCGCCGAGCTGGGGCCCGAGACGACCGCCGGCATCGGTCTGATCCTCGCCGGCGACGGGGGGCGCGGTGCCGACGCCCGCCCGCCGGCCGGCTGGATCGACTACCGCGACTCGCAGGCGGCCGCCGACACCTTCGTGCCGGCCGATCCGGGCGGCGTCCACGACCCGCTGCTCGAGTACTTCACGTCGGGCACCACCGCACAGCCCAAGCTCGTGCGCCACTCGCGCCAGAGCTATCCGGTCGGCCATCTCTCCACGATGTACTGGCTCGGGCTCAAGCCCGGCGACGTCCACTGGACGGTCAGCTCGCCCGGGTGGGCCAAGCACGCGTGGAGCTGCTTCTTTGCGCCGCTGAACGCGCAGGCCTGCGTGTTCATCTACAACTACACCCGCTTCAGCGGCCCGGCGATCCTCGACGTGCTGGTGGCCAACGGCGTGAAGACCTTCTGCGCGCCGCCCACGGTGTGGCGCATGCTGATCCAGGAGGACCTCGCGCGCTGGCCAGTGGCGCTGCGCGAGGCGATCTCGGCCGGCGAGCCGCTGAACCCCGAGGTGATCGAGCAGGTGCGCGCCGCCTGGAAGCTCGAGATCCGCGACGGCTACGGCCAGACCGAGACCACCGCGCAGATCGGCAACCCGCCGGGGGCGAGGCTCAAGCCGGGCTCGATGGGCCGGCCGATGCCGGGCTATCGGATCGTGCTGCTGGATGCCGACGGCCAGCCCGCCGACGAGGGCGAAATCTGCATCGCGCTGTCGCCCCGTCCGCTGCCCCTGATGGACGGCTATGCCGACGACCCCGCCAAGACCGCCGACGCGATGCGCGACGGCCACTATCACACCGGCGACGTCGGCACCCGCGACGCGGACGGCTACATCACCTACGTGGGCCGTGCCGACGACGTGTTCAAGGCGTCCGGCTACCGGATCAGCCCCTTCGAACTCGAGAGCGCGCTGATCGAGCACCCGGCGGTGGCCGAGGCCGCGGTCGTGCCCTCGCCCGACCCGGTGCGCGGCTTCGTGCCCAAGGCCTACGTGATCCTCGCGCCGGGGCACCAGCCCGACGCCGCGACCGCGAAGGCGATCTTCGGCTTCCTGCGCGAACGGGTGTCCGCCTACAAGATGGTCCGGCGCATCGAGTTCTCCGACCTGCCCAAGACCATCAGCGGCAAGATCCGCCGGGTGGAGCTGCGCGGGCAGGAGAAGGGGCGGGCGGCGAGCGGCGCGCGCAACGCGATGGAGTTCCTGGAGGAGCACTCGCGCTGAGGGCGGAGCGGGCCTGCGCGGGCGCCTGAAGCGCAGCGCCCGCCAGCTCAGCCGGCGCGCTCGGCGCGCCCGCTCACGAACCCGTAGGCGAGGTTGGTTCGCATCCCGCCCTCCCGCTCGTAGGCGCGCTTGGCCACCGCCAGGCGGTCGTCGTCGAGTGCTGCGCGCTGCGTCGGGTCGAAGCGGTAGAGCCGCGCGTTGTTGCCCCCGAAGATCGCCCGCTTGACCGCGCCATCGGCCGCGCCAAGCGGCGCGAAGCCGTGGCGGCGCTGCATGTCGTCGGGAATCTCCAGGCGGCGCAGCGCCTCGATCTGCCACTGCGGCGCACCGGTCCAGATCGCGTCGGTGCCCCAGCACACGTGGTCGGCGCCCAGGCCCGCGATCAGCTGACCCATCATCGCCGCCGACAGCCGCGGCTCGGCGATGGTGGTCTGCGCGAACAGCTGCCCGACGTCGGCGTAGACGTTGGACACACCGGCCTTCGCGGGGATCTCGGCGAGGTCGGTGACCCAGTCGATGCGCCCGGTGCGCTCGAACTGCGCCCAGCCGTCCTCGGCGCGGCCGCCGCCCGCGTAGCGGTAGCCGCCGTGGTAGATGATGAAGTTGAGCTGCGGCCAGTCCTTCGCGGCGCGGGCGACGTCCGACACGTCGCAGTAGGGCAGCAGGTGCGGAAAGCGCTGCGCGACCGACGGCGGGAACAGGCCCTTGTGGATACAGACGTTGACCAGGCCGGCCCGGACGAACTTCTCGTAGGCCGGGTAGGCGAGCGTCTCGTCGTCGAGCCGCCAGGGATGCTTCGAGAGATTCTTGTTGGTGTTGTCGCCGATCGTGTAGCCCTTGAACGAATCGGGCCGCAGCTCGGCCACCGCGCGGTCGATCGCCTCCAGCCAGCCGGGATAGCCAGGCGTGAAGATCGCATGCGAAAACGCGCGCCGGCTGCCGGCCGCGGCGTTGATGCGCGCGCGGGCCTGCGCCTTCATCTCGTTGGTCAGGAACCAGTCCCCGGGAACCTCCGAGGGCGCGCCGCTGATGCACGCGACCTTGGTGTCGCTGTCGAGGAAGACTTCCTTCATGTAGTTGGCGAACTTCAGGTCCTCGATGGTCTGGGGCTTGTCGACCAGGCCCGGGTTCCAGCCCGAGCGCCCGACCGCCTCGCGCGCCCGCACGAAGCCCTCCAGGCGCGTGTCGTCGCGCAGGAAGTGCGTGTGCATGTCCATCACGAACTCGGTGGACAGCCGCTTGGCGCGCTCGGCAGCGAGCTCGGGCGTGGCCGCCTCGGCGCGGGACACGTCGAACAGCGGGCCGAACACGTCGTTCATCGCGACGAAGGCGGCGGCCATGCCCGCCGAGCCCCGGAAGAAGCGCCGCCTGGACACGCCCTGGTGCCGCGCGAGCTCGCTGCCGAGCGCGCTCATGCGGCGCTCGAGCAGGCGCTGGCGCGGGGTCTGCGGCGCGGGCACGAACTCGTCGCTCGAGACGGCCTGAACGGGGATCGGCAGGCGCGGCAGCGCACGCTCGGCGGGCACCAGCGCATCGCGCTCGGCATCGGTCAGCCAGCCCATGGCGGAACTCCGGGTCGGTGGGGATCGGCCAGCGTACCCGATCCGCGCGGGCGCCTGGGCAGCGCATCGACGAACACCACCGTCTCGCGGGCCTTGAAATGCGCCATCAGCGCGCGGCACTGCGCGATCACGCCCGCCTTGGTCAGCGCGGACCGGGGTGCTCCGGTACAGTGCCGGCCGATGGACTCCCTGACCGCCGCGATCGACCACGCGATCGCCCACGAGACACCCTGGGCACGCGACCCCGCCGCCGATCCGGCGAACTGGGGCATCCACCTGCAGGACCCACCGCCCTGGAACGTGCTGCGGGGGCCGGTGCACGCGCGCGGCCCGGCCAGCGGCACGATCGTGCACCGGGGCCGCGAGGTCGCGTGCTGGGGCGAGCCCGACCGCGCCGACCTGACCTTCAGCATCGCCAAGACCTACCTCGCGCTGCTCGCCGGCGTCGCGCACGACGCAGGGCTGCTGCCCGACCCCGACGAGCCGGTGCGCGCGCGCGTGCCGGGCATCGGCTTCGAGTCGACGCACAACGCGCCGGTCACCTGGACGCAGCTGCTGCAGCAGACCAGCGAGTGGGAGGGCAGCTGCCTGGGCCTGCCCGACCAGGTCGACCGGTACCGCCTGGTCGCGTACGGCGGCGGCCCCGCGCAGGGACGCAAGGGCGATGCCCGGCCGCTGCGCACGCCGGGCACGTTCTGGGAATACAACGACGTGCGCATCAACCAGCTGTCGCTGGCGTTGCTGCACCTCTTCCGGCGCCCGCTGCCCGAGGTGTTCGACGAGGCGCTGATGCGCCCGCTCGGCGCGAGCACCGACTGGCGCTGGGTCGGCTACGACGATGCCTGGGTTGAGCTGCGCGACCCGTCGGGGCGGCTTCGCCGCATGCAGTCGGTGCCGGGCGGCACGCACTGGGGCGGCGGCGTGTCGATCTCGGCGCGCGACCAGTCACGCATCGGCCGCCTGCTGCTCCAGCGCGGCGCCTGGGAGGGCCGGTCGCTGGTGTCCGCAGCCTGGATCGCGCGGATGCTCGAGCCCTGCCCGATCGCGCCCTTCTACGGGATGCTCACCTGGCTCAACCGCGAGCCGAGTCCGGTGTACCCGTCGGCGAGCCGCTCGAGCTTCTTCATGATCGGCGCGGGCGGGCATACGACCTGGATCGACCCGGAGCGCGAGCTGGTGGTGGCCTCGCGCTGGCTTCGATCGGAGCAGACCGACCGCCTGATGGCGCTGATAGCGGTCGGGCTGGGGGACTGAACCAACGAACGGTCGATCCGGGCCCCCGGACGGCGGTCCGCATGTGTGATCCGGCACATACAGTCCGGGTCATGGCTCTGTACCGCTCCTCCCCCGCCCGGCCCCGCCGGCTCGCCGGACCGGCGAAGCCGTGGGTCGCGGCGCTGGCCCTCGGCGCAACCGCCCTGCTCTCGGGCTGCGGCGCCGGCTCCGATGCCGCGTCACCGACCGCGATCGCCGGGGACTCGATGTCCCTGCCCACCGCCAAGCCGGTGGACGTGGTGGTGGCAGCCGCCGCCGAGTCGCCGCGGGCGAACGGGGGCGACTCGGTGCCCACGGTAGCCGGCAAGGTGCGCTACGGCGTGCCCGCGGGCGCGGCGCTCGGCGAGGGCGCGAGCCTCGGCGGCGCGGTGCCCTTCCCGCGTACCGACCGCTGGAACCGCGACGTGTCGCAGTCGCCGGCCGACCCGATGTCCGACGCGCTGATCGCGTCGATCGGCCACGGGCAGCCGCTGCGAGCCGCCTTCGGGAACACCACCGGCACGCCCTACGTCGTGGTCGACCGCTCGCAGGCGACGGTCGAGGTACGGCTCGCCTCCTCGAGACTGCCGCGCGCCTGGCCGATTCCGCCGGACGCGCCGGTCTCGACCACGGGCGGGCGGGTGATCGTGGTCGATCGGGACGCGGGGCTGCTGTACGAGCTGCTGCGGGCGGTGCGCGCATCCGACGGCAGTTGGGACGCCGCGGGCGGCACGGTGCGCCGGCTCGACGTCGCCGACGCGCAGCCGGCCGACGGCGCGCTCGACGAGGCCGGCGTCGATACCGGCGCCGCGGTCTTCCCGGGCCTGGTGCGCTTCGACGAGGCGGCCGCCGGCGCGATCCGCCATGCGCTGCGCATCGCGGTGCCCCGACTGGGCGCGAGCTGGATGCCGCCCGCGATGCGGGCCGCGGTGGCGCGCGCCGGCGAGCAGGGGCTGCCCCCGACCGGCCTGCGGCTGCGGCTGAAGGCGTCCTTCGAGATTCCGGTCCCGGCCAGCGCGCAGGCGCGGGCGATCCTGCAGGCGCTGAAGACCTACGGCGCCATCGTGGCGGGCGAGGGCCCGGCCTGGTCGCTCGACGGCGTGCCGCACGCGGGATGGGACATGGGCACGCTGGCCGCCGAGCTCGCGGCGGTGCGCGGCGCCGACTTCGAGGTCGTCGTGACCGGGCAGCCCGCGGCACCCTGAACGCAGGGCGGGCCGTGCCGCGCGCCCGCCGCGCCGCTCAGGCGGCGAGCGTCGCGGCCGGGGGCATCCGGCGCAGCGGCCCGGCGCGGCGCAGCAGCATCACCGCGATGCCCACCGTCACCAGGTTCCAGGCGATGCCGTTGACGAAGGCCGCGTCGTAGGAGCCGGTCAGGTCGAAGATCGCGCCCGACATCCAGCCGCCCAGCGCCATCCCGAAGACGGTGGCGGTGATGGTGGCGCCGACGCGCCCGCCAGTCTCGTTCGCGGGAAAGTTCTCGCGGACGATCAGCGCGTACGACGGCACGATGCCACCCTGGAACAGGCCGAACATCGCCGAGATCACGTACAGCGACACCATCCCGTCGAAGGGCAGGAACAGCAGCAGCGCGACGCACTGCATCACCGCCCCGAGCAGCAGCGTGCGCAGCCCGCCGATCCGGTCGGAGATCCAGCCCGACGCGAGCCGGCTCACGATGCCCGAACCGAGCATCAGCGACAGCATCTCGGCGCCGCGGGCCGCGCCGAAGCCGAGGTCCGCGCAGTAGGCGACGATGTGCACCTGCGGCATCGACATCGCCACGCAACACGACAGCCCCGAGATGCACAGCAGTACCTGCAGCGCACGCGGCGACATGCCGAGCGGCCGCGCGAAGTCGGTGGACGCGCCCGCCGACATCGCGGCGGGTGCCGGGGCCGCGCCCGCGGCTGCACCGCGCGCGCCCGGCGAGCGCCGGCGCATCAGCCATGCGAGCGGCAGCATCGTCGCCACGCAGAACAGCCCGATGCCGAGGTAGGTCTGCCGCCAGCCGACCGTCTCGACGAAGTGCTGGACGATCGGCGGCCAGATGGCGCCGCCCAGGTAGTTGCCGCTCGCGCAGATCGCCACCGCCAGGCCGCGCCGCCGCTCGAACCACAGCGTGGTGTCGGCCATCAGCGGCGAGAAGGTCGAGGAGGTGCCGAGCATGCCGACCAGCACCCCCTGCGCGAGCCCGAACCCCAGCAGGCCGGGCGCCGAGCCCGCGACCACGAAGCCCACGCCCACGCCGACCGCGCCGATGGCCAGCGGCACCGCGATGCCGTAGCGGTCAGACAGCCAGCCCATCAGCACGCCGCCGACGCCGAAGCCGATCATCGTCAGGGTGTAGGGCATCGAGGCGGCGGAGCGGCTGACCGCGAACTCGGCCTGCACCTCGGGCAGCACGACGCCGACCACGTACATGCCGCTCGCGCCGATCGTCATCAGCAGCACCGCCACGCACAGGCGCAGCCACGCGTATCGGGAGTCCGGTCCGTCGTCGGTCATCGTGCGCCGAAGTCTATGCGCTCGAGCCGGCCGCAGCCGGCGGCGATCCGGGCGTCACCGGTCCGATCGGGCTGGCCTACCGGCCGGGTGACCGAATCCGGAATGACCGCTCGCGGCGGGCGAGCGGTCGACACGGGTCAATGCACCGTCGATGCGCCGCAACAATTCTTGTACTTCCGGCCGCTGCCGCAGGTACAGGGGTCGTTGCGGCCGACCTTGGCGGCGTCGCGGCGCACGGTGGCCGGTGCGTGCGCGCGCTCGCGCGCCTCGCGGAAGAAGTCGTAGACGTCCTGCATCCCGTCGAGCATCTCGCGAATCACCGCATCGCGCTCGTCGTCGGCGATCGGCTCGAAGTCGTCGTCGCGTGCGTCGTCGCCCCCGCCTTCCCCGTCGTCGTCTTCGTCGTCGTCCTGCTGCGCATCGGCGACCAGCCGCATCACCGGGTCGAGGGCGTCGGCGTAGTCCTCGTCGTCCTCGAGCGGCGCCCATGCGTCGGGGCGCAGGGACATGCCGCGCGCGAACCCGATCGCCCACGCGTTGCCCCATGCGCGGCCGCCTTCGTCGTAGGACAGCACGGGCGCGAAGCCCTCGCCCTCGTGGAGCATCGCGGCGACCGACCCGCGGTGCCGGTCGACCAGGGCGAGCAGCGTCGCGTCGTCGGCCTCGCCGCGCAGCGCCTCGCGCGCGCGGTCCGAGTCGCCGAGCACCATCGGCAGCCACTCGTCCCGCAAGATCGGCTCGGGGCAGCAGGCGAGCGCGGCGCAGAAGCCGTCGAACTCCTCGACGGCCATGGAGTCGTCGGGATCGATCTCGGCGAGGCTATCCTCGAGCTTGACGATCTCGATGTCGCTCAGGGGGCGGTTCTGGTTGGGCGCGTTCATCCCCGGTATCGTACAGCCCCTGCGAGGAGGAAGACCCGATGGACAAGTCCAGGATGCCGGCCGTGATCGGCGGCGACCCGGCCCGAGCGGCCGGCAGGATGACCGGCAGGCGGGCGATCGTGACCGGAGCGGGCAGCGGCATCGGACGCGCGTCGGCGCGGCTGTTCGCGGCCGAGGGCGCGGCCGTGCTGGCGGTCGACCGCAGCCGCGACGCGGTCGAGGAGACGGCGGCGGCGATCCGCGCGGCCGGCGGCCGGGCCGTCGCGATGGCGGCCGACGCCGGCAGCGAAGCGGACGTCCAGGCGTTCGTGGCGCGCGCGATCGCCGAGTTCGGCGGGCTGGACGCGATGTACGCCAATGCCGGCATCAGCGGCGGCGACGTGCCGCTGGCCGAGCAGACGGTCGAGCTGTGGCAGGAGGTGCTGCGCGTCAACCTGATCGGCCCCTTCCTCGCGGTCAAGCACGCGGGCGCCCACATGGTGGCGCAGGGGCGCGGCGCGATCGTCTGCACGGCGTCGGTCGCCGGGCTGCGGGCCAACGCGGGCGGCAACCCGTACAGCGCGAGCAAGGCCGGCGTGGTGAGCCTGGTGCAGAGCGCCGCCAACTCGTTCTGGGGCACGGGCGTGCGGATCAACGCGGTCTGCCCGGGCCTGATCGAGACCGGCATGACGCGGCCGATCTTCGACCACGCCCGCTCGGCCGGCCACGAGGACAAGCTCGGCCAGATCAATCCGCTGCAGCGCTACGGGCTGCCGCAGGAGATCGCGGCGATGGCCCTCTTCCTGGCGAGCGACGAGTCGTCCTACGTCAACGGGCAGGCCTTCCCGGTAGACGGCGGCCTGACCAGCACGCTGCCGTTCAAGCGACGGGTGCGCTGACCCGCCCGCAGCGCGCAAGGGGTCGGGCCGGATCGGGGGCGGGCGTGCCGGAACCGACGGCCGATCGGCAGGTTCGCGGAGCCGCCGTGCAAATGTCAGCCAACGTGCCATCGCGCGGGCGCATTCGACCCGGGCGACATAGATCACGGTTTCTTCGGCCGCAGCGTGCCAACCTGTGTCCCATGAGACACGAAGTCGCCGACGGTCTGCCCAGCCCCGCCTTCCGTCAGACCGACGGGGCGCCGGACTGGCCGTCGGTCGAGACGCCCGGGCCCTCGCGCTGCACGGTCCGGTTGCGCGCCGACGTCGACACCGACGCGCTGCGCGAGCAGCTCGCCCGGCTGTGGCGCGAGCACGGCGGCCGGTGCCGCGCCAGGTCGGCGGTGGCGATGTCGGTGGTCGAGACCTGCGGGCGCAGCACCGGCGAGCGCGAGCGCGACGCGATGCGCCTGCTGGGCCTCGAGGCCGCCACCCGCTGCGATGCGGGCGCGGGGCTGCCGCTGCGCGCCACGCTGGTCAGCATCGAGGCCCGGTACCACCTGCTGCAGCTCACGGCGCCGGCCGAGGGCGGCGGCGCGATGCTGCGCCCCGTGCTGGCAGGGCTGCGCGAGCGCTACGCGCTCGACACGCTCGACGCGCTCGACGCGTCCTGAGCGCGCGCGGCTCCGGCAGACGAGACCCGTCAGCCCAGCCCGGGCGCCCGGCGCAGCCAGGTCGGCTCGACCGACACGCCCTCGCCGCCCGCGCCGATCCAGACCTGGCCGTCCTGCACCGTGCAGTCGAGATGCATCGAGCGCGCCACGAGGCGCGCGAGCGCGGCGCTCGCCTGCGGATCGACCGACAGCACCGACAGGTTGCTGCAGCGCTCGAGCGCGGCCTCCTGCTGGCGCCACCACAGCTCGGCCTTGTGTCCGCCGTAGGCGAGCACCACCACCTGGGCGGCGCGGCCGCAGGCCTTGCGGACCCACTTCTCGTCGGGCAGCCCCACCTCGATCCACAGCTCGATCACGCCGGTGAGGTCGACGCGGGCGAGGTCGGCCTCGCCCTCGGCCGACAGGCCGCGGCCGAACTGCAGCGCGTCGTCGGCGAACAGCACGAAGGCGAGCACCCTGAGCATCATCCGCTCGTCGGTCTCGGACGGATGGCGCGCGACGGTCAGCGCGTGGTCGGCATATCGGCCGCGGTCGATGTCGGCGATCGACAGGTCGACCTTGTGGATGGTGGAACGCTGGGCCATGGGACGCGATTGTAGGCGCCCACGCGCGGCCCCCGGCCGGCCGGGTACGATGCAGCCCTCGCCGGCAGGCATCGCGCCGCCGGCCCCGCTGGACCCGAGGAGACGATGCGATGAAGGCAGCCTGGTACGAACGCAAGGGACCCGCCCGCGAAGTGCTGCAGGTGGGCGAGCGGCCCACGCCCGAGCCCGGCCCGGGCGAGGTCCGGGTGCGGGTGCACCGCTCGGCGGTCAACCCCTCGGACACCAAGAACCGCGGCGGCGCGCGCGGCAACGTCGCGATGCCCTTCCCGTTCACGATCCCGCACCAGGACGGCTCGGGCGTCATCGATGCGGTGGGCGCAGGCGTGGACGCGGCACGGATCGGCGAGCGGGTGTGGGTCTACGAGGCCACGCTCGGGCGCCAGTGGGGGACCGCTGCGCAGTTCACCGTCGTGCCCGCGCACAAGGCGGTGCGCCTGCCCGAGGGCGCCGGCTTCGAGGCGGGCGCCTGCATGGGCATCCCCGCGATGACCGCGCACCGCTGCGTGATGGCCGACGGCCCGGTGGCGGGCAGGACGGTGCTGGTGCAGGGCGGCGCCGGGGCGGTCGGCTGGTACGCGGTGCAGATCGCGCGCCAGGAGGGCGCCCGCGTGATCGCCACGGTCAGCCGCGACGCGCAGGCCGAGCGGGCACGCGAGGCGGGCGCGCACGAGGTCGTCAACTACCGGACCGAGGACGTGGCCGCGCGGCTGCGCGCGATCACCGGCGCGGACGCGGGCATCGACCGCGTGATCGAGGTCGCCTTCGGGGCCAACCTCGCGACCGACCTGGCGGTGATGAAGCCCGGCGGCGTGATCGCGACCTACGCGTCCGACGCGGTGCCCGAGCCCGCGATCCCGTTCTGGCCGATGCTCTCGAAGGACCTGACCGTGCGCTTCGTGCTGGTCTACGCGATGTCGCGCGAGGCCCACGACGCAGCCGCGGCATGGATCGGCGCAGCGCTCGCCGGCGGACGGCTGAAGCACCAGATCCACCGCACCTACGCGCTCGACGAGATCGCGGCGGCCCACGAGGCGACCGAGTCGATGAAGCAGGTCGGCAAGGTGCTGGTGGCGATCGAGTGACGGGCGGACCCGGGGCGGCCGGCGCCCCCGGCGCGAGGCCCCGACCCGGGGTCGGTACGCCCGGTGCCGCGCCTCAGCCCGGGGTCGGCCCCCCGGCAGCCGCGGGGTCCCCCGCCGGCCCGAGCGCTGCGGTCGGCACGGCGGCATAGGCCCGCGCGGCCGCCTGCAGCCGCTGCGCGATGCGCGCGCGCAGCTCCGGCGGCCCGACCACCTCCACCTGCTCGCCGTGGCGCAGGATGTCCATCTCCAGCTCCAGGCTCTCCGCATAGGGCAGCCTGAGCTCATAGCGCCCATCGGCCAGGTCGGCCGACTGCTGCCGGGGGTGCCAGACCTCGGCGCGCACCCAGCGCGCGGCGTCCGGCGCAAAGCGCAGCACCGCCCAGCGGTCGGGCTTGCCGCGGAAGATGCCGTAGCCGGAGCCGAGCCGGCGGTCGACCTCGGCGAGCGACACGTCGAGCGCGCGCCGGTCCAGCAGCCGCGCCTCGTCGACAGCGTCGAGCGCGAACACCCGCAGCGCCTCGGCACGATGGCAGAAGGCGTCCAGGTACCAGGCGTTGCGCCAGTGCACCAGCCGCTGCGGCGACACCTCGCGCCGCCCGTGCTCGTCGCGGCCGCGCGAGTGATAGGTCAGGTCGAGCCGCTGCCGGCCCACCAGCGCGCTGCCGATCAGCTCGAAGAAGCGCGGCGCGACCGGCCGGTTCTGCGCGGGGATGATGCGCACGCGCTCGCGGATGGACTGCGCGCCGTCGGCGGCACCCTGCGCGCCGCCCTGGGCGAGCAGCGCCTCGAGCCGCTGCACCAGCGGGCCGACCTGCGCCCCGAGCAGCCCGCCAGTGCCGAGGTCCTCGAGCATCCGGTGCATGGTGAGCAGCGCGAGCATCTCGCGGTCGCTGAACCACAGGCCGGGCAGCTCGTACTGCGGCCCCACGGCACCCGCCCCGAGCACGTAGCCGCCGCGGTCGCGATCGAAGACGATCGGGGCGTTGAAGCGGTCGCGCAGCGCGGCGAGGTCACGGGTGAGCGTGGCGCGCGACACCTCGAGCTCGGCCTGCAGCGCCTTGAAGGTGATCGGGGCGCGGCTTCGGATCAGCTGGTCGATGCGGTAGTAGCGTTCGGTCTGTCTCATCGCGGCGGCGCCCCTAGAACATCGACCGGATGCGGGATGCGACGTCGACCGCGGGCGCGCGCCCCGCCGCCGCGGCCCCTGCAGCCTCCGGCGCGGGCCCCAGCCGGCGCATGCCGCGCAGCACCGCGCCCGTCAGGAATCGGCTGCGCGCCGCATACACATGGGTGTCGCCGCGCCGCGCCTGCTGGGTGACCGGATGGCGCAGCGGCTCGATCAGCTGCAGCGTATCGCGGGCCCGGGTCATCGCGACGTAGAGCAGGCGGCGCTCCTCGTCGATGCCGGCGTCGCTGCCGGTCTGGTACTCGTTGGGGAAGTTGCCGTCGGCGACGTTGATCACATAGACCGCGTCCCACTCCTGGCCCTTGGCGGAATGGACCGTCGAGAGGATCAGGAAGTCGTCGTCGAGCAGCGGCGTTCCGGCGAGGTCGCCGGTGGCCGAGGGCGGGTCGAGCGTGAGCTCGGTCAGGAAGCGCTCGCGGCTCGCGTAGCGGTCGGCCACCGCGGCCAGCATGTCGAGGTCGGCAGCGCGCACGCCGGCATCGTCGAAGCGCTGCTCGAGCAGCGGCTGGTACCAGCGCCGCACCGCGTCGACCTGCCCCGCCCACTGCGTGGCCGGATCCATCAGCCCGCCCATCAGGTCGGCGAACGCGGGCCAGCCCTCGCGGGCCGGCGCCGGCGGCACGAAGGCGGCGAGCGCCGCGCGGTGCGCACCGCCCTCGCCCGTCAGCCCGGCGACGTGTGCGATGCAGCGCTGGGCGTTGGCCGGCCCCATCCCCGGCATCAGCTGCAGGCTGCGGAAGGCCGCGATGCCGTGCCGCGGGTTGTCGGCCCAGCGCAGCACGCCGAGCAGGTCCTTCACGTGCGCCGCCTCCAGGAACTTCAGCCCGCCGTGCTTGACGAAGGGAATGTTGCGGCGCGTGAGCTCGACCTCGAGCAGGTCGCTATGGTGCGAGGAGCGAAACAGCACTGCCTGGCGCTTCATCGGCACGCCCGCCTCGCGCTGCGCGAGTACCTGTCCGACGATCCAGTCGGCCTGCTCGCGCTCGTCGGCGACGGTCACCAGCGCGGGCAGGTCGCCACCCGCGCGGGCCGCGCGCAGCGTCTTGGGGTACTGTCGGCGGCCCTCGGCGATCAGCGCGTTGGCGGCGTCGAGCACCGGCTGCACCGAGCGGTAGTTGACCTCGAGCGCGATGCGCTGCGCGGGCGGCTCGAACTGCGACGGGAAGTCCAGGATGTTGCCGACGTCCGCGGCGCGGAACGCGTAGATCGACTGTGCGTCGTCGCCCACCACCGTCAGGCCGTGGCCGTCGGGACGCAGCGCCCGCAGGATGCGAGCCTGCAACGCGTTGGTGTCCTGGTACTCGTCGACCAGCACCTGGTCGAAGCGCTCGCCGATCTCGGCGGCGAGCGCCGGGTCCGACATCGCCGCGTCCCACCACAGCAGCAGGTCGTCGTAGTCGAGCACGCCGTTGGACTGCTTGCGCGCCACGTAGCCGCGCAGCAGCGCGCCGAGCTCGTCGGGCCACTCGGCGCACCACGGGAAGGTCTCGCGCAGCACACGCTCCAGTGGCCAGCCGGTGTTGACGCGGTGCGAGTAGATCGCCAGGCAGGTGTCCTTGCGCGGGAAGCGGCGCGCCTTCGCCGACAGGCCCTGCTCATGGCGCACCACGTCGAGCAGGTCGGCGGCGTCGGCGCGGTCGAGGATGCCGAAGGCCGGATCGAGGCCGACCTGATCGGCGTGCGCGCGCAGCAGCCGCGCGCCGACCGCATGGAAGGTGCCGGCCCAGGGCAGCCGCAGCCGCGGCGCGTCCTGCGCGGCCATCGCGATGCCGTCGGGAATCGCGGCGGTCGCGCTCGAGGCGCCCGCCGGGCGCGTGTCGGTGGTGTCGGTGGTGTCGGTGGTGTCGGTGGTGTCGGTGGTGTCGGTGGTGTCGGTGGTGTCGGTGGTGTCGGTGGTGT
>CAYNRU010000027.1:0-283234 GCA_964399635.1 uncultured Bordetella sp.
CAGCGGCTGGCGTGCAGCCTGGGTGATGCTGCGCGCGATGTGCGCGCAACGTGCCCGAGCGCGCCGCCGAGCCCCAGAGCGAGGCCCGAATCGCACGCCGTGAACGCCTGCAGCCCGATCGCAGACACGGCCCGGTGCGAGAAGCGGGTCAGCTTCGCGCCGTTCAGCCGCCTTGGATCCGACCCGCCGCTTGCGCCGGGCCAGGGTGAGGGCGTTTGACTTTCCTATCCCCAGTCGAGCGCGGGCAGCAGCCGCGCCGCCCACAGCGGCTGTGCATGCGCCGCGCGGAAGAAGCCGAAGTGACCGATGCGGCGCAGGCCGACCTCGCGCGGCGCGATCCGGTCGAGTCGCATCGGCGCGTTCGTGTACAGCGCGTGCAGCGAAGCGATGCTGCGCGCCGACATCATCTCGTCGTCGGTGAAGGACAGCGAGACGATCGGCGTGCGCACCGCGTCGAACCGCTCTCGCGCGGCGGCGCCCTCGGCACCCGCGACATAGTCCGGCGACAGGCACCAGCGCCGCCACTGCCGGATCACGCCCTCCGGCAGGTCGCCGACCATGCCGAGGCGGCGGCCCGGGAAGTAGCCGAACACCGGCGTGAGGAGCGGCGCCGCCACCCACCACAGCAGCCACACCTTGCGGCGCAGCGCCGGCACGTTGTCGCGCCAGTAGCCGCTGCCGGCTGCCACCGTGACGATGCGCTCGATGCGATCGCGGTTCGGCACGAAGGGCAGGATCTGGCCGCCGAGGCTGTGGCCGATCCAGTGCAGCGGCCGGCCGGGCGCGAGCGCCGCCGCCGCATCCACCATCGCTGCGCAGTCGAGCCTCGCCCAGTCGAGGATGTCGGTGCGGAACCCGCGCAGTCCGCCGCGGCGCGAGTCGCCCATGCCGCGGTAGTCGAAGGTCGCGACCGCGAAGCCCTGCCCGACCAGCCATCGTGCGAAGTCCTCGTAGTAGGACTGCGGCACGCCCATCGCGGGAACCACGAGGACGGCAGCACGCGGCGCGTGCGCGGGCACCCTGAAGCGGGCGGCGATCGGATGGCCGTCGGCCGCGGGAACGTCGCGCCCGATCGGTTCTGGAGCGGGAAGGTGGTGGCTCACCGGGAGACGTTTTGTTTATAGACCGGGCGGTATAATAACAACCGATCCCGGGGGCGCGTCAATACCCGGGGCCCACGCGTTACGATCCCGGCCATGGCCCGTCCCCGCATCGACCCCGAGCATCCCGACAGCCCGGCCCGCGCGATCGCCGCCGCGATGGCGACGCTGCTGCGCCGGCGCGGCTACCACGGCGCCGGACTCAACGAGGTGGTGGCCGAGAGCGGCGCGCCGCGCGGCTCGGTCTATCACCACTATCCGCAGGGCAAGGACGCGATCGGCGCGGCCGCGGTGCGGCTGGTCGGCTCGGGCGTGCTGCGGGCACTGGGCGGCGGCACACATGGCGGCGGCGCGCCCCGCGCCGCGGGCCGCACGCCGCACGAGGCGCTCGGCGCGATCGCATCGCAGCTGTCGGGCTGGCTGCAGCGCTCCGGCTTCGACGAGGGCTGCCCGGTGGCGGGCGCGGCGCTTGCGCTCGGCCCCGACACGCCGCTCACCCGCGAGGCCTGTGCCGAGGCCTTCGGCGGCTGGGTCGAGGCGCTCGCCGCGGTCTATCGCGACGGTGGCATCGCGCCGGCGCGCGCTGCGCCGCTCGCACGGCTGTCGATCGCGGCACTGGAAGGCGCGGTGGGCCTGTGCCGCGCACAACGCTCGATCGAGCCGATGCGCGAGGTCGCCGCCGAGCTCGGCGCGCTGCTCGATGCGGCCTCGGGCACCGGTGCATCGGGCACCTCGCTGCCTGCGCGTCGCGTCCGCAGTATCCGGCGCTGACCGGCGCTGCCAGACGTTGACCGGCGGCCAGCCGGGCCGCAGGATCGGACTTCGCGCAGCGCGGCCGCCCCGGCCCGCAACCGACGGGAACCGATCCCGCGAGGAGGAGACGACATGGCGAGCTTCGTTCGGGTCCACGGCGCCTAGCACGGCGGCTTGTGCTGTCGCGACACCGCGCGGATGCTGCGCGCTCAAGGCCACACCGTGATCACCCCGACGCACACCGGCGTCGGCGAGCGTGCCCACCAGGCGAACGAGGCGATCACGCTCTAGACCCACGTGCGCGACGTCGTCGGCGCGATCGAGGCCGGGGAGCTGCACGACGTGATCCTCTGCGGCCACTCGTACGGCGGCATGGTGATCACCGCGGTGGCCGACCGGCTGCCGGGTCGCGTCAAGGCACTGGTCTACCTCGACGCGTTCCTGCCCGAGCACGGCCAGTCGCTGATCCAGCTCCTCGACGTGGCGATGCCGCCCGAGGTCGCACAGGTGTTCATCGGGGGCTTTCGCGGCTCGGCGCAGACCGATCACACCGGCATGATGGCGCCCATTCCCGCGGAGGTCTTCAACATCGCCGAGGCGAACCGCGCGTGGGTGAACCGGCGCTGCGTGCCGCAGGCGCTCGCGACCTTCGAGATGCCGGTGCTGCTGTCCGGCGGCGGCCTCGAGTCGGTCGGCCAGCGGGTCTACGTGCTCGCGACGCACGGGCTCGGCGCGGTGCTCACCGCATCCGAGTGGGCGTTCGTCGCGCTGAAGGTCGTCGGTGCGGCCTACCTGGTGTGGCTGGGCACGGTGTTCGCGCTGCTGACCTTCGCGGTCAAGGGGCCGGTGGGCGCGGCGGCGGGGCTGCTGTCCGCGTGGCTGCGCCGCCGCCCATCGAGCAGAGCGGCCGCATCTCAAAAGTGCTGAACCGGAGGCGCCCGTTGAGCCTGCGGATGGTCAACTGTGCTCTAACGTGGTGGACGGGCGCAAACTCGGCTACAAGCTGGCGTCATTGCCCCGCTTCGAATACCCTCCGCAGGGCAAGGCCGTTTGCGGTGAGTTCGCGATGCGCAGAGGTGCCTGTAAGCTCTTGCTTTTCCAGCGCATCTTGCAGCCGTACTTCTGCCTGACGTGACGCAGGCGTGACAAGATCGCGTCACTGCTCCCTCATCATCGCCCCCCGCTCCGGAGTTAAGAAGATGCGAATCGCGCCCGTTCTGTCAATCACCGCTGCGGTGTTGTTCGGAGTCGCCGCCCCGCTGTCTGCGCAGACGCAGCCGGCGGGTTCGACCCTCTTCCAGAACGTTCGCATCTTCGACGGTACCGGTCGGCCGCTCTCCGGACCGTCGCACGTCCTCGTGCGCGGGAACAAGATCGAGCGCATCTCGTCGACGCCGATCGTGAGCGACCGGCCCGCGGACGCCGTCGTGATAGACGGTGGCGGGCGCACGCTGATGCCCGGGCTGATCGACAACCATTGGCATGTGATGATGGTCCGGCCCACGCCCGCTGAGCTGCTCACGGGGGACGTCGGTTACTTGAACCTGCTCGCGGGCGCCGAGGCCACGGCCACGCTGATGCGCGGGTTCACGACCGTCCGCGACATGGGCGGGCCAGCGTTCGGGTTGAAGCGGGCCATCGACGACGGCACCGTCGTCGGCCCGCGCATCTATCCGTCGGGCGCGGCCATCTCCGTCACCAGTGGTCACGGCGACTTCCGGCAGCCGTCGGAGTTGCCGCGTGTGCTCGGTGCGGCGAAGTCCCGCTTGGAGCAGATCGGCGGCGCGATGATCGCAGACAGTCCGGACGAAGTGCGTGTGCGCGTACGAGAACAGTTCCTGCAGGGTGCATCCCAGATCAAGCTGACGGCAGGCGGCGGAGTGTCCTCGCCGCACAGTCCATTGGACGCGTCCACCTTCACCGAGGCCGAGCTGCGCGCGGCCGTCGAAGCGGCGGAGAACTGGGGCACCTACGTGGCGGTGCACGCGTACACGCCCGTGTCGATCCAACGCTCGATCGCGGCGGGCGTCAAGGTCATCGAGCACGCTCACCTGATGGACGACGCGACGGCAAAGCTGATCGCAGACCGCGGTGTCTGGCTGAGTACGCAGGCGTTTCCCGACGACATCGGCGACGTCTTTCCGCCCGGCTCGGTGGAGCGCGCAAAGGCGCAGATGATTCTGGCAGGCCTGGACAGGGCCTTCACGCTCGCGAAGAAGTACCGGATCAAGGTCGCGTTCGGCACGGACATCCTGTTTTCCGCGAAGCAAGCCAAGGAGCAGGGGGCGCTGCTTGTCAAGACGACTCGCTGGTACAGCCCTGCGGAAGCGCTCGCCATGGGGACGGGGCTCGGTGCGCAGTTGCTGGCACTGTCCGGCGAGCGCAATCCGTACCCCGGCAAGCTCGGCGTGGTCGAGGAGGGCGCGCTTGCAGACCTGCTTCTCGTGGATGGCAATCCGATAGAGAACATCAAGCTCGTCGCGGACCCGGCGACGAACTTCCTGATCATCATGAAGGATGGCAAGGTCTTCAAGAACTCGCTGCCGAAGTGACCCTAGGCTCGGCGGGATCTTGCGTACACGCCCACGGCATGGACGTACTCGGTCAACGCCGAGAGCACCTACGACTGGAACAGCCGGCAATAGGTTGACGGCAAGTCTCGAGTGCGAAGCAAGGGAATGGAAGGGCAGGGGATGAGGCAACTGGCCGTTGGACAGCGGTCGCGCGTACGAGCGCGGTGGCCGCAAGACCCGGCCAGCAAGAGCCTTTCGCGAGGGGTAACTTTCCTGCCGCTCAACCTTGGCGGATGACCTCAGCCTATGCGGCCTGCATTACGGTGCGCGCATGGCCTCCAGCACGGTGACGGCACCCGCCCGGTTGCCCCAGGATTGGCGGATGTAGGTCGTCACATCGGCCAGTTCCTGGTGGTTTAGCCCGGTCGGTGGCATGCCGAAGGGCCTGGGATGGGTCCGCGTGGCCGGTGCGAAGCCACCATGGCGAATCACTTGCATCGCATTGCCTGCATCCGCCAAAGTCACGCTCGGGTTGCCCGCCAGGGGCGGATAGATGCGTGGCGCCCCTTCGCCCTGCGCGCCATGGCATTGCGCACACTGGTTGGTGTACAGGGCTCGGCCTCGCTGATGCTGTGCGGCGTTGGCCGTATCGACCGGCCTGGGTTGAGGGGCCGTTGGCCGCCGGGCTGGCAGACTGGTCAAGTAGACCGCCGCCGCGCGCAAGTCCTGATCGGTCCAGTGCTGGGTGCTGCTGACCACTACCTCGGCCATGGGCCCGCTGGCCGTGGCATGGGAGGACATACCGGAGCGCAGCAGGTCCACCAGGTCCTGCTCTTGCCAGGCCCGAGGCACGTCGGGCCGCGGTGCCAGGTCGGGCGCGAACCAGGGCTGCAGCGGCATCGCGCCACCGGCCAGTCGGTCGGCTTGCTGCGTGGCGCCCAGCGCGTTGCGCGGTGCATGGCAGGCGGCGCAGTGGCCCAGCCCACGCACCAGGTAGGCGCCGCGCTGCCACTCGGCGGATTGGCCCGGCACGCTCGGTGTCTCGGGCTCTTTGGGTCTGAAGTACAGCGCCCGCCACACTGCCAACGCGGCCTGGGTGTTGAACGGAAAGCGCAAGCCGCTGGCGGTGGCCGCCTGCGCCACGGGTTCCAGGCTGTGCAGGTATGCTCGGCGCCCATGCGCAGGGTGACCAACACGGTAGTGGCACCAACCGCAGCAAGCCCTATTCGGTCTTCTTCTGCTTGGCCACCTACGGCTGGGACGCCAAGCTCGGGCGTCCGATATGGGTGTCGCTGTTCTCGATGACCGACATCGAGCGCAAACCAGACCCCGTACTCCATCGACGGCCGAGCCCGTGTGGTCAAGCGCGGCTTTCGCTGCCCCGTGCCTCATGGGTTCACGCAGGAAGGGCTCGGTATCGCATTGGCAAACAATCGTGCCAACCCCTACACGTGCGCAGGTCTGTCGTGGTACATCACAGCGCCACGCATTGACATGGACATGAACTGGATGGGATCGGCGTTCGTCTGCGAGCCGCTGAAGTGGTGGAGCCTGCCCGAGGCTGGCATCGACTACCCGGTGTACGCTAAAATGAATGATCTTCTCAGGGTGTTTTGTAGCGACCCAGTCGTCGAACGTTCGTTCTGCGAGTTCATGTGGGCGCCCCTCGATTCGCCGCTCGGCAAGGACATTCCGTACGATCCGGCGATCACCGCGTCCCCAAGTGCCGGCCTCCCGGAGGCGCGCGGCATCCGAACCTACACAAAATGTTAAGCCGCCGCTGACACCCCACCGGACCAGCGCCTGACGCGGCTCCCACTTCCGCCATCGGGCAACTCAATTCAAGGAGACATGTATGAACAAGTACGCAGCTGAAATCGTCGGTACCTTCTGGCTCGTCCTGGGCGGTTGCGGCAGTGCAGTGTTGGCCGCAGCCTTCCCCGAGCTGGGCATCGGCTTCGTGGGTGTCTCGCTGGCTTTCGGTCTGACCGTGCTGACCATGGCCTTCGCCATCGGCCACATCAGCGGCTGCCACCTGAACCCTGCCGTCTCGGTCGGGCTGTGGGCCGGCGGGCGTTTCCCTGCCTCGCAAGTACTGCCCTATATCGTCTCGCAAGTCATCGGCGCCGTCCTGGCGGCAGGCGTCCTCTATCTCATCGCCAGTGGCAAGGCCGGCTTCTCAACGGCAAACGGCTTTGCATCGAACGGCTTTGGCGCGCACTCCCCCGGCGGCTACTCGTTCGTCGCGGCACTGGTGTGCGAAGTGGTGATGACGGCCATGTTCCTCGTCGTGATCCTGGGCGCGACAGACGAACGTGCGCCCAAGGGCTTCGCACCCATCGCCATCGGACTGGCCCTGACGCTGATTCACCTCATCAGCATCCCGGTGACGAACACCTCCGTCAACCCGGCACGCAGCACCGGCGTCGCGGTGTTTGCGGGTGGCCTGGCGCTGGAGCAACTGTGGTTCTTCTGGGTCGCGCCGATCGTGGGTGGCCTGCTCGGTGCGGGCATCTACCGTTCGATTGCTGGCGATACCGATACCTGGCACAGGTAAGGGCAAGCACCTGATGCAGGCCAACCTGCCGTCGCTCAGCCCGATGCAATGCACCGAGCAGATTTCGAAGGCCAAGAAGGCATTGTGCGAAGGCAAGCAGTCATGCCCTGCATTGCGTCGTTTGGGGCGGGGAAGCGCGGCGTCGAAGATGGCGCACGGCAACGGGCTTGGGAACTCGAAGGTTCATTGAGTGGCGCGGAGATGACGAGATGAAGTGGAGTGCGGCTATGTCCAAGTCGATAGGGGCGCTGTGGGTCATGCTTGGCCTGTTCGCGTGGCCCGCACACGCCCAGGAGGCCAAGCCCTTCAGCAACGAGCAGATCGATCGATTGACGGCGCAGGTGGCGCTGTATCCCGATTCGCTGCTGGGCCAATTGCTGATGGCCACCACCTATCCAGAGGACTTCGCGGCCGCGGCTGCGTGGTCTAAGGCGCATCCCGATGCCAAAGGCGACGAGGCGGTGAGGATGGTCGAAAAGGAGGCATGGGAGCCGTCGGTGGCGTCACTGGTCGCCTTCCCAGAAGTGCTGATCACGCTCAATCAAAGCCCCGAATGGGTGCGCGACATCGGCGACGCGTTCCTGACGCAGCCCGACGACGTGATGGACTCAGTGCAGCGGCTCCGCCGGAAGGCGCAGGCCGCCGGCAACCTCAAGTCCAACGAGCAGATGAAAGTGTCGATGCAGGCCCCGCAGCCGGCGCCGCAGACCGTGGTCATCCAGCAATCCGCGCCACCACCGCAGGTAATCGTCATCGAGCCCGCGCAACCCTCGGTCGTGTTCGTGCCGTCGTTCAATCCGACCATCGTGTACGGACCGTGGCCGTCACCTGCCTTCCCGCCCGTCTTCTACCCGCCGCCGCCTGGATACTGGTGGTCGCGGACGATCGTCACCGGCATCGCCTTCGGTGTGGGCATCGGCATCACCAACGCTCTGTGGGGCGGCGTGCGCTGGGGCGGAGGCTGGGGCAGCAACAGCGTCAACATCAACGTCAACAACTTCAACAACATCAACGTCAACCGCCAGCTGAACGTCAACAACCGCACAGCGAACTGGAACCACAATCCGGATCGGCGTGGCAACACGCCCTACCGCGGCGGCGACGCGACCCGCAAGAAGCTTGAAGACAGGCGCGATGCAGGCAACCGCGAGCAATATCGTGGCAGGGACGCGAATCGCGACGCGAACCGCGAACGCGCCAACCAGGCGATGCAGGCCCGCGGCGTGAACACGGGCAGCGGGTCGGCGCGCGAACGAGCGCAGAACGTCGACCGCAGTGCCTTGCAGGGTCGGGCGCCGAACGTCGACCGCAGTGCCTCGCAGGGTAGGGCGCAGAACGTCGACCGCAGTGCCTTGCAGGACCGGGCGCAGAACGTCGACCGCAGCGCCATGCAGGATCGGGCAAAGAACATGGACCGCAGTGCCATGCAGGATAGGGCCCAAAACGTCGACCGTAGTGCCATGCAGAACAGAGCGCAAGACGCAGACCGTGACGCGGCGCGCCAGCGTGCGCAAACGGCCAGCCGCGACAACGCGTTACGAGGCGCGGGCAGCCCGCAGGCCGGCGCACAGTACGATCGCGGCCGGGCGAGTCAGGCCGCTGCGCAACGTACCGGCGGCGGTGCTCGCGTGCCGGCAGGTGGCGGCGGCGGCGCCCGTATGCCGGCAGGTGGCGGCGGTCATGGTGGCGGTGCCGGAAGGGGACGTTGAGATGGATCTCACGCGCATGACGACTATGAAACCCATCCTGAGCATTGTCGCGCTGGCGGCATCGCTGGCCCTGACGCCGGCTGCGCTGGCGCAAAAGGCCTTCCCCACGCCGGAGGCCGCCGCGCAGGCGCTGGTCGACGCCATTGCCGGCAATGACGGCGACGCCGTCAAGGTGGTGATCGGAGCCGATTACCGCAAGTACATTCCCGCGAGCTACTACGATCCCGAGGCCATCACCGACTTTCTTGCCGCATGGGCACGCGGGCATTCGATCGTGGCGGCAGGTCCTGACAAGGCCTTTTTCGGGGTGGGACGCAGCGGCTGGACGATGCCGATCCCGATCGTGAAGACCGCGGCCGGGTGGCGTTTCGATACCAAGAGCACAGCGGAGGAAATGCGCGTACGCCGTATCGGGCGTAACGAACTTGCGGCAATCCAGGTCGCGCTCGCGTACGGCGACGCGCAGCAGGAATACCGCCAGAACGACTGGAAGGGCGATGGCGTGCCGCAGTACGCGGCGCGCGGCCTGTCTACGCCGGGCAAGCGCGACGGCCTGTATTGGGCATCCTTGCCCGGTGAGCCGGAAAGCCCGATCGGCGCCGAACTCGCCGGGGCGGAGCGCGGCCAGCCGTACCACGGGTACCTGTACAAGATCCTGACCGCGCAGGGAGCGAACGCGCCGGGTGGCGCCAAGAGCTACCTCAGCAATGGCCGCATGACCGAAGGCTATGCGCTCGTGGCCTGGCCTGCCAAGTTCGCCGACACTGGCGTGATGACGTTCATCGTCAATCAGGACGGCATCGTCCATCAGAAGAGCCTCGGCCCGAACACTCATGCCCTGGTACGCGCAATGAAGACCTACGATCCGGATTCGAGCTGGCAGAAAGTGCAGCCGGGCAAGTAATCGCAGACGCTGGTGGACGCTTGATTCGTAGTTGAAGAACCTCTCGATCGAGCCGCCGGCCGGCTGTGGGGTACTTTGGGTGAACCCGCGGCAATGACGCAAAGCGCCCGCCTCCGATGATGTCGCTGTACTCCACCGGACACTTGGCCTGGCTGCGCGGCGCGCTGCTGCTGGCGCTGGCATGGCTGCTTGCGGCGGTGGCCACAACGCCTGCGACGGCCCAGCCTGGATCGGCCCCCCCCCAGGGCGCCACGCCGGACGATGTCACCTATGCCGGCACGCTGCCCTGCGCCGATTGCGCCGGCCAGCAGATCGTGCTGACACTGTTTGCCGACCAGACCTTCCGCATGCACACCCGTTACCTGGGTGCGAGCGCTGGCAATACGCAGGAGGTGCGCGACCTGGGGCGCTGGGGGAACATCGACTCCGCCACGCTCGAGTTGCGCGGCGGGCGCGATGCGCCCCTGCGCTTCAGCACGCAGCCCGGCGGCGCGCTGCGCATGCTCGACACGCGCGGCCTGCCGATCGCATCCACGCTGAACCACGACCTGGCACGCCAGGCCGACATCGACCGGCTGGGTGGCCCGATGCGCCTGCGCGGCATGTATCTGGGCACGGCTGATGCACCCAGCCTGACCGAGTGCCTGACCGGCAAGCGCTGGCCGGTGCTGATCGAAGGCGAGCACCTGGCGCTGGAGCGTGCCTACCTCGCGCAACGCCGCCACCCCGGCCACCTGGTGCTTGCGGTCTTGACGGCCAGCTTCGTGTGGCGCGAACCCGAGCCTGGCCTGCGCCCGCGCGAAATGCTGCGCGTCGAGGCCTTCGAGCGGCTATGGCCGGGCGAGACCTGCGCGGCCGAGGCGCCGGCCACGGCGGCCTTGCTCAACACTCGCTGGCGCGTGGTCGAGATCGATGGTCAGCCAGTACGCTTGGTCGAAGGCCAGCGCGAACCCCACGTACAACTGTCCAACGAAGGCAACCGAGTACGCGGCTTCGGCGGTTGCAACGCCTTCAGCGGAGGTTTCGAGCAGGGCAGCGACGGATTTCGCTTCATTGGCCTGGCAGGAACGCGAAAGGCCTGCCTCAGCGACTTGCTGGCGCAGGAAGCGCGCCTGCTGGCCGCGCTCGGAGCCGCCACCTCGCGCCGCATCGTCGGCAATGCGCTGCAACTGCGCGATGACCAGGGCACGGTACGCGTGCGGTTCGAGGCGCTGTACCTGCGGTGAAGCCGGCCTTCATGCCGTGTGAACGTCCGCTTCATGCGGGCTCGCTCAAAGCCCTTGGCCTGGGTTTGATTTGTCGAACACCACCTGATCCCACACACCCAGCCGCTCGAAGAAGTCACGTGCCATCCCGGGGGCCACGCCCTCAGCAATCTCGCCGAGTGTTCGGATGCCGTCCACCCGATCGAACAGGCGCTTCTCGGTGGCATCGATCGGCATCACCAGGTCGCGATAGGTGTGGGTACGGTTGATCAGCACGGCGGCTGCGCCGGGCGGCAGGCGTTCCTGCACGCAGATCGTGTCCGGCAAGCGGATGGGCACCCAGGCGCGCCAGGCGCTGTCGGCATGCGCAGGCAGGTCAGACGGTGGCGCACCGTGCGGATGGTCGTCGCGGCAGGCCACCAGACTGTGGGTCGCCATCGTGCCGCGGAACAGTTCGACCGCGGCAAACTGGTCCGGGGCCGCCAACCGGGCGATGCGGCCAGCCTGGGGAAGCGTGGCCATCACGCCGCAGCGCGGGCTGTAGGGCGCCTGACTCAACCAGCGGCCGAATCGCAGCCCACCCCGGGCCAGGAACTCGAACACCTGTGGTACCGAGTAGGCGCGGTCCTGCGGGTTGAGAAGCGCGTCGGCCACGGCTGCTGCATGCTTGAAGTCGGGTGCCTGTCGCAGCAGGTGCTCCAGCGGATGCCCGGGCGGCAATGACTTCAACGCGATCATCAGGTCGGCGATGCCCGCTTCTGTGGCCGGCACCCCGATGCGTCGGCAGAAGTCCTGCAGCAGGTAGATGCCGGTGCGGCCGTAGGGGGCATACACCATCAGGTGCATCACGCCGTCGGGCTTGAGCACGCTGCGCAGCGCTTGCAGACCTGCGACAGGGTCGACCAAGTGGTGCAGCACGCCGGTGCAGACGATCTGGTCGAACTGCATGCCGAGCTCGATCGCGCGTTCGACGGGAAGCTGGTGCAGCTTCAGGTTGTCGAGCCCGTGCCTGTGCTTGAGTGCTTCGGTGCAGCGCACGCTGGTGGCGCTGAAGTCGATGCCTGTCACACGCGCTGCGGGCCAGCGGACGGCGTGCTTGGCCGCTTGCGAGGTGCCGCAGCCGGCGATCAGGATCGAAGGGTCATCGCGGTAGGGCAGGGCAGGCTGGAACAGATGATGGTCGGCGCGGCGCCGCTGCGGGTCGGCCCAGAGCTGGCGGTACTGGTCGAGGCTGTCGACCGGCCCGGGATAGGGGTAGCGCTCGTAGAAGGCCTGGACGTCGCCGATCGTCCCGGACGAAGACAGTGGGGGTTCTGCGAGGGGGCTCATCGGATCGGCATCATGAACGAAAATCCCCGGCAAACCGATGGTCTGCCGGGGATCGGACCATTGCCATTGCGCGCCAGACTGACCGCGCAATCAGCACAGACGGATCAGCCGCCCTTCTGCCCCGCAGCCAGGCTCGCCAGCACCGCATCCAGCGAGAAGGTGCCGACCTTCTGGCTGGGCGGGAAGTCCTTGAACGTCGCGATGTACTTGCCAATGAACTCCTGCGCCGGAACGAACATGAACACACGATCCAGGCGCCAGTGGTCATAGTCCATCGAGACGTGATCGGCGATCTCGAACGGATCGGTACGCAGGTTGAACAGCTTTGGCACGCGCAGCGGCACGAAGGGCTCTGCCCAGACCGCGAAGCCGTGCTCGCGCTGCTCCTGGAAGACGATCTTCCACTGGTCGTAGCGCAGTGCCACCAGCGAGCCGTCGTCGTTCCAGTAGAAGAACTCCTTGCGCGGGCTTGGCGCCTTGCCGCCGATGGCGGGTGTCAGGTCGTAGCCATCGAGGTGGACCTTGAAGGTCTTCTTGCCGACCTTCATGCCCTTGAGCAGCTTCTCCTTCACACCGGGCACACCGGCGATCGTCATGATCGTCGGCAGCATGTCTTCGTGGGAGAAGATGTCGTTGTTGACCGTACCGGGCTTGATGTGGCCGGGCCAGCGGATCGCGCAGGGCACGCGGTAGCCGCCTTCCCAGTTCTCGTTCTTCTCGCCGCGGAAGGGCGTCGTGCCGCCATCGGGCCAGGTGAAGCATTCGGCGCCGTTGTCGGTCGAGTACATCACGATGGTGTTGTCAGCGAGGCCCAGTTCATCGAGCTTGTCGAGGATCTGCCCGACGTGCCCATCGTGCTCGACCATGCCGTCGGGGTAGATGCCCAGGCCGGTCTTGCCCTTCGATTCATCCTTCAGGTGCGTGAAGATGTGCATGCGGGTGGAGTTCCACCACAGGAAGAAGGGCTTGTCGGCCTTCTTCGCCTTCTCAAGATATTTCAGCGTGAGGGCGGTGACTTCCTCGTCGATGGTCTTCATGCGCTCGATATTGAGCGGGCCGGTGCTCTTGATCTTCTGCGTGCCGTCCGGGTTGGCCCAGCAATGGATGACGCCACGGGTCGCATACTTCTTGATCATCGCAGGATCTTTGAAGTAGTCGGGGTTCTCCGGCTCTTGCTCGGCGTTAAGGTGATACAGCGAGCCGAAGAACTCGTCGAAGCCGTGGGCGGTGGGCAGCGTCTCGTCGGCATCGCCGAGGTGGTTCTTGCCGAACTGGGCGGTCATGTACCCCTGATCCTTGAGCAGCTCCGCGATGGTGACATCGCGCGCCTGCAGGCCTTCCTTGGCGCCGGGCAGACCGACCTTCAGCATGCCGGTGCGAAAGCCCGACTGGCCGGTGATGAAGCAGGCGCGACCGGCGGTGCAGCTCTGCTGGCCGTACCAGTCGGTGAACATCGCGCCCTCCTTGGCGATGCGATCGATGTTCGGGGTCTTGTAGCCCATCATCCCGTGGTTGTAGGCGCTGATATTGAACCAGCCGATATCGTCGCCCCAGAGAATCAGGAAATTGGGTTTCTTGGTTGCCATTGATTCATCCTCTCTTTAGAAAAGGGCGCGCACACGCCCGTGGAACACGCTGATTGGGCCTTACTGTCGAACTCTAATGATCGTTTTTCTGCGGCCGAACTGGCCCGGCCAGCGCCTGCGGCGCTGCGGGCGTGACGCCGCTGAACGACGTCTTCGGATTGGGGTCGCCGTGGCAGAAGCGGAACTTCTTGCCGCTGCCGCAGGGGCAAGGCTGGTAGGCGTCGCGCCGGGCGTCCAGCGCGGCGATGCTGGTCATCACCTCGGCGGGCGGGTGGCCCTGCTTGTACAACTGGGCCATCACGTTGAAGGTCGGCCCGGTGTGCATGAAGAACTTCTCGAGCCCGGCGCAGAGATAGTTCTGGCCCGGCTCGCCGTCCTTGCTGAGCACGAAGCGGTCTTTGGGGCAGCCGCCATTGCACCAGTTGCGTACCTTGCAACCCTGGCATTGCCGGGTCAGCGTGTCGCGCTTGTCCTGGCCGAACTTGCGCTGCTCGGGCGAGGCGACCATGGTGAGCATGTGTGTCGTGTGGATGTTGCCCAGCAGGTGCTTCGGTTCGACGAAGTGATCGCACGAGTACAGGTCGCCGTTGTGCTCCAGTGCCGGGCCGTAGCCGCAGGTGGGCGCGTGGATACACAGCAGGTGGCGGCCGAAGAAGGCATCGAGCGTGACATCGAACAGCTGCACATAGACCTGGCCCACGTCGCGTCGCACCCATTCCTCGAACACGTCGATCAGGAAGCTGCCGTACTGCTCGGCGCCCACCGTGCGTTCTGTGACCAGGTTGCCGGTCTGGGTATAGAGCAGGCGTTTCTCACCAGGCACTTCGCTCCAGCCCCTGTTGGCGATATTGATGGTCTGCTCGGTGGCGCGCTCGACGATGGGGATGAACTGGATCCACGACGCACCCAGCTCATCGCGGAAGAAGCGGTAGACCGCCCGCCCGTGGTGCTGGTTGGCGGCATTGACGGTGCACAGAATGTTGAAATCGACCTCGTGCTTGCGCAGCGCCCGCCAGCCCTTCATCACCAAGTCGAAGGTGCCCTTGCCGCGACGGTCCAGCCGGTAGGTGTCGTGCAGCTCGCGCGGGCCGTCCACACTCAAGCCGACCAGAAAGTCGTGCTGCTTGAAGAAGCGGCACCAGTCGTCGTCCAGCAGCAGGCCGTTGGTCTGGAAGGTGTGTTTGACCCTCTGCTCGGGCCGGCGGTGCTTTTCGACCAGCTCGACCGCGTGCTGAAAGAATTCCAGCTTCATCAGCGTCGGCTCGCCACCCTGCCACGCTACGGTGACCTCGGGCACGCGGTGCGATTCGAGCAACTGGCGGATGTAGGCCTCGAGCGTGGACGCCGACATCCGGCTCTTGTCGTTCGGGTACAGCGCTTCCTTGGACAGGAAGAAGCAGTAGGTGCAATCGATGTTGCAAGTCGAGCCGCTGGGCTTAGCCAGCAGATGGAATCCCGGCGGACCCCGGTCTGGAAACGGCTTGTGTCCTGCGGGCGATTCAGCGGACTGGGGCATTGTCGGGTCTCAAAAAAACAGAGCTGTGTTCTGCGGGTCTGACGATTAGAACTCTCGCTGAAGCCGGTCGCTCCCACCCCAAATTCCGGCGCAGTATAGGCTGAGCAACGGAAAATCACTATCGGACCTTCGACGATCTTCCGGGTCCGTACCCCCGGTTCTGCCAGGTTTCCAGTGGGTTTAACAGCTTGTGAAGAAAACGCTGCGGGCCGCGTGCCCGCAGGCTCTGCTCGATCGAGGCACCAGTGTCGGCGTTACCCTAGCGCATCAGGCGCGTGACAAGACCCCGTAGCAGAACATAGGGCACGATGGCCAGCAGGAAGGCCACGATGATCACTTCACCGGGATACACCGTGTTCAGCACCCTGATCTGGAAGACGATGTCGAGCACCATCGCCAGCACGAACACCTTGCCTACGCTCTTCCAGCCGTCCCTGAGCATTTCGGCGCGGTGCCCGGTGTTGGTGAACAGCGACCAGAAGTAGGGCGGGTTTCCAAGCTTTGCATCGTTCAGCCCGGCGATGATGGCGAAGATCGAGGCCATCACAGGCTGCAGGATCATGCGGAACTTCATCGGCCCGGTGACACGGTCCGACATGTGTTCAACGATGCGCATCCAGATGTCGTCCATCGCAGATCTTGCCTCTTATGCGTTCAACCCAGCGGCAGCAGGATCAGCGCGTACAGCAGGCCGCCGGCCAGGAAAGACATGAAGTGGCCATCTTTGTCGGAGGGCAACTCCATCAGGCTGCTGTTGACGATCACCGCGCCCGACAGGAACGCGACCAGCAGTGCCACCACCGCCGGTGGCAGGGCCAGCAACTGCCCGACAGCCCAGCCAAGCAGCACCATGGCTGACAGCCAGTAGCGGCCACTGCGGGCATACGCTTCGGCATGCTCTTCGCTCAATGAGTGGTCTACGGCCAGGAAGTGGACAGCCATCGCCGCGGTGAACAGCAGCAGCGACACCTGGCCTTCTTCGAGGTCGCGTGCCAGCAGGTAGCCCACCAGCGCGGCGTAGGCCGCAAAGCCGCCCACGTGCAGCCTGAACGCCGCATGCTCGCGCTGCTCTGCATCGGACTCGAGGACCTGTTTGCGCAGGTGCTCCAGCCCGTAGTAGGCCATGAAGCCGATCAGCGCGACTGCGTAGATCGCCTTGCCTTCGAAGCGTGTCTGAATCGATGCCGACTCGACAAAGACCCGGCGCACGCCTTGCAGCTCGGGCATGACGTGCACGAAGACATAAGCAGCCGCCATGCCGGCGCAGAACGACACCCGCTTGCGCTGATCCCTGGTGACAGCGCTCAGCGGATGCAGGCGCCCCCCTGCAAGCACGACGCCAGCCAGCGCCAGCGCCGCCAGCCCGGTCGTCACCAGTTCAGAAGCTTGCCAACCTGCGGTCACAGGGCCCTCGCAATGATGGCGATGAACAGAAACAGACCGACCGCACACATCAACAGGGACATGACGAGTGAAGGGCGCAACATCGCGAAATTGTTTTGCTTGCGCAGGTCTTGCAGGCGGTACCAATACTCGATGGTACCCAGCACCATAGCCACCGTGCCCATGCCGGTAAGGAACATGCCCATGGTACGAGGGGTGCTGGCGTGAGGCAGCTGGGTACCCGCCTCCTCGAAGCCCTGCAACAGCTTGTAGATGGTGAAGCCGAAGCTGATCATCGACAGCGCCGTACGTAACCAGGCCATCAACGACCGGTCGGCCGCCATCAGGGTGCGCTCGGCTGACAACCGGGTACGCTCGAGGGCCAGCTCGTCGGATGTCTTGGGGGCCTTGCCGGCCTGTTCGGGGGGGGCTGTATGGTGGAGCAGCTTCCCCAGCCCGGCCAACAGCGGCGGCGCGTGCGCCCCCGAACTGCCATGGCCGGGCTCCTGCGGCGGTGTGTCTGGTGTCGGTGTCGTCATTCAATGTCCTTCGGGCATCCCGCGAGGCAAATCACCGGGCCCTGGCTCGTCAAACCTGAACCGCGGTGCCACCTCGCCGAAAGGCAGTGTATCGGGCATGGGGAGGCTGGGAGTTCCGATCGCCACGTCGAGGCGCGACCGCCGGGCGCCATTATCGATGAAATTCCCGACGCCAGCCGGCGAGAATAGTGCACACTTTTGACTTCCCAACCGGCCTTCCCAGCAGAGGATTCGATGAGCACTAGCACTGTCAAGAGCGCGCTGGCTCAAAAGAGCGGCGCCCTCATCCATGTCCGTTCCAGCGACATGGTCCTCAAGGTGTTGCTGCAGATGCGCGACAATCGTGTTCGGTCTGTACTCGTCATCGACGACGACGTGCTGGTCGGCATCGTGACCCAGGGTGATTGCGCCATCAAGGTGCTGCTGCCCGGGCTCGATGCAAAGACAACGGCGGTCAGTCAGGTGATGACGCGCAACCCCATGACCGTCAAGCCGGACGATCTGCTGGAAGCGTGCATGAGCCTGATGGCAGCAAAGGGTTTCCGCCATCTGCCGGTGCTCAACGAAGGCAAGGTCGTCGGCGTGATCTCCATCGGGGACGTCGTCAAGGACATCGTGCGCGACCTGCAGCGTAACGTCGGCGACCTGATGGGCTACATCATGACCGACAGCCCCGGGGGTTGACGTCGGTCCCGGAAGACCTGGAAGTTCCAGCCTATCGCTCTGGCCATCCGGAACCAGAGCGCAAACCGATCGCGTTGCGCCGAGCATGTCCGTCAACCGAGCTGTGATGGGTCGAGTCGGATCAGGATGCTTCCTTGGCCAGTGGCGCCCGGCCCAAGCTGAGGTCGGTCAGCCGCGGAGTTCAGTGACAGCAAACAGTCCGAAGCTGCGTTCGGTGGTTTCGATCGCCCCGTTGTTCCTGCAATCCGCCGTCCGGCCGGAACATGGATAACAGTCAACCTCAGCCTGCCGGGGGCGCTGTGTCGCTCGAAGGGCGCGTCGCAACCCTTGCGGGCGACTCTGAATCGTCCCTGTCCGCGGCCCAGGCTGCCCAACGCCTGCTCGAGGACGGACCCAACGCGCTGACCGGCGGGCAACGCCGCTCCCTGCTGTCGATCGCCGCCGAGACCGTGCGCGAGCCGATGTTCCTGCTGCTGCTGGCAGCGGGAACCCTGTACCTGGTCTTCGGTGACCTGCAGGAAGGGATGACGCTCCTGGGCTTCGTGGTCATCACCCTCGGTCTCACGCTGTTCCAGGAGGGCAAGACCGAGCGCGCCATCGAAGCACTTCGCGACCTCACCAGCCCGCGTGCGCTCGTCATCCGCGACGGTAAGCCCCAGCGCATCGCCGGACGCGACGTGGTGCGCGGCGACCTGCTGAAGTTGAGCGAAGGCGACCGTGTTCCGGCCGATGCCTTGCTGGTATCGGTCGACGGCGTTCGGGCCGACGAATCACTGCTTACGGGCGAGGCCGTTCCCGTCGGCAAACGGGTGGCGCAGCCCAGCGAACTGGCAGCCGCATCCGGTCCGGCCGACGCCGTGCGTGTTGCGCCCGGTGGCGATGACCTGCCCAGGGTCTATGCCGGCACACTGATCGTGCAGGGGCACGCGATGGCGCGTGTCACGGCCACCGGCGTCCGCAGCGAGATCGGTCGAATCGGCACGGCGCTGGGCAGGGTTGAGACCGAGCGCTCGCCGCTGCAGAAGCAGACGGCCCGGCTTGTGCGCAACCTGGCCTTGCTGGCGTTGGCCCTCAGCCTGGCGCTCGTGGTCGTGCACGGACTGCTGAAGGGTGACTGGTTGCAAGCCGTGCTTGCAGGCATCGCCCTGGCCATGGCCATGCTGCCCGAGGAATACCCAGTGGTGCTGACTGTGTTCCCGGCACTCGGTGCGCGCCGCCTGTCGAAGGAAGGCGTGCTCACCCGGCGCATCAACGCCATCGAGACGCTTGGCGCCACCACGGTGCTGTGCAGCGACAAGACCGGCACCCTGACCGGGAACCGCATGACGGTGACACACCTGGTGGCCGGTGGGGTCGAATTGAAGGATCGCCTGGCTTTGGAGTCGGTCACCGGCGGCACACTGCCCGAGGCCTTCCACGCCCTGGTGGAAGTGGCGATCCTGGCCAGCGTGGTCGACCCCTTCGATCCGATGGAACGGGCCTTCCATGAACTTGGCGCGCGCTTCCTTGTCGACACCGAACACGTGCACCACGACTGGCACCTGGTGCAGACCTACGCGCTCAGCCCTGCGTTGCGCGCGATGTCGCATGTGTGGGCGGCACCAGGGGACGGCGTTCAGACGGTGGCCGCCAAGGGTGCGCCGGAGGCGGTAGTGGACCTGTGCCACCTCGATGATGCGCAGCGGGCACGCATCGCCAGCGTGGTCGACGAACTGGCCGCCAAGGGATTGCGTGTGCTGGCGGTCGCCCGTGGTTCGTTCGTGGGCCAGGACTGGCCCACGAACGAACACGAGTTCGACTTCGAGTTCATCGGGCTGCTGGGTATGGCGGACCCGGTGCGCCCCGAGGTGCCCGCCGCCGTGGCCGAATGCCGTGCGGCCGGCATCCGCGTGGTCATGATCACCGGTGACTACCCGGCCACAGCGCGCGCCATCGCCCACCAAGCCGGCCTTGCCGACCTGGCCGACAGTGACGGCGACGTCCTGTCGGGCGACGAGATCGCGACGCTCGGCGACGAGGCCCTGCGCGAGCGATTGGCCACGGTCAGTGTCTGTGCCCGAATCGCACCCGAGCAGAAGCTGCGCATCGTGCAAGCACTGAAGGCCCGGGGCGAGATCGTCGCGATGACAGGTGATGGCGTGAACGACGCGCCCGCACTGCGTGCTGCGCATGTGGGCGTGGCCATGGGCGCGCGCGGCACCGACGTGGCACGCGAGTCGGCCTCGCTGGTGCTGGTCGACGACAACTTCGCGGCCATCGTGCGGGCCGTGCGCCTGGGGCGTCGCATCTTCGACAACCTGCGCAAGGCAATGTCGTACATCCTGGCCGTGCACGTACCGATCGCCGGCATGGCGCTGCTGCCGGTTCTGTTCGGCTGGCCGGCCCTGCTGTACCCAATGCATATCGCGCTTCTCGAACTCATCATCGACCCGGCGTGCTCGGTCGCGTTCGAGAACGAGCCAGCCGAAAGCGACGTGATGCAGCGTCCGCCGCGCGACGCGGGCGCACCGCTCTTTGCCGGTGCGACCCTGTGGCTGGCCTTGCTTCAGGGCCTGGGCGTACTCGCCGCCGTCCTGGCCGCGTTCGCCTGGGCCAATTCCCGATTGCCCGAGCCGCAAGCCCGCGCATTTGCCTTCGCCACCCTCGTGGTCGGCAACCTGGCGCTCATCCTTTCCAATCGCTCGGCCACCAGATCGCTGTGGACCACACTGCAGATCCCGAACAGGACCCTCTGGACGGTCGTGGGCCTGGCGTTTGCACTGCTGCTGTCGGCCCTCTACCTCCCCTGGGCCGTGAGCGTGCTGCGCTTTGCACCCCTGCCGGCGAACGAGTTGGCGGCAGCGTGTGGGCTGGGCTTGCTGAGCGTCCTGTGGGTCGAGGCCATCAAGTGTCGAGTACCGTGCAGCGATGCCTGACCCCTCGCTTGAGCGCAGTGCCAGCGTCAGGCGGCAGCTTCCGGCTGAAGACCTCGACGGCCGGCCAATTACAGCGCAAAATCGAGCCACACCGCAACAAGGATCTGCGTACCCGCCCATGAGCTCCGCCCAGGCGACCCTCGTCCCCGTCCCGCTGCGCCCGCAGGGCTACCGCGACCGCAAGCGCGGGCGCTGGCTGCTGTCGGTGGTCGGGCCCGGCGTGGCTGCGAGCGGCACGGGCGCCCACCTCCTGGGAGCCACCCACGTCGGCTGGTTCTTCGTGCCGCTGGTGGTGTTCTATCTGGTCATTCCGCTGCTCGATCTCTGGCTCGGCGAAGACCTCGACAATCCGCCCGAGGCGGCGGTGCCGGCACTCGAGGCCGACCCCTACTACCGGGCCATCCTGTTTGCCACCGTGCCGGTGCTCTGGATGGCGGTGCTCGTCAACGTGGCGTTCCTGGCCACGTACACGTTGCCGCCGGCCGCATGGATCGCGACCGTGATCGCCACCGGTGCAGTCCTTGGCTTCGGCCTGAACGTCAGCCACGAGCTCGGCCACAAGCGCAGCCCGCTGGCGCGCAAGGTGGCGCTCTTCAACACCGCGCTGGGTGGCTACGGGCACTTCTCGATCGAGCACAACCGCGGGCATCATCGACACGTCTCGACGCCCGAGGACCCGGCCTCGGCGCAGATGGGCGAGGGCATCTGGCGCTTTGCGCTACGCGAGATGCCCGGGGCGTTCGTGCGCGCCTGGCACCTCGAAGAGGGCCGCCTGCGGCGTGCGGGCAGCGGCCCATGGCATCCGGGCAATGAGATCCTTCAGGCCGCTGCGGTCACGCTGGTGGTCTGGGGCGCACTGACCGCGGTCTTCGGCGCTGGCGCGCTTGCCGTGCTGTTGCCGGTGGCGCTGTGGGGCGCATTCCAGCTGACCTCGGCCAACTATGTCGAGCACTACGGGCTGCGGCGCCGTCAGCTGTCCGACGGGCAGTACGAACAGTGCCAGCCACACCACTCCTGGAACAGCAACTACCTGGTGTCCAACCTGGTGGTGTTCCAGCTGCAGCGCCACTCGGATCACCATGCGCATCCTGGCCGCGGCTATCAGTCCCTGCGCGACCTCCCCGACCTGCCGCGCCTGCCGTCCGGCTACTTCGGCATGTTTCTGGTGGCCTACCTGCCGCCGCTGTGGTTCCGTGTCATGGACCGGCGCCTCGTCGCGGTGGTGCAGGGTCGCGCCGAGTGCATCAACATGCTGCCCGCCCGGCGGGATGCGCTGATGCGGCGGTACGGGATGGCGGCCGAGTAGCCGCCAAGGGCAGACAGCAGGCGGCGCGCGGTTCAGCGATCCGCTGCCGCTCAAGGAGCCGTCGTGGAGCTGGCCTGCGTGGCCCGCAGGAAGCCGCTCAGGGCTTCGAGTCCTTGCGCGGCACGTTCTTCCTGCGGCAGGTGCCCGACGCCGGGCAGGGCGGACAGGCGGGCGTTCGGTAGGGCGCCGAGGTAGTCGGCGGCATTGGCGAACGGAATCATCGCGTCCTGCTCACCCCAGATCAGTAGCGTCGGAGCCTGGATGCCACGCAACAGCGGGACCGGGTCGGTGAGGACCGTCTGGCGCATGCGCGCGAGCATGGCCTGGCGGGCGCCTGGCGCCAACATCATCTCGTGGTAACGAGTCGTCAGTGCCGGGGTCAGCACGGCCGGGTCGGCGTAGGCCGGAGCCAGGCTCATCTTCAGGAGGCGCTCCGGTAGCACGTAGCGCATCAGGGCCATCGAGGCCGGGACCTCGGCCACACGCCCGTACTCGAACCCGGGGCTCGCGAAACCGTCCGGCGCAACGAGCACCAGGCGATCGACGCGTTGCGGGTGGCGTGCTGCAAAGGTCCACGCCAGTCGACCGCCGATCGAATGCCCGGCGATGCCGACCTGCACCACTCCCAGGCTGTCCATCAGCGCCACGATGAGCTTGTGGCTGCGTTCATCGGAGTAGTCGCCCTCCGGGTCCGGATCGCTCAGGCCGTTGCCGGGCAGGTCGAATCGCACGATGCGGTGCCGCGACTCGAGCGCCGATGCCCATTCCTCCCAGGTGTGCAGGCTCGAGCCGAACCCGTGGATGAACAGGATCGCCGGTGCATCCCGGGGCCCGGTGTCCCGCAGGTGGAGTCGCCACGGGCCCACTTGCCGAAGGTCGCCCGCCGCTCTCAGGTATGTCGCCTCCAGCTTCGCGCGATCGCGATCGGGCGTCCAGCGCCATAACGCCAGGGCCAGCAGGGCGAGCAGGGCAACGCCGCCTGCCAGTGCAAGGATCTTCACGGTTCAGCCTGCTTGAATGCTTAGGCCTATGCTGATGATGGTCGGGGCTGATGCCGATTCGAACGGGTGCATCACGCTTGTATGGTCTCATGGCAGGCAATCACGGCTGACGCCAGTCCTCACCGTCGCGGACCTTCACGATGCCGCCGTTCCCGAGCCTGGGCTATCCGCTGGTCCCGGGTTACGAGACCGTGTGCACGGTGTTGCGGGCCGCCGAGACCCCATGGAAGGCGCGCGACCGGGGACGCCACCGTGTTTCGGCAGGATCAGGTCTTAACCGACTTTGACGGTTCGGGGCCTCCCGGCGCTTGCGGGGAGCGTTTAAGCTCTGTAAATTTCAGCAATCTATGCGCTCGCTCTGCTTTGCTGGCCTGCTGATGTCGATAACTGCCGCAGCAAGTGCTGCTCAACCCGTCACGACCGCCAATTTCGGCCGCGCCGAAACCGATTGGGTGATGGCGATCCAGGCCAAGGCTGGCTGTTTTGCCAAGCTGTGCACCGATGCGGGCCCGGCTCCGCTCGACAAGCAGCAGGTCATCCGCATGAACCGCGACACGCCCTATTCGCGCGGCGTGTTCGATCTCACTGCGCCGGTCACCATCACCCTGCCGGAAGCGGCTGGGCGGTTTCAATCGCTGCAGGTCGTCAACCAGGACCATTTCGTCACGCTCGTGGCCTATCGGCCCGGCACCTATACGCTGACCCGCGAGAGCGTCGGCACTCGCTACGCCTTTGTCATCATCCGCACCTTCATCGATCCGGCAAGCCCCGCCGATATCGCCGCGGGGCGCAAGGTGCAGGCACAGACCACGGCCACCCAGGCCAGCCCGGGCAGTTTCGAGGTCTCCGATTGGGACGAGGCGCAGCGGGCCAAGCTGCACGACATCCTCGTTTCATTGGCGCCATTCGTGCCGCCGACGGCGCGCAAGTTCGGCAGAGCGGGCGAGGTCGACCCGGTTGGGCATCTCGTTGGAACCGCCGCCGGCTGGGGCGGGAACCCACCCGAGGATGCAACCTATCTGCTCCGCCAAGTCAGCGCCAATGATGGCAAGACACCGCATGTGCTGACCATCGGCAAGGTCCCGGTCGACGGTTTCTGGTCGATCACCGTCTACAACGCCCAGGGCTATTACGAAGCGCCCGAGAACGCCATCTCGGTGAACAACGTGACGGCCAAGCGCAACACGGATGGCACCACCACCGTCAGGTTCGGCGGCGACCCCGGGGCGGCCAATTATCTCCGGATCATGCCCGGCTGGAACTACACCGTCCGGCTCTATCGCCCGCGTGCCGAGATTCTCGATGGCAGCTGGAAATTCCCCGAGCCATTGCCGGCGAAGTGATCGCCTTGGCCCTTTGTCCGGTCTGGAGACCTGATCCCGATGCATCCTTCCACCAAGCTGGCGATTGCCGCTGCCCTCACCGCAGTTGCAGCGCCCGCCCTTGCCGTCGATGATGGCCCGCGGGCCTATTTTCCAGTGCCGGTCGGCACCAACAACCTGAACCTTCTGGGCATCTTCCAGAACAGCAACAGCTCGCTCGATCCATCGACCGCAGTCAAGGGTGCGGACGTCAACATCGATGTCGGCGTGCTGCAATACACGCGCGCCTTCAGCCTGGGAGGCAACGCCAGCGCGCTGGCCGTCCTGGTACCGTTCGGTGAAGTGCGCGGCCAGGCGGTTCTGTCCGGCCCGCTGGGCAACAACACCCTCGTCAGGAATACCACCAGCAGCGGGCTTGGCGACATCAGCCTGCTCGGTGTGTTCGGCATCATCGGCTCGCCGGCGATGACCCGGACGGAATATGCCCAATTCAAGCCCGGCTTCTCGCTGGGGGCGCTGGCGATGATCACCGCGCCGACCGGCGCCTACGATGGCTCCAAGCTGATCAACCTCGGCACCAACCGCTGGGCCTTCCGCTTCGGCGCCCCGTTCGGTTGGGCGATTGGCGATTCCTATCTCTCGCCGAACCTGACCACCATCGAGTTCGTGCCAAGCGTCACCTTCTACACGGTCAACGACGCGCCGTTCCGCGCCGGCCAGAGCAGCCAGGACCCGCTGTTCCGCGTCGAAGGCCATCTGACCCACAATTTCAATCGGGCCTTCTGGGGCTCGATCGATCTGACCCTGAACACCGGCGGCAAGACGACGACCGATGGCAAGGATGACAACAACACCAAGAGCTGGATGGGAGCCGGCATCACCGCAGGCATGAACTTCTCACCGACCTTTGGATTGTCGGCCACGTATGGCGGCATCGTCTCTGGCAATTCCAGTGCGCCCAAGGGTAACGGCTTCCGATTCAACCTGCGCTACACGTTCTGACCGGTTCCAGCGTCCGAGCGCAGGGTCCCGGATCGAGCGCTCTGCGGCGGTGTTGTCGATCTCGAGGCGCCCGTCGTCGGCTTGGCGCGCGAGCGCCGCCCATCGCGTGTCCTCGTTCAACCACCACAGCCTGCTCGAGCCGAGAGCCTGCATGCTGCCCGCAGAGTCTGAGGGAAACCGCGACCGGCAACTCGCCAGTCAAGCCGTTGGCGGCCTGACTTGCACCAAACAGCCTCCACGAATCCCCGGGCGATTCAGACTCCTTCTCCAGGTGGTGACCGCGACACGGAATCCGTCCACCCAACCTGAACAGGCGATCGGCCATGAGCATCATCGCCAACGCCCACACCTCTTTGCGTGCAATGCCGTGTCCGGCCTGCAGCACCAGACCCTCGCCGGCGCTGCTGAAGGCCTGAAGCATGTGTTCGTGTAGCGCCAACCCATGACACCCGGCGCCGCCACAACGGCGAGGAGGTCGACGTGGTCGCCTCCGGAGGCGGGGAAGTGCATATTCAAGGCAAGGTGCTGCCGTTCGGCCCGTACTCCACGCTGGTGATCCTGTAGAACGTGGACCACCGGATCGTCGATACCGGGACTGAGCCGATGATGCTGGTGGCCGCCTTCACGGTGCGCGGGTGGAAGTGAAGTCTCCTTATCAGACTGCGATCGCGTTGCCGTGGCCGACGTAGAGGCATGGCTCAACTCAAGCACTGGCCGAATCAGGGCAGGGCAGCGGCACAGGCACCCGTTTCAAGCCATCCAGGCAAGCACCGGCGGCCGCCCGCCGTCCCGCCGGTCAGGCGGGAGCCACCGTCGGATTGCGCTGTTCGATGATGTCCTGCATGCGGGTGCGGATCAGCTCGAGCAGGAAGGGCTGCGCGGGAACGATGAAATAGCGGTCCTCGAGGATTGCCTGCGCGACCGCGTCGGCGACCTGCGAGGGCTCGTAGCCGCCGGCCAGGGCGCTGCGAAAGCCGCTCGCCCAGGCCCGGACATCCGGGGCCAGCGCGTCCAGGTCGGTGGCGGGACCGAACTCGGCGGGCCGGTTGCGCTCGGCATCCAGGATGGCGGTTCGGATCAGGCCGGGGCACAGCACCGACGCCGACACCCGCGCCCCCAGGGTTCTCAGGTCCTTGTACAGGCCCTCGGTGAGGCAGGACACCGCATGCTTGGAGACGTGATACGGGTTGGCGCCCGTCAGCAGACCAGCCACCGAAGCGGTGTTCACGATGTGCCCCTCGTCGCCAGCCGCGAGCATCCGGGGCACGAAGGCCCGCACCCCGTGCAGAACGCCCATGAAGTTCACGTTGTGGATCCACTGCCAGTCGTCGATCGTCGACTCCCAGGCGCGGGTGCGCAGGGCCGGCGCCGCCACTCCGGCGTTGTTGCACACCACGTGAACTGCCCCGAAGCGCGCGTAGGCCGCATCGGCGAGTTCACCGACCTGGGCTGCGGACATCACATCGACCTTCATGGCGAGCGCCTGTGCGCCGGTGGCGAGGATTTCGTCGCGCGCGCGGTTCAGCGGCGCCTCCTCGATGTCGGCTAGCATCACGTGCATGCCGGCGCCGGCAAAGCGCCGCGCCATGGCCAGCCCGATGCCGCTGGCTGCACCGGTGACCACTGCCACCCGTCCCTGAAGCTGTTTCATGCCGTCTTCCTGTGTGTCTGACGACAGTCTGCCAGATCGTTCCGATCCCGCCGGTGCGCCCAACGACGCGCGACGCGCGGTGAGCATCGAAGGCTCGCCGTGGCCACGCACGGTCTGCGGCCAGGAGCGTGTCATTTCTTGGCATAAGAATCCGCGCGGATTATCATGTTGGTCTGACCGATTTCACCTGCGGGGCCGGACCGATGCGCAGCCTTTCCCTGAAGCATGTTTGGTATCCAGTGGCCGCGATCCTGATGGCCGGGTGCCGCCCCGCTGCAGAGGTACCAACGAAGCCTTCAGTGGCGGTGGCTCAGCCCCCGGCTGCTGCGGCGCCGGCCGCAGCGGATGCCGTCAAGCCCGCGGTGGAGGAACCGCAGACCGTGCAGCTGGGCGGTGCCGCGACGGGTGCCGGCACCCTGTCGGCCGACGTCGGTGACCTGCGGCCAGCCGATCCCACCAAGTTCCACAAGGAACCGGGCTACTCGCCCTATGCGGGTCGCCTCTACCCCGATCGCCCCTACTTCGGCGACTCGCATGTGCATACCGCGTGGTCGGCCGACGCCGGTGGCTCGGGGGCGACGCTCGGGCCGGAGGAAGCCACGCGCTTTGCGCGCGGCGAGCAGGTGGTGTCGACCAGCGGCCAGCCAGTCAAGCTGGGCACGCCGCTCGACTGGGTGGTGATCACCGACCATTCGGACGGGATGGGTGTGATCTCCGAAATCAAGAGCGGCAATGCCGAGATGATGGGCGACCCGACCATCAAGCGTTGGCACGACATGTTCGCCGCCGGCCCGGCCGAGGCGATGAAGGCGACGATGGAGCTGATCAACGCTCAATCGAACAAGAAGTTGCCACCGCTGGTGATGGACCCGAAGTTCGCGAAGAGCGTCTGGCTGAAGAACACCGCCATCGCCGAGAAGTACAACGAGCCCGGGCGCTTCACCGCATTCATCGGCTACGAGTGGACCTCCAACGCCGGCGGGGGCGACAACCTTCACCGCAACGTGATCTACCGCGACGGCAAGGACAAGGCCGACCGCGTGCTGCCCTACACCACCTTCCAGAGCGAGAATCCCGAGGACCTCTGGAAGTGGATGACTGAATGGGAGAAGACCACCGGCGGCAAGCTGCTGGCGATCCCGCACAACGGCAACCTGTCCAACGGACGCATGTTCGAGTTGAGCACCTTTGCTGGCGCGCCGCTCACCAAGGCCTGGGCCGACGAGCGGCAGAAGTGGGAGCCGCTGTTCGAAGCCATCCAGATGAAGGGCCAGAGCGAATCGCACCCTTCGCTGTCCCCGAACGACGAGTTCGCGAAGAACTACGAGCTGTGGGATCGGGGCAACCTGGTGCTGGTGCCGAAGAAGCCGGGCATGATCCAGTATGAATACGCGCGCGAAGCGCTCAAGAACGGCATCGCGGTCGAGCAGGCGCTGGGCACCAACCCCTTCAAGTACGGCATGTCCGCCGCCACCGACACGCACAACGGCCTCACCGCGGCGGAGGAAGACAACTTCTTTGCCAAGTTCCCGAGCGCCGAGCCGCGCCCCGACCGATGGAGCGAGGACGCGATGAAGTTCGGCGACCGCGTCATCAAGGGCTGGGAAATGACGGCCGCCGGGCGCACCGCAGTCTGGGCCACCGGCAACACGCGCGCCGAACTGTGGGACGCGATGAAGCGGCGCGAGACCTACGGCACCAGCGGGCCGCACATGGTGGTGCGCTTCTTCGGCGGCTATGACTTCAGCGCCGCCGACCTGTCGCGCTCGCCGGCGGTGGCGGGTTACGCCAAGGGCGTGCCGATGGGCGCGCAACTGCCGGCTGCGCCCGCCGGCAAGGCGCCAACCTTCCTGGTCGCCGCGCTCAAGGACCCGAAGACCGGCAACCTCGATCGTATCCAGGTCATCAAGGGCTGGGTCGACAAGGCCGGCAAGACGCACGAGAAGATCTTCGATGTGGCCTGGAGCGACGCGCAGCGCCGCAAGATCGTAGGCGGCAAGCTCACGCCGGTGGGCAACACCGTGGACGTGGCGCGCGCCACCTGGACCAACAGCATCGGCGCGCCGGAGCTGATCGGCGTGTGGAAGGACCCGGAGTTCGACCCCGCTCTGCGTGCCTTCTATTACCTGCGTGTGCTGGAGATACCCACGCCGCGCTGGACTGCCTACGATGCGGCGTATTTCAAGGTGAAGATGGCGCCGAACGTGCCGATGATCACGCAGGAACGAGCGTTCACCTCGCCGATCTGGTATTCGCCGTCCTGAGGCAGGGGCATCGGTGCCCTTCATTTCGGTCCGTGTGCGGCGCCATGTGGCGGCCGCGTGTGTGAGCCTGGCGGCACCAGGCGCGGTGCTGGCCTGCGGTTTCGAAGATCCCGGTTCGGTCGCGGGGCAACGCGGCGTGATGAACCTGGCCTTTCCGAACTCGGCCTGGGTCAGCTCCGCCGTCTGGCAGGCACAGAAGGCCGGCAACTTGCCGCCCGACGTGCTGGCCCGGCGCGACGACCTCACGCCGCAGGCGCGCGCCAGTCTGCAGCTGATGCGCGCCACCTGGCTGATCAAGAGCCTGGCCAAGCGGCTCGACGTACCGTCCGGCACGGCGGACCGCCCCGCGATCGCGGTCGTGCTGATGGGGCCGATGCTGTGGAGCCGGGTCGAGCCGCGCGACGGCGCCATCGCAGCGCGGGCGCACGTCCATGTCGGCGGCCCCGAATCCGGCGACGTGGTGCTGGTGACCGACACGCCGGCGGTCGAAGCCATCGTGAGCGCCGGCATGGGGTTCGAACGCGCGCAGGACCTGGGCCTGGTGCGGCTCTACGGAAGTCCGGCGCAGGTCGGCGCGGTGCAGGCCTGGCTCGGGTCGGCGCATTGATTGAGCGTTCCATGAGGAGCAGCCCATGAACAGATCGACGCTCAGCGTTCTTGTCTCAGCCGGCCTGTGCTGGGCCATGCTCTCGGGCTGCGACAAGAAAGACGCAACGACCATGTCCGCAGCGGGCGATCAACGCGCCAAGGGCTCGACACTGTTTGCCATCGCGCACAACGGCAATGCCAGCGACGGCCGCATGTTCGAGCTGGTCAAGTTCGACGGCAAACGGATCGATGCGGCCTACAACACGACGCGCGCTGAAAACGAACCGCTGTACGAGGTCACCCAGATCAAGGGCACCTCCGAGACCGAACCTTCGCTGTCGCCGACCGACGAGTTCGCCGGCCTCGAGCTTTGGGATTACACGTTGTCGGCGGATTACCAGCGGCCCACGCATCGCAGGGGCAGTTTCGCGCGCCAGGCGCTGCTCGACGGCATGAGCCAGTCGGCATCCGGCGCCGGCAACCCGTTCAAGTACGGTTTCATCGGTGACACCGACACGCACAATGCCGCGGCCAGCCACGAAGAGTTCAATTTCACCGGCAAGTTCGCCTTCGAGAACAATCCCAAGGAACGGCTGACCGGCGTGCCTGGCCAGCCGGCGGGCCAGATCCAGCAGATCCAGGAGTTCAGCTCGGGCGGCCTCGCGGGCGTGTGGGCCCCGCAGAACACGCGCGAGGCGATCTGGGACGCGATCCAGCGCAAGGAGACATTCGCCACCTCGGGCCCGATGATCAAGGTGCGCTTCTTCGGCGGCTTCGATCTTGCCGTCGACGATGTGAAGAAGCCCGATTTCGTCAAGCTTGCCTCTGCCAAGGGCGTGCCGATGGGGGGCGACCTGAAGCCCGGGGCCGGCAAGGCGCCGACCTTCCTGGTGATGGCGCTCAAGGACCCGAAGAGCGGTAACCTGGGCCGCATCAAGCCGGGCGAACGCGCCTTCTACTATGCCCGCGTGCTGGAGGTGCCGACGCCGCGCTGGAACACCTATGACGCGGCGCGCCAGCAGATGGCGCCCCTGACGAAGGTGCCGGCGACGCTGCAGGAGCGCGCCTGGAGTTCACCCATCTGGTATTCGCCCAGCTGAGTTCCCGCGGGTCCATCGACCCTGACTGACGCGGCAGGGCCTGGTGCCCTGCCGCACGCTTTGGTGGAGCCAGTATTGAGATTCAAGCCGCTGTTGAGAGAACCGGTTCTGCAGTTCCTGCTGATCGGCCTCTTGTTGTTCGTGGCCTATGGCTGGCTGGCGCCGGCCGACACGTCAGGCGCACGCATCGTGGTCAGCCAGTCGCTGGTCGATGGCATGGCGCTCGAGTACCGTACGCGCTGGAGCAGGCCGCCGACCGAGCGGGAACTGTCCGCACTGGTGGACGCCTACGTGCGCGACGAGATCCTCTACCGCGAGGGCGTCGCGCTGGGGCTCGACCGTGACGACCCGGTCATCAAGCGGCGCGTGCGCCAGAAGGTCGAGGTGATCGCCGAGGAGGAGGGCGCTCGCGACGCCCCCACCGACGCCGACCTGGCGGCCTATCTGGAGAAGAACGCGGCCCGCTTCACTCGGCCGGGCACGGTCAGCTTCGAGCAGATCTACTTCGCCGCCGGGACCGCGGCCGCACAGGTAGAGGCGGCGCGCGCCGCCGCGCTGCGCGGCAGCGACCCGGCGCGGCTCGGGCAGCCGACCATGCTGCCGCCCGGCGCGAAGAACGCGCCGCTCGACTTGACGGCACGCGATTTCGGTCGCGAGTTCGCGGCCGAACTCGAGAAGCTGCCACTCGACACATGGGCTGGCCCAGTGCCTTCGGCCTTTGGCCAGCATCTGGTGCGCGTGACGGCGCGCACCCCGGCTCTCACCCCGCCGATGGCCGAGGTGCGCGCAGCGGTCGCACGGGAGTGGGAGAACGAGCGCCGACTGGCCTCGCTGGAAGCCAAATACAAGGCCCTGCGCAGCAGCTACGACGTGGTGATCGAAGCCAGGCTGCCGACTTCTGCCGCACCGCGATGAGTGCCTGGATGCTCCGACTGGGTCTGCTCCTGCTACTGTGCATGGGCCTGGCGCTGCCGGCCGCGGCCGACGAGTTCCGCCCTGCCTACCTGCAACTGCGTCAGCTCGATGCCACCACCTACGAGGTGCTCTGGAAGCTGCCTGCGCTGGACGAATCCACCACGCTGAAGCTGCGCCCGCAGTTCCCAGCCGGCACGCAGACGATCACGCCGCTGCGCAGCAGCTATGCCGCGGGTACGGCGGTGCAGCGTTGGCGCGTGACGGTGGACGGCGGGCTGGCAGGCAAGGCCATCGAGTTCCCCAACCAGGCGGCCAGCCGCATCGACGTGCTGGTGCGCGTCGAGCGCAGCGACGGCACGGCGCAGGTCGGCCGCGTGCTGCCGCTGGCGCCACGCTTTGTGGTCACGGCCAGCCCGGGCGCATGGGAGGTGGCGCAGACCTACACGGTGCTCGGTATCGAGCACATCCTCACCGGCGTCGACCACCTGCTGTTCGTGCTGGCGCTGTTGATCCTGGTGCAGGGTACGCGCCGGCTGATCGCCACCATCACGGCGTTCACGCTGGCGCACAGCCTGACGCTGTTCGCCGCCACGCTGGGCTGGCTCAACGTGCCTGGGCCGCCGGTGGAGGCGGTGATCGCACTGTCGATCGTCTTCGTCGCGGGCGAGATCGTGCATGCGCGCCAGGGCCGGCCCGGATTGACGCAGCGCCGGCCGTGGATCGTCGCCTTCAGCTTCGGCCTGCTGCACGGCCTGGGCTTTGCTGGCGCACTGGCCGAAGTCGGGCTTCCGCCGCTGTCGATCCCGATGGCGCTGCTGTTCTTCAACGTCGGTGTCGAAATCGGCCAGCTGATCTTCATTGCCGTGGTGCTCGGCGCCATGGCCATTGGACGTCGCATCGCCCGCCGCCTGAAGATCGAAGCACCTTCGTGGTGGTGGCGTGTACCGCCTTATGCCATCGGTGGGATCGCAAGCTTCTGGGTGGTGCAGCGCGTGGCGGGGTTCTGAGCGGCCTGCAGATCTCGAGCGAAACCCCCGCACTATCCGGCACGCTCGAAGGACCGTTCGGTGCATGTGGCAGCGGGGCCGGTGGGTGGCGGATTGTCTTTCATGCAGCAGGCGCTACGATGCGCATGGCGGCCGGGCGCGTGCTGACGCGCCAGGCCCCACCCAAAGGAGAAGCCCCCATGTCATCCGGCAAGGTCCTCGTCGCCCAGGGCGGAGGGCCCACTGCGGTCATCAACCAGTCGCTGGTGGGCGTGGTGCTCGAGGCGCGGCGCTTTCGGGAAGTGCGCCTCGTCTATGGCGCACGCCACGGCGTGCGTGGCATCGTGGGTGAAGACTTCGTCGATCTCACGCAGGAAACCAGCCATAACCTCGAACTCGTGGCGGGCACGCCGTCGTCGGCGCTGGGCTCCACGCGCGACAAGCCCGACCTGGCCTACTGCCACGAGATCTTCAAGGTGCTGCAGGCCCACGAGATCGAGCACTTCTTCTACATCGGCGGCAACGACTCGTCGGACACCGTGCGCATCGTGTCCGAAGAAGCGCACAAGGCGGGCTACCCGCTGCGCACCATCCACATCCCCAAGACCATCGACAACGACCTGGTGGGCAGCGACCACACGCCAGGCTACCCCTCGGCCGCGCGCTTCGTCGCCCAGGCCTTCGCCGGCGCCAACCTCGACAACGCCGCCTTGCCCGGCGTCTACGTGGGCGTGGTGATGGGCCGCCACGCGGGCTTCCTTACGGCAGCGTCGGCCCTGGGAAAGAAGTTCCCGGACGACGGCCCGCACCTCATCTACCTGCCCGAGCGCGTGTTCGAACTGGAGCGCTTCCTGGCCGACGTGAAGGCGATGTACGCCAGGCATGGCCGCTGCGTCATCGCCGTCAGCGAAGGCATCCACGACGCCAGCGGTCAGCCCATCCTGTCGCAGCTGGCCAAGGACCTCGAACACGACGCCCACGGCAACGTGCAGCTCAGCGGCAGCGGCGCGCTGGCCGACCTGTTGTGCGAGGAGATCAGGTCCAAGCTCGGTCTGAAGCGCGTGCGCGGCGACACCTTCGGCTACCTGCAGCGCAGCTTCATCGGCTGCACCAGTGACGTCGACCAGCGCGAGGCGCGCGAGGTCGGCGAAAAGGCCGTGCAGTTCGCGATGTGGGGCGACCGAGATGGCTCGGTGGCCATCAAGCGCACGGGCTTCTACTCGGTCGACTACGAGCTGCTGCCGCTCGCCATGGTGGCCGGCAAGACGCGCACCATGGAAGACCATTTCATCGCCGAGAACGGCACCGACATCACCGACGCGTTCCGCCTGTACTTGCGGCCGCTGCTGGGCTCGGGCATGCCCGACGCCTTCCGCCTGCGCACGCACCAGGTGCCCAAGGTGCTGCGGCCATGACACCACGCCCTGTGCTGCCCGGCGAGCGCTTCGAGTTCGACGGCATCAGCTGTTACATGCAAGGCAGCGGTGCGCCGCTGCTGCTGGTGCACAGCGTCAACGCCGCCGGCTCGGCCGCCGAGGTACGGCCGCTTTACGAGCACTACTGCGCCCGCCGCACGGTGTTCGCCATCGACTTGCCCGGCTTTGGCCACAGCCTGCGCAGTGACCGCGTCTATACGCCGCGCCTCATGACCGACGCGCTGCACGCCCTTGCAGCACAGGTGCGCCAGCGCTGCGGCGCCGCACCCCTGGATGCGCTTGCACTGTCGCTGTCCTGCGAGTTCCTGGCCCGCGCCGCCAGCGAGGCGCCTGCGCACTGGGGCCGGCTGGCGCTGGTCAGCCCGACGGGTTTCAACGGCCGGACCGACCGGCGCGGCGCCCCTGGCAGCACGCGCGCGGTCCCCGGCCTGCTGCGCGTGTTGCGCCAGCCGCTGTGGGAGCAGGCGCTGTTTAATGGCCTGACGCGGCCGGGCGTGGTGCGTTACTTCCTGGAACGCACCTGGGGCAGCAAGGCCATCGACGAGCCGATGTGCCAGGCCGCGGTGATGTCGGCAAGAGCGCCCGGCGCACGCTTCGCGCCGCTGCACTTTCTGTCGGGTGGCTTGTTCAGCGCAGACATCCACGATGTCTACGACGCCGTGCGCAGCCCGGTCTGGGCCTGCCACGGCGTGCGCGGCGACTTCACCGACTACCGCGGCATGGACATGGTGCCGGCCTGCGCCGGCTGGCGGCGCACGGTGTACCAGACCGGTGCGTTGCCGTACTTCGAAGTGCCCGAAGCCTTCAATGCCGACTTCGACGGCTTCCTGGGTGCCGCTGGCCAAGCGGCGTCCTGACACTTGCGTGGGTTCGTGAGGCAAGTGCCCACCCGTTGCAGGCCGATGTCGAACATGCGCTTCAGTCGCCGCCTGACTCGCCTGCGAGCCTCGCCCCAGGACCTAGACGCGCAAGTTGAGCGGGTCGATGCCCGAACGCACGCGTCCGGTCTGCTCGTACGACAGCTGATTGGCCGAGATGTGATGGGTGAGGCAACTCGCCTCGCGCAGCAGCCGCTCGAGCACGCCGCCGCGGCGTATCGCGCTGGCGCCGCTGGCGTCGTAGGCCATCCGCACGACCTCGGCGGAGCGCTGCACCGCGGTCACCGCCGCCACACGGACATTCACGCGCTGTTCCGCCGACAGGGGCTCGCTGCTCAGGGCGCTCTCCCAGACCGAACGCAAGGCCTCGCGCAGCCCGGCGCGGCAGGCGTACCACAGGCCCTCGGCGGCCTCCAGGCTGCGTTGCGTCGAGGGGTGCTGCAGCAGGGGCCGCTGCGAGTAGCGATCGACCTTGCCCCGCATCTCGCTACGGGCTTCATCCAGCGCGCGCCGTGCCAGGCCCAGATAGGTGGCCGCAGCGCAGTTCGCGATGAACCAGGTTCCGGGAACGAAGATCCTGGCCGGGTAGTCCACGTCCGGCGCGGGCGCCGCTGCCGGCCAGGCGAACGTGCGCTGGCTCGGCACGAACACGTCGTCGAAGCGCACGTCGTGGCTGCCGGTGCCACCCAGCCCGATCGGATCCCAGGTCTCGATGATGCTGGCCTGGGCCACCGGCACCAGTGCCACCACCGCGCGCGGCAGTCCGCCGTCGTGCAGCGCAGGCAGCAGTACCATGCCTCCCACGTGGGTGGCCATCGTGCAGCCCGACACGAAGGACCAGTTGCCGCTGATCCGCAAGCCGCCGTCCAGCTCCTGTACCTTCACGCGCGGCAGATTGCTCCAGGAGACGCAGTTCATCGGATCGGCTAGGAGCTCGTCGCGGAAGCGGGCGTCGGCAGACGCTGCGATCAGGCCGGAGCAGATGCCGGCGTGGGCGCTGACCCAGGCCGTCGAGGCGTCGGCCTCGGCCAGCTGCATCATCGCCTCGAGCCACTCAGGCAGCGAGCAGCCCAGCCCGCCGCAAGCCCGTGGCACCAGCATGCGGGCCACGCCCGCATGCTTGAGCTTGTCCGCAAAGTCAGGGGCGATCCGGCGCGCCGTCTCGAACTCGACCGCGCGCGATCGGGCTTCAGCGGCCAGTTGCGGCAGCAGTTCAGTGAAGGCTTCGATCGACTCGACGGTGCGCATGGGTCATTCCTGAAGGGTTGGGCAAGGTGGCAGCCAGGATCAGCGAAGGGCGGGGGTCACACGCGCAGCACCTCGCGCCGCATGGACCACAGCACCGCCAGCACCTCGTTGCGCGTGGCGTCGTCGATGCCGTTCTTCTGCAGCGCGTCCATCGCATCATCGATGACGGACATGAACTCCTGCTCGTTGATGTTCATGCCCTTGTGCGTGGCCACCATGTCCTGGCCGGAGTAGGCCTCGGGCCCGCCGGTACCGGCGCAGAAGAACTCGACGGCACGGCGTTCGACGCGCTCGAGGTCCTCGCTGTTCAGGTAGCGGGCGTTCACCAGCGGGTTGGCCAGGTGGTTCTTCATCAGGTCGGCGGTGATGCGGGTGATGCCCTCGCGGCGGCCCAGGCGCTCGTACAGGGTGGTGGGTGCTTGACTCATTTCGACTCGCTCCTTGGTGGGGGCAGGTCCTCCATCGGGACTGCCGCTTTGCAGGCTATTCGGGCTGTGTTCCTCAATCGTTCCCGGCCGCGGGGCGGGTCATCGCGAACGCATCGGTCATGACGTTTCGGGGCGCGGCCTTCCGCCAGGGCTCGTTCATGCCACCGTCGACCTTGAACACGTGTTCGCGGTAGCAGTCCGAGCCCGACTGGAAGTCGAGCCACTTCGGCGCGTCGTCCGTGAAGATCTGGGCCCCGGGCGCAAATTGACTCGGGTCGTCGAATGCGCCGGCGAACAAGCACTGGTTTTCGGGGAATCGCTCCGTGGTCAGGCCGAAGCTGGAGCCGCAGGAGGCGCAGAACTGCACGAAGAGCCGCCGCCCGTGGGCAGGCGAGCGGTATGCGTAGACCGCAACCGCGCCGCCCGCGAACTCGACCCTGGACTTGGGGAAGACCGCCTCCACGAGGAATGCGCTTCCCGTCACCTTCTGGCAGAACCCGCAATAGCACACGAGCGTTCGAGCGGGCCCGCGCGCCGTGAAGCGGACCGATCCGCACATGCAGCCGCCTTCTCGAACCCTGTCCATCAGTATTCCCACCATCGAATGGAGTTCCCGTCCAAGACGGTACGGGCAATAATGGCCAGGCCAGAGCGCGCTGTAACGAGCGCGCGACGAAATTTCGCCGAAATCCGGGCCCGAGTCGCCGTCATCTCATCATGCTCAGTTCGCCCCAGGTCGTGGATTTCGAGGACTTCAGCCTGGACCTTCGGCAGTGCGTCCTGCAGCGCCGGGGCGAGGTCATCGAGTTGCGGCCCAAGGCCTTCGATGTGCTGCGCCATCTGGTTGCCAACGCCGGGTCGGTGGTGTCCAAGCAACAGCTGTTCGAGGCGCTTTGGCCAGGGCTGGTCGTCACCGACGATGCGCTGGTTCAATGCGTCAGCGACATCCGGCAGGCTCTGTCCGACAGCGGGCAGCGGATCATCCGCACCCTGCCGCGTCGCGGCTACCTCTTCGCCATCGAGGCGACGCCGCGGCTGTCGGGTCCCGTCGCGCAACCAGCGTCTGCGGTGCAGAGCATCGACGAGTGCCGTGCCGCCGACGGCGTCAGGCTGGCGTTCGCCGCCGTCGGGCGCGGCCTGCCGCTGGTGCGGACCCCGACCTGGTTCAATCACCTCGAGCATGAGTGGCAGGTGCCGTTCCGAGGGGGGCTATACCAGTTCCTGACCGAGCGCCTGCAGCTCATTCGCTACGACGGCCGGGGCAGCGGCCTGTCAGAGCGCTACGTTCCCGAGATCACGTTCGACACATTCGGACGCGATCTGCAGGCCGTCGTGGATGCGATGGAGTTGCCGCGGTTCGCGCTGCTGGGCATCTCGCAAGGTGCGCCGGTCGCGATCGCGTACGCGGCGCGTCACCCCGAGCGGGTATCGAAGCTCATCATCAACGGGGGCTTCGCGCTGGGCCGCAACAAACGCGGTTCCGCGAAGGACCTCGAAACAGGGCAGGCCTACCTGACACTGATGCGCCATGGCTGGGGCGACGAGCATTCAGCCTTCCTGCGCGGCTTTGGCATGCTCTACTTCCCAGGGCTGTCGAGCGCGCAGATCCGCGCCTTGGCGGAGCTGCAACGCATGGCCATGTCGGGCGACGCAGCCATTCGGACGCGCATGGCCTGCGATGACATCGACGTCGCCGACCTGCTCGAACGGGTGTCGGCGCCGACCCTGGTGCTGCACAGTCGCTATGACAACGCAGTGCCGTTCGATGAGGGGCAGCGGCTGGCGGCCGCGATGCCCAACGCGCGCTTCGTCGTCCTGGAGTCGGAGAATCACGTGCCCGTGCCCGGCGAGCCGGCCTGGCCGATCTTCCTCGCAGAGATCGACGCGTTCCTGCGGGAGTGATCTCGCGAAGCGGGGCGCGCGGTCACGTACCCCGGCGGTCGTGCACCGCGCCATCGATCCCCGCCTGCCTCGATCGTTGTCCGGGTTCAACGCAGGCAGCTGCGCAGGTGCTTGGCCCACGAGGCGACCTCGGTGGCGCCGCGATCGGGCATCCAGGAGGCGTACTCGATCTCTGCCGCCTCGGGCCGCCCCGCGGCGGGCCCGGGGGCTGCCTCGGAACCGGCGCCGATCAGGTCGCGCCGGAGCATGCCAAGCGTGCTGGAGACGGCGTGCTCGAGTTCCAGCAGGGTCTGCGGTGTGAGCGGTTGCGGCAGCGTCAGCAGGGCCGGCGCGGTGCCGGACACGGAGAGGGTGAGTTGCACAGAGGTCATGGTCGCTCCTTTGGGGTCGGTCCGGTGGACAGTCACTCGGCAGGGATGGAGCATGCCGGGCCGGCGTTCCCGAATCGTTCCTGACCTCCGAGGGGCTTGTGGGGGGCGCCCGGCCCCCTGAGAATCGGTGGCATGGACGGTCACCCACCTCATCTGCCGCCAGGGGCGCTGACCCGCCTCGACGCCTTCCTTCTCGGCCGCTTCGCGGTGGCCATCGACGGTGTCGAAGTGGCGGCCGAGCGCTGGCCTAGCCTGCGCGCCACGCAGCTGGTGCAGCTGCTGTGCCTGCAGCCCCACCAGCGCTCGACGCGCGACGAAGTGATCGACGCGCTGTGGCCGCAGCTCGAACCCGAGGCGGGTGCCGCCAACCTGCGCAAGGCGGCCCACCACGCGCGCCAGGCGCTGGGTCGGCACGACGGCATCGTGCTGCAGGCCGGCGAGGTGCTGCTGTGGCCCGAACGGCCGGTGGTGGTGGATGCGCAGCGCTTCGAGCAGCGCGCCGATGCCGCCATCGCGCGGCGCGATCCCGCCGACTGTGCCGATGCCGCCGCCACCTACACGGGGGATCTGCTGCCCGGCGCCCGCTTCGAACCCTGGGCCGAGGCCACCCGCGAACGCCTGCGCGAGCGTCATCTGCAGCTGCTGCGCGCCAGCGGCCAGTGGGAGCGGCTGGCGCAGATCGACCCCGAGGACGAGGCGGCGCACCGCGCGCTGATGCAGCGCGAACTGGCCGCCGGCAACCGCGCCGCGGCACTGCGCTGGTACGCCCACCTGCGCGAGGCACTGCAGCAGGGCTTGGGCGTGTCACCCGACGCGCAGACCCAGGCGCTCTTCGAGCGCTGCATCGCCGGCCTGCAGTCGGCCGGGCCCGCCTTCGTCGGCCGCGCCGAGGCCTGCGCCCAGGCCGCCGCCTGGCTGAGCATGGCGGCGGGCCAGCGGCCCGGTGGCATCGTGTTGCGGGGGCCGGCCGGCATCGGTAAGAGCGCGCTCGGCCGCGAGATCGCCGCGCAGGCGCAGAACCGCGGCTGGGCGGTGTGCCGTGTCGCTGCCTCGCAGACCGGTCGCACCTATGCGGTGATGTGCGCCATCACCGAACGGTTGATCGTCGAGGACCGCGGCGTGCTCGACCGCATCGGCGCGCAGGCGCGCGCGGTGCTGGCGCTGCTCAGCCCGCAGGCGGGTCCGGCCGATGCACTGCCCGGCCCGCTGGGCCGGCACCAGGTGGTGGGCGCCATCCACCGCCTGCTGCAGGCCGCCGCACCGGACCGGGCGGTCTTGCTGCAGATCGACGATGCGCACCTCGCCGACGATGCCGATGTCGACGTGATGACGCAGCTGGCGTCGACCGGCGCCGGCCTGTGCGTACTGCTCGCCACGCGCCCGCCCGCGGCGGGCACGGCGCTGGCACGCGCCCTGAGCCGGCTGCAACGCTCGGGCGTGCTCCAGGTGCTGGAAGTCGAGCCGCTGCCAGACGACGAATGCCGCCGGCTGGTGACGCGCGCTGCGCCAGCCGGCGTCTCGGACGATGTGGCGGCAAGTCTCGCCCGCGCCGCAGAGGGCAACCCGTTCGCGGCCATCGAGCTGGCCCGCTGTGCCGGCTCCAACGCCGACGTGCGCCTGCCCGGCGGCGTGGCCGAAGCGATCACCGAGCGGCTGTGCGACGTGCCCGAGAGCGCGCTGAGCCTGCTCAAGTGGTTGGCGCTGAGCAGTGACGAGTTTGATGTGTCGACCGTCGAAGCACTCGCGGCCGAGGCACAGCTTCCCAGCCTGGAGTCGCTGGACGCCGCACTGGCCGCCGGCGTGCTGTTGCCGCTGGAAAGCCGTTACCGCTTCCGCCACCATCTGGTGCAGCAGGCGCTGATCGAACAGGTGCCGCCGCACCGGCGGCTGAAGATGCACGGTCGGATCGCCGCGCGCCTGGCCGAGCTCGACAGTCCGCCGGCGGACATCGCACGCCACTGGCTGGCAGCCGGCCGCCCGCGCGATGCGATGGCCTGGCTGCTGGCGGCGGCCCGGGAGGCCGTGCGCCTGGCCGCCTTCAGCGACGCACTGCGCCACCTGGAGTCGCTGCTGGCGTTCCAGCCCGACCATACCGAGGGCCTGCGGCTGCGCGCCGAATCACTGGACGCCATGGGAGAGCCGGCCGCGCTGGCCGCCTACCATGCCGCCGCCGACGTCGCGGGTGAAACCGAAAGCCACAACCTGCGCGCCAAGGCCGCGCTCGCCCAGGTGAAGCTGGGCGACCCGAAGGGCGCGCTGCTGGTGCTGGCCGGGCTGACGCCCACCAGCGTCGAAGGCCGGCTGTGCGAAGCCCTGGCCTACAGCGGTGCGGCCGCGCTCGGCGCGGGCGACCCCGCGGTCGGCACGGCAAAGGCGGCGGTGGCGCGGCAACTGGCGCTGCAGTCGGGCGACACCACATCGCTGGTCATCGCCTCGTGGGCGCAGGCCGCGGCAGCGCATGCGCGCGGCGAGCTGCACCGCAGCGTCTGGGCCGACCTGCACGAGACCAGCCAGGTGCCGCACCTGGCGCTGCGCGTCTTCGACGGCCACCTGTGCATCACCCAGCGCTTCCTGTACGGCGCGCGGCCCTACGCCGACGTCATCAGCTTCGCCCAGGCGCTCTCCACCGAGGCACTGCGGCTGGGCGCCGCGCGCGGCCATGCGTTTGGCGTGACGCTGCGCGGCGAGGCCGAGTGGCTGGCCGGCAACGTGGCCGAAGCGCGAGAGCACCTGCGCGAAGGCGCCCGGCTGCATCGCGCCATCGGCGGGCCGGTGGGCGAGGCGCTGTCGCTGCAGCGGCTGGCCGAAGTGGCGCTGCACCAGGGCCGGCGCGACGAGGCCCGTGAGCTCGTCGATGAAGCCCTGGACGTGGCGCGCCAGACCGACATCGGTTTTCACCTGCTCGACCGCATCTACGGCACCCGCATCAACCTGCACGCCGCCGACCCCGCGGCCGCGCTGCACGTGATGGAAGACGCCAGCGACTCGGTGCGCGGGCCGCTCGAAACCTGCCCGGGCTGCCGCATCACCTTTGCCGTACCCGCGGCCATCGCCGCGGCGCGTGCCGGCGAACTGGCGCTGGCCGAAAAGCACGAGGAGCAGTGCGCCTACCTGGCCAACGTGGTGATGCGCCTGCCCGCGTGGTACGCGGCGCACGACGAGGTACGCGGACACATCGACGCGGCGCGCGGCGCAGGCGAAGCGGCGAGGGGCCGCTTTGCCGCTGCGGCGCTACGGTTTCGGGCCGCCGGGCATCCGATCGACGCGGCGCGCTGCGACGGGTGGGCCAGCCAGTCGAGGTAGCGGGCGGGCGCCGCAGCCAGATGCCTGGCCTCAGCGGCGGGTGTTCCAAAGCCGGCAGGTGAGTCGGGGGATGAGGTCGCTGAGGAAGGGCGGCTCCAGGCCTGACCGCTCGGCGCCACGTCCCACTCGGAACGCCCAGCGGCGACCGCCGGATGTGTAGAGCGGGCTCACCCCGCGGAACACCGCTGAAGTCGCCTTGTCCTGTCGTCGGGTGAGCGGGGCGGGATTGCCCGCGACGATGCACTCGATCTCGACGAGGTCGGGCAAGGCCCGCTACCTGTAGAAGTCGTGCCTTCGGGCTTCGGCGGACAGGCGGGAAAAACAAGAATGACCCACATCATTGCGCCAAAAAAGAAGCCCCGCGACTGCGGGGCTTTGTTCGATACGGTTCAGCCTTGAGTCGTTTGGGAAGAGTTACGGTCCCAACACCGCGATCGCGCGAGCAGGACGACCACTGCTGCCGCAGGAACTGCTTGCGATGCCTTGGCTCATCGCAACTGAAGCCTAGCGTCCAGCCTGCCTGTAGGGCTTCACATCGAACCCCTCCAGGCTGTAGCCACTGATTCCCAAAGGTGAGTCCTGGCGCCTTGTCCTGAGTGTCCCGCTGGCCCAAACCGCTTCCATGGTCCGCAGGGGTCTTGGCTTCGGCAATACGACATGGACGATCTGATTCGCCGGTGGTGGTGGGCTGTGAATGCAGGCTCCGAAGTACGGCACCAGCAGGAACTCCTTGATGTCGCCGCGTGAGAGCTCAAGCGGCACCACATAGCCGGACAGCCGGATGTTCGCGCCGTCCAGGTCGTTGCGCGTTGGCGCGTTGTCCCACAGGGGCCGCATCTCCCGCATCAGCGCCAGTTCCTGCGCGTCGCCCTCACGGATGCGATCCAGTGCACGCCCACGGAACTGCATCGGCGGGTCCCAGTCATCGGGCAGCAGCTCCTTCCAGGTGGTGGTGCGAAAACGCTCCGGCTTATCGGCGGCCTCCCCGTCATTCACAGAGTCCGCCAGCCAGAGCCAGGAACCGCCGCCCAATGCCAGTAGCGCGCAACCCATCAAGACTCGACGGCGGGTGTTCATCACGATCCTTTCGGTGTGAGGCCGTCAGCCAGCGAGATGCGGTAGGCGCGCCAGCCGGGCAGCAAGCCGGCCAGCGTACCGGCCAGCAGCACCGCAGCCACCAGGAACCATTCCGCCGGCGTTGGCCAGCCCAGGCTCAGGCTTACACCGAAGTGCATCTGTGTCAGCGGCCCGAGCAGGGCGACCGCGGCAGCACATGCGACTACGCCCAGCAGCGCGCCCAGCGCCGTCACCAGCGCGCCTTCGGTGATCAGCAGCGCAAACACAGGGCCGGGCCCGGCGCCGATCGAGCGCAGTACAGCCAGCTCGCGCCGGCGCTGCTCGAGGCCGGTGACGATGACCGCCATCAGCCCGGCCAGGCTGACCACGGCGACCAGACCGCTCATAGCCAGCAAGGCCCGCTCCCCGGCGCCGATGACGGCCCACAGTTCGTCCAGCGCAACGCCCGGCAGCACGGCGAGCAGGGGCTCGGCCTCGTACTCGGCCACACGGCGTTGCACGGCGAACACCGCGGCCCTGGACTTCAGCCCCACCAGGGCCGCGGTCACGGTCTTGGGCGTGAGATCTTGTTCGCCGGCCTTGTCGGCCGGCACGGCCATCCCGGGCAGCGGTACGCCCATGGCCCAGTCGAGGTGAATCGCTTCCATGCCGGTCAGGCCGATGTGCACCGAGCGATCCACGGGGGTGCCGGTAGGCGCCAGGATACCGACCACCTTGAAGGGTTTGTCGGTGTGGTCATTGCCGGCGATCTCGCCGCTGCCATGGCTGAGAACCACGCGCTCGCCGAGCCGGTAGCCCAGCCGCTTCGCCACCTCTGCTCCCAGCACGGCATCGAAGATGGCGCTGAAAGGCTGCCCTTCGGCCAGCACCAGGGCCTGCCGGTCGCCGTGCCGGAAGTGCTCAAAGTAGGCCGACGTGGTCGCCACGACCGGGAAGCCACGGTGCGAATCACCCAGCGAGATCGGCACCACCCAGGCGACGGCCTTGTTGCGCTCCAGCGCCTGCACGCTGCTCCAGCGGATGTTGCTGGTGGCGCTGCCGATGCGGAACACCGAGTAAAGCATCAACTGCACGGCACCGGTGCGCGCGCCGACGATGAGGTCGGTACCCGAGACGGACTGTGAGAAGCTGTCTCGCACATCGTGACGCACCCGTTCCACGGCCAGCAGAAGGAAGGTGGATAGGGCCACGGACAACACCACGAAGGACAGGCCGAAGCGCCGGTGCCATGCGCTGCTCCAAGCGACATACAACAGCGCCCTCACGGCGCACGCTCCACCGGCCGCGCCGCGTGGTTGATCTCGGGCAGGTCGATTACCCGCTCGAAGTGCACGGTCAGCCGGGCGTCGTGGCTGACGAACAGCAGTGCGCTGCCCGCCTCGCTACACACCCTCACCAGCAAGGCCATGAAGGCATCGCGCCGGGTCTCGTCCAGAGCAGAGGTGGGCTCATCCGCAATGACCAACTCGGGACGGCCAATCAGCGCACGCGCCGCGGCCACGCGTTGCTGCTGCCCCACCGATAGCTCCGCCGACGGGCTGCGCCAGAGCGACGGCTCGAGGTCAAGTGCCGTCAGCAAGGCCTGCGCCTCACTGCGCGTGCGGCCTCTCGTGGTCCCAGCGCGCGCAGCCCGCAGGCGCGAGAAGCGGCATGGCAGCAGCACGTTGTCCAGCGCGCTCAGGTAGGGCAGCAGATTGAACTGCTGGAAGATGAAGCCGATGTGGTCGGCACGGACGCGGTCGCGCAGACCTGCGGACATACCGCGCCAATCCCGGCCCAGCAGCCGCACCTGCCCCTGCTGCGGTACCAGCACGCCAGCGGCCAGCGACAGCAGCGTGCTCTTGCCGCAACCGCTATCCCCGCACAGCATCACGCGTTCGCCGCGGCGGACGTGCCAGCGGTCGATCGCCAGCATGTCCTCATCCGCGGTCGGCCAGCGAAACCGCAGGCCGTCCAGCGCCAAGGTCGGCAAGCCATCACTGATGTCGGTGTTCACCGTGTCAGTTTGACGCTGCGCGTCGGGCGCTTCAAGGTCACCTTCGACTGGCCTTTCGGCCCCGCCACCAGCACGTCGATGCGCTTGATGCGCTTGTAGGCATCGAACAGCCCGACGTCCAGGCTGCGAAGCTCGCCGGGTTGCGTGCAGCTGAACTCGTAGCTGGCGTCCAGATCGGCGTGCTCGTTCCCGGCGGCAGGCTTGGCGTTGGGCGCCAGCGCGGGCGCCTGCACATCCACCTTGCCCAGGGTGCACTGTGCGGCGGCGTCCGTGCTGAACAGCACGGTGCCCTGATTCGGGCGCTGCAGGCGTGCCAGCAAGTCCGCGGCCGCCTTGCGTTCGGCGTCGGTGCGCGGTGCCCGCTCGAAACCGAGCAGGCTGTCCAGCGGCGCTTCGATCGCGATCGTGAGCCTGTTGCCGTCGATCGCCACGTCGAGCTTCAGCGCGCCGTGCTCGTGCGCCCTGCCGGCAGACCCTGCAGGAGACGAAACGAATGCGAGGCAAGTCATCCACAACACACAGGTCGGTCGGTTCATCGGAGCTCCCGAGGTGGGTCACAGAGGGGCAGTCAGGTCTGTAGCGCTGCAGCCAAGCTGCGCGCGTTGTGCTCGATCAGGCGCAGGTAGGTCGGCGCAGGCCCGTCGGGCTTGGACAGGGCGTCGGAGTAAAGGGTGCCGCCGATGCGCACACCGCCTTCGCGGGCGATGCGCTCGACCAGGCGAGGGTCGCTGATGTTTTCGATGAAGATCGCGCGCACGCCGTCCTTCTTGATCTGGCGGATCAGCCGCGCCACCGCCGCTGCCGAAGGTTCGCTGTGGGTGTTCCAGCCCTGCGGCGCCAGGAAGTCCACGCCATAGGCGGCACCGAAGTAGTTGAAGGCGTCGTGCGAGGTGATGACGCGGCGCTGGGCGCGCGGCACGGCGCCCAGCCAGCCGCGCACTTGACTATCGAGGCTGTCGATGCGGGCCAGGTAGTCCGCGCCGCGCCGCGCGATCTCCTCGCGCTGCGCCGGCCAACGCTGGGTACAGGCGGCGATGATGTTGTTGGCATAACGCCGCGCCAGCGCCAGGTCTTGCCAGGCATGGGGGTCTATGTCGTGGTGACCGCCCGTTCGTGGCTTGATCCCCTGGCTGGCCACGGCGACAGTGCCGCGGTAGCCGGACACCTTGATCATGCGCTCGATCCACCCCTCGAAGCCCAAGCCATTGATCAATACCAGATCGGCCGTGGCCAGGCGCTTGCCGTCGGCGGGGCTGGGCTCGTAGACGTGGGCGTCCGTGTCGGGTCCCGCCAGCGCGGTGACCTGAACGCCGGCCGGAGCCAGCTCCTGCGCCATGTCGGCCAGGATTGAGAAGCTTGCGACGAGGCGGGGCGCCGTGGTTTGGGCCCCGAGGGCCAGGGGATGCAGTGCGACAAGGGCGGCGCTTCCGAACTGAAGGGTCTGACGGCGGTTCATGGGCGTGGCGTTCAACGGGTTAGGTGGGATGCCGCCTGGAGGCGCCGGGCGACGATGCCGTCGCGGGCGCCGAACAGAACCGACGCGACGTAGGCCGCGCCGCAGACCAGAACGATGCAGGGGCCAGATGGCAACTCGGCGTGGTAGCTCAGAAGCAGTCCTGCGGCGCCCGATACGGCACCGATGGCCACCGACAAGGCAGCCATTGCCGGCAGGCTGGCCACCCAGAAGCGCGCGGCGGCAGCCGGAAGCATCATCAGGCCCACTGCCATGAGCGTCCCCAGCGCCTGGAAGGCGCTGACCAGGTTGGCCACAAGCAGTACCAGCAGCAGCATGTGCGCGCGTGCGCCCGGCCCGCCCACGCTGCGCAGAAAACCTGGGTCGAAGCTCTCCAGCACCAAAGGTCGATACATCAAGGCCAGCGCCCAGAGCGTTACGCTGGCCACCACGGCGATCTGCAGCAGCGCCGCGTTGTCCACCGCCAGCACGCTGCCGAACAGCATGTGCATCAGGTCGATCCGACTGCCGCGCAGCGACACCAGCAGGACGCCCAGCGCCAGCGCGATCAAGTAGAAGGCGGCGAAGCTGGCGTCTTCGCGCTGCGGCGTGGCCCGTGTGACGAAGCCGGCCGCCAGCGCCACCGTCAGCGCAGCGGCGAAGCCGCCCAGGCTCATGGCGGGCAGCGACAGGCCCGCCAGCAGGAAACCTGCAGCTGCGCCGGGCAGCACCGCGTGCGCCATGGCGTCGCCCACCAGGCTCATGCGGCGCAGCACCAGCACACAGCCGATTGGCGCACATCCGAGCGACAGCGCCAGGGTCGCCACCAGCGCGCGGCGCATGAACGCGAACTCGATAAAGGGCTCAACGAGCGACGCAGTGATCGCGGTCATGCCGCCCCCCTGCAGGCCGGCGCTGACTCGTCCCAGGACTCCGCCATCTGCCGCGCCTTGAACAGGTGTTCGGCCGCCAGCACCTCGGCGGTCGGCCCCCAGGCCACGCGTTCACGGGCCAGTAGCAGCACCTGCTGGAAGTGTTCGCGTACCTGCTCGATGTCGTGCAGCACGGCAATCACGGTGCGCGCCTCCTGCCCCCAGCGATGCATCAGCGCCAGCAGATCGGCCGTGGTGCGGGCGTCGATGGCATTGAAGGGTTCGTCCAGCAGGATCAAGCCGGCGTCCTGCATCAGCACGCGGGCAAAGAGCACCCGTTGCGCCTGGCCGGCTGACAACTCGCCCAGCCAACGCTGCTCGAAGCCCCGCAGCCCGACGGCGGCCAGCGCGCCGGCCACGGCCTCGAGGTCAGCCTGTTGCAGCGCCCCGAAGCTGCCGATGCGCGACCACAGGCCCATGGCTACGACCTCGTGCACGCGCACGGGAAAGCTGCGGTCCAGCGCCGAGGCCTGCGGCAGGTAGGCCACACGCACCGCCGGGTCGCGTTCGATCGCACCTTCGAAACCACGGATCGCGCCGCCCAGCGCACCCAGCAGGCTGCTCTTGCCAGCCCCGTTGGGACCCACGACGGCCGTCAGCGCCCCGGGCACGAACGCGCCGCTGAGATGGTGCACGGCAGGATGGCCGCGGTAGGACACCGTCAGGTCGCGCAGGGTGACCGCGGCCGCGATGACGGTGCTCATGTCAGGGCCCAAGCCACAGCAAGCCACAGGACCACGAGCGCAGCACTGACCGCCAGCAGCCGCACACCAGCGCCCGCGGTCAGCATGACAGCCCCTGGGCCGTCAGTCGACGTACCGGTGCGTATGCGTGCGCGTTCGGGCGCCCGCCTCGACCGCTTTGCGTCCGACGGTCTTCGCAGCGGGCCCTGTGCACTCCTTGCAGCGCCCGTATAGCGTCAGATCGTGGTCTTCCACCGTGAAGCCCTGCGGCGCCATGCGCGACATGTCTCCGGGGCAGGCGTACACGTCGAACACCCGCTGGCAGTACAGGCATTGGAAATGATGATGGTGCTGATGCCCCACCAACTCGAAGCGCGGATTTTCGCCCGGCAGGTTCACCTGCTGCAGTTCGCCTTCCTCCACCAGCGTCTTGAGGTTGCGGTAGACCGTGCCCAGGCTCATCGCCGGCACCAGTTGGTGCGCGGCCTCCAGCACCTCTTGCGGCAACAGCGGACGATCGGCCTTGGCGATGACGCCGCGGATGGCGCTGCGCTGGCGGGTGTTGCGTTCCATGCATCGAGGGTACCGAAGTTCGCGAGATCCTAATGATAATTCATTACGATTAGAATACGAGTTGTTGTTTCGAGCAGAGCACTGCACGACGCATCCGCGAGGATGCGCACGCGGATCACGCACAGTCGGTAGGCGACGCCTCCGCTGAGCGAGGCACCCCAGTGTTTCGACTGGACTCACACCAGCGGTACACCGATGGCCATGAACGCGACGGCAAGCGCCGGGGCTGGCTGCTGTCGGTGGTCGGGTCCGGCATGGCTGCCGGCGGTGCCGGCGCGACCGCCTGGGCGGCTACCCACGCTGCGCTGCGGACGGCTCATCCGTCCAGTGCGCCGCCGTCTTTCTACGGATCGTTCTCGCCGATGGTCACTCCCGCGGGCCGGTAGCGCTCGAGCGCGTCGCGCAGCCTGCTGGCCTGCTCGATCAGTCGGCGACGTCGTTCACGCGGGCGCGCTGCGTCTGGCTCGCGCCGGCCACCCCTTCATGCAATGTGCCGAGCACGTGGCGAATGCGCGGGCTGCGCACCCCGCGCCTCGCCGGTCGGCCAGCACGCGGGCGGCTTCTGTGCGCCATCTGGATCTGCATTGACGGGTGTCAAGGGAGCGCCCCCGCAGCAGCGTAGGCTGCGCTGTCCTGAAGTGTCCCCCCGCGGTGTCGTCCCGGGCGCTCTGGCTCGATCGATGACAGCCGCCGAACTCCTTGCCTTCATCAGTGCCGCATTGCTGCTCGAGGTGACAGCGGGGCTCGGCTGGGCCGTGTGGCGGCGCTCCGGCACGGTCGCCGCGCCGCCTGCTTCGCGGGCAGCTGCGCGTGGCGAGTCCGACGCGGCGTGGGCAGGCTGGCGTGCATTTCGCGTCGCGCAGCGCGATTTCGAGGACGCCGCCCTGTCGCAGTGCTCGTTCTGCCTGCAGCCGGTCGACGGCGATCCGCTGCCCGAATTCAAGCCAGGCCAGTTCCTGACCTTCGCGCTGGACGTCGCGGCTCCCGACGCCAACGGGCAGGCCGCCACGCGCACGGTCACGCGCTGCTACTCGCTGTCGGATCGACCGCAGGCCACGCACTATCGAGTGACGATCAAGCGCGTGCCTGCGCCCGCCGGGCATCCCGAGTTCGCACCCGGGCTTGCGTCGAACCACTTCCTCGATCATGTGCGGGTGGGTGACGTCGTGCGCGTGAAGGCGCCTGCCGGCCGCTTCTTCATCGATCCCGATCCGGACACGCCAGTGGTCCTGATCGGCGCAGGCATCGGCATCACGCCGATGATGAGTATGCTGAGCTGGTGCGCGGCGCGGCAACCGCAGCGCGTGGTGCATCTCTACTACGGCCTGCGCAACGGCCGCGAGTTTGCCTTCAAGCCCGGGCTCGAGGCGCTCGCAGCGTCGCATCCGGCGCTGGACCTGCACCGCGTCTACAGCCGCCCCGACGCGTCCGATCTCCTGGGGCGCGACTACCGGCACGACGGGCACGTGGACATCGAGCTGCTGCGGCGCACGCTGCCGCGGGGACGCCATCAGTTCTATGTCTGCGGCCCGCCCGCGATGATGCAGGCGCTGGTGCCGGCGCTGGCGGCGTGGGGCGTGCCGGGGGAAGACATTCGCTTCGAGGCCTTCGGTCCGGCGTCCGTCGAGTTGGCCGGCGCCGCGCAGGCCGATGCCGCGGCGCCGGTCGCCATGGGCGCCGAAGTGCGGTTCAGGCGCTCGGGGCGCACCCTGACCTGGGACGGACGCGATGCGTCGCTGCTCGAGTTCGCGGAGCGGCACGGGATCGAGGTGGAGGCGGGCTGCCGATCCGGCAGCTGCGGCAGCTGCGAGACCCGACTGCTCCAGGGCTCGGTGGGCTATGCCCACGCCCCGGACCATGACGTGGCGCCGGGCCATTGCCTGCTCTGCGTGGGCCGGCCGTCGTCGTCGCTGGCGCTGGAGGCGTGATGTCCTCGCCGGCCCGACTGCTGAGCCGGGAGGTCCTGCCCTTCCTGGCGAGCTTCGCCGCGCTGAACCTGGTGGCGCTGGCCGCCGACGGCCTGCTGCACCTGTTCGATCTGCTGTGGGTCGGACGCTGGCTGGGCATACCGGGCGTCCTGCTGATCGTCGGTTCGACCGCCTACTCGTTGCGAAAGCGCAAGCTCATCCGGCGCGGCAATCCGGCCAGCTTGCTGCGCTGGCACGAAGCGCTGGCGTGGGCGGGGTCGCTGCTGGTCCTGGTGCACGCCGGCGTGCATTTCAACGCCATCCTCGGCTGGCTCGCCGTATGGGCGATGCTGATCAACGTGGGCAGCGGGCTCACCGGCAAGTTCCTGCTCAAGCGTTCCCGGCTGCGCATGGAAGATGCCAGGCAGCGCATGCGGGAGGGCGGTCTCGGTGACGCGGAGATGGAGGACCGTCTGTACTGGGACAGCCTGACCTTCGACGCGGTCAGGCAGTGGCGCGTCGTGCACGTTCCGATCACGCTCGCCTTCGCGGTGCTGGCGACCGCGCACATCGTCGCCATCTTCCTGTTCTGGGGCTGGGCATGAAGCAGCGGCCGGTCCTGCTGATCGTCATCGCGATCAACCTCGTCGTGCTGGTGGCGCTGGCCTTCGTCTACCCGCAGCTGATGGTGAGCCCCGGTCCGCTGGTGACGGGGCACGCCGAGCTCGCCACCGACTGCTTCGCCTGCCATGTCGCCTGGCGCGGCGCGTCCGCGGATCGATGTATCGATTGCCACGCCGTCGCCGACATCGGCCTGAAGACGACCCAGGGCGTATCCATTCCGGCCGTCGCCACGAAGCGTTCGTTCCACCAGGAGCTGCTCGAGCAGGACTGCACGGCCTGCCACAGCGACCACCAGGGACCCAGGCTGACCCGGCGCGTCCGCAAGCCCTTCGCGCACGCGCTGCTGAATGAGCCGGTGCGGGGCCGCTGCGCGTCGTGTCACGTGGCGCCCCCGGACGACGCGCACCGCAACCTCGCTGCCGAATGCGGGCAATGCCACCAGAGCACGGCGTGGAAGCCGGCGAGCCTAGACCACAACCGGTACTTCGTGCTCGACCGGGATCACCGGGCCCCCTGCGCGACCTGCCACAAGGACAACGACTATCGCCGATACACCTGCTACGGCTGCCACGAGCACTCGCCAGCCAAGGTCCGCGCGGAGCATCTCGAGGAGGGCATCCGGGATTTCGAGGACTGCGTGGCCTGCCATCGCGATCCGCGCGTAGAGCCGAAGAAGGTCAAGGGGCGCGACGGCGAGCGGGGAGCCAGGAGGACGGACTGAGGTCGGGCCCCGCGCGTGGGCGGTTGCACCGGCCCTATCCGACCCGAGGCGTGGGACGACGCGCGATGCGGCCCGAGCCTGCGACGTACGGCCATCGGCCCGGTTGCCGGACGGATCGTCCGGCGCCCGGGCATGCGCACCGGCTGATCGGGCCCAGCCGGTCGCGTTCGCCGCGTGCCGCCGCCGTCAGTCGTCCTTGTTCGCGAAGCGCTCGCGCTTGTACTTCTGCTCGTCCCTGACGTTCTGCCAGTAGTAGTTGTTCAGCAGCATGAAGCCGATGATGATGAACAGGAAGATCATGAGCCAGAACGAAACAAGTTCCACGGTGCTCTCCTAACGGCTTCGCGGTTTAACGGTTGGACGGTGACGACAGGACAATGACGATCCGGAACGCCGAGGGTCTTCCAGTGCGCGGGGCCCGGCCGGTGGACCGGTCGCCTCAACGCTCGACACGATCACGCCGGCCTACGAGCGCGAACATCAACATCACGGCCACCGCCAGCATAACGATCTCGATGCCGTAGACGACCAGATACCCGGTGTTGCGGCCGGCGAGGGCGTCGCCGAGCAGGCCGCGCGAGGCGAGGGCGCCCACTGAATCCGCGATGATACCGCCGAGTGCGACCGCGATCCCGGCCGCTGTCGCCTGCACCGCTCCCCAAGTACCGAGCGCCAGGCCGGTCTGCGCTTTGGGCGCGCTGTTCATCGTGGCGGTCAGGGTGCCGTGGCTGAACAGGCCGCCGCCCAGCCCGACGAGCGCCACGCCCAGCGTGAACGCCCCCACCGAGTCGAGCGCCGCCGACAGCATCACCATGCCGAAGGCCGGGATGCCCACCAACGCGCCGGCGATGGACATCCGGAACGGATCGGCGCCCCGCCCCAGCACGTAGGAGGCGACGCTGAACCCGACGAGGCCGCCGAACGCGAGGCTCGCCGTGAGCCAGGTGGTCGCGCCCACAGTCATGTGCAGCACCTGCCCGCCGTACGGTTCGAGCAGCACGTCCTGCATGCTGAAGGCCATGGTCCCGATGCCGATCGCCGCGAGCCTGCGCCGTGCACCTGGCTCGGCGATGAATGCGCGCCACGAAGCGCCGAAGCCCGGCGCCGCCTGCGGTGCCAAGAACCGCGCCGGCCTGCGGGTCTCCTGCTTCCAGAGTGCGGTGACGTTGAGCAGGATCGTGACCACCGCCGACGCCTGGATGACCTGGATCAGCCTGCCCGCACTGAACTCCGCGAGCAGGGCGCCGAACACCAGCGCGCTGACCACGGTGCCGGCCAGCAGCATCACGTACATCAGCCCCACCACCTTGGGCTGCGACTCGACCGGCGCGAGGTCGGTGGCGAGCGCGAGGCCCGCGGTCTGGGTGGTATGCAGGCCGGCGCCCACCAGCAGAAACGCGACGCCGGCGGCGGCCGGGCCGATCCAAGCTGGCCACAGGCTCGCGTCGCCGCGCCCGGAGAGCACCAGCAGCGCGAACGGCATCACCGACAGCCCGCCGAACTGCACCAGCGTGCCCATCCAGATGTAGGGCACGCGGCGCCAGCCGAGCTCGGAGCGGTGGTTGTCGGATCGATGGCCCACCAGCGCGCGGAACGGCGCATACAGGACCGGAAGCGAGATCATCACGGCGACCAGCGAGGCCGGCACGCCGAGTTCGACGATCATCACGCGGTTGAGCGTGCCGACCAGTAGGACGAGGGCCATCCCGACAGACACCTGGAACAGCGACAGACGCAACAGGCGGGACAGGGGCAGGTCGGGGGTCGCCGCGTCGGCGAAGGGCAGGAACTTGGGACCGAGGCCGGCCCAGGCGCGCACGATGTGTCGGCCGCGTGCACTCATCGGGTGAACGTCGGGGGTGGGGCGCAGCAGTGGGCCGCGGCGGGTGCGCCGGACGGTGACGGTCCTGCCGGCGGGGCCGGCGCGCGGGCCTCGCGGGGACGTCGGGTAGTCGGGTGGGCAGTCCTCACGTCGGGCATCCGGGAAGGGCTCGGGCGGCGCTCAAAATGCGGGCAGGGGCATCACACGGCCCCCGCCCGCACAGGGCAGGTCTACGCGAGTGCTAGTCCGACTGCGGGGCTTTTGCTCGTGGCACCTCGACGGCTGCTACGACCGTCGTTTCGATCATCGCCCTTTTCGCCGTTCCGGGGCCGCCTTCGAGGAAGCGCTTGACCCAGGTGGTGTTGGTGACCAACGCCAGGTGGACCGAGAACGAACCGACGGCAACCGCGCCCAGGAACAGCGGGATCCCGACGGAGGGCTTCACGTGCAACCACATTTTTCCGTAAATCATGGCTGGGTCCTTCGGCTACTTGAGCCAGGGCGAGTAGATGTAGGCCAACAGGTGCGCGAAGGCCGCGATGACGCCGAAGATCTGGGTGCCCTGGATCAGGTGCCGGTGCAACTCCTGGGCTTCCGGTTCTGTGAGGCCAGTCGGCCACACTCGGTGGGGGTCTGACGCGGTCGGGTCGGACATGGTTCGTTCTCCAAAGGGACATCGAATGCGTGCACAACCCGCACGCGGGTACGACAACCGTCATTCTGACCTTACAGTGAAAGTTGTCAAGACAAGTTGTCAGTCGAACTGGAACTGCCATCCCCGAAAATCGGTATTGACATCGCCCGGCGCCGCGCTTCGACAGCTATAGTCCGCGTCCCCCGCTCAGGTGACCACCATGCCGACATTGAACGTCAACGGCCGGACCCTCGATGTCCAGGCCGATCCGGCAACACCGCTGCTTTGGGTCCTGCGCGAGCAACTCGGACTCACCGGGACCAAGTACGGATGCGGCGTGGCCCAGTGCGGCGCCTGCACGGTGCACCTCGACGGTGTCGCGCTGCGCAGCTGCGTGCTGCCGCTGTCGGCAGTCCAGCCGACGCAGAAGATCGTCACGATCGAGGGCCTGTCGGCCGACTCCAGCCATCCCGTCCAGAAGGCGTGGCTCGCCCTGGATGTGCCCCAGTGCGGCTACTGCCAGTCGGGGATGATCATGGCCGCCGCAGCGCTGCTGAAGGACAAGCCCCGACCCACGGACGCCGACATCGACAACAGCATCACCAACATCTGCCGCTGCGGAACCTACAACCGCGTGCGCGCGGCGATCCACGTTGCGGCCGACGGCGGCACATCCAGGCAGGCGGCGGGCAGCACCGGGGAGACGGCATGAGCGCCCTGGACGAGACCGGCGCCATCGCGTCCCGCGCACCGGGGCGCAGGCGCTTCGTCGTGGCGTCTGCCGCCGCGGCGGGTGGCCTGTCGCTGGGCTTCCACATTCCCTTTGCCGGCGAGGCGCACGCGCAGCCTGCCGTCGCCGAGGTCAACGCCTGGGTGGTGGTCAAGCCCGACGACACCGTCGTGATCCGCATCGCCCGCTCCGAGATGGGGCAGGGCACGCTGACCGGTCTTGCCCAGCTCGTCGCCGAAGAGCTCGAATGCGACTGGGCCCGGGTCACCACCGAGTATCCGACGCCCGGCCAGAACCTGGCCCGCAACCGCGTGTGGGGCAACTTCTCCACTGGCGGCAGCCGCGGCATCCGCGAGTCGCACGATTATGTGCGGCGCGGCGGCGCGACCGCCCGCACGATGCTCGTGCAGGCCGCTGCGAACGCCTGGCAGGTGCCGCCGGCGCAGTGCTCGGCGCAGGCCAGCGTGATCACGCATACCCCGAGCGGCCGGCGCACGACCTACGGCCAGGTGGCCGCCGCGGCGGCCAGGCTGCCCGCCCCAAAGGAGGTCGCGCTCAAGGATCCCAAGGACTGGAAGATCGCGGGCAAGCCGCTCAAGCGGCTCGACACGGTCGACAAGCTCAACGGCAGCCAGATCTACGGCGCGGACCTGAAGCTGCCCGGCATGCTGAACGCGGCGATCCGAGACTGCCCGGTCTTTGGCGGGAAGGTCACGAGCCACGATGCGGCCGCGGCGCTGAAGATGCCGGGCGTACGCCGCGTGCTGCGGGTGGGCGATTCCGCGGTGGCGGTGGTCGCGGACACCTGGTGGCAGGCCAAGGTCGCGCTCGACGCCGTGCAGATCACCTATGACGAGGGCCCCAACGCCAAGGTCTCGAGCGCCACGATCGCCGAGACGCTGCGCGCGGGCCTGGACGCGGCGGACGCCTTCGTGGGCAACCGCACCGGGGACGTGCAGGCCGCGATGGCGGGTGCCGCGCGGCGCGTGGAGGCCGTGTACGCGGTGCCTTACCAGAACCACGCGACGATGGAGCCGATGAACGCGACCGCGCGCTGGACTGCGCAGCGCTGTGAAGTCTGGACGCCGACCCAGAACGGCGAGGCCGCGCTCGCCGCGACCGCCGCCGCCGCCGGCCTGCCGGCCGCCCAGTGCGAGGTCTACAAGCTGCACCTGGGTGGGGGCTTCGGGCGACGCGGCGCGGTGCACGACTGGATCCCGCAGGCGGTCGCGATCGCCCGTGAGATGCCGGGCGTGCCGGTGAAGCTGCTGTGGTCGCGCGAAGAAGACATGACGCACGGTCGCTACCATCCGGTGACGCAGGCCAAGCTCGTCGGCGGGCTCGACGCGGCCGGCAACATCGTCGCGCTGCATCTGCGCATCTCCGGCCAGTCGATCCTCGCGGGTGTCGCGCCTCAGAACCTGCAGAACGGCCGCGACCCGGTGCAGTTCCAGGGTCTGACAGACAGCGGCGACGGCGCGATCGGCTACACCGTGCCCAACCTGCTCGTCGATCATGCGATGCGCAACCCGCACGTGCCGCCCGGATTCTGGCGCGGCGTCAACCACAACCAGAACGCCGTCTATCTCGAGTGCTTCCTCGACGAGATGGCGCATGCCGCTGGCGTCGATCCGCTGGTGTTTCGGCGTCGGCACATGCAGAAGCAGCCCAAGCACCTGGCTGTGCTGGAGGCCGCAGCCGAGCGCGCGGGCTGGGGCAAGCCGGCCGGGCCCGGCCGATTCCGGGGACTGGCTCAGCACATGGGCTTCGGCAGCTACACCGCAGCGGTCGCCGAGGTGTCGGTCAGCCGCGAGGGCGTGCTCAAGGTGCACCGCATCGTCGCCGCCACCGACCCCGGCCACGCGGTCAATCCGCAGCAGATCGCCGCGCAGGTCGAGGGCTCGTTCGCCTATGGCCTGTCGGCCTGCCTGTTCGGCGAATGTACGGTGAAGGACGGGCGCATCGAGCAGCGGAACTTCGACACCTACGAGGTGATGAAGCTCGCCGACATGCCAGCCGTCGAGACGATCGTCATGCCCTCGGGCGGCTTCTGGGGCGGCGTGGGCGAGCCCACCATCGCCGTGGCAGCGCCTGCCGTGCTCAATGCCGTGTTCGCGGCGACCGGCGTGCGGGTGCGCACGCTGCCGCTGCGGCATACCGACCTGAAGCGGGCCTGAGGGCGCGCGAGCGGGGGCGGGCGTGGCGCAGGGCAGGCATGCCGGCAGGGGCCGTGCGTCAGGTCGTGTCGTGTGGCTCGGGCTGGTGCTCGCCGTCGCGGTCGTGCCCGCGGGGGCGGCGCCCGGCGCGGTCGACGCCATCGACGCGCCGCTCGACGGCCTGCGTGGCGACGCTGCGCGAGGCCGTGCGATCGTCGCCGACCGCAGCCGCGGCCTGTGCCTGCTGTGCCACTCGGGCCCCTTTCCGGAGGAGCGGTTCCAGGGCGATCTTGCGCCTGACCTGGCCGGTGCCGGCAGCCGTTGGACCGAGGGCCAGCTGCGGCTGCGGATCGTCGACGGTCGGCTGCTGAACCCGGCCTCGATCATGCCTGCCTATCACCGCAGCGAGCGCCTCGAGCGCGTGGCGCGCACCCTGCGCGGCCGGCCGATCCTGGACGCGCAGCAGGTCGAAGACGTGGTGAGCTTCCTCGCGACGCTTCGCGAGCCGGCGGTGGGCCGATGAGGCGCGCGGCGACGACCATCGCCGTGGCCCACGGGCGCGGGGCGACGCCGGGCGTGAGTCGCGCGGGCGCGGACGCACCGCGCGCGGCGCAGGCAGGCCCGTTTGCCGAGGCCGCGGCCCCAAGGCGCAAGGCCCTGGCCACGATCGTCGGCGCGGCGTCCTGCGCGATGTTCCCCGCGGGGTCCCGGGCCGACGCGGCCGCACTGGCCGCGGCGATCACCGCATTCACCGGCGGCGCGGCGCCGCAGCCAGGCGGCGTGACGCTCGACGTCGCACAGCTGGTCGAGAACGGCAACTCGGTGCCGGTGGCGGTGCGGGTGGAGAGCCCGATGTCCGCAGCCAGCCATGTGCGCCGCATCGGGCTCTTCAATGAGAGGAACCCGCAGCCGCAGGTCGCGGTGTTCCACCTCGGGCCGCGCAGCGGGCGCGCGGCGGTCGGCACCCGGATGCGGATGGCCGACTCGCAGCGCGTGGTCGCGGTGGCGGAGCTCTCCGACGGCAGCTTCCGCAGGGCGAGCGTCGAGGTCATCGTGACGCTCGCTGCCTGCATCGGACCCTGATGGGCGCCGCGATCGTCAGGGTGCCGGCTCGTGCCCGCGTGGGCGAGGTGATCGAGGTGAGCGCAATGGTCGCGCACCCGATGGAGACGGGCTTCAGGACGGGCGACGGCGGCCAGGTCGTGCCCCGCAACATCGTGACGACCTTCAGCTGCCGGTACGACGGGGTCGAGGTGTTCCGCGCCGACCTGTTCCCATCGGTCACCGCGAACCCCTACATCGCCTTCACCACCGTCGCCACACGCAGCGGTACGTTTTCCTTCCGCTGGATCGACGACACCGGTGCGGTCGTGACCGAGACGGCCTCGATCGTGGTCGAATGAGCCGCCCGGCCTGCCGGCGCTCGGCGCGCATCGCGCGGGCGGCCCCGTTGGTCCGAGCAGCGATCGTGCTCGGCTGCGCCCTCGCCGTGACGCCGGGCGCAGCCCAGGGCATCGCGGCCGACCGGCTCCGATCCGGCTTCGACACGATGGGGCCGGCCACCCGGGCGATGCAGCAGGACGACGCGGCGAATCCGGGCATGCTCGCGGTGAGGCAGGCAGAGGCGCTGTGGCGCCAGCCGGCCGGCGCCGCAGGGCGCGCCTGCGCCGACTGCCACGGCGAGGCAGCGGTGTCGATGCGCGGGGTCGCCGCCCGCTACCCGCGCTGGGACGAGGCCGGCGCGCGCCCGCTCGACCTGTCGCAGCGCATCGCTTCCTGCCGCGAGCGTCATCAGCAGGCGCCACGCGGCTCGCCGGAGGGGCCCGAGCGGCTCTCGCTCGCGGCCTTCGTCGGCCACGCGTCGCGTGGACTGCCGGTGCGCCCGGACGACGATCCACGGCTCGCTCCGGCCCGCGAGCGCGGACGTGCGCTGTTCGGGCGCCGCATCGGTCAGCTCGACCTGTCGTGCGCCGACTGTCACGACGCCCGCTGGGGCGGGCGCCTGGGCAGCAGCATCATTCCCCAGGGGCACGCGAACGGCTACCCGCTCTACCGGCTCGAGTGGCAGGCGCTCGGATCGCTGCAGCGGCGGCTGCGCAATTGCCTCGCCGGCGTGCGCGCAGAGCCCTGGGGGCCGGACGCCCCCGAATACGTCGAGCTCGAGCTTCACCTGCAGGCGCGGGGGGCGGGCCTGCCGGTCGAGACACCCGCCGTGCGCCCCTGAGGGGCCGCCGCGGCGGCGCGCGGCGCGGGCTGTGCTAGCGTCGCAGCCGTCGGGCCGCGGTCGCGCAGGCCCCGGAATCGAGCGGAGCACCCTTGGATACCCTGCTGCCCCACGCCGCGCGCATCGCGCAGGCCCTGAAGGCGCGCCGCCAGAGCCTGGCCGTCGCCGAGTCGTCGGCGGGCGGCCTGCTCGCCGCATCCCTGCTGTCGGTGCCTGGCGCGTCCGCGTATTTCCGCGCCGGTGCCGTGGTCTACACGCGGCGCGCCCGCAGCGAGCTGATGGGCATCACCGATGCCGACATGGCGGGCATGCGCTCGTCGTCCGAGCCCTACGCGATGCTGCTGGCACGCACCGCCCGCGCGCGCTTCGGCGCGGACTGGGGCCTTGCCGAGACCGGCGCGAGCGGGCCGGACGGCAACACCTACGGCGACGCGCCAGGCCACAGCTGCCTCGCGGTCAGCGGGGCCGGCTTCGAGCGCGTGATCACCCTCGAGACGGGCAGCGCCGACCGAATCGCCAACATGCGGGCCTTCGCGCAGGCGGCGCTCGCACTGATGGAGTCGGCGCTCGGCCAGCCGGCCTGAGCGGCGGTGCAGGACATGGCCTCCTCCGACGCCGGCGGCCCGGCCGCCCCCGATGCAGGCGTCGCGGCCGCCGATGCAGGCGTCGCGGCCGACGACGCGGGCTTCATGCGCCGCGCGCTCGTCCAGGCGGCGCTCGCCGAGGCGGCCGGCGAGGTGCCGGTGGGCGCGGTGGTGGTGCGCGACGGCGAGGTGATCGGCGAGGGCTACAACCATCCGATCGGCGCGCACGACCCGACTCGCCATGCCGAGATCGTCGCGCTGCGCGACGCCGCCCGGCGCCTGGGCAACTACCGCCTCGCCGGGTGCGACCTGTACGTCACGCTCGAGCCCTGCGCGATGTGCGCCGGCGCGATTCAGCACGCGCGGATCCGCCGCGTCGTGTGGGGCGCCCCGGACCCCAAGACCGGCGCCTGCGGCAGCGTGGTGGACCTGTTCGCCGAGACCAGGCTGAACCACCACGCGACCGTGAGCGGCGGGGTCCTGGCCACCGACTGCGCGGCGACCTTGCAGGCGTTCTTTGCGCGCAGGCGTGCCGAGGCCCGACTGCGCCGGACCGCAGCGTCCGCATCGGACACCCCCGGCGCCGACCCCGACCGGGCGCGCGGGGCCTGACGGAAAAACGCCCCGCTCGAGGCGGGGCGCGGGGCGGGGCGTGGGGCCGTGACCGCTACTGGATCCTGGCTTTGGCCCTCAGGTCGGTCTGAAGCTGCTGCACGCGGCGGCGCTCGAGCTCCTGCTTGATCTGCGGGCCGACCTGCTCGAGCGGCGGGGGTTGCGTGTCGCGCACGTCGTCCAGCCTGATCACGTGCCAGCCGAAGTCGGTCTTGATCGGGATATCGGTGTAGGCGCCTTTCTCGAGCTTGACCATCGCCTCGGAGAAGGGCTTGACGAAGGTGTCCGGCCCGTTCCAGTCCAGGTCGCCGCCGTTGGCAGCCGAGCCCGGGTCCTTGGACTTCTTGGCCAGCTCCTCGAACTTGCCGCCCTTCTTGAGCTGCTCGATGATGGCCTTGGCCTCGGCCTCGGTCTCCACCAGGATGTGGCGCGGCCGGTACTCCTTCTCGCCCGAACCCTTGGCGAGCTTGTCGTACTCGGCCTTGAGGTCGGCGTTGGTGACCGGGTTGGCCTTCAGGTAGTCGCGGATCACCGCCCGGATCAGGATGTCCTGGCGCGTGCTCTCCAGCTGGCGCTGGACCTCCGTGCTGCGGGTCAGGCCCTTCTTCTCGGCTTCCTGGACGAAGATCTCGCGCGCGATCAACTCCTCGCGCACTGCGGTGCGCAGCTCCGGCGAATCCGGGCGGCCCTGCGCGGTGAGGGAGGCGACGAACTCGTCGACCCGAGCCGAGGGGATCGCCTTGCCGTTGACGATCGCGGCGTTCTGCGCCTGGGCGGCGCCTGCACCCAGCGACAGGATGAAGAGCGCGGCGGCGATGGCACGACTGAGGGGTGCGTTCATGGACATTGGACGGGCTTGGGAATGGATGGGAGGGGGGCTCTGGCAAGCCGGGAGGCCGGCGGGACCCGCTGCCGCGGCGGGTCAGGCCTGGCGCGCGGCCTCTGCCGGCGTCCGGGCAACGATCACCAGCGCGTGGATGCGATGAGGCATCCAGTCCTTGACCGAATCATACACAAGGCGATGGCGGGCCAGCGTGGGCCGTCCCTCGAAGGCCGCCGAGACGATCCGGACCGAGTAATGGCCGGCGCCGCCCGCCGAGCCGGCGTGGCCGGCATGCAGGTGGCTGTCGTCGGCGAGCCCGATCTCGGCCTGCGGGAAGCCCGCCTCGAGGCGAGCGCGGATCTCGTCCAGGGTCGGTCGCATCACTTCACGTCCTCGGCGTAGCGGCCGATCCAGAGCGCCTGCCCGATCACGAACACAAGGGTGAGCCCGAGCGTGCCGAACAGCTTGAAGTCGACCCAGGTCTCCAGCGAGTAGGTGTATGCAACGTACAGGTTCAGCGCGGCCATGGCGACGAAGAAGGCGACCCACGCCAGGGTCAGCCGCTGCCAGATCGCGTCGGGCAGCGCGACCTGCGCGCCCATGATCGACTTCAGCGGGTTGCGGCCGGTGAACCGGGCGGCGCCCAGGAGCGCGGCCGCGAACAGGCCGTAGAGGACGGTCGGCTTCCACTTGATGAAAGTCTCGTCGTGGAACGCCAGCGTCATGCCGCCGAACACCACGATGATGCCCAGGCTCGCCCATTGCATCGGCTCGACCTTCTTGCCGCGCAGCTTGAGCCAGGCGATCTGCGCGATCGTGGCCGCGATCGCGACCCCCGTGGCGGCATAGATGCCCGCGAACTTGAAGGCCACGAAGAACAGCACGATCGGGAAAAGGTCGAACAGGATCTTCATGGCAGGCCGTGACGAGGCGGGGCGTGAGCCCTCGGGGACGCTCAGTATCGCAGGCAGGCGGGCACCGGGCACGCGGTCCGGGGCATTTTGGGGCCACTCCTGGGCGGGCGGCGCAGCCCCGTTCGCATCGTAGGGCGACCCCTCGCTTGCCCGACGGGCGCCCCTGCTTGACGGCGGGGCCCGACCTGCGCACCATCCGTGCCTTCGCGCAGCCAGCCCGGCTCGCAGTGCGCGCGCGGCAACTGGCGGCCCGCGGTCGCCCGCTGCCCTGGCGCCATCCGAGCCATCGACCACCCAGGAGACGCCCCATGCAGGGATTGATGATGGACATGCCGTTGCTGGTGTCCAGCCTGTTGCGCCATGCCGCGCGCCACTACTCGGACGTCGAAATCGTTTCCCGTCGCGTCGAGGGTGACCTCCATCGGTACACCTACGCTGACTGCCACGCGCGCGCCGCGCGCCTGGCCGACGCACTGGTCAAGCGCGAGGTGAGGGTCGGCGATCGGGTCGCGACCCTGGCCTGGAACGGCTACCGCCACATGGAGGTCTACTACGCGGTCGGGGGCATGGGTGGGGTGATCCACACCATCAACCCACGCCTGCATCCCGAGCAGATCGCCTGGATCGTCAATCACGCGAGCGACCAGTACCTCGCGTTCGACATGACCTTCCTGCCGATCGTCGAGGCCATCGCCGCCCACTGCCCGACGGTGCGCGGCTGGATCGCGATGTGCGACCGCGACCGGATGCCCGCCGACAGCAAGGTCCCGAACCTGCTCTGCTACGAGGCGCTGCTGGCCTCGGGCGCCGACACCTTCGTCTGGCCCGATCTCGACGAGCGCACCGCCGTGGCCCTGTGCTACACCTCGGGCACGACCGGCAATCCCAAGGGGGCGCTGTACAGCCACCGATCGACCGTGCTGCATGCCTACGCCGCCGCGCTGCCCGATGCGATGGGCTGCTCGGCCAGGGACTCGATCCTGCCGGTCGTGCCGATGTTCCACGTCAATGCGTGGGGCATCCCGTACTCGGCGCCGCTGGTCGGGGCCAAGCTGGTCTTTCCAGGTCCGGCGCTCGACGGCAAGTCACTCTACGAGCTGTTCGAGTCCGAGAAGGTCACCTACTCGGCGGGCGTGCCGACCGTCTGGCTGGGCCTGCTGCAGCATGTGTCGTCCAACGCGCTGCGCTTCTCGACCCTCACGCGCACCGTCATCGGCGGGTCGGCCTGCCCCCCGGCGATGATCCGCGCATTCCAGGATCAGTACGGGGTCGACGTGATCCATGCGTGGGGCATGACCGAGATGTCACCGCTCGGCACACTGTCGCGCCTGCAGAACAAGCACCTGGCGCTGCCGGAGGCGGCCCGCCAGAAGATCCTCGAGAAGCAGGGCCACGTGATCTTCGGCGTCGACATGAAGATCGTCGACGGCAACGATGCCGAGCTGCCCTGGGACGGCAAGACCTACGGCGACCTCCTTGTGCGCGGCCCCTGGGTGCTCAAGGAGTACTTCCGCGGCGAGGGCGGCGACCCGCTGCGCTACGACTCCGAGGGACGGGGCTGGTTCCCCACTGGCGACGTGGCCACGATCGACCCCGACGGCTACATGCAGATCACCGACCGCAGCAAGGACGTGATCAAGTCGGGCGGGGAATGGATCAGCTCGATCGACCTGGAGAACCTGGCCATCGCGCATCCGGCGGTCGCACAGGCGGCGGTCATCGGCGTGGTCCATCCCAAGTGGGACGAGCGCCCGCTGCTGATCGTCGTCAGAAAGCCCGGCGCGACGGTGACCCGCGAGGAGATGCTGGCCCATTACGAAGGCAGGATCGCCAAGTGGTGGACACCGGACGACGTCCAGTTCGTCGACGCGATTCCGCTCGGCGCGACCGGCAAGATCCTCAAGACGAAGCTGCGCGAGCAGTTCAGGGATTACCGCTTGCCGAGCGCCTGATTCCGGCTATCATCGGCTCCGTATCGGTGCGACAGCCGCCGAAACGCACACATAAACGAGACAGGAGACCGAAATGAAGATGGGCTTTCGTTCCGCCGCCATGGCCGCCGCGTTTGCAGCCACGCTGGCTGCCCCCGCTGCGTTCGCGCAGTCCGGTACCGTCAAGGTCGCCTGGATCGACCCGCTGTCGGGGATGATGGCGCCGCTCGGCCAGAACATGGTGCGCAGCTGGCAGTACGTCGCAGACCTGGCCAACCAGCAGAAGTGGGCGGGCGACGTCAAGTTCGAGGTCGTCCCCTTCGACAACAAGCTGTCGCCGCAGGAGAGCCTGACCGTCCTGAAGTCGATCATCGACCAGGGCATCCGGTACATCGCTCAGGGCAACGGCTCGGGCGTGGCGATCGCGCTGGCCGACGCGGTGCAAAAGCACAACGACCGCAACCCGGGCAAGGAGATCGTCTTCCTCAACTACGCGGCTGTCGATCCCTCCCTGACCAACGAGCGCTGCAGCTTCTGGCACTTCCGCCTCGACATCAACGCCGACATGAAGATGGAGGCGCTGACGACGTACATGGCCAAGCAGAAGGACATCAAGAAGGTCTACCTGATCAATCAGGACTACGCGTTCGGCCACTCCGTCGAGAAAGCTGCCGAGGAGTACCTCAAGGTCAAGCGGCCGGACATCCAGATCGTCGGCAAGGACCGCCACCCGCTCGCGCAGGTCCGCGACTTTGCGCCCTACGTGGCCAAGATCAAGGCAGCGGGCGCCGACACGATCATCACCGGCAACTGGGGCGCCGATCTCGCGCTGATGGTCAAGGCCGCCAACGACGCCGGGCTGAAGGCGGGTTTCTACACGTACTACGCCGGCACCACGGGCGTGCCGACCGCGATGGGCGCATCCGGCGCCGACCGCGTGCGCCAGGTGTCGTACTGGCACCCGAACGACCCGCGGGTCAAGGGCCAGGACATCGTCGAGGGCTTCAAGAAGAAATTCAACGACGACTACTACGTGATGGCGACCTACACCGCGTTCAGGATGCTCGGCGAGGGCATCAAGAAGGCGAAGTCGACCGAGCCGCTGAAAGTCGCGCATGCCATGGAAGGCCTGAAGTTCACGACCCTCAACGGCGAGGTCGAGATGCGGGCGACCGACCACCAGCTCCAGCAGCCGGTCTACATCTCGACCTGGACCAAGGTCGACGGCAAGACGGTCAAGTTCGACCAGGAGAACACCGGCTACGGCTGGAAGACGGACGAGCGCCTGGATTCGTACGTGGCCTCGCAGCCGACCTCCTGCCAGATGAAGCGGCCGGCCAAGTAAGTCCGGGCAGCGGCGGGGCGGGGTGCCCAGGGCATCGTCCCCCCGCCGCCTCGCGCATCTGCTCCCGGCCTGCGCGCCCCGGCGTGCGCCGGGCGTCCCGCGACCTTCGCACCCCCTCTCCGGCGGTCCAGCGCAGTGGAATTCTTCCTGATCTCGCTGCTGAACGGCGTCAGCTACGGGCTGCTGCTGTTCATGCTCGCCTCGGGCCTCACGCTGATCTTCAGCATGATGGGCGTGCTGAACTTCGCGCACGCATCCTTCTACATGATCGGCGCCTACGTCGCCTACCAGATCAGCAAGTACGTGGGCTTCTGGCCGGCGCTCTTTCTCGCGCCCGCGGTCGTCGGGCTGCTGGGCGCAATGGTCGAGAAGTACGGCCTGCGCCGCGTCCACAAGTGGGGACACGTGCCCGAGCTGCTGTTCACCTTCGGGCTGTCCTACATCATCGTCGAGCTGGTCCAGATCATCTGGGGCCGCGCGGCCGTCCCCTACCAGATCCCCGAGGTGCTGCAGGGCCCGCTCTTCACGCTCTACACGACCAGCTTCCCCAAGTACCGCGGCTTCATGATGCTGGTGGCGGTACTGATGCTGATCGCGATCTGGCTGGTGCTGACGCGCACGCGGATCGGCCTGGTGATCCAGGCCTCGCTGACCCACCCCGAGACGGTCGAGGCGCTCGGTCACAACGTGCCGCGCGTGTTCATGCTGACCTTCGCGGGAGGCACGGCACTCGCCGGGCTGGCGGGCGTGATCGGCGGCAACGCCTTCGTCACCGAGCCCTCGATGGCCGCGCTGGTGGGCTCGATCATCTTTGTCGTCACGGTGGTGGGCGGCATGGGGTCGCTCGCCGGCGCCTTCGTCGCGTCGCTGCTGATCGGCGTTATGCAGACCTTCGCGATCGCGGTCGACTACTCGGGCATCAAGCTCGCGGCCGACCTCGGCATGACCGTCACGCCCGCCACGCCGCTCTACCCGGTCTGGAAGCTGACGCTGTCGCAGGTCGCGCCGGTGCTGCCCTACCTGCTGCTGGTGCTGATCCTGATCTTCCGCCCGAAGGGCCTCATGGGCACGAGGGAGGGCTGAGGTGGCGGCGACCCCGATGCAGTCCGGACGCACGGTCCGCTTCGCCCCGATCAACGTCGGGCGCTGGTTCATCTGGAGCGCCACCGCGCTGCTGTTCGCGGTGATGCCGCTGATCTTCACCAAGGGCTTCGCGATCACGCTGCTGTCGCAGATGGGCATCCTGATCGTGTTCGCGCTGTCCTACAACATGATCTTCGGCCAGGGCGGCATGCTGTCGTTCGGGCACGCGGTCTACTCGGGGCTCGGCGCCTTCTTCGCGATCCACGCGCTGAACTGGGTGGGTGCGGGCACGCTGCCGCTGCCGGTCTCGCTGATCCCCCTGGTGGGCGGCATCTTCGGGGCGGTCTTCGGCGTGCTGTTCGGCTACGTCACCACCAAGAAGTCGGGTACGCCGTTCGCCATGATCACGCTGGGCATCGGCGAGATGGTGTTCGCGGCCTCGCTGATGTTCCCCGAGTTCTTCGGCGGCGAGGGAGGCATCTCGAGCAACCGGGTGGTCGGCCAGCCCGTGCTCGGCATCACCTACGGCCCCGCGATCCAGGTCTATTACCTGATCGCCGCCTGGTGCTTCGTGTCGATGATCGCGATGTTCGCGTTCTCGCACACGCCGCTCGGACGCATCTCCAACGCGGTCCGCGACAACCCAGAGCGGGTCGAGTTCCTGGGCTACAACACCCAGCGCGTGCGCTACCTGGTGCTGATCGTGTCGGCCTTCTTCGCCGGCATCTCCGGCGGGCTGGCGGCGCTCAACTTCGAGATCGTGACCGCCGAGAACGTCTCGGCGCTGCGTTCGGGCGGCGTGCTGCTCGCCGCGTTCATCGGCGGGGCGATGTTCTTCTTCGGGCCGGTGATCGGCTCGATCATCTTCGTGATGTTCGCGGTCGCCCTGTCGGAGTGGACCAAGGCCTGGCAGTTCTACCTGGGCGTGTTCTTCGTGCTGATGGTGATGTACGCGCCGGGCGGCGTCGCCTCGCTGATCCTGATGAACCTGCGGGTCGCCAAGTACAAGCTGTTCGGTCGCCTGCGCGACCCGTACGTCGGCGTGCTGCTGACCGGACTGGTGCTGCTGGTGGGCGTCATCCTGATCGTCGAGATGAGCTACCACCTGACGCTGAACTTCGCCGCCGGATCGGTCACCTCGATCTTCGGCTTCCGGGCCGACGGCGCCGACCCGGCCTTCTGGGTGCTGGCGTTCGGCATCCTCGCGGCGGGCGCGGCCTCGTTCGAGGCGATGCGCCGGCGCTTCGCGCACGAATGGGGCGCGGTCCAGGAGCTGATAGAGGACCAGATCCGGCGCGAGCAGCGCGCCTGACCCGAGGCATCCGATGACCACCTCCTCCGCACTCAGGCTCAGCGGCGTCCGCAAGAGCTTCGGCAAGTCCGAGATCATCCGCGGCATCGACCTCGATATCGCCACCGGCGAGCGCCATGCCGTCATCGGCCCCAACGGCGCCGGCAAGTCGACGCTGTTCAACCTGATCTCCGGACGCTACCCGGTCAGCGCCGGGCGCATCGAGCTGTCCGGACGTGACATCACCGGCCTGAAGCCCTTCGAGATCAACCGGCTCGGGCTGTCGCGAAGCTTCCAGATCACCAACATCTTCCCGCGGATGTCGGTGTTCGAGAACGTGCGTTGCGCGACGCTCTATCCGCTCGGCTACAAGTACTCCTTCTGGCACCGGCTCGACGCGCTGCGCGACGCGGCGGAGCGGGCCGAAGACATCGTGCACCGGATCGGCCTGCGCGCGCGCCACGACACGCAGGCCGGCCTGCTCACCTATGCCGAGCAGCGCGCCCTCGAGATCGGCATCACGGTCGCCGGCGGGGCCTCGGTGATCCTGCTCGACGAGCCCACCGCGGGCATGAGCCGCTCCGAGTCGGACGCCGCGGTGGCGCTGATCCGCCGGATGACCGAGGGCAAGACCCTGGTGATGGTCGAGCACGACATGAGCGTGGTGTTCGGCCTGGCCGACCGCATCTCGGTGGTGGTCTACGGCGAGCTGATCGCCTGCGACGCACCGGCCCGGATCCGCGAGAACCGGGCCGTGCAGGAGGCCTACCTGGGCACGACGCTGTCGGAGGACGCGCATGGCTGAACCGATGCTGCAGGTCTCGAACCTGCACGCCTACTACGGCAAGAGCCACGTGCTGCACGGCGTCGACATGCAGGTCGGGCAGGGCGAGATCGTGAGCCTGCTCGGGCGCAACGGCGTCGGCCGCTCGACCACCGTCAAGACGGTGATGGGGCTGGTGACCGGCACCGGCTCGATCCGCCTGAAGGGCGAGGAGGTGCTCGGCCTCAAGGCCTACGAGATCGCGCACAAGGGGCTGGGCTACGTGCCCGAGAACCGCGACATCTTCCCGACGCTGACGGTCGAGCAGAACCTGATCCTGGGCATCAAGGGCAAGGCCTCGGGACGCTGGTCGATGGACGACATGTACGGCATGTTCCCGCGCCTCAAGGAGCGCCAGCACACCCAGGCCGGCGTGCTCTCGGGCGGCGAGCAGCAGATGCTCACGCTGTGCCGGACCCTGATGGGCGACCCCGACCTCATCATGATCGACGAGCCGACCGAGGGGCTCGCGCCCAAGATCGTCGAACTCGTCGGGCAGTACCTGCTCGAGCTCAAGCGCCGCGGCATCTCGGTCCTGCTCGTCGAGCAGAAGCTGGCGATCGCGCTCGACATCTCCCAGCGCGTCTACGTGATGGGCCACGGCCACATCGTGTTCGAGGGCACACCGGCCGAGCTGCGCGCCAACGCCCAGATCCGCAAGGAGTGGCTGGAGGTCTGATCGGGTTGCGGAACCCGTGCCGGGGGTCGCGGCGGCGGGTTCGGTATGATCGGGGACTGAATGTGATCGGGCGGGCGAGCACGGCCTCGGCCCGCTTTTTTCACCACAAAAATAGCACGAGCGTTCGTTTCCGCCGAGGAGCATACAGATGACCCAAGCGCACTACCGCCAGGACGGCGACATCGCCATCGTCACGATGGACAACCCGCCGGTCAACGGCCTGGGATTCGACCTTCGCACCGGCATCGACGCCGGCGTGCGCAAGGCGCTGGCCGACCCGTCGGTCACCGCGATCGTGCTGACCGGCACGGCCCGCGCCTTCTCCGGCGGCGCCGACATCCGCGAGTTCAACTCGCCCAAGTCGGGCGCCCAGCCCAACCTGCAGGACCTGATCCTGCTGATCGAGGGCGCCGCCAAGCCGGTGGTCGCTGCGGTCGCGGGCCTGGCGCTCGGCGGCGGCAACGAACTCGCGCTCGGCTGCCACTACCGGGTCGGCGCCCCCGGCACCCAGATCGGCCTGCCCGAGGTGAACCTGGGCCTGCTGCCGGGCGCCGGCGGGACGCAGCGCCTGCCCCGCGTGGTCGGTGCGACCAAGGCGCTCGACATGATCGTGACCGGCGTCCCGATCAAGGCGGAGGAGGCCGCCAAGCTCGGTTACTTCGATGCGCTGATTCCGGGCGACCTCGTGGCGGGCGCCGTGGCCTTCGCCCGCGACGTCGTGGCCAAGGGCGCAGCCCGTCCCAGGATCCGCGACCGGGCGGTGCCGCCGGAGTCGATGCCCGGCGGCCCCGATGCCTTCTTCGCGGCGGCGCGCGCCCACGTGGCCAAGGCCTACCGTGGCTACCCGGCCCCGATGAAGAACCTCGAATGCGTCGAGGCCGCGGTCAAGAAGCCCTTCGACGAGGGCATGAAGGTCGAGCGCGCGCTGTTCGGCGAGCTGATCGACTCGACCGAGTCCAAGTCGATGCGCCATGCCTTCTTCGCCGAGCGCGCCGCGAGCAAGATCCCCGACGTGCCCGAGGACACCCCGACCCGCCCCGTCAAGTCGGCTGCGGTGATCGGCGCCGGCACCATGGGCGGGGGCATCGCGATGAACTTCCTGAACGCCGGCGTCCCGGTGGTCATGCTCGAGATGAAGCAGGACGCGCTCGACCGAGGCGTCGCCACGATCCGCCGCAACTACGAGAACACGGCCAAGAAAGGCCGCATGACGGCCGAGCAGGTCGAGCAGCGGATGGGCCTGCTCAAGCCGACGCTGTCGTACGCCGACGTCGCGCAGGCCGACATCGTCGTCGAGGCGGTGTTCGAGGACATGGCCGTCAAGCAGACGGTGTTCGAGACGCTCGACAAGACGATGAAGCCCGGCGCGATCCTCGCCTCCAACACCTCGACGCTCGACGTCGACAGGATCGCCGGCTTCACCAAGCGCCCGCAGGACGTGATCGGCACGCACTTCTTCTCGCCGGCCAACGTGATGCGGCTGCTGGAGATCGTGCGCGGCAAGGCGACCGGCAAGGACGTGCTGGCCACCACGATGGCGCTGTCCAAGAAGATCAAGAAGGTCGGCGTGGTGTCGGGCGTGTGCGACGGCTTCATCGGCAACCGGATGATCGAGCAGTACTCGCGCCAGGCGGGCTTCCTGCTTGAGGAGGGCTGCACGCCGCAGCAGGTCGACGGCGCCCTCGAGCGCTTCGGCTTCGCGATGGGCCCGTTCCGGATGGGCGATCTCGCCGGCAACGACGTGGGCTGGTACATCCGCAAGCGCCGCTACCTGGAGAAGCCGCATCTGCGCTACTCGAAGACGGCCGACCTGCTGTGCGAGATGGGCCGCTACGGGCAGAAGACCTCGGCCGGCTGGTACGACTACAAGGAGGGCGACCGCACCGCGCATCCGTCCGTGGTGGTCGAGCAGATGCTGGTCGAGGAGCGGGCGCGCCTGGGCGTGACGCCGCGCCAGGTCACCGACGAGGAGATCGTTCACCGGCTGCTGTTCGCGCTGGTCAACGAGGGCGCCTGCATCCTGGAGGAGGGCATCGCGCTGCGTGCCTCCGACATCGACATCATCTACCTGACCGGCTATGGCTTCCCGCGCTACCGCGGCGGGCCGATGTTCTATGCCGACACCGTGGGCCTGCCCAGGGTCGTCGAGATCATGAACGGCTTTGCGGCCAACAAGAACGCCGATCCGACGTTCTGGAAGCCCGCGCCGCTGCTCGCGAAGCTGGCAGACGCCGGCAAGCGCTTCAACGGCTGAGCCCACCCAACCACCCGATACCGAGGAGATCCCACCATGCGTGAAGCAGTCATCGTGTCCACCGCCCGCACCGGCCTGGCCAAGTCCTGGCGCGGTGCGCTCAACAACACCCACGGCGCGACCATGGGCGGCCACGTCGTCAAGGCGGCGCTCGAGCGCGCCGGCGTCGAGGCCGCCGAGGTCGAGGACGTCATCATGGGCTGCGCCAATCCGGAAGGCGCGACCGGCTCCAACATCGCGCGCCAGATCGCGCTGCGTGCCGGCATGCCGGTGACGGTGTCGGGCATGACGGTCAACCGCTTCTGCTCGTCGGGCCTGCAGACGATCGCGCTGGCCGCGCAGCGGGTCATCGCCGGCGAGGGCGACGTCTACGTGGCGGGTGGCGTCGAGTCGATCTCGCTGGTCCAGAACGACGCGAACAAGAAGGACCTGATCGACCCCTGGCTCAAGGCGAACAAGCCCGAGATCTACTGGCCGATGCTCCAGACCGCCGAGATGGTGGCCAAGCGCTATGGCATCGGCCGCGAGGCGCAGGACCGCTACGGCGTGCAGAGCCAGCTGCGGGCCGCCGCTGCCGCGGCCGCCGGCAAGACCCGCGACGAGATCGTGCCGATCACCGTGTCGATGAAGGTGGTCGACAAGCAGACCGGCGTCGAGACCACCCGGGAGGTCGTGCTCGACCGCGACGAGGGCATCCGCGCCGACACCACCTACGAGGGTGTATCGCAGATCCGGCCGGCGATCGAGGGCGGCGTGATTTCGGCGGGCAACGCGAGCCAGTTCTCCGACGGCGCGGGCGCGGTCGTGGTGATGGACCGGGCGCTGGCCGACAAGCGCGGCATCAAGCCGCTGGGCATCTTCCGCGGCTTCGCGGTCGCGGGCTGCGAGCCCGACGAGATGGGCATCGGCCCGGTGTTCGCGATCCCCAAGCTGCTCAAGCGCCACGGCCTGAAGGTCTCGGACATCGACCTGTGGGAGCTGAACGAGGCCTTCGCGGTGCAGGTGCTGTACATCCGCGACCACCTCGGCATCGACCCCGAGAAGCTCAACGTGGATGGCGGCGCGATCGCGGTGGGCCACCCCTACGGTGTGTCGGGCCAGCGCCTGGCCGGGCACCTGCTGATCGAGGGCAAGCGGCGCGGCGCCAAGCTCGGCGTGGTCACGATGTGCGTCGGCGGCGGCATGGGTGCCGCCGGCCTGTTCGAGATCGTCTGAGCGATGCCCGCCGTGCGACGCCCCGGCCGGGGCGCTGCCCTCGGGGCGCTCGCGCGGGCGGGCCTGCTGCCGCTGGCGGCGATGGCGCGGCCGTCGCCGCAGCAGATCAGGGCGGCGGCCAGGCCTGCCGTGATCGGGACGATGCAGGTGCCGGTCGGCTCGCCGGGCGCCGGGGCGCTGATCCAGCGGCTCGCGGCCGATCGCGAGACGGTGCTGCCGTTCGAGCCGAGCGCCGCCCGAACGTAGGACCCGATCGTGCAATCCAAGCTGCTCAACCCGCGTGACCTGGCCTTCCTGCTGTATGAATGGCTGGACGTCGAGCGCCTGTGCGCGCGGCCGCGCTATGCCGACCACTCGCGCGAGACCTTCGACGCGGCGCTCGACACCAGCGCCCGGATCGCCACCGAGCACTTCAAGCCGATCAACAAGCTGCTCGACGCCGAAGAGCCGAGCTTCGACGGCGAGCGCGTGCACACGCCCGCGCCGCTCGCCGCCGCGCTGAAGGTCTTCAACCAGGCGGGACTGATCGCCGCGGGCAACGACTACGAGCACGGCGGCATGCAGCTGCCGACCACGCTTGCCAAGGCCTGCTTCGCCTGGTTCGACGCGGCCTGCGTGGCCGGGGTCGGCTATCCCTTCCTCACGCAGGGCAACGCCAACCTGCTGCTTGCGCATGGCACCGACGCACAGAAGGCCCGCTGGGTGCCGCAGCTGCTGTCGGGCCGCTTCTACGGCACGATGTGCCTGTCGGAGCCGCAGGCCGGCTCGTCGCTGTCGGACATCCGGACCCGCGCCGAGCCTCGGCCGGACGGCAGCTACCGGCTGTTCGGCAACAAGATGTGGATCTCCGGCGGCGAGCACGAGCTGTCCGAGAACATCGTCCATCTGGTGCTCGCCAAGATCCCGGGGCCGGACGGCCGACTGGTGCCGGGCACCCGGGGCATCTCGCTGTTCCTGGTGCCCAAGAAGCTGCTGAACGAGGACGGCTCGGTGGGGGAGCGCAACGACGTCACGCTCGCCGGGCTCAACCACAAGATGGGCTTCCGGGGCACGACCAACACGCTGCTGAACTTCGGCGAAGGGCGCTTCTCGCCCGGCGGCGAGGCGGGCGCGATCGGCTGGCTGGTGGGCGAGGCCGGCCGCGGCCTGGCCTGCATGTTCCACATGATGAACGAGGCCAGGATCGGCGTCGGCCTGGGCGCGGCCTGCCTGGGCTACACCGGCTACCTGCACGCGCTCGACTACGCGCGCAACCGGCCGCAGGGCCGTCATCCGCAGGCCAAGGACCCGGCCACCCCGCAGGTCCCGATCATCGAGCACGCCGACGTGCGCCGCATGCTGCTCGCGCAGAAGGCCTACGCCGAGGGCGGCCTCGCGCTGTGCCTGTACTGCTCGATGCTGGTGGACGACGAGCAGACCGGTACCGCGGACGAGCGCGAGCGCGCGACCTGGCTGCTCGAGCTGCTGACACCGATCGTCAAGAGCTGGCCCTCGCAGTGGTGCCTCGAGGCCAACAGCCTGGCGATCCAGGTGCACGGGGGCTACGGCTACACGCGCGACTACGACGTGGAGCAGTTCTACCGCGACAACCGCCTGAACCCGATCCACGAAGGCACGCACGGCATCCAGGCGCTCGACCTGCTGGGCCGCAAGATGGTGCTGGGCCAGGGCAAGGCCGCGATGCTGTTCGCCGGGGAGATCGAGGACTGCGCGGCGCGGGCCGCCGCGCGGGCGGTGCAGGGCCCGGCCGGCGAGGAGCTCGCCGCGATGGGCCGCCAGCTCGCGGCGGCCGCATCACGCGTCTTCGCGACGGTCCGCACGCTGCACGCCGTCGGTGACCTGAACCTGACGCTGGCCAACGCGGCGGTGTTCCTCGAGGCCTTCGGCCACCTGGTGGTCGCCTGGCAGTGGCTCGAGCAGGCGATGGTCGCGCAGGCCGCCACCCCCGCCACGCCGGCCGACGCCGACTTCTACGCCGGCAAGCTGCAGGCGGCCCGCTACTTCCTGCGCTGGGAGCTGCCCAGGATCGACCCCATGCTCGAGCTGCTCGATTCCATCGACACCACGGCGCTCGACATGCGCGACGCCTGGTTCTGACCCCTCTCCGGAGCCCCCATGTCCGTGCGTGACAGATTCGACCTCACCGGCCGCAAGGCGATCGTCACCGGCGGCTCGCGCGGGCTCGGCCTGCAGATCGCCGAGGCGCTCGGCGAGATGGGCGCCGAGGTCCTGCTCACCGCACGCAAGGCCGACGAGCTCGAGCGTGCGGTCGCCCACCTGCAGGCCATGGGCATCGCCGCCAGCGCCATTGCCGCCGACATGGGCCGCCCCGAGGCGATCACGCCCTTCGTGGACGCCGCGCTCGCGCGGCTGGGCCACGTCGACATCCTGGTCAACAACGCGGGCGCCAACTGGGCGGCACCGACCGAGGACTATCCGCTGGAGGCCTGGCTCAAGCTGCTCAACGTGAACCTGACCGGCGTATTCCTGCTGACCCAGGCGATCGGCAAGCGCTCGATGATCCCGCGGCGCTGCGGCAAGGTGCTGATGATCGCCTCGATCTCGGGCCTGCGCGGCAACCGCCCGGCCGAGGGCGCGATGATCGGCTACAACACGACCAAGGGCGGCCTGGTCAATTTCACGCGCGCGCTGGCCGCCGAGTGGGGCGAGCACGACATCAACGTCAACGCGCTCGCGCCGGGCTTCTTCGAGACCAAGATGACACGCGGGCTGCTCAAGCAGGTCGGGGCGGCACTGACCGCCGACGCCCCGCTGGGGCGGCTGGGAGACGAGGAGGACCTGAAGGGTCCGGCCGTGCTGCTGTGCTCGGATGCGGGGCGGCACATCACCGGCCAGATCCTCGCGGTCGACGGCGGCGTGATGTCCGCCTGACCGCGCGCGCACTCAGGACCCGATGCCCATGCAGTTCCCCGACGGCAAGCAGCGCCGCATTCCCTTCCTCGATCATCTCGGCGTGCAGACGGTCTCCTTCGGCCAGGGCCGCTGCGAGCTGTCGGTCGAGGTGCATCCGCACATGTGCAACTCGATGCAGGTCGCGCACGGCGGGGTGGTGATGACGGTGCTCGACGCCGCGCTCGCGATCGCGGGCCGTGCCGCGCACACCGACGACTACGACGCGCCGGTCAACACCATCACCGTCGAGATGAAGACAAGCTTCATCCGACCGGGCGCGGGCAGGCTCAGCGTGCGCGCGGAGTGCGTGCACAAGGCGACCTCGCTGATGTTCTGCGAGGGCGAGGCGCGCGATGCGCAGGGGCGCCTGGTGGCCCGCGCATCCGGCACCTACAAGCTCTGGATCCCCCGGCCCGACGGCCCTCCCAAACCGACCGACGCCTGAACCCAGGCGCGGCGCACCCGGCCGCCCGGCCCCTTACGACCCCATCTCGAGACAGGACCCCCATGACCCAGACCAACCGCCGATTCGTGCTGGCGAGCCGCCCTTCGGGGCAGGTGAGCCCCGACAACTTCCGCCTCGAGGAGCTGCCCGTGCCGGCGGTGGCCGAGGGGCAGCTGCTGGTGCGCAACCGATTCCTGTCGCTCGACCCGTACATGCGCGGCGCGATGAACGACCGCAAGAACTACCGCAAGCCGCAGGAGCTGGGCGAGACGATGGTGGGCGGCACCGTCGGCGAGGTGATCGAGAGCCGCAACCCGCGCTTCGCCGTCGGCGACGTGGTGGTCGGCGGCTTCGGCTGGCAGCTGTTCGGGCTGTCCGACGGCTCGGGCCTGCGCAAGGTGGACACGAGCAGGGTGCCGATACAGGCCTACCTCGGCGTGGCGGGCATGCCCGGCGTGACCGCCTGGACGGGGCTCAACCGGATCATCGAGGCCAAGGCGGGCGAGACGGTCGTGGTGTCGGCGGCGTCGGGCGCGGTCGGCTCGGTCGTGGGGCAGCTCGCCAAGGGGCTGGGCTGCCGCGTGGTCGGCGTGGCCGGCGGCCCCGCCAAGTGCGCGGCGGTGGTCGGCGAGTTCGGCTTCGACGCCTGCGTCGACTACCGCGCGGGCAGGCTCGAGCAGGATCTGGCCGCAGCGACGCCGGACGGCATCGACGGCTATTTCGAGAACGTCGGCGGCCCGGTGCTGGACGCAGTGCTCGCGCGGATGAACGCGTTCGGACGGATCGCGGTGTGCGGCCTCATCGCCGGCTACAACGACGAGCCGATCCCCGTTCACAATTTCCGCGCGGTGCTGGCCAGCCGGCTGAAGATCCAGGGCTTCATCGTCAGCGAGATCCCGGACGCCTGGCCGCCGGCGCTGGCCGAGCTGGCGCGGCGCGTCGGCGACGGCACGCTGCGGTATCGTGAGACCGTGTCCCGCGGGCTGGAGTCGGCGCCTGCGGCCTTCATCGGCCTGCTGCGCGGAGAGAACTTCGGCAAGCAGCTGGTCGAGCTCGTCTGACCCCCTCCAGGAGACATCCATGAACGCACCCCAATCCACGGTCCGCTCGCAGGTATCCGAACAGGAATGGCAGCAGCGGGTCGACCTCGCCGCCGCCTACCGCCTGATCGCGCTGCACGGCTGGGACGACCTCGTCTTCACGCACGTGTCGGCGCGCATCCCCGGCCCGGAGCACCACTTCCTGATCAACCCCTATGGCCTGATGTTCGACGAGATCACCGCGTCGTCGCTGGTCAAGGTCGACATGGCGTGCAAGCCCGTGCTGTCCACGCCATACCCCGTCAATCCGGCAGGCTTCGTGATCCACAGCGCCATCCATGCGGTGCGCGAAGACGCCGGCTGCGTGATGCACACGCACACCAAGGCGGGCGTCGCGGTGTCGGCCCAGAAGCGCGGGCTGATGCCGATCTCGCAGCAGGCGACCGTGGTGCTGGCTTCGCTCGCGTACCACGACTACGAGGGCATCGCGGTGCTGGACGACGAGAAGCCCCGGCTGCAGGCCGACCTCGGCAACGCCAACTACCTGATGCTGCGCAACCACGGGCTGCTGACCGTCGGCCGCTCGGTCGGCGAGGCGTTCCTGTACCTCTACACCTTCGAGTCAGCCTGCCAGGTCCAGATCGGGGCGCTGTCGGGCGGCGAGGTGATCGAGGTGGGCGAGAAGGTGCTGGGCACGGTGCGCAACGCGATCTCGGTGCAGCGCAACGTGCTGAGCACCGACGCCGTGTTCGCCGCGCTCAAGCGCAAGCTCGACCGGCGCAACCCCGGCTACGATCAGTGACGGCATCGGCCCGGCGGCCGGCGGGGGCCGGTCCGGGCGAGACGCTCCGGAGAGGCGCATGAAGGATTTCGCAGGCAAGGTCGCGGTGATCACCGGCGCGGGCAGCGGCTTTGGCCGCGAGTTCGCACGGATCGGCGCGTCGCTCGGGATGAAGCTCGCACTGGCCGACGTCCAGGCCGATGCGCTCGCGGCGACGGTCGCCGAGCTCGCCGGGCAGGGCGCCGAGGTGTTCGGGGAGCTGACCGACGTGTCCAGGGGTACCGACGTCGAGCGGCTCGCCGCACGCACGATGGCCACGTACGGCGGCGTGCACCTGCTGTTCAACAACGCGGGCGTCGCCTCGGGCGGCCTCGCGTGGGAGAGCAGCACGCAGGACTGGGAGTGGATCCTGGGCGTGAACCTGTGGGGCGTGATCCACGGCGTACGGGTGTTCACGCCGATCATGCTTGCGCAGGGCGGCGAGGCCCACATCGTCAACACCGCGTCGGTGGCGGGGCTGGTGAACCCGCAGATGATGGCAGCCTACAACGTCAGCAAGCACGGCGTGGTGTCGCTGTCGGAGACGCTCTTCCACGACCTGCGCCTCGTCGGCGCAGAGGTGGGCGTGTCGGTGCTGTGCCCGGCCTTCGTTCCCACGGGCATCAGCGCGTCGGAGCGAAACCGTCCTGCGGCGATGGCCAACGAGGGCCCGCCGAGCGCGTCGCAGGCGGCCCTCAAGGCCCACCTCGACAAGGCGGTGAGCAGCGGGCGGATCACCGCGCCGCAGGTGGCCGAGGCGACCTTCGAGGCGATCCGCGCGGGGCGCTTCTACGTGATCACCCACGAGAAGATGATGCCCTCGATCGAGCTGCGGCTGCAGGACGTCGTGCAGCGCCGCAACCCGACCGACCCGTTCACCTACCGGCCGGACGTCGCCGCCAAGGCCGGCTGACATGGCGCAGGCGCCCGCCGGGGGCAGGGCCACGATCCGGACCGGGCACTACGTCGAGGTGCAGCCCGGGGTGCGCCTGCATTGCGCGCAGGTCGGCACGCCGGGCGCGCCGCTGATGCTGTTCCTGCACGGCTTTCCCGAGTTCTGGCAAGCCTGGAAGGACGTGCTGCCGGCGTTCGCGGACCGCTGGCACGCGGTGGCGCCGGACCTGCGGGGCTTCAACCTGTCGGACAAGCCCACCGACGTCCGTGCCTACAGCGCACCGCGGCTGGTCGCCGACATCGACGGCCTGATCCGCGGGCTCGGCCACGAGCGCGCCGTGGTGGTCGCGCACGACTGGGGCGGCGCGGCCGCGTGGGCGTTCGCGATCGCGAAGCCGCAGCGGGTCGAGACGCTGGTCATCCTGAACGCGCCGCACCCGGTGCCCTTCGCGCGGATGCTCGCCCACGACCCGGCCCAGCAGGCGGCAAGCGCGTACATGAACTGGCTGCGGCGCCCGGGCGCCGAGCGCGCGCTCGCGGCCGACGGCTTCGCCCTGCTCGAGCGTTTCTTCGTCGGCGCCTCGCCGCCGCCCTGGTACGACGCCGCCACGCGGGCCGCCTATCACGCGGCCTGGGGGCAGCCGGGCGCGATCGCGGGCGGTCTCGCCTACTACCGCGCCTCGCCGCTTTATCCGCCCGACGGCGACGACCCCGGCGCAGCCAAGCTCGCGCTCGATCCGCAGGACTTCATCGTCCGGGTGCCCACGCGCGTGATCTGGGGTGAGGGCGACACGGCGCTGCTGCCGGGGCTGCTCGACGGGCTGGACGCGCTGGTGCCCGACCTGCAGATCCTGCGGATGCCGGGCAACTCGCACTGGCTCGCGCACGAATCGCCGGTCGAGGTCGCGGCCGCGATCCGCCGGTTCGTCGACGGGGCGGCGGGCGCCGCGTGAGCGGGCTCGATCCGCAGGTCGAGAAGCTGCTCGCCTGGGTCGCCAAGGCGGGCGGCCCGTCCTACGCTCAGCAGGGGGCGGTCGCCGCACGGGCGCACTACGAGCGGATCGCGGGCACGCTCGACATCGCCCCGGCGCCGATGCACGCGGTCGAGGACCACCGGGTCGCGCTGCCCGGGCGCACGCTGCGGGTGCGTCACTACGTGCCGCGCGACCACGGCTGGGCCGATCCGATGGCCGCGCTGGTGTTCTGCCACGGCGGCGGCTTCACCATCGGCTCGGTCGACACCCACGACCGCGTCTGCCGGATGCTCGCGCGCGACGCGGACTGCGTCGTGCTGTCGGTCGACTACCGGCTCGCGCCGGAGCACCGGTTCCCGGCCGCGGCCGACGACGCCTTCGAGGTGCTGGCCTGGGTCCGGGAGGAGGCGGGGGCGCTCGGGATCGACACGGCCCGGCTGGCGGTCGGCGGTGACAGCGCCGGCGGCACGCTCGCCGCCGCCAGCGCGATCCACGCCCGCGACCGCGGCTGGCCGATCGCGCTGCAACTGCTGATCTACCCCGGGCTCGCGGCCCGCCAGGACAGCGGCTCGCACCGCGACTTCGCGCAGGGCTTCCTGCTCGACGCCGAGGTCGTGCAGTGGTTCTTTGCCAATTACCTGCAGTCGGTCGCCGATCGCGACGACTGGCGTTTCGCGCCGCTGGTGCACCCCGACCTGCAGGGCGTCGCACCCGCCTGGATCGCGCATGCGGAGTTCGACCCGCTGCGCGACGAAGGTCGGGCGTATGCGGCGCGCCTGCGCTCGGCCGGCGTGCCGGTCGACGAGACGCTGTATCCGGGCATGGTGCACGCGTTCTTCCAGCACGGCGGCTTCGTGCCGCTCGCGCGGCAGGCGCACGCCGATGCCGCGGCGGCGCTGCGGCGCGCATTCGGGACGGAGCGGGCGCCGTGAGCCCGGCCGCATGGGGTGCGACCCAGCTTAGGGACGCGGCGTGTCGGTGGGCGGCGGGCACCGCGTGACCGATCGGCCCGCGAACGGCCCCGGGGCGGGGGCTGGCCCCGGGGAGGAGGGGTTCACGCTGCGGATCGGCGACTGGGCCGCCCTCGGCGAGGCCGCGGCGGCGGTCCGCGTCGCGGTGTTCGTGCACGAGCAGGGATTTCCGCTCGACGAGGAGTTGGACGCGGGGGACGCGTGCGCGGTGCACGCCGTGGCCGCGCTGCACGGCGTGGCGGTCGCGACCGGCCGCCTGCTGCCCGACGACCGGATCGGCAGGATGGCGGTGCTCGTCGCCCACCGCGGCAGCGGCGTGGGCGGGCTGATCCTCGAGCGGCTGGTCGCGCTCGCGCGGGCGCGCGGCGCGCGCCGGGTGACGCTGTCGTCGCAGCTGCAGGCCTGCGGCTTCTACGCGCGCCACGGCTTCGAGGGCGAGGGCGCGGTCTACGACGACACGGGCGTGCCGCACCGGACGATGGCCCGGCGGCTGGACTGACCGCAGGCGGCCGGGCCGTCGCGGCTCGAGCAACCTGCTGGCTGGCTCGGGTGCGCCGTGCCGGGGGAGCCTGCGCGTCGCATGCCCGGGGCTGCGCGAACCCGGGGCTGCGCGAGCCCGGAGCTGCGCGAGCCCGGGGCAGCGCCAGCCCGGGCCGGCGCGAGCCCCGGCGGCCGCGTCCGGCGCCTTCGCCCGCTCACCCCGCGCCGGTCAGCCGGCCCGCGGCACGTCCATGGGGGTGAAGGGCTCGACGTGGCGTCCGCCGCGCGCCAGCGCGGCCGCGCCGCAGGCCTGCGCCTGCGCAGCCAGTGTCGCGAGCCAGTCGGGCAGCGCATGCCCGGGCACCGCCGGCCAGGCCTCCATCCAGGTCGCGCGCGGCCGGCCGTCGCGCTGCTTCAGATCGGGGCGGCGCAGGAGCCGCGGACGGCGAGAGGCCGCGCCCGGCGCGCCGCCGGCCATCGCATCGGCCAGGCGTCCGACCGCGGCCTGCACCGCAGCGTCGTCGGACGGGTCGGCCTCGAACCACACGTAGACCTCGAGTGCGCGGCCGGCGCTGGAGGCGGGCGCACGCCGGGTCACTCGATCGCCTTGAGTACGTAGGGCAGGGCGCCGACGGCAAGCACCGCGTCGCCCGCGCGAACCGGCCCGGCCTCGACCGCCGCCACCTGCGACTCGAACAGCACGTCGAAGCCGCCCTCGCCGTCGGGCGCGGCCATCACGACCTGCCCGCAGGGTTCGGCGCCCCCATCGCTCGTGACGTCGCTGCCCGGTGCGGGCTCTGCGCCGGCACCGTGCGCGACGAACATCCGGCGCTTGAGCTTGCCCAGGTACTGACTGCGGGCGACGATCTCCTGGCCCGGGTAGCACCCCTTGCGGAAGTTGACGCCGTCGACCGACTCGAAGTTGAGCATTTGAGGCACGAACTGCTCGGAGGTGCCGGGCACGATCCGCGGAATCCCGGCGAGCACCTCGGTGCGGCGCCACGCGGCGGCCCCGACCGGCGCGGCTGCGGCGGTCAGTGCGGCCCAGGCGCGGGCGGCGTCGGCGGCCGGAGCCGCCAGCAGCCAGCGCGCGAGCTCGGGCCCGCCCGCCTCGTGCGGCAGCGCGGGCAGCCCCACCAGGTGGACGCCGCCGGCCGACGCGCTCGCCTGAGCCGCCGGAACCGGCAGCCCGAAGGCCGCCGCCGCGGCCTCGGCCGCGGGGAGCCCGGCCAGCCCGAACAGCACGCACGCGTCGCTCGCGTCGGCAACCTTCGCCTTGGCCCGCAGCACGTACATCGACAACCGGCGCGCGAGCGGCTGGGCGAGCGGGCGCGCGACGGTGAGCAGGATCGCGGCGTCGTCGCGCCAGTACCGGAAGGTCGACAGCAGCCGGCCCTTGGCCGTGCAGTAGCCGGCCCAGCGGGCAGTGCCGGGGTCGAGGTGCTCGACGTCGTTCGTGAGCTGACCGTGCAGGAAGCGTGCGGCCTCCTCGCCGGCGACGTTCAGCAGGCCGAGATCGGCCAGTGGCGCGACGAACGCGCCTGCGGGCAGGGCGTCGGCGCCAACCGCCAGGGTGGGGCCGTAGGCATCGGGACGCAGACGGGCCCCGACGTCGCGGGCAAATCGATCGACCGCCTCGGCGGTCCAGGCAGGCAGCGGGGGGGGTGTCGACATGCGTCGTATTATAGGGAGACCCCCCGACCGCACCACGATGAAACGACTCCTCGCAGTGGCATTGTTCGGCCTCGCCGCGCTCGGCGCGGCGGCGGGCTGGGCCTGGTGGCAGTACGCACGCGCGCCGCTCGCGCTCGCGCAGCCCGAGCTGCAGGTCGAGATCGATCGTGGCGCGGCGGGTCCTGCGGTCGCCAGCGCGCTGCGCCGCCAGGGCGTCGCGGTGCCGGCCTGGCTCTACTCGGTCGCGCTGCGACTGCGCGGGGACGGCCCCAAGATCCGCGCCGGCAACTACGTCATCACCGGCCCGATCACACTGGCCGGCCTGCTCGACCGGCTGACCCGCGGCGACGTCACCCTGCGCGACGTCACGTTCATCGAGGGCTGGACCTTCCGCCAGATGCGGGCGGCGCTCGCGCGCAACCCGGACCTCAAGCAGGAGGTCGCCGGCCTCGACGACCGGCAGGTGCTCGAGCGGATCGGCGCCACCGAGACGCATCCGGAAGGGCTGTTCGCGCCGGACACCTATGCCTTCGCGCGGGGCAGCAGCGACCTCGAGGTGCTGCGCCGGGCCTACCTGCTCCAGCGGGCCGTGCTGCAGCGGGCCTGGGACGCCAGGATGAGCCGGCCCGATCCACCGCCCTACCGCAGCCCCTACGAGGCGCTGATCATGGCCTCCCTCGTCGAGAAGGAGAGCGGCCGGGAAGAGGACCGACCCAAGGTGGCAGCGGTGTTCGTCAACCGGCTCCGGCGCGGCATGATGCTGCAGAGCGACCCGACCACCATCTACGGGCTGGGGGAGGCCTTCGACGGCAATCTGCGCCGGCGCGACCTGACGGCCGACACGCCCTACAACACCTATACCCGGACGGGGCTGACGCCGACCCCGATCGCGATGCCGGGACGGGCCGCGATCGCGGCCGCGTTCGACCCGGCGCCGATCCAGGCGCTGTACTTCGTCGCCCGGGGCGACGGCAGCAGCGAGTTCTCCAACGACCTGCCCGCCCACAACCGGGCGGTCGCCCGATACCAGAAGAAGGCCACGCCATGAGCGCAGCGGGGCGGTTCGTCACCTTCGAGGGCATCGACGGCGCGGGCAAGAGCAGCCATGTCGAGTGGTTCGCCGACCTGCTCCGACGCGCCGGGCGGCGGGTGACGGTGACCCGGGAGCCGGGCGGCACCGAGCTGGCCGAGGCGATCCGAGACTGGATGCTGCATCGCCCGATGTCGATGCGGGTGGAGGCGCTGCTGGTGTTCGCGGCGCGCCAGGACCACCTCGACCGGGTCATCCGCCCGGCGCTCGCCGCCGGGACCTGGGTCGTCTGCGACCGCTTCACCGACTCCACCGTCGCCTACCAGGGGGGCGGGCGCGGCATGCCGGCCGCCGACATCGACCTGCTCGAGCGATGGGTGCATCCCGACCTCCAACCCGACCGGACCTACCTGTTCGACCTCGACCCGACGGTCGCGGCCGAGCGCCGGCAGGCGGCCCGAAGCGCGGACCGCTTCGAGGCCGAACACGTCGCGTTCTTCTCGCGGGTTCGCGCTGCCTACCTCGCGCGCGCCGCGGCCGCGCCCGGGCGCTTTCGGGTGATCGACGGCATGGCGAGCATTCCAGAGATTCGCAAATCACTTGAGCAATATACTTCAAGTATTTGATTAATAGGACGTTATGGTCACCAAAAAGATCGCTCACGAGCGGGAAGAGACACCCGGCCCCGCTGGACTGCCGACACTGCAGCCGGAGATGCCCTGGCACGTCGAGACGCTGCAGCGCCTGCTCGCGGGCTCCGAGCGGCTGCCGCATGCGCTGCTGCTGCTCGGCACGCCGGGCATCGGCAAGTCCCGTTTCGCGCAGGCTTTGGGGGCGGCGCTGCTATGCGAGTCACCGCTGCCCGACAGGCGCGCCTGCGGCCGCTGTGACGCCTGCGGATGGGTCGCGGCGGACACCCACCCCGACCTTCGCCGCCTGTCCCTGGTCATCGACGAGGACGGCAAGCAGGCGCGAGAGATCAAGATCGAACAGGTCCGCGCGCTGGCCGACTTCCTGGTGGTCGGCGCGCACCGGGGCGGGCGCCGGGTGGTGCTGATCGACCCGGCCGACGCCATGAACATGGTCACCGACAACGCGCTGCTCAAGAGCCTGGAGGAGCCGGGTGACGGGCTGATGTTCGTGCTGGTCACGTCCCGCCCCGACGCGATCCCTCCGACCATCCGCTCGCGCTGCCAGGTGCGGGTGATCGAGGGGCCGGCGCTGGAGGAGGCGAGCGCCTGGGTGCAGGGCCAGACCGGCTGCTCGCCGGCAGAGGCAGGCACCTGGCTCGCGATCGCGGGCGGTGCCCCGCTCAACGCCATCGGGTTCGCCGAGCCTGCCCAGTCGGCCGCCCATCGGACCATGCTGGAGGCGATCTCCCGCTTGCCCGACACTTCACCTGTCGCGGCCGCCGATGCATTGCAGCCGTGGCACGGGCGGCAATGGCTGCCGCTGCTGCAGCGCTGGCTGATGGACCTGGCCCGCTGCAGCGCCGGCGCCGAGCCGCGTTACTTCCCGGCGCAGTCAGCGCGCCTCGTCGAACTGGCGGCCCGGATCGATCCGCCGGCGCTGGCCGAGGCGGGCCGCGGGCTGGCGGCGCAGTACCGGCACGTCGAGCATCCGCTCAATCCGCGGCTGTTCTGCGAGGAGTCGCTCGAGGTCTATCTCGGTGCCTTCGGGCCGGCGGGGACACGCTGAACAACACGGGCGCTTGCGCCCGGAGAGGGTGACGATGAACCAGGCTGCAGCCGTACCTCCCGCCGATGCCCGGACGGCCGGCGCGGCGCGTCCGAGCGTGATCTCGCTGACCATCCGCGAGAAGGGCGCGCTGTATGCGGCGTACATGCCCTTCATCCAGAACGGCGGGCTGTTCGTGCCCACCAGCCGTAGCGCCAACATCGGCGACGACCTGTACCTGATCCTGACCCTGGTGGACGAAGCGACCAAGTTCGCGGTGCCGGGCAAGGTCGTCTGGATCACCCCGCCGGGCAGCACCGGGCGCCAGCAGGGCCTGGGCATCCAGTTCGCGCAGAACGACGCCGGCAACCAGGTGCGCACCAAGATCGAGGAACTGATCGGCGCGGCGCTGAAGTCGTCGCGGCCCACGCACACGGTCTGAGGCCCCGCCGGCCACGCCGGTAGAATGCAGGCTTCCCCGGCGGCGCCCGTGCCGCGGGCCCGGGGCGGCCAGTGATGTACGTCGACTCCCACTGTCACCTCGACTTTCCTGAACTGTCGGCCCGCCTCGACGAGATTCTCGTGCGCATGCGCGAGAATCAGGTCGACCGTGCGCTGTGCGTATCGGTCACGCTCGAGGACTTCCCGCGGGTGCTCGCGCTCGCCGAGGCGCACGACACCCTGTACGCGTCGGTCGGCGTGCATCCCGACTACCCGGACAGCCTCGAGCCCGATGTCGACACCCTGGTCAGGCTCGCCGCCCATCCCAAGGTCATCGCGACCGGCGAGACCGGCCTGGACTACTTCCGCACCGAGGGCGACCCCGCCGCGCTCAACGGCTGGCAGCGCGAGCGCTTCCGGGTCCACATCCGCGCGGCGCGGATCAGCCGGCGCCCGCTGATCGTCCACACCCGGGCCGCGTCCGACGACACGATCGCGATCATGAGGGCGGAGGGCGCCGACGCGGTGGGCGGCGTGATGCACTGCTTCACCGAGTCCTGGCAGGTCGCCCGGGCCGCGCTCGATCTGGGCTTCTACATCTCGCTGTCGGGCATCGTGACCTTCCGTAACGCCGAGGCGCTGCGCGACGTGGCGCGGCAGGTGCCGCTCGATCGGCTGCTGATCGAGACCGACGCCCCCTACCTTGCTCCGGTGCCCAAGCGCGGCAAGATGAACGAGCCGGGCTTCGTGAAGCACGTGGGGGAGTTCCTCGCCGGGGTCAAGGGCATCGAGGTCGAGCGTTTGGCCGAAGCCACCTCCGGGAATTTCTATCGATGTTTCAATATCCTGGATCAATGATATGAAGTCGATTGTCAAGATCGACGCATCATGGGGCCGTGCGCGGATCAGGGTCCTGCCCCTGCTCGCCGCGATGCTGGCCCTCCTGCTGACGATGCCTGCGCCGGCGCCGGCGCAGGCGCAGGCCGTGCCCGCGGCGCCGCTCTCGCCGGCCCAGCTGGCGGCGCGCAAGGACCTGTTCACGGCCGTCCAGCGCGACGACCCGCACGCGGTCCGTACCGCGCTGCTGCGCGGCGCCGACCCCAACCTGCGCAACGAGCTCGGGCAGCCCGCCATCGTCGCGGCCGCCAAGGAGAAGGCCTGGCGTGCGGTCCGGGCACTCGCCGAACTGGACGGCACGCAGCTCGACGCGACCGACGGCTCGGGCAACACCGCGCTGATGCAGGCCGCGCTGAGCGGCGAGCTGCCGACGGTCGAGTACCTCGTGTCGCGCAAGGCGCAGGTCAACAAGACCGGCTGGACGGCGCTGCACTACGCAGCGGCCAACGGCCACGAGAAGGTGGTCCGCTACCTGCTGGAGCAGCATGCCTACATCGACGCCGAGTCGCCCAACCGCACCACCCCGCTGATGATGGCTGCGCGCCAGGCCCATCCGACGGTCGTGCAGCTGCTGGTCGAGGAGGGGGCCGACCCCACCGTGCGCAGCGACTCCGGCTGGACCGCAGCACGCTATGCGACCGCGGGCGGCGATCCGAAGCTGGGCGAGTGGCTGTCCGCGCGGGCCGCCGCGTTCGCACGGCGCTACGCCCTGCCGGCGGCACCCAGGTGAGCGCGCCCCCGACCGGCCTGGAGGCGACCCGATGACCCCGGCGCACTGCCACGTGGTGATCCCGGACGCGCTGTCCGGGTCGCAGGCGATGTCCGAATGCGCGGCGCGCTTCGTCAAGCACCTGCGCGCCCGTGCCGAGGTCTTCGCACCCGGCCGGGTCGACGTCTGGTGCGTGGGCGGGGAGGGCGCGAGCGTGAGGCGGCTGGACGACGGGCGACCCGTCCAGCCCGAACGCATCGGCGGCTCGGCCGTCCACGTCCTCGCCAACACGGCCTTCCTGCTGCAGGACGTACCACCCTTCCCGGCGCTCGCCGCGCAGGCCGCGCGGCGCGCCGTCGCGGTCTGTGCCACGCCCGGGTCCTGCGACGCCCACGCGCTCGCCTGGAAGCCCGGCCGACTCAACGGTCGCGAGCTGCGCGGCGCGTTGGCCGCGCTCGCCGCCACCGTCGGGGACCCCGCCGCGCAGCGCGCCATGGACGACTTCGGCGAACGCCCGTTCGCCCCCGATGGCTCGACGGGCTCGCCGTCGCTGACGCTCGAGGGTATCGACGCCCCGGCCGCCCGGCGCTCGAGCGAGGCGCCGGTCCACCTGAACACCGCGCTGGCCGAGCTGCTCGCGCACCCCGAGGACGCAGCGCGCGTGGCGGGCACGCTGCTCGCGCGGCGGGCCGACTCGGCGGTGCCCTGGATCTTCAACAGCCTCGTGAACCAGATCGAGTATCAGGCGGGCGCTGTCGAGGTCGCGAGCTTCCCGCCCGAGGTGCACCTGTCGCTGACCGGCGTGTGCAACCTCGAGTGCCGGTTCTGCGCCTACACCCACGACAACGCGATCCGCGCGTTCGCCGACACGCAGCGCTTCGCGGCGCTCGACTTCCTGCGCCACGTACGCATCCTGCGGCTCTCGAGCGGCCTGGGCGAGCCGACGCTCGACCGCCACCTGCCCGACATCGTCCGCCTGCTGGTCGAGCGATTCCCGCAGCTGGCCCTGAACTTCTTCACCAACGGCGTCGCGCTGCACCGGCCGGGCCTGATCGAGGCACTGGTGGGCCGGGTGGCCTGGATCAACGTGTCCCTGAACGCGGCGAGCGCGGCCTCCTGGCAGGAACAGCACCAGGCCGATCACTTCGACCGCGTCTGCGACAACCTGCTCGCGCTGCGCGACGCCAAGCGCGCCGCACGCTGCCTCCAGCCACTGGTGTTCGCCTCGATCGTGCTGAACGGGCGCAACCTGGACGACCTGCCCCGGCTGCCTGCCCTGTGCCGCCGGCTGGGCATCGACCGGCTGAGCGCCTTTCCGTATGCCGCGCTCGGCTACGACACCACCGCGCACACCTTCGGGCCGCAGGACACGCTCGAGCGCTGGCGCGACCGGTACGACGCGCTGCACGACGAAACCCTCGACGAGGCCCGGCGCCATGGCGTGTCGGTGGAGCTGCCGGTGCCCGCCGGCGGCAAGGCGGTGCGTTTCGGCCTGGAGGTCAGGCGCCTGCACGACTTCGCGGGCGTCGAGCGCAACGAGTGGCCGCTCGCGGCGCTCGCCGACGCGCTGCACGCCCGGCCGGCCACCGCGGAGCGCTGCGCCTTCCCGTGGCGGATCGGCTGCATCGGCAGTACCCACCGCGGCAGCCGCGCCAAGAGCGAGAGCCACTACATGTACCCGTGCATCGGGCCGCTCTCCAGCGCCGACCTGTCGGCGGCGACCGCGTTCCGATTCCCGGACGAGGCTGGCATGGCGACGCTCTGGAACAACCCGGTCTTTCGGCACCTGCGCACCGCGCAGTCGCGCCGCGGCGTGTCCCCGGTCTGCGACCACTGCCGGCATCACGACTCGCGCGATCCCGGCGAGTTTCCGGCCCTCGAGCGGCTGGTGGCCGAGTTCACCACCGACATGGACGCCCTGACCGCGGTGCGCGCCCCGACCTGGATCCGGCCGGCCGCCTAGAGGTAGGGGATGTCGATCGCGTCGTCGAGCCGCCCGGCGCGCTCGGCTGCGCGCACCGCCTCGAAGGCCTGCCCGATGCGATCCAGCGTGAGCTCGAGCACCGCGTCGTCGTGCGCGTAGCTCGGCAGCATGAAGCCGTTGTACGTCATCACGCCGCGCTTGAGCAGTTCCTGGAAGAACAGCGTGCGCTCGAGTCGCACGCGGGCGGGGTCCGCATCGGCGAACACCACCGTCGCCCTGAACGGGGGGCCTGCGCACGAGGCGCCCACCCCGATCTCGGCCGCCAGCCGGTCGATGCCGCGCGCGAGCCGCTGCCCGTGCGACCAGACGTGCGCCGCCACCGGCTCCTCGCGGTAGATGCCGAGCGCCGTGCGGGCCGCGGCGAGCGAGTAGATCTCGCCCTTGAAGGTCGGCCCGTAGTGCGTGCGGTGCATCGCGCTCTCCATGACCGCCGCCCGCCCGACCAGCGCCGACAGCGGCATGCCCGCGCCGAGCGCCTTGCCCAGACAGGTCAGGTCGGGCACGACGCCGGTGGCGCGCTGGACGCTGCCGCCGGGGTAGCGAAAGCCGGTCATGATCTCGTCGAAGACGAGGAGGGCGCCCGCGCGCCGCGCGCGGTCGGCGAGCAGGCGCAGGAAGGCCGGGTCGGCGTCCTGCGGCGCGCCTTGGGGCCCTTCGGCCGGGCCCGAGGGCTCGAGCATGACGGCCGCGAGATCGTCGCGATGCAAGGCGAACAGCCGCTCGAAGTCGGCGGTGTCGTTGAACCGGAAGCGGTGGAGCAGGGGCCGGTCGTGCTCCGGCACGCCGGTGCTCGCGAAGCCCGCCTGCTCGACCCACCAGTCCTGCCAGCCGTGGTAGCCGCAGTACAGCACGGTCCGGCGGCCGGTCAGCACCCGCGCGACCCGCACCGCGACCGTGCAGGCGTCCGAGCCGTTCTTGCCGAAGACCACCCGTTCGGCGCCCGGGATGTCCTGCACCAGCATCTCCGACACCTCGACCTCGAGCGCATGCGGCAGCGGCATCACCGAGCCGCAGGCGAGCGCCTGGCGCACCGCCTCCTGCACCCTCGGCTCCGCGTAGCCGAGCAGCGCCGAGCCCCAGCCCATCACGTAGTCGAGGTACTCGCGATCCTCGGTGTCCCAGAAGCGGCAGCCCACCGCACGGTCCACGAAGAGCGGATACCGCGCCCCATCGGCGCCGGCCTGCACGCCGCCCGAAGGCCGGTAGTTCCAGGGGCACAGCCGAAGCGCCTTCTCCTGCAGCACCTCGCCCGCCGTGGCGGGCTGCGCCGTGACGCGGACCGTGTGTCGATGGGGCGGGGCGCCGGCGTCGCTGAAGCGCGCCACGTTCTGCTCGATCATGTCGAGCACCACCTCGCAGTCGCCCGGTGCCGCCGGGACCTGCATCGGCAGCCTGAACACCACCCGGGCGCCGGGCGGCACCGCGTCCTGCGGCAGCGGCTGGGTCGCAACGAGGTGCCCGCCGATCCAGACCGTCAGGTCGATCCGCCTGCCGTCCGGGGGGTTGCGCAGCCAGGTCGCCCCGGAGCGGTTCTCCACCGTGACCCGCAGGCTCCACATCGTGCCTGCGGCCAGCGCCGGCGGCAGGTTCACTGCGGAATAGGCGGCGCGATGCGGCCGGGCGGGGCGCCCGCCGGGGCCGTTCATGCGGCCACCGTCAGCGGGCAGGACCACAGCTCGGCATCCTCGGCCGCGATGCGCCTGCCGACGGTCCTGAGAAAGAACCGGACCGCATGCTCGCCCGCGGCCTGCGGCGCGGTCAGCTCGAAGGCGAAGTGCGTCCGCGTGCCCGGCTCCACCTCGTGGCGCAGCGCGACCGTCCGGGTGGCCGGCCCGAGCACCGCGTGCAGCTCGATACCCGCGCCGGCGGTCCAGTGGGTGGGGGCGGTCCATTTGGTCGGGCCGGCATTCTCGACCCAGAGCGTGCAGCGACAGGTCGAACCGGGCGCCACCGGGGAGGGCAGCTCGGCATGCACGAGCTTCAGCCCCCAGGGGCCGCGCGCGGGCTCCCGCTCGAGCTCGGCGGGCGTCCGGGGAAGCCGGCCCCGCGCACGCAGGTCCGACATGACCTCGTGCACCCGCGCCAGCTCGATCGGGATGTCGAGGCCGTGCGGGCAGGCGCAGCTCACGTCGTCGCAGGACACGCAGGCCGCCTGCGCCTGCGGGTGCAGGTGGAAGTACTGGAGCCGGTCCAGGGTCTCGAAGGTCTCGGCCCGGATCGTCGACACGTAGGCATCCCGGAACAGCCATGACACCGGCAGCCCGCGGCTGCACAGCGAATCGCAGGCGCCGCAGCGCCGGCACAGGGTCTCCAGCATCTGCGCGCCCGACGCCTCGATCAGTGCGCGGCGAGCCGCCGGCAGCGGCGCCGCCGCATGGCCCGCGCGCGCGTTCTCATCCGCCTCGGCGACCGATGCCGTGCCGGGCACCACCGCGGTGACGTCCGGATCCTCGAGCAGGCTGCGCAGCAGCTCGCCAGCCGCAAGCGCATGCGTCTCGGCGCTGAAGCGCGCATACGGCTCGAAGGCCTTGCCCGCGCATTCGAGCCCGCCGCCGAGCGACTTCATCAGCAGCACCGACACGCCGTGCCGGCGTGCCAGCGGGAAGATCTCGGCGCGGTTGCGCGCGATGTCCTCGAAGGTGCCCGGGGGCTGCGGGAAGTACGACAGCGCGTGGAAGCCCAGCAGGTTGCCCGCGACCAGCACCGCGTCGAAGACGCCGGATTCGATCAGGCGCGCGATGTACTCCGGCGTGCCGTGGCTCTCGGCGAAGATCGCCCGCAGCCTGCCTCGGCGCTTTTGATCGAGCAGGAACTCGACCATGCCGCCAGGCCCCCAGACGTTCTCGCCGAGCAGCTCCCGGTCCTCGACACAGGCGATCCCGAACACGTCCAGCGGCATGCGCCCGGCGCGCCGGCAGGCCATGTCGAACAGCCACTCGAAGTGCGGCATGTTCCCGTAGCCCTGGGTGAACACCATGACCTCGCGGCGCGCCTCGGCGATCGCACGGGCCACCAGGTCCTCGGCGCCTTCGTAGTCGGGCGCGGTGTGCACGAAGTTCACGCCGAGCTCGAAGCCGCGCCTGAGCGTCTCGAGCGCCTGGCGCTCCGGCACCTTGCGCAGTTGGCAGGTGCCGAAACCGACCGCGCTGATGGCGAGCGGGCTGCGGCCGAGGGGGCGATAGCGCATGATCCGGCTCCGGTGGGTCGGTATCGGCCCGGCTGCTGCGTCCTGGTGCGAGGCGCCGGGCGGCGTGAGCACTATAGCGCGCGGGTGCGTGTGGCCGGCCGGCCTGCCGTATCTGAAGTGCGCATAATGTATATTATGTCAAATGTTGGCGGTGTAACGCGAGCCGCCCGGCAGGTCCTGTGTCGGCCCCACCAAGTTTTGGTAACCGGTGCCCCCAGCGGCGTAGTTTCGACTGCGGCGTTTCCAGCTACTTGCCCGGTGCCTTGCTACCGGCGGCTTGGGCCTGCCGATTCTGCATTGGTCAGTCGGCCAACGCTTCTTGCAGTGCGTCGATCCCGTCTTGGTAGTACTCGACGTCCAGCTTCGTTGCCATGTCGTCCGACAGGTCGAACAACTGGCGCCGACAGGAGACGGGCAGCAGCAAGGCCTTGGCGCCCTTCTCCACGGCAATCTCGGCCAGCGTCACGGCGTTGTGAATCGTCTCGATGGTGCCCCCAGGGTGACCTCGCCGACGACGACCAAGCCGCCGCGAACCGACTTTTTCAACAACGCGCTGGATAACGCGATGAGTGCCCCTACGCCTGTCTTGGCCCCAGCCTTGGCTGCATCGATGAGCGCCTCGAAAACCCGGAAGCTCGAGGACATGCTGCATGAGCTCCCCGCTCGGTTCGCGGACTTGGCGCGAGAGGTCAAAGTTCGCCGCAAGTTGGCGGAAGAGCGCCGCCTTGCCGAGCAAGCGCGTCAGGCGGAGGTCCATCGCAAGGCAGAGGTTCGCCGCCGGGCGTTGGAGCGTCTTTCCGCGGTCGAGAAGGAAGCGGACCGCTGGGCGCGAGCCGAGCGCCTGCGCGCGTTTGTGCAGGCCTTCGAGGCGGCCGGTGAGCTAGACGCCGAACAGCGTGCTTTTTCGAGCTGGACTCTAAATGCTGCGGACTGGCTGGACCCGCTACTTCGTGGTCACGCAAGATCAAAGACCGGAGTGGGCGCCGCAAACACGAGTACAACCGCTGCCGCCCGCGCGAGCGGGCCGAGCATGCTCAGACCGTTCATCAGGCTTGCAGATCCGGCCTGGAGTCGGTCGATATCGACAGTTTGGCGCGAGCTGCGCGGGGCCGATGCCTTCATTGCACGCCCCCGGTGATCGATCGAATAATCCTATAGGGTCCGAACCCGAATAACCCGAAGTGCCACGCATTGCCCTTCTTGGTCTGATGCATCGCGGCGTCACGCGCCTTGGCCTCGTTCTTCGTCGACGACGGCGCCTCGATAATCGTCGCATCCACCACCGTGCCCTCGCGCAGCAGCAGCCCGCGCTCGCTCAGGTGCGCGTTGATCTCGCGAAAGATCGCCTCGGTCAGCTGGTGCGCCTCCAGCAGCCCGCGGAACTTCAGCAGCGTCGTCGCATCCGGCACCGACTCGCGCGCCAAGTCGATGCCGATGAAGCCACGCATCGCCTGGCTGTCGTAGATCGCGTCCTCCAGTCCCTCGTCGGACAGTCCGAACCACTGCTGCAGGCAGTACATGCGCAGCATCCGCGACACCCCGATCGGCTAGCGCCCGACGCGACCCGTGCTCGGGTGCAGTGGCTTGATCACAGCCTCGAGGCGCGCCCACGGCACCGCCGCCTCCATCTCGCCCAGGAACCACTCCCGGCGCGTGACCCGCTTCTTGCGCGAGAATTCGTACGAGGCAAAGCTCAGCTGCTTAGGCGGTGCACTACGTTTCGTCATGACCCACATGCTACCGGCTTAGTCGGGCGGTTGGCGCCTATTGATCAGCGATTCCCTAGCGAGACGCCGAGCCGTTGGGGTTCTCCGTGCCGACCCACACAGCAGGCGCTTCAGCTCCGGGCGAACGCCAGCAGCGGCCCGTAGTCGCCGTGGTCTGCGACGCGCAGCGCAGCAAGGTATCGGGTGCGTGCCTCGATCACCGCCACCAGATTGCCGGCACTGCCCCAGGTGAACTGGCGCTGACCCATCCTGTTCAGAAGCGCGTCGGCCATCATGCGCGCGTGCCGCCCGTTGCCGTTCGGAAACGGGTGCACCCAGACCAAGTCGCGATGGAAACGAGCGGCGATTTCGTCAGTACCGAACGTGGCATTGTTGACCCACCAGCGCGTGTTGCCGAGCACCTGCTCGAGCCGCATTCCAATCTGTGTCCAGTCGCACCCGATGTTCTTGTCGGTGCGGCGAAAGGTTCCTGCCCAGTCCCAGGTCTGGTCGAACATCTTGCGATGCAAAGTTCGGCAGAAGCCCTCGCTCAGCACGTCCGGCGAACGGACCTTCTTGACCCATTGCACGGCGCGCAGAATGTTTTCCTGCTCCCAGTCGTTGAGCTCGGCCATCGTGGTGAGATGGTCCGGCTTGAGCCCGGCACGCTCGTCGGGGTCGTGCGGAGTCTGGCCGTCGTGCTCGTCGAGCTTTACCGCCACAGATGCGACCAGCGACCGCGTAGGAGCTCTTCGGCGCGGCGCTCGACCTGCTTGCGAACGCGCTCATCAGCCGGGCGCTGGTCCTCTAGGGCCATGGTGTGGGCAACGCGCAAGACCTCTTGCTGTGCGACGTCCTGCGCGCGTCGCTCAACGACCTCGATGAGCGGGCGCCGCGGCACAAGCGCGTAGACCACCTCACAGTCCAGCGCGTCGGCCATGCGCTTGAGCTGACCGAGCGTGATGCGTCCGTCGGCTTCGGCCTGCTCGGACTTGTGGAGTGACGGCGCGGAGATGCCCAGCAGTTGGGCCTGTTGCCGCTCAGTGCGTCCCAGGGCTTCCCGGATGAGACGCAGCCATCCGCGCGAGGGCGCCTGGCGTTTGGCCAGGCCGGCATAGGCAGACAGGCTCGACTGGAGCTGCTCAAGGCGGAGACGGTTCAGTTCGGGCGACATTGCTAGCCTACGGGCTATCGGGAAAGGGTTGTATCATAACCTATAGTGCATCACTAATTGATACTCCGATATCCCATAGTCTACCATAATGATACGCTCTGATTCCCTTTGATGCAGCAAACTACCGCTGCCCATTGGTGTGCGAACTCACATTCAGCGGATTCCGGCGCAACCACCAAGAACCGCACTAGGCAACCGGACGAACAGGACAACGAGAAAAACAGACGGTGAAATGATTGAACCAACGAGGCGGTTACCGAAATCTTGCGACCTTTTGGTCAGCGTTCGGCATCACAGTGGGTTAAGTATCTGAACTACATAGAGAAATCGAGCACTCGAAGTTTCGTTCCGCAACGTGAAAAACCCAAGTCCACCGTGCTAACCGCCTGATTTGAAAGGAAGCGGGTGACCTAGGTGTTGTGGGACCGACATCCCGCTCGATCCGTACCGCCCGGGCGCGATGCCCGGCACCCCGCCTCAGCGCCTCAGCGCATCAACGCCCCCGCCAACACGACCACCGCCAGCCCCACCACCGCCGCGCCCAGCCACAGCACGCGGCGCCGGTTGAGCTCCACCCGCGCGACCAGCTCGGTATTCTGGTCGGCCAGCGCCTTGATCAGCGTGGACGAGGCCTGCATCTGCTCGTGCAGCGTGGCGATGGCGGCATCGGCGTCGTCCAGCCGGGCCTGCAGCACGGCCGCCAGTGGCGCGTCGGCCTCCAAGGCCCGCTGCGCCGCATCGGGTCCGCGCGCCCCGTCGGGCACGGCCCCGGGCTTGCGGCCTACTGAATCCCACAGACGCTTGGCGCCGTCGGCCACCCCGGGCGCGTTCTTGATCACCTCGGTCCAGGGGACCAGCTTCAACACCGTCATCCATCCCATGCCTGTGCGTCCTCGGTCTGCGTCGGGGGTCCGGTCGATGCCGGCAGCGCCGCGAGGCCGGTGGCCGAAACGACGCGCATCGTGCCGACCTTACCGGAACGGGCACGCCTGCGTCGGCACCGGGGTTAGTCTGCGGGCACGGCGACGTCCGGAAGAGCGGCGCGGCCCGCCGTCGCGAGCCGGGCATGTACTCCGCACCGCTTGGCGCCCTGCTTCTTCGGGGTCGTCTGACCCCGCCGCCCGCCGGGCCGCCGCGCTCAGCCCGCCTGCGCCGCCCGGTACCAGTCGACGCCCTGGTCGTCGGTCCGGCGGGTCGCCTGGCCGCGCACCAGCAGGTAGTTCAGGTGCGCCAGCGCCTCGCCGGTGGCCAGGCCCATCACCCCGGTGCCGACGATCGGCCGCGCGAACAGGGCGCCGAAGACGTCGACCACCCGGCGCGGCTCGGCCAGCCGCTCGCGCAGCCGCGCGAGGCCGCGCGCGTGGCCCGCGGCGAGCCGGTCCAGCCGCGCGTGCAGGCCGTGGAAGGGCTCGTTGTGCGCCGGCAGCACCAGCACGTCGTCGGGCACCTCGCGGCGCAGGATGTCGATGGAGGCGAGCCAGTCGCCGAGCGGATCGGCCTCGGGCTCGGTCGGGAACACCGACACGTTCGAGGAGATCTTGGGCAGTACCTGGTCGCCCGAGATCAGCAGCTTCCGGTCGGGGCTGTACAGGCAGGCATGCTCCGGCGAGTGCCCGGTGCCGACGATCACCCGCCAGTCGTGCCCACCGATGCGCAGGGTGTCGCCGTCGCGGATGCGCCGGTAGCTGTCGGGCAGCGCATGCACCGCCTTGCCGAAGCCGCCGAAGCGCGCGCGGTACTGCTCGATGCCCTCCTCGTCCCAGCCGGCCCGCCGGTAGAAGCGCTCGCCGTCGGCCGGCGCGGGCCGCCCGGTGTCGGCGACCAGCACGCGGCAGGTCAGGTACTCGAGGCGGGTCATCCACAGCGGTATCTCGAACTTGCGCGCCAGCCATCCGGCCATGCCGACGTGGTCCGGATGCATGTGGGTGGCGACGATCCGCGTCGGGCGGCCGGGCGCGAGGTCCTCGGCGAGCAGCCGGCGCCAGGCCGAGGCGGTCTCGGGGGTCTGCATGCCGGTGTCGACCAGGGTCCAGCCGTCGCCGTCGGCGAGCGCCCACAGGTTGATGTGGTTCAGGGTCAGCGGCAGCGCCATCCGGATCCAGCGCACGCCGGGCGCGACCTCGCGGGCGTGGCCGTTCTCGGGAGCCTCGAAGGGATAGCTCAGGCCGTTGCGGTCGGCGCCCGGGGCGCCGGGCTCGTCGAGGGCGAGCGAGGCGTCCGGGGAGCCCGCGCCGGGCGGGTCGGCCGGGGCGGCGGCGGCGCGGCCGTCGCCTGCCGGGTGGTGCTGTGGGTCCATCGGGTGCGCTGCTCCGTGCCATCGCGGACCGGTGCCGCGGCGTACGCCCCGGACGGTCGGACCCGTCCGGACGGCTGACCCATGGAGGATAACCGCCCTGCCCCGGCAGCGACGCGCGCCCCGCGGCGCGACGCCGCGCCGGACTCAGCCGCGGCGGTCGGGTACGACCGCTGGGCAGCGCAGCCAGACGCGCTCGCCCCAGGTGGCGACGACCGTGCCCGGTCCTGCGGCCGACTGGCCGGCCAGGCGCAGGCGGACGTCGTCCTCCGACGACGCGGCGAGCTCGACCCAGCGCTCGCCGCCCTGCTCGCGCAGCGCGACCGCGGCGATCCCGCCGATGACCCAGGGGCGCTGCAGGGGCGTCACGCCGGACGGGGCGGTGCGCACATAGTCACCGGGTGCCTCGCAGGGGCCGGCGCCCGCGGCGCCGGCGCCGGGGAGCCAGGCCAGTGCGAGGACGGCGGCGCCTGCGGACGCGAAGGCGCCTCGGCGGGGGGCTGGGGAGGTCGGAGCATGCATGCCCGCAGTGTGACGGCAGGGACGCGCCCGCCCATGCGCCGTTTCGTCGCAAGCACATGCCGCCACGGATGCTGGGCCCCGGGGGCCCGCAGGCTCAGGCCAGCCGCTCGAGCAGCCAGCGCTCCAGGTCGCGCAGTTCCTCGATCGACACGGTGTGCTCGATCGGATACTCGTGCCACCGCACCGGCTGGCCGAGCGCCTGCAGCGCGTCGCGCGAGGCGATCGCGCGGGCCACCGGCACCACCGGATCGCGCAGGCCGTGGGCCATGAAGACGGGGGTGTCGCGGTTGGCCTCGCTGCGCTCGGCGGCGGTCTGCGCTGCCAGCGGCAGGTAGCCCGACAGCCCGACGATGCCGGCCAGCCGCTCGCCGTGGCGCAGCCCGGTCATCAGCGACATCGCGCAGCCCTGCGAGAACCCCATCAGCACGATCCGCCCTGCCTCGATGCCGCGGGCGCGCTCGCGCGCCAGCACCACCTCGATGGCCTCGCGCGAAGCGCGCAGCCCGGCCTCGTCCTCGCGGCGCACGAGGTCGGCGCCGAGGATGTCGTACCAGGCCCGCATCACGTAGCCGCCGTTGATGGTCACCGGACGCATCGGCGCGTGCGGGAACACGAAGCGCACCGGCCCCGCGCCGCCCAGGTCGAGCTCGTCGCAGATCGGGACGAAGTCGTTGCCGTCGGCGCCCAGCCCGTGCAGCACGACCACCGTGGCGGCCGGCGTGCCGCCGGTCTCGATCTCGATCGCTTCCAGATCCATGGCTTGCCTCGTCTCGCCGTCGGGGCGCAGGCGGCAAGGATACCGGCTCGCGTCCGCGGAACGCGCCCCGGTTCGCGAGCGGTGAAGCGCCATGCCGGCACCCGTTCCTGCATCGCAGCGGGGCGGGGGATCCGCCAGCCTTGCGGGCCGGGACGCAACCGTCAGGCCCGCCCGGAGCGAGGGGCCGGTCATCGCGGACCGACGCAGCCGCGGTCGCCCCCGCCCAGGGCGCAGCGGCGTGCCCCGGGGCTCAGCGAGCCTGCGCGAGGCCCTCCGAGGGCGACGCGCTGCGCTGCGCGTCGGCCTCCGGGGTGCCGACCGCCGCGGCGAGCCGCTCGACGCGCCGCGCGATCGCACCCGGGCTGCCCGCCACGGCGGTGTCCGCGGCGACCTCGGCGAAGATGCGGCCGAACGCGCGCTCGGCGACGCCCAGTGCGCGGCTCGCCGGACAGCCGAAGAGGAACAGCCACAGGCCGGTCGGATCGACCGTCATCGCCGCATCGCGGATCTTGCGCTGCAGCGCGAGCGTGCCCAGTTGCTGCGCCTTGGCCGGATCGCAGGCCACGTGCACCAGGGCATGCGGCAGGTCGATGCCCTCGGCGGCGGCCAGCACCTCCGCGACCATGTCCCGAAAGGCCCGCGTCACGAGCAGCTGCGGCGCGACGGCGGTGCCCGCGGTGGCGATGGTCGCCTCGATGTCATCCGGCACCTGGCGCATGAACGCGGTGCCGCCCATCGCGCGGACCGACTGCGCGAGGTCGGCGTCGTCCCTGTCCAGCGGCACGATGCCCGAGGCGCCGAGCCGGGTCAGCGCGATCTGCTGGCTGAGCCGCAGCCGCATGCCGCGCTCGCGCACGACCACCGACACCCAGGGGGCGGCCGCACGACGCACCGAGGCCACCGCATGGCACAGGGTACGCAGCGGCGTGGCCCGGTCGAAACACAGCACGATCGCGCCCGACGCCAGGCGGCGCGCGGCCTCGATCGCCTCGGCGTGGCTCTTCACCAGCGACCAGCTGGCGTCGCGCACGGCGGCGACCGGGTCGTCCACCGCGCCCTCGAGCGCGACGATCTGCTGAACCGTGGCATCACGCATGCGCGCGGGCGCGCTCGGGGGCGGCTCGGCGGTGAGCGCGCCCGGGCTGGCCAGCCGCAGTGCCACGCTGATCCGCGGGTGTCCGCCCTGCGCGCCGAACCAGTGGCGTACGTCGAGTCGCGCGCCCCCCTCGTTCTCGCGCATCACCGCGAGCCCCGCGAAATCCTCGGCCATCGACCGCAAGGCCAGGAACTCGCGCTGCGGCCGGCTCGCCGGCACGCAGGTCAGCAGCACGGCGACGCCGCGCCGACGCGCCCAGTCCCGCAGGCCGTCGCCCGCCTCGACCGACTGGGTGGGATCGGCGAGAAACAGCAAGGACTCGGCCTGCTCGATGATCAGCAGGCCGCGCCCGGCCGGCACAGCCTTGTCGATCGCCTCGAGCACCGCGGCGGGACCGCCGCGCAACAGCAACGACATCGGCTCGGCGCGGTGTCGCACCAGGTTGAGCTCGCCGCTCCCGTCGCACCGCTGCAGATCGGCACCGCACAGTCGCGCCTTGGCCAGGAAGGAGGCCGGATCGCCCGGCAGCGCGAGGCTGCAGCCGACGCCGGCCGACAGCGACTCGAACAGCGTGTGGGCCACCAGCGGCAGCCGCAGCGACTGCGCATCGACCTCGATCGCATAGAGCTCGCCCGGCGCGAGGAGGGCAAGGGCATCGGGCAGGCCGCCTACACCGAGGCGCGCCCGCGCGAGCGCGGGGGCGGGAGAGGACGTTTCGGATGAGGACATGGCCGTTCGACTATGACGCCCGGTGTTCCAGGCTGCAATCGCCGCCGGTCGGCGCGCCGAACGGCGCGCGCCCGGGACCACCGCCTGCGCCCGAGCCCGCCCCGCAGGGCGGACCCGCCCGCGCTCAGGCGCCGAACTGCCCGAGGATGGAGATCGCCGAGACGTTCTGGCTGGGAAAGCCGCCGAGGTTGTGCGTCATCCCCCAGACGGGCGCTGCGCGCTGGCGCGCGCCGGCGCGCCCGGAGAGCTGCAGGTACATCTCGTAGACCATGCGAAGGCCCGATGCGCCGATCGGGTGCCCGAAGCACTTGAGGCCGCCGTCGATCTGGCAGGGCACCTGCCCGTCGGCGTCGAAGAAGCCATCGAGCACGTCGCGGATCGCGGTGCCTTCGGCCGACAGCATCAGGTCCTCCATCGTGACCAGCTCGGTGACCGAGAAGCAGTCGTGCACGTCGACCAGCGACACCTGCTCGCGCGGCCTGGTGATGCCGGCCTCGCGGTAGGCGCGCGCGGCGGCGATGCGCGTGGTCGCGAAGTACGACCCGTCCCACCTGTCGTGCTGCACCTCCTCGCCGTTGGACACCGCGAGCTGCAGCGCCTTGACCGCGACCAGGTCCTTCTTGCCCAGGCCGCGCGCGATGTCGGGGGTGGTGACGATCGCGCAGGCCGAGCCGTCGGACACGCCGCAGCAGTCGAACAGGCCCAGCGGCTCGGCGATCATCGGGGCGTTCAGTACGTCCGCCTCGGTGATCGGGTTGCGCAGGTGGGCCTTGGCGTTCTTGGCGGCGTTGGCGTGGCTCTTGACCGAGATGTGGGCCATCGCCCGCTTGAGGTCGTCCTTGTTGGCGCCGTGCTTGGCCCGGTACGCGGCGGCCAGCTGCGCGAACGAGCCCGGCGCCGACAGGTTCGGCCAGAACAGATCGTTGAGCGCGCCGCGGCTGCGCTGCGGCAGGCCGCCGTAGCCGGTGTCCTTGAGCTTCTCGACGCCCAGCGCCATCGCGATGTCGCAGGCGCCGGAGGCGACCGCATAGACCGCGCCGCGCAGCGCCTCGGTGCCGGTCGCGCAGTAGTTCTCGACCCGGGTCACCGGGATGTAGGGCAGGCGCAGCGTCATCGCCAGCGGCACTGCCGACTTGCCGACGTGCTGCTCCTCGATGGCGGTGCCCAGCCAGGCGGCGTCGATCTGCTTGCGATCGATGCCCGCGTCCTGCATGGCCTCCTCGAAGGACTCCACCATCAGGTCCTGGGCGTTCGCGTCCCAGCGCTCGCCGAACTTGGAGCAGCCCATCCCGAGGATGACCACCTTGTCCTTGATTCCGCTCGCCATGTCGTTCTCCTTTGCCTCACGCCCTGGCGGGCGCGGCCTTCCAGAAATACCGAACGAAACCGCGGTTCGCATCGGCGTCCTTGATCCTGAACATCATCCTGACAGGCAGCCCGACCTCGACCGCCTCAGGGTCGACGTCGGTGAAGTCCATCAGCATGCGCCCCCCGCCGTCGAACTGCACCATGCCGAAATAGGTGGGCGGATCGGGGCTGTAGGTCAGCGAGTCGGCGGTGTAGGACAGCACCTGGCCGCTGCGCTCCGAGAACAGGTAGTCGTCCTGGCTGTCGAGCGCGTTGCAGCCCGGGTTCACACAGTAGCGCTGGCGCGGGAACTGCACCGTGCCGCAGGCGCGGCACGTGCCGCCCACCAGACCCTCGATCATCTCTCGGTTGCGGTACAGCACGGTGAGCGCGGTGACCTTGTCGACCTCGGCCCGCATGCCGCGCTCCAGGTCGATCTTGCCGTTGAAGGCGAGAAAGCGCATGTAGTTGCCGCTCTCGCTGCGCCGCGCGAGCGAGCCGCGCACGCCGCGCCGGGCCGCGTCGGCGGCTGGCTGCATCACCTCGAGCAGCAGCACGTCGCAGCCCTCGCCGAAGCCCGCGACCAGGATCCGCTCACCGGGGCTGGCGTCCTCGAGCGCGGCGGCCAGCATCAGCAGCGGGTGCGCCGCACCGGTGTCGCCGCAGACGGCGCCCAGGGTGTCGCGCACCGAGCCTTCGGGCAGGCCGCACTTCTTGGCGACGGCCGCGCCCACCCGCGACAGCGTGGCCGGCATGCAGAAGTGCACGATCGAGCCGGGCTCGACGCCCAGGCGCGCCAGCAGCGCCGCCACCGCGCGCGGCACGATCTTCAGGTAGCCCTCGTCGCGGATCCAGCGCTCCTCCCATCCGTAGTCGGTCTCGCGGTCGCTCATCCGGTACTGATGGACGAAGTCGACCGACTCGGTGTGCGCGCCCAGCAGCCGCGCCAGCGGCGCGCCCTCGCCCACCAGCATGGCGGCCGCGCCGTCGCCGTACTGCATCTCCTGGGTGCTGCCGACCTTGGACTTGCGCGAGTCGGAGGCGATCACCAGCGCACGCGCGCCGCCCTCGAGCGCCGCGATCAGCGCGCCGGTGCCGGCGCGCAGGCTGCCCGCGGCGTCGGCGGTGCGCAGCGCGGGCGGCAGGTTCAGCGCGGTGGCGACCACGGTCGCGTTCTGCCGGTCGTCGAACGGGTGTGTGGTCGAGGCGAGCACCACCTGGGCGAGGCTTGCACGGTCGGTGTCGCCCAGGCAGTCGCGGGCGGCCTCGACCGCCATCGTGATGCTGTCCTCGTCCCAGTTGCAGATCGCACGCTCGCCCTTGGCCAGCCCGCGCAGGCCCGGGTTGAACCAGGCGTTGGCCGCGGCCACCGCCTTGCGCTGCAGGCGCGTGCGGGGGACGTAGGCGCCGAAGGACAGGATGCCGAAGTCGCGAGCCATGTCAGATCGGGTCCCAGTTGAAGACGTCGGCCGAGCGCGCGAGCGGGTAGAAGCTCGCCTCCATCGCAGGCATCGCGTGCGAGGCGACGGTCTGGGGTGTCCAGCCCTGCGCGGTGTGTACCGAGCGCAGCGGCCGGCTCTGGCTCATCAGGAACATCTCGTTGGCGCGGACCGCGAAGATCTGGCCGCTGACGGACTTGGCCGCGTCGCTCAGCAGGTAGACCGCGAGCGGCGCGATCTTGGCGGTCTCCATCGCCTGCATGCGGGCCAGGCGGGCCTGCTGCTCCGGGGTGTCCGAGGGGATGGTGCCGATCAGGCGGCTCCAGGCGAACGGCGAGATGCAGTTGGAGCGCACGCCGTAGCGCTGCATGTCGAGCGCGATCGACTTGGACAGGCCCACGATGCCGAGCTTGGCGGCGGCATAGTTGGCCTGCCCGAAGTTGCCGATCAGGCCCGAGGTGGAGGTCATGTGCACGAACGCGCCGCGCTCCTCGCTGCGGAAGATCGCCGCGGCCGCGCGCGCCACGTAGAACGAGCCGTTGAGGTGGACGTCGATGACCGCCTTCCATTCCTCGATCGACATGTTGTGGAAGATGCGGTCGCGCAGGATGCCTGCGTTATTGACCACCGCGTGCAGCGTGCCGAAGGCGTCGACGGCGGTCTTGACGATCCGATTGGCCGACTCCCATTCGGCGACGCTGTCGGTGTTGGCGACCGCGGTGCCGCCGGCGCGCCGGATCTCCTCCACCACCTGCGCGGCCGGGCCGTCGTCGTGGCCCTCGCCCTTCTCGGACACGCCCGGGTCGTTGACCACCACCTTCGCGCCCTGCGCGGCCGCCATCATCGCGATATCGCGCCCGATACCCCGGCCCGATCCGGTGACGATCACCACCTTGTCCTTCAGCATGTGCATCCCTGTCTCCTCGCCTGATACGGCCCTGCGTCGTGCAGGAAGTCTAGCTCACGAAAAACGGACCGGCGCGACGTCCGCCGGGGTGCGATGCGTCAGCCGAGCGTCGCGGTGCCGTGGCTCAGCACCACCACGTCGCGCTCGACGACCCGGGTGCGGAACTGCACGGCATCGCCCCTGCGCCACATCTCGACGCGCAGCGTCTCGCCGGGGTAGACCGGCGACGAGAAGCGCGTGCCGATCGAGCGCAGCCGCCCCGGATCGCCGCCGGCCAGCGCGCGCACCAGCGCCCAGCCGGTCACGCCGAACGAGCACAGGCCGTGCAGGATGGGGCGCTCGAACCCCGCCGAGCGGGCGACCGCCGGGTCGGCGTGGACCGGGTTGTAGTCACCGGAGAGCCGGTAGATCAGCGCGGCCTCGGGCCGGGTCTTCCACTCGAAGACGGTGTCCGGCGGCCCGTCGGGCACGGCCGGGCGTGGCGTCGGCGCCGGGTCGGAGGCCTGGCCGCGCGCCGAGAAGCCGCCGTCGCCACGCAGGAAGGACACGCTGCGGCTGGTGGCGAGCAGCGTGCCGTCAGCCGCGTCCTCGATCGTGCGCTCCGAGTACATCAGCGCGCCCTTGCCCGCGCCCTTGTCGACCATGCGCGTGACGCGGGTGCGCCCGACCACGCTGGCCGCGGCGGGCAGCGGCGCGTGCAGCTCGAGCTCCTGCTCGCCATGCAGCACCTTCACCCAGTCGATGCCGCTGCGCGGGTCCTTGGCCCAGAAGCCGGGCGAGCCGAGCACCACCGGCAGCGTGGGCAGCGCACGCAGCCCCTCCTCGTAGGTGAAGCGCAGCTGGTCGGGGTCCAGCGGGTCCTGGCCCAGACCCAGGCCGAGCGCATACAGGATGGTGTCGCGCGCGGTGTAGTCCTCGCGCACCGGCTCGAAGGTCCAGGCCTTGAGGGAAGCGGCGTCGATGGGCATGCGTGTCTCCGTGGTCGGGTCGGGTCGGGTCGGGATGAAGCGGGGCGCGGGACGTGGCGTTCAGGGCTCGAGGCCCTCGGGCGCGGGCACGTCCATCGCCAGCAGCACCTGGGCGTAGCACTTGGCCAGGTTGTCGGTGCGCAGCGACGCCATGCCGCCGCCGCCCAGCACGTCGTGCAGCAGGAAGTTCATGGCGTGGAAGCCGGGCAGGTCGAAGCGCTCGACCCGGCTCGGCCCGTTGTGCGCGAAGTGCGCGGCGACCCGCTCCGGGGTCAGCACCGCGGCCAGCAGCGCCAGCCACTCCGGGCGGCGCGCGATGATGCCGATGTTGGCCTTGTCGCCCTTGTCGCCGGAGCGCCCGTGCGCGAGCCGGATCAGCGGCACGGTGCGCCCGCCCGCGGGCGGCGCCGCCTGCGCGTGGCGCAACGCGGGCTCGAGCGCAGCCGCCTCGAAGCCGCCGTGCTCGGGCACCGCCACGGGTTCGAGGTGGCCGCCGAGGTCGAGCATCGCCCGCACCTCGCGCTTGGGCACCAGGAAGGAGAACAGGCGGATCACCGGCGTGGGCGTGGGCCGCCCGCCCACCAGCCCGGTGGTGCCTGGGGACATGGAGGTGCCCGCGGGTGCGTACTCGCGCGCGAAGAGCTCGAGCGAGGCCCGCGACGGCGAGCGCGCCGCGAGCTTGAGCACCACCTCGCGCGAGTCGGGCCGCGCCGACGCGCCGAACATGTCCTCGGCGCCCACCACCTCGAGCCGCGTCTCGCCGAGCGGCGGCAGGCCCTGCTCGGCGAGCATCCGTCCGACGCGCGCGAGCAGCGCCTCGCCGGTACGGCGCGCCTTGGCCGCCGCCTGGTCGCCCGCCACCACCAGGAAGGCGGTATTCCGAAAACCGTCGGCGTGGGTCGCACTGACCTTGAGGGTGTCGGTGGGCGGGCGGCCGCGGGCGCCGGTGACCCGCACGCGGTGCTCGCCGGCCTGCTCGAAGCGCACCTCGGTGAAGTCGCAGGCGACGTCGGGCACGTGATAGGCGCGCGGGTCGCCGATCTCGTAGAGGAGCTGCTCGCTGACCGTGGCGGGCGTCACCAGCCCGCCGGTGCCGGGCGGCTTGGTGATCACGAAGTCGCCGCTCGCCGCGGCCTCGACGACCGGATAGCCGATGTTCTCCCAGTCGGGCACGCTGTCCCAGTCGGTGAACAGGCCCCCGGTGCACTGCGCGCCGCACTCCACCAGGTGGCCGGCGAGCGTGCCCTGCGCGAGCCGGTCGTAGTCGGTGGCCGACCATCCGAAAGCGTGGACCATTACACCCAGCGTGACGGCGGAGTCGACGCAGCGACCGGTGACGACCACGTCGACGCCGGCGTCCAGCGCCCGGGCGATGGGCAGCGCGCCGAGATAGGCGTTGACGCTGGCGAGCCGGGCCGGAAAGGGCGCGCCGCTGAACATCTCGGTGGTGCCCGCCGCGCGCAGGCCGTCCACCCGGTCGGACAGATCATCGCCCAGTACCACGCCGATGCGCAGCGGCACGCCCAGCTCCTGCGCCACGCGGGCGAGCGCGTCGCGGCAGGCGAGCGGGTTCACGCCGCCGGCGTTGGCCACCACGCGGATGCCGCGTGCCCTGATCTCGGGCAGCAGCGATCGCATCGTGATCTGGACGAAGTCGGTCGCGTAGCCGGCCTGCGGATCCTTGGCCCGCTGCGCGGCCATGATCGACATGGTGACCTCGGCCAGGTAGTCGAACACCAGGTAATCGATCTCGCCGTGGCGCACCAGCTGCGGCGCGGCCGAAGCGGTGTCGCCCCAGAAGCCCGACGCGCTGCCGATCCGGATCGTGCCTTCGTGCCTGCCCATGCCTGCCTCCCCTGCCCTCGTTCGGGCCCGTTCCGGGCCTCGTGCCAGGCGCCCCGCGCCCGGCGCTCAGCTGCTGCGCGCGCGGGCGCGCAACTCCCCTTCCAGCCGCGCGAGCCGCGCCTCGATCCGGCCGAGCGGCTCGGCGTCGGCGGGCGCGGCGCGCGGCGCCCAGCCCTCGAGCAGCATCGTGGCGATCTCGCGCGCCATCCGCGCCGGCTCGATCTTGCGGCCCCGCCCGAGCAGGTCGCGCACCCGGTGCTCCAGCCCGCCGAACACGAAGTCGCGGGCCAGCGCGAGATCCAGGTCGGCGCGCAGGTCGCCGCGCTCGATGCCGTCGGACAGCGTGCGGGTCATGAACCTCACGTAGCGGCGGTTGAGCGCGTGCAGCTTGGAACCGAAATAGGGCTCGCCACCGCGCGCCTCGCGGCGCAGCATCATCGACAGGCCCGGGTCGTCGACCGCGATCTGGAGATGGCGGGCGACGAGGAAGCGGAGCCGGTCGGCGGTGCCGTCGAGCGCGGCGAACCGCGGCTCGATGTCGGCGATCAGCGCATCGTAGACGTCGGTCAGCACCGCGTCGAACAGGTCGCGCTTGTTCCGGAAGTAGGTGTAAAGCGTGCCCTCGACGCAGTCGGCGCGGGCGGCGATCTCGGCGACCGAGGCCTGCTCGAACGGCCGCGCCACGAACACCTCGCGCGCGGCGGCGAGGATCTCCGCGCGCCGAACCGATTTGCGTCGCCTGGGCAAGGCCGTCATGATCGCTCGGCACCGGCTGGCGCCGCGTTAATGAGCGTTCTTCAGTATAAGCCAGCTCCAGCCCGCGTCAAGGACATTTGGCGCAACGCGTCTATCCATGGGCGTTTTGGAGCATCTTGCCGCGCGCATGTTGCAACGCAACTTGACGCCCGACCCCAAACTCTGCACTGTATCGGAACTCCGTTCATCAGGCACGGCCCGCCATGCAAGTCTCTGCCGGCCCGTCCGGCCCATCCCCCGCGCCGGGCTACCGCTCGGTGTTTCGCCCGGGCCTGTTCGCCGGTCGCGTGGTCGTCGTGACCGGGGGCGGCTCGGGCATCGGCCGATGCATCGCACACGAGCTCGCCGCGCTGGGCGCCGCGGTCGCGCTGGTGGGCCGCCGCCCCGAGAAGCTCGCCGCGGTCGAGTCCGAGATCGCCGCGTCCGGCGGACGCGCCAGCGCCCACCCCCTGGACATCCGCGACGAGCCGGCCGTGCAGGCCGGCATCGCCGCGGTGCTCGCCACGCACGGGCGCATCGACGGCCTGGTCAACAACGCGGGCGGGCAGTATCCGGCGCCGGCCGAGACCCTGTCGCTCAAGGGCTGGGACGCAGTGCTGCGCACCAACCTCACCGGCGGCTTCCTGATGGCGCGCGAGGTCTACAACGGGTGGATGAAGGACCACGGCGGCGCCATCGTCGGCATCATCGCGGACATCTGGGGCGGGATGCCCGGGATGGCCCACTCCGGCGCCGCCCGCGCCGGCATGCTGAACCTGACCGAGACGCTCGCCTCCGAATGGGCGCCGTCGGGGGTGCGGGTCAACGCGGTCGCCCCGGGCTGGATCGCCTCGAGCGGCATGGAGACCTACGCGGAGCCGGTGCGCGCCAAGCTTGCCACCCAGTGGCAGGCCGTGCCGCTGCGCCGCTACGGCTCGGAGGCCGAGGTCGCCGCCGCAGTGGTGTTCCTGTTGTCCGAGGCCGCCAACTTCATGACCGGCACCTGCCTGCGGGTCGATGGCGGCGTGCCCAATGCCCGGCCCGCCGCGCCGGCGCAGCCGATGCGCGTGCGCGACTCGCTCGCCGCCCGGACCTTCGATGGCTTTCACCTGTCCTCGCCGCCTGCGTTCATGCGTGGCAGCGACGCGGAGCGCTGAGCGGTGCCGGTCATCGCCTCGCGTATCGACACCGCCTCGGCCGCCTTCGCCGAGCGCCGCGAGGGCATGCTGGCGCTGGTCGCGCGGATGCGCGCGCTCGAGGCCCGCTCGGGGGCCGCTTCAGCCCGTGCCAAGCCGCTGTTCGATCGGCGCGGCCAGCTGCTGCCGCGCGAGCGGCTGGCGCGCCTGCTCGACGCCGGTGCCCCCTGGCTGGAGCTGTCGCCGCTCGCCGGCTGGCTGGTCGACAACCCGGACCCCGAGAGCTCGGTGCCCGGGGGCGGCATGCTGTGCGGCATCGGCAGCATCGGCGGCACGCGCTGCATGGTCACCGTGAGCGATGCCGGCATCGATGCCGGCGCCATCCAGCACATGGGGCGCGACAAGCTGCTGCGCGCGCAGGAGGTGGCCCTCGAGAACAAGCTGCCCTTCGTGCAGCTGATCGAGTCGGCCGGCGCCAACCTGCTCAAGTACCAGGTCGAGGGCTTCGTCACCGGCGGGCGCATCTTCTACAACCTCGCGCGGCTCTCCGCCGAGGGCATCCCTGTGCTTGCGGTGGTGCACGGTTCCTCGACCGCCGGCGGCGCCTACATGCCCGGCCTGTCGGACTACGTGGTGATGGTCCGCGGGCGCGCCCGCGCCTTCCTCGCCGGCCCGCCGCTGCTGCGCGCGGCCACCGGCGAGATCGCGACCGAGGAGGAGCTGGGCGGGGGCGAGATGCACGCGAGCGTCTCGGGCCTGGGCGAGTACCTCGCCGAGGACGACGCCGACGGCCTGCGCATCGCGCGCGAGCTGGTCGCGCGGCTGCAGTGGGACGCCACCGGCCCCGTCAGCCGGATGGACCCCGATCCCTCGCTCGAGCCGCTGTGCCCGGGCGAGGAGCTCGCGGGCGTGATGCCGCTGGACTTCCGCCAGCCGGTGGACATGCGCGAGGTCATCGCGCGGATCGTCGACCGCTCCGAGTTCCTGGACTTCGGCGCCGACTACGGCCCGGCCACCGTGTGCGGGCACGCGGCGCTGTACGGCGAGCCGATCGGGATCATCACCAACAACGGCCCGCTCGACCCGGCCGGCGCCACCAAGGCCACGCACTTCATCCAGTCGTGCTGCCAGGCGGGCATCCCGCTGCTCTACCTGCAGAACACGACCGGCTACATCGTCGGGCGTGCCAGCGAGCAGGCCGGCATGATCAAGCACGGCTCCAAGATGATCCAGGCGGTGGCCAACGCGGACGTGCCCGCCATCACGGTGCAGTGCGGCGCCTCGTTCGGCGCCGGCAACTACGGCATGTGCGGGCGGGCGTACGGCCCGCGCTTCCTGTTCTCGTGGCCCAACGCGCGCACCGCGGTGATGGGCGGCGAGCAGGCCGCCCTCGTGATGCGCATCGTCGCCGAGGGCGGCGCCCGCCGGCGCGGCCAGCCGGTCGACGAGGCGCAGCTCGCCGCGCTCGAGCAGACGATCGTCGCCAACTTCGATCGGCAGTCGGACGCCTTCTACACCAGCGGGCGCATGCTCGACGACGGCGTCATCGACCCCCGCGACACCCGGCGCGTGCTCGGCTTGGCCTTCGATGTCTGCCGACAGGCCGGACGGCGCACGCTGCGGCCGATCCAGTTCGGCGTCGCCCGCCCCTGACGACGCCCGCCCACCCCCGCCCGCCCCAACGACCCGCCGACGGAGACACCCGTGAAGCACATCCTCTACACCGACGAGCACCTGCAGCTGCAGGACTCGGTCAGGAAGTTCATCGACGCCGAGATCAACCCGCATGTCGACGAGTGGGAGAAGGCCGAGATCTTCCCGGCCCACGAACTGTTCCGCAAGATGGGCAAGCTCGGCTTCCTGGGGGTCAACAAGCCGCTCGAGCAGGGCGGCATGGGCCTCGACTACTCGTATGCGGCGGCATTCGCCGAGGCGCTGTCGCACATCCGCTGCGGCGGCGTGCCGATGGCCATCGGCGTGCAGACCGACATGGCCACGCCCGCGCTCGCCAAGCACGGCTCCGACGAGGTCAAGGCGCAGTTCCTCGCGCCCGCGATTTCCGGCGAGGCGGTCGCCTGCCTGGGCGTGTCGGAGGTCGGCGCGGGCTCGGACGTCGCGTCCATCCGCACCACCGCGCGCAAGGACGGCGGCGACTACGTGATCAACGGCGGCAAGATGTGGACGACCAACGGCACGCAGGCCGACTGGATCTGCCTGCTCGCCAACACCTCCGAAGGCTCGTCCCACCGCAACAAGACGCTGATCTGCGTGCCGATGGACACCCGGGGCGTCGAGGTGGCGCGCAAGCTCAAGAAGGTCGGCATGAACGCCTCCGACACCGCGCAGCTGCACTTCGACGACGTCCGGGTGCCGCAGCGCTTCCGGATCGGTGAGGAAGGCATGGGCTTCAGCTACCAGATGCAGCAGTTCCAGGAGGAACGGCTGTGGGCCGGCGCCGGCTGGCGCAAGAGCTCGCACGTGATCCAGGAGACCGTCGACTACCTGCGCGAGCGCCGCGCCTTCGGCAAGCCGCTGCTGGACAACCAGTACATCCACTACAAGCTCGCCGAGCTGCAGACCGAGGTGGAAGCGGTGGGCGCGCTGTTCCACAAGGCGGTGGCGCTGTACGTCGGCGGCAACGACGTCACCCAGCTCGCGTCTATGGTCAAGCTCAAGGGCGCGCGCGTGGCGCGCGAGGTGGCCGACTGGTGCGTGCAGTTCTGGGGCGGCATGGGCTACATGGAGGAGACGCGGGTCAACCGCTTCTGGCGCGACACGCGCCTGGGCTCCATCGGCGGCGGCGCCGACGAGGTGATGATGGGGATCATCGCCAAGACCATGGGCATCATGCCCCGCCAGGGCTGAGCGCGCCGCGCATGGCGCGCTTCGACACCCTGCTCGTCGCCAACCGCGGCGAGATCGCCTGCCGCGTGATCCGCAGCGCGCGGGCCCTCGGGCTGCGCACGGTGGCGGTGTACTCGGATGCCGACGCGGGCGCGCTGCACGTGGGCGCGGCCGACGCCGCGGTCCGCATCGGTCCCGGGCCTGCCCGCGACAGCTACCTCGACGCAGCACGCATCCTCGACGCCTGCCGGCGCAGCGGCGCGCAGGCGGTCCATCCGGGCTACGGATTCCTGTCCGAGAACGCCGACTTCGCCCGCGCCTGCCGCGACGCGGGGATTGTGTTCGTCGGGCCCTCGCCCGAATCCATCGACGCACTGGGCAACAAGTCGGCGGCCAAGCGGCTCGCGCTGCGCATCGACGTGCCCTGCCTGCCCGGCTACTCCGGCTCCGAGCAGGGGCTGGATACGCTGGTCTCGCAGGCCCGCGGCATCGGCGCGCCGCTGATGATCAAGGCGGCCGCCGGCGGCGGTGGGCGCGGCATGCGCCGCTGCGACGACGTCGCCGACGAGGCCGCGCTGCGCGGGCTGCTGGAGTCGGCCCGCGCCGAGGCGCTCGCGTCCTTCGGCAACGGCGAGCTGCTGCTCGAGCGCCGGGTCGACGATGCGCGGCACGTCGAGATCCAGGTATTCGGCGACGCGCACGGCGGCTACCTGCACCTGGGCGAGCGCGACTGCTCGACCCAGCGGCGCAACCAGAAGATCCTCGAGGAGGCGCCCGCGCCGGGCGTCTCCGAGGCGCTGCGCGCACGGATGGGCGAGGCTGCCATCCGGCTGGCGCGCGAGGTCGGCTACCTGGGCGCCGGCACGATCGAATTCCTGCTCGGTGCGGACGGCGCCTTCTGGTTCCTCGAGATGAACACCCGGCTGCAGGTCGAGCACCCGGTGACCGAGGCGGTCACCGGCCTGGACCTCGTCGAGTGGCAACTGCGCGTCGCGCAGGGCGAGCGCCTGCCGCTCGCGCAGGCGGACGTCCGGTGGAGCGGCCACGCGATCGAAGCGCGCCTGTGCGCCGAGGACGCCTTCGGCGGCTTCGTGCCGCAGGTGGGCACGATCGAGGGCTGGTCGCTGCCCGAGGGGCCCGGACTGCGGATCGACCACGGCCTGGCCGCCCGCGCCGAGGTGCCGCCCTTCTACGATTCGATGATCGCCAAGGTCATCGCGCACGGCCCCGACCGCGAGGCCGCGCGCCGTCGGCTGGTGGCGGCGCTCGGGCGCAGCTCCACGCCCGGGCTGCGCACCAACCGGGACTACCTGCTCGCCTGCCTGCAGGCGCCCGCGTTCGTGCAGGCGCGGCTGTCCACGGCGTGGCTCGGCCACGCCGCCGACGCATGGCGCGCGCCCGCCCCCGATGCCCGCTGGCTGGCCGTGGCCGCCGCGCTGGCGCTGCGCTGGGCGGCGCGGTCGTACGGGCCGCTCGCCTGCTGGAGCTCCACCGGCCGGCGCGTGTCGCCGATGCGGCTCGGCGTGGCCGGCGCCGAGCACATGCTGTGGGTGGCGTACGGCGAGGGCGGTCCGGTCGTGGTGCGGACCTCGCCGGTCGCACCGCCCGCCACCGCCCCGGCCGGCGGCGCCCCGGACCCGGCGCCGGCTCGCTCGGAGGCCGTCGAGCCCGCCGCGGTGGCGGTGACGGTGCAGGACGAGCGAGACGGCGCGGTGAGCGTGATCGTCGACGGGCTGCGCACCACCGTGCGCGCGCTCGCCTTGCCCGGGGGCGGCTGGCTGGACGCCTGTGGCGTGTCCGAGGGGTTCGCCGACCTCACCGACCGGCCCCGCGACAGCGCAGGCGCCGCGGGCGGGGGCAGCGTGGTCAGCCGCATGCACGGCCAGCTGGTGAAGCTGGCGGTCGCGCCCGGGCAGCGGGTCGCGCGCGGCGAGTTCCTGCTGGCCATCGAGGCGATGAAGATGGAGCACCGGTTCGAGGCGCCGGTCGGTGGCATCGTCACCGAGGTGGGCGTCGCCGCGGGCGCCCAGGTCGCGCCCGGCCGCCTGCTGGTGCTGATCGAGCCCGACGCCGGGCCGCCGGCCTGAGCGCCCCGCCACCGCCCCCCGTGTCCGGAGTCCCCCCGATGCTCGCGCCGCGCCTCGACTGCTTCGATTTCGGCCGCCAGCCGGGCATCGGGGAGGCGCACCGCGCGCTGGCCGATGCGGTGCGCCGCTTCGTGGAGGGCGAGATCGTCCCCAACGCCAACGCCTGGGACGAGGCGGAGAGCTTCCCGCGCGAGCTCTACCTCGCGGCCGGGGCAGTCGGCGTGCTGGGGCTGGGTTATCCGTCCGAGTACGGCGGCACGCCCGCCGACCACGTGTCCAGGATGCTGCAGTCGGTGGAGATGTCGCGGGCCGGCGTCGGCGGCGTCACCGCCGGTCTGGGCTCGCACACCATCATGTTGTGGCCGCTGCTGGCCGGCGCCAGCGAGTCGCTGCGTCGCGAGGTGATCCCGGGGATCCTGGCCGGCGAGCGGATCGGCGCGCTCGCGATCACCGAGCCCTCCGGCGGCTCGGACGTCGCGCGGCTGCAGACCCGCGCCGAGCCGGTCGACGGCGGCTGGCGGCTGCACGGCTCGAAGATGTTCATCACCTCCGGCATGCGCGCCGACCACATCCTGGTGGCTGCGCGCACTGGCGGGCCCGGTGCCGCCGGCCTCTCGCTGTTCCTGGTCGAGGGTGACGCGCCCGGGCTGCAGCGCACGCCCCTCAAGAAGATCGGCTGGTGGGCGTCAGATACCGCGGCGCTCTATTTCGATGGCGTGTTCGTGCCGCGGTCGCGGCTGGTCGGCGAGGAGAACGGCGGCTGGCGGCTGGTGATGAGCAACTTCAACGGTGAGCGCATGACGATGGCTGCGGGCGCGCTCGCCCACGCGATGGTGTGCGTCGAGGACGCCGCCGCGTGGGCGCGGGAGCGGCAGACCTTCGGGGCCCGGCTGGTGGACCACCAGGCGATCCGCCACAAGCTCGTGCGGATGATCGACGAGATCCTGCCGGTGCAGGCCTGGCTGGTGCAGCTCGCGCTGCGCCTGGACGCGGGCGAGTCGCCGGCCGGCGACATCGCGCTCGCCAAGAACCATGCCGCCCGCCTGATGCGCGACTGCGCCGACACCGCCCTGCAGATCCTCGGCGGCGCGGGCTTCATGCGAGGCAGCCGCATCGAGCGCAGCTACCGCGACGCCAAGGTCTACATGATCGGCGGCGGCGCGGAGGAGGTGATGAACGACCTCGCCGCGCGCCAGCTCGGCCTGCTCTGAACCAACGCCCCTGCCCCACCACTCCACGGATGCCCGATGACCGAAGCCGCTGTCCTGATGTCCGTCGATGACGGGGTCGCCACCGTCACCCTGAACCGGCCCGCCGTCCTCAACGCCATGAACGGCGCGCTGCTCGCGCAGCTGCGCGACGCGTTCGCCGCGGTCAAGGCCGACCCCGCCGTGCGCGCGATGATCCTGACCGGCACCGGGCGCGGCTTCTGCGCGGGCGCCGACCTCGCGCCCGAGGAGATGCGGGGCCTGGAGGGCGACGTGGAGCAGCGTCTGCGCGAGATCTACAACCCGCTCGTGATGGCGATGCGCAGCCTGCCCAAGCCGATCGTGGGCGCCGTCAACGGCACCGCCGCCGGCGGCGGCATGAGCCTCGCGCTGGCGTGCGACGTGGTGCTGGCCGCAGAGTCGGCCACCTTCGTGCAGGCCTTCGCGCGGATCGGCCTGATTCCCGATTGCGGCAGTACCTGGCTGCTGCCGCGTATCGTCGGCGACGTCCGCGCGCGCGCCCTGGCGATGCTCGCCGAGAAGATCGATTCACGCGAGGCGCTGCAGTACGGTCTGGTCTGGAAGGTTCATCCCGACGACCGCCTGATGGACGAGGCCCGACGCACCGCCGCCACGATGGCGCGGATGCCCACCCGGGCGCTGGCGCTGATCAAGCAGTCGCTCTCGACCAGCCTCGCCAACGGCCTGGCCGAGCAGCTCGAGGTCGAGGCCCGGCTGCAGGGCGAGTGCTTCCGCACCGAGGACTTCCGCGAGGGCGTCTCGGCCTTCGTCGCGAAGCGCGCGCCGCGCTTCACCGGCCGGTGACCGCGCCGCGCGCACGCCGCAGGCCGCGCAGCGGCCGGGCGGCGCGCGCGATGCTGCAGCTGCTCGCAATCGCGGCGGGCTTCTACACCTGCGTGATGGGCTTTCGGATCACCACGGCGCTGGCCGCGGTCGGGATGGGCCTGTCGCCGGCCGCGATCGGCCCGATCCTCGCGACCTTCAGCCTGGTGCCGATGATCCTGGGGGTGCGCGGCGGGCGGATGATCGACCGGGTCGGCGTGCGCCGGCCGATGGTCGCGGGCGGCCTGCTCTGTGCGGTCGGCGCCGCCGCGTGCGCGGCGCTGCCCCATCCGGTCGTGCTGACCCTGGGCATGGCCTGCGTGGGCGTCGGCATGATGGGCTTTCACCTCGGCATGCAGCACGCCGCGGGCGAGATCGGCGGGCCCGGGCGGCGCACGCAAAACTTCAACATGCTGACCATGAGCTTCTCGGTCTCCGGGCTGCTCGGGCCGCCGGCGATGGGCCTGGTCATCGACCAGGCGGGGCACCGCGCGGCCTTCGGCGTGACCGCCGCGCTCGCCTGCGGGGTGCTGCTCGCGCTGCGGCGCTTCTCGTTCGAGCGGCACGTGGCCCACGGCGGGCGTGCCGCGCCGCAGGACGCGCCCGCCGCGGCGCAGCAGGAGGTGCCCCCGGGTACCGCCCCGGCCGGCGGGCAGACCCGCGCGACCTTCGCGCTGCTGGGCGCGCCGCGGCTGCGCCGCCTGCTGATCGCCTCACTGCTGGTGTCGGCGGCCTGGGACACCTACCAGTTCGTGCTGCCGCTGCACGCACCCACCATGGGCCTGTCGGCCTCGGCCGTGGGCCTGGCGATCGCGTCGTTCTCGGCTGGCTCGCTGACCGTGCGCCTCCTGCTGCCGCGCCTGGTCGGGTGGATGGCGCACTTCCACTGGATGCTCCTGGCGATGGCGCTGTCGGTGGCCTTCTTCGCCGTGCTGCCCTTCGCGTCCGAGCTCGCGGTGCTGATGGCGGTGTCCTTCGTGGTGGGCATCGGGCCGGGCTTCGCGCAGCCGCTGCTGATGACGGCGCTGCACACCGCCGCGCCGCCCGGGCGCGCCGGCGAGGCGGCCGGGCTGCGGCTGACCCTGGTCAGCGCGATGCAGCTCGCGCTGCCGGTCTGCCTGGGCCTGCTCGCCAGCGCGGCCGGCACGGCCGCGGTGTTCTGGGTGTACACCGCGGTGGCGGCTGCGGTGGGCGCCGGGCTGTGGCGGGCGCGCGGGGCCTGAGGGCTCAGGAATCCGCGGTGAACCCGATCGTCTTCACGATCGGGCCCCAGCGGTCGTGGTCGGCGCGCAGCCGCGCGCCGAGTTCCTCGGGCGTGGAGGACGCGGCCTCGAGCCCCATCAACGCCAGGCCCTCCACCACTTCGGGCGCCGCCAGGGCGGCCCGCAGCGCGAGGTTGGCGCGGGTCACCACGTCGGCGGCAGGCTTGCCCGGCAGGAAGAAGCCGAACCACTCCCGGAACACCAGGTCCTTGTAGCCCTGCTCGGCGAAGGTGGGCACGTCGGGCGCGAACCGGGAGCGCTGCTCGGACGAGGTCGCGAGCACGCGGCACTTGCCGGCGGCGACGTGCTGCGTGAACTCGCCCACCGGGCCGGACACCGCCGCGATCTGTCCGCCGATCATGTCGAGGATCGCGGGCTGCGTACCGCGGAAGGCGACGTGCTTCATCTCGACGCCGGTCGCCCGCTCGAGCAGCGCGCCGATGAAGTGGGGCACCGAGCCGGCAGCGGGCGAGCCATAGTTGGCCTGGGTGGGGTTCGCCTTGCACCAGGCCACGAAGTCCGGGATGTTGCGCACGGTGGCCGGCACCATCGGCCCCACCGCGAACCCGAACTCGAAGTTGCAGCCGAGCGAAGCCGGCGTCAGGTCCTCGAAGGGGTTGTAGGAGAGCTTGCGGTAGATGTGCGGGTAGATCATCAGCATCGATGCCGGCGTCTGGAGGATCGTGCTGCCGTCGCGCGGGGCGGCGCGCATCAGGTCGACCGCCACCTGCCCGCCCGCACCGGTGCGGTTCTCGACGACCGCAGTCTTGGCATAGCTGCCGCGCAGGCGCTCGGCGACGCGTCGGCACAGGGTGTCGGAGGTGCCGCCGGGCGGAAAGCCGGTGACCACGCGCACGGTGTCGAGCGCGGGCGCGGCCTGCTGCGCCGCTGCAGCGCGGGGCAGCACGCCGGCGGCGGCGGCGGCCGCGACGGCGCCGAGCAGGCGGCGGCGCGGGGTCTCGGATGCGACGGGAGCAAGGGTCGGGATGGTCTTCATGGTGTCGTCTCCTCGTGGTCGATGTAGGGGCTGCGCAGGGATGGGGTCGTGGCGTGGGCAAGGCGGGCGGGCTTCAGCGCCGCCAGCCCGGGTCGCTGCGGTCGACCGCGCGCACCAGCGCGTCGAGCATGTCGCGCCCGGCGCCGAAGCGCGGATCGAACTGCAGCGAGTCGGCGGTGCAGCGGCGCTGGATCGCTTCGGGCACCTCGATCAGCGGCCCGAGCGGCGCCGACGCGACCTGGATCTCGCAGGCCCGGTTCAGCAGCCACAGGATCGCGAAGGCACGCGGCAGGCTGTCGGCCCAGGCGAGCAGGCCATGGTTGCGCAGGATCACGGCGGGCCGGTCGCCGATCGAGCGCAGCAGCCGCGGGCCCTCGTCGGCGTGCACGGTGATGCCCTCGAAGTCGTGGTACGCGAGCTTGCCCAGCAGCTGCGCCGCATAGAAATTGCTGATCGACAGGCCGGCCTGCGAGCAGGCCACCGCCATGCCCGCGGTGGTGTGCGTGTGCATCACGCAGTGGGCCTGCGGGATGCCCGCGTGGATCGCGCCGTGGATGGTGAAACCGGCCGGGTTCACCGGCCAGCGCGACTCGCCGACGATGCGGCCCTGCAGGTCGACGGTCACCAGGTTGGACGCGGTGACCTCGCTGTAGTGCAGGCCGAACGGGTTGATCAGGAAGCGCGGCTCGGCGCCGGGCAGGCGCAGCGTGATGTGGTTGTAGATCAGCTCGGTCCAGCCGAGGTGGGCGAACACCCGGTAGGCGGCCGCGAGCTCCAGGCGCGCGGCCCACTCCGCTGGCTCGAAGCGGGCGGGACGGGGGGCCTGCTCTGCGGGGGCGTCGACGGTCACCTCGGGAGTCTCCTCGTTCGAACGCGGATCATACGTCCGCGCGCGGGCGCAGCGTCCGGGTCACGCCTCGAAGGGCAGCCCGACGTAGTTCTCGGCGAGCGAGGTCGCGGCGGCGTGCGAGCCTACCAGGTAGCCGAGCTCGGCCTCCTGGATTTTCTGGCCGAACTCGCCGGTGTCGGGAAATCGGTGCATCAGCGTGGTCATCCACCACGAGAAGCGTACCGCCTTCCAGACCCGGCGCAGGCAGCGCTCGGAGTATCCGTCGAGCCCCTGGGGGCCGTCGCCGCCGTAGTGCGCAATCAGGGCGCGCGACAGCACGCGCACGTCGGCCGCCGCCAGGTTCAGGCCCTTGGCCCCGGTGGGCGGCACGATGTGGGCGGCGTCGCCGGCGAGGAACAGCGCGCCGAAGCGCATCGGCTCGGCGACGAAGCTGCGCAGCGGCGCAATGCTCTTCTCGATGGACGGGCCGGTGACCAGCGTCGAGGCGGCCCGCTCGTCGAGGCGGCTGCGCAATTCGTCGAAGAACCGGTCGTCGGACCACCGCTCGACCTTCTCGTCGAGGCCGCACTGCACGTAGTACCGGCTGCGGGTGTGCGAGCGCATGCTGCACAGCGCGAAGCCGCGCGGATGGTTGGCGTAGATCAGCTCCTCGGAGACCGGCGGCGTGTCGCACAGCACGCCCAGCCAGCCGAACGGGTAGATCCGCTCGTAGGTGCGCAGCGCCCCGGCGGGCACGCTCGCCCGCGACACGCCGTGGTAGCCGTCGCAGCCCGCGACGAAGTCGCAGTCGAGCACGTGGTCGCGGCCGTCCTTGCGCCAGCGCACGCGCGGCGACGCGGTGTCGAAGCCCTCGATCGAGACGTCGGCGGCTTCGTAGACCGTGATGGCGCCGCTCGCGGCGCGCGCAGCCATCAGGTCGCGCGTGACCTCGGTCTGGCCGTAGACGGTCACGTGCCGTCCGGTCAGCCCCTGCAGGTCGATGCGGTGGCGCGCGCCATCGAAGGCCAGCTCGATGCCGCCATGGGGCAGCCCCTCTGCATGCAGCCGCGCGGCCACGCCGGCCTCCTCGAGCAGCTCGACCGTCCCCTGCTCGAGCACGCCCGCACGGATACGCGACTGCACGTGCTCGGGCGTCTGGCGCTCGACGATCGTCGCGTCCACGCCCGCCCGGTGCAGCAGCTGCCCGAGCAGCAGGCCCGCAGGCCCCGCCCCGATGATCGCCACCTGTGTCCGCATGCCGTTGAAGTCCCTTGAAGTGCGCTGCCGTCCTGCCGCGATCGTCCGCCCGCCCCCGCCGGGCCTCAGACGTCGAAGAACACCGTCTCGCCCTCGCCCTGCATCCGGATCTCGAAGCGATAGACCCGCGCGCCGGGCTGCGGCTCGTGGCGCGCGACCAGGGTGGCCCGCCGCTCGGGCGGCACCGATGCGAGCACCGGGTCGAGGGCGTTGGCCTGCGCCTCGTCGTCGAAGTAGATCCGCGTGAACGCATGGCTCAGCAGGCCGCGCATGGTCAGGATCACGTCGACGTGCGGCGCCTGGCCGTCGGGCGTCGCCCCCGGCTTGATCGTGCGGAACGCGAACTCCCGCGCCGGATGCGTGCCGGTGCCCACGCGCCCGAAACCGCGAAAGCCGCTCGCGGCGACCTCGGCGGGCGTCGCCGGACGGCGGCCCGTCGCGTCGGCGTGGCTGATCTCGATCATCGCGTCGCCGATCGGGTCGCCCTTGCCGTCGAGCACACGGCCGACGATCAGGATCGGCGTGCCGGGGGTGCGCGGCTCGGCGAGCTCGGCACCCCACAGGCTGCGCAACGGATAGCCGTACTGCGTCGGCACCAGGCCGTAGGCGAAGTACGGGCCGACCGTCTGCGAGGGCGTCTGGCCGGGCGTCGCCCCGTCGGCCAGCGGCCGGTCTTGCGCGGGGGCGCTCATCGCCGGGTCTCCATCGGGGTCTCGAGCGCGCCGCGCAGCACGATGTCGAACTCGTAGCCGAGCGCGAAGCCCGGCTCGGTCGCCTCCAGCGTGAAGCGCGACACCAGGCGCTCGCGGGCGCCGGGGGCGGTGCTGCGGTAGACCGGGTCGAAGGCCAGCAGCGGGTCGCCCGGAAAGTACATCTGCGTGACGAGGCGGCTCGCGAAGTGCTCGCCAAACAGCGAGAAGTGGATGTGGTTGGGCCGCCAGGCGTTGGGGTGGTTGCCCCACGGGTAGGCGCCCGGCTTGATCGTGAGGAAGCGGTAGCGGCCCTCGGCGTCGGTCAGCGTGCGGCCGGCGCCCAGGAAGTTGGGGTCGAGCGGCGCGTCGTGCTGGTCGATCGCGTGCACGTAGCGGCCGGCGGCGTTGCACTGCCACAGCTCGACCAGCGTACCGCGTACCGGCCGCCCCGCCTCGTCGAGCACCCGCCCGGTCACGATGATGCGCTCGCCCTGCGGGGCGCCGTTGCGCACGGCGTTGCGGGTCAGGTCGTGGTCGAGCTCGCCGATGTCCTCGTGCCCGTAGACCGGCTGGGTCAGCTCGGCGAGCGCGTGGCGGATCGGCAGCAGGGGCCGCGTGGGCGCCCGCAGCACGGTGGATCCGTAGGCGGGATGCAGGTAGGCGGGCTGGCTGCTCCAGTCGCGCGGCGCGATCCGGGGTAGGTCGGACATGGCGGGTCTCCTCGAGGATCCTTGGACGGCACTGTAGCAGCGGGCCCGCCGCGGCGGCGCGCCGCGAGCCGCCCAGGGCGCGGCCTCAGGGCCGCAGCTCGACCGTCCCGACGACCCCGACGACCACCTCGGAATCACCGCCCTCGGCCGGCAGCGGCACGGACGCGGGCGCCGCGTCCGCCCCGCCGCGCGCCATCGCGAGCGGCCGCGGGCCGGCGCCCCCGCCCGTGCGCAGCGTGAGCTCCCTGAGCTCGTAGCCCTGGAAGCCGAAAGCGCGCGCCCCCTCGGCCGCGCGCTCGCGGAAGGCGCGGGCGGCCTCGGCCACCAGCCGCTGCTCCTCGGCGCGACGGCGCTCGGCCGACAGCCTGAACTGCACGCCCGCCAGCTGCATCCGCTCGCCCAGCCGCCCGCCGAGCTGCGCGAGCGCCGCCATCCGCGTGGACTCCAGGATCACCTCGCCGCGGACCCGCCAGCCCTTCTGGCGCCCCTCGCGCCCGACCTCGGGCTGCGTCCAGACCGAGCCCAGGCGGGCGCGCACACCCTCGACCGCGCGCGCCTCCGCGATCGCGGCGTTCAGCTGCGCGATCACCGCGTCGTTGAGCGGCCCGACCTGCGGGCCCTCGCGCTCGACCGCCACGGTGACGACCATCTCGTCGTTGGCGACCGTCGAGCGGGCCTGTGCCTCCAGCGCGAGCGTGGGGAGTGCGGCGGCGGCCGGGGCGGCCGGTGCAGCGGCGGCGGCGCACAGCGCGGCGCCCAGCGCCACGGCGGCGATGGATGCGCGGATCAACGCCCGCCTCCCACCAGGAACTCGGCAAGCGATGGCACCGTCGGCAAGCCCGGGCCGGACAGGCCGCGCGCCGCGCGCACGGCCCGCAGCACCGCCGCGGCGGTGACCGCGGCGACCGCCGCGCCGAGCGCCACCGGGTGGAGCCGCGCCTCGGTGCGCCCGGTGGCGAGCGCGAAGATCGTGTCGCCATCGAAGGCGGTGTGAATGGGGTCGATGCTGCGGGCCAGCCCGTCGTGCGCCGACTGGGCGAGCCGGCGGCACTCGGCCTTGGTCAGGCTCATGTCGGTTGCGACACAGCCGATCGTGGTCGCAGCCCCAGCCTGCAGCACCGGCGGCAATTCGCCCGCGAGCAGTGTGGCCGTGGTCCCGACCAGGCGGCTGCCGTCGGCGCTGCGCGCGCCGGCGAGCGGCAGGCCGCGCGCGGGGTCGATCACGTCGCCGACCGCATTGACGACGATCAGCGCGGCGACGGTGACGCCCGCCACCCGCAGCGAGGCGGTGCCCACGCCACCCTTCATCGCCCGCGCGATGCCCCAGAGCTTGCCGACGGTGGCGCCCGTCCCGGCACCCACCGAGCCCTCCTGCGGCGGCGCCGCGCTCGCGGCCTCGCAGGCGAGGCGCCCTGCGCGCGCGTCGGGCCGGATCGAGGGGTCGCCGACCCACAGGTCGAACAGGATGGCCGCGGGCACGATCGGCACGCGCGCCGGCCCCACCTGCTGGCCGATGCCCTGCGACTCGAGCCAGGCCACCACGCCCGACGCCGCGTCGAGCCCGAACGCGCTGCCGCCGGCCAGCAGCACCGCGTGCACCCGCTCGACGGCGTTGCCCGGGTCGAGCAGGTCGGTCTCCCGGGTACCGGGCGCGGCGCCGCGTACGTCCACGCCGGCCACCGCCCCGCCGTCGGCGAGCACCACCGTGCAGCCGGTCGGGCGTCGCGCGTCGGTGTGGTGGCCGACCCGCAGCCCAGCCACGTCGGTGAGGCCGCCGCCCGCCTCGAGGGCGACCCGCCACGGCGCATCGGCTGGAATGTCGGATACTCGCATCCCGTGAATGTACCCAAATACCCCGCCGCGGACATGCTGGAGCGCCACCACTTCGCGTGGCTCTCGATCGGCGCCGCGGTCGCGACCATCTCCCTCAAGACGATCGCCTGGTGGCTGACCGGCTCGGTGGGGCTGCTGTCCGACGCGCTGGAGTCCTTCGTCAACCTCGCCGGGGCGAGCTTCGCGCTGTGGATGATCCTGGTCGCGCAGCGGCCCGCCGACCGCGAGCATCCGTTCGGGCACGGCAAGGCCGAGTACTTCTCGAGCGGCTTCGAGGGCCTGCTGATCCTCGCGGCCGCAGCCGCGATCATCTGGGCGGCGGTCCACCGGCTGTTCGCGCCGCAGCCGCTCGAGGCGGTGGGCCTGGGCCTGGCGGTGTCGCTGGTGGCGACCGCGATCAACTTGGGCGTGGCGATCGCGCTGCGCGGCGCGGCGCGCCGCTTCGACTCGATCGCGCTCGCGGCGGATTCGCGCCACCTGATGACCGACGTGGTGACCTCGCTGGGCGTGGTCGCCGGCGTGGGCGCGGTCGGGCTCACCGGGTGGCTGGCACTCGACCCGCTGATCGCGATCGCGGTCGGGGCGAACATCCTGTGGGAGGGCGCCCGGTTGCTGCGGGCCGCGGTGGACGGCCTCATGGACCGCGCGCTCGAGGACGAGTTGCTGGCCCGCCTGCACAGCGCGCTCGACGGATTCGCGCCGCAGGGCGTGCGGTGGCGGGCGCTGCGCACCCGCCGAGCGGGCTCTGACGCCTGGATCGACGTGGTGGTGCTCGTGCCCGGTGACTGGACGGTCGCACGCGGCCACGAGATGGTGCACCGAGTGGAGGACGCGATCGCCGAGGTCGTCCCGAAGGCGACCGTGCTCACCCATCTGGAGCCCCTGGAGGACTAAGCGGGCTGGGCGGGCGCCACGGCTACAATCGGGCCATGGTCCCTTCCCTGCCCGCAGCCCCCAGCCTTCGCCTGCGGGCGGTGCGCATCGACACCGACGCCGAGAACGTCGCCTACCTGGCGCGCGGCTGCGCCGCCTGCCGCATCGATGCGCTGCGGGCCGCCGCCAAGGTCGCGATCCGCCCCTTCGACGCGCCGGCCTCGGCCGAGCCGCTGCTCGCGGTGCTCAACATCGTCGATGACCCCTCGATCGTCGGCCCCGACGAGATCGGCCTGTCTGAGCAGGCCTTCGCGCTGATCGGACTGCCGGCGGGTGCGGCGCTGCGGGTCGGCCCGGCCCCGCGCCCGGCCTCGCTCGACATCGTCCGCCGCAAGCTGCAGGGCGAGGCGCTCGACCTGACCGGCATGCGCGCGATCGCCAACGACATCGCCGCGCGCCGCTATTCGCGCAGCGAGATCGCCGCCTTCCTCGTGGCCTGTGGCCGCGACGACCTGGAGCGCGAGGAGGTGCTCGCACTGACCCGCGCGATGCTCGAGACCGGCGAGCGGCTCGACTGGCACGAACCGCTCGTCGCCGACAAGCACTGCATCGGCGGCATCCCGGGCAACCGGACCTCGATGCTGGTCGTGCCCATCGTGGCCGCGCACGGCATGCTGATCCCCAAGACATCGAGCCGCGCGATCACCTCGCCGGCCGGCACCGCCGACACCATGCAGGTGCTGGCCGAGGTCGATCTGACGCCGGACCGCCTGCGGGCGGTGGTCGAGCGCGAGCGCGGCTGTATCGCCTGGGGCGGCACCGCGCGGCTCGCCCCGATCGACGACCTGCTGATCTCGGTCGAACGTCCGCTCGCGCTCGATTCGCCCGGCCTGATGGTCGCGTCGATCATGTCCAAGAAGCTCGCCGCCGGCTCGACGCGGCTGCTGCTCGACATCCCGGTGGGCCCGAGCGCCAAGGTCCACGACCTCGCCGACGCGATGCGGCTGCGCAAGACCTTCGAGTTCGTGGGCCGCTCGCTCGGGCTGTACGTCGAGGTCACGATCACCGACGGCACCCAGCCGATCGGACGCGGCATCGGGCCGGTGCTGGAGGCGCGCGACGTGCTGGCGGTGCTCGGCAACCAGCCCGACGCGCCCGCCGACCTGCGGGCCAAGGCGCTGCGGCTGGCAGGGCGGATGCTCGAGTTCGACCCCGACGTGCGCGGTGGCGAAGGCGAGACGCTCGCGCGCGACATCCTCGAGTCGGGCCGTGGGTCGAGCAAGATGCAGGCAATCATCGATGCGCAGGGCCGGCGGATCGACCCGCCCGGGCCGGGGCGGCTGGTCGCCGAGATCGGGGCGCCACGCGCGGGCGTCGTGAGCGCCTTCGACCACCTGCGGCTCGCCCGCGCGGCCCGCCAGGCCGGGGCGCCCGCCAGCCCCGGCGCCGGCATCGACCTGCTGGTGCGCCTGGGCGACACCGTGCGCGAGGGCCAGCCGCTCTACCGCCTGCATGCCGAGAGCCCCGGCGAGTTCGAGCTGGCGCTGGCGTGGTGCCGGGTCGACCCCGGTATCGTTGTCTCCTGACGCCCTGACCCGGCGCGCCGCTCACCCGACCCGAGTCCGCCCGATGCACGCTCCGTCCCGCAGCACGGTCCTGCACTTCGCCGACCAGGCCGAGCCGGCCCGGCGCTTTGCGGCGGCGCTCGGTGCGGACGCGCTCGAGATCGAGACGCGGCGCTTTCCGGACGGCGAGACCCTGCTGCGGCTGCCGGTGCCGCTACCCGCGCGCGCGATCGTGTTCTGCAGCCTCGACCGGCCGGACACGCGGCTGGTCGAGCTGCTGCTGGCGGCACGTACCGCGCGCGGCCTCGGGGTCGCGCATCTCGCGCTGGTGGCGCCCTACCTGTGCTACATGCGCCAGGACATGGCCTTCCGGCCCGGCGAGGCGGTCAGCCAGACCATCGTCGGCGGCTTCCTGGGCAGCCTGTTCGACGCGGTGCTGACGGTCGACCCGCACCTGCACCGGATCGATCGGCTCGAGCAGGCGGTGACCGGCGCGCAGGCGATCGCGCTGACCGCGGCCGGCCCGATCGGGGCCTTCGCCGCGCACACGCTGCCGCACGCGGTGCTGGTGGGACCCGACGAAGAGTCGGCGCAGTGGGTCGCCGCGGTCGCGGCCGAGGCAGGCCGGCCGCATGCGGTGTTCGTCAAGCGCCGCCACGGCGACCGCGATGTCGAGGTGCTCGCCGACGGCAGCCCCCCGATCGCGGGCCGCCCGGTGCTGCTGGTCGACGACATCGCGAGCAGCGGCCGCACGCTCGCCGAGGCAGCGCGGGTGTGCCTGGGCCTCGGCGCGCGCAGCGTCGACGCCGTGGTGACCCACTCGCTGTGCGTCGGCGACGACCTGGCGGTGCTGCACGCGGCCGGCGTGGGCCACTTGTGGAGCACCGACTCGCTGCCCCATCCGGGCAACCGCGTCACGCTCGCGACGCTGCTCGCCCAGGCGTGCCGGGCGCACCGCATCGGCTGAGGCCCGGGTCTGCGCGTCGGCGCGTGCCCGCTGGGCAAGGGGCCCGCGCTCAGGCCCCCCCGCCCGCTCACTTCGTGCCGAACAGCCGGTCGCCGGCGTCGCCCAGCCCGGGCAGGATGTAGCCGTGCGCATCGAGCTGGCGGTCTACGGCCGCCGTGTACACCGGAACGTCCGGATGTGCGTCGTGAAAATGCGCGAGGCCCTCGGGTGCGGCCAGCAGGCTCACGAAGCGGATCGACTTGGGCCGCGTCTCCTTGAGCCGGTCGACCGCGGCCACTGCCGAGTTGCCGGTGGCCAGCATCGGGTCGACCACGATCGCATCGCGCTCGTGCATGTCCTGCGGCACCTTGAAGTAGTACTCGACCGCGACCAGGGTCTTGGGGTCGCGGTACAGCCCGATGTGCGCGATCCGCGCACCCGGGATCACCTGCAGCATGCCATCCAGGATGCCCGCCCCCGCCCGCATGATCGAGACGAACACGGTCTTCTTGCCGTCGATCACGCGCGAGCGCATCGGCTCCATCGGCGTCTCGATGTCCACCTCATGCATCGGCATGTCGCGCGTCACCTCGTAGGCGAGCAGCAGCGACAGCTCCGAGAGCAGCCTGCGGAAGCTGTTGGTGCTCGTCTCCTTGCGCCGCAGCAGCGTCAGTTTGTGCTGCACCAGAGGATGGTCGATCACGATCACGTCACGGCTCATCGTCGCTCCACCCCAATCAGGGTCAGATCACTGTCGTTTAAAACCGGGGTCAGATCACGATTTCAGACCCCTGCGCAGCCTCGCTCAGAACACCGTTCCGTCGCTGACGATCGCGAACGGCGGCTCGCCCCCGCGGCGTGCCTGCGCGAGCTCGCGCCCCGCCGCCCATGTGCCGCCCTCCAGCACCGCCGCGAGCGGCATGCCGCGCTCGTCCGTGCCGAGCCGCTGGCGGACCCGCGGCGCCAGCGCGTCGATCAGGGCGACGGTCAACGCACGCCACTCCACGACCGGCTCGGCGCCCGGTGCGAGCGGCGCGGCGAAGACCGCCGCGTCGCGCGGAACGAGGACGCCAGCATCCACAAGCAGGCCGCCGTTGCGATACTCGGCGAGCCCGGTGAGCGCATCCAGCCCGTCCACCCGCACGCCCGCCGACTCGAAGGGCTCCAGCAGCGAGTAGGCGAGCCACTGGGAGAGCTTGTGGAACGGCACCCAGCCGGCCGTGACGCCCTCGCCGCCCGCCTGCGGATGGCGCCAGGCATCGCCGAGCGCGATGCCCTCCAGGCGCGCGCCCTGGGGCCATATGTCGCCCAGCGTGTACAGCAGCGCCTGCAGGATGTCGTGAGCCGCGACCCGCGGCGCCAGGCCCGCGTCGGCCGCGACCCGCGGCGCCGAGCCGGCGTCGGTGGCCACCAGCGCATCGAAGAGCCCGCCTGGGCGGCCGTCCTCGCCGAACCACGCCGGCTGCGCGGCCATCGCGGCGCCCAGTCGGCGCAGCAGCGCGACCCGCCCCTCCATGCCCACCAGCGGATTGGCGGGCCCAGCCTGGAAGGCCGCCGCGAGCGCGCCGGCGTCGAGCCCGCGCAGCGCCGCCGCGTCCACCCGCATCGGTCGGGACGGGTCGGACGAGAACAGCCCCGCCGCGAACGCCCGCAGGCTCGCGATCCCCAGCCCCTCGGAGCGCCCGATCGACAGGCCGCTCGGCGCGTCGTGAAAGCGCCATGCGCCGCCCGCGCCCGCATCGAGCAGCACCGCGACCACCGCGAGGTCGATCCGCGCCCGCGCGCGCTCGGCCGGGTCGGCCAGCGCGTCGCCCCCCGCGGCCTCGATCGCCGCGACGCGGTCGACGCCGCCCGCCTCGAAGTGCCGCCACCGGCTGTGGTACGGCACCGCAAGGTCGGGATAGCGCCGGCGCGTGACCGCGGCCACGATGTCCGCCGCCTCGTCCAGGCGCCCCGCGTCGAGCCGGAACCAGCGCGACTCGCCTGCCGATACCGCCGCGTGGATCGCGCCGCAGCGCTCGCGGACCGCGCGCGTCGACAGCAGGGACCGCGCAGCGCTCACAGGCCGCGGCCCTTGGTCCGCTCCAGCTCGCCCGACTGCGGCACGGCGCCGTCGGTGAAATAGCCCGCCGCCATCTTCGCCTGCATCTCGACCTGCGCGTCGGCCGGCACCAGATCGTCCGGGATCGGCACGCGCCCGTCGACCGCGATGCCCGAGCCGGTGATCGCGTCGTACTTGAGGTTGCTCATCGACACCAGGCGATGGATGCGCGTGATGCCCAACCAGTGCAGCACGTCGGGCATCAGCTCCTGGAACCGCATGTCCTGCACGCCCGCCACGCACTCGGTGCGCAGGAAGTACTTGTCGGCCGAGTCGCCGCCCGCCTGGCGCTTGCGCGCGTTGTAGACGAGGAACTTGGTGACCTCGCCGAGCGCGCGCCCCTCCTTGCGGCTGTACGACACCAGCCCCACGCCGCCCTGCTGCGCGCCGCGGATGCATTCCTCGATCGCGTGGGTCAGGTAGGGGCGGCAGGTGCAGATGTCAGAGCCGAACACGTCCGATCCGTTGCACTCGTCGTGCACGCGCGCGGTCAGCGGGACCGACGGGTCCGACAGGTGACGCGGATCCCCGAACACGTAGACGGTCTGCCCGCCGATGGGCGGCAGGAAGACCTCGAGATCGCTGCGGGTGACCAGCTCCGGGTACATCCCGCCGGTCTCCTCGAACAGCGCGCGCCGCAGGTCGGCCTCCGACACCCCGAAGCGCCGGGCGACCCCGGGCAGCCACCAGACCGGCTCGATCGCGGCCTTGGTGACCACCGCCGATCCGTTTTCGAGCAGCACACGGCCGTCGGGCCTTAGCCGCTGGAAGGCGATCGCGGTCCGGATCTCCGGCATGTCGATGTGGGCCTTGGTGACCGCGATCGAGGGCTTGATGTCGACGCCGGCCGCGAGCAGCGGGCGGAACGCATCGGCGACCACCGCGCCCCAGGGGTCGATCGACACGATCCGGTCGGGGTCGCCCCATTGCGGATGCGGCCCGACCCGGTCGGTGGGGGCGGTGTCGGTCAGGTCGGCGCGGTGCTGGCGCTGGAGCGCGCCCGCCGCGACCGCGAGCGCGCGGTACACGCCGTAGGAACCGGAGTGCGTGCCGACCACGTTGCGCATCGAGCGATCGGTGGTGGTGCCGACCACCGGGCCGCGCTCGGCCGCGCTGGGCGCGCCCCAGCGGATCGGTGGCGGCGCGGCGCCGCCCTGCACGGGGTGCGAGGTGAGGCGGATATGCCGCGGCGCCGCGGGTTCGGTCGACATCGGTGGGTTCCGGACTCTCGAGAACCCAGCCTAGCGACATTCCCTGGGCTTGTCATCGGCCGGCGGGCGGCCCACGCAGCACGCTCACGACACCGGATCGCCGTCGAAGGCGGTGGTGTCGTCGGTCATCTCCACGAAGTCGACACGCAGCCCGCCGATCGCCTGCGCGTATTCGTCCGCGTCGAAGGCACGCGGCTGGAAGCAGGTCGCGGTCGGCCGCGAGCCCGACCACACGAAGACCTCGCGCCCGCGCACGCCGAACAGCTGCCCGCTGATGCCGGCGGCCTGCGGCGAGCCGAGGAACACCACCAGCTGGGCCGCGTCGCTCGCAGCCAGCCCCATCGTGACCGCCCGGAAGACCGCCGCGGGGTCCGACGCGTCCGCCGGCAGCGCCCGCACGGCACGGGTGCCGGCGAAGGGAGCGACCGCGTTGCAGGCGATCCGGTCGGGGGCGAGCTCCTGGGCGAGGCTGCGGCTCAGACCCACCAGCCCCGCCTTGCTCGCCGCCTCGCCGCTGCGGCCCGGCCGCCCGTACAGCCCCACCGACGACACGAGATTGACGATGGCACCGGGCCGGCGCCCCGCCTTGACCTGGGCCCGCAGCACCGGCACCGCGGCCGCGGCGAGCGCGAACGGCGCGACCAGGTTGGTGCGCAGCATCCGCTCGAAGTCCTCGCGGCGCGCCCGCTCGATCGGGGCGTCGCACTCGATGGCCGCGTTGTTCACGACCAGGTCGAGCGCGCCGAACTCGCGCAGCGCGGTGTCGACCGCCTGCTGCGCCGCACCGTCCGCACCGATGTCGATGGCCAGACCGATCGACCCGGGCACCCGCATCGCCGCCAGCTCGGTCACCGCCGGATCCTCCGGGCCGCCGTCGAGCGCCGCGCCGTTGTCGACGATCAGCACGCGCGCCCCGAGCAGGCCGAGCGTCTGCGCGATGGCCAGGCCGATGCCGCGCGCGCCTCCGGTGACCATCGCGCTGCGTCCCGCGTACAGGTCCTGCATGGTGAGCCTCCGTGTGCGGCAGTGTCGCCTGGCCCGCAGTGTGCCGCAGCTTGGAGCTGCCGCGCCCCGGGCGCCGCCAGGCTGCCTCGCGGGCCGCGGGGCGGGGCCCCCTCGGCTGGCATCATTGCCGGATGTCCGACCCTGCTCTCCGGCCCCCGATGGACGGCCCGTCCGCGGCGCGGGCCGATGCGCCCGATGGGCAGACCGCACGGCGCATCGCCCACCTCGACATGGACGCCTTCTTCGCGTCCTGCGAGCTGTCGCAGTATCCCGAATTGCGCGGCCAGCCGATGGTGGTGGCCGGCAAGCGCTCCCATGCGCCGCGCCGCCTGGAAGACGGCACCCACGCGTTCTCCAGGCTGCGGGACTACGTGGGCCGGGGGGTGCTGACGACCGCCACCTACGAGGCGCGGGCGCTCGGCGTCCATTCCGGGATGCCGTCGATGAAAGCCGCGAGGCTCGCGCCCGACGCCGTCCTGCTGCCGGTCAACTTCGAGCTGTACCGCCGCTTCTCGCGCCTGTTCAAGGACGCCGTCCGATCGATCAGCCCGGTGATCCAGGACGTCGGCATCGACGAGGTGTACGCGGACCTCACGCCGCTGGAGGGTGGGACCGGCGAGATCGCGCTGCGCATCAAGGCCGCGGTGCTCGAGGCCACCGGGCTCACCTGCTCGGTGGGGGTCGCGCCCAACAAGCTGCTCGCCAAGCTGTCGTCGGACATGAACAAGCCGGACGGCGTCACAGTGCTGACGATGGAGGACGTGCCGGCCAGGGTCTGGCCGCTGCCGGCACGACGCATCAACGGCATCGGCCCCAAGGCCGCCGGGAAGCTGACGTCGCTGGGCATCTCGACCATCGGCGAGATCGCGGCCCGCGACAGGCCCTGGCTGGTCGAGCACTTCGGGCGCAGCTACGGGCACTGGTTGCACGATGCCGCGCACGGCCTGGACGACCGGCCGATCGTCACCCACCGCGAGCCGGTGTCCATGAGCCGCGAGACCACCTTCGAGCGCAACCTCCACGCGGTCCGGGACCGCGCCGAGCTCGGCCTCGTGCTGACCCGGCTATGCGAGCAGGTGGCCGCAGACCTGGCGCGCGGCGAGTACCTCGCGCGCACCATCGGCATCAAGCTGCGCTTCGACGACTTCAGGACGGTGACCCGCGACATCACCCTGTCGGATCCGATCGTCGACGCCGCCGCGCTGCGCCGATGCGCGGGCCAGTGCCTCAAGCGCGTCGACCTGACGCGGACGATCCGCCTGCTCGGCGTGCGGGCGGGCAGCCTGGAGCGCCCGGGCGTGCCGCAGCCAGAGTCGCCCCAGCAGTTCAGCCTCGACTTCGAGAAGCGGGCCGGTGGGTGACGCGCTCGAGCCGGCCTGAGCGGCCCGTCCACCGGCGCCTCGCACAGGACCCGCGCCGCCCGGTCTGCGCCCGGCTGCAGCCAGTGGATAACATCCCAGTATTCCGATGGCTGGAAGCCGGCTGAGGCTGATTCCGCGGGACGGACCCGGTGGATGGTGGACGCCGAGGCCAGGTTGTCGGACGAGCCGCCGGGTCCGATCCAGGCGCCGACATGACCGCCGTGGTCGGAGTCCCCGCCGATGGCGGGCACGAGCCTCTGCGTACCCACGAGATCGACCCGACGGGTTAGCCGGAGTGGTTGGTGTCGCGGCGAGGTTCGCGGTCGGCGGTGGGTACGGACGAAGCGCTGGGCGGCGCGGCGCCCGGTAGACGTGCGGCCCGCGGCGCTGCCCGCCCAGAGCAGCTACATGGCGATAATCCGGAGGCTCATCTGTCGGACCCCTGTGTGTCCCGTACACGCGTGCGGCACTCCCGTCGCGAGCGGCCGACACACCGCCGAGCCTGATCGACGAACGCCCTTCTCGCGGACCCGGCTTGAATCGACGCTCTACACCGCCGGCACCACGCGCCGGATCGGGGCATTTGAGGTGTGCGGCCGGACGGCGTCCGGCGCCGCGCCCCCATCGGCCGCGGTACGTCGACGATCCGACCTGCGATCGACCGGGCGGGGGGCTGCGCAGCGATCGGTGTCGGTCCCGTCGGGTCGATCGGGCGGTGGGTCGACGGTGGGCTTCAGCGATCACGCCTCACCGGCGTGGGACGGCGCCACGGCAGGCTCCCGCCTTGCCTGGACGGCGACCCGCTGGACGACACTGGAGTCGCCGCGCCCGGTGACATTGCGCACGCATGACTCCCACTTCGCCTGATACGCTCTTTCAAGACTGGCCGCTTCGGGCCAGGTCGCCGCACCGAGGTACGATCCGTCTTGAAACCGAGCATCCCGCACCGCTACGACGGCATCCAGGCCCTGAGGTTCGTCGCCGCGCTGCTGGTGGTTGTCACGCACGCCACCTTCTACGTCGCCGAGCGCCTGGTCCCCGGCTATCCGGTGTGGGCGAGCGGCGCGGCCGGCGTCGACGTCTTTTTCGTGATCAGCGGCTTCGTGATGGCGGTGTCGTCGCGGACCCTGATCGGCCGGCCCGACGGCGCGCAGACCTTCATGCTGCGCCGCCTGAGCCGCATCGTGCCCCTCTACTGGGTGGCGACGACCCTGAAACTGGCCGCCGTCCTCGCCGTCCCCTCGGCCGTCCTGAACGCCGGCCTCGACCCGGGCCACATTCTCCGATCCTATCTCTTCCTGCCGTCCTACAACGAACACGGCGCCCTGCAGCCGGTGGTCGGCGTGGGCTGGACACTCAATTTCGAAATGTTCTTCTACGTCGTCTTCGCGCTGGCGATGGTGCTGCGCGTGCCGCCTCTGCCCTTCGTCGGGCTGCTGTTCGCCGGGCTGTCCGTCGCGGCGCTGTTCAGGCAACCCGACTGGGTTGCCGCCGCGTTCTGGCTAGACACCATCCTGCTCGAGTTCGTGGCCGGCATGGCGATCGCGCAGCTGTGCATGTCCGGCATGCGCATGCCGCCGGCGGCAGCCGTGTCGATGGTCGCGGTGGGCTTCGTCGGCCTGCTGTGGCCCTGGGGTGTCGTGCCCGACATGATGCGGGTGCTGACCTGGGGCATCCCGGCCGCGCTGATCGTCGGCGGCGTCGCGTTCCTCGAGCCGGTGCTCCAGGGCCGGATCCCCGCGCGCGTGCTGCTCCTGGGCGACAGCTCGTACGCGCTGTACCTCTTCCACCCGATGATCGCGCCGATCGCGCCCGTGCTGCTGGCGAAAGCCGCGCTGCCCAACGCACCGTTGTCGATCGTGCTGAGCATCGCGCTTTCGATCGGTAGCGCGCTGGTCGCCTACCGATTCGGCGAGCGACCCGTGACGGCCTTCCTCAGGTCGGCGGTCGAAGGCCACAATCGACTCAAGCCTGCCTGAGGACCGCGGAGGCTCGGCAGGCCCCCGCGGGTCAGGTGTGCGGTCCCGGGAAGTCGTGGTGCATCCTTGATCGATCAGCAGTAGTGTGCGCTGTGGCAGCAGGTATTCACCGCTCAGCCCGCACGACGCCGGGAGTCCGACCCGAACTGCCGAAGCGTCGCGACAGACGACCCGGGCTCTTGCCGCCCGCTACGGGCCGAACCCCTGACCGTCGCGACGTGGCGAGCCAGAGCAAGCACGGCCGACGCGCCGACGGGGCCACGCCGATCCAGAAGCGCCCTGCTCACCGAAGCGCAGGAAGCAGCTACCGTCGAGTTCCGCAGACGCATCGGTCTGCTCCCTGATGATGTGCTGGGCCAACTGCGCCGCACGATTCGCGCATTGAGCCGCAGCACGCTGCATGGCTGCCTGGGGCGTCACGGCGTCGGTCGCCACCCGCTGCAAGCGACGCGCGCTTCGAAGCGTTCACGCGTCGACGACACTGAACTGCGCTGCGCGCACGTCCGCAGGTCCGGGTTGCGCCTCGCAGAAGGCCATGCGCACACGGTTCTGGCGATCGGGCGGGTCTCCGAGTTCACGCACGCCGCGTTCCACGAAACGGCCAGCAAACCGAACGGCGCGGCCTTCCTGCAGGCCGTGCTGAACGCCTTCCCGTACCGCATCCACACCGTGCTGACCGACAACGGAGCGCCCTGCACCGACCCGCGCCCCTACCGAGACGGCCCTGGGGTACGCCGGGGCGGCTGGCATCACTTCGGTCGGATCTGCCGGCAGCACGGCATCAAGCATCATCGCACCAAGCCGTACCAACCGTGGACCAACGGGCAGGCCGGGCTTATGAACCGGACGATGAAGCAAACGACCGTCCAGGCCTTCCACTCTGCGGACTCGGCTGCGATGAAGGCCCAGGTGCTGGCGTTCGTGACGGCGCGCAACGTCGCCAGGCACTTGAACGTGCTGCGCTGGCGCACACTGCCCCAGACCCTGTGCGAGGCCTGGGCCAGGACCCCAGCCCGATTCAGACTGGACCCGCCCCCCTGACCTGTACAGCTAGCGCTTGAGCGGTCCGTTGACGAGCGCCTGAAAGAGCACCCGCCCCGCACGGTCCGCACCCGGCTGCAGCCAGTGGATGACGTCCCAGTATTCGGCGTCCTGGAAGCCGGCCACCGCGTAGTCCGCGAGGTGGATGCGGTCGGTCGTGGACGCTGAAGCCAGACTGCGCGCGGTGGCATTGAGCGCGGCGTACCCGGCGACGTCGGCATTGGTCTGCGCCTCGGTCTGACCGCGCTGCGGGCTCAGCGTCGCGACGACGATGTGCGCGTTGGGCTTGGCCGCCGCGATCCGGTTGACGAGGTCGCGGTACTTCGAGGCGGCGACAGCGGGTTCGTTGTAGACGCTGTTCCAGCCCATCGCGAGAATGACGATGTCGGGATCGACCGCAGCGAAGATGCCAGGCAGCCGAGCAGTGATGGTGTTGTCCGAGCCGCCCGGCCCGATCCAGGCGCCGCCGTAGCCATCGTGATCCGGATCGCCGCCCATCGCCGGCATCATCTGCTGCGTGCCGACGAAGTCCACCTTGAAGCCGGCTGAGCCCAGCAACGCGTAGAGCGGGCCGCGGTAGGACCGGAAGCGCAGGGGATCGTACTCGTGGCCTGCGGTCATCGAGTCGCCCAAGGGGAGGATCCGGGCGGTCCGGGCAAGCAGGGGGTTGGACGTGCTCGCCGTCGGCGTCGGCGTCGCCGTCGCCGTCGTCGCCATCATCGTCGTCGTCGGGTTGGTCGCCGTGGTCGCCGTGGTCGCGGGCGACGTCGTGCCGCCACGCGAGTCGCTCGTGGCAGCCGCTAACGTCGCTGCCGACGTGCTGATCAGCGGCGTCGCGGTGCCCTCGGACGTCGTGGCGAGCGCCGAAGGCTCGGGTTGCGCGGCGCTCGAGTCGGGCGATCCGCAACCCCAGGCGAGGCTCGCGGAGAGCACGATGGTGGCGAGAATCCGGAAGTTCATGGTTGACCCCTCTGGTCGCGGACGAATCGTTTGGCAGGGCCTCGGAAGCATCTCCGGCGACCGTCTGACGTGATCGATGTCACAAGTGTGCGAAGTTCGCGCAGGTCACCGGAGTACCGCCCGGACGAACGGCTGATTGCGGGACACCTGAGGTCCGCGGCACGCCATCACGGTGACGCGGGGCCCGACGGGCGGTACGGTCAGACGCCGGTCGGTCGGCCCGCGCGCGCCCCGTTCCGGCGTGCCCGACTCGCCGAGGTCCCAGTAGAGCCCCGCCATCAGCCGCAGCGCGTCGCGCGCCAGCGGCGCCAGCAAGTGCTCGTCGGGCGCATGCTGCGAGCACGCCGCGTACGAGTGCGGCACCCAAACCGTGGGCAGCCCCAGCACCTCGCTGAACGCGTCGTTGGGCAGCGACCCGCCGAGGTTGGGCAGGATCGCCGGCGCGCGGCCCGTGCTGCGCTCGATCGAGCCGACGGTCCAGCGCACCCACGGGTGATCGGGGGCGAGCCGGGTGGCCGGAAAGTAGCCCTCCGCGGCCGCATCGATGCGTACGACGCCCAGGCCGTGGGCGTCCAGGTGGCGGCGCAACGCCGGCAGGATGTCGTCGGGATCGACGCCCACCACGAAACGCAGCTGGCAGTGCGCCCGCGCGCGAGCCGGGATCGCATTCACCGGGCGCGCGGGGTTGCCGGTCTCGAAGGCCAGCACCTCGAAGCTGCACCAGCCGTAGACGCGCTCGGCCGGCGTGAGGCCGGGCTCGCCCCAGTCGGGATCGATCGCCGGGCCGTCAGTGCCGCCGTCGACCGTGAGGCCGGACAGCGCCTCGCGCACCGCGGGCGTCAGCGAGTCGGGACGCCATTCGGGCACGCGGATCGCGCCGCGCGCATCCGCGATGCAGGCGAGCGCGTGCGCGAGCACCAGGCCCGGGTTGCCGATCAGCCCGCCCCAGTTGCCCGAGTGGTGCGCACCATCGCGCAGGGTCACGCTCAGGTCGAAGTTGAGCGCGCCGCGCGAGCCGAGGAACACCGTCGGACGCCCGGGCTGGACCCGCGGGCCGTCGGAGGCGATCAGCACGTCGGCGGCGAGCGCGTCGCGATGGCGATCGCAGAAGGCGTGCAGGCCCGGCGAGCCGACCTCCTCGCCGGTCTCGAGCAGCAGGGTCGCGTCGAAGCCGAGCCGGGCACGGCGCGCATCGGCCGGCGGCAGGCCCTGCTGCCTTGCGCGTGCGCGCAGGACCTGCTCGAGCGCCGCGAGATTGATCGTGTGCTGGCCCTTGTTGTCGGCGGTGCCGCGCCCGTACCAGCGCTCGCCGTCCGCCTGCAGGCGCCACGGGTCGCGCCCCTCGCGCCACTGCCCCTCGAGTCCCCGGATCACGTCGGCGTGGCCGTAGCCGAGCACCGTCGGGCCGGGCGGCACGCCGTCAGTGCGCGGGTCGACGCGTCGGGCGATCAACATCGGGCCGCCGGCGCCGGACGGGTTGGCGACGATCTCGCAGCCGAACCCGAGCGCCTCGAGCGACGGCGCGATCTCGTCGCGCAGGTAGGCGTCCAGCACCGCGGCGCGCGCCGGGTTCTGGCTCTCGGTGGGCATGGCGACGCGACGCGCGAGGCACTCGAAGAAGCCGCCGTCGTCGAACCATCGCTCGGCGCCGGCGATGGCGGCGGCGCGGCCTGCGGCGTCGGCGGGGGACGCTGCGTCAGACGGAGCACCGGTGTCGGCGCTGCGGGGGTCTCGGACAGTGTCGGGCATGTCGGTCGGTCGATCGCTGGGCGGCTCGGGCGCGGGGCGCCCGGGGCCGCCCGGTGGGCGGGGATAATCGACGGATGATCGCACGACCCCTCCGCCGCCGATGAGCGCGCGCTCCCGGGACGACCCCCTCGCCGAGGCGGCCGGCAGCCTGCTGACCGGCTGTGGCCTACCCGAGACCTGGCGCGGCGCGAGCGCCTGGACCGTGCTCGATCTCGATTTCGACGACGGCGTCGCCTGCCTCGCGACGCTGCGTGCATGGCGCGACGATCCGCAACGCCCCGCCCGGCTGCACGTCGCGGCGCTGCTCGAGCGGCCGATCCCGCGCGAGGCGCTGCGTGCCCGCCTCGCCGCGCGTGGCGTGGCGGCGAGCGCGGCGCGGGCGCTGCTCGACGCGTGGCCGCCGCCGGTCACCGGCGTCCATCGCGTCGCACTGGGAGACGGGCCTGCGATGCTCACGCTGGCGGTCGGCCCGCGTGCGCGAATGCTGCCCGGCCTCGTCGCCCGCGCCGACTCGCTCTTCGTCGCGCCGCCCGCCTTCGGCGGCGCCGACCTTGCCCGCGTGCCCGACACGCCCCTGCTCCGGCATGCCTGCGCGCGCCTCGCCATCGGCGGCCGGGCGGCTGCCGCCACCGCCGACGACGCCGTCGCGCGGGCGCTCGCGCAGGCCGGCATGACGGTACGGCGCGTCGACGCGGGCAGCGGGGGGCCTGCGCTGCATGCGTGGCGGACCCGCACGCATCCGGCATCGGGTGCGGGTGCCGCGCCGGCATCGGATGCGGCTGCCCTGCCGCCGACGCGACCGGCATCGACGTCGGCCCGCGGGTCGCTCGCGTCGCCGGTGGCGGCATCCCCGACGGATCCGCAGGACATGCCGATCCCGGACGCGACGGGCCCCCACGCGACCTGCCAGACGCCGCCCCCCCGCGTCGCGCTGGTCGTGGGCGCGGGCCTCGCCGGCGCTGCGGTCGCGTTCGCGCTCGCGCGCCGGGGCTGGTCGGTCCTGCGGCTGGACGCGGGCGGTGCCGCCTGCTCGGCGCAGCCCGCGCTCGCCCACCATCCGTCGGTGACGCCCGACGACGCGCCGCTGTCGCGCCTGACGCGCGCGGCGCTGCTGCTCGCGCGCGCCGCCTACGACGTCGGCGCGACGCGCTGGTGCGGACGGCTCCAGCTGATGGACGCCCGGCGCGCGGACGCAGCCGCCGCGGGCCTGCCGCCCGAGTGGGCCGAGCCGGTCGACGCGCACCGGGCCGGCGCGATCGCCGGCATCGCGCTGCGCAGCGGCGGGCTGTGGCTGCCCAGCGCGGGCAGCGCCGACCCGGAGGCGCTGCGGGCGGGCTGGTCCATACAGGGGGTCTCGGTCCGCGCGGGCGCAGCGGTCGCGCGGCTCGAGCGGCGCGCTGGCGCATGGGTGGCCCTGGACGACCGCGGCGTCGCGCTCGCCGACGCGCCGGTCGCGATCCTCGCCACCGGTGCGCGTGACCTCGTCATCGGCGCCGCGCCCGACCTCCCCACGGCCGGCCTGTGGGACCGATCCGGCGAGGCGGGCCTGCACCGTCGCCACGCGCGCACCACGATCGCGACCGCGGCGCCCGATGCCCTGCCCGCCTGCATCCTCGGCAGCGCGGATGGCCACGCGGTCCCGATCGACGCGAAGCGGCTGCTGCTGGGTCCGGTGGGCGCCCTGGACGACCCGACCGACACGAACGGCGACGATCCCGCCGGTGCCGACCCCGAGCGGGACGCGGAGGACGCCGCGTCCGTACTGGCCTGGCGCCGCCATGCATCGAGGCTCGCGTCGCCTGCCCCTGCGCCGAAACTGGCCCCGGGCCCCTCGGGCACGCGGCTCTCCACGCGCGATCACCTCCCGCTGATCGGCCCCGTGCCCGACGCCGCCGCGATCGACCGGCTGCAGGCCACCGCGCGGCGCGACGACCGGCTCGCGCTGCCGGTGCTGCCCGGCCTGTGGACCGCGACCGCCTTCGGTGGGCGCGGGCTGCTGTGGGCGGTGCTCGCCGCCGAGCTGATCGCGGCACGGCTCGACGCCGAGCCCATGCCGATCGAGCGCGCGCTGGTCGATGCGCTCGACCCGGCTCGCTTCGTGCGCCGCTCGCTGCGCCGTCGCCCCGTGGGCTGAGCCGCTCGCCGACGCGCCCGCGCCCGATCGCTGCGCACGCCGTCCGAGGCGCGGGCCCCTCGCGCGGGCGCGTCCACAGCCCCGTCCGTCCCGTCGCGTTTCGTGCGCGGCTCGCCGCGGCGTGGCCTCGCGGGTTGACCCGTGCCTCTAGGGTTCCGTATCCTCGTCGGTTTACCCGCCTGCATGCTCACCGTCCTCGAGGTCACGCTTCCCGTCTTCGCGCTGGTTCTGTGCGGCTGGCTCTCGGCGCGGCGCCGGTTGCTGAGCGAGGAGGCGGTCGAGGGCATCAACGGGTTCGTGTTCTGGTTCGCCCTGCCCGCGATGCTGCTGCGCGCCGTCTCGGCGCACCCGGTCTCGCAGATCGTCGACCTGCGCTTCATGGCGGCCTTCCTGGCCGCGGCGATGCTGATGTTCTTCGGCTCGCGCGCGCTCGCCGCCGCGGGCGGCGCGGACCGCAGCGCCCGGACCGGCCTCGCCTTTGCGGCCACCCACGGTAACGTCGGCTACCTGGGCCTGCCACTGCTCGCACAGCTCGGCGATCCGTCCCGCGTGCCGGCGATGGTCATGGCGATGATCGTCGACATCTTCGTCGTCATCGTCGTGTCGATCGTGCTGTTCGAGTTCGCACGCTCGCACGGCGGCGACGCGCCGTCGGCGATGCGCCGCGTGCGTGGCGCGCTCGGTGGGCTGCTTCGCACGCCCCTGATCCTGGGCATCGCAGCCGGTCTCGTGCTGTCCATGACCGGCACCGCGCTGCCGGCGCCGGCCGAGACCTTCGTGAGCCTGCTCGCGTCGGCGGCAGGGCCCTGTGCGCTGTTCGCGATCGGAGCCTCGCTCGGTACGCGACGGGTCGAGTTCGACCGCAACGTGAGCGCGCTCATCGTGCTCAAACTGATGGTGCATCCTGCGCTCGTTGCCGGCATGATGGCGCTGCTGGGCGTCGAGGCGCGGCTAGCGGCGATCGGCGTGCTCGCAGCGGCGTTGCCGACAGCCAGCAACGCGTTCATCGTCTCGCAGCGCTACGGCATCGATACCCGCCCGATCGGCGCGGCCATCGTCGCCGGAACCTTCATCGCCGCAGCGACCGTCTCCTTCGTCATCTGGCTGCTCGGCCTTCCGATCGGCTGACCCCTCCCACTGCCGCCACGTCATCCTTCATGCCAAAGACCATCCCGATCGTCCGCTACGACTGCACCAAGTGTCCCGGGTACTGCTGCAGTTATCCCCGCATCGAGGTGAAGGACCGCGACCTGGCACGGCTCGCCAGGCACTTCGGCGTCGAGGTGGCCGAGGCCGAGCGCAAGTTCACGCGCTGGTACGACAAGGACGAGCGGATCCTCAAGCACCGCAAGGACACGGTCTACGGATCGATCTGCCGGTTCTTCGACACCGACCAGCGCCGCTGCACGATCTACGAGGCGCGGCCCGCCGTCTGCCGCGACTACCCGAACGGCTCGCGCTGCGGCTACTACGACTTCCTGAAGTTCGAGCGCAAGCACCAGGACGACCCGGACTTCATCCCGTCGGCCTGACGTCCGGACGACCCGCAGCGCCGTCGCCGCTCAGTTCCAGCGACCCCGGTAGCCGTGGTCATAGCCCCAGCCTTGACCCGGGTGCACCCGATACACGACCGCCGGGGGCGGTGCGTAGTAGACGGCGGGCGGGCGCACGTACACCGGCGCCGGAGGGTAATAGGAGACCTGCGGAGGCGGGTAGTACGCGCGCGGCGGCGGGTAGTAGACCTGCGGCGGCGGGTAGTACGCGCGCGCCGGGGGGTAGTACTCGCGCGCCGGCGGATAGTAGACCCTCGGGGGCGCCTGGTACACCGGCGCGCCGTACTGCGGTTGGCCGTAGTAGCCGACCGGCCGCGTCGCGATCGCGGTGCCCGCGACCGCCCCGATCACGCCGCCCACGATCGCGCCGTCGCGCCCGCCGACGGCATTGCCGATGAGCGCGCCCGCGCCACCGCCGATGACCGCGCCGGCAACGGCGTCGCCGCCGCCGTATGCGAATGCGGCCGGGCTGGCGGCCAAGGCGGCCAGAACGGCGATGCTGCGGATGATCGAAGTGTTCATGTGGCTCCTCCACGAGAGCACCGGTGACATGATGGCAGCCTAACCCGTTGCCCGCTTGCCGGCTCGACCAGGCCTGCAAGAGCTGTAACAGGGTGTGACCGTCCGCCGGGCCACGCCCGGCGCGCGGGCCGGACGCTCAGCGCGGCGGCCCAGGACGGCGCAGGTAGCGATCAGGATCGAAGGTCTGCAGCCAGTCGGGCCGGTACAGCGCCAGCCCGGTCACGACGAAGCCGGTGGCCATCGCCTCGCCGTCGGCGAGGATCAGCAGCGCGATCCAGGCGTCGCCGCCGCCCAGCGGGCGGGCTGGCCCCGGCGAGAGCAGGATCTGCAGGGCGCCGGCGGCGAGGACGGCCAGCAGTGTACCGGCGAACACCGCGACGAACAGGTACACGAACAGGTGGGCAGGCAGGTAGCGCTCGACCAGGCGCAGCCAGGCCCAGGCGATGGCCAGCGGCAGCAACCCGTCCACCAGCAGTTGCAGCGGCAGTCGGGCCCAGCCGTAGGCGCCCGCCGCCGCGGCAAACAGCGCACCACCCATGACCGCGACGCACGCCCAGCGCGGCCCGAGCAGGAACAGCGCGAGCGGCGCAGCGAGCCAGTGCAGCGCGGGACTGCCCGCCACCGTGCTGCGGAAGGTCCAGGCGAGGCCGACCGCCACGGCCATCGCGCCCAGCAGGTGGGCCGGTACGGGCTTGGAGCCGGCGCGATCCGTCACGTTGGCGCGATCACCGCGGGCGTGCTCAGGCGCACCCGCGCGCGGGTGCCGCGGCCGGGCTCGCTGGCGACCGACAGGCTCCAGCCCGCCACCGCGCAGATGCGCTCGGCGATCGTCAGGCCCAGGCCATGCCCGGGCGGCCCGCCGCCGTCGCCCGCCGCGCGCCAGAACGGGTCGAACACGCGCTCGAGCGCCTCCGACTCGATGCCCGGCCCGGCGTCCAGGACCTCGAGCTCGCCGTCGCGCTCGCGCACCTCGACCGGCGAGCCCCGGCCGTGGCGGATTGCGTTGCGCAGCAGGTTGGAGAGCACCACCTCGAGCATCGCGTCCTGGGGCACCGCACGCCCCGGCGAGCCCACCTCGGTCCGGATCGAGGTGCCGAGCAGGCGCGCCTCGCCCTGGAGCCGGGCTACGCAGGTGTCGATCACCTCGCCCAGCGGCCGCCCCGGGCGCGTGCCCTCGGCCTCGCCCGGCTCGCCCTCGAGCCCCGGCTGCCAGCGCGCGACCTGCAGCAGCACGTCGAGCAGGCGCTGCAGGTCATCGACCGACTCGCGGATCGAGCGCAGCCGCCGCACGACAGGCTCGGGCAGGCCCCCCTGCGCGAGCAGCACATCGGCCCCGGTCGCGATGCGCGTCAGCGGCGTGCGCAGCTCGTGGCTGGCGGCCGCCGCGAAGGCCCGCTCCTTGCGCAGCGCGGCCAACACCTGGCGGCGCTGGTCATCGAGCGCGTCGGCGAGCGCGCCCACCTCGATGTCCATGTCGGGGCGCACGAAGCCGCCCTCCCCCGGCCCTCGCGCGACCGCCTCCTGCAGCCGGCTCAGCCCGGCCATCAGCCGCTCGGCGAGCATGCGGGCCGCCTGGAACGCGACCAGGGTCAACACACCCACGATGGCGATCAGCGACCACAGCAGGCTGTCGCGCCGCTCCTGGTGCTCCGACGCGTCGTACACCAACAGGAAGGTGCGTGCGCCCAGCCGCGCGACGCCCACACGGTGGTCGATGCCGTCGTCGCCACGGACCTCTCGCAGCTCGATCCCGTCGGGCGTGACCGCGGATCCGGTCGCCTTCGCTGCCGTCACGAGCGGCTGCAGGTGGCGCGGGACCGGGTCGCCCGGCACGGCCGGGTCCGCCGACGCCACGTAGAGCTTCAGGTCGCCGGTGTTGGGATAGGCCAGGCCGGGATCGCGGTCGTGGACCTCGAGGCTGCGCCGCAGCTCGTCGACGACGACGCGGTCGATGAGGCGCTCCTCGTAGCCATACCAGACCACGTGCAGCAGCAGGGCCTCGGCGAGGGCAGCGACCGCGGCCGCCAGCGTGATGCCGACGACCAGCCGCCGCCTAAGCGAGTGCTTCGGGAGGGCGGATCCGGTAGCCATGGCCGTGCAGGTTCTCGATCGGGTCGACGCCCGCGTCGGCGAACGCCCGCCGGGTCTGCGCCACCAGCGCCCGCAGCGCGTCGCCACCGGGCGGATCGTCGCCCCAGATCGCGCGCTCGAGGTCGGCACGCGAAAACACCCGATCGGGCGTCGAGATGAGCAGCTCGACCAGCTGGAAGGAGCGCGGGGTGAGGCGCACCTGGCGCTCGCCGACCTGCACGCGCCGCGAATCACGCTCCACGCGCAGGGAACCCAGCGCCTGCACCGTGCCGATCCGCCCGCCCGCGCGGCGCAGCAGCGCGCGCAGCCGCATCGCGAGCTCGTCGAGCTGGAAGGGCTTGACCAGGTAGTCGTCCGCGCCGGCGTCGAAGCCCGCCCGCTTGCTCTCCAGCGAGTCGCGAGCGGTGAGCATCAGCACCGGCACGGTGCCGCCCGGACGCGCGCGGAACCGGCGACACCAGTCTATACCGTCGATGCCCGGCAGGTTCAGGTCGAGCACCACCACGTCGGGCGGCTCGCGCTGGGCGATCGACATGCCGACGAAGCCGTCGGGCGCGTAGTCGGCGACCATGCCGATCGCCTGCAGGTAGTCGCAGACGTTGGCCCCGATCACCGGATCGTCCTCGATAAGCAGCACACGCATCGCTTCGGTCTCGCGCACGGTAGGTCGACTCCTCGGGTGTCAGGCGAGCGCGGCGCGCGCATTGCGCCACAGGCGCATCCACGGCGACTCGCCGTCCGCCCCGCCTATCGGAGTCGCGCCCGGTGCGGCGTCGTCGGGGCGCCACGACCACTGCGCGAGGCGGAACACGCGCTCCGGGTGCGGCATCAGGATGGTCGCGCGACCGTCGGGCGTGGTGTAGCCGGTCAGCCCACCGGGCGATCCGTTGGGATTGGCCGGGTAGGCGTCGGCCGGCGTGCCGTCGCCGTTGACGTAGCGCAGCGTGCCGATCGCGGCGACGGCATGCTCCGGACGGTCGTGCTCCACCCGGCCCTCGCCGTGGGCGATTGCGATCGGCAGGCGCGAGCCCGCCATGCCCGAGAAGAACAGCGAGGGCGAGGGGAGGATCTCGACCGTGCTGAAGCGCGCCTCGAACTGCGCCGACCGGTTGGTCCGGAAACGCGGCCAGTGCTCGGCGCCCGGCACGATGGCCTTGAGTTGCGAGAGCATCTGGCAGCCGTTGCACACGCCCAGTGTGAAGCTGTCCGGGCGCTGGAAGAACACCGCGAACTGCTCGGCCAGGCGCGCGTTGAACAGGATGCTGCGGGCCCAGCCCGACCCCCCGCCCAGCACGTCGCCGTAGGAAAAGCCCCCGCAGGCGACCAGGCCGGCGAAGTCGGCCAGCCGGTGGCGGCCCTCGATCAGGTCGGTCATGTGCACGTCGTAGGCGTCGAAGCCCGCCCGGTCGAAGGCGACCGCCATCTCGACCTGGCTGTTGACGCCCTGCTCGCGCAGCACCGCGACCCGCGGCCGCGCACCGCGCGCAACGAAGGGCGCCGCGACGTCGTCGGCCGGGTCGAAGGAGAGCGTCACCGACAGCGGGGGCTGTGCGCCGGCGCCGTTGCGCTCAAACTCCTCGCGCGCGCACTGGGGGTCGTCGCGCAGCGCGGCGATCCGGTAGGAGGTCTCGCTCCATGCCGAGTGCAGGGTGGCGCGCGGCGCGCTCCAGATCTGCCTGGCGTCGCGCCAGACCTCGATCGCGTCGCGGTCGTTGGGCTTGCCGATCACGTGCGCCAGGCGGGACAGGCCGGCCTCGCGCAGCGCCGCCAGCACGCGGTCGCGATCGGCCTGGCGCACCTGCAGCACGACGCCCGCCTCCTCGGCGAACAGCGCCTTCATGGTGAGCTCGTTGCGCTGCACCGCCACCTGCTCGGGCCGGATCTTGAAGTCGCCCCAGTCGGAGGCGTGCGGGTCGATGGTCAGCATGTCGATGTTGACCGTGACGCCGCAGCGGCCGGCGAAGGCCATCTCGCACAGCGTGGCGAACAGGCCGCCATCGGAGCGGTCGTGGACCGCGAGGATCAGGCCCTGCGCGGCGAGGCGCTGCACGGTCCCGAAGGCCGCGGCCAGCAGCGCCGGGTCGGCGAGGTCGGGGGCGGCGTCACCGATCTGCTGCGTGACCTGGGCGAGCGCCGAGCCGCCGAGCCGGTTGCGGCCCTCGCCCAGGTCGACCAGGATCAGCGCGGAGTCGCCGAGCTCGGTACGCAGCTGCGGGGTCAGCGCACGGCGCACGTCGTGCACCGGCGCCCAGGCGGTCACCACCAGCGACGTGGGCGACGCCACTTCGCGTGCGCCGTGCGCCTCGTCCTGCCAGCGGGTGCGCATCGACAGCGAATCCTTGCCCACCGGGATCGCGACGCCCAGCCCGATCGCGAACTCGCTCGCCGCGCGAACCGCGTCGAACAGGTCGGCGTCGTCGTGGGGCGTACCGCAGGCGGCCATCCAGTTGGCCGACAGCTTGATCAGGTCGACCGACTCGATCGGGGCGCCCATCAGGTTGGTGATCGACTCGGCGATGGCCATCCGCGCGGACGCGGCGGCGTCGATCACGGCAAGCGGCGTGCGCGCGCCCAACGCGAGCGCGTCGCCGCGGAACCCGCGGTGATCGGCGAGCCCGACCGCGCAGTCTGCGACCGGCACCTGCCACGGCCCGACCATCTGGTCGCGCACGCTCAGGCCGCCCACCGTGCGGTCGCCGATGGTGATCAGGAAGGACTTGGAGGCGACCGCGGGCAGGCGCAGCACGCGCAGCGCGACCTCCGCGAGGTCGAATCCCGACGCATCGACGGCGGGCAGCGCGCGGGCCCGCCTGCGCCCGTCGCGGTGCATCTTGGGCGGCTTGCCGAGCAGCACGTCCATCGGCATGTCGACCGGGCGACTGCCGTCGGGCGCCTCCAGCACCAGCTGGCGGTCGGCGCTCACCGTGCCCACCACCGAGTACGGGCTGCGCTCGCGCCGGCACAGGAAATCGAAGGTCTCGAGCGAGCCGGGCGCGATGCCAAGCACATAGCGCTCCTGCGACTCGTTGCACCAGATCTCGGCGGGCGACAGGCCGCTCGCCAGCAGCGGGATCTTCGCGAGCTCGAAGCGCGCGCCGCGGTGGGCGCCGTCGACGAGCTCGGGAAACGCGTTGGACAGGCCGCCCGCGCCGACGTCGTGGATGGAGAGAATCGGGTTGGTGTCGCCCATCGCGCGGCAGGCGTCGATCACCTCCTGGGCGCGACGCTGGATCTCGGCGTTGCCCCGCTGCACGGAGTCGAAGTCGAGCTCCGCGGTATTGCTGCCAGAGCCCATGCTGGAGGCGGCGCCGCCGCCCAGGCCGATGCGCATGCCGGGCCCGCCGAGCTGGACGAGCAGCGTGCCGGGCGGCAGGTCGAGCTTGGCGACGTGCGGCGCGTCGAGGTGGCCGACCCCGCCCGCGATCATGATCGGCTTGTGATAGCCGCGCACCGTGCCGCCCACCGTCTGCTGGTAGGTCCGGAAGTAGCCGAGCAGGTTGGGCCGGCCGAACTCGTTGTTGAAGGATGCGCCCCCGATCGGGCCCTCGATCATGATGGACAGCGGCTGCGCGATGCGGGCCGGCACACCGTAGGGGCCGGCGCCGCCCGCGCGGCCATCGACCGGGGCGGTGACGTCCTGCGCGGTCTCCCAGGGCTGCTCGAAGCCCGGGATCTGCAGGTCGGACACCGTGAAGCCGGTCAGACCGTACTTGGGCCGCGCGCCGCGCCCGGTCGCGCCTTCGTCGCGGATCTCGCCGCCCGAGCCGGTCGCTGCGCCGGGAAACGGCGAGATGGCCGTGGGGTGGTTGTGTGTCTCGACCTTGAGCAGCGCATGCAGCAGGGTGTCGCGCCACACGTAGCGGCCGTTCTGGCCCTGCTGGATCGCGAAGAAGCGCTGCGCGCCACCGCCCTCCAGCACCGCCGCGTTGTCGGCGTAGGCGACCACGGTGCCCTGCGGATGCGCGGCGTGGGTCGCGCGGATCATGCCGAACAACGAGGCGGACTGCGGCTCGCCGTCGAGCGACCAGGAGGCGTTGAAGATCTTGTGGCGGCAGTGCTCGGAATTGGCCTGCGCGAACATCATCAGCTCGACGTCGGTCGGGTCGCGGCCCGCGTCGCGGAAGGCGGCGAGCAGGTAGTCGAGTTCGTCATCAGAAAGCGCCAGGCCCATCTCCAGGTTGGCGCGCGCGAGCGCGTCGCGCCCGCCCTCGCCCACCGGCACGCGGCGCAGCGGCTTTCCGGGGAGGTCGGCAAAGAGCGCGGCGACGCCCGCGGCATCGGCCGGCGGCGCGACCACCGACTCGGTCATCCGATCGTGGATCAGCGCCGCGATCGCCTCCTGGCGCTGCGGTGTCAGCTCCGCGGCACCGCCGAGGCGCCCGCCGGTGAGACCGCCGATCAGGCCACCGAGGCCGCGCCGCAGCTTGAGCGCGAACGCCACGCCGCGCTCGATCCGGCTCACCGCGTCGAGCCCGCAGACGTGCGCGATGTCGGTCGCCTTGCTGCACCAGGGGCTGATGGTGCCGAGCCTCGGCACCACCCACAGCACCGTGCTGTCGGGCGGGTCGTCGGGCGCGGGCAGGCCGTCGTCGAGCAGCGCGGCGACGCGCGACCGGGTGTCGGGCGTCAGCGGCCGGGCGGACAGCACGACGTGCAGGTGGCGGGCTTGGACGTCGACGACCGCGTCGTCCGCAGCCTGCAACGCCTTGAGCAGGCGGCGACGGCGGAATTCGGAGAGGGCGGCGCCGCCGCGCAGGACGATCGCGTCGGGCATTCGGGGACGGCTCGAGATGAAAGCCGGATTATACCGGCCAGGGTCTCCGACCCCCGCGGCGGGCTTCGCGTGCCCCTTCCCGTTGGCGGCGATCTGCGCCTGCATGGCCGCGACGTTCGAACGACAGCCGCGTGCGCGCGGCCGCCTGGACCTGCACGCTGCGCAACTGACGCGGGCGGCGCGCCCGCGCGGCCTGCCCTAGGCCGTCGCGACAGGCCCGGCCGCGCCCGGCTCGGGCCAGCCCGTGCATGCGGGATGCCCGCGCGAGTGGCGCATCCACCAGGCCCAGTCCTCGGGCAGCAGAGTGAACGGATCCGGATGCGCGAGCTCGCGCGCGGCCCAGAGCGGCCAGTGCGGGTTCGACAGCGCGGGCTTGCCGAGCATCACCAGGTCGATCGCCCCGTCGCGGATCACGCGGTCGGCCACCTGCGGATGGCCGAGGTTCCAGCTGGTCGCGACCGGGATGCCCACCTCGCGCCGCACGCGCGACGCGCGCTCCACCATGAACGCAAGCTCGGCGAAGGGCCTGGGCGACATCTCGTCGGTGTTGAAGCCGATGCTCAGGTCCGCCAGGTCGAGACCGTGGTCCTTCATCATCCGGATCGCGACGATCGACTCGTCGAGCGTCACGCCGGCCGGGTTCAGGTCGTCCGAGCCCAGCCGCATCGTCAGCGGCAGCCGCTCGGGCCAGACCGTGCGGACCGCGTCGATCGCCTCGAGGTGGAAGCGCACGCGGTTCTCGAGCGAGCCGCCGTAGGCGTCGGTGCGCCGGTTCGCGATCGGCGAGAAGAAGCTCGCGCCGAGGTAGCCGTGCGCGAAGTGCAGCTCCAGCCACTCGAAGCCCGCATCGAGCGCGCGCCGCGCGGCGTCGGCGTAGGCACGGTGCAGGTCCGCGATCTCCGGGGTCGACAGCGGCTGCACCGGGTACGGCCGCACGCCACCGTAGGGCACCGCCGACGGGCCGCGTACCTGCCAGCCCTCGGGATGGTCGGGCGGCAGCTGCCGCCGGCCGAGCCAGGGCGCGCACTCGCTGCCCTTGCGGCCGGTATGGCCGAGCTGGATCGCCGGCACCGCGCCCATCTCTTTCGCGAGCCGCGTCATCCGCGCGAAGCCCTCGATCTGAGCGTCGTCCCAGAGCCCGGCGCAGTGCACGCTGGTGCGGCCGTCGGCGGTGATCGCCACCTGCTCGGGGAACACCAGCCCGAAGCCGCCCGCCGCGCGCGAGCCGACCATCATCACGTGGAAGTCGCCCACCCGGCCGTCCACCGCGCGATGCTGCGTCATCGGGGACATCGCGATGCGGTTGCGCAGCGTGACGTCCTTGACGCAGAGGGGGCTGAACAGGTCGGGCATCGCGGCGGCACGGAGCGGGCGGGGGAGACCGATCTTCGCACCGCCTGCGACGCGCGGCATTCCAAATCCGGCCGGCGATGGCCAGCGGCCCCACGACCCGACGCATCCAGCAGGCGGCGACGGCGGAATTCGGAGAGGGCGGCGCCGCCGCGCAGGACGATCGCGTCGGGCGTTCGGGGACGGCTCGAGGTGAAGGCCGGATTACACCGGACGGGGTCTACGACCCGCGCGGCAGGCTCCGTGCGCGGGCCCGCGCCCTGCCCGCTCAAGGCACCCCGTAGCCGCCGCCGCCCGGCGTCTCGATCACGAACGCGTCGCCCGCCTCGAGCTCGGCCCGTCCCACGTGGCCCATCGGCTCGATCCGCCCGTCGCGGCGCAGCACGTAGTTGCTGGCGACCGCCCCGCTGCCCCCGCCGGCCGCGCCAAACGGCGGATGCACCCGGCTGTTGCCGAGCATCGACGCGGTCATCGGCTCGAGGAAGCGCACGGTGCGCACGCCCCCGTCCCCGCCGTGCCAGCGGCCGCGACCGCCGGTGTGTCGACGGATCGCGTAGGACTCCAGGCGTACCGGGAAGCGCAGCTCCAGCACCTCCGGGTCGGTGAGCCGGGAGTTGGTCATGTGGGTCTGCACGACCGAGGTGCCGTCGAAGCCGCCGGTCGGCCGGCCCTCGGCGTCGAAGGTGCCGCCTGCGCCCGAGCCGCCCGCCACCGTCTCGTAGTACTGGTGGCGCGCATTGCCGAAGGTGAAGTTGCTCATCGTGGCGCCGCCGGAGGCCATCACGCCGAGCGCGCCGTACAGCGCATTGGTGATGCACTGCGAGGTCTCGACGTTTCCGGCCACCACCGCGCCCGGGTGGCGCGGGTTCAGCATGCAGCCCGCCGGTACGACGATGTCGAGCGGCTCCAGGCAGCCGTCGTTCATCGGTATGTCGTCGTCGACCAGGGTGCGGAACACGTAGAGCACCGCCGCGGTGGTCACCGCATGCGGCGCATTGAAATTGTTGGGCTGCTGGGCGGAGGTCCCGGTGAAATCGATCCGGGCGCGGCGGGCGGCACGGTCGACGGTGATCGCCACCCGGATCTCGGCGCCGTTGTCCAGCGGCAGCACGAAGCGGCCGTCGTGCAGCGCCCCGATCACCCGGCGCACCGACTCGGCCGCGTTGTCCTGCACGTGGCGCATGTAGGCCTGCACCACCTCCAGCCCGAAGTGGGCGACCATCCGCAGCAGCTCCTCGCGCCCCTTCTCGTTGGCGGCGATCTGCGCCTGCATGTCCGCGACGTTCTGGTCGGGGTTGCGCGCCGGGTGCGTCGCGCCGGTCAGCAGCGCACGCAGCTCGCGCTCGCGCAGCACGCCGCCCTCCACCAGCCGGAAGTTGGTGAACAGCACGCCCTCGTCGTCGACGTGGCGGCTGTCGGGCGGCATCGAGCCGGGCGTGAGTCCGCCGATGTCGGCGTGATGGCCACGCGAGCCGACCCAGAACAGGATGTGCAGCCCGTCAGCGTCGAACACCGGCGTGACCACCGTCACGTCGGGCAGGTGCGTGCCGCCGCGGTAGGGATCGTTGAGCACGAACACGTCACCCGGCCCGATGCGCCCGGCGTTGTCGGCGATCACCGCCTTGACGCTGGCGCCCATCGACCCGAGGTGCACGGGCATGTGCGGGGCGTTGGCGATCAGGCCGCCGCGGGCGTCGAAGACCGCGCACGAGAAATCGAGCCGCTCCTTGATGTTGACCGAGTGTGCGGTGTTCTGCAGCCGATAGCCCATCTGCTCGGCGATCGACATGAACAGGTTGTTGAAGATCTCGAGCATCACCGGGTCGGCGTCGGTGCCGATCGCGCGGCGCGCGGGCCGCGCCACCGAGCGCTCGAGCACCAGGTCGCGGCGCGCGGTCATCGTCGCCCGCCAGCCGGGCTCGATCACCGAGGTGGCGGTGGACTCGGCGACGATGGCCGGACCGTCGATGGCGGCGCCCACGGCCAGCGCATCGCGCCGGTAGAGGGGCGCATCGACCCAGGCGCCGTCGGCGAACATCGGCACGACCGCCGCGCGCGCGGCAGCGAGCGTGGCGCCGGCGCGGGCGCCCTGCCCGGATGCGTCGGCCTGGCCGGTCGAGGGAGCGTCGCCGGCGCTCGGTCGCGGCGCGTCGTCGTGCGGCGACACCACCTCCACGCTGACCGACTCCACCACCAGCGCGCGCCCGCCGAGCAGGAACGCGAAGCGCTGCCGGTAGGCAGCCTCGAAGGCCGCCAGCATCGCATCGCGCTCACCCTCGGCGACCTCGATCGCGGTGTCTGTGCCCTCGTACTTCAGGTGCACGCGCCGCTGCGCCCGCAGCCGCCCGGGCGGCTCGCCCTGCGCGGCCAGGTCGGCCCGCGCCTGCGCCTCGATCGCGTCGAGCTGGGTGGCGGCCTCGGCGAGCCCGCCCGCGTCGAGCCGCCGCTCGACGGTGCGCTCGCGTAGCGTCGCCTGCTCGGCCAGCCCCATGCCGAATGCCGACAGCACGCCCGCCAGCGGATGGGCGAGCACGGTGGGCATCGCGAGCGCATCGGCGACCGCGCAGGCGTGCTGCCCGCCGGCTCCGCCGAACACCGTCAGCGCGTAGCCGGTGACGTCGTAGCCGCGCTGCACCGAAATCCGCTTGATCGCGTTGGCCATGTTGGCGTTGGCGATGTCGACGAAGCCCTGCGCGACCTGCTCGGGGGTCATCGACCGCCCGGTGGCGCGCCCGATCTCCGCGGCCAGGTCGGCGAAGCGCTGCTCGACCACGGCGCGGTCGAGCGGCTGGTCGGCCTGCGGGCCGAACACGGCAGGAAAGTGCGCGGGCTGCAGCTTGCCGAGCATCACGTTGGCGTCGGTGACGGTGAGCGGTCCGCCGCGCCGGTAGCATGCGGGGCCCGGATTGGCGCCCGCCGAGTCCGGCCCGACCCGCAGCCGGGCGCCGTCGAAGTGCAGGATCGACCCGCCGCCGGCCGCCACCGTGTGGATGCTCATCATCGGCGCGCGCAGCCGCACGCCCGCCACCTGCGTGTCGAACACGCGTTCGAACTCGCCCGCGAAGTGCGACACGTCGGTCGACGTGCCGCCCATGTCGAAGCCGATGACCCGACCGAAACCGGCCGCCTGGCTGATCCGCACCATGCCCACGATCCCGCCCGCCGGACCCGACAGGATCGAGTCCTTGCCCTGGAAGGCGTGCGCGTCCGTCAGGCCGCCGTTGGACTGCATGAACTGCAGCCGGACCCCGGGCATGCCGGCCGCCACGCGCTCCACGTAGCGGCGCAGCACCGGCGACAGGTAGGCGTCGACGACGGTGGTGTCGCCGCGGGCGACGAATCGGATCAGCGGCGAGACCTCGTGCGAGACCGACACCTGGGTGAACCCGATCGCGCGCGCGATTGCGGCCAGCCGCCGCTCGTGGTCTGTGTAGCGGTAGGCGTGCATCAGCACGATCGCGACCGCGCGCAGGCCGCGGTCGTACGCGTCCTGCAGCGCCGCGCGCGCCCGCGCCTCGTCGAGCGGGCGCACGACGCTGCCGTCGGCGGCGAGCCGCTCGTCCACCTCCACCACCTCCCGGTGCAGCAGCTCCGGCAGCACGATGTGCCGGTCGAACAGCCGCGGGCGGTTCTGGTAGGCGATCCTTGGCGCATCCGCGAAGCCGCGCGTGACGAGCAGCAGCAGCGGCTCGCCCTTGCGCTCGAGCAGCGCGTTGGTGGCGACCGTCGTGCCCATCTTCACCGCCTCGACGCGGTCGGCCGGCACCGGCTCGCCGGGCGCCAGGCCCAGCAGCCGGCGGATGCCCTCCACGGCGGCGTCCTCGTACTGCTCGGGGTTGTCGGACAGCAGCTTGGCGGTGGCGAGCGAGCCGTCGGGCCGGCGGCCGACGACGTCGGTGAACGTGCCGCCCCGGTCGATCCAGAACTGCCAGCGCGGGGGCGCGTCGCGATCGGGTGCGGAGGGCTGGTTCATTGGGCGGTCTCCTGGAGGGCGGGGGCGGGGGCGGGGGCGCCGGCCCAGAGCCAGCGCAGCAGCGTGTTGCAGTCGTAGACGGGCAGGCCGGTCGCGCGCATCAGCGCGTCGCGGTACGGCGGCAGGTTGGTGCATTCCAGGACGATCGCGCCGAGGTCGGGCGCCGCGGCGAGCAGGCGCCGCCCTGCGTCCAGCACCTCGTCCCGGGCCCGGTCGCGATCGAGCCGCGGGCGGTCGCCAAAGATGGTCGCTGCGAGTTCGCCGCCCGGATCGAGCCCCGCGACCGGCGTGCCGGCGGGCGCGCCCGCCGCCTCGAGATGGCGGGCGCCGAGCGCCGCGGCGTCGATGGTGATCACCCCGGCGCGCCGGGCGCCGGGCAGGACGGGCGCGAGCCATGCGAGCTGCAGCAGCGCCGACGCGGCAAACGGTACCGGCAGCGCGCGGGCGAGCTCACGCTGGAACGGCGCGAGGAAGCCGCAGCTCGTGCCGATGGCGACCGCGCCCTCCTCCGCCAGCGCCCGCCCCGCGGCGACGAAGGGGGCGATCAGCGCGGCGACGTCGCCGCGCACCACGCGCGCGGCGGTCGCGCCGCGTACCACGCGGGCGCGCACCGGGAAGTCGAAGGTGTTGGGGTTGCCGACGTCGCCGACGGGCCGCGGGAACGTGGTGTCCAGGCGCAGCAGCCCGACGAAGCCGCGCCTCGCGACCCCGCTCACAGGGACGCGGCGGCGCGGGCCGCCTGGTCGTAAAGACCCGACAGCGTGCGCAGCAGCTGCGCGGTGTCGGCCAGCGTGCCGGCTTCGGCCAGATCGCCCGAGACCGCCGACAGCAGGCAGGCGCCGCGCACGTCCCGGTAGCGGTCCACCAGCGCGCGGCCGGCCTCGGTGGTCTCGTAGATCACCTCCTTGCCCTGGCGCGTCGAGGACAGCAGCCCGAGCCCGACCAGCTTCTTGAGCGCGTAGTTGACGACGTGAGTGTCCTCGTAGTTGAGCGTGAAGCAGACGTCGGACAGCTTCTTGGGGCGGTCGCGGTGCCGGACGTGGTGTAGCACCAGCACGTCGGTGATCGCGAGGTCGGGCATGCCGGCCGCCGCCATGCAGCGCATCGCCCATCGCGCGAACGCGTTGTGCGCGACGATCAGGCCGAACTCGAGCTCCGAGAGCTCGCCGGCCGGTCCGTCGGCGAGGTGGGCCGACGAGAGGATGCGGGTGCCGTGCGCATCGCGCGGACCCGGCGATGCCCGGCGCGCATCGGACGCGCGCACCGTCGTCCCGCGCGGCGCTGATGGGCGGACCGAAGCGGGTCTGTGGGCAGCCATGGACGGTCTCCTTAACGTCGATAAAACGTTGACAATTTATCTTGATGACAACTAATCTTCAACCGCGCTTACACTCGCCAGGCGCCCGGCCAAGTCGGCCACCCCCGCACACCGCAGCCACCGGAGAACCCCGCATGAAGCTCCTCGCCCCGTTCCTCGCCGCAGCGCTGACGCTCGCCACCGTCGCGGCGCATGCCCAGGTCAAGTGGGACCTGCCGGCCGCCTACGCGGCCAGCAACTTCCACTCGGAGAACCTCGCGCAGTTCGCGGCCGACGTCGATCGCGCGACCGGAGGCAAGCTCAAGATCACGGTGCACCCCAACGCGTCGCTGTTCAAGGCGCCGGAGATCAAGCGTGCCGTCCAGGGCGGGCAGGCGCAGATCGGCGAGATCCTGTTGGTGAACTTCCAGAACGAGTGGCAGATCTTCGGCGCCGACGGGCTGCCCTTCCTCGCCGACAGCTACGACTCGGCCGAGAAGCTGTGGCGCGCACAGAAGCCCATGCTCGAGAAGAAGCTCGCCGAGCAGGGCATGAGCGTGCTCTATGCCGTGGCCTGGCCGCCCCAGGGCATCTACTCCAAGAGGCCGCTCGCCGCCGGCGCCGACCTCAAGGGCCTGAAGTGGCGTGCCTACAGCCCTGCCACCGCGCGGATCGCCGAGCTGCTCGGCGCGCAGCCCGTGACCGTGCAGGCCGCGGAGCTCGGCCAGGCGATGGCGACGGGTGTGGTGGAGAGCTACATGTCGAGCGGCTCGACCGGCGTCGACACCAAGACCTTCGAGCATCTCAAGTACTGGTACGACACCCAGGCCTGGCTGCCCAAGAACGCCGTCATCGTGAACCGCAAGGCGTTCGACGCGCTCGACAAGCCGACCCAGGACGCGGTGATGAAGGCCGCCGCGGACGCCGAGACGCGCGGCTGGGCGCTGAGCAAGCGCGTGAACACCGAATCGCTCGAGAAGCTGAAGGCCGGTGGCATGGAGATCGTGCCGCCGAGCCCGCAGCTCAAGGCCGACCTGAAGAAGGTCGGCGACGTGATGCTCAAGGAGTGGGTGGAGAAGGCCGGCTCCGAGGGCAAGGCGCTCGTCGACGCCTTCGCCAGGTGAGCCCCCGGCCCGCCGCCTGAGGAACCCCGTCCGATGCGCCGCGCCCTCGATGCGCTGTACGACGGGGCCGCCTGGGTGGCGGCCCTGATGATGGTCGGCGTGCTGGCGATGGTGATGCTGTCCATCGTCAGCCGGCTGCTGCACTTCCACGTCCCGGGCACCGACGCCTATGCCGGCTACATGATGGCCGGCGCCGGATTCCTCGCGCTCGCCCACACCCTGCGCCGCGGCGAGCACATCCGGGTCACGCTACTGATCCAGGCGCTCCAGGGCGGCGCGCGGCGGGCCGTGGAGATCTGGTCGCTCGCCGTCGCGACCGCGCTCGGCGCGATGTTCGCGTTCTACTCGGTACGGCTCGCCTGGCAGTCGCACCTGTTCAACGACATCTCCACCGGCAACGACGCCACGCGCCTGTGGATCCCGCAACTGGGGATGGCGGTGGGCGCCGTTCTGTTCGCTGTGGCGATCCTGGACGAGTTCGTGCTCGTGCTGACCAACCGGCACATCGACCGACAGGGCGACGGCGAGGCGCTGCGCAACGAATGACCGACTTCGCGATCACCACCCTCCTCATCCTGTCGCTCTTCGCCCTGCTGGGCTCGGGCGTCTGGATCGGCCTGACCCTGTCGGGCGTCGCCTGGATCGGCATGCAGCTGTTCGCATCGCGACCGGCGGGCGACGCGATGGCGGTCACCATCTGGGGCTCGTCGTCGAGCTGGACGCTCACGGCGCTGCCGCTGTTCATCTGGATGGGCGAGATCCTGTTCCGCACCCGGCTGTCGCAGGACATGTTCCGGGGCCTTGCGCCCTGGATGAACGCCCTGCCCGGCCGGCTGCTGCACACCAACATCATCGGCTGCGCGATCTTCGCCGCGGTGTCGGGCTCGTCGGCCGCCACCTGCGCGACCATCGGCAAGATGACGCTGCCCGAGCTCAAGAAGCGCGGGTACCCGGACGACATCGTGATCGGCACGCTCGCCGGCGCCGGCACCCTCGGATTGCTGATCCCGCCGTCGATCATCATGATCGTGTACGGCGTCGCGGCGGAGGTCTCGATCGCTCAGCTGTTCATCGCGGGCGTGATACCGGGCATCATGCTCGCGGCCCTCTTCATGGGCTACGTGATCGTCTGGGCGCTGCTCAACCCCGACAAGGTCCCGCCCGCCGACCGGCGCACGACGCTGCTCGAGAAGCTCGACGCCTCGCGAAGCCTGATCCCGGTGATGCTGCTGATCATGGCGGTGCTCGGGTCGATCTACGCCGGCGTGGCCACCGCCACCGAGGCGGCCGGGCTGGGCGTCGTGGGCTCGCTGGTGCTGTCGGCGATCCAGGGTTCGATGAGCTGGGCGACCTTCCGTGACTCGCTGCTCGGCGCGACCCGCCTGTACTGCATGATCGCGCTGATCCTCGCCGGGGCGGCGTTCCTCACGCTGTCGATGGGCTATATCGGCCTGCCGCGCCATCTCGCCGAGTGGATCGGCTCGCTCGGGCTGACGCAGTTCTGGCTGGTGATGGCGCTCGCCGGCTTCTTCATCGTGCTCGGCTGCTTCCTCGACGGGATCTCGATGGTGGTGCTCACGATGGGCGTGCTGCTTCCCACCGTTCAGAAGGCCGGCATCGACCTGATCTGGTTCGGCATCTTCATCGTGCTGGTCGTGGAGATGGCGCAGATCACGCCGCCGGTGGGCTTCAACCTGTTCGTGCTGCAGGGCATGACCGGCAAGCAGTTGCCCTACATCGCGCGGGTGACGGTGCCGATGTTCCTGCTGATGGTCGTCGCGGTGCTGGTGATCTACTTCGTGCCGGAGTTGGTGACCTGGCTTCCGCAGCAGATGCGCAAGACGCCCTGACCGGCGGCGCCACCCGGACCCCGATGGCGGTGCGTTCCCGCGCAGGAGCCGGGCGGCACGTTGCCGTGGTCGGCGCCGGGATCATCGGCACCTGCACCGCCTGGTATCTGCGCGAGCGCGGGCTCGAGGTCACGGTCTACGAGCGGCGCGACGGCGTCGCGCTCGAGACCAGCTGGGGCAACGCAGGCGTCATCGCGCCGGGCTACGTGACCCCCTGGGCGGCGCCGGGCATGCCTCGCAAGGTGCTGTCCTACCTGTTCGCCGCGGAGGCACCGGTGCTGTTCCGCCCGGTCGCGAGCCCGGCGCTGTGGCGCTGGATCGCACGGTGGCTCGGCCAATGCGAGCTCTCGCGCTACCGGATCAACAAGGCGCGCATGCAGCGGCTCGCCTTCTACAGCCGCGACGAGCTGCACGCGCTGCGCCTGCGGCTGGGGATCGACGACGGCGCGCGCCGCGGCTACCTGCAGCTGCTGCGCGGCGAGCGCGACCTGGCGATGCTCGGGCCGGCGCGCGCGCTGCTCGAGGAAAACGGCGTGCCCCATGAGCTGCTCGACGCGGCGGCCTGCCGCGCACTCGAGCCGGGGCTGTCGGCGGCCACGCCGCTCGCCGGCGCGCTGCACCTGCCCGAGGACGAGTCGGCGAGCTGCCCCGACTTCGCTCAGGCGCTCGCGCTCGCGGCCTCGCGGGCCGGCGTGCGCTTCGAGTTCGGCTGCACGGTACGGGCCATCATGGTTGCGGGCGGCGCGGTGACGGGTGTCAGCGTGGCGCGTGCGCCGGCCGCGGCCGGCGACCCGCCCCGCCGGGTCGGAGGGACTGCGTCGGCCGAGCGCTTCGACACCGTCGTCGTCGCGGGTGCGGTCGACAGCCTCCCGCTGCTCGCCGAGCACGGCATCCGCCTGCCGATCTGGCCGGTCAAGGGCTACTCGACCACGCTGCCGATGCCCGACGCCGCGCGCGGGCCGCGGCGCGCCATGATCGACGAGGCGTACAAGGTGGCGATCACGCCCTTCCCCGGGCGCCTGCGGATCGCGGGCACCGCGGAGCTCGGCGGGCCCGACCTCGTGCCCCGGCCGGCCGCGCTGCGCACGCTGGTCAAGGTCGGGCGGGACTGGTTCCCGGATGCGGTCCGCTGGGAAGGGGCGCAGTGCTGGGTCGGCGCGCGGCCAATGACGCCGGACGGCCCGGCGCTGCTCGGCGCGACGCCGGTCGGCGGCCTGTTCGTGAACATGGGCCACGGCTCGACCGGCTGGGCCATGGCCTGCGGCGCCGGCAAGGTCGTGGCGGACGTGGTCGCCGGCAGGCCGACGGACATCGACCTAGACGGCCTGACGCTCGCACGGCTGCGCTGACGGCGCGCGACAATGACGGTGCGACGAACGGAGCCGCGATGAGCCAGCCCGCCCCCATGCCCGACCCCATGCCCGCGCCACCCGCGGCCGGGCACCCGCTGCTGGACACCGCCGCGATCCGCAGGATCGAGGCACGGGCTCTGGCCGCCACCGACCCCGGCACGCTGATGTCGCGCGCCGCCGACGCGCTCGCGCAGGCCTGCGCAGCCCTGCTGCGCGGACTGCCGCCCGGCACGCCGGTGCTCGCGCTCGCGGGGCCGGGCAACAACGGCGGCGATGCGCTGCTGGCGGCGATGCGCCTCGCCGACCGGGGCTGGACGGTGCGCGGGCTCGCGCTGTCGGCGGCGGAGCCGGTCGCGGACGACGCGCGCCGGGTGTGGCAGCAGTGGCATGCGCGCGGGCTGCCCCTCGCCGCCCCGCAGGCCCTGGAGGCGCTGCTCGCCGATGCGCCGCTGGTGATCGACGGCCTGTTCGGCATCGGCCTGTCGCGCCCCTTGCCGGCGGACGCGGCCGCCATCGCGCTGCGCCTGGCCGCCTCGCCGCTGCGGGTGGTGGCGGTGGACGTGCCCAGCGGCATCGACGCCGACCGGGGCTGCGTGGTGGGCGGAACCGGCGACGTCGCCGTACGCGCCACCGTCACCGTCACGATGATCGCCGACAAGCCCGGCCTGCACACGGGCGCCGGCTGCGATCACGCCGGTCGCGTCGTCGTGGCCGACCTCGCGCTTGCGCCCATCGACCCGGCGCCCGGTGCCGAGCCGGCTGGCCGGCTGGTGGAGGCTGCCACCGTCGCACGCCTGGTACCGCAGCGCCCGCGCGACGCCCACAAGGGCCGCTTCGGTGACGTGCTGGTCCTGTCGGGCGCACACGGCATGCGCGGCGCAGCCGTGCTCGCCACGCTGGGCGCCCAGGCCGTCGGCGCGGGACGCCTCTTCCTCGGCGTGGTCGACGGCGAACGCGCCGATCCGCAGCGCCCCGAGCTGATGGCGCGCCACGTCGACCCGTCGCTCGACGACGCAGAGCAGGCGCTGGGGCATGCGACCGTGATCGTGGCGGGCTGCGGCCTGGGGACCGACGCGCTCGCGCATCGCAAGCTCGCCCTGGTACTCATGCACCCGGCCGTGCTGGTCCTGGACGCCGACGGCCTGAACGGGGTGGCCGCCGACGACCGCATGCGCTCCCTGCTCAGGGCCCGCGCCGTGGCGGGGCGCCCGACGGTGCTGACGCCGCACCCGCTGGAGGCCGCGCGGCTGCTCGGCGTGAAGGTGGCCGACGTGCAGCGCGACCGGCGCGCCGCAGCCCGTGCATTGTCGAGCGCGACCGGCGCCTGCATCGTGCTCAAGGGCGCGGGCACGGTGATCGCCGCGCCCGACGGCCGGTGGTTCGTGAACGCCAGCGGCGGGCCGCTGCTGTCGGTGGCGGGCACGGGCGATGTGCTGGCCGGCACGATCGGAGGCCTGCTCGCCGCGGAGATCGCGCTGCTGGACGCCGCCCTGCTCGGCGTCTGGCTCCACGGCGCGGCGGGCGACGCGCTCGCCGCCCTGCCCGAGTGGGCCGGGTCGATCGGGCTGCCCGCCTCGCGCCTGCCGGAGGCGATCCGCGCCCGCATCAACCGGCTTGCAGCCGACCGCTCCTGAGCGACAGCCGCCGCCCGCAGCGGCTGGCGAGCGCAGGGTCATGGGTGACGAGGATCAGCGTCGCGCCCGACTCGCGGTTCAGCTCGAACAGCAGCTCGATGATGCGCTCACCGGTCGCATGATCGAGGCTGCCGGTGGGCTCGTCGGCGAACAGCAGGTGCGGGCGCCCGGCGAAGGCGCGCGCGAGCGCCACCCGCTGCTGCTCGCCGCCCGACAGCGTGCGCGGATAGTGGCCCAGGCGCTCGCCCAGGCCCACCCGCTCGAGCAGCCCGCGCCCGCGGGCCGCCGCATCCCGGGCGCCGGCGAGCTCGAGCGGCAGCATCACGTTCTCGAGCGCGGTCATCTGCGGGAGCAGCTGGAAGGCCTGGAACACGAAGCCCACGTTCTCGGCCCGCCACCGCGCACGCGCGTCCTCATCCAGGGCAAACAGGTCCTGGCCGGAGGCGGTCACGCGCCCGCTGCTCGGCAGGTCTAGGCCGGCCAGCAGGCCCAGCAAGGTCGACTTGCCCGAGCCCGACGCACCCACGATGGCGACGGTGTCGCCCGCCTCGACGGTGAAGCCGATGTCGTCGAGGATCGTCAGCCGGCCGCCGGCATCCGGTACGCTCTTGCTCAGGTGTTCAACGGTGATCGCAGTCATGTCTCTAAGTGTAGCCCCCGCCTCCGTCGTGCCCGCCGCCCACCGCCTTGCATCCGGGGGCACTGCCGCAGGCGGTCGCCCCGCCGACCCGGCCAGCGCCGGTTCGGGAGCCGGACGCGCCCGGCCGACCGCTCCGCGCGGCACGGCGCGGCGCGCGGCGCTGCGCCTGGCGGCGCTGGCGGGCGCGAGCGCCCTCGTCTCGGCGATGCCGGGCGGGGGGGCGCGCGCGGCCGAGCCCGCGCGCCGGCTGCTCGTGGTCGGCGACAGCCTGTCGGCCGAATACGGCCTGCCGCGAGGCAGCGGCTGGGTCGCGCTGCTGGCGCGCCGGATCGATGAGCGCAAGCTCGGGGTCGAGGTGGTCAACGCCAGCATCAGCGGCGAGACGAGCTCGGGCGGACGCACGCGCCTGCCCGATCTGCTCGCCCGACATCGCCCGGCCTACGTGCTGATCGAGCTCGGTGGCAACGATGCGCTGCGCGGCCTGCCGATGGGCGGCACCGAGTCGAACCTGCGCGAGATGGTGCGCGCCGCCTAGCAGGCCGGCGCGCGCCCGCTGCTGCTGGGCATGCAGATGCCCCCCAACTACGGCCGCGCCTACGGCGAGCAGTTCGCCGCGGTGTTCACGCGGATCGCCGAGACCGAGCGGGTGCCGCTGGTCCCCTTTTTCCTAGAAGGGTTCGGCGACAAGGCCGAATTCTTCCAACCCGACCGCATCCACCCGAGCGAGAAGGCCCAGCCGCTGATGCTCGACAACGTCTGGCCGACGCTGAGCAAGCTGCTCGCGGCACGCTGACCGGCGCGCCACGCCCGAGCGCCGGTCAGCGCTGCTCGAGCACCGCCAGCGCCGCCGCCGACACGATCATCGCCCCGCCCACCAGCGTGCGCAGGGGCATCGCCTCGCCGCCGATCAGGACGGCCGACAGCGCGGCGAACACCACCTCGGTCAGCAGCACCAGGGAGGTGGTGTTGGCGGACAGGCGCGCCGCGCCGTACTGCAACGCCAGGTTGCCCACGCCGAACATCAGCGCGAGCACGAGGATGCCGGCGAGCCAGCCCGCCGCGGGCGGCGGGGGGAGCCCGACGGTCCCAGAGGCTGCGAGCACGAGTGCGAGCGCACCGGCCACCGCCATGCCGCCCGCGAACATCGCGAAGGCCCGCGCCGCCTCGGGCTGCGCGGCCTCCCGGCGTAGCATCACATTGGTCAGCGCAAAGCCCGCGCCGCCCGCAATGGCGAGCCAGTCGGCCAGGCCCTGCGGCACCGGCCACGATGCGTCCGGCGGCGCCAGCACCACGCCGGCCCCGGCCAGCGCGAGCGCGATCCGCGCGATTGCCGCCCCGCGCAGCGGCTCGCCCAGCACCGCGCGCGCGAGCAGCGCGGCCCAGACGGGCATCAGGTAGAACAGCAGCACCACCCGGATCACGTCGCCGATGGTGACCGCCCAGTTGAAGCAGGCGTTGCTCAGGCCGCTGGCGAGGAACAGCGGCCACAGCGAGCGCGTGCGCAGCGCCTGCAGGGGCGCCTGCGGGCGCCAGGCCACGATCGCGATCGACACCAGCAGGTAGACGAGCGCTGTTGCCCACAGGCTGTGGACGCCCTGCCCCTGCAGCATGCGGAACGGCCACCACGAGACACCCCACAGGAAGGCGTTGACGACCAGCGCGCCGGCGGCGAGGCTGCCCGCATGGCGGCCCGGGCCTGCGGACGGGGCGCTCAGGGCGCGCCGTCGGCGAGCACGACGCCGGCCTCGCGCATCGCGCCGAGCGCCCGCCCGAGCGAGCCGCCGAGATCGATCGCGCGGCAGGCGTCGAGCAGCACCGTGGTGCGCAAGCCCAGGCGGCACGCGTCCATCGCCGAGTAGGCGACGCAGAAGTCGGTGGCCAGCCCGCAGAGGACCACATGGGTGAAGCCGCGCTCGCGCAGGTAGCCGGCCAGGCCGGTCGGCGTGACCCGGTCGTTCTCGAAGAAGGCCGAGTACGAGTCGATGCCGGGCCGGAAGCCCTTGCGGATCACCAGCTCCGCGCGGGTCGTGTCGAGCGCCGGATGGAAGCCGGCGCCCGACGTGCCCTGCACACAGTGCTCGGGCCACAGCGTCTGCTCGCCGTACGGGAAGCTCACCGACTCGTAGGGCGCACGCCCCGGATGGGCCGTGGCGAAGGACCGATGGCCGGGCGGATGCCAGTCCTGCGTCAGCGCGACGTGCGCGAAGCGCGAGACCAGGCCGTTGACGACCGGCACGATCTCGTCGCCGCCCGCGACGGCCAGCGCGCCGCCCGGGCAGAAGTCGTTCTGCACATCGATGACCAGCAGCAGGTCGCGTTCGGGGTCGATCGTGGGGTCGGGCATGGCGTCCTCGGCGGCGGGTGGCCGGCGCGATGCCGACAGTGGCGAGTTTAGACCAGCGGGCCGCGGGCGATGCGCCGCGCCCGGCCCCCGCCCGGTGGCGCTGGCATACTCGGTGCGGGCCACGCACCGCCCGGGTGGCGAAACAGGTAGACGCAGCGGGCTTAAAACCCGCAGGCCGCGAGGCCGTGCCGGTTCGATTCCGGCCCCGGGCACCACGAAGTGTGCAGACTTCCCGGAACCGGTGCTGCACCGACGCGATGCCGCGTCTAAACTGGGCGCAACGACGCGCGACGCTGACCGGCCGCGCAGCCCTAGAGGAGACACCATGGCACTGCTTGGCGCCGACGAGATCGACCGCTACCACCGCGACGGCTGGATCGTGCCGTCCTACCGGCTGCCGGACGGGCAGCTAGAGCACCTGCGCGCGACGCTCGATCGCCTGATCCGGGAGAACCCGGGCGTGCGCCCCGAGCGGCTGGTCAGCATCCACATCGAGGGGCGGAACGCCGAAGGCGTGCGCGGCAGCGGCGCGTTCCTCGACCTCGCGCGCGACGAAGCGCTGGTGGAGCGCGTCGCGCAGCTGATCGGGGACGACGTGATCCTGTGGGGCTGCCAGATCTTCTGCAAGCCCGGCGGCGACGGCATGGAGGTGCCCTGGCATCAGGACGGCCACTACTGGCCGATCCGCCCGCTCGCTACCTGCACGGCGTGGGTGGCGCTGGACGACTCCACCGTGGCCAACGGCTGCCTGCGGGTGATTCCCGGCTCGCACCGCGACCGTGTCACGCATCCGCATCTGCTGGAGGCGCGCACGGACGTGGTGTTGAACCAGCGCACCGATGACGCTAGCTTCGATGCCTCGAGCGCCGTCGACATCGAGCTGCGCGCGGGCGAGATGTCGCTGCATGACGTCCACATGATCCACGGCTCCAACCCCAACCGCTCCCCGAACCGCCGCGCCGGCGTCGCCATCCGCTACATGCCTGCGAGCTCGCACTTCGACCGCTCGCTGATGAAGCCCGGCGCGCAGAGCGGCTACACGGTCGACTTCTCGACGCGGCCGCTGTGGCTGGTCCGCGGGACGGACCGCAGCGGGCTCAACGACCTGACGGTAGGCCACCCGCGGGGGTGAGCGCGGACGCACGCGGTGCGCCCCGGGGACGCAGGGCGTCCCTGACAACACATGGCCGCCAGACGGCGGGGTGCAGGGGAAGACTGGAGGCGCGAGCCGGAATCGAACCGACGTACACGGCTTTGCAGGCCGCTACATAACCACTCTGTCATCGCGCCGGATGCGGCAAGCCCATGCGAGCTGCCGGGTCGACCTGAAAACGAAAAGGGAAGCCGTGTGAGCTTCCCTTCCGGAATATGGAGCGGGAGACGAGTCTCGAACTCGCGACCTCAACCTTGGCAAGGTTGCGCTCTACCAACTGAGCTACTCCCGCACTCTGCCGTGTTCGACAGAAGCGGAATGTTAGCAGGAATCCTCCCCGAGTCAAAACCGTCAGGCGCCTGGCCGGCCGGACAGTCGTCAGGCGGAGTCGCGCAGCAGCGGCCAGGCCTGGCGCAGGTAGTAGAACATCGACCACAGCGTCAGCAGCGCCGCGGCGTAGATCAGCCAGGTACCGACCCGCTGCACCGGGATGAACCCGAACAGGGGCTGGTGATACAGCAGCATCGGGATCGCGACGAGCTGCGAGATGGTCTTGAGCTTGCCGAGCGAATGCACGGCGACGCTGCGACGGGCGCCCATTTCGGCCATCCACTCGCGCAGCGCCGAGATCGCGATCTCGCGGCCGATGATGACCACCGCCACCAGCGCCTCGACCCGCTGCATCTCGAGCAGCAGCACCAGCGCGGCGCACACCAGCAGCTTGTCGGCGACCGGGTCCAGGAAGGCGCCGAAGGCCGAGACCAGCCCTAGACGACGGGCGAGCCAGCCATCGACCCAGTCGGTGATGGCGGCGGCCACGAACACGATCGTGCCCGCGAGGTTGCGCGCGGGCATCGACGCCATCTCGACGGGCAACAGATAGATCGCAACCAGCAGAGGGATCGCCATGATCCGGAGCCAGGTCAGCAGGATCGGCAGGTTCCACCGCATCAGTGCAGTCGCTTGTAGATGTCCTCGGCCAGTGCGCGCGAGACGCCTTCGACCGAGGCGAGATCGTCGACGCTGGCCGACATGATGCCACGCATGCCGCCGAACCTCGCCAGCAGGCGCTGCCGCTTGCGCGGCCCCACGCCGTCGATCTCCTCGAGCGACGAGGTGTTTCGGGTCTTGGCGCGGCGCGCCCGCATGCCGGTGATGGCGAAGCGGTGCGCCTCGTCGCGGATCTGCGCGACCAGCATCAGCGCCGGGGACTCGCGCCCGAGCGTGAGCGCGCCGCGCCCGTCGACGAAGACCAGGCTCTCCAGCCCGACCTTGCGGTCCTCGCCCTTGGCGACCCCGACCAACATGGAGGGATCTAGCCCCAGCTCCTCGAAGACCTGCCGCGCGACCTCCACCTGCCCCTTGCCGCCGTCGATCAGCACGACGTGGGGCATGCGGGCGTCCACGACCGCCGCGGTGGGCTCGGTCGGACCGGGCGTGCCGCCATCGTCCGCCAGGCCACCCGGATCCGCCGCCAGCGCGTCGTCCGGGGCCTCGCCCGCCTCCGCGCCCCCGGCCGCGAGGCGCCCGTAGCGCCGCGTCAGCACCTGGCGCATCGCGGCATAGTCGTCGCCACCGATCACCCCCTCGATGTTGAAGCGCCGGTACTCGCCGCGCTGCATCGCGTGGTGCTGGTAGACCACGCACGAGGCCTGCGTGGCCTCGCCCATCGTGTGGCTGATGTCGAAGCACTCGATACGCAGCGCGTCGAGGTCGGCGTCATCGAGCCCGAGCACGTCGGCGAGCGCGCGGGTCCGGCTCATCTGCGAGCCTTCCTCGGACAGCACCCGAGTGAGGGCGATGCGCGCGTTCTGCTGCGCCTGTTCGAGCCAGCGCCTGCGCGCCCCCGTCGGCTGGCGCACCCAGGTCACGGGGTGACCGGCGTGGGCCTCGAGCAGCCTGACCGCGTCGGTGCCGGCGGGCTCGGTGGCGCAGACGATCACCGGCGGCACGTCGCCCTCGACGTAGTGCTGCGACAGGAAGGCCTCCAGCACCTCGCCCGGCACCTGCTCGTCGATCGCGTCGACCCGCGTCGGGAAATGCGCTCGGTCGCCCAGGTGGCGGCCACCGCGCACCATCGCCAGGTTCACGCAGACCCGCCCGCCCCCGGTCTCGACCGAGATCACGTCGGCGTCGACGTCGGTGCCCGTCTCCATCGTCTGCTGCGTCAGCACGCGCGACAGCGCGGTCATCCGGTTGCGCAGCACCGCGGCGTCCTCGAAGCGCAACTGCGCCGCGGCCGCGTGCATGCGCGACTCGAACTCCCTCAGCACCTCCTGCTGACCGCCGCGCAGGAAGCGCATGGCGGCGTCGACGTCGGCGCGGTACGACGGCTCGTCGATCGCCTTCACGCACGGCCCGCTGCAGCGCCCGATCTGGTAGAGCAGGCAGGGCCTCGAGCGGTTGGCGAAGACCGAGTCCTCGCAGGTGCGCAGCCGGAACACCTTCTGGAGGACCTGGATGCTCTCCTTGACCGCCCAGGCGCTCGGGAACGGGCCGAAGAACTGGCTGCGCCGGTCGGTGCCACCCCGGTAGTAGGCGATCCGCGGATAGCGGTGCGCGCTGAACTTCAGGTAGGGATAGGACTTGTCGTCGCGGAACAGGATGTTGTAGCGCGGCTGCTGGGTCTTGATGAGGTTGTTCTCGAGCAGCAGCGCCTCGGCTTCGGAGCCGGTGACCGTGGTCTCGATGCGCACGATCCGCGCGACCATGTGGGCGATCCGCGGGCTCGGCTGGGTCTTCTGGAAGTACGAGGCGACGCGCTTCTTGAGGTCGCGCGCCTTGCCGACGTACAGCAGGGCGCCATCCTCGGCGAGCATGCGGTAGACGCCCGGGCGGTTCGGCAGCGCGGCAAGGTAGGCCTTGATGTCGAAGGCAGGCGGATCGTCGCTCTGGGCGGGGGTCGTGTCGTTGGAGGCAGCCACCGCCAAATTCTATCAAGCGGGCCCGGTCGGCCCGTACTTCAGGGCCCGCCGTCCGCGCTGAGCGAGGTCGAGACGGCTAGAGCCCCCGTCCTGTACTCGACGACGACGAAGGCCAGCGCGCTGTCGACCTCGTCGGAGATCGACACGTGCGCGACCAGGCCCCGCTCCTCGAGCCAGGGCGCGAGCGCGTTGCGCGCCACCGCCACCGGCCTGCCGCGCGGGTCGTTCAGCACCTGCAGCGACAGCAGCGTCATCGGGCCGCGCAGGCCCAGCCCGATCGCCTTCGAGAAGGCCTCCTTGGCGGCGAAGCGCTTGGCGAGATAACGCACGGCGCGCTCGGGGCCGGGCGTGCCGCGCGAATGGCGGCGCTGGTACTCGCGCAGCTCGTCGGGCCCGAGCACGCGCCGCGGGAAGCGATCGCCCCAGCGGGCGAGCAGGTCGCGGACCCTGGAGATCACGACGATGTCGGTGCCGATCCCGTAGATCATCGGGCCCGTGCCTGGCTCAGGCGAAGGGGCGGCCCGCGGCGCCCTCGCGGATCAGCCGCTTCATCTCCCGGACCGCCTCGCGCATCCCGACGAAGACCGAGCGCGAGACGATCGCATGCCCGATATGCAGCTCGCGCACGCCCGCCAGGGCCGCCACCGGTTGCACGTTCACGTAGTTGAGCGCGTGGCCCGCGTTGAAGCGCAGCCCCGCCGCCTGGATCGCGGCGCCCGCCCGCGCCAGCCGATCCAGCTCGGCGAGCACCGGGCCGCTCTCGGCGTCGCGTCCACGCGCGAAGAACGCGTGCGCGTAGGGGCCTGTGTGCAGCTCGCACACCCGCGCGCCGATCTCGGCGGCCGCCTCGACCTGGTCGACCTCGGCATCGATGAACACGCTGGTGACGATGCCCGCGTCGGCCAGGCGCGCGACCACCTCGCGCAGCCGCACGCGCTGGCCGCTCACGTCGAGGCCACCCTCTGTGGTGATCTCGTGCCGGCCCTCGGGCACGAGCATCGCCATCTGGGGGCAGATACGGCAGGCGATCGCGACCATCTCGTCGGTCGCTGCCATCTCGAGGTTCAGCTTGATGTGCGTGAGCTCGCTCAGCCGGCGCACGTCCTCGTCCTGGATGTGCCTGCGATCCTCGCGCAGGTGCACGGTGATGCCGTCGGCGCCGCCGAGATGGGCCTCCACGGCGGCCCACACCGGGTCGGGCTCGTAGGTGCGGCGCGCCTGGCGGACGGTCGCCACGTGGTCGATGTTGACACCGAGTTCGATCATCTTCGCGGGAGTCAGAGTTTCTGGAGGTCCATCAGGATCTGTCGCGTCTTCAGCACGTGGCCATCGAGGTGGCGCGCGAGCATCGAGCGGGTGAGTCGCTTGGCCTCGGCCAGTGTGCGCGCGGAGTCGTAGCGCTCGCCGGCCATGTCGAGCAGCGTCAGGCCCGAGAAGGCGCCCTCCTCGTCGACGTCGGTGGCGAGGAAACCCCGCCCGGGCACCAGGGCGTAGCGCCGCTGCGGATCCACCGGACGGTCCTGCGCATCGCGCTGCAGGTCGACCGCGTAGCCGATCTCGCGCAGCAGCAGCCACTCGAACCGGCGCAGCGTCGCCTCGAGCGATTCGCCCAGGCCGAGCGCGACAAGCGCCTGCGCGTAGCCGTCGAACAGCACCGGATGCGGGTCATCGCGCGGCAGCAGGCGCACCAGCAGCTCGTTCATGTAGAAGGCGCACAGCAGCCCGTCGCCCTGCGGCGAGGCCAGCCCGCCCAGCCATTCGGCCGAGGTCAGCGTGCGCAGCTCGTTGCGGCCGGTGAATCCCACCTGCAGGGGCTGAAAAGAGAGCAGCACGCCGCGCAGCGCCGAGCGCGGACGCTTGGCGCCCTTGGCCACGCAGGCGACGCGACCGTGGTCGCGGGTCAGCAGCTCGACGACGAGGCTGGTCTCACGCCAGGGCACCGCATGCAGGACGAAGGCGGCCTCGTCGCTGACGCGGTCTGCGGCCCGCCCGACCGGGCGGGCGATGCGGCGCGCGGGCCGGGTCGGGCCGCCCGCCTCGGCCCGCGGCGTGCCTGGCCCCTGGCGTCCGGGCCCGTCCTGCGCCGAGCCGCCCGGGCCGCCTCGTGCGGGGGCCGCGATGCCCGGGTCATTCGTACCCATAGGACTGCAGGCGCTGCTCGTTGTCGGACCAGCCGCTCTTCACCTTGACCCAGACCTCGAGGTAGACCTTGCAGCCGAACAGCCGCTCCAGGTCCTGGCGCGCCTCGCTCGCGATCCGCTTGATCTTCTCGCCGGAGGCACCCAGCACGATCGGCTTCTGCGCCTCGCGCTCGACGATGATCGCCGCGAAGATCCGCCTCAGGTTGGGCAACTCCTCGAACTGCTCGATGATCACGGTGCTCTGGTAGGGCAGCTCGTCGCCCAGCAGGCGGAACATCTTCTCGCGGATCGCCTCGGCGGCCAGGAAGCGCTCGCTGCGGTCGGTGTACGCATCGGGCTCGAAGACCGCCGGCCCCTCGGGCAGGTGCGGCGCGCATTCGGCGAGCAGCTCGTCCACCTGCCGCCCGGTTCGCGCGCTGATCGGCACGATGGCGGCGATGTCGGGCAAGGCGCCCAGCTTCGCAAGCAGTGGCAGCAGCCGGCTGCGGTCGGTGACCGCGTCGACCTTGTTCAACGCGATGACGAGTGGCTTGCCGGGCGGCACCAGGCGCAGCGCCTGGTCGTCGGCCGGCGTCCAGCCGTGCGCGTCGGCCACCAGCACCACCACGTCCGCCTCGAGCGCAGCCTGGGCGGCGGTGCGGTTCAACACCTTGTTGAGCGCGCCGCGGTTGCGGGTCTGGAAGCCAGGCGTATCGAGCAGCAGGTACTGCGCCTCGGGACGCGTGACCACGCCCACGATCCGGTGGCGCGTCGTCTGGGCCTTGGCCGACGTGATGCTCAGCTTCTCGCCGACCAGCCGGTTCAGCAGCGTCGACTTGCCGACGTTGGGGCGACCGAGGATCGCGACATAGCCGCAGCGGTGCACGGGGCCCGTGCCGGTCCCATCGGTCATCGGGTCACGCGGCGTGGACGCGGCGACGGGGCTGCGGCGGAACGGGCACCGATGCCCCCGGGTCGGACGGCGAAGACGTATCGGCGCCGTCCGCACCCGTCGCGGGCGGTTGGATCGCCGGCTCCGGCGCGATGCGGGCGCGCACCGACAGCGGACCGAGCGTCACGGGCGACTTGGACGGCTCGGCGAGCCCGCCCGGATCCGCAGCGCCGGCGGCGTCCTGGGGCCTCGTCGATTCGACGCGCTTCGCGAGGTCGGCTGGCATCGCTGCCTCGACGGGCTTGGCGGCCTCGGCGGGCTTTGCGGCTTCGAAGCCCCTTGCGGCATCGACCGGCATCGCTTCCGGGCGCATCGCCTGGGCCTGCGCGGCAGCCTGGGCCTCGGCGACGGCAACGACGGACGACTGGGTGTCGGGGGCATTGGCCCGCGCCGCACTGCGCCGCGGCTTGCGGACCGAGGCCGGCCCGAGGGCCTGCGCCTGCTCGAGCGCAAGCTTGGCGGCAGCCTGCTCGGCGGCACGCCGGCTGCCGCCGCTGCCCAGCACCTGGATGGACAGCTTGGGCACCGAGCACTCGACCTCGAACAACTGGTTGTGCGCGGCGCCGTGGGTCGCCACCACCGCGTAGACCGGCAGCGGGATCTTGCGGCTCTGCAGCCACTCCTGCAGCAGCGTCTTGGCGTCCTTGCCGAGCGTATTCGGGTCGACGTTCTTCAGGATCGGGTCGTAGAGCCGTCGAATGGCCTGCTGCGCCGCGTCGAAGCCGCCGTCGATGAAGATCGCGCCGAACACCGCCTCGAGCGTGTCGGCGAGGATCGACGGGCGGCGGAAGCCCCCGCTCTTCTGCTCGCCCTCCCCCAGCAGCAGACAGCCGCTCAGCTCGAGCCGCTGGGCGACCTCGAACAGCGTCTGCTGCTTGACCAGGTTGGCCCGCACGCGTGACAGGTCGCCCTCGTCGAGCTTGCCGAAGCGGTCGTAGAGCAGCGATGCAACCGCGCAGTTGAGCACGCTGTCGCCGAGAAACTCGAGCCGCTCGTTGTGCGTGGCGCCGTGGCTGCGGTGCGTGAGGGCCTGGCGCAGCAGGGCATCGGCACCGAACCGGTAACCGAGGCGATCCTGCAGCGCCTGCAGGATCACGGTCGGGCTGGCGGTCGGCGGCGGAACCATGTCATTTCGAGCCGCGCTTGGCGACCGCCTCGCCGCGGTAGTCGAGCACCAGGCTTGCCGGACCAGCCAGCGGGATGCGCTTTTCGTAGGCGAACGAGACGGCGTAGCCACCGCCTGCCTCGGGCTGGATCTGGAGGTCCTTGCCGGTGATCGAGGTGATGTCGTCGACCGCGGCCGCCCGGTCGAAGGCGTTGCGGATCGTCTGGGGGTCAGTGCCGTCGACGCGCGCCTTGTTCACCGCCTGCCGGACACTCAGGAACTCGGTGACCGTCGGGAAGACCTTGAGGGTGATCAGGGCGCCGAAGACGATGATCACCCCCAGGAACAGCAGGCCCAGCAGGCTCAGGCCGCGCTGGCCCGACCGGGCGGGACGACGGTAGCGTCGGGGGGTCGAGATGGCTTGCATCGGGGTGCGTGGGGTCAATGGAACCGTCCAATCCTGCCGAGGTCGCCGAAATTCATCCAGATGAAGAAGGCCTTGCCGACGATGTTCCGCTCGGGAACGAATCCCCAGTATCGACTGTCGAGGCTGTTCTCTCGGTTGTCGCCCATCACGAAGTAGTGCCCGGCCGGAACCTTGCAGGTCAGGCCGGTCCGGCCGTAGGTGCACTGATCCCGGAACGGAAAGGAATCCACCCCTGAGATGAAAGACGGTTTCCCCAATTCTGTCAACAGCTTATGCTCGACTTCTCCCAACCTTTCTGAGTATTGCCGGTTGTATGTCAGCCGGTCCGCATCGTAGAACTCGCCGGCGTCGCGCATCGGGACGGACTGGCCGTTGATCGTGAGGCGGTTGTTCTCGTAGCCGACGGTGTCCCCAGGAATCCCGACCACCCGCTTGATGTAGTCGACCGAGGTGTCCTTCGGGAACCGGAACACCATCACGTCGCCGCGTGCCGGCAGGCCGACGTCCAAGACCTTGGTATGGATCACCGGCAGGCGCACCCCGTAGGTGAACTTGTTCACCAGGATCAGGTCGCCGACCAGGAGCGTGGGGATCATCGAACCCGACGGAATCTTGAACGGCTCGAACAGGAAGGAGCGCAGCAGGAACACCACTGCAATCACCGGAAAGAGACCGGCCGTGTACTCGAGCCACAGGGGTTGGCGCTCCCGGCCGGCGCGCCGGCGAGCCGGCGCGAGCCAGATCTTGTCGACCACCCAGGCGATGCCGGTGAAGACCAGGAGCAGGAACAGCACCAGCGCGAAGTTCATCGTTCGTCGTGTTGTCGGAGTGGCGTCGTTCGTCGTCGGGCGGCGTCAGTCGACCTGGAGCACCGCGAGGAATGCTTCCTGCGGGATCTCGACCGAGCCGACCTGCTTCATCCGCTTCTTGCCGGCCTTCTGCTTCTCGAGCAGCTTCTTCTTGCGACTGATGTCGCCGCCGTAGCACTTGGCGAGCACGTTCTTGCGGAGCGCCTTCACGTTCTCGCGCGCGATCACGTTGCCCCCGATCGCGACCTGGATCGCGACGTCGTACATCTGGCGCGGCATCAGCTCGCGCATCTTGGCGGCGATCTCGCGGCCGCGGTATGGCGCGTTGGATCGATGGACGATCAGCGACAGCGCGTCGACCTTGTCGCCGTTGACGAGCAGGTCGAGCTTGACCACGTCGGCCGCCCGATACTCCTTGAACTCGTAATCCATCGACGCGTAGCCGCGCGATACCGACTTCAGCTTGTCGAAGAAGTCGAGCACGATCTCGTTCATCGGCAGCTCGTAGCTCAGGTGCACCTGCTTGCCGTGATAGGCCATGTTGGTCTGCACGCCGCGCTTGCCGGTGCACAGCGTGATGACCGAGCCGACGTACTCCTGCGGCACGAACACCGTCACCGACACGATGGGCTCGCGGATCTCCTCGATGCGGCCCGGATCCGGCAGCTTGGCCGGATTCTCGATCGGCAGCACCGTACCGTCGCGCAGCAGCACCTCGTACACCACGGTGGGCGCCGTGGTGATGAGGTCCATGTCGTACTCGCGCTCGAGCCGCTCCTGCACGATGTCCATGTGCAGCAGGCCCAGGAAGCCACAGCGAAAGCCGAAGCCGAGCGCGTCCGACACCTCGGGCTCGAACTGCAGCGCCGCGTCGTTGAGCTGCAGCTTCTCGAGCGCGTCGCGCAAGGCTTCGTACTGGTTGGCCTCGATCGGGTACAGACCGGCGAAGACCGACGGCTTGACCTCCTTGAAGCCGGGCAGCGACGCCGCAGCCGGGGCGCGGTCCAGGGTCACGGTGTCGCCGACCTTGGCGGTCTTCAACTCCTTGATGCCGGAGATGATGAAGCCCACCTGCCCCGCCGACAGCGAATCGCGCTGGGTCGACTTGGGGGTGAACACGCCCACCTGCTCGCACAGCACGGCGGAACCGGCGGCCATCAGGCGGATCTTGTCCTTGGGGCGCAAGGTGCCATTGACCACCCTCACCAGCATCACGACGCCGACGTAGTTGTCGAACCAGGAGTCGATCACCAGTGCCTGCAGCGGCGCCTTCGGGTCGCCCTTGGGCGGCGGGATCCGCGTGACGACCGCGTCGAGGATCTCGTCCAGGCCCATGCCGGTCTTGGCACTCGCGAGTATCGCGTCGGTCGCGTCGATGCCGATGACCTCCTCGATCTCGGCGCGCGCCTGGTCGGGGTCGGCCTGCGGCAGGTCCATCTTGTTGAGCACCGGGACCACCTCGACGCCCAGTTCGATCGCGGTGTAGCAGTTGGCGACTGTCTGCGCCTCGACGCCCTGAGAGGCATCCACCACCAGCAGCGCGCCCTCGCACGCGGACAGCGAGCGGCTCACCTCGTAGGAAAAGTCGACGTGCCCGGGCGTGTCGATCAGGTTCAGGTTGTAGACCGTGCCGTCCTTCGCCGTGTAGACGAGCGACGCGGTCTGCGCCTTGATCGTGATGCCGCGCTCGCGCTCGAGGTCCATCGAGTCGAGCACCTGCTCCTCCATCTCACGGTCGGACAGGCCGCCGCAGCGCTGGATCAGCCGATCGGCGAGGGTCGACTTGCCATGGTCGATGTGGGCGATGATCGAAAAATTGCGGATGTTCTGCACGGTGGGGGTCGGCGGGAGTGTCGCCGCTGAACGCCCGGGTCGATCCGGACGGGAGCCGGACCGGTCGGTAGGAAAGCCGCCCGGACGAAGCCCGTCATTCTAGCCGATCGGCCGACCGGCCCCTGCGTTGGACGCCGCGGCGTGGGGATGTCCGCCGCCGGGAGGCGCCCGGCGGCGGTCGGGCGCGCTACTGCGCGTTCTGCCCGGCGGGACGGATCGTCAGGAACTGGGCGTTTTCGCCGCGCCGCACCAGCATGATGTGCGTCTTGCTGCGGTCGAGCTTGGCCACCGCCTCATTGAACTGCTTCGCGTTGGTGACGTCCTGGTTGTTCATCGACAGGATCACGTCGCCCGGGCGCAGCCCGGCGCGCGCGGCAACGCCGTCCGAGGCCTCGACCAGCACGCCGCCCTTGATCCGAAGCTGCGACTTGCGCTCGTCCGGGATGTCGGCCACAACCAGGCCCAGCGCGTTGCTCTGCGCGGCAGGCCCGCCTCCAGGCCCCTGCTGCGGCCGGGCGCCGCCACGGCTGGCTGCGGCCTGCTCGGGCTGCATCTCGGCGACCGTGATGGTGAGGTCGCGGCTGGCCCCCTTGCGCCAGACGGTCAGCGGCACCTTCGTGCCCGGCTTGGTGTTGCCGACCATCCGAGGCAGGTCTGTGGAGCGTTCGATGGGCTTGTTGTCGAACTTGAGGATGACGTCCCCGGCTTCCAGGCCGCCCTTGTCCGCCGGGCCGCCGGCCTCGACGTTGCGGACCAGCGCACCCCCCGCCCGCGGCAGGCCGAGCGGATCGGCGACGTCCTTGGTCACCTCGGCGATACCCACCCCGATCCGGCCGCGGGTGACGCGCCCGCTGGTACGAAGCTGCTCGCCCACCCGCATCGCCTCGTCGATGGGGATCGCGAACGAGATCCCCATGAAGCCGCCGGTGCGGCTGTAGATCTGGGAGTTGATGCCCACCACCTCACCGCGCATGTTGAGCAAGGGCCCCCCGGAGTTGCCCGGATTCACTGCCACGTCGGTCTGGATGAACGGCAGGTAATCCCCGGTGTCCCGGCCTTTGGCCGACACGATGCCGGCGGTGACGGTGTTCTCGAGGCCGAACGGCGAGCCGATCGCGACGACCCATTCGCCGACGCGCAGCCGGGCTGGATCGCCGATCTTGAGCGCAGGCAGCGCGTTGCCTTCGATCTTGACGAGCGCGACGTCGGTGCGGCGGTCGGACCCGATCAGCCTGCCCTTGAGCTCGCGCTTGTCGGTCAGCGTCACGTAGATCTCGTCGGCACCCTCGACGACGTGATGGTTGGTCAGCAGGTAGCCGTCGGCGGAGATGATGAATCCGGACCCCACGCCCCGCGGCACCTCGTTGCCCTCGCCACCTCGCCCGCGCGGGCTCGGCCCACCCGGGCCCGGCGCCTGGCGCGGTGGGAAGAAGCGCCGGAAGAACTCGTAGAACGGGTCGTTCTCGTCAATGCCCTCGGGCATCTGCGGCCCGGGACCGGCGGACGGCGCGTTGGCGCGGGCCCGCTCGGTCGTGCGGATGTTGACCACAGCAGGACCGGTTCGTTCGACCAGATCGGCGAAGTCGGGCAGCTCCCGTACGGGGGTCGCAGCCGCGGCGGGGGCCTGCGCGCCGACGCCCTTGGCCGACAGGCCGATGCCGGCGGCGAGGAGCGCCGCAAACGCTGCGGAGAGGAGAGTCTTCATGTTCGTTCCGGTCGTGAGGCCGGCAGATCGTGCCGGCCGCGTTCCATCCAGCGCAGCCACACATTCAGACGGCGCCAGTGCTCGTCGGTCATCGTATCGCGCCCCAGCCGCAGCGTGGCCCAGGACTGCCGGGTTCGCGGGGAATTACCGGGATCCGGGGCCAGCACGAGCAGGATCAAGCCGGGCAATGCACAGCTCGTACGCAGCAGGTAGGGCCGCTGCGGTTGGCCATCTGGCGGGCGCAGGCTCGCCACCCCCCGCTCGTCGACCACCAGGAATCCGCCCGGCGACTCGGCCGCAGCGTCTTTCCGAGCACCGCCGTCCGGACAGCCGCAGCGGGCGGCCCGCAGCGCCCAACACGCGAGCACTGCCGCCGACACGACGACCATCGCCGCGAGCACCGCCCGCAGCGCCGGCGGGTCGGCTGCAACCAGCGTCGGACCGGCCAGCAACTGCCACCCGGCCAGCGCGAGCCCCGCGGCCGGGATCGCGGCCGACAGCGCGGACAACCTGGCCGCATGCCGCGAACGCGTCAGCGCGACCTCGAAGGCGACCCCGGTCGAACGCACGCGGCGCTCAGGTCAGCCGCTTGACGACCAGCGAGCCGTTGGTCCCGCCGAATCCGAACGAGTTGGAGATCGCCGCGTCGATGCGCATCTCACGCGCCTGGTTGGCGCAGTAGTCGAGATCGCACTCGGGGTCTTGGTTGAAGATGTTGATCGTCGGCGGCGAGACCTGGTTGTGGACGGCCAGGACGGTGAAGACCGACTCGACGCCACCCGCGGCGCCCAGCAGGTGCCCGGTCATCGACTTGGTCGAGTTGATGACGAGCTTGTGCGCATGGTCGCCGAAGGCCAGCTTGATCGCCTCGGTCTCGTTCTTGTCGCCCAGCGGCGTCGAGGTGCCATGGGCGTTCACGTACTGGACCTGATCGCCGTTCAGGCCGGCGTTGCGCAGCGCCGCCAGCATGCCGCGCCGCGGGCCGTCCCGATCTGGCGCCGTGATGTGATGGGCATCGGCGCTCATCCCGTATCCGGAAAGCTCGCCGTAGATGCGGGCACCCCGGCGCCGCGCATGCTCGTACTCCTCGAGCACCAGCACGCCCGAGCCCTCGCCGAGGACGAAGCCGTCGCGATCGCGGTCCCAGGGCCGGCTGGCGGTCGTGGGGTCGTCGTTGCGGGTGGACATCGCACGTGCGGAGCAGAAGCCAGCGATCCCGAGGGGGGACACCGTGGCTTCGGCGCCGCCCGCGATCATCACATCGGCATCGCCGTACTCGATCAGGCGCCCGGCATCGCCGATGGAGTGCAGCCCCGTCGTGCAGGCCGACACCACCGCGTAGTTGGGTCCCTGAAAGCCGTGCATGATCGACACCTGGCCCGAAACCATGTTGACGATCGAGCCCGGTACGAAGAACGGCGACACGCGCCGCGGCCCGCGGTTGACCAGTTCGGCGTGGTTGTCCTCGATCATCGGGAGGCCGCCGATCCCCGAACCCACGATCACCCCGACCCGCTCGGGATTCACGGTGTCGGCGGTGATGCCGGCATCGCGGACCGCCTGCGTGGACGCGGCGATGCCGTAGTGGATGAAGGTGTCGAAGTGCCTGGCTTCCTTGGCCGGCATCCACTGCGTCACGTCGAAGCCCCGGACTTCGCCTGCGATCTGCGAGCTGTATGCCGCGGCGTCAAAACGGGTGATGCGGCCGATGCCGCTGCGCCCGGCGAGCAGGTTCTCCCAACCGGCGGCGACGTCGTTGCCCACCGGGCTGATGAGTCCCAGCCCGGTCACGACCACTCTGCGACGACTCATCCGATGCGGCTCCGGAGGTTGGAACGAAACAGGTCGTCAGGCCGACTTGGGGTGGGACTTGACGTAGTCGATGGCCTGCTGGACGGTCGTGATCTTCTCGGCTTCCTCGTCGGGAATCTCGGTCTCGAACTCGTCTTCCAGGGCCATCACCAGTTCCACGGTGTCGAGCGAGTCGGCACCCAGGTCGTCGACGAACGACGATTCGGTCTTGATCTCGGCCTCGTTCACACCCAGCTGCTCGGCGACGATTTTCTTGACCCGTTGCTCGATGTCGCTCATGTCCTGTGTCCTTTCGTTGTGAGTGGCTCGGGGGAAGCGCCCTGGCTGTCCCCGGCTGAAAACCGGCGCGGAATTGTAGCAGTTTGCGCCTGCGGCCCCCGTGACGGCAGATACCGGGGGTTTAAGCCTGCCGGCGGGCTCAGGCCATGTACATCCCGCCGTTGACATGAAGGGTGCTGCCGGTGACGTAGCCCGCCTGCGGCGTACAGAGGAATCCGACCGCCGCCGCGACGTCGGCGGCATCGCCGAGTCGCCCGAGCGGGATGCGCTGCAGCAGCGCGGCGGTCTGCGCGGGCTCGAGGGCCCGCGTCATGTCCGTGTCGATGAAGCCCGGCGCCACGCAGTTGACCGTGATGCCCCGACTGCCGAGTTCCTGGGCGAGCGCGCGGGTCATGCCCGCCACGCCGGCCTTGGCGGCGGCGTAGTTGGCCTGCCCGGGGTTACCCGAGGCGCCGACCACCGAGGTCACGTTGACGATCCGGCCCCAGCGCGCCTTCATCATGCCGCGCATCACCGCCCGCGACAGCCGGAAGACCGCCGACAGGTTGGTGTCGATGACCGACGACCATTCGTCGTCCTTCATGCGCATCGCGAGGTTGTCGCGCGTGATGCCCGCGTTGTTCACGAGGATCGCGAGCGGACCCTCGCCCTTGGCGATCGCGTCGACCAGGGCGTCGCAGCCGGCGGCGTCGCCGACGTGAGCACCGCGCCGCGCCCGATGGCGCCCGCGGCGCGCAGCGCCTCGCCGATGCCCTGCGCGCCGGCCTCGGTGGTGGCGGTGCCCACCACGGTCGCACCGAGCCGGCCGAGTTCGAGGGCGATCGCGCGGCCTATGCCACGCGATGCGCCGGTCACCAGCGCGACGCGTCCGGCGAGGACGGCGGGAACGGCATCGGTCATGCAAGCTCCTTCAGGGCGGACGCCAGGCTCGCCGCATCGGACACGGACGTGGCCTGCAGACCCGGCGCGATGCGCTTGACGAGACCGGTCAGCACCTTGCCCGGTCCGAACTCCACGACGCGGGTCACGCCCATCGCCTCGAGCCGCCGGACGACCTCGACCCAGCGCACAGGGCTGAAAGACTGGCGGACCAGCGCGTCGACGATCGCTGCCGGGTCGGTCTGCACCGCGACGTCGACATTGTTGACCAGCGGCACCCGAGGCTCGGCGATCGGGATCGATAGCAGCGCCCGGGCCAGGCGATCGCCCGCCGGTCGCAGCAGCGACGAGTGGAACGGCGCCGACACAGGCAGCAACAGGGCGCGCTTGGCGCCCATCGACCTGGCCACCTCGCAGGCCCGCTCGACGGCGAGCCGGCTGCCGGCGATCACCACCTGCGACGGGGCGTTGAAGTTGGCCGGCTCGACGACCTCGGCGACCCCGGGCACCGAGCACGGCTGACCGGCGAGCGATTCGGTCGCCTGCCGGCAGGCGGCGCGGACCTGGTCGTCGTCGAGCCCCAGGAGGGCGGCCATGCCGCCGCTGCCCACGGGCACCGCGTCCTGCATGGCCTGCGCGCGCAACCGCACGAGCCGCAGCGCATCGTCCACCTCGAAGCAGCCGGCGGCGGTGAGCGCGGTGTACTCGCCCAGGCTGTGGCCGGCAACCGCGACGGGCTCCGGCCCGCCGGCGGCCTGCCACGCGCGATGGCATGCCAGGCCCGCCAGCAGCATCGCGGGCTGGGTGTTCACGGTCAGGCCGAGCGCCTCGGCCGGGCCGTTCGCGATCAGCGCGGACAGCGGTTCGCCGAGCGCGGCGTCGGCCTGCGCGATCAGTGCGGCGACCGCCGGCTCGGATGCCAGGGAATCGAGCATGCCGACCGCCTGCGAGCCCTGACCGGGAAAGAGGAATGCGAGCTTCATGGGAGCGGAGGATCGGAAGGTCAGAAACGCACGAGGACCGCGCCCCAGGTGAAGCCGCCCCCCACGCCCTCGAGCATCACGTGGTGGCCGTCGCGGATCCGGCCGTCGCGGATCGCGACGTCGAGCGCGAGCGGCACCGACGCCGCGGAGGTATTGGCATGGCGGTCCACGGTCACGACGACCTTCTCGGGCGAGATGCCGAGCTTGCGCCCGGTGGCCTGCAGGATGCGCACGTTGGCCTGGTGCGGAATCAGCCAGTCGATGTCGGCGATCGTGAGCCCGGCGGCCGCGACCGTCTCGCGGGCGACCTCGTCGAGCACGCCGACGGCGAGCTTGAACACGGCCTGCCCGTCCATCGTGAGGAAGGGGTGGCCGGTGATGGCGCCGCGCGACACGTTGCCGGCGGTGCGCAGGATGGACTCGTGCCGGCCATCAGCGTGGAGCTTCGAGGCGAGGATGCCCGGCCGATCGGACGCCGACAGCACGACCGCGCCCGCCCCGTCCCCGAACAGCACGCAGGTGCCGCGGTCGTTCCAGTCGAGGATCCGCGAGAACACCTCGGCGCCGATGACGAGCGCGTTGCGGACCGAACCGGCCCGGATCATCGCATCGGCGATGCTCAGACCGTAGACGAAGCCCGAGCACACCGCCTGGACATCGAACGCGGGGCAACCGACGATCCCGAGTTCGCGCTGCACCAGGCAGGCGGTGCTGGGGAACACATAGTCGGGCGTCGAGGTGGCGACGACGATCAGGTCGATGGCGGAGGGCTGGAGCCCGGCCGCCTGCAGCGCGGCGCGAGCAGCGCGCGCGCCGAGCACCGAGCTGCCCACCTCGGGCTCGGCCAGGTAGCGCTGGCGGATGCCGGTGCGGGCGACGATCCACTCGTCGGAGGTCTCGATGCCGCGCAACGACAATTCCGCAGCCAGCGTCGCGTTGTCGACGCAGCGCTCCGGCAGGGCACTGCCCGTGCCGACGATGCGCGAATGGACGGTGCTGGACGTTGTCATTGCGGTTGATGGATCGTTGGGATGGCGCCGATGATCCGTTGCACCAGGCCGTTGCGAGCCGCATCATAACCGCGGCGCAGCGCCTGCTCGAAGCCGTAGGCATCGGACGAGCCGTGGCTCTTGATCACGATGCCGCGCAGGCCGACCAGGCTCGCGCCGTTGTAGCGACGGTGATCGACGCGGCGCTTGAAGCGGGAGAGGACCGGGTAGGCGACCATCGCCGCCACCTTGGCGAGGGGGCCGCGGGTGAACTCCTCGCGGATGAAGCCGGCCAGCATCTGCGCCAGCCCCTCCGAGGCCTTGAGCGCGACGTTGCCCACGAAACCGTCGCAGACGATCACGTCGACGGTGCCGCGGTAGATGTCGTCGCCCTCGACGTTGCCATGGAAGTTCAGGCTGCTGGCCCGCAGCAGCTCGGCCGCCTGCTTGACCGTCTCGTTGCCCTTGATCATCTCCTCGCCCACGTTGAGCAGGCCGATGGAGGGGCGCTCCTTGCCGGCCAGGGCCGAAGACAGCGCGGCGCCCATGATCGCGAACTGCAGCAGGTGGGCGGGCTCGCAGTCGACGTTGGCGCCGAGGTCGAGCATGATCGTCAGGCCGCCCGACTGGGTCGGCATCGGCGCCGCGATGGCCGGGCGCTCGATCCCCTCGACCATCTTCAGCACAAAGCGCGAGATGGCCATCAGCGCACCGGTGTTGCCGGCGCTGACGCATACGTCCGCACGCCCGTCGCGGACCTGCTCGATCGCGACCCGCATGGAAGAGTCGCGCTTGCCGCGCAGGGCGAGCGCCACCGGGTCGTGCATCTCGACGACCTCCGACGCATCCCGCACGGTGATGCGGGACCCGCCACCACCCGACGACGCAGGGTCGCGGCCAGCCTTGCGCAGATGCTGCAGCACCTCGTCCTCCCGACCGACCAGGATCACCTCGGCGTCCGGGGTGTGGTCGAGGAACGCCAGGGCCGCGGCCACTGTCACCGGCAGACCGTGGTCTCCGCCCATGCAGTCGATAGCGATGCGAACAGTCATGGTCGGGCCGCGCCCGGGGGCGCGGCGGCGCAGGAAGAGGGAGTCCCGTGCCGCACTCGGCGGCTACCGGAACCTGCCCATGACCCCGGAGGGGGCTGCGGGCGCAACGGGCTCAATGCGGCCCGGGAACGGTCATCCCGCGCCGTGGGCTTATTCGTCGTTCTTGGTCTTGATGACCTTGCGCCCGCGGTAGAACCCGTTGGGGCTCACGTGATGGCGCAGGTGGGCCTCCCCGGTGCTGGGTTCGATGCCAAGCGGAGGCGGCGAGATGAAGTCGTGCGAGCGGTGCATGCCGCGCTTGGACGGCGATTTCTTGTTCTGCTGGACGGCCATTTCTGGTCTCCTGGGAAAAGGTCAATCTGCAATCATATCAAACAATTGCAACACCTTGACAATCCCGGGTCGAGACGGAACGGCACGTGCGCGCCGCCAGGCAGCCGCGTCAGGCCTTGCTCGAGCCGTCGTCGCCGCCCGCCCCGCCCCGGCGCAGCGAAGAGAGCGCCGAGAACGGGTTCGGCGGCACGCCGTCGTCAGCATCGGCCGACCCCTCGGAGACGGCGGGGGCGCGGCACGCGTCGTGGCGCGGCGCCACGGGCAAGGCCATGATCGCCTCGTCCTCGATCAACTCGTCCAGCCGCAACTGCCGGGACGACACCAGCACGTCGACATCGTCCTCCTCCGCGTCCTCGACCTCGGCTTGGGCCTCGGTGGCGACCATCCGGTAGTCGCGGGCGACCTCGAGCGCGACCGTGATCGGCTCCAGGCAGCGCGCGCAGCGCATCAGCAGCCGCCCGTCGGCTTCGAGGCGCAGGAACGACTGCCGGCTGCCGTCCGGACGCAGGCCGCTGCGACCGGTCAGACGCCAGGCCAGCGCGCCCTCCTCCGAGACCAGCATGGCGGCGAGCCGGAGCATCTCTGCCAACGGCAGGCTGCCCGCGGCAGTGTCTGCCCGACGGCAGAAGTCCTGGGTGTCGATGGTCGGAACGGTCATGGGGACGGTGGTGTCGCTGGGGATCTCCGGCCCGCCGGATGCCGGACCAGGCACGCCGGCCGCACCCGGCTCGAGCCCATCCGGTGCGTCGTATCATACGCGGCGCCCGAACCCGCCCGCCATGACTGCTCCCCTGATCCTCGCCTCGACCTCCGCCTACCGACGCGAGCTGCTGCAGAGGCTGCGGCTGCCCTTCGAGACGGTGGCGCCGGGAGTCGACGAGGCGAGCCGCGACGGCGAGGCGCCCGCGGCCGTCGCCCGGCGGCTGTCGCTCGAGAAGGCGCGCGCGGTAGCGGCCGTCCGGCCGCAGGCGCTGGTCATCGGGTCAGACCAGACCGCCTCGCTGGACGGCGTCGGGGTCATCGGCAAGCCGGGTACGCACGAACGTGCGGTGGCGCAGCTGCGCGCCGCATCGGGCCGGACGATGGTCTTCCACACCGGGCTGTGCCTGTGGCGGCCGGACGGCGCACCGCTGCTCGACTGCGTCGATACGCGGGTGCGCTTCCGCACGCTGACCGACGACGAGATCGAACGCTACCTGCGCGCCGAGCAGCCGTACGACTGCGCCGGCGCGGCCAAGTCCGAGGGCCTGGGCGTCACGCTGCTCGAGGTCCAGGAGGGGTCCGACCCCACGGCGCTGGTCGGGCTGCCGCTGATCCGGTTGTCGGCGATGCTGCGCGAAGCCGGCCTGCGGCTGCCCTGAGCGCGATGCCCGCCACGCAGCCGGAGCGCCCCGACGAACCCGCCGCGCGAGGACTGGCGCGGCTGTACTGCGTGCCGACCCCGATCGCCGCTGACCGGCCGCTCGAGGCAGACCTGCCCGCAGCCGCGATCGCGATCGTGGCCTCGATCGACTACGTGGTCGCCGAAAACGCCAAGACCGCGCGGGCCTTCCTGAAACGCCTGCCGCTCACACGGCCGATCCAGTCGATCGAGATCGTGGAACTCAACGAGCACACCCGGGACGACGCGGTCGAGCCGATGCTCGCGCCCTTGCGCGCCGGGCGCGACGCGGCGCTGGTGTCGGAAGCCGGCTGTCCAGGGGTGGCGGACCCGGGTGCGCGCCTCGTGCTCGCCGCTCACCGGGCCGGCATCCCGGTCGAGCCGGTGGTGGGCCCCAGCGCCCTGCTGCTCGCGCTGATGGGCTCGGGGCTCAATGGCCAGTGCTTCGCGTTTGCGGGCTACCTGCCGACCGATGCCGAGGCACGGCGCAAGCGGCTGCTGGAGCTCGAGCAGCGGTCTCGGCGCGGCAAGGAGACGGTGCTGTTCATCGAGACGCCCTATCGCAACCAGGCGATGTTCGATGCGCTCGGGGCCACGCTGCAGCCGTCGACCTGGCTGTGCATCGCCGCCGATCTCGGCGGCGCGCGCCAGCGCCTCATGACCGACCGGATCGAGGGCTGGCGCCGCCGCCCGCCCGTGCTCGACAAGGTGCCGACGGTGTTCCTGCTGCTCGCGGACTGACGCCGCGCCAGGCGCGGCGCGTCGGCCCTCAGCGCAGGCGCGGTGCGTGCGCGGTGATGCCGAACTCGCGGGCGATGGCCTGCCCGGCCGACATGCCGACCCGCTTGGCGAGCCGCTCGGCGATGCTGTCGTGGCGGGTGAAGTCGACCAGGTCCTCGGCCTTGAACACGTCCCGGGCGACCGACCGCAACGAGCCGAGCTCGTCGGCCAGCCCCAGCTCGATGCTGGTCGTGCCGGTCCAGACGAGCCCGGAGAATAGCTCCGGGCTGTCCTTGAGCCGGTCGCCGCGGCCCTTGCGGACGGTGTCGATGAACTGCTGGTGAATGACCGCGAGCATCTTGCGGGCATGGTCGCGCTGCGCCTCGGAGAGCGGCGAGAACGGATCCAGGAAGCCCTTGTTCTCGCCAGCGGTGAGCAGCCGCCGCTCGACGCCCAACTTTTCCATCGACCCGGTGAACCCGAAACCGTCCATCAGCACGCCGATCGAACCGATCAGGCTCGCCTTGTCGACGTAGATCCTGTCGGCGGTCGCCGCGAGGTAGTACCCGCCCGATGCGCAGACCTCCTCGACGACCGCGACCAGCGGCGTGTCCGGATGGGCCGCCCGCAGCCGGCGCATCTCGTCGCTGATCAGCCCGGCCTGGACCGGGCTGCCGCCCGGGCTGTTGATCCGCAACACGACGCCCGCGGTGCCGGTGTCCTTGAACGCGTTGCGCAACGACGCGATCACCCGGTCGGCATCCACGGCGCCGCCGGACTCGAGCACGCCGTCGATCTCGACCACGGCGGTGTGCCGGCCGCCCGCCACGTCGGGCGCGTGGAGCCAGCCCAGCGACGCCGCCAGGAACAGCAGCAGGAACAGCAGCGCCAACAGCCGGAAGAAGATCCGCCAACGCCGCGCACGGCGCTGCTCGACGAGGGTGCCCATCAGGAGCTTCTCGAGCAGGCCCCGCTCCCAGCCGGGTGCGCCGGCCGCGGCCAGGGCAGCGGCCGGCGGCGCGATCGGGCCGGGCGCCGCAGCCGCGGCGTTGCCCAGCGACGGTTCGACACGGGGCGGGGTGGAATCCTGCTCGTTCATGGTTGCCTTCCGGCTAAATGGGCCTGGACTTCGATCCAGCCGTCCGCTTCGCGGCACGGCACCGGCTGCAGGCTGCGGCCCCGGCACGGGCCGGCGATGCATCGGCCGTCGACCGCATCGTACACAGCGCCGTGCGTCGCACAGACGATGACCGTGCCGGTGTCGTCGAGGAAGCGCCCGGGCGTCCAGTCGAGTTCGACCGGAACGTGGGCGCACTGGTTCAGCCAGGCCTTCGGCTGGCCATCGATGCGCAGCACGAAGGCCGGCATCGCCGCCCCCCGGCGCTCGATCTCGAAGCGCACGCCCGCGCCGCGCTCGGCGAGGCCGGCACCCTCGCAGAGTCGCGCCCAGCCGGGCTCGGCGCTCACCGGCCCGCCTCCGGCACGCCGAGCAGGGCACGCGGCACGGCGCAGGCCCGGGCCAGCCAGTCGGCCAGCTGCGGCACGGAGTCGACGATCGCCCCGGGCGCGGACGCGCGCAGGGCCTGCGGGTCGTGCGCGCCGTAGGTGACGGCCACGCTCGCCGCACCGGCGGCATGCGCCATCCCGATGTCATGGACGGTATCGCCGATCATCACGATGCGGGCCGCGTCCATCTGGAGGGTCTGGGCGAGGTCGTTCAGCATCCAGGGGTCGGGCTTGGGGGCGCCCTCGTCCGCGCAGCGGGTGGCGACGAAGCGCGGCCCCAGACCGGTCTGGACCAGCGCCCGGTTCAGGCCGACCCGCGACTTGCCGGTGGCGACCGCCAGCAGCACGCCCGCGCTGTCCAGGCCGCGCAGCAGCTCGGGGATGCCCTCGAACACCTGCAGATCGGGGTCGCGGCGCAGGTAGTGCACACGGTAGCGCTCGATGAACGCCGGCATCTGCTCGCGCCGGATCGCCGGCACCGCGTGGTGGATCGCCTCCATCAGGCCCATGCCGATCACCCAGCGGGCCTGGTGGGTGCTCGGCACCGGCAGGCCCAGGTCGGTGGCGGCGCCGATGATGGCATCCGACACCGCCGCCACCGAATCGATGACCGTGCCGTCCCAGTCCCAGGCGACCAGGTCAAACGTGCGCATCGCAGGCCTCGATCAGGCGCTCGAAGGCGCGCGGCAGGGGGGCCTCGAGGCGTACGTCCCCGACCCCGGAAGGATGCTGGAAAGACACCTGGAAAGCGTGCAGGAACATGCGCTTGTGGCCTTGCTTGTCGAGAGCCTTGTTGAGGTCGAAGTCGCCGTACTTCTCGTCGCCCAGCAGCGGATGGCCGACATGCGCGAGGTGCACGCGGATCTGGTGGGTGCGGCCGGTCTCGAGGTCGGCCTCCACCAGCGTCATCGGCCCGAGCCGGGGATGCGTCAGGCGCGCGCGCGCGCGCACCCGCGTGCCGGCTGTCTGCCCGCCGTCGCGCACCACCACGCGGCGGTCGCCGGCGTCGGTCACGTACTTGTGCAGCGGAAAGCGCAGCGCCCGCGGCGGCCCGCTCCAGTCGCCGGCGACGATCGCGAGATAGCGCTTGCGGACCCGTCCGTCGCGCATCGCCGCGTGCATCGCGGTCAGCGCCGAGCGCTTGCAGGCGATCAGCAGCACCCCCGATGTCTCGCGGTCGATCCGGTGCACCAGCTCGAGCAGCCGCGCCTGCGGCCTCGCCGAGCGCAGCCGCTCGATCACCCCGAAGTCGACCCCGCTGCCGCCATGCACGGCCACGCCGGCCGGCTTGTCGATCGCCAGCAGCGCATCGTCCTCGAACAGGATCGGGAACTCCTGCGGCGGGGCCGGGTCGGGCGCGTCGCGGGCGGCCGTGCGGACCGGCGGGATCCTGACCAGGTCCCCCTGCGCCAACCGATGCTCGGGCGGCACGCGACCCTTGTTGACCCGGACCTCGCCGCTGCGCACGATCCGGTAGACGTGGCTCTTGGGCACGCCCTTGAGCTCGCCGAGCAGGAAGTTGTCCAGCCGCTGCCCCGCATGCGCGTCGTCGATCACCACCTGCCGCACATCGGGCCGAGGCGGCGCTGTGGGCGCAGAGGCTGCGTCAAGTTTTGCCGCTAACACATTCATCTTGCTATACTTTGCGGCGTTGTAGAGCCGTCCATACGCCATTTGGTCACGAGCCGCATTGTAGCGGCGCCCGGTGACAGGCGAGGCTGACGGCCGCAACGGAACGAATGCAAGCGCGGCGCCGAATGGTTCGGCGCGCGGAAAAACGCAAGAAACCAACAAAACGAATCGAGGCCAGCCCGACCCTGACGGCCGGCGCTCCCAGTCGGCGCCCCGAGACTGAAGGCCCCTCGCCCATCCAACCGCTCCATGCAGCGCAAGACGTGAATTTATCAAGCCATCCGCCCCTTCGGGGTGCAGGACCGCGTGCGCGTTGCGGGAGTCCGATGCGTTTTGGCCGGTCGCGCCGCAGGCGCTGAGCCGACTTTCGTGCGTTGATCCGCTGGCCCCGCGCACCACGCCGGATGCGCGAGTCGGAGATATTGGATGAAACGCATGCTGTTCAATGCGACGCACTCGGAAGAGCTGCGCGTCGCGATCGTGGATGGCCAGAAGCTGATCGACATCGACATCGAGTCGGCTGGCCACGAGTCACGCAAGAGCAACATCTACAAAGGCGTCGTCACCCGCGTCGAGCCCAGCCTCGAGGCCTGCTTCGTCAATTACGGCGAGGATCGGCACGGCTTCCTGCCGTTCAAGGAGATCTCCAAGGTCTACTTCAAGCCGGGCGTCGAGGTCTCCAAGGCGCGCATCCAGGATGCGATCGCCGAGGGCCAGGAGATCATCGTCCAGGTCGACAAGGAAGAGCGCGGCAACAAGGGCGCGGCCCTGACCAGCTACATCTCGCTGGCCGGTCGCTACCTGGTCCTGATGCCCAACAACCCCCGCGGCGGCGGCGTGTCGCGCCGCGTCGAGGGCGAGGACCGGCAGGAGCTGCGCGAGATCATGGACCGGCTCGAGCTGCCCCCGGGCATGAGCCTGATCGCCCGCACGGCCGGAATCTCCCGCACCCAGGAAGAGCTCCAGTGGGACCTGAACTACCTGCTGCAGCTGTGGACGGCGATCGAGTCGGCCGCGGGCTCCTCGAACGGCGCATTCCTGATCTACCAGGAGTCGAGCCTGGTGATCCGCGCGATCCGCGACTACTTCACGCAGGACATCGGCGAGATCCTGTTCGACACCGACGACATCTACGAGCAGGCCCGGCAGTTCATGGGCCACGTGATGCCGGACACGGTCGGGCGCGTCAAGCGCTACCGTGACCACACGCCGCTGTTCACGCGCTTCCAGATCGAGCACCAGATCGAGACCGCGTACTCGCGTCTGGTGCCGCTGCCCTCGGGCGGCGCGATCGTCATCGACCACACCGAGGCGCTGGTCGCCATCGACGTGACCTCGGCCCGCGCCCCCCGCGGCTCCGACATCGAGGAGACGGCGTTCCGCACCAACTGCGAGGCCGCCGACGAGGTCGCCCGCCAGATGCGCCTGCGCGACCTGGGCGGGCTGATCGTCATCGACTTCATCGACATGGAGAACGCCAAGAACCAGCGGGAGGTCGAGCAGCGCGTGAAGGATGCGCTCCATTACGACCGCGCGCGGGTCCAGGCCGGCAAGATCTCGCGTTTCGGCCTGATGGAACTGTCGCGCCAGCGCCTGCGACCGGCGCTCAACGAGGGCACGCACATCACCTGCCCGCGCTGCAACGGCACCGGCGTCATCCGCGACATCGAATCCTCCGCGCTGCACATGCTGCGCGTGATCCAGGAGGAGGCGATGAAGGAGAACACCGCCTCGGTGCACGCCCAGGTGCCGGTCGAGGTCGCGACCTACCTGCTCAACGAGAAGCGCGCCGAGATCGCCAAGCTCGAGGCCCGCGTCAAGGTCGAGATCGTCCTGGTCCCGAACAAGTACATCGAGACGCCGCACTACAAGCTCGAGCGTCTGCGCCATGACGACGAACGCCTCGCGACCTACCGGTCGAGCTACAGCATCGCCGATGGCCCGAGCGACGAAGGCGAGTACCTCGAACGCAAGTTCGAGGCGGTCAAGCCGCGCAGCGAGGCGGTCGTCAAGGGGATCACCCCCGACGAGCCGGCCCCGATCGTGGCGGCGCGCCCGGCTCCCGAGGTGGCGCAGCCGGTCGAGGCACCGGCACCCATTGCCGTGCCTGCGGCCGGGGTGGCCGCCCCGGCGCGCGTCGCGCCGCCCGAGACCGGCGGCTTCTTCGGCAAGATCCTGGGCATGTTCCGCCGCCGCGCGGCCAACGAGTCGGCGGTCAGCGAGCCGATCCGCCCGGCGGCCTCGGCTGCGGGCGACGCCGCAGGCGCCGCGCCGGCGGCAGCAGGCAGCCGACCCGGCGGTGGCGGCGACGCCGGCGGTGGCGGCGAAGCCGGCCGTCGCGGGCGCGACGAGCAGCGCCGCGGCGGCAGCCGCGACGGGCGCGGACGCGAGGGACGGGAAGGTCGCGAGGGCCGCGAGGCCCGCGGCGATCGTCCCCCGCGCGAGCCGCGCAACGGTGAAGGCCGCGGCGACCGCGGTCCGGACGGGCGCGGCCGCGAGCCGCGGGTCGACGGCGCCGCGGGCGAAGGCCGGGAGCCGCGCCGCGGCCGCGGTGAGCGTGGCCGTGGCGACCGCCCGGCACGCGATGCCGCAGCACCCGCCGACGGCGCGGTGGCGGATCCGACGCTGGCAGGTCAGGCCATGCTGGCCGAGGGCACCGACGCCGCGACCGCCGAGGCCCGGCCGGACGAGCCGCGCCGACGTCGCGAGCCGCGCGAGCCGCGCGAGCCGCGCGAAGGGCGCGACACCCGCGAGCCGCGCGAGCCCAGGGAGCCGAGGGAGCCACGCGACGCACGCGGCGAGCCCCGTGAGCCCAGGGAGCCGCGCGAGCCTCGCCGTCCGCAGCTCGACGGCGCGCAGCCCGCGACCATGGGCGAGACCGACGGCGTGATGGCCGAGGGCCAGACCGAGCTGATGAGTGCCGACGGCACGACCGAGCTGGGCGAGAACGGCGAGCCGCGGCGACGCAGCCGCCGCCGTCGCGGCGGTCGCGGGCGTGACCGTGCGCCCGGCGAGACCGGTGGCGACGGGGGCGAGGCGTCCGACACCGCGTCGCCGGACGCGGAAGGCGGCCCGATGACGGCCGCCGACGGACAGGCGCAGGCCGAGGCCGGCGAGGCCCAGCCGCGCCGCCGCCAGCCGCGTGCCGAGGCGCAGGCGCAGCCAGAGCAGCTCGAGGCCGCCGGGGAGCTCGACCGAGGCGAGGCGCAGGCCGAGCATCGCGAGCCGGTCGAGGCGCAAGCCCCGGCACCGGTCCGTGAGCCGCGGCCGGCGCCGGTCGCCATGCCCGAGCCGATCGTGGCGGTGGCAGCCGCGATCGTCGTGCCGGCACTCGCCGAGCCCGTCGCCGCGGCGCTGGCCGAGGCGGTCGAGCCGGTGGTGGCGCAGGCCATCGCAGAGCCGGTGGTGGCGCAGGCCGCCGCCGAGCCGGTCGCGCCGGCGCCCGCCGCGGCCGCGGCCGCGCCCGCGCCCGCGCCCGAGCCCGTCCGGGCTCCCGCCGCGCCGGTGACCGCGAGCGTGCCCACCGCACCGGTCCCGGCCGCCAAGCCGATCGATGCCGGCACGCTCGACGAGGTGGTCGCGCAGGCCGGCCTGCAGTGGGTGCAGACGGCGCCCTCGGCCGCGGTCGAACCCGAGCCGATCGTGCTCACGCCGCGGCCGCCACGGGTGCGCAAGCCGCGTGCAGCGCCGGCAGCCGAGCCGCTGGTGCAGATCGAGACCGGGGCCTCGCGCAACGAACCCTGATAGCGATCCCGCGGGTGCCCTGCCCGCGGGACCGCCTGACTGCATGCCCCTCCCCCGGTCGCGCCCCGCGCGGCCGGGCGGCGGCGCGCTGATAGAATCGGCGCGGTTCCCCGCCATGACCGAACGCCTCGTCATCCCGATCGCCGAGCACCGCTACGAAGCGGCGCTCCCGTTCGTCCCCGACGCTCCGGCGGCCCCGGACGGCCGCCTGCGCGATGCGCGCGACCGCCGCCTGCACGACCTGCGGGTCTCGGTCACCGACCGCTGCAATTTCCGCTGCACCTACTGCATGCCCAAGTCCGTGTTCGACAAGGGCTACGCGTTCCTGCCGCATTCGTCGCTGCTGAGCTTCGAGGAGATCCTGCGGCTGGTGCGTGTCTTCGTGCAGCACGGCGTCGAGAAGGTCCGGCTCACCGGCGGCGAGCCGCTGCTGCGCAAGGATCTGGAGCGCCTGGTGGCCATGCTCGCGCCGCTGCGCTGCGCTTCGGGCGCGCCGCTCGACATCACGCTGACCACGAACGGATCGCTGCTCGCCCGCAAGGCGCGCACGCTGCGCGATGCCGGCCTCACCCGGGTGACGGTCAGCCTGGATGCGCTCGACGACGCCACCTTCCGGGCAATGAACGACGTCGATTTCCCGGTGGCGGATGTCCTGCACGGCATCGACGCCGCCTCGCAGGCGGGCTTCGAGGCCATTAAGGTCAACATGGTGGTCAAGCGCGGCGTCAACGACGCCCAGGTCGTGCCGATGGCTCGGCACTTCCGCGGAACGGGGCGGATCGTCCGCTTCATCGAATTCATGGACGTCGGCGCCTCCAACGGCTGGCGCATGGACGACGTGGTCCCCAGCCGCGAGGTCATCGAAGCGATCCACGCCGACCACCCGCTCGAGCCGGTCGACCCCAACTACCCCGGCGAGGTCGCCGAGCGCTGGCGCTACCGGGACGGCAGCGGCGAGGTGGGCGTCATCTCGTCGGTCACGCAACCGTTCTGCAGCGGCTGCTCCCGTGCCCGGCTCTCGACCGAAGGCCGCCTGTACACCTGCCTGTTCGCATCGTCCGGCCACGACCTCCGGGGCCTGCTGCGCAGCGGCCGCGACGACGCCGCGATCGCCGGCGCCATTGCCCATCTCTGGACGCAGCGCACCGACCGCTACTCCGAGGTCCGCTCGAGCGAGACCGCTGGCCTGCGCAAGATCGAGATGAGCTACATCGGCGGCTGATCCCGCCCGCTCCCGTGGCCCGCCCCACCCTCTCCCAGGAGTCCCGACCGGTCACGACGACCGTCGACGCCATCGACGAGCAGGGCCGCATCGTGCCCACCCCGATCGCGGGCGAGCATCCCTTGACGCTGTACCTCGACAGGCGCGAGCTCGTCACGCTGATGACGCTGGGCGCCGCGCCCGAACACCTCGCGCTCGGCTGGCTGCGCAACCAGCGCATCGTCGCCCGCGTCGAGGACATCGCAGCGGTGCAGGTCGACTGGGACACCGGCTCGGTCGCGGTGACCTCGCGCGCGCTCGCCGAGCGCGGCGTCTCGCTGTGGGAGCGCACGGACGACACCGACGCCCAGGATCATGCCGGGTCGGCCGCGCTGGAGGCACGGCTGGGCCGGCGCACGGTCACCACCGGCTGCGGCCAGGGCACGGTGTTCGGGGACCTGATGGAGAGCCTCGATGCGGTCAGCCTTCCCGGCGACACCCGGGTCACCGAGGCCGCCGTCTATGGCGTGATGGAGCAAGTGCGCCGCCACGAGTCGATCTACAAGCTCGCCGGCGCGGTCCACGGCTGCGCGCTGTGCAGCAACCCCGCCGACGGCGAGCCGCCCCGGATCCTCGACTTCGTGGAGGACGTGGGCCGGCACAACGCCGTGGACGCGATCGCCGGGCGGATGTGGGTCGACGGGCTCCACGGCGCCGACAAGATCTTCTACACCACCGGCCGGCTGACCTCGGAGATGGTGATCAAGTGCGCGCAGATGGGCATTCCGGTGCTGCTGTCGCGCTCCGGCCTGACCGGCATGGGCCACGACATCGCCCGGCGGATAGGCATCACGATGATCGGCCGCTGCCAGGGCCGCCACTACCTGCTATTCACCGGCGCGCAGCGCTTCGTGCGCGAGCCTCGCCCGGCGTGAGCGCGGCCGCGATGGACAAGGCCCAGTCGCCGCCAGGAGCGCCCGCCCGCCTGCCGCGCGACGCGATCACCGGCGTGGTACTGGCCGGGGGGCTCGGGCGGCGCATGAGCGCCGACGGCCAGGGGCTTGACAAGGGCCTCCAGCCCTTCCGGGGGCGACCGATGGCGGCGCACGTCCTGGCGCGGCTCGCGCCCCAGGTGGGCCTGATCGCCGTCAACGCCAACCGCGAACTGGACGCCTGGCGCGCCTTCGGCCATCCGGTGTTCGAGGACCGCATCGGCGGCTTCGCCGGGCCGCTCGCCGGCCTGCACGCGGCGATGTGCTTCGCACGGACGCCCTGGATCGTGACCGCGCCCTGCGACTCGCCCTTCCTGCCCCCGGACCTGGTGGCGCGGCTCGCCTCGGCGGCGCTCGCCCAGGGCGCGCAGGTGGCGGTCGCGCGCACCGGCGAGCAGCCGCACCCGGTATTCGCGCTGGCCCAGCGCGCGCTCCTCGATCACCTGGAGGCCTTCCTAGCAACCGGCCGCCGTCGCATCGACGCCTGGTACGCGCCGCTGCGCGTGGTCGAGGTCGACTTCGAGGACGAGCAGGCCTTCGTGAACATCAACACCGTCGACGACCTGCGGCGTCACGAGCAAAGGCCGTCGCCCGCCCCCCGCCCCGCCCCACCGGATCCACCGTGATGAGCGCATCCCCCTCGCTGGCCGAGATCGTCAGCTGCCTCTCCGACTACGACCCGAACGCCCTGCCGGTGGCCCGTGCGAAGGAGGCGATCGAGCGCTTCGTCGTGCCGGTCGACTGCGTCGAGCGCGTCGCGATCCGCGCGTCGCTCGACCGGGTGCTGGCCCGTGACCTGGTCTCTCCGATCGACGTGCCCGCGCACGACAACTCGGCGATGGACGGCTGGGCCGTGCGCGCGGCCGACCTCGCCGCCGACGGCGACACCGTGCTCGTGCCGGTGGGCACCGCGTATGCCGGCAAGGCCCACGTCGGCACGGTCGGCCCGGGGCAGGCCCTTCGGGTGATGACCGGCGCGGTGATGCCCGACGGCTGCGACACCGTGGTGATCCAGGAGGTGGTGAAGGTCGACGGCCCGCGCATCGTCGTGCCGGCGGGCCAGCAGGCGGGCCAGAACCGCAGGCTGCGCGGCGAGGACCTCGCCGAGGGGCGGCCCGCGCTGCTCGCCGGACGCCTGCTGCGTCCGTCGGACCTCGGCCTGATGGCGTCGCTCGGCTTCGCGGAGGTGCCGGTACAGCGCCGACTGCGGGTAGCGTTCTTCTCGACCGGCGACGAGTTGCGCTCGATCGGCGAGCCGCTCGATCCCGGCTGCATCTACGACAGCAACCGCTACACGCTGTTCGGGATGCTGCGGCGCCTCGGCGTCGAGCTCGTCGACCTCGGGGTCGTGCGCGACACGCCCGACGCGCTCGAGGCAGCGATGCGCACCGCGAGCCTGAACGCCGACGCGATCGTGTCGTCGGGCGGCGTGTCGGTCGGCGAGGCCGACTTCACGCGCGAGGTGGTGGACCGCCTCGGCGAGGTGGCCTTCTGGCGGATCGCGATGCGCCCCGGCCGGCCGATGGCGTTCGGGCGGATCGGCACGGCCTGCTACTTCGGCCTGCCCGGCAATCCGGTGGCGGTGATGGTCACCTTCCACTTCCTGGTGCGCGACGCGCTGATCCGGATGTCCGGCGCGAGCCCTCGGCCGGTGCTGCCGATGCGGGTACGCAGCGCCCACCGGATGCGCAAGCGGCCCGGCCGCACCGAGTACCAGCGCGCGATCGTGGAGGCCGGCCCCGACGGCCTGCTGCAGGCGCGCATCACCGGCAGCCAGGGCTCCGGCGTGCTGCGCTCGATGAGCGAGGCCAACGCGATGGTGGTGCTGCACCACGATCAGGGCGACGTCGCCGAAGGCGAACCGGTCGAGGTGATCGCGTTCGAGGGGCTCGTCTAGCCGGGACGCGCGCCGCCGCGCGCACCCGCCCATGGCATAGTCACCCGGATCCGCCCACCGCGCCCCGATGTCCGCCCGCCCAGCCCCCCGCCCCGCCTCGCGCAGCAGCCCGGCCGCCCGCCAGCCCGGGTTGGCCGAGCAGGCGCGCATGCGCCTCGAGGAGATGATCGTCACACTGGAGCTCGAGCCGGGCAGCATGTGGTCGGAGGGCGAGCTCGCCACGCTGACCGGCTTCGGGCGCACCCCGGTGCGCGAGGCGCTCAAGCGCCTCGAGGCCGAACACCTGGTCCAGATCGTGCAGCGCCACGGTGTGCGCATCACCGAGATCAACGCGGAGCAGCAGCTGCTGCTGCTCGAGACGCGGCGCGAGCTCGAGCGGCTGGTCGCCTCGCGGGCCGCGCGACGGCGCGACGACACCGAGTCCGGCCGCTTCGCGCAGCTGTCCGACGCACTGCGCGAGGCGGGGCGACGCGGCGACCTGCTCGCGTTCATGCGGCTGCACGCCCAGGCCGAGGACTGCATGCTGCAGGCGACGCGCAACCGCTTCGCGGCGACCGCGCTCGCGCCGTTCTATGCCCTGTCGCGCCGGTTCTACGTGATGCACCACCGCAAGGCCCGCGACCTGAAGCTCGCCTGCGACCTGCACGCCGACGTGATGCGCGCGATCGCCGGCGGCGAGGAGGCCGCGGCCGCCGCGGCCGCCGACGCGGTGCTCGACTACGTCGAGGGCTTCACGCGGGCGACGCTCGCCACGGGCTACTGAGCGAGCGCGCGCCGGACCTGCCTCGTGCGCGCCGCGGGGCCGCTGCATCGCACCATCGGCGGCCCGGCACTTGGCACGCATGCGGCGCGCGAGCCGATTCACCTCCCGTGCGGTTGACGCACGCGAGCGGCCGCTGTTACCGTTCAGATATATCACTAGAACATCATGCAGGCCGATCCCGGTCCATGCACGACAGGAGGAGACAGATGGCAAACGGAATTTCCCGCCGGGCGTTCGTAGGCTCGGCCGCGGCCGGCACGATCGTCGCAGCCCCCGCAGTCCTGAGGGCTCAGACCAAGACGCTTTGGCGCTGCCAGTCGATGTGGAGCGCCGCCGAGACCACCTACAAGGCCTTCGAGGACTTCTGCAAGCGCGTGGGCGCCGCCACCGGCGGGCGGCTCGAGATCCAGCCGTTCGCGGCGGGCTCGGTGGTCGGCGTGTTCGAGACGCTCGACGCGGTCTCGGCGGGCGTGCTGGACGCACACTCCACCGCGCCGGTCTACTGGACCGGCAAGGACGCGGGCTTCTCGATGATCGGCGACCTGAACTTCGCCTACACGCACCCCTGGCAGGCGGAGGCCTGGTACTACCACCGCGGCGGGCTCGAGATGCTGCGCGAGGCCTACGCGCGCTACAACGTCTACCCCGTGGGCGTGTCCTGGTGGGGCCTGGAGGCGCTGGTCTCCAAGAAGCCGCTGGCCGGTGGCGGCGACATCAAGGGCATGAAGGTGCGCACGCCCCAGGGCATGTTCGCCGAGATCATCACCAAGCTCGGTGCGTCGGTGGTGGTGGTGCCCGGCGGCGAGGTGTACTCGGCGCTCGACAAGGGCGTGGTGGACGCCGCCGACTGGGGGACCGAGTCGATGAACTTCCGCATGGGGTTCTTCGAGGTCGCCAAGCACTCGGTTCGCATCGGCCACTCGATGCCCTCGCAGGAGTTCGCGGTCAACGCCGCCAAGTGGAACGCGCTGCCGGCGGACCTCAAGGCGATCGTGTCGAGCTGCGTGCGCGAATGGACCTGGGACCAGATCCAGCGCATCGCGGTCGAGGACACGCGCGCGGTCGCCGACATCCGCAGCAAGGGCGGCACGGCCGGAACCTGGAGCGATGCCGAGATCGGCAAGATCCGCGAACTCGGCATGAAGACCTGGGAGGAGTGGTCCAAGAAGACGCCGCTCGCCAAGCGCGCCTACGACTCCCAGATCGCCTGGCTCAAGGCGCTCGGAAACATCGCGTGAGCGCAGCGGCCCCGGGGCGCGGAGGGTCCCGACCCTCTGCGCTGCTCGCGTTCTGCCGCGCCGTCGACCGCCTCAACGAAGGCGTCGGCTGGCTGCTCGGGCCGATGATCGTCTTCGTGTCGGCGGCGATCCTCTACGAAGTGGTCTGGCGTGCCGCGTTCTCGACCGGATCCATCTGGGTCAGCGAGGGCGTGGTCTACGGTGCGGCGGGCGTCTACCTGCTCGCCGGCGGCTATGCGCTGCTGCACCGCCGCCACGTGCGGATCGACATGCTGTTCGGCATGCTGTCGCCCAAGGCGATCCGCAGGCTAGACCTGATCGGCCTGCCCTTCGTGCTCGGCTACGCGCTGACGCTGGTGATCGTGGGCGGCGAGATCGCCTGGACTTCGTTCCTGCAGGGCGAGGGCACCGGCACCCCCTGGAACCCCAGGATCTGGCCGGTCAAGGCCTGCATCCCCATCGCGGGCCTGCTGCTGATGCTGCAGGCGATCGCCAACACCCTGCGCGACATCGGACTGGTGCCTGCGGAACCGGGGTCGCCGTGAGCATCGAGTGGATCTCCATCCTGATGGCCGGCAGCTTCGTCGGCCTGCTGGTGATCGGCCTGCCGCTCGCCTTCTCGGCCGGCGCCATCGCGGTGATCTCGGGCATCGCGCTGTTCGGCGTGCCAGGCCTCACCCTGGTCGTGAGCCGGATCTTCACGCTGCTCGGCAACAACGTGCTGGTGTCGGTGCCGCTGTTCGTGTTCATGGCCTGCCTGCTCGAGCGCTCGGGCATCGCCGAGGACATCTTCAGCGCGGTCACCGCGTGGGCGGGTCGCCTGCCCGGCGGGCTCGCGGTCGCCGTGATCATCACCAGCACGCTGATGGCCGCGATGGTGGGCGTGCTGGGCGCGGAAGTGGTGACGATCGGCATCGTCGCGCTGCCGGCGATGCTCGCGCGCGGCTACAAGAAGGACCTCGCGCTCGGCTGCATCTGCGCCGGCGGCGGGCTGTCCACGCTGATCCCGCCCTCGGTCGTGTTCATCCTGTACGGTCTCACGGCGGGCGTCTCGATCGGCCAGCTCTACATCGCCGGCATCATGCCGGGGCTGCTGCTGGCGGCGCTCTACATCGCCTACATCATCATCCGCGCCAAGCTCGACCCGACGCAGGCGCCACTCGACCTGTCGACCGAAGCCGCCCTGCCGCTGTCGCAGAAGCTCGCGCTGCTGGGCAAGCTCGTGCTGCCCTCGTTCGTCGTGTTCGCTGTGCTGGGCTCGCTGTACCTGGGCTGGGCGACTCCCACCGAGGCCGGCGGCGTCGGTGTCGCGGGCGCCGCGCTCGCCGCGCTCGCCAAGCGGCGCCTGACCTGGACGGCGGTACGCGAAGCCGTCACCGAGACGACCAAGACGACGGCCATGCTGTACTGGCTGTTCTTCGGGTCCTCGGCGCTGATCGGCGTCTACACGCTGGCCGGCGGGACCACCATGATCCAGTCGCTGCTGGTCGCGTTCCCGCTCGGCCCGATCGGGGTGCTGCTGCTGATCCAGGCGGTCTGGATCGTGCTCGGGTGCTTCATCGACTGGATCGGCATCCTGCTGCTGACCGCCCCCATCTTCGTGCCGGTGGCGATCAAGCTGGGCTTCGACCCGGTGTGGCTGGGCGTGCTGTTCTGCATGAACATGCAGATCTCCTACATCTCGCCGCCCTTCGGCCCGGCGGCCTTCTACCTGAAGGGCGTCGCACCGCCGGGCATCACCCTGTCGGACATCTTCAGGTCGATCTGGCCCTACCTCGGCCTGCAGGTGCTCGCGCTGGGGCTGGTGATCACGTTCCCGCAGATCGCCTTGTGGCTGCCCGCCACGATGGGCAAATGAGCGTCATCCAGCAAGACTGGGAAGGAGGCACCATGCCGAAACGACTGTCGCAATCGCAGGTCGAGCAGTTTGCCCGCGAGGGCTACGTCAGCCCCGTGCGGGTCATGAGCGAGGACGCGGCCCACGAGGTCCGCGAGCGCATCGAGGCCTACGAGCGCGCCACCGGCGGGCCGCTGCGCGGCAACCTGCGGCACAAGTCGCACCTGCTGTTCACCTTCCTGTCGGACATCGTGCACCGCGAGGCCATCGTCGATGCGATCGAGGACCTGTACGGGCCCGACCTGCTCTGCTGGAACACGAACTTCTTCATCAAGGAAGCGAGCACGCCGGCCTTCGTGTCCTGGCACCAGGACTCCACCTACTGGGGTCTGTCGTCGCCCGACGTCGTCACAGCGTGGATCGCGCTCACGCCCAGCAACGCGTCCAACGGCGCGATGGCGGTGATCCCGGGCACCCACCTGATGGACCAGGTCGAGCACCGCGACACCTTCGACGACAACAACCTGCTGACGCGCGGCCAGGAAGTCGCCGTCGACGTCGACACCGCGCGGGCGGTGCGGCTCGACCTGCGCCCGGGCGAGATGTCCCTGCACCACGTGCGGCTGGTCCACGGCTCGCCGCCCAATCCGTCGGGCGACCGTCGCATCGGCTACGCGATCCGCTACATCCCGACCTCTGTGCGCCAGTTGCACGGTACCGACGCGGCGACCCTTGTGCGGGGCACCGACCGCGTGATGAGCTTCGAGCACGAACCGGTCCCGCAGCGGGACATGCAGCCGGATCTGGTCGCGCTGCACAAGGACCTGGCCGAGCGCAGCGCGAAGATCCTCTATCGCGGCACACCGATCACCTCCTATGGCGACCAGGCGGCCAAGGGCAGCTTCCGGTAGGCGCCGCGGCGTCTCGATCGCAACGCATCGCGGGCCGGCGATGGCGCGACGGCGCAGAAGCAGCTAGAGTTGAAGGACCCGCCGGATCCCCGGGTCCAGCCGTATCCCGTCGTCCAACCGTGTCAGACTCGTCGGCCGCCGAGCGGCCACTGGAGCACACCGATGGCTGCTTCCGACGCCCTTCCCGGCACCCCCGCCACCCCCGCCGCCGACGCACGCACCCTGGTCCGCCGGACCTGGTGGGTCTTCGCGTTCGGCGGTATCGCCTCGCTTGCATTCGGCGTGATGGCACTGATAGCACCGGGCATCGCGCTGTTCGTGCTGGCCACCTACTTTGCGGCCTCGGTGCTCGTCGATGGCATCTCGGCGCTCTACGGCGCGCTGCAGAACCGCGACAAGGACGGCTGGGTGCTGATGGCGCTGATGGGCGCCCTGGGCACCCTGGTGGCCGGCTACGCCCTCTTCAATCCGCCTGTCAGCATCGTCGCCTTCGTGTTCGTGGTGGCATTCCAGGCGATCGTGGTGGGCGTCCTGATCGTGATGCTCGGCTATCGCGTGCGGCAGGTCACCACGCGCGAATGGATGCTCTACGTGACCGGTGCGCTGTCGGTGCTGTTCGGCCTGCTGGTCCTGTTCAGGCCCCAGGTGGGTGGCCTGTCGATCGTGGCGCTGATTGCGGGCTGGGCGATCGTGACCGGCGTCCTGAAGTTCGTGTTCGGGATGAACCTGCGGAAGTTCCCGCAGCAGATCTAGATCGGCCTGCGGGTCCTCCCGGCTGCGGGTCGGTCGGGGCGGCGGGATGCTCCGGAGCCCGCGCCGGCGGCGCGCAACGAACCGGGTCCGCAGAGCGCAGGAAACCCCGTGGGGTATCTCGTGCGCAAGCCTGCAAGGGCATGGCGCGGCATCCTCTCCCGCGGCACCATGCGGCGCCGCGTGCCTGCCCGGGCGCAGCGCTCAGCGCTTGACGCGCAGCGAGCCCGGCAGGCTCGCGTAGTAGGCAGAGAGATTCTCGATCTCGGCGCGCGACAGCGCCTGCGCCTGGCCGGCCATGATCGCGTTCTTGCGCGAGCCAGTCTGGTAGCCGCGCAGCGTGTGCTCGAGGAAGTCGCGGTGCTGGCCGGCGAGCTTCGGGTAGGAGGGGTCGATGGGCGTGTTGCCGTCCTTGCCGTGGCAGGCGGCGCAGACTGCATCGGCCTTGGCCTTACCGGCGGCGATGTCGGCCGCCGCGGCGCCGGTGGCTGTGCAGGCGGCCAAGCCGCCGAGAAGGGCGGCGCGAAGAAGGAAGGCGTGCATCGTGGTGGGCTTCGTGGCGGGGAGCATCGCGGGGCGCCTCACTTGCTGCCGTACAGGGCGGCGAGGTCGGCCATGTCCTGATCGGACAGGGAGCCTGCGATGGCGCGCATCGTGGGATGGCTGCGGTCACCCTTGCGGTAGGCCTGCAGAGATGCCTCGATGTACCGGGCGGACTGGTTGGTGATCATCGGCACCGAGTAGACGGTCGGGAACGACGCCTTGTAGCCGGGGATCTCGTGACAGCCGACGCAGGTGGACGCCTTGGCACGGCCCGCGTCAGCATTGCCCTTGATCTCGGTGCCCTGGGCGCCGGCCGCGGCGCTCCAGAAGCTACCCGCCGTGAGGGCTGCGAACAGCAGGGTCCGCGCAGTCGCGTTGAGCCGATCGGGGGAGCTTCTTCTGGTCATGGATGGTGCGCGCAGGCTTCGAGGATTTGAACGGAATCCGGCCTGCAGACAGCGCCGGAACAAACTCCGTATTCTACCCGACCGGGCGCTTTTCCGTATACTCGCGCGGGTCGGACGCTCGTCCGACTGACGGCTCCGCACGCCGCGGAACCGGCGTCCACACCCCTGGCGGACTCCATTCATGCGATTCGAAGGCACCTCCTCCTACGTCGCGACCGACGACCTCAAACTCGCCGTCAATGCGGCCATCACGCTGCAGCGACCCCTGCTCATCAAGGGCGAGCCCGGCACCGGCAAGACGATGCTCGCCGAGGAGGTCGCAGCCGGCCTGGGCATGCCGCTGCTGCAGTGGCACGTCAAGTCGACGACCAAGGCGCAGCAAGGCCTGTACGAGTACGACGCGGTCTCGCGGCTGCGCGACTCCCAGCTCGGTGACGCCAAGGTCAAGGACATCCACAACTACATCGTCAAGGGCGTGCTGTGGCAGGCCTTCGAGGCCGACCGCCCGGTCGTGCTGCTGATCGACGAGATCGACAAGGCCGACATCGAGTTCCCCAACGACCTGCTGCGCGAACTCGACCGGATGGAGTTCTATGTCTACGAGACGCGCCAGCTGATCAAGGCGAAGCACCGCCCGGTGCTGATGATCACCTCCAACAACGAGAAGGAGCTGCCCGACGCGTTCCTGCGCCGCTGTTTCTTCCACTACATCAAGTTCCCGGACAAGGAGACGATGCAGAAGATCGTCGACGTCCACTACCCGGGCATCAAGAAGCAGCTGCTCAAGGAAGCGATGGAGAGCTTCTTCCAGATCCGCGAGCTGCCCGGCATCAAGAAGAAGCCGTCCACCTCGGAGCTGCTCGACTGGCTCAAGCTGCTGGTGGCCGAGGACATCCCGGCCGAGGCGCTGCAGGCCAAGGACGGCAAGACCTCGATTCCGCCGCTGCACGGCGCGCTCCTGAAGAACGAGCAGGACGTGCACCTCTTCGAGCGGCTGATCTTCATGGCCCGGCACAACCGCTGACCGCCGCGGACCGCGCACCGATGCATTGGTACTTCCTTGGCGCCGCGATCGTGTTCGAGGTCGCCGGCAGCACCTCGATGAAGCTGTCCAACGGCCTGTCCCGGCTCGGGCCGACGGTGATGATGTTCGCGTTCTACGCGGTCGCCTTCGCCTGCAACGCGATGGCACTCAAGCGCCTCGACCTGTCCGTGACCTACGCGATCTGGTCGGGCATGGGCACCGCGCTGGTGGCGATCATCGGGATGACCTACTTCCAGGAGCCGGTCACCGCGCTGCGCACCGGCAGCATCGCGCTGATCGTGTGCGGCGTGGTCGGCCTGGCGCTCTCGGCGCGCGGCACGTGAGCAACGACCCGCTGGCCGGACCGCCATGAACGCCCCCGCCCGCCCCATCCTGCCCTGGCCCCCCCGCGCGGTCGTGCTGGAGGGCGAGCACGTGCGCCTCGAGCCGCTCGCCATCGCGCATGCCGAAGGCCTGCGCGAAGCGGTCGCCGACGGCGCGCTCGACGAGCTCTGGTTCACGACGGTGCCCGCGGCGCACGCGGTGGACGGCTGGATCGCCGCCGCGCTCGCAGCGCAGACGGCCGGCACGGCACTGGCCTTCGCGGTGCGCCGCAGGCGCGACGGGCGGATCGTCGGCTCCACCCGCTACATGAACGTCGAGCCTGTCCAGCGCCGGCTCGAGATCGGTACGACCTGGTACGCGGCGTCGGTGCAGCGCACCGCACTGAACACCGAGTGCAAGCGACTGCTGCTCGGGCACGCGTTCGAGGCACTCGGCTGCATTGCGGTCGAGTTCCGCACCCACTGGTTCAACCACCGCTCGCGCGAGGCCATCGCCCGGCTCGGCGCCAAGCAAGACGGCGTTCTTCGCAACCATCAGAGGCTCCCGGACGGCAGCTTGCGCGACACGGTGGTTTTCTCGATCATCGACAATGAGTGGCCGGCAGCCCGGCGGCACCTCGAGTTTCGCCAGGCCCGGCTGACCGCGCCCTGAGCGCGGCCCCGCGCTCCCTCCAGGAGGCCCCATGCTGATCGACTTCTTCCTCCACCTGCGCCAGGCGAAGCTGCCCGTGTCGGTCAAGGAATACCTGACGCTGCTCGAAGCGCTGCGCCTGCACGTGATCGGCTCGTCGGTCGACGACTTCTATGTGCTGTCACGCGCGACGCTGGTCAAGGACGAGCGCAACTTCGACAAGTTCGATCGCGCGTTCGGGTCCTACTTCAAGGGTATCCAGAACGTCCCCGGCATCGACCTCGACGTGCCGCTCGAGTGGCTCAAGCGCCAGCTGCAGCGCGAGTTCACCGCCGAGGAGAAGGCGCAGATCGAGGCCATGGGCGGGCTGGACAAGCTGCTCGAGCGGCTCAAGCAGCTGCTGGAGGAGCAGAAGGAGCGCCACGAGGGCGGCAGCAAGTGGATCGGCACTAACGGCACCTCGCCCTTCGGCAACGGCGGTTTCAACCCCGAGGGCGTGCGCGTGGGCGGACCGTCGGCGGGCAACCGGACGGCGGTCAAGGTCTGGGAGCAACGCGCCTACCGGGACTATGACGACCAGGTCGAGATCGGCACGCGCAACATCAAGGTGGCGCTGCGCCGGCTGCGCAAGTTCGCCCGCGAAGGCGCCGAGGAGGAGCTCGACCTCGACGACACCATCGCCTCCACCGCCCGCAACGCGGGCTGGCTGGACATCAAGATGCGCGCCGAGCGGCACAACACCATCAAGGTGCTGATGCTGCTGGACGTCGGCGGCACGATGGACGACCACATCAAGCGGACCGAGGAGCTGTTCTCGGCAGCCAAGACCGAGTTCAAGCACCTCGAGTTCTACTACTTCCACAACTGCGTCTACGACTTCGTCTGGAAGAACAACCGCCGCCGCCACGGCGAGCGGATGATGACCTACGACCTGCTGCGCAAGTACAACTCGGACTACCGGCTGATCTTCGTGGGCGACGCGACGATGAGCCCCTACGAGATCCTCCAGCCCGGCGGCTCGGTCGAGTACAACAACGAGGAAGCGGGTGCGGTCTGGCTGCAGCGCCTCGCCGAGCGCTTCCCGAAGTTCGCATGGCTCAACCCCGAGCCCGAGGGCGTCTGGGAGTACCGCCAGTCGATCTCGGTGATCAAGCAGGTGCTGTCCAACCGGATGTACCCAGTGACGCTCAGCGGCCTCGAGAAGGCCATGCGCGAGCTCTCCAAGTAATCACCGGCGCGGGGCCGGCCACGGCGGCGCGCTCAGCGCCCCGCCTGGAACTGCAGCCCCGCCAGCCTCGCGTACAGTCCGCCGCGCTCGATCAGCTCGGCATGCCTGCCCTGCTCCACGATCCGCCCTTGGTCCATCACGACGATCAGGTCCGCGCGCTGGACGGTGGACAAGCGGTGCGCGACGACGATGGTGCTGCGGCCCCGCATCGCGGTCTCCAGGGCCTGCTGCACCAGCCGCTCGCTCTCGGTGTCGAGCGCGCTCGTGGCCTCGTCGAGCAGCAGCAGCGGGGCGTCCTTCAGGATCGCGCGGGCGATCGCGATGCGCTGGCGCTGGCCGCCCGACAGCCGCAGCCCGCGCTCGCCGAGGAAGGTCCGGTAGCCCTGCGGCAGCTGGCTCAGGAAGCCGTCGGCCTGCGCGGCCCGCGCCGCGGCGAGCACCTCGTCCTCGGTGGCGGACGGGCGGCCGTAGCGGATGTTCTCCATCGCGTCGGCCGAGAAGATGACCGCGTCCTGGGGCACCAGCGCGATGCGCTCGCGCAGCGCGCCGAGGTCCCAGCGATCGATCTCGAGACCGTCGACCCGCAGCACGCCGCCGCTGCGGTCATAGAAGCGCAGCAGCAGCTGCAGCACGGTGCTCTTGCCGGCGCCGCTCGGGCCCACCAGCGCGACCGTGCGGCCGGCTTCGATCTTGAGGCTGAAGTCACGCAGCGCGGGGCGGTCCAGGCGCGAGGGGTAGGCGAACTGCAGCGCCTCGAACTCGATGGCGGCGCCCAAGCCCGAGCCCGCCGGGGTGGGCGACGGCCTGTCGGGCGTGCGGATCGCAGGCTGTGCCCGCAGCAGCTCGTCGAGCCGCTCCGAGGCGCCGGCCGCGCGCAGCAGGTCGCCCCACACCTCGGCCAGCACCGCGGCGCTGGAGGCGACCATCGCGAAGTAGATCAGCGTCTGGCCGAGCTCGCCGGCGCTCATCTCGCCGCGCAGCACCGCGAGCGTGCCGCTGTACAGCCCGAAGATCGACGAGCCGAAGGCCGAGGCGATGATGAACACGGTGAGCCACGCGCGGGCGCGGGTCCGACGGATGGAGGTCTCGAAGGTGGCCTCGGAGGCCTGCGTGAAGCGCGCCGTCTCGCGGGTCTGCTGGCCGTAGCTCTGCACCACCGGGATCGCGTTGAGCACCTCGGCGGCGATGGCGCTGGAGTCGGCGAGCCTGTCCTGGCTCGCTCGCGACAGCTTGCGCACGCGCCGGCCGATCCAGATGGTGGGCACGACGACGAAGGCGAGCAGCGCGATCACCGTGACCGCGAGCCTGGGTACGGTGATGACCAGCATGGCGAGGCTGCCGACGAAGAGCACGGCATTGCGCAGGCCCATCGAGAAGCTCGAGCCGACGACGGTCTGCACGAGCGTGGTGTCGGCCGACAGGCGTGACAGCACCTCGCCGGTCTGGGTGGTCTCGAAGAACACGGGGCTCTGCGTCAGCACACGGGCGTAGACCGCGTTGCGCACGTCGGTGGTCAGGCGCTCGCCGAGCCAGGTGACCATGTAGTAGCGCAGCGCCGAGAACACCGCGAGCAGCAGTGCGGCCCCGAACAGCAGCAGGAAGCTGCGGCCGATCTCGGCCTGGCGCGCGACCGGGTCGCCGCCGAAGCCGGCGTCGATCACGCCCTTGAGCAGGGTCGGCACGACCAGGGTCGCGCCCGCCGCGGCGAGCAGGAACAGCGTGGCGAGCAGGGTGCGGCCGAGGTAGGGCCGCAGCCAGGGCAGCAGCAGCGTCAGGCCGGACAGGCCGGCACCGGCGGGGCGTGAAGCGGGGGGTCGGTCGGCCATCGGGATCGTCGGGCAGGGCGGGCCGCGGCAGCAGAGCGTAACAGACCGTGCACGCGGGAAACGCGGTGAGCGACGGGCGTGGCGGTCACCGACCCGTCAGTCGGCGGGCGGCGCGTTCCTGAGCACTTCCTCGATCGTGGTCTGGCCGGCGGCGACCTTCATCGCGCCGGAGAGCCGCAGCGGCTTCATGCCGTCGCGCATCGCACGCGTGCGCATCCGTCCGAGGTCCGGCCGCTCGTCGACCAGCGCGCGGATATCCTCGGTCATCGACAGGATCTCGTAGAGGCCGGCGCGGCCGCGATAGCCGGTGTTGCGGCATTCGAGGCAGCCCACGGCGCGCCACGCGGTCGCCGGCCGGCGGGCGCGATAAGGGCGGATCAGCGCCTCCCATTGCGCCTCGGGCAGCGTGTCGTGAGGCGCCTTGCAGTGCGGACACAGGGTGCGCACCAGCCGCTGCGCCATCACGCCGATCAGGGTGGCGTTGAGGAGGAAGGACGGCACCCCGAGGTGGAGCAGGCGCGTGATCGCGCTCGCCGAGTCGTTGGTGTGCAGGGTCGAGAGGACGAGGTGGCCGGTGAGCGCCGCCTGGATCGCCATCTCCGCGGTGGCGAGGTCGCGGATCTCGCCCACCATGATGATGTCCGGGTCCTGGCGCATCAGCGCCCGGATGCCGTCGGCGAAGCCCAGCTCGATGCCGTTGTTGACCTGCATCTGGTTGAAGGCCGGCTCCACCATCTCGATCGGGTCCTCGACCGTGCAGACGTTGACCTCCTCGGTGGCGAGCTGGCGCAGCGTCGAGTACAGGGTGGTGGTCTTGCCCGAGCCGGTCGGCCCGGTGACCAGCACGATGCCGTTGGGCCGGCGGGTCATGTCGTTCCAGCGCTCGAGGTCCTCGCCCGAGAAGCCGAGGTCGGCGAAGCCGCGCTGCAGCACCTCGGGGTCGAAGATCCGCATCACCATCTTCTCGCCGAACACCGTGGGCATGGTCGACAGGCGCAGCTCGATCTCGCGGCCGTCGGCGGTGCGGGTCTTGATGCGGCCGTCCAGGGGGCGGCGCTTCTCGACCACGTCCATGCGCCCGAGCAGCTTGATGCGGCTGGTCATCGCCGACAGCACGGCCGGGGGCACCTGGTAGACGTTGTGCAGCACGCCGTCGATCCGAAAGCGCACCACGCCCAGCTCGCGCCGAGGTTCGAGGTGGATGTCGCTTGCGCGCTGCTCGAACGCGTACTGCCACAGCCAGTCGACGATGGTGACCACGTGCTGGTCGTTGGCGTCGACGTTGCGCCCGCTGCGTCCGAGCTCCACCAGCTGCTCGAAGCTGCTGCTGTGCCCGTTGCCGGCGCCGCTGCGCTGGGCGCCGCGCACCGAGCGGGCGAGGCTGAAGAACTCGACCACGTAGCGCGCGATGTCGGTCGGACTGGCGACGACGCGCACGATCTTCTTGCGCAGCAGCTGCGACAGCTCGTCGACCCACTCGTCGAGCATCGGCTCGCAGGTCGCCACCACCACCTCGCCCGAGCGCACCTCGAGGGGCAGGATGTCGAAGCGGGCGGCGTAGCTGCTCGACATCACCTCGGTGACCCGCGAAAAGTCGACCTTCAGGGGGTCGACGTGCACATGCTCCAGCCCGAAGCGCGCGGCGAGCCAGGCGGTCAGGGTCTCGAGGTCGAGCAGGCGCTGCGGTGGCGCCGCGCTGGTGAGCTTGCGGTCGGCGATCGCCACCAGCGCATGGCGCCGGGCCTGCGACAGTCGCGAGTAGTCGGTCTCGGTGCGGGCCTGCGCGGCGTCGAGCATCCCGTCCTCGACCAGCGCGGCGAGCAGCTCGTCGACGCCCAGGCGTCGGCCGCGCACGCCGATCGTGCGCACGCCGGCTGTCGGCGCGTCGCGGACCGCAGCACCGTCGCCGCTTGCGCAGACCTCGGCTGGCGCGATCGGGCGGCCGGGCCGGGCGGCGACAGGTGTGGTCTTGTTGGGGTCGACGCGGAGCTGGTTCATCCCGCGGGACGGTAGCACCGGCTCCGGCGGGCACGCCCCGATGCCGGATGGACGGTCGATCGGGCGGGGCAAAAGCCCGGCGGGCAGTCGCGCCTGCGCCGAGGCCTCAGCCGGCGACCTGCCCGCGCAGCGCCTTCGCCCAGCCGCGGGCGGGCAGCTTCCAGCGCCGCTCGACCTCGGCGGCCCGCTCGAACAGCATCGCCGCGTCGATGGCCAGCGGTGGCCCGGCGAAGGCCAGCACCACCAGGTTGCCCGCCTCCACCGGCGGCAGCACCAGCATGCGGTCGGCGAAGACCTCGGCGATCCGCCGGCGGTTGAGCTCGAAGGACGCGTGGTCGCTGCCGAACAGGTTCACCACCAGCATGCCGGGCTCGGCGATGAGGCGCCGGCAGTCGCGGTAGAAGGCCACCGAGTCGAGCACCGGTCCGCGGGCGTCGCGGTCGTAGAGGTCGACCTGCACGACGCCGAAGCGGCCGCGGTTGCGCGGGTCGGCGACGTACGCGCCGGCGTCGGCATGGACGACCGCGAGCCGCGCGTCGTCCTCGGGCAGCGCGAAGCAGCGGCGCGCGGCGGCGATCACGGCGCCGCTCGACTCGACGGCGGTCACCTCGGTGGCGGGCAGCCGGTCCCAGCACCACTTGGTGAGGGCGGCCGCGCCCAGCCCAAGCTGCAGCGCGCGCTCTGGCGGCTCCATGAAGAGCAGCCAGGCCATCATGTGCCGGACGTAGTCGAGCTCCAGGTCGAAGGGCTTGCGCAGGCGCATCGCGCCCTGGATCCAGCGGGTGCCGAAGTGCAGGTAGCGCACGCCGTCCTGCTCGGACAGCTCGATCGGCGGGTCCGCGGCGTGCCGCGGGGCGCCGCTCGCGCGCCGATGCCGGCGTGGCCGGGGCGCGGTACCGGCGGGCGCGGCATCGTCCGTGGGGCGGGCCCGGCTCACCCGCCGATCCAGCCGTCGTGGCGCAGCACGCGCCAGCATGCGAGCTTGGCCTCGAACCCCAGGCCTGCGTGCGCCGGGCTGGTCGAGGGCAAGCGGTAGGTGGCGAGCCCGCGCGCGGCGAAGGCAGGCTCGGCCTTCGCAGCGGTCGCGCCGTTGAAGGCCACCGCGCCGATCTGCGGCGCGCCGGCCAGCAGCGCGTCGAAGTCGTTGCCGCGCGCATCGCGGATCGAGGCGTCCAGGCTGCCGGCGCGTCGGCAGGCGCCCAGCACGTCCCACAGCGCGATCCGCCGCGCCTGCAGCCGCTCGAGCCGCAGCGCGTAGTCGAGCCCGGCCAGCGGTTCGTCGAGCAGCGCCCCCAGGATCGGCCAGAACTGGTTGCGCGGATGCGCGTAGTAGCGCGCCTGGGCGAGCGAAGCCTCGCCGGGGAAGCTGCCGAGGATCAGCAGGCGCGGCGCGCGCCCCACCACCGGCGCCAGCCCGGCGAGGACCGGCGCATCGGCCAGGGCCGCGCTCACCGCAGGGACATCGCGAGCAGCATGTCGTTCAGGCGCTTCACGAAGCCGGCCGGATCCTCGAGGTGCCCGCCCTCGGCGAGCAGGGCCTGGTCGTACAGCAGGCGCGACCAGCCGGCGGTGTCGTCCGTGCCGGCCTTCATGCGCGCCACCAGCGGGTGGTCGGGGTTGATCTCGAGGATGGGGCGGCGCTCCGGCGCCTGCTGGCCGGCCTGCTTGAGCATGCGCTGCAGCGTGCCGCTGATCTCACCCTCGTCGGACACCAGGCAGGACGGCGAGTCGGTCAGCCGGTCGGTCACGCGGACCTCCTTGACGCGATCGCCGAGCGCCTCGCGGATCTTTCCGACCAGGTCGGCGTAGTCGCGGGCGACCTCCTCGACCTTCGCCTTTTCCTCGGCATCCTGCAGCGCGCCCAGGTCGAGCCCGCCGCGCGACACCGATACCAGGGCCTTGCCGTCGAACTCGTGCAGGAAGGACAGCATCCACTCGTCGACCCGGTCTGCGAGCACCAGCACCTCGACCTCCTTGCGCCGGAACACCTCCAGGTGCGGGCTGCTGCGGGCGGCCGACTCGTTCTCGGCGGTCACGTAGTAGATCTTGTCCTGGCCGGGCTTCATGCGCGCGACGTACTGCGCGAGCGACACGGTCTGCTCGCCCGTGGCGGTGGTGGTGGAGGCGAAGCGCACGAGCCTGGCGAGCCGCTCCTGGTTGGCGAAGTCCTCGCCCATGCCTTCCTTGAGCACCTGCCCGAACTCACCCCAGAACTTCTGGTAGTCCTCGGGCCGGTTCTCGGCCATGTCCTCGAGCATCGACAGGACGCGCTTGGTGCAGCCCTCTCGGATCGCGCGGACGTCGCGGCTCTCCTGCAGGATCTCGCGCGACACGTTCAGCGGCAGGTCGGCGGAGTCGACCACGCCCTTCACGAAGCGCAGGTACACCGGCATCAGCTGCTCGGCGTCGTCCATGATGAACACGCGGCGCACGTAGAGGCGGATGCCTCGCCGGTGCTGGCGGTCCCAGAGGTCGAAGGGCGCGCGCGCCGGCACGAACAGCAGCTGGGTGTACTCGCTGCGGCCCTCGACCCGGTTGTGGGTCCAGGCGAGCGGCGGGTCCATGTCGCCGGTGATGTGCTTGTAGAACTCGCGGTACTGGTCGTCGTCGAGCTCGGACTTGCTCCGGGTCCAGAGCGCGCTGGCCTGGTTGACCGTCTCCCACTCGGGCGCGGCGTCGGGCTGCTCGTCGGCACCGGCGGCCTGCTTGCACATCTCGATCGGCAGCGAGATGTGGTCGGAGTAGCGACGCACGATCGAGCGCAGCTTCCAGGCCGACAGCAGCTCGCCGGGGTCGGCCGCCTCGTCGTCGTCGGCGCGCTTGCTGCGCAGGTGCAGGGTCACGCGGGTGCCGCGCTCGGCGCGCTCGATCGGCTCGATGCTGAACTCACCGCTGCCGTCGGACTCCCAGCGGATCGCCTCGGCGGCCGGCAGCCCGGCCCGGCGCGACTCGACGACGACGCGGTCGGCGACGATGAACGACGAGTAGAAACCCACGCCGAACTGGCCGATCAGGTTGGCATCGCGGGCCTTGTCGCCGGTCAGGCTCGCGAAGAACTCGCGGGTGCCCGAGCGCGCGATCGTGCCGAGGTTGTCGATGGCCTCCTGGCGGGACAGGCCGATGCCGTTGTCCGTGATGGACAGCGTACGGGCCTGGGCGTCGAACTCGATGCGGATCTTCAGCTCGCCGTCGCCCTCGTAGAGCGCGGGCAGGTCGATGGCCTCGAAGCGCAGCTTGTCGCAGGCATCGGATGCATTGGAGACCAGCTCGCGCAGGAAGATCTCGCGGTTGCTGTAGAGCGAGTGGATCATCAGCTGCAGCAGCTGCTTGACCTCGGTCTGGAAGCCCAGGGTTTCCTTCATTGCGCCCATGTCGTGTCGGAGTGTCGAAGTCATGGCGCCGCACCGCGCGGCGCCGGGGAAAGGGGTCCGGGCTCGGCCAGCCCGGGCAGTGTGGGATTATCGGGGCGAATCGGCCGGTTTCAAGCGCTGCCGCGCCCGATCGAGCGTATTGGAGAGTGCCGCGAGCATCTTCGGGTTGCCCGACGTGGCGAGATTGAAGCGCATCCAGGTGCTTTGACGCTGGTCGGGTGAGAACAGGCTGCCCGGTGCCATCAGGAAGCCGTGCTCGAGCATCGCCTCGGCCAGCGGGCCGGAGTCGAGCCCGGTGTCGGCCCAGACGAACATTCCGACCGGCGGGCTCGCGAAGGGCCGCATGCCGAGCGCCTCGAGTTCGCGCAGCACCGGCTCGCGGGCCTGCGCGAGGCGCCCGCGCAGCCGCTCCAGGTGGCGCCGGTAGTGCCCCTCCGAGAGCACGCGGTAGACGATCCGCTCGCCGAGCTCCGGCGAGGTCAGGCCGACCAGCATCTTGAGGTCGGTCAGCGCGCGGGCGAGCGGCGCGGCGCAGGCGATGAAGCCGACCCGCAGGCTGGCGGCCAGGGTCTTGGAGAAGCCCCCGAGGTAGATCACCCGCTCGAGGCGGTCGAGCGACGCGAGCCGCGTGCAGGGCTGGACCGCGGGGCCGGGATGGAGGTCGCAGTAGACGTCGTCCTCCACCACCTGGAAGTCGAACTCCTCGGCCAGCCGCAGGACCTGGAAGGCCTTGGCGGCGCCGATCGAGGTGCTGGTGGGGTTGTGCAGCACCGAGCTCAGCACGAAGAGCTTGGGGCGATGATGCGCGGCCAGCTCGCGCAGCCGATCGATATCGGGGCCGTCGGCCAGACGCGGCACGCCGATCACCCGCGCCCCCATCAGCGAGAAGCGTCCGTACATCAGGAACCAGCCCGGGTCGTCGACCAGGATGGTGTCGCCGGGCCTCACGAAATGCTGGGCGACCAGGTCCAGCCCCTGGGTGACGCCGACGGTGGTCACGATCTGCTCCGGGACCGCCGCGATTTCGTGCTCGGAGAGCTTGAGCTGCAGCTGCTGGCGCAACGGCAGGTAGCCCTGGGCCTGGCCGTAGGAGAGCAGCGCCGCGCCGTTCTGGCGACCCAGCGCGCGCAGGCTGGCCGCGACCAGGTCGGCGTCGAGCCAGTCGGCCGGCAGCACCCCGCCCCCGGGCATGTCGCGCGGGGGCAGCTGGCGGAACATGTGGCGCAGCAGCCAGACGACGTCCATCGACGGGTTGGAGGTCTCGGCCCAGGCGCGGGCCGACGCGAGGCCCGCGGCGAGGCTGCGCTCGCGCACGAAGAAGCCCGAACCGCGGCGCGACTCGATGTAGCCGCGAGCGATCAGCCGGTCGTAGGCCTCGACGACCGTGAACCGCGAGACGCGGTGCTCGGCCGCGAAGCCTCGGATGGAGGGCATCCGCGTGCCCGGGCGCTGCACGCGCTCGTCGATGCGGGCTGCATACCGGTCGACGATCTGGTCGACCAGGGTGCGTCCGCCGCCGGCGGTCAGGAAGGCGTCGACCGGACCGGGCGCGGACGGGGTCGGGGGCTCGAGATCGTCCATGGCGGCTTCCGGTGGCCAAACCGTGATGGGAAACGGACCGGGCCGGTCGACCGACCGAACCGCTCGACTGTCATGGGACTGTACTGCACGGACAGGCTACGATTCAAGCCATGCGCACCGCCGGTCCGCCGCCCCACCCTGCCCCCGCGATCGCCGCGCCGTCGGCCGCCGACGAGTCGCGCGGCATGCTGCTGGGCCTGCTGGGCGTGGCGATCTTCTCGCTGACGCTGCCGATGACGCGTCTGGCGGTGGTCGACCTCGATCCGGTCTGGATCGGCCTGGCGCGGGCGCTGGTCGCCGCCCTGCCGGCCGCGGCCTGGCTCGCCTGGCAGCGGGCGCCCTGGCCCGGCCGGGCGATGCTGCCGCGGCTGCTGCTGATCGCGGCCGGCATCGTGGTCGGCTTTCCGACCCTGAGCTCGATGGCGATGCGCGAGGTCGACGCCTCCCATGGCGCGGTGGTGCTGGGCGTGCTGCCCCTGGGCACCGCGCTGGCCGGCGCGTGGCTGGGCGGGGAGCGGCCGTCGCGGGCCTACTGGGTGTGCGCGGCGCTGGGCGCGGCGCTCGTCTGCGGCTTCGCGCTGCGGGCCGGCGGCGGCGCGCTGCAGCCCGCCGACGGGCTCCTCGTGCTGGCGGTGGCTGCGGCCGGCATCGGCTACGCGGAGGGCGCGCGCGTCGCGCGCCTGATCGGCGGGCCGCAGACGATCTGCTGGGCCCTGGTGGTGTCGGCGCCGCTGCTCGCATTGCCGGTCGCGTGGCTGAGCTGGCGCCACGGCGTCGAGGCGCGCCCGTCCGCATGGCTCGGCTTCGCGTACGTGGCGCTGTTCAGCCAGCTGCTCGGGTTCTTCGCCTGGTACCGCGGCCTCGCGCTCGGCGGCACGGCGCGGGTGTCGCAGGTCCAGCTGCTGCAGCTCTTCATGACACTGGCCTTCGCCGCGCTGATCGGGCGCGCGCTGCCGGGGCTCGACACCTGGCTCTTCGGCCTGGCGGTGGTCGGGGTCGTGGCCGCGGGGCGCGCGGCGGGGGTATCGCCCGCGGCGCCCGCCCTGCCACCTTCCACAGGATCGAACCGATGAGCCGAACCCTTCCCTTCATGCAGGTCGACGTCTTCACCGAGCGGCCCTTCTTCGGCAATCCCGTCGCGGTGGTGCTGGAGGCGGACGCGCTGGACACCGCGTCGATGCAGCGAATCGCGCGCTGGACCAACCTCTCCGAGACCACCTTCGTGCTGGCGCCTACCGACCCCGCTGCCGATTACCGGTTGCGGATCTTCACGCCCGGTGGGGAGCTGCCGTTCGCCGGGCATCCGACCCTGGGCAGCGCGCACGCGCTGCTGGCGTCGGGGCGGCTGCAGCCGCGCGACGCTCGGCTGGTGCAGCAGTGCACGGCCGGCCTGGTGCGGCTGCGGGTCGACGCGGCGGGCCACCTGTTCTTCGAGGTGCCGCCCTCGCGCATCGCGGTGCTCGCGCCGGCGGACGGGGCCGCGATCGCGCGGGCGCTCGGCCTGGACGACGCCGACGGCGCCGCGCCGCGCTTCGAGTCGATCGACGTCGGTCCGGTCTGGCTGACCGCGGCGCTCCCCGATGCGGCTCGGGTGCTCGGGCTGCAGCCCGACATGGCCGCGCTCTCGGCGTTGAGCCTGCGGCTCGGCGCGACCGGAGTGACGGTGCACGGCCCCCATCCCGCCGGCCTGCAGGGGCCGGACGGCACTGCACTCGCCACCGCGGTGCGCTCGTTCGCACCGGCCTTCGGGGTGCCCGAGGACCCGGTCTGCGGCAGCGGCAATGCCTGCGTCGCGCTGCAGCGGCGCGGCTCGGGCCTGGCGACCGACTACGTGGCCACGCAGGGCGAGGCGATTGGACGCGCGGGGCGGATCGCGGTCGCGTACCGCGGCGCGTCGATCGAGGTCGGCGGCGCGGCCGTGGTCTGCGTGCACGGGACGCTTGCAATCGACTGACCCGGCGGGCAGCGGCGGGCGGAAGCCGGCCCGCCCGCCACCGCGGGTATGCTCGGCATGGGGCAGGCTCCGGTGCACGCGTCGCCACGCGCCCGCCCGATCGCCGCCCAAGCGGCCCCACGGGAGCGTCCGATGCACGGCAGGCCACGCGACTGCGTCTTCCTCAGCCATCCGCAGGCAAGGGGCACGGGCGACTACGTGCACCGCGTGACCTGGCCGGGCACCCACCTGGCCCGCCATCTGCCGGTGACCGAACTCCAGACCAGCCACCCGGGCTTCGTCGCACGCAGCCTGCAGGCCGACCTGCTGATCGTCACGATGGTGGCCGACGAGGCGCTCGAGCGCGTGATGGACGTCCGCGCCCGACGCGGCCTGCCGACGGTCTACGAGATCTCGGACGACTTCGCCGCCTTCCCGGCCGGCCTGCCGCTGCAGGCCTTCTACGCCGACCCCCGCACCCGCGGCCTGATCGAACGGATGGCCTCCCGCGCCGACCTGCTCCAGTTCTCGAGCCATGGCCTGCTCGAGCGATACGGCCACCTCAATCCGGCCCGCGTGCTGTTCGAGAACCAGACCGCGCAGGTGCCGCCGCTGCCTCCGGTTCCAGCGGCGCGGCTGCGCCGACCGGTGATCGGCTGGGGAGCGTCCTCGGGGCACCTCGACGATGCCCGCAGGCTCGCGCGATGGCTCGGCGCATGGGTCGAGCGCCGCGCGGTGCAGCCCGAGATCCGGCTGATGGTGCCCGAGCCGCTGGCCGCGGTCTTCGAGCAGCAGGGCCTCACGGTGCGGCGGCATCCGACCGGCTCGTTCGACGACTACCTGGCGTTCCTGGCGGAGATCGACGTGGGCCTCGCGCTCATCGACGGGTCTGCGTTTGCGCAGTGCCGCTCGGACGGCAAGTACCTGGAGTACGCCTCGCGCGGCGTCGTCTGCATGGCCAGCGCGCAGGGCGAGTACCTGCACGGCATCCGGCACGGCGAGACCGGCTGGCTGTTTGGTGACGTCGAGGGCTTGGGCCGCGCGTTGGACCTGCTGCACGACGACCCGGACGCGCGGATGGCGATGCGGCTCGCGGCCTGGCGCGACGTCTCCGAGCGGCGGACCCATGCGCGCGCCGCGCCCCTGCGCCTGGCGCGCTACCGCGCGCTCTTCCCGGCCCAGGACGACGCCGCGCCCGACGGGCCGGCCATCGACGAGGGCCGCGCGCTGGAGAGCCTGGTCGATCCGTCCGAGGCAGACCTGCACGAGGCGACCCGCCTGCACGCGCAGGGGATGCTCGCCCCGGCGTTGCAGGCCTACCTGCGGGTGGTCGAGCGGCACCCGGGCTTCCATCTGCCCTGGGCGCGCGCCGCGATGGTCGCGCAGGCGTTGGGGGCGGGGGCGGATGCGCACGCATTCGCACGGACCGGAGCCGCGGCGCTGGAGGCGCAACTGCAGGCGGACGACCGCGCCGCCTGAGCGGCGACCGCGGGGCCGGGGCGCGTCAGCCCGCGTCGAGCGGGGCGAAGAACCCGTCTACCAGCGCCGCATCCACCTCGGCGAAGCTCCCCGGCGACCACCGCGCGTCGCGCGATTTGTCGATCAGCAGCGCCCGCACGCCCTCGGGAAAGTCCGGATGCCGCTGGCACTGACGCGCCACGACCAAATCGAGCGCGAGCACCTGCTCCAGCCCGAGCGGGCGGCAGCGGCGCATGTACTCCCAGGTGACCCGCGCCGCGGTCGGCGAGCCATCCGCCAGGTTCTGCAGCGGTCGCGCGAACCACGGCTCGGTCGCGGCGGCCTCGCGCAGGCCCGCCAGCAGCGACTCGGCGCCGTCGCGCATGCAAACGTCGCGGATGGTGTCGTGGTGCCGACGCAGCGCGCTGTCGGGAAGCGCGAGCGGCGCCTCGGCCGCGAACCCGCGGCACAGGGCGCGCAGGCGGGCGCGCTGCACGGCGGTGGCGCCGGTCCAGTCGAGTGCCGCCAGCCGCTCGAGGAAGTCCGGCTGGCGGACGTGCGCGATCGCGTGATCGGCGAGCCGCGCATACAGCGCGTCCGCCTCGTTGACCACCGCGCCGGTCAGCGCCAGCAGCAGGCCCGCCTCGCCCGGCACGCGGTTGAGGAACCAGCCTCCTCCAACGTCGGGGAACAGGCCGATGTGGATCTCGGGCATCGCGAGCTTGAGCCCTTCGGTGACGATCCGCTCGCTGCCGGCCACCGACAGGCCGACGCCACCGCCCATGTCGACGCCGTGGGCCCAGGTCACGAAGGGCTTGGGGTAGCGGTGGATCAGCGCGTCGAGCTGGTACTCGACCTCGAAGAAGGCGTCGCCATACACGAAGCGCCCGGGGCCGCCCGCGCGCACCTGTCGGATCACCTCGGCGACGTCGCCGCCGGCGCAGAAGCCCTTTGGCCCGTTGCCCGCGAGCATCACGCAGGCGATCGACTCGTCGGAGGCCCAGGCCCTGAAGCGGTCGAGCATCGACTGGCACATCGCGAGGTTCAGGGCGTTGAGCTGGCCCGGGCGGTCGAGCCGCGCGATGCCGATGCGCCGGCCCGGCGTCGCGCAATCGACGAGCTCGTAGGCCATGCCGTCGGTGGCGGGGGCAGGGGCAGGGGCGGAGGATTCGGTGGTGGTCATGGCGTGCGTGGAGCGTGGTGTGCCCGAGGGTACCAGTCGTTCCCGAAGCGGCGGGCGTCGACGCGGACGGCCTCGCCGCGCCGGGGGGTCGTGGCGCGCGGGCCCTGAGCGGTCAGCGGGCGGCCCGCAATTGCTGGCGAACCCGGCCGGCCGGTGGTGCGCCCAGGACGGATCGAAACAGGGGTTGACCGGGCGCGGGCGGCGCGGGGCTTTCGCGCCGTGCCGCGAGATTCCGGTCAGTTGCCCGCGCGCGGCGCCACGGCCCGCGGCAGGGTCATCACCGGATCCTTCCAGCGCGGCTCGAGCACCGTACCCTTGCGGCCCCGCGTGCCGCGGTACTCGCGCAGCTCGCGCGCCGACACGGTCCGCTCCATCGGCCTGCCGGAGCGCCCCGCACCGGCGAGCACGAGCCCGTCGGCGCCGCAGACGATCGCCTGCAGCAGGGCCTCGCCATTCTGCACGTCGACCAGCATCGTGCCCCGCCCGCCGTTCTTCAGCGCCTTGACCTCCTCGAGGCCGAAGCTGAGCAGCCGAGGCCGCTCGCCGGTGCCCGCGAGGCAGGCGACCGTGCCCGGGCCCGGCCGGAACAGCGCCGGGCGCAGCGGCGCGTCGCCGTCATCGAGCGTCAGGAACTGGCGGCCCGCCTTGTTGCGGCTCGCGAGGTCGGCGGCCTGGCAGACGAAGCCGTTGCCCTGGCGGGTGGACACCAGCACGCCGGTGTCGGCCGAGGCCGCGAACACGTGCTCGATGCGTGCGCCGGGCTCCACCTCGACCAGACTGGTGATCGGCACGCCGTCGCCGCGTGCGGAGGGCAGCCCCGAGACCGCCACCGAGTGGACGCGGCCGGTGGACGCGACGGCGTAGAGCTGGTCGGTGGTCATCGCCTCGAAGGCGCCGTAGAAGGTGTCGCCGGACTTGAAGGCGAACTGCGACCAGTCGTGGCCATGCCCCTGGCGGGCGCGGATCCAGCCCTTGGTGGAGACGATCACGGTCACCGGCTCCTCGACCACCTTGACCTCGACCACCGTGCGCGCCGCGGCCTCGATCAGGGTGCGGCGCGGATCGCCGTAGGTCTTGGCGTCGGCCTCGATCTCGCGCACCAGCTGCCGGCGCAGCGCCGACTCGCTGCCCAGCAACGCGGTCAGCTGCTCACGCTCGGTGCGCAGGCCCTTGAGCTCCTGCTCGATCTTGATCGCCTCCAGCCGCGCGAGCTGGCGCAGCCGGATCTCGAGGATGTCCTCGGCCTGGCGGTCGCTCAGGCCGAAGGCCGCGATGAGCGCGGGCTTGGGCTCGTCGGACTCGCGGATGATCCGGATCACGTCGTCGATGCGCAGCAGCACGAGCTGCCGGCCCTCGAGGATGTGGATCCGCTCGTCGACCTTGCCCAGCCTGTGCTCGGTGCGGCGCACGACGGTCGCGACGCGGAACTCGACCCATTCGCGAAGGATCTGCGGCAGCGACTTCTGCTGGGGCCGCCCGTCGCGCCCGATCATCACCAGGTTGACCGGCACGCCGGCCTCCAGGCTGGTGTGCGCGAGCAGGATGGAGAGCAGTTCCTGCTGGCCGATGCGCGCGGTGCGCGGCTCGAACACCATCCGTACCGGCGCCTCGCGTCCGGACTCGTCGCGCACGGTGTCCAGCACGCCGAGCATCGTCTGCTTGAGCTGCAGCTGCTCCGGGGTCAGCGCCTTCTTGCCCAGCCTGACCTTCGGGTTGGTGATCTCCTCGATCTCCTCGAGCACCCTGGCCGCCGACACGCCGTGCGGCAGCTCGGTGATCACCAGCTGCCACTGGCCGCGGGCGAGCTCCTCGATCGCGTGACGGGCGCGCAGCTTGACCGAGCCGCGACCGCCGGCGTAGATGTCGCGCAGCTCCTCGGACGAGGAGATCACCTGCCCGCCGCCGGGGAAATCGGGCCCGGGCATCAGCGCGAGCAGCGCCTCGATGCCGATGTTCGGGTTGCGGACCATCGCGACGGCCGCCAGCGCGACTTCGCGCAGGTTGTGCGGCGGTATCTCGGTGGCCATGCCCACCGCGATGCCGGAGGCGCCGTTGAGCAGCACCATCGGCAGGCGCGCCGGCAGCAGCGCCGGCTCCACCGTGGAGCCGTCGTAGTTGGGCACGAAGTCGACCGTGCCCTGCCCGATCTCGTCGAGCAGCAGCCGCGCGTACGGTGTCAGGCGGGCCTCGGTGTAGCGCATCGCGGCCGCGCCGTCGCCGTCGCGCGAGCCGAAGTTGCCCTGCCCGTCGATCAGCGGATAGCGCAGCGTGAAGCCCTGCGCCATCCGCACCAGCGCCTCGTAGGCGGCGGAGTCCCCGTGCGGATGGAAGCGGCCCAGCACGTCGCCCACGACGCGGGCCGACTTCACCGGCCGGGCGGTCGGCCCGAGCCCCATCTCGTTCATCGCGTACAGGATCCGTCGCTGGACCGGCTTCTGGCCGTCGGCGCCGTCGGGCAGCGCGCGGCCCTTGACGACCGACACCGCGTAGTCGAGGTAGGCGCGCTCGGCATAGCGGGCGAGCGTCAGGCTGGCGCCTTCTTCGGGCGGCGGCGTGCCGTCGAACAGGTTCTGCTGGGAATCCATGGAGGCCGGAAGTTGCGTAGTGGGCGACGCCCCGGATGGGGGCGCCGCCGGGGGGCCGGATCAGAGCGCCGTGTAGGGCACCTGCCCGTTGAGGATCGAGGAGAAGTTGCCGTTGCGCAGCACGGTGCTGGCGAAGGTGATGCGGTTGGCGGCGAGGTCCACCGTGATGGCGCCACCGCAGGCCTGCTGCCCCACCGCGCTGACCGTGCGCACGCACTGGGTGGTGGCCTCGGCCGCCGCGATGCTCGCGCCCCAGGCGTGGAAGACCGAGAACACCACGCCGCTCACCGCGTCGTAGTTGACGGTGAAGCGATGCTGCAGGCCGCCGCCCGAGCCTTCGGCGACAACCTGGCGCAGCGTGCCCGAGACCAGGGTCGACGCGCCCGGCGAGGCGCCGGTGACGACCGCGTTGCCGGTGCTCGGGATCGCCCCGGACACGGTCACCGACAGAACGACGTTGGTGCCGGGCGCCGTCGGCGACACCGGCCCCAGGTTGCCGGTGGAGCCCTGCCCCCCGGCCCCGCTGTCGGCGCTGCCGCAGGCGGCGAGCACTGCTGCCACGGCAGTCGCCGCGAGGGCGGCCCTCACCGGGCCATGGATCCATCCGTTGTGGCTCATGCTGATTCTCCGTAGTGGGACGGCGCGCGCCAGGGCGCCGTCAGACGTCGACCTCGACCTCGTTGCCATGCTCCTCGAGCCAGCTGCGTCGTGCAGCCGCCTCGCCCTTGCCCATCAGCATCGTGAAGCGCGCATCCGTCGCCGGCTCGTCGAACTCGCCGAACGCCACCGGCAGCAGGCGACGTGTATCCGGGTTCAGCGTGGTCTCCCAGAGCTGCTCGGCGGTCATCTCGCCCAGGCCCTTGAAGCGCGAGATGGACCAGGACCCTTCCCGCAGGCCATCCTTGCGCAGCTTGTCCTCGGCATGGCGCAGCTCGCCTTCGTCCAGGCAGTAGAGCTTGCGCAGCGGACGCTTGCCCTGCGGCGGCACGTCCACGCGGAACAGCGGCGGGCGCGCGATGTGCACGTACCCGGCGTCGATGAGCTTGGGGAAGTGCTTGAGGAACAGCGTGAGCAGCAGCACCTGGATGTGCGCACCGTCGACGTCCGCGTCGGACAGGATGCAGATCTTGCCGTAGCGCAGGTTGGAGAGGTCGGGGGTGTCGCGCACGCCGTGCGGGTCGACGCCGATGGCCACCGCGATGTCGTGGATCTCGTTGTTGGCAAACAGCCGGTCGCGGTCGGTCTCCCAGGTGTTGAGCACCTTGCCGCGCAGCGGCAGGATGGCCTGGAACTCCTTGTCGCGGCCCATCTTGGCCGAGCCGCCGGCGGAGTCGCCCTCGACGAGGAACACCTCGTTGCGGGAGAGGTCGGTGCTCTCGCAGTCGGTGAGCTTGCCCGGCAGCACCGCGACGCCGGAGCTCTTGCGCTTCTCGACCTTCTGGGCGGAGCGCTGGCGCGCCTGCGCCTGCCGGATCACCAGGTCGGCGAGCTTGCGGCCCCAGTCGACGTGCTGGTTCAGCCAGAGCTCGAACTGCCCCTTGGCGAAACCGGACACCAGCCGCAGCGCGTCGCGCGAGTTGAGCCGCTCCTTGATCTGGCCCTGGAACTGAGGATCAAGCACCTTCGCGGACAGCACGAAACTCGCGCGGGCGAAGACGTCCTCGGGCATCAGCTTGACGCCCTTGGGCATCAGGGACTGCAACTCGACGAAGCCCTTGACCGCCCCGAACAGGCCCTCGCGCAGGCCCGACTCGTGCGTGCCGCCGGCGGGCGTGGGGATCAGGTTGACGTAGGACTCGCGCACCAGCGCGCCGGACTCCGTCCAGGCCACCACCCACTGGGCGCCCTCGCCATCGGCGAAGGTGTCGTGGCCGGCCTCGACGTACTGCTCGCCCTCGAAGAGCGGCACGACCGGGCCGCCCTCGGTGCCGTGCGCGCCGGCGCCGGCGTCGGCGAGCGTCTCGGACAGGTAGCCGCGCAGGCCCTCGGCGTACTGCCAGACCTGGGTCTGGCCGGTCTTCTCATGCGCGAGGGTGACCTTGACGCCCGGCAGCAGCACCGCCTTGGAGCGCAGCAGGCGCTCCAGGTCGGCGATGGGCAGCACCTGGCTGTCGAAGTACTTCGGGTCCGGCCAGACCTCGACCCGGGTGCCGCTGCGACGCTCGCCCTTGTCGGCGGGTCGCGACGTCAGGGGCTCGATCACCTCTCCGCCCGCAAAGACGAGGGTGTGGACGCCGTTGCCGTGCTCGTCGGGACGCCACACGGTGACCGCGAGCCGCGTCGAGAGCGCGTTGGTCACCGAGACGCCCACGCCGTGCAGGCCGCCCGAGAAGCTGTAGGCACCGCCGGCCTGCTTGTCGAACTTGCCGCCGGCGTGCAGCCGGGTGAAGACGATCTCGACCGTCGGCACGCCTTCGTCGGGATGCAGCCCGACCGGGATGCCCCGGCCGTCATCCTCCACCGAGATGCCGCCGTCGGCCCGCATCGTCACCGAGATGCTGCGCGCCTGGCCGGCCAGGGCTTCGTCGGCGGCGTTGTCGATGACCTCCTGGACCACGTGCAGCGGGTTGTCGGTCCGGGTGTACATGCCGGGCCGCTGCCGGACGGGCTCCAGGCCCTTGAGGACCCGGATGGAGGCCTCGGTGTAGTCGTGCTTGCGTGTCGCCATGCGTGGATTATGGGGTGTTTCGGAACCGGGCCCTGTCGGAGCGGGCGGCGCACGAGCGCCATGACACTGGATGCCCATCCAGTCATCATACCCTGGGGCAGCGACTCAGCGCAGGCCGCAGAGCTGCATGAAGGCGCCGAAATCGAGCGTGAGGCTCGGGTCCAGGTAGAGCCGGAAGGTCAAGGCGAGGGCGAGCGCCAGCAGCCCCCAGCCGGCCACCCGCAGCGCCATCGGACGCAGGCCGCCGCGCCCGCGCGGGCCCTGCCCGGCTGCGGGTGCGGGTGCGAGGGGCGGCCGGGAGGCGGCCTGACGGGGCGGATCCATGCCCGATCATAGCCTGCGGGCGCAGCGCCGCTACACTGGCCGACCGTCCCCCCGCGAGCGCCCCGATGAGCCTGCTGCCTACCCTCGCCGACATCGAATCGGCCGCCCGCACGGTCTACGAGGCGATGCCCCCGACGCCCCAGTACGCCTGGCCGCTGCTCTCGCGGCGCCTGGGCACCGAGACCTGGGTCAAGCACGAGAACCACACGCCCACCGGCGCCTTCAAGGTCCGCGGCGGCCTCGTCTACGTGGCGGGCCTGAAGGCCGCCGAACCGGGCTGCCCCGGCATCGTGTCGGCCACCCGGGGCAACCACGGCCAGTCGCTCGCCTTCGCGGCCCGCCGCCACGGCGTGGCGGCGACCATCGTCGTGCCGCGGGGCAACAGCCTCGAGAAGAACGCGGCGATGCGCGCGTTCGGCGCCGAGCTCCTCGAGCATGGCGAGGACTTCCAGGACGCGACCGAGCACGCCACGCGGCTCGCCCTCGAGCGGGGGCTGCACCGGGTGCCCTCCTTCCACCTCGACCTGGTGCGCGGCGTCGCGACCGGCTGGCTGGAGTTCTTCCGCGCGGTACCCGACCTGGACGTCGTCTTCGTGCCGATCGGGCTGGGCTCCGGGCTGTGCGGCGCCATCGCCGCGCGCGAGGCGCTCGGCGCGCGCATGCGGCTGGTGGGCGTGGTCTCCGCCCACGCCCGCGCCTACGCCCTGTCGATCCCGGCGCACCGTGCGATCGCCTCGCCGGTCTCCACCCGACTCGCCGACGGCATGGCCGTGCGCGTGCCCGACGAGCGCGCGCTGGCCATCCTGTGCGCCGGCGTCGACGAGGTGGTCGAGGTGAACGACGACGAGGTGGCGCGAGCGATGAAGGCGATGTACGTCGACACGCACAACCTCGCCGAGGGCGCCGGCGCGGCCTCGCTCGCCGCCGCGATGAAGCTCGCCCGCGAGCGGCCCGCCGCCATCGCGGGCCGGCGCCTCGGGCTGACGCTGTGCGGCGCCAACGTGGACCACGACATGTTCGCGCAGGTGCTGCGCGACACCGAGCTCGGCTGAGCCCCGCCCGCCTGCCCGCCGCTACACCGCGACCTGGGAGCCCAGCTCGATCACGCGGTTGGGCGGCAGCCTGAAATAGCTTGCAGCGCTCGGGCTGTTCTGCATCATCCAGCCAAACAGCGAGCGCCGCCACGCGAACGGCCCGCGCTGCGACACCGACACGATCACCGGCTTGCTGGTGAAGAACGAGGTGTCGTCCATGTCGAGCGACAGGCCCTTGCGGCGGGCGAGCTTGAGCACTCGGCCGATGTCCGGGTCCTCCCGGTACCCGAAGTGCGCGACGAGGCGCTTGACCCCACTCTTGCCGTGCTGCAGCTCGACGCGCTCGTCGTCCGGCACGCGGGGCACGTCGTCGAACTCCACCGTCAGGAACACGGTCTGCTCGTGCACAACCTTGTTGTGCTTGAGGTTGTGCAGGAAGCTGCCCGGATAGCCGCTGCGGGTGGAGCTGAAGAAGACCGCGGCGCCCGGCACGCGCGGGATGTCCGACAGGTCGAGGTCGAGTTCGTCGCTCGAGACCCGAGGCAGCGCCTCCTTGCGCGCCCGCATGATCTCCATGCCGCGCCGCCAGGTGGTGAGCACCGTGAACATGACCGACGCCACCATCAGCGGGAACCAGCCGCCCTCGGCGATCTTGCTGACATTCGCGGCGAAGAAGCCGACCTCGAGCGTGAGGAACAGCGCGAGCAGCGGCAGCAGCAGCTTGACGCGCCGCGCGGGCATCAGCAGCACCGTGGCGACCAGCAGCACGCTGCCGATCAGCAGGTCGCCCGACACGGCGACACCGTAGGCGGCGGCGAGGTTGCTCGAGCTGCGAAAGGTCAGCACCAGCAGCAGCACCGCGACCAGCAGCAGCCAGTTCACCACCGGGATGTAGATCTGGCCGCGCGACGTGTCCGACGTGTACAGGACCTTCAGGCGCGGCAGGTAGTTCAGGCGCGAGGCCTGCTGCGTGACCGAGAACGCGCCCGAGATCGTGGCCTGCGAGGCGATCACCGTGGCGAGCGTCGCCAGCAGCACCAGCGGCACCAGCAGCGCGTCCGGCGCCAGCAGGAAGAAGGGGTTGCGCACCGCGCCCGGGTCGCGCAGCACCAGCGCGGCCTGTCCGAAATAGTTCAGCATCAGGCACGGGAAGACCAGCAGGAACCATCCGTAGCGGATCGGGCGCGCGCCGAAGTGCCCGAGGTCCGCGTAGAGCGCCTCGGCGCCGGTCATCGTCAGGAACACCGCGCTCAGCGCCACGAAGGTCCAGTCTGGATGCTCGACCACGAAGCGCAGCGCGTGCCGCGGATCCAGCGCGCCCAGGATCTCGGGCGTCTGGACGATGCTCGCCACCCCCAGCGTCGCCAGCACCCCGAACCACAGCACCATCACCGGCCCGAACAGCGCGCCGACCCGCGCCGTTCCGCTTCGTTGCAGCATGAAGAGCGCGATCAGGATCACCAGCGCGACGGGCACGACGAACGCGGCCAGCCCGGGTGCCGCGACCGTGATCCCCTCGACCGCGGACAGCACCGAGATGGCGGGCGTGATCACCGCGTCCCCGTAGAACAGCGACGCCGCGAAGATGCCGAGCACCCCGATCGACCAGGACAGGCGCGGCCGGTCGCGCGCCAGGGCGAGCACGTTGGAGAGCAGCGCGAGCACCCCGCCCTCGCCCCGGTTGTCGAAGCGCAGCATCACGACGACGTACTTGATCGACACGATCACGGTCACCGCCCAGACCATCATCGACAGGACCGGGAAGATCTTGTCGGGCGTGAGCGGCAGGCCGTGGGGCTGCGCGAACGCCTCCTTGAACGCGTAGAGCGGGCTGGTGCCGATGTCGCCGAACACCACGCCGAGCGCGGCGAGCACGAGGGGCGGCAGGCGCTGCGTGGCGGGGGCGGTCATCGGGCGCGGCCCGGACGTGGGGCCAGCCGCTGCGGCAGGCATGCGCACGCAGGCGGCGGCAGGCCGTCAGTGAGCGGGGGCAAGGGAGCGTGGGGTCAAGAGCAGGAGGCCACCGGGGGGTCGCCTCAAGGGCGCTGATCACCGATCGGACCGATTCTACCGCGGTGCAACAAGACGGTACCAGCGGTACAGGAATGCTGGCGGAGGGACGGGGATTCGAACCCCGGAAGGGCTGTTAACCCTTACACGCTTTCCAGGCGTGCGACTTCAACCGCTCATCCATCCCTCCGAAGCCGACGATTGTATCGCAGCCGCCGACGCCGGCCGAGGGGCAAAAAAAACCCGGGCGCAAGCCCGGGCGGAATCGGGCGCGGCGGCCTCGCGGGCCGCCGCGCAGCGGACGGTCAGGCCGCCCGCAGGTTCGGATAACGGACGTTCTCGACCAAGTCCTGCGTCTCCCTGGAGGGCGCCGGCGTGATCAGGCTCACCAGGACGATGACCAGGAAGCCGAGCGGCACGCCGAAGACACCGGCCGAGATCGGCTGGATGTCCCACCACAGGTTCGTGACCGGCGCCGAGCGCGGGGTGTCGAAGAACACCTCGCGCAGCCAGGGCTGGGTCGTGATCATGTAGTAGAACGTGACCCCCACCCCGGCGATCATGCCAAGCGACGCGGCAATGCCGGTGGTGCGCTTCCAGAACACGCCGAGCACCAGCGCGGGGAAGAACCCCGCAGCCGCCAGCGAGAAGGCCGCCGACACCAGGAACAGGATGTCGGCCGGCTTCTGCGCGGCGACCGTCGCGGCGAGCACCGCGACGACCAGCAGCAGCATCTTGGAGAGCAGCACGCGGCGGGCCGTCGGCGCGTTCGGATCGATCATCTTGTAGTAGAGATCATGCGACAGCGCGTTGGCGATGGTCAGCAGCAGACCGTCCGCCGTCGACAGCGCAGCCGCAAGGCCACCTGCCGCCACCAGGCCCGAGATCACGTACGGAAGGCCCGCGATCTCCGGCGTCGCCAGCACGACGATGTCGCCGCCGATAGCGATCTCCGCCAGCTGCACGATGCCGTCGCGGTTGACGTCGGTGATCGACAGCAAGGTCGGGTCGACCTTCGACCAGGACTGCACCCACGCAGGCAGGCTACTGAAGGCCGTCCCCACCACGTCGTTGTACATCACGAACTTGACCAGCACCGCGAGCGCCGGCGCCGTGAAGTACAGCAGGAAAATGAAGAACAGCGACCAGGTCACCGAGTCGCGGGCCTCCTTCACCGACGGCGTGGTGTAGTAGCGCATCAGGATGTGCGGCAGCGCGGCCGTCCCCACCATCAGGCAGAACACCAGGGCCAGGAAGTTGCGGCGCGAGATGTCGCGTGCCTTCTCGTCCTTGCCCGGGAAGGCCTCGCCGTGACGCAGCGGCGGGTTGGCGCGTGCGGCGGACGCACGATCCTTGGTCCACTGCGCCTTGGCCGCGGCCTCGTCCTTCGGATAGCGCCCGAGCGCGTCCTCGGCGGCCTTGACCTGCTCGGGCGCGGCGTTGGCGGCCTTCAGATCGGCGACCGATTTCTCGAGCGCGGCCTTGCCGTTGACGAAGGCCTTGCCCGGGTCCTTGAGGGCCTCGGTCGCGGCAGTGGCACGGTCACGGAAGATCTGCCGGACCTCCTTCTCCTTGGGATCGTCGATCAGCTTCTGCTCGAGCGCGGTCACCTTCTCCATCTGCGCGCCGTAGACCAGCTGCGGGATCGGGATGCCGGTCTGCTTCACTGCCAGCCACACCACCGGGATCATGTAGGCGATGATCAGGATGATGTACTGCGCCACCTGGGTCCAGGTGACCGCCTTCATGCCGCCCAGGAACGAGCAGACCAGGATGCCGGCGAGGCCGAGGAAAATGCCGATGGTGAAGTCGACGCCCGTCAGCCGTGCCGTGATCAGGCCCACTCCGTAGATCTGCGCGACCACGTAGGTGAACGAGCACAGGATCGCGATCACGATGCCGATGAAGCGCGGCACGTGGCCGCCGTAGCGCGCCCCCAGAAAGTCCGGGATGGTGAACTGCCCGAACTTGCGCAGGTAGGGCGCGAGGAACAGCGCGACCAGCACGTAGCCGCCGGTCCAGCCCATGATGAAGGCCAGGCCCGAATAGCCCTGCAGGTACAGGCCGCCCGCCATCCCGATGAACGAGGCGGCCGACATCCAGTCGGCGCCGGTCGCCATGCCGTTGAACATCGCGGGGACGCGGCGCCCGGCGACGTAGTACTCGGCCGCGTCGTTGGTCCGGCTCATGACGCCGATGCCGGCATAGAGCAGGATCGTCGCGGCCAGGAACACGTAGCCCATCGTCTGGCGCGGCAGCCCCATCTGCTCGAGGATGCCCAGCGCGATCACGAAGAGGACGAAGCCCCCCGTGTACCAGGTGTAGACCTTGCGCAACTGGGCCCTGAAGGCCCGGTTGGTCTGTGTTGTGGCACTCATTCTTCTTCCTCCTCGTCGACGCCGTACTCGATGTCGAGATTGTTCATGTACCGGGCGTAGAACCAGATGATCAGGCAATACACGATCAGCGAACCCTGCGCCCCCATGTAGAAGCTGAACGGCCAGCCGAAGAAGTTGAAGTTCAGCTCGCGGGCGAAGTAGCCGACGACGTAGGTCACCACGAACCAGATGACCATCAGTATTGCCGTGATCCTGAGATTCTTGCGCCAGTACTCCTGGCGCTTAACATAAGCTGCGGTTTCCATTTTCTCCTCCTAAGTTTTTTGTGCTGCTTCGGACGATCGAGGTGGCTTGATCGGGGCTGTCCTCCGGGGGCGGGGGGATACGGGCGGGCGGTGGGGATCGGGAGTCATGTGGGCAGCCCGACGACGACGCCGGTCTCGCGCTCGAGTTGCCGGGCGACCTGCGGCTCGAAGCCCTGGACCCGCCGGATGATCTTCGCGACGTCGTCGGGCCGCTCGAGCCGGTGGTAGACGTGGGCGAGCTGGTAGAAGCCGAAGGGGCTCAAGGGCTGCAGCTCGGTGTTCCGGCGCAGCGGCGGGATCGCCTCGGCGAGCCGCCCGGCCTTGATCAGCGACAGCGCCTTGCCGTAGAGCGCCAGGTCGAGCTTCGGGTTCAGAGCGAGCGCGCGGTCGAACGACGCGATCGCCTCCTCGTGGCGCTGCGACTCCTGCAGGAGATAGCCATGGTTGTACCAGACGCCCGCGTTGTCGGGGTCGACCGCGAGCGAGCGCTCGAGCAGCGCTAGCGCCTCGGGGCGGCCGCCCTGCTGCGCCTTCAGGTGAGCGAGCGATGCCATCGCCTTCGGGTCGTCGGGCCGCGCCAGCGCGATGCGCGCCCGGTACTCGAGCGCCATCGCGTCGCGCTTGAGCAGCGTCGACCAGGTGGCCATCTGGCTCCAGTACCAGACGGTGAGGCCGGACACGCGCAGCGGGTCGGTCACGGCTGCACCCCGGCCATGCGAGGCAGGATCATGACTCCCAGCGCGAAGCAGATCCAGAACAGCAGCAGGAAGGCCACGACCGGCACGTGCATGTCGGCGATCCTGGCTGGCGTGATGGCCCGCGTGACCCGCACGACCGGCGAGGTCAGGAACCGGAACAGCCGATAGATGGCATTGGTCTCGTGCTGGCCGAAGCTCAGCACGCGGACGCAGAACTGTCCGAGCAGCAGCAGCATCGCGAACGCGGCCAGCGAGTACACGACGTTGAGCGCCTGGATCATCGGACGTCCCGCGACGCGATGCGACGCGAGCCACCGTTCCCGCGCTGGTGCGCCGGGTCGCGCGCCCGATCGCCTGCGGCGTCGTCTGTGTTCCTGAAAAGCATCGTTGCCTCCGTACTGATCCGTTCCTTTCGGCTCCCCGGGCCGCGCAGCGCGCTGCGTGCGGCGCTCAGAGCGCCTGTTTCAACTGCTCCAGGATCGCCGGGTTCTCCAGCGTCGAGATGTCCTGGGTGATCTCGTCGCCCTTGGCGAGCGAACGCAGCAGGCGCCTCATGATCTTGCCCGAGCGCGTCTTGGGAAGGTTGTCGCCGAAGCGGATGTCCTTGGGCTTGGCGATCGGGCCGATCTCCTTGCCGACCCAGTCGCGCAGCTCCCGGGCGATCTTCGCGGCGGCGGCGGCATCGGCCGGCCGCGCGCCCCTCAGCACCACGAAGGCGGAGATGGCCTCGCCGGTCAGCTCGTCCGGCCGGCCGACGACCGCCGCCTCGGCCACCAGCGGATGCGACACCAGCGCCGACTCGATCTCCATCGTCCCCATCCGGTGACCGGACACGTTCAGCACGTCGTCGATGCGGCCGGTGATCGTGAAGTAGCCGGTGTCCTTGTTGCGGATGGCGCCGTCGCCCGCCAGGTAGTAGCCCTTGAGCTCCGGCGGGAAGTAGCTCTTGCGGAAGCGCTCCGGATCGTTCCAGATCGTGCGGATCATCGAGGGCCAGGGCTTCTTGACCACCAGGATGCCGCCGGTGCCGTCGGGCAGGTCGCCGCCGAGCTCGTCGACGATCGCCGTGGCGATCCCGGGCAGCGGCAGGGTGCAGGAGCCGGGCACCAGGGGCGTGGCGCCGGGCAGCGGCGTGATCATGTGGCCGCCGGTCTCGGTCTGCCAGAAGGTGTCCACGATCGGGCACCGCTCGCGGCCGACGTTCCTGTAGTACCACATCCAGGCCTCGGGATTGATCGGCTCGCCGACCGAGCCGAGCAGCCGAAGGCTGGACAGGTCGTAATTGCGGGGATGCGTCTTCGGGACGGTGTCGGAGGCCTTGATCAGCGAGCGGATCGCGGTCGGCGCGGTGTAGAAGATGCTGACCGCGTGCCTGGCGATCATCTCCCAGAAGCGGCCGGCATCGGGGTAGGTGGGCACGCCCTCGAACATCACCTCGGTTGCGCCGACCGCGAGCGGCCCGTAGGCGACATAGGTGTGCCCGGTGACCCAGCCCACGTCGGCGGTGCACCAGAACACGTCCGAAGGCTTGATGTCGAAGGTCCAGCGCATCGTCAGCATTGCGTGGAGCAGGTAGCCGCCCGAGGAATGCTGGACGCCCTTGGGCTTGCCTGTCGAGCCGGAGGTGTACAGCACGAACAGCGGATGCTCGGCCTCGACCCAGACCGGCTCGCAGTTGGCGGGCTGGGCCGCCTCGAGCTCATGCATCCAGCGGTACTGGGCGCCCCACTTCACCTCGCCGCCGGTGCGCTTGTAGACGACCACGTGGCGGACCGCCTCGCATCCGCCCAGCGCGAAGGCATCCTCGACCGCAGGCATCAGCGGCATCGCCTTGCCGCCGCGGAACTGCCCGTCCGCCGCGATCACCAGCGTCGCACCGACGTCGACGATGCGCTCCTGCAGGGATTTCGCGGAGAAGCCGCCGAACACCACCGAGTGGGTGAGGCCCAGGCGCGCGCAGGCCTGCATCGCGACCACCGCCTCGATCGACATCGGCATGTACACGATGGCGCGCTCGCCCTTGCCGTAGCCGAGCGCCTTCAGGCCGTTGGCGAAGCGACAGACGCGGGCGTGCAGCGCCTTGTAGGTGATGCGGGTGACCGAGCCGTCGTCTGCCTCGAACACGATGGCGACCTTGTCCTCGACCGGCGTGCCGAGATGGCGGTCGAGGCAGTTGTACGAGACGTTCAGCTCACCGTCGTCGAACCACTTGAAGAAGGGCGGGTTGCTGTCGTCGAGCGCACGGGTGAAGGGCTTGTGCCAGAGCACCTGCTCGCGGGCGAGACGGGCCCAGAATCCGGCGTGGTCGCGCTCGGCCTCGTCGCAGAGCGCCCGGTACTGCTCCATGCCGGCGATGGTCGCCTGACGCATGAAGGCGGCCGGCGGCTGAAACACGCGGTTTTCGACGAGCCCCGTCTGGATGTTGGCGGGCATGAACGAACTCCCCAATCTTGTGGCGACGTGGTCGCGCTGTTTGGGGCCACGGTAATGACGGTGCCTTACTGAGAGCTTACAAGGTCCCTGCTGCGGCGCAGCACGTCGAAACGGCTTGACGCAGCGCGATATCGCTAGAATCCGACCTCGGCCAGCGGCTCGCCGGGGCCTGGCCCCCCACCGAAGGCACGCTGCAGACCATGCTTCCCGCACCCCGCCATACCAGCTTCATCGGCAACCTGATCTTCGCGAGCCGTTGGCTGCAGTTGCCGCTCTACCTGGGTCTGATCGTCGCCCAGTGCGTCTACGTGGTGCTGTTCGCCGAGGAGCTCTGGCACCTGATCGGCATCCTGTGGGACCCGACGGTGCTGGACCAGACCGTCGTGCGGCTGGGCATCACCGAGCGCAGCAAGGAGACGGTCATCATGATCGTCGTGCTGTCGCTGATCGACGTGGTGATGATCTCCAACCTGCTGATCATGGTGATCGTCGGCGGCTACGAGACCTTCGTCTCGCGCCTGAACCTCGAGAATCACCCCGACCAGCCGGAGTGGCTGTCCCATGTCAACGCCAACGTGCTGAAGGTCAAGCTCGGCACCGCGATCATCGGCATCTCCTCGATCCACCTCCTCAAGGTGTTCATCTCCGCCGGGTCGCTGCCGGAGAGGACGATACTCTGGCAGACGGTGATCCACGTGGTCTTCCTCGTCTCGGCGATCGCGATCGCGCTGATCGACCGGATCATGGTGAGCAGCGCAAAGCCGGTGCGCCCCGGCAACGGTACGGACGAGAAGCACTGAGGCCCCCGCGGCCAGGCCGGCGAATGCCCGGCGCCCAGCGGTCGCGGGCGCACAGCGGTGCGGCGCGCGCCGACGGGCCGCCGACGCGCAGCGACCGGCCAGGGCGGCGTTGTACAATCCGACCGGTCATGCGACGCCCTTCCGGGGCGGCTTCATCGCCTCGGCGCAGTACCCGACCCGCCCGGCGCTCGCGCGGACAGGCCGTCGCAGCCGCGTCCGGCCGACGCCTTGGCAGGGCCCAACACGGCGAGCATCCGGGCCTTCGCCCGCCCCGCATCCGATCCCTCCAGGAACCTCGATGGCCACGATCAAACAGGAAGACTTCGTCGCATCGGTCGCAGCCGCGCTGCAGTTCATCAGCTACTACCACCCGGTCGACTACATCCGCCACCTCGCCCGCGCCTACGAGCGCGAGCAGAGCGCCGCCGCGCGCGACGCGATCGCCCAGATCCTCACCAACTCCAGGATGTGCGCGGAGGGCAAGCGCCCCATGTGCCAGGACACCGGCATCGTGAACGTGTTCCTCAAGATCGGCATGGAGGTCCGCTGGTCGGGCTTTGGCGGATCGATCGAGGACGCGGTCAACGAGGGCGTGCGCCGGGCCTACAACGATCCGGACAATCGGCTGCGTGCCTCGATCGTGGCCGACCCGCAGTTCGACCGAAAGAACACCCGCGACAACACGCCCGCCGTCGTCCACATGACCGTGGTGCCGGGCAGCACCGTCGAGGTCACCGTCGCGGCCAAGGGCGGCGGATCCGAGAACAAAAGCAAGTTCGTGATGCTCAACCCGTCCGACTCGCTGGTCGACTGGGTGATGAAGACGGTGCCCACGATGGGCGCGGGCTGGTGCCCGCCGGGCATGCTCGGCATCGGGATCGGCGGCACGGCCGAAAAGGCGATGCTGATGGCCAAGGAGTCGCTGATGGACCCGATCGACATGTCTGACCTGCTCGCCCGGGGACCGAAGGACCGGACCGAGGCGCTGCGCATCGAGCTCTACGAGAAAGTCAACGCGCTGGGCATCGGTGCGCAGGGTCTGGGCGGCCTGACCACGGTGCTCGACGTCAAGATCGCGATGGCGCCGACCCATGCGGCCTCCAAGCCAGTGGCGATGATCCCCAACTGCGCGGCGACCCGCCACGCGCATTTCGTGCTCGACGGCAGCGGGCCCGCCTACTGCGAGCCGCCATCGCTGTCCGAATGGCCGGACGTGCACTGGATGCCCGACACCGAGCGCTCGCGCCGCGTGGACCTCGACACCCTGACCCCGGCAGAGGTGGCCTCCTGGACGCCCGGCCAGACGCTGCTGCTGTCGGGCCGGATGCTCACCGGACGCGATGCCGCCCACAAGCGGATCGCCGATATGCTGGCGCGCGGAGAGCCGCTGCCGGTGGATTTCCGCAACCGCACGATCTACTACGTCGGACCGGTGGACCCGGTGCGCGACGAGGTGGTGGGCCCGGCCGGCCCGACCACCGCGACGCGGATGGACTCGTTCACCGAGATGATGCTCGCCCAGACCGGGCTGATCGCGATGATCGGCAAGGCCGAGCGCGGCCCGGTCGCGATCGAGGCGATCCGCAAGCACAAGCGGGCCTACCTGATGGCGGTCGGCGGCGCGGCCTACCTGGTGTCCAAGGCGATCCGAGGTGCGAAGGTCGTGGGCTTCGCCGACCTCGGCATGGAGGCGATCTACGAGTTCGAGGTCCAGGACATGCCGGTGACGGTCGCGGTGGACGCGCAGGGTACCTCGGTACACCAGACCGGGCCCCGTGAATGGCAGGCGCGGATCGGGAAGATCCCGGTCGCGACGGCCTGACCGGGCGATGAGCGCGACCATGGTCTCGGCGCAACCCGGGGGCGAAGGCATCGCCGCCGTACCGCGGGCCTGCCCCGAACGCGGCCTGCTGTGGGGCCTGACCGTGCTCGCGCTCGCGGTGTCCTGCTGGCGGACCGCGGACCGCTTCACCTGGTTCCTGGAGACGGTGCCGGCGATGCTCGGCCTGGCGCTGATGTGGGCCACGCGTGCGAGCTTCCCGCTCACGCGGCTGCTGTACTGGCTGATCTTCGTGCACTCGCTGGTGCTGATCCTGGGCGGTACCTACACCTACGCCAAGGTGCCGCTCGGCGAGTGGGCCAAGGAGTGGTTCGGCTGGCAGCGCAACCACTACGACCGCATCGGCCACTTCATGCAGGGCTTCGCGCCCGCGATCCTCGCGCGCGAGATCCTGGTGCGCCGCTCGCCGCTGGCGGGCAGCCGCTGGCTGGGTCGGCTGGTGTTCTGCGTGTGCCTCGCGTTCTCGGCCTTCTACGAGATGCTCGAGTGGTGGTCGGCGCTGGCCGTGGGCGAAGGCGCAGACGCCTTCCTCGGCACGCAGGGCGATCCCTGGGACACCCAGACGGACATGTTCCTCGCAGGCGTGGGCGCGATCGCGGCCTTGCTCACCGTGACCCGGCTGCACGACAGACAGCTGGGGCTGCCGGACGCGATCGCCCCGCCGCCCTCGCCACGCTGACGCGGAGCCGGCCTGGACGCAAGCAAGCCGCTCGCGCCCCGCGGGCGGGCTGCCTGCCGGGCCCCGCGGACGCGCAGGACGTGATCGATTTCTCGTCGGCGGATCTGACGCCCGCCCTCCCCGGCCAGCGCCATGACCGGCCGCCCCACGGGCCAGGCACTTGATCGGAAAGCGATTTTCCGGCGCTGGCACGGCGCCTGCATGACGGTGCCCATCGGCCGTGATGGCCACGGGGACACAGGCAGCCCACCCCGCCACCCTTTCGCGCTCGGGACGTCGCCAACGAGGCGTCCCGTTCAGGGGAACGCCCAGGCGTTCCCCTTTTCTTTGCCGCGCGGGCTCAGCCGAGCGCCGCGATACCGGCCTTCGCGATCTGCGCGTCCTCGCTCGACTTCACGCCCGACACGCCGACCGCGCCGACCACGTGACCGGCGATGACGATCGGCACGCCGCCCTCGAGCATGCCGGACAGGATCGGGGCCGACAGGAAGGACACGCGGCCGTCGTTGATCATCTTCTCGTAGACGCCGCTGTCGCGCCGCCCGAGCGCCGCGCAACGCGCCTTCTCGGGGGCGATGTAGGCGGAGATCGGAGCGACCCCGTCGAGGCGCTTGAGGGCCAGCAGGTGGCCGCCGTCGTCGCAGATCGCGATCGTCACGGGCCAGGCGTGGCGACGGGCCTCGGCTTCGGAGGCGGCAAGCACCTTGGCGACGTCGTCTACACCCAGGATCATCTTGGTCAGCATCGGGATCGGTTCCTTGGAGGTCGGTGGAGTCAGGCCGCACCGAGCCGGGAGGCGTCGGAGGGGTCCGCGAGGTCTTTGCGGCGGGCCTCGCCGCGGCCCCGCTCGACGTCGATGCCCCGCAGCAGCAGCAGGCCCAGCACGAAGAAGCTGCCGGTGACCAGGATGGCGAGCCGGTGGTTGCCCTCGGTCACCCAGGTCACCAGCCCGTAGACGAGCGGGCCCACCACGGCCGACAGCCGCGTCGCGAGCGCCCACAGGCCGTAGAACTCTGCGAGGTGGGCGGCAGGCGCCAGGTAGCCGACCAGCGCCCGGCCGCAGGACTGGCTCGAGCCCATGCAGATGCCGGCGATCGTGGCGGCGAGCCAGAACATGGCGGCGGAGGTCGTGAGCGCCGCGATCAGCACCATCACGATCCAGCCGACCAGCGTGAGCGCGAGCGCCGCCTTGTGCCCGATGCGGTCCTGTACATAGCCGAACCCGAACGCCCCCAGCGCGGCGGCGACGTTGACCAGGAAGACCAGCATCATCGTCTGCTGCTGCGCGAAGCCCATCGCCTGCTCGGCATAGACCGCCGCCAGTGCGATCACCACCGAGATCCCCGCCTGGTAGGCCGCGCCGCAGAGCATCAGGCGCCAGAAGTCCGGGAAGCGGCGCGCGCGGTTGAGCGTGGTGCCGATGCGGCGAAGCGTGCCGGCGACGCCCGCGCCGTCCTCGCCCGCCACCGGGGCGCGCGGCACCGAGCGCTCGCGCAGCATCAGGAAGACCGGCAGCGCGGCGAGCGCGAACACGACCGCGACGATCAGCATGGTGACCGGGACGAACTGCTCGGCGGTCTCGCCCCGCCCCTGCGCGCCGATGACCCAGGCGAGCGACAGCCCCAGCGCGAGCATGCCGCCGAAGTAGCCGAAGCTCCATCCCCAGCCCGAGACCTTGCCGAGCGTGTCGGGGCGCGCGAGCTCGGGCAGGAAGGCGCCGGCGAGCGCCTCGCCGACCGAGAAGAAGTAGTTGGAGAGCGCGACGATCACCATCGCGAGCGCCACGTCGCCGCGACCCAGCACCGCCAGCGACGCGGTCGAGATCACGCAACCGATGGTGGAGATGGCCATCAGGCGCTTCTTGGCGGCGCGCAGGTCGGCCCATGCGCCCAGCGGCGGCATGGTCAGCATGACGGCGACGTTGGAGGCCGCAAGCGCCAGCGTCCAGGCGAGCGTGGCCCAGTCGGCCTTCTGCGCGATCACGCCGACGAAGTAGGCGTTGAACACCGCGGTCAGCACGACCGTGGTGTACCCCGAGTTGGCGAAGTCGTACATCGCCCACGCGAACACCTCTCTGGGCGGCACGCCGGGGTTCAGGGCGGAGCGGTCGAACAGGGCCATGCTGGGCAATCCGTAGGCAGCCGTTCGGGCACGGCGGCGCTGAAGATACCACCAATGCGCCGGAGGGCCGGCGCGCGCGGCGAGCCCGTCAGCCGTGCCCGCGGAGCCGGTACCACAGCCCGCCGAGGAGCTCGTGCAGCGCCAGCCAGGTGCCCTGGGCGGCCTGCGCGCTCGGGACGAAGTCGCGCGGATACGGCAGCCCCGGCGGCCCGGACCGCCAGTCGTGCGGGGCCGGCACCACGCGCAGCCCGGTCGCCTCGAAAGCCCGCATCGAACGCGCCATGTGATAGGCGTGCGTGACCAGCACGATCGACTCGATGCCATCGGCGCGCAGCATGGCCGCCGACAGCGACGCGTTCTCGGCGGTGTCGCGCGAGCCGTCCTCGAGCCAGCGCACCTTCACACCGAGGTCACCCTCCAGCACGCGCCGCATCAGCTCGGCCTCGCTGTGCTCCAGCCAGTCGGGCCGCCCGCCGGTCACCAGCACCGGCAGGCCCGTAGCCCGAGCGAGGCGCGCCCCGGCCATCACGCGCTGGAGCGTGCGGTTGTCCAGGCGCTCGCGTCGCGGCTCGAAGGGGCCGTCGACGACGGCGCCCCCGCCCAGCACCACGATCGCCCGCGGGGGCATGGCGCCGTCTCGCGCGGCCTCCCAGCGCGCCACGTCGAGAGGACGCTGGCCGGCCTCCAGCACAGCGGTGAGAAGGCTCGACACGAAGTAGGTGGACGAGGCCCAGGCCAGCAGCAGCCCGGCGGTGACGACACCCCGCCCCAGCGCCGGCCGGCGCCGCAGCAACCACAGGCCGAAGCAGGCCAGCAGCAGCGGCCCGCAGGGCGGCAGCAGCAGCGCGCGGATCCAGGACTTGAGCTCGAAGGCGTCCAGCGCGGTGCTCCGGGCCGGCAGGCCGGCGACAGGGGTGGAGGGAGCGCCCCGGGGCGCTGGCAGGCGGGCGCCCCACGGACGGCGGGACCCCGGGCGCGACCCGGCGACGGCCGCGCCGAATCCCGGCATCAACCGTGGCGGCAGTGTATCCGCCCGAATCCGGCGCAGCGGCGCCAGACGCATAGAATCGACACATGGACACCCCGCCGGACGTTGCGTCGCACCCCTACTCCCTGCTGCAGCCCGAGCGGATCCTGGACGCGCTGGAGGCATTCGGGTGGCGGGGCGACGGCCGGCTGCTGGCGCTCAACAGCTACGAGAACCGGGTCTACCAGGTCTGGCTGGAGGACGGCAGCGCGGTCGTCGCCAAGTTCTACCGCTCGGAGCGCTGGACCGACGGTCAGATCCTGGAGGAGCACCGATTCACCGCCGAGCTGGCCGCCCAGGAGATCCCGGTGGTGGCGCCGCTGGCGCTCGCCTCTGGCGCGACGCTGCACGCTCACGAGGGCTTTCGCTTCGCCGTCTACCCGCGCCGCGGCGGGCGCGCACCCGAGCTCGACGACCCCGAGACACTGGAGTGGCTGGGACGCTTCATCGGGCGCATCCATGCCGTCGGGGCGGTGACGCCCTTTGTCGAGCGACCGGCGCTGACCGTGGCGGCGCTCGGCCGCGAGCCGCGCGACTGGCTGCTCGAGCACGGCGCCCTGCCCGCCGACCTGCTGCCGGCATGGCGCGCGATCGTCGACCAGTGCCTGGACGCGGTCGCGGTCGCCTTCGAGCGCGCCGGCGCGCTGCGCTCGATCAGGCTGCACGGCGACTGTCATCCTGGCAACGTGCTCTGGACCGACGACGGGCCGCACTTCGTCGACTTCGACGATGCGCGCAACGGGCCGGCGATCCAGGACCTGTGGATGCTGTTGTCGGGCACGACCGCGGAGATGTCGCGGCAGATGATCGACCTGCTCGAGGGCTACCGGGACTTCATGGACTTCGACCGGCGCCAGCTTCAGCTGATCGAGCCGCTGCGCACCCTGCGCCTGATCCATTACAGCGCATGGATCGCACGGCGCTGGGCCGACCCGGCCTTCCCGGCCGCCTTCCCGTGGTTCGGGTCGGCACGCTACTGGCAGGACCGGATCCTGGAGCTGCGCGAGCAGCTGGCCGCGATGTCGGAGCCGGGGATCGACATTCCCTGACTCGAGCGCGATGCGACCCATCTCTGCGACAGCTAAAGTTTCACATACATAAAGCTGCGCAAATCATTGAATAAAATGATTAATACTCGCTAGATGACACGCATCACCCACCTGCATCCAGAGCCGCGAAGCCACCCCATAACCGCACAATCCACGTAAACTACAATCTTCAAATAACTGATTATCAGGTAAATTTTAAGACTTCCTTCAGCGTGTCGAGTACGCCCGGGTCCTCGATCGTCGTCAGGTCGCCCGGATCGCGCCCTTCGCAGACGGCCTGGATCGAGCGGCGCAGCACCTTGCCCGAGCGGGTCTTGGGCAGCAGCGCCACGAAATGCACGCGGGCGGGCCGCGCCACCGCGCCGAGCTGGCGATCGACCAGCGCCATCACCGCCCCTTCGAGCGCGAGCCGGTCCTGCGGCGTCGCCGCGAGCGCCGCGTCCTTGAGCACCGCGAAGGCGACCGCGACCTGCCCCTTCAGCGCATCGGCGACCCCGACCACCGCGCACTCGGCGACAGCCGGATGGTTGGCGATGGACTCCTCGATCTCACGGGTGCCGAGGCGGTGCCCGGCGACGTTGATCACGTCGTCGGTCCGACCGAGGATGAAGTAGTAGCCCTCGTCGTCCCGGATGCCCCAGTCGAAGGTCGAGTAGACCTGCCGGCCCGGGATGCTCGAGAAGTAGGTATCGACGAAACGCCGGTCATCGCCCCAGATGGTCTGCATGCAGCCCGGGGGCAGCGGCGGAACGATCGCGACGACGCCCTTCTCGTTCGGGCCGACCTCTTCACCCGTGGCCTCGTGCAGCAGGCGCACGTCGTAGCCGTACATCGGGATGCCCGGGCTGCCGATCTTCGTGGGCGTCGGCTCGATCCCGTGGGCGACGGTGAGAATCGGCCAGCCCGTCTCGGTCTGCCAGTAGTTGTCGACGATCGGGCGCCCGAGGCTCTCGCCGATCCAGCGCGAGGTCGGCTCGTCGAGCGGCTCGCCGGCGAGAAACAGCGCGCGCAGGCTGGACAGGTCGTACTTCGAGAGCCACGCCGGGTCCTGCTTCTTGAGGACGCGGATGGCCGTGGGCGCCGAGAACATCACGGTGACCTTGTAGCGCTCGACCAGCTGCCACAGGATTCCCGCGTCCGGGCGCAGCGGCGTGCCCTCGTACATGATCGTCGCCATGCCGCCGATCAGCGGACCGTAGACGATGTAGGAGTGCCCGACCACCCAGCCGATGTCGCTGGTGGAGAAATAGGTCTCGCCCGGGTTGCCGCAGAAGATGTGCTTCATCGAGGCGGCCAGCGCGACCGCGTAGCCGCCGACGTCGCGCTGCACGCCCTTGGGTCGGCCGGTGGTGCCCGAGGTGTACAGGATGTAGCTCGGCTCGTTCGATTCGAGCCAGGTCACCGGCACCTGCGCCTCGAGGTGCCGTTCGCGCAGCGCCGCGTAGTCCTCGTCGCGCCCCGCCACCACGGAGAACGGGGCCAGGCCGCGGTCGATCATCAGGACCTTGGGCGGCTTGTGGCCGGACAGGCGGATCGCCTCGTCGAGCAGGGGCTTGTAGGGCACCACCTTGCCCGCGCGCGAGCCGGCGTCGGCCGATACGATGAGTCTGGGCGTGGCGTCCTCGATGCGGCTGGCGAGGCTCACCGACGCGAAGCCGCCGAAGACCACCGAGTGGATCGCGCCGATGCGGGCGCAGGCGAGCATCGCGAAGGTCGCCTCCGGGATCATCGGCAAGTAGATCAGCACGCGGTCGCCCCGACCGACGCCCAGCGCCAGCATCGTGGCGGCGGTGCGCTGCACCTCGCGGTGCAGCTCGGCGAAGGTCCAGGTGCGCTCCTCGCCGGTCTCGGTCGAGACGAAGATCAGCGCCGGGGCGTCCGCCTGCGTGGCGAGCCAGCGGTCGACGGCGTTGTGGCAGAGGTTGGTCGTGCCGCCGACGAACCAGCGGGCGAAGGGCGGCCGGGACGCATCGAGCACGTGGGTGAAGGGCTTCTGCCAGTCGATCCGGCGGGCCTCCTCGGCCCAGAACGCGTCCGGCTCTTCGATCGAACGGCGATGAAAGCGCTTGTAGTCCACGTCGTCTCCCCCTGGTGCCCGGTCCGCGCAGTGTGGAAGGACGGGCTTACGAACGGCTTACGGGCGCACGCACCGCCTGCGGTTCAGGACACCAGCAAGCGCGCAGCGACCCAAGGTAGCCTGCAGTCCCAGGCCGGCCCCCAGGCACCGGCGCCGCAGCGCAGCGCCAGCTCGGCGACCGCGGGCCGCGACGGCGGGGACGCCTGGAGCGCCGCGAGCGCCTCCTGCGGCCGGGACGGATCCACGGCCTGGACGCAGACCTCGATCGCGCAGCGCGGCGACTGCCCGGGCGCCTGGCGTCCGGCCGCGAGCAGCGCGAAGCGCAGCGCGAGGCGAAGTGCGAGCGGCGCCGACGCCGGCACGCACAGCCACGCGGTGTCGAGCCCCTCCAGATGCAGCGCGTCGGCCTCCCGGATGCCGCGCCGGAGCCGGGCAGGCAGTTCTTCGAGCGCGGCGGCGTGGAGCCGGATGAGGACCGGTGCGGCGTCGCCGGACACCGGGATCCGGCCGACGCCGGCGACGAACCACCGCTGCAGGGGGTCGACAACGAGCCGCGTGGCCTGGTTGGCGGGGGCAGGGGCGTCCGAGCGCGAGGGTTCGGACGAGGGTTCGGACGAGGGTTCGGAAGAAGGGTCGGACGGCCGCATCGGATCGGCGAGGCGCTCGCCGAGCCACTCGGCCAGTGCGTCGACCGCCACGCCCTTGACGACAAAGCGGTCGGCGCCGAGGTCGCGCGCGCGCTCGCGCAGCGCAGCATCGTCGGCGCCGGACAACACGGCGAAGGGCAGATCGCGCAGGCGCGGAAGCACCGAGCCGCGCACCCGGCGCAGCAGCTCGAATCCGTCGATGCCCGGCATCGTGAGGTCGCTCAGCACGCCGCCGATCGAAGGGTCGAGCAGCAGCAACTCCCAGGCGCGCTCGCCCGATTCAGCCTGCTGGACGCCAAAGCGCTTGCCCAGGTCGCGCACCAGCGAGGCGCGGACGAAGCGGGAATCGTCGACCACCAGCACCGTCGCCCTCGTTGCGGAGGCCTCAGGGGTCGCCGTCCGCGGCGTGGCGGCGACTTCGGATGCGGACGGCGGGCCGAAAGGCGGTGCGTTCAAAGGCGGTCTCGAGCGGTGTCGGCAGTTTTGACAGTCGGTCGATTTTCTCCTACGCTCGGCCGCGATGCGACGTCTGCGACGCCCAGTGGAACATTTTGCCCGCGCAACGGCGGTCTGCGCGGCGCTTGCGCTCGCCCTGGCCGCAGCGCCAGCGGCCCTCGCCGGCCCCTCGGACGGCGCGCCCGCCGACCCGGGTGCCGAAGTCGTCCTGCGCGCGCTGTCCCTCCTCGGCGTCAGCTACCGGTTCGGCGGCAACTCGCCGGAATCGGGCCTCGACTGCAGCGGGCTGGTGCGCCACGTGTTCCAGGACTCGCTTGGCATGTTGCTGCCCCGCCGCAGCGAGGACATCAGCCGGGTGGGCGGATCGATCCGCCCGTCCGAGCTGCAACCGGGCGACCTGGTGTTCTTCAACACGCTGCGTCGGGCCTTCTCCCACGTGGGCATCTACATCGGCAACAACCAGTTCGTGCACGCGCCGTCGACCGGCGGATCGATCCGGGTGGACAGCCTCGACAAGGACTACTGGACGCGCCGCTTCGACGGCGCGCGTCGTCTGCTGGCTACCGACCCCTCTGTGGTCGACAGAGCGCCGACGCTGGTGTCGGCGCTCACCCCGGCGCGGGCCGCGGACGCCCGCCCGGCCCGCGAGCCGCTCGCGGCGGCCAAGCTGCCCGGACCGCGCGCCCGCACGGCGCCACCCACGGCGGCCGAGAAGTTCGTCGTCCGCCTGCGCGACCCCGAGATCTACACGCACTGAGCGCCGGCGCGCTCCGGGAGTCGTGACGGGGCACCATGTGCTCGGGTCTCGGGTCCTCGGGGTCGCCACTGCCGGGACGGTCGTATGCGGATGGCCCGGTGGGCCTCGATCGCATGCCGGCTCGCCCGACCTCGCTCCCGACGGTTCGTTCGTCCCGACGGGTCTGCGCCAACCGGGCTGCGGGCTGCGGCTGCGGCTGCGGGCCGCGCGGCCGCCCGCCCTGCCCGCCCCGACTTGCCAGGCTCGCCACGCCGACCCGCTCCTGCTCGTCGCCCCGGGCGACAGCGCAGGCTTCCGGAGGCGGGCATTTCCTGAATGCGAATCGATCCCATTTGTATTGAATACTCGCTTCAACTAGACTCTCCGGACACCGCTTCCGCACCCGGACCCGCCATGCGTCTGCCCAATTCGCGCCGTGCCGCGCTCGCCGCCGCCACCCTCGCCGCCTCGCTGGCCGTGGCGCCCGCCCTCGCCGCCGAAGCGGTGATGAACCTCTACTCGGCACGGCACTACCAGACCGACGAAGCCCTGTACTCGGACTTCACGAGGCAGACGGGGATCCGCATCAACCGCATCGAGGCCGGCGACGAGGCTCTGCTCGAGCGCCTGCGCAGCGAGGGCCGCAACACGCCAGCCGACGTCCTGCTGCTGGTGGACGCGGCCCGCCTGTGGCGGGCGCAGATCGACGGGCTGTTCCAGCCGATCAGGTCCAAGCTGCTCGACGCCCGCATCCCCGCCCACCTGCGCGGCAAGGACGACGGCCAAGGGTCGGAGTGGTTCGCGGTGTCGACGCGAGCACGCGTCATCGTCTACAACCGCGCCACCATCCGGCCGGAGGACGTGCGCAACTACGAGGACCTCGCTAGCCCCGCGCTCAAGGGCAAGGTCTGCACCCGTTCGGGCACCCATCCGTACATGCTGTCGCTGATCGGCGCGATGTCCGAGCACCTGGGTCAGGAGAAGGCCGAGGCATGGGCACGCGGCGTCGTCGCCAACTTCGCGCGGTCACCACGCGGTGGCGACAGCGACCAGATCAAGGCAGTGGCCAGCGGCGAGTGCGGTGTGGCCCTGACCAACACCTACTACCTCGTGCGGATGATGCGTTCCGAGGCGAAGGACGACAAGGACGCGGTCGCGAAGATCGCGATGGCCTGGCCGAACCAGCAATCCTGGGGCACGCACGTCAACGTCTCGGGCGGCGGCGTGTTGAAGAACGCGCCGAACCGCGACGCGGCGATCCGCTTCATGGAATACCTGGTCAGCGACTCGGCCCAGGCCTACCTCGCCTATGGCAACAACGAATGGCCGGTCGTGGCCAGCGCCACGGCCCGCAACCCGGTCCTGGAGTCGCTCGGCAAGTTCAAGGCAGACGGGTTGCCGATCGCCTCCGTGGGACGCGCCCAGGTCACCGCGGCCAAGATCATCGACCGCGTCGGCTGGCGCTGAGCCGCAGCGCGGGGCGCGGGCCTGCGCGACCTGCTTTGCTCGCCGCCGCTGCGCCGCCCAACCGCGACGGGATCAGGCCGACAGCCGGGGCGATCGAGGTCGAGCCGCGGGGTCAGGCGGCTGCGATCACCTTCACTTCGACCCGGTACTTCGCCGCGGCGAGCTTCGACTCGACGGTCGCTCGCGCTGGCGTGTGGCCGGCCGGCACCCACGCGTCCCACGCGGAATTCATCGCCGCGAAGTCCGCGATGTCGGCGAGGAAGATCTGCGCGGACAGGATCCTGGTCTTGTCGCTGCCGCACTCGGCCAGCAGCGCATCGATGGCCGAAAGGATCTGCCGGGTCTGGCCGGCGGTGTCCTGGCTGGCGTCGTCGGCCACCTGGCCAGCGAGGTAGATCGTGCCGTTATGGACGACGGCCTCGGACATGCGGGGGCCCACGTGAAATCGCTTGATGGTCATGGTCAGACGGCTCTCGGAAAGCGGCCCGCCCGGACTCGGGCGGGCGGGTTGGAAGTCGGTGCAGGGTGCGCGTGAACGCGGCTCAGCCGGCGGACCCGGTCTGCTCGAGGAAGCGCTCGACGATCGAGATCTGGTCGTCGGGGATGAAGGTCGGCGCATGCCCCACGCCGGGCACGTCCACCCGCTGCGCCCTGGGGCCGCGCTGCGTCATCTCCGTGGCGACGGCGTCGGGCAGCAGGTCGGAGCGCTCGCCGCGCACCACCCAGGTCGGGCAGGCGATGCGGTCGTAGAGCGGCCACAGCGGCGGCGCCTCGAGGGGCATCGTCCGGAAGGGCTCGGCAATGCGCGGGTCGTAGTGCAGCCGCCACGCGCCGTCGCGCTGCACGATCGTGTGACGGGTCAGCAGCCGCCACTGGGCGTCGGTCAGCGGGCCGAAGTCGGCCGACAAGGTCTTGACCGCGGCCTCGCCGTCCTCGAACGAGGCGAACTGCGGGTCGCGGCCGACGTAGTCGCGGATCCGGGACAGCCCCGCCACCGACAGCACCGGCCCGACGTCATTGAGCAAGAGCCGGGAGACGGGCGCGCCGTCGAGCATCGCGAGTCCCATGCCGATCAGGCCGCCCATCGAAGTGCCTATCCAGGCCACCGAAGGCACATCCAGGCGGGCGATCAGCGTCACGCAGTCGGCCACGTACTGGGGCACCGCGTACAGCATCGGATCGGCCATCCAGTCGGAACGGCCGCGGCCGATCATGTCCGGGCACACGACGCGATGACGCTGCGCGAGGCGCCGCGCGAGCGCATCGAAGTCCCGGCCCGTGCGGGTCAGCCCGTGCACGCACATCACCACGCTCGGGTTGTCGGTCTCGCCCCATTGCCAGTAGGCGAGCCGGTGCAGGCCGCCCGGATGGGCGCAGGTCACGTGGCGCAGCAGCGGCTCGGCGGAGTGGGTCATGACGGATCGGTTGCGGTCGGGTGGCCCGGCCCGGCTCGGCTCGGCTCGAGGCCGGCGGCCGGCTGCCGGCGGGCGCTAAACTGCGATGGTAACAGCCACCCTCCCCCGTCTTTCCGTACACCCCGCCAGAGGACTGCTCCGATGCTCAAAGGCAAGTTGGCACTCGTCACAGGTTCGACCAGCGGCATCGGCCTGGGGATCGCGCGCGCCCTCGCCGCGCAAGGCTGCGACATCGTGCTCAACGGCTTCGGCGACCCGGCCGCGATCGAGGCGCTGCGCGCCGGGCTGGCCTCGGAGTTCGGGGTGCGCGCGGTGTTCGAGCCGGCCGACCTGATGAACCCCGCCGAGACGGAGTCGCTGATGGGCCGCTGCGCGGCGCACGGCGGCATCGACATCCTCGTGAACAACGCCGGCATCCAGCACACCGCGCCGGTCGAGTCCTTCCCGCCCGAGCGCTGGGACGCGATCATCGCGCTGAACCTGTCGTCGGCCTTCCACACCACCCGATTCGCGCTGCCCGCAATGAAGGCGAAGAACTGGGGGCGGATCATCAACATCGCGTCGGTCCACGGCCTGGTCGCGTCGGCCCAGAAGTCGGCCTACGTCGCGGCCAAGCACGGCATCATCGGCCTCACCAAGGTGGTCGCGCTCGAGAACGCCCGGACCGGCGTCACCTGCAATGCGATCTGCCCGGGCTGGGTGTTGACGCCGCTCGTCCAGAAGCAGATCGACGCACGCGTCGCCGAACGCGGGATCAGCGAACAGGCCGCCAAGGACTCGCTGCTCGGCGAGAAGCAGCCCTCGATGGAGTTCGTCACGCCCGAGCAGCTCGGCGCCCTGGCGGTGTTCCTGTGCTCGCCCGCGGGCGATCAGGTGCGGGGCGCGGCATGGGCGATGGACGGAGGCTGGACCGCGCAGTAGCGCGGCCGCCCGCGGCCCGCGCTCACGGAGGCTCGACGCGCACCCGCCAGTAGCGCATCGGGTCGGCACGGCTGCGCACGATCCCGGGAGGCGCCCCGGCCGCCAGGCGCAGCTGCACCGCCCCGTCCGCATCGCTGCGCAGGATCTCGATACCGCGCCGCTCGTAGCGCTCCAGCACGCGCGGATGCGGATGCCTGAAGCGGCTGCGGTAGGCGACCTGGAATACCGCCCAGCGCGGCGACACCGCGTCCAGGAAGGCCTCCGTCGAGGACGTGGCGCTGCCATGGTGCGGCACCAGCAGCACGTCGGCCGCGAGGCCGTCCGCACCGTAGAGACCCACGAGCCGGCGCTCCTGGGCTGCTTCGATGTCGCCTGCCAGCAGCACCGTGCCACCGGGGTGCACGATGCGCAGCACGCAGCTGACCGCGTTGGTCGGCGAGCCGCGCGCCGGCTCCGGTGGGTCAGCGGGATGGAGCCACTCGAAGTTCGCCTCGCCCCACGCCCAGCGCTCCCCGCGCCGGCAGCGCAGCGCGCGGCCGGCGGCAGCCCGGACGATGCGGTGGTCGTCGGGCAGCGAGGACGCGAGCCAGTCGGGGGGCGCGGCCTGCACCACCGACAACGCGCCGCCCGAGTGATCGTCGTCGAGGTGCGAGACCACCACCGCGTCGAGCCGGCCGATGCCCTGGTTGCGCAGCCACGGCACCACCACGCGGCTGCCAGCGTCGGTGTGCGGCCCGGTGGTGGGCCCGGCGTCGTAGACGAGCGTCCGGTCGGCGACCTGGATCACGACCGACATGCCCTGACCGACGTCCAGCGCCGTCATCCACAGCTCGCCGGCGGCCGGGCGCTGCAGCGGCGCCGCGGCGAGCGGCAGCAGCGCGAGGCCCCCTAGGGCGCGGCGCGGCACGCCGGCGGGCGCCAGCAGCATCGCGCAGCCCGCGAGCGTCGCCACGAGCACAGCCACCCCAGGCCGCGGCACCGGCAACGACGCGCCCGGCAGCGCCGCGAGCCACTGAAGCAGCGAGAGCAAGACGCCCATCAACCAGGCGGCCGGACCCAGCAGCCAGGCCGCCAGGTCGGTCGAGACGAGCGCGAGCGCGGCGCCCGCGAGTGCGAGCGGCGTCACCACTGCGCTCACCAGCGGGATCGCCACCGCGTTGGCGAGCGGCCCCACCACCGAGACCGACCCGAAAAACCACGCACCCAGCGGCAGCAGCGCCACGGTCGCGGCCCACTGCGTGCGGACCGCGCCCGTCGCGAACTCGGCCAGCCTCCCCTGCCCGAACCGGCTGCCCGCACAGACCCAGACGATGGCGATCACCGCGCCGAACGACAACCAGAAGCCCGCCGACAGCGGCGCCCACGGGTCGAGGACGACGATGGCGGCGGCGGCGGCGCCGACCGCGGCGGCGATGGACGCCCCCCGCCCCGTGCCCATCAGCAGCGCGGCCATCGCCAGCATGAAGCAGGTGCGCTGCGCGGGGATGCCCCAGCCGGCCAGCAGCGCGTAGGCGAAGGCGACCGACACGGCCACGCCCAGCCGCACGCGCTGTGCCGGCGCGCGGCAGGCGAGCCCCATCCGGCCGGCCCAGCGCCGCCGCCAGCACCAGCCGGCCAGCGAGCCGCCCAGCCCCGCCAGCATGGTGATGTGCAGGCCGGAGATCGACATGAGGTGACCGACGCCGGTCTGGTTGAACACTGTCCACAGCGCGGGATCGATCGCGGCCTGGTCGCCGATGGCGAGCGCCGCGAGCACGCCCGCCTCGCGTGCGCGCGCCCTTCCGGTGGCGTCGAAGACGGCATCGCGCAGCGCCAGGCGCAGGCCTTCGAGCGCGACGGCGGGGCCGCCCGCCCCCTCGGCCAGCAGCCGGCCCCGGCGCACCGTGCCGACCGCGCCGATGCCCTCCTCCATCCATCGCAGCTCGCGATCGAACGCGCCCGGGTTCACGGTGGCGTGCGGGCGCTTGAGACGCACGACGAGGATCCAGCGCTGGCCGGGCCGCAGCGCCGGCACGGCCTCGCGGGTCGGGCCGCGCAGGCCCGCCTGCCAGCCGAGCTGCAGGCGCGGGGGCAGCGCGCACGGCACCGCGGGCGAGGCCGGTGGCTCGAGCGCCGCGGCCTGCGCATCGAGCGCCTCGAGCGGATCGGGGCGCTCGGCGACGCCAGCCTGATCCTGCGAATCGGGCGTCGACGGATCGGCTGCCGGCGTGCCGGGCGGCGCGGCACCGGCGGACCGTGCCGACCTTGCGGGCCCTGCGGACCCAGAGGAGCCTGCGGACACGGACGCCTCGGCGGGCCGGGCGCAGCCCTCCACGCGAAAGCCGAAGCGCTGGCCTTGCCGCAGCGAGACCGGCAGCTCGTCGATGACCCCATGCACGCCGATCTCGACGCCCTCGAGCGACGCGGGCAGCCGCTCGGCGAGCCGCTCCTGCGCGCGCAGGCCCGCCCAGGCCCAGCACGCGCACCCCGCCGCCCCGAGCATCAGCCAGCCGGTGGCCGCCGGCGCCCGTCGCACCGCACCCGCGCCGAGCAGGGCCAGCGCCGCGGCGGCGAGCGCGGCGCCGAGCAGCCAGGCGCCGGCGGGCAGCACCGGGGAGCGCTGCAGCAGCAGCGTGGCGCCCACCACCACGGGTGCGAGCCAGACGGAGAGGATAGGACGGTTCATTGCGCCCCACCCTAACGCGGCCCGGGTGAGGCCTCATCGGCCCGTCGTGCTAGGCCTGCGGATCGAGCCGCGGCAGGACCCGCCGCACGTTAGGCCGCGGGGTCGAGCCGCGGCAGGACCCGCCGCACGTTGGCGCCGGTCGCGAGCCGGATCGCCTCCGGCGTCTCGCCGCGCAACTCGGCAAACACCCGGGAGATCGCCGCGACCTCGCCCGGCGCGTTGCGCCCGCGGTGCAACCACTCGGGCGGGATGTCCGGCGCGTCGGTCTCGAGCACGCAGGCATCGATCGGCAGCGCAACCGCGAGCCGCCGGATCTGCAGGGCCCGCGAGTAGGTCATCGCACCGCCAAAGCCAAGCGCAAAGCCGAGCCCGACGAACACGCCCGCCTGCTGCATGCTGCCGTTGAAGGCATGCGCGATGCCCCCGCGCGGACGCATCCGCCGCAGCTGCTTGAGCACCGCGTCCTGCGCGCGCCGCACGTGCAGGATCACCGGCAGGTCGAAGTCGCGCGCGATGCCCAGCTGGGCCACCAGGAATCGCTCCTGGCGCGCACGGTCCAGCCCCGGCACGAAGTGGTCGAGCCCGATCTCGCCGATGCCCACGAAAGCAGGGTCGGCGAGCGCCGCCGCGACCGCGGCCCGCAGGCGCTCGAGGTCGGCGTCGTCGGCCTGGTCGACGCACAGGGGGTGGATGCCGAGCGCGTAGCGCACGCACGCGTGGCGGCGCGCGAGCGCGCGTACCGCATCGAAGTTGAAGGCGCCCACCGCAGGCACCACGATCTGCGAGACGCCCGCGGCCCGCGCCTGCGAGACGACGTCGTCGCGGTCGGCGTCGAACTCCGAGGCATCGAGATGGCAATGGGTGTCGACCAGCATCGGCCGATCATCGCATGCGCGATCCGCCGGCCGAGCCGGCGGGCCGCGCGCTCAGGCCGGCCCGAGCCGGCCTTCACGCAGGGCGAGGATCCGATCGGCCCGCTGCGCGAGCTCGAGGTCGTGCGTGACCACGACGAAAGCGGTGCCGAGCTCGCGGCTGAGCCGCTCGAGGAGTTCGAACATCTGGCGCGCCGTCGTGCGGTCGAGGTTGCCGGTGGGCTCGTCGGCCAGCACGCAGACGGGCTCCGTGACCAGCGCTCGCGCGAGCGCCACGCGCTGGCGCTCGCCGCCCGACAGCTGCCCGGGCAGGTGATCGAGGCGTGCGGCCAGCCCGACCTGTCCGAGCAGCGCGCTCGCGCGCCGGGCCGCCTCGGCCATCGGCATGCGCCGGATGCGCAGCGGCATCGCCACGTTCTCGAGGGCGGTGAACTCGGGCAGCAGGTGGTGGAACTGGTAGACGAAACCGAGCAGGCGGTTGCGGGCGTCGCCCCGTTGCACCTCGGTCATCGCGTCGAGCCGCTTGCCGGTCAGCCAGACCTCCCCCGCGCTCGCGGCGTCCAGGCCGCCGAGCAGGTGCAGCAGCGTGCTCTTGCCCGACCCGGACGCACCGACGATCGCGACGCGCTCGCCACGGGCCACCTGCAGGTCGACGCCGTCGAGCACGGTGATCCGCGCAGGGCCCTCGTCGTAGTGACGCGCCAGCCCGCGGCAGGCGAGCACCGCGGACTCTGGGCCGGCCAGGCCGGCGTTCGCGGGCACGGCGCCCGGCGCGCGGTCATTCATAGCGCAGCGCCTCGGCCGGGCGCACGCGCGCGGCCCGCAGGCTCGGATAGATGGTCGCGGCGAACGCCAGCACGCAGGAGGTCAGGCCGATGGTGGACACGTCCGACCAGTGCAGGTCGCTCGGCAGGTAGTTGATGAAGTAGACGCCCGCCGGCAGCACCTGGAAGCCGAACAGCCGCTCGATCCCGGCGACCACCGGACCGACGTTGACCGCCAGCAGCGTCCCCAGCGACACGCCCAGCAGCGTGCCGAGCAGCCCCACCAGCGCACCCTGGATCACGAAGATCAGCATCACCGAGCGGGGCGCCGCGCCGAGCGTGCGCAGGATGGCGATGTCGCTGCGCTTGTCGGTCACGGTCATCACCAGCATCGACACCAGGTTGAAGGCCGCGACTGCGACGATCAGCGTGAGGATGATGAACATCATCCGCTTCTCGATCTGCACCGCCGCGAACCAGTTGCGGTTCTCGCGCGACCAGTCGCGCGCGTACAGGCTGGGGTCCAGCGTGCGCATCAGCTCGCCGGCGACGCGCGGCGCCTGCTGCATGTCGGAGGTGCGCAGCCTGACGCCGCTCACGCCGTCGACGCGAAACAGCCTGGCGGCGTCCTCGAGCGCGGTCAGCACCAGCGTGCTGTCGTATTCGTAGTGGCCGGACTCGAAGATCGCCACGACCGTGAACTGCCGGACCCGGGGCACGACGCCAGCCGGCGTGACCGTGCCCTGCGGGGCGATCAGCGCGATCCGGTCGCCCGGCCCCACGCCGAGCTGGCGCGACAGCACCCGTCCGAGCACGATCCCGAACTCGCCCGGCACCAGGTCGGCGAGCCGGCCCTGCACGATCTGCGCGCCGAGCTCCGACACCCGGGGCTCGAGCGCCGGATCGATGCCGCGCACCAGCACGCCGCGGACACTGTCGTCGCGGGTGAGCATCGCCTGCCCCGACACGTAGGGCGCCCCGCCGGTCACCATCGGGTTGCGCTGGGCGGTGTCGAGCACCGCGCGCCAGTCGGCCAGCGGCCGGTCGGTCGCGACCACCTCGATGTGCGACAGCACCGACAGCATCCGGTCGCGCACTTCCTTCTGGAATCCGTTCATCACGGACAGCACCACGATCAGCGCGGCCACGCCGAGCGCGATGCCTGCGACCGACAGCGCGGAGATGAACGAGATGAAGCCGTTGCGCCGCCCGGCGCGCTTTCCGCTGCGGGTGTAGCGCAGGCCGACGAAGAGCTCGAACGGGGCGTTCACGTTGGGGGGTCGCGGCGGGCCGGGGGGTGGGCGTGCATCGCGGGCGGGGCCGCTGCACGGGAGATGACCGCGCAGTGTGCCATATCCGGCGTGGCGGCCCGGCAGCCGGAGCGGGCCTCGCCGCGGCCGGTATCATCCGGCGCATGTCCCCGCTCCGCCTTTGCCGCGGCCACGCCGCGGGACCGTCCGCATGAGCGCGACGCCGCCCACGCTGCTGCTGCCCGCCGCCCTGGTCGATCCCGGCTGGATCGGCCCGGAGCGCCTGGCGGGCCTGTGCGCGGCGCCGGGCTGGGCCGCGCTCGCACGCCGGGCGGGCGCGACGGCCGAAGCGGGGTCGCCCGACGGGCCGCCACCCGATCCGGGCCACGAGCGCTGGCTGCACCGCCGGCTCGGCCTGCCCGAGGCGGTGCCGGTGGCGGCATGCAGCGCCCTCGCCGACGCCGACGCCGCGGCGCCGGCCCGCGCGCCGGGCATGGGCGCGTGCTGGCGGCTGGACCCGGTCCACCTGCATGTCGGGCGCGACCATCTGGTGCTCACCGATCCGGCATCGCTTGCGCTCACCGCGCACGACGCGGCCGGGCTGGCCGAGGCCCTCGCCCCGCTGCTGGCCGACGAAGGCCTTGCGCTGCATGCGGGCACCGCCGGGCGCTGGGTGCTGGTCGAACTCGACGCGACGCGGCCGCTGCGCCTCGCCACGCGCTCGATGCTGGGCGCGCTCGGGCGCAGCATCGACATGTGGCAGCCGCTCGGCCCGGACGCCCGGCGCTGGCGGCGCCTGGTCAACGAGGTGCAGATGACCTGGTATGACCACCCGGTCAACGAGCGGCGCCAGGCCGAAGGACTGCCGCCGGTCAACAGCCTGTGGATCGAGGGCCCGTGCCCGCCGCCCGCAGTCGACGCAGCGTCGGCACGCAGGCTCGACGCGGCCGCGCGCATCGCAGTCCGCGCCCCCGGCGGCGCCCCGCTCGAGGTCGACGACGGCCAGGGCGTACTGACCATCGACGATGGCCTTCTCGCCGCGCAGATCACCGGCGATCCGCAGCGCTGGGCGCAGGCCTGGCTGGCGCTTGACGCCGCCCGCTTCGCCCCGATCGCACGCGGTGAAGGCGCCTGGCGCGACGGCGGACAGGTGGTGCTCGCAGGCGATGCGGGCTGGCGCGAGTTGCGGATCGCGCCGCGTGCCGACTGGCGCTTCTGGCGCCGGCCCGACGCCGCCGCGCTGCTCGCCGAGCCCCAGGGTCCGGCGCCCGATGCCGCGCCCGCCGCCCTGGCCCGCCGATGAGCGTCCCCGCCCGACTCGCCGCGCGCCGCGTCGACCCCCGCGCGGTCGCCCGCCTGACCGCCGCCGGCCTGTCGCCGCTGATGGCCCGGCTCTATGCGGGCCGCGGCATCGCCGCGCCCGAGGGCATCGGCGGAGGCCCGGCCGACCTGCACGCGCCGGCCCTGCTGAGCGGCGCGCCGCAGGCCGGCGTCCTGCTCGCCGACGCCATCGCGGCCGGGCGCAGGCTGCTGGTCGTGGGCGACTATGACTGCGACGGCGCGACCGGGGTGGCGGTCGGCGTGCTCGGCCTGCGCGCGATGGGCGCGACGGTGGACTACCTGGTGCCCAACCGCTTCGATTACGGCTACGGCCTGACGCCCGAGATCGTCGACGCAGCGCTGGTGCATCCGCGGCTGGGCCGGCCCGACATGCTGATCACGGTCGACAACGGCATCGCGAGCCTCGAGGGCGTGGCTCGCGCCCGCGCCGCCGGTCTGCAGGTGCTGGTCACCGACCACCACCTGCCCGGCGCCGAGCTGCCCGACGCCAACGTGCTGGTCAATCCCAACCAGGCGGGCTGCGGCTTCCCGAGCAAGCACCTCGCCGGCGTGGGCGTGATGTTCTACGTGCTGCTCGCGCTGCGTGCCGAGCTGCGCGGGCGCGGCGCCTGGGGCGAGCGACGCGAGCCGCAGCTCGCCGAGCTGCTCGACCTGGTCGCGCTCGGCACGGTGGCCGACGTCGTCCGCCTAGACCGGAACAACCGCCTGCTGGTGGCCGCCGGCCTGAAGCGCCTGCGGGCCGGGCGCGCCCGCCCCGGCCTGATGGCGCTGCTGCGGCTGGCCGGCCGCGAGCCGCGCGCGGCCGGCAGCCTCGACCTGGGCTTCGCGCTCGGGCCCCGGATCAACGCGGCCGGGCGCCTGTCGGACATCTCGCTGGGCGTCGAATGCCTGCTCGCCGACGACGACGCGCAGGCCCAGCGGCTCGCCGCGCAGCTCGACGCGATGAACCGCGAGCGCCGCGAGATCGAGACCGGCATGAGCGACCAGGCGCTCGCCGAGATCGGCGAGCCCGACCCGGCGCGACGCACGCTGGTCGCGTTCCGGCCCGACTGGCACCAGGGCGTGATCGGCCTGGTGGCGTCGCGCCTGAAGGAGCGCTTCACGCGCCCGACCCTCGCGCTCGCCCGCGACGACCGCCAGCCCGGACTGCTCAAGGGGTCCGGCCGGTCCATCGCCGGCCTGCACCTGCGCGATGCGCTCGACCTCGCCGACCGCCGCGCACCGGGCATCCTGCTGCGCTTCGGCGGCCATGCGATGGCCGCGGGCCTCACGATGCACGAGGACGGCCTGGCGCGCTTTTGCGAGGCCTTCGAGGCGGCGGTCCGCGAGCTGGCCGATCCATCGGCTTTCTCGCCAGTGCTGGAGACGGATGGCCCGCTGGCCGAGGACGAGCTGAGCGTCGCCACCATCGCCGAGCTCGACCATGAGGTGTGGGGCCAGGGCTTCCCGCCCCCGCTCTTCGCCGACCGCTTCGAGGTGCTGGGCCAGCGCCTCGTCAAGGACAGGCACCTCAAGCTCGAGCTCCAGCTCGGGCGGCGCAGGGTGTCTGCGATCGCCTTCGGCCGCACGGATCCGGTCGGACCGCAGGCCGTCCTCGCCTATCAGCTGCAGCGCGATGACTGGCAGGGCGGCGACGGCGTGTCGCTGATCGTCCGGCACATCGACGCGGTCACGCCCGTTCGCGGCTAGCGTTCCTCGCCGCCGCGGCCCCCAGCCCACCGTCGGCCTCGGCTGCATCGCCCCGCTGCGGGCATCCCGCCGCGACCGGGCGCGAGACCGCGTCGGCTACAATCGGCAGTTGCCCGCGGCAGCCTGCATGCCGGCCCGCGCGGCCCCGACCGACGGCTCCCGCATGCCGCGGTCGGCCCCCCTACTTCGAACCCGAGCCACCGATGGATGCCGAACGCCTGAACCTCATCGAGTCGACGATCGACGACCTGCGCCGCCGCCTCGGCGAGCTGCGGAGGTATCTTTGACTACGATCTGAAGCGCGAGCGCCTCGAGGAGGTCAACGCCCAGATGGAGGCGCCGGACATCTGGAACGACCCCAAGCGGGCCCAGGAGATGGGCCGCGAGAAGAAGGCGCTCGAGAACGTCGTCGAGGGCATCGCATCGATCGAGCAGGGGCTGACCGATGGCGCCGACCTGTTCGCGATGGCGCGCGAGGAGGACGACGAGTCCACCGTCGTGGCCGTCGAGAAGGACGTGACCGGGCTGCGCGAGGGCATCGAAGCGCTCGAATTCCGCCGGATGTTCTCCCACGAGGCCGACCCCAGCAACTGCTTCGTCGAGATCCAGTCGGGCGCGGGCGGCACCGAGGCCCAGGACTGGGCGCAGATGCTGCTGCGCCAGTACCTGCGCTACTGCGAGCGCAAGGGCTTCAAGGCCGAGCTGCTCGAGGAGTCGGCCGGCGAGACCGCCGGCATCAAGGGCGCGACCCTGCGGGTCGACGGCGAGTACGCCTACGGCCACCTGCGCACCGAGACCGGCGTGCACCGCCTGGTGCGCAAGTCGCCGTTCGGCGCGGGCGACATTCGCCAGACCTCGTTCGCGTCGGTCTACGTCTACCCCGAGGTCGACGACTCGATCGAGGTCGAGATCAACCCGGCCGACCTGCGCATCGACGTGTTCCGCGCCTCCGGCGCGGGCGGCCAGCACGTGAACAAGACCGAGTCCGCGGTACGCATCACCCACCTGCCGACCAACATCGTCGTGCAGTGCCAGAACGACCGCTCGCAGCACCGCAACAAGGACGAGGCGATGACCATGCTGCGCTCGCGCCTCTACGAGCACGAACTGCGCAAGCGCCAGGCCGTGGCCGACAAGGCCGAGGCGGCCAAGTCCGACATCGGCTGGGGCCACCAGATCCGCAACTACGTGCTCGACCAGTCCCGCATCAAGGACCTGCGCACCAACCTCGAGATCAGCGATACCAAGTCCGTGCTGGACGGTGACCTCGACCCGTTCATCACCGCCAGCCTCAAGCACGGCGTCTGAGGAATCCGATGAGCGCCGACACGCCCCAACCCGCCGTCGTACCGGCCGCCGACGAGCACCAGGTCTTCGCCGAGCGCCGCGCGAAGCTCGCGCGCCTGCGCGAGGCCGGCCCCGCCTTCCCCAACGACTTCGTGCCCGCCGACCGCGCGGGCCTGCTGCTCGCGGCCAATGCCGACGCCTCGCGCGAGACGCTGGAGGCCGCGGCGATCCGGGTCTCGATCGCCGGTCGCATGGTGCTCAAGCGCGTGCAGGGCAAGGCGAGCTTCGCGACCGTGCAGGACGCGAGCGGACGGCTGCAGCTGTGGGTCAACGACGAGGGCGTCGGCGCCCCCGCGCACGAGGCCTTCAAGCACTGGGACCTCGGCGACATCGTCGCCGCCGAGGGCACGCTGTTTCGCACCATGAAGGGCGAGCTGTCGCTGCGCGTGTCGCACCTGCGCCTGCTGGTGAAGGCGCTGCGCCCGCTGCCCGACAAGTTCCACGGCCTCGCCGACCAGGAGCAGCGCTACCGCCAGCGCTACGTCGACCTGATCGTCAACGAGGACGCGCGCCGCACCTTCACCGCGCGCAGCACCGCCATCTCCGCCATCCGCGCCTTCATGACCGGCCACGGCTTCCTGGAGGTCGAGACGCCGATGCTGCAGGCGATCCCGGGCGGCGCCGCGGCCAAGCCTTTCGTCACGCACCACAATGCGCTCGACCAGCAGATGTTCCTGCGGATCGCGCCCGAGCTGTACCTCAAGCGGCTGGTGGTCGGCGGCTTCGAGCGGGTGTTCGAGATCAACCGGAACTTCCGCAACGAGGGGATCAGCCCGCGGCACAACCCCGAGTTCACGATGATGGAGTTCTACGCGGCATACGCCGACTACCGCTGGATCATGGACTTCACCGAGCAGGTGATCCGCGACGCCGCGCGCGCGGCGGCGGGCGGCACCGCGCTGACCTACCAGGGTCGCAGCCTCGACCTCGGCACGCCCTTCGCGCGGATGACCATCGTCGAGGCGATCCACGCCCACGCGCCCGGCTACACCGACGCCCAGCTCGCCGACGCCGCGTTCCTGCGCGCCGAACTCGCCCGCCTCGGCGTCAACGTGCAGGACCCCCGCCACCGCAACGCCGGCGTCGGCGCGCTGCAGCTCGCACTCTTCGAGGAGACCGCCGAGAGCAGGCTGTGGGCGCCGACCTTCATCGTCGACTACCCGGTCGAGGTGTCGCCGCTCGCCCGCGAGTCGGACACCCGCCCCGGCATCACCGAGCGCTTCGAGCTCTTCATCACCGGCCGCGAGATCGCCAACGGCTTCTCCGAGCTCAACGACCCAGAGGACCAGGCGGCCCGATTCCTGCAGCAGGTCGCGGCCAAGGACGCGGGTGACGACGAGGCGATGTTCTACGACGCGGACTACGTCCGGGCACTCGAGCACGGCATGCCGCCCACCGGGGGCTGCGGCATCGGCATCGACCGGCTCGTGATGCTCCTGACGGACAGCCCGAGCATCCGGGACGTCATCCTCTTTCCTGCGCTCAAGCGCGAAACCTGAGACCTGCAGCCCGATGGACGCGCTCCGACACGTGAGGCTGATGGCCGAGTACAACCGCTGGATGAACCAGCGGCTCTACGCGGCCGCCGCCACCCTGCCCCACGAGGCGCTCGCGCAGGACCGGGGCGCGTTCTTCGGCTCGATCCTGGGCACCCTGAACCACCTCGCGGCGGCCGACATCCTGTGGCTGCACCGCTTCGACGCGCCCGGCCACTGGGATCGGCTGCGCGAGTCGCTCGACTGGCTGCCCCGGCCCGCCGGCCTGCGCGACACCCTGGGCGCCGAGCTGGCGTCGCTCGCGGCGCTGCGCGAGCGGCTCGACGCGCTGATCGTCGCCTGGGGCGACGAGCTCAAGTTCAACGACCTCGATCGCGTCCTCGTCTACCGGAACATGGCAGGCGAGTCGATGCAGCGCCAGGTGGGTCCGCTGCTGTCGCACTACTTCAACCACCAGACCCATCACCGGGGCCAGGCGAGCGCACTGCTGTTCCAGGCCGGCGCCGACCCCGGCGTGACCGACCTGATAGCGATGCCAGGCTTCGACCCGTTCACCAGAGTGGTGGAGCCCGAGACCGCCGAAGACGCGCCGGACGACGCGACCGCGCCACGCTGAGCGGGGCGTGCCGGCGGGGCAGCCGTCGGCACGCCGGTCCCGTCAGTACTTCTGCGCCCGAAACACCTTGACGTCCGACAGGTACAGCGACACCGCGTAGTGCGCCGCGTACTGCGCGAGCACGTGCTCGGCGATCCGATCCGCGACGTCGGCCGCGCACACCACCTGCAGCTCGATCGAGCGGTCCGCCTCCCACGCCCCCTCGCGGTCCCCGTGCAGGCCGCCGCCACGCACATCGAGCACTGTGTAGCCCTGCGCGCCGAAGCGGCGGCAGTCGGCGATCAGCGCACGCTCGAGCGCCGCCTCGGTGATGATCGTCAGCAGGCGACGGTCGTGGGTGTCCATCGGGAAGGTCCTCGCAATCGTGCCGACGGGTGTCAGCCGGCCCACCGGCGGCCCAGCTCGATATAGAGCGGGATGCCCACCAGCACGTTGAACGGAAAGGTCACGCCGAGCGCCAGACCGATCGACAAGGACGGATCGGCCTGCGGCACCGCGATGCGCATCGCGGTCGGGGCGGCGATGTAGGAGGCGCTCGCGGTCAGCGTCGCCAGCGTGGCGACACCGGCGGCGGACATCCCCAGCAGCACGCCGGTCGCTGCGCCCAGCACGCCCAGCACCGGCGGCACCAGCACGCCGAAGGCGAGCAGCCGCGGCCCGACGCGCCGCAGGTCGCCGAGCCGCCCGCCCGCGACCAGCCCGAGCTCCAGCAGGAACAGCGCGAGCACGCCCTTGAAGAGGCCGACGAACAGCGGGTCGATCGGGGCGAGCGCGGCGGGTCCGGCGATCCAGCCGATCGCGATGCCGCCCAGCAGCAGCACCACCGCCTTGCCGAACACGACCTCGTGCAGCAGCACCGGCCAGCGGCGCGCCACGCCCGGGCCGGAGTTGCCCGCGAGCCCCCGGCGCGCGAGCATCACGCCCACCACGATGCCGGGTGCCTCCATCAGCGCCACCAGCATCGCCAGCCAGGACTCGGGCTCGAGCCCCGCGCGCGACAGCGCGCTCTGCGACACCGCGAAGGTCACCACCGACACCGAGCCGTAGTGCGCCGCGATCGACCCCGCGTCGGCCGGTCCCAGGCGCAGGCCGGCGCGCAGCACCGGGAACAGCAGCAGGGGCACCACGGCCGACAGCGCGATCGCGGCAAGCGCCACCGGCCACAGCGTCGCGAGCGGCTGCACCGCGAGCTGCGCCCCGCCCTTCAGGCCAATGGCCAGCAGCAGGTAGATCGACAGCGCCTCGTACAGCGCCTCGGGCAGGCGCAGGTCGGAGCGCGCCACGCGCGCGAGCACCCCGAGCAGGAAGAACAGGATGACCGGGTCGAGGCTCACGCGGCACGACCCCCGCGAGCAGAGCCGGCCACCGGCCTACTCACGCTCGTCGATCCAGGCCTGCTGGATCGCCTCGAGGATCTTCTCCCCGGAGCGGTGGGGGTCGTCGTCGAAGCCCGGCAGGGCCAGCACCCATTTGTGCAGGTCGGTGAAGCGCAGCGTGCCCGGGTCGACGTCCGGATGGGTGTCTTCCAGGGCGATCGCGATCTCGAGCGTGTCGGTCCACTTCATGGTCGTCTCCCTGAGGCGGGCTGAGGCGCGGCCGAGCCCATGGAGGGCGCGCACCGCATTCCGGGCGTCGCGCGGCGGCCCGCACTCACTCCCGGGCGTGGTTGATGGTGTACCTGGGCAGCTCGATGGTGAGGTCGGTCTCGACCGGGTTCAGCTGGCACGACAGGCGCGAGTTGGCGGTCAGGCCCCAGGCCTTGTCGAGCATGTCGTCCTCGACCTCGCTCGAGGGCGGCAGCCGACCGAAGCCCTCGCGCACGATGACGTGGCAGGTGGTGCAGGCGGCCACCATGCCGCAGGCATGCTCGATGTCGATGCCGTGATCCAGCAGTTGCTGGCACAGGCTCTTGCCGGGCTCGGCCTCGAAGCGCGCGCCCTCGGGCGCGAGGCTCTCGTGAGGCAGGACGGTGACGGTGGGCATGGGGGTCAGCCGATCTCGTCGAGCCGGCGGCCGGCCAGCGCCTGGTGGACCGCGCGGTCCATGCGGCGGGCCGCGAAGTCCTCGGTGGCGCGCGCGAGCGCCTCGATCGCGGCCTCGATGGCGCGCGCATCGTCGCCCTGCGAGGTCGCCTTGAGGCCGCGCATCAGCGCGCCGATCGTGGCGCGCTCGGCGTCGTCGAGCAGATCGCCGTCGGCGTTCATCGCCACCTGCGTCGCCGACACCAGCCGATCGGCTTCGACCTGCTGCTCGCGCAGCGCGCGCGCCTTCATGTCGACCTCCGCGGTGCCGAAGGACTCCTGCAGCATCCGGGCGATCTCGTCGTCCGACAGGCCGTACGAGGGCTTGACCGCGATCGAGGCCTCGACGCCGCTGGACAGCTCACGCGCGGTCACCGACAGCAGCCCGTCGGCATCGACCTGGAAGGTCACCCGGATGCGCGCCGCGCCCGCGACCATCGGCGGGATGCCGCGCAGCTCGAAGCGCGCAAGCGAGCGGCAATCCGAAACCAGCTCACGCTCGCCCTGCACCACGTGCACCGCCATTGCGGTCTGCCCGTCCTTGTAGGTGGTGAACTCCTGCGCGCGGGCGACCGGGATGGTCGCGTTGCGCGGAATGATCTTCTCGGCCAGCCCGCCCATCGTCTCGATGCCGAGCGACAGCGGGATCACGTCGAGCAGCAGCCAATCCTCGCCTTCGCCGGTCCGGTTCCCGGCGAGCAGGTCGGCCTGGACCGCGGCGCCCAGCGCCACCACCTGGTCGGGGTCGAGGTCGATCAGCGGCGGGCGCCCGAACAGCCGACCCACCGCCTCGCGCACCTGCGGCATCCGGGTCGCGCCGCCCACCATCACCACGCCGTCGATGCCCTGCGCGGTGAGCTTCGCGTCGCGCAGCGCGCGCCGCGCCGAATCCAGCGTGCGCTCGAGCAGGTCGGCGGTCATCGCGTGGAACTGCGCGGCGGTGACCGGCGTGGCCAGCATGCCGCGCCCGGTGAGCTGCAGCTCGATGCGCGCCGAGGGATGGTCGCTCAGCGCCTCCTTGGCGAGGCGCGAGGCCTTCAGCAGCCGGCGCAGGTCGTCGGGCGGCAGCTCGCCCAGCCCGTTGGCGCTCACGAAGAATTCCGCGAGCCTGGAATCGAAGTCGTCGCCGCCGAGCGCGGTGTCTCCGCCGGTCGAGATCACCTCGAAGACGCCCTTGCTCAGGCGCAGGATGGAGATGTCGAAGGTGCCGCCGCCCAGGTCGTAGACCGCGTAGACGCCTTCGGAGCCATGATCCAGACCGTAGGCGATCGCGGCGGCGGTCGGCTCGTTGAGCAGGCGCAGCACCTCCAGGCCGGCGAGCCGCGCGGCATCCTTGGTGGCCTGGCGCTGCGCGTCGTCGAAGTACGCGGGCACGGTGATGACCGCACCGACCAGCTCGCCCCCGAGCGAGGCCTCGGCGCGCGCGCGCAGTACCTTGAGGATCTCGGCCGACACCTCGACCGGGCTCAGGTCGCCCGCGACCGTGCGCAGCCGGACCATGCCCGGCGCATCGACGAACACATAAGGCGTGCGGTGGCGCGTCGCGTCGTCCACGCCGCGGCCCATGAAGCGCTTGACCGAGACGATCGTGTTGCGGGGATCCTCCGAGGCGCACTCCCAGGCGACGTGCCCGACATCGACACTGCGGTCCTCGCGATACCGCACGACCGAGGGCAGCAGCGGGCGACCGAGCGCGTCGGGCAGGACCTCCGCGACGCCGGAGCGCACGGTGGCGGCCAGCGAGTTGGTGGTGCCCAGGTCGATGCCGACCGCGAGCCGCCGCTGGTGCGGCTCGGGCGACATGCCTGGTTCGGAGATCTGCAGCAGGGCCATTCAGTGATCCTCAGGCGGCCAGTCCGTCTTCGGCGGTGCCCACTTCGGCGCCGAACTTGTCGACGAACATGAGGCGGCGCACTGCGTCGGCGGCCCGCGCGTAGTCGTGGTCGTGGTCGATGGCGTGGCCGATTTCGGCAAGCAGCCGGGCGCGATGATCGCACAGCATCTCGCCAAGCCCGGCCAGCGCGTCCCGGTCGCGGCCGTCGCGAGCGTCCTCGAGGGCCTCGCGCCAGGCCATCTGCTGGATCAGGAAGGCGGGCGCCATCGCGGTGTTGGTCTCGGCCTGCAGCGCCACGCCGTTGCGCTCGCACAGATAGGCGGCACGTCGGCCGGGATCGGCCAGGGTCCGGTAGGCCTCGTTGGCGAGCGTGGCGAGCTGCATCGCGATCCGCCGCTCGGTGCCTCCCGCCGACACGTAGCGGTCCGGGTGGACCGCTGCCTGCAGGCGGCGATGCGCCTGCTGCACCTCGGCCGGGTCGACTCCGAACCGCTCGGGCAGCCCGAGCAACTCGAAGTAGCTCTTCTTCAGGATGTCCATGTATGGGGCCGCAGGAGCGACGAGGCGGCCCGAGGCCGCCTCCGGGAGTGACCCCGCGAATCGTTCAGACCTTGAACGACTCGCCGCAGCCGCACTCGCTCTTGACGTTGGGGTTGTTGAATCTGAAGCCCTCGTTCAGGCCCTCGCGCACGAAGTCGAGTTCCGTGCCGTCGATGTAGGCCAGGCTGCGCGGGTCGATCAGCACGCGCACCCCATGGCTCTCGAACAGGAGGTCCTCCGGCTGCGAATCGTCCGCGTACTCGAGCTTGTAGGCCAGGCCCGAGCAGCCGGTGGTCCGGACGCCCAGACGCAGCCCGATGCCCTTGCCGCGGCGCTCGATGTACTTCGAGACGTGCTTCGCAGCCGCTTCGGTCAGCGTGATCGCCATGAGTTCGTCCTCCGTTCCGCGGTCAGGCGGCCTTCGAGTGCTCGGCGACGACCTGCCCGTGCTTGGTGCGGTAGTCCTCGACGGCGGCCTTGATCGCGTCCTCGGCCAGGATCGAGCAGTGGATCTTGACCGGCGGCAGCGCGAGCTCCTCGGCGATCTGGGTGTTCTTGATCGACATCGCCTCGTCGAGCGTCTTGCCCTTGACCCACTCGGTGACCAGCGACGACGAGGCGATCGCCGAGCCGCAGCCGTAGGTCTTGAACTTGGCGTCCTCGATGATCCCGCTCGCGCTCACGCGGATCTGCAGCTTCATGACGTCGCCGCAGGCGGGCGCGCCGACCATGCCGGTGCCGACCGTCGGGTCGCCCTTGTCGAGCGCGCCGACGTTACGGGGGTTTTCGTAGTGATCGATGACCTTGTCGCTATATGCCATGGCAGAACCTCTTGCAACGTGTGATTGACGTCCCTGTACCGACCCGGGTGTGCCCGGTGACTCAGTGGGCGGCCCACTGGACGGAGTCCAGGTCGATCCCTTCCTTGAACATGTCCCAGAGGGGCGACATCTCGCGCAGCTTGCCGACCTTGTCCTTCAGGAGCGCGACCGCGAAGTCGACCTCCTCCTCGGTCGTGAAGCGCCCGACCGAGAACCGGATGGAGCTGTGCGCGAGTTCGTCGCTGCGACCGAGCGCACGCAGCACGTAGGAGGGCTCGAGGCTCGCCGACGTGCAGGCCGAACCCGACGACACCGCAAGGTCCTTGACCGCCATGATCAGCGACTCGCCCTCGACGAAGTTGAAGCTCACGTTGAGGTTGTGCGGCACGCGCCGCTCCATGTCGCCGTTGACGTAGATCTCCTCGATGCTCGACAGGCCCCGGTACAGCTTGTCGCGCAGCATGCGGATCCGCTCGTTCTCGGTCTTCATCTCGACCGCCGCGAGCCGGAAGGCCTCGCCCATGCCGACGATCTGGTGCGTGGGCAGCGTGCCCGAGCGCATGCCCCGCTCGTGACCGCCGCCATGGATCTGCGCCTCGATGCGCACGCGTGGCTTGCGCTGCACGTACAGCGCGCCCACGCCCTTGGGTCCGTAGGTCTTGTGCGCCGAGAAGCTCATCAGCTCGACCGGCAGCGTGGCGAGGTCGATGTCGACCTTGCCCGTCGCCTGCGCCGCATCGACGTGGCAGATGATGCCGCGCTCGCGGCACATCCGGCCGATCGCAGGGATGTCCTGGATGACACCGATCTCGTTGTTCACGTACATGACCGACACGAGGATGGTGTCCTTGCGCAGCGCCGCCTCGAACGCGTCGAGGTCGAGCAGGCCGTCGGCGCGGACGTCGAGGTAGGTCACCTCGAAGCCCTGGCGCTCGAGCTCGCGCATGGTGTCCAGCGTCGCCTTGTGCTCGGTCTTGACGGTGATCAGGTGCCTGCCGCGCTCCTTGTAGAAGTGCGCCGCGCCCTTGACCGCGAGGTTGATCGACTCGGTCGCGCCGGAGGTCCAGGCGATCTCCTTGGCGTCGCAACCGACCAGCGCGGCCACCTGCTCCCGCGCGTCCTCGACCGCCTTCTCGGCGTCCCAGCCGTATGCATGGCTGCGCGAGGCGGGGTTGCCGAACCGCTGCGACAGCCAGGGCACCATTCGGTCGACCACGCGCGGGTCGACCGGGGTGGTGGCGGAATAGTCCAGATAAACCGGCAGTTGCATCGAATCGCTCCCTGTTGCGCTCATTCTTCTAGGTACGGCCGGTGCTGCGGCTCAGGAGGCTGTGGTCACCCGCGCGCCCTGCATGTTGATCGGTTGCAGGGTCGACGTGGGGAACTCGAGGGCCGCACGGTGCTCGCGCAGTACCGAAATCTGCTTGGGCGGCGCCTTGGTCTCGCGACCGCGCTGCTGCTCGACCAGTTCCTGCAGCGTCACGCCGTCCAGGAACTCGATCATCTTCTTGTTCAGGTTGGACCAGAGCTCGTGCGTCATGCACGGGCCGTCTTCGTGGCAGTTCTCCTTGCCGCCGCAGCTCGTCGCGTCGAGCGGCTCGTCGACCGCGAAGATGATGTCGGCCACCGAGACGTCGCGCATCGGGCGCGCGAGCGTGTAGCCGCCGCCGGGGCCACGCGTGCTCTCGACGAGCTCGTGGCGACGCAGCTTGCCGAACAGCTGCTCCAGATAGGAGAGCGAGATCTTCTGGCGCTGGCTGATGCCGGCCAGGGTCACGGGGCCGTTGTGCTGGCGCATGGCCAGGTCGATCATGGCCGTCACGGCGAAGCGGCCTTTGGTGGTCAAGCGCATGGCGTTAGCTCCGATAAACCCAACTGATTGAGTCAAGTATACCGATACCCGACTAGTTTGGTCGAGTATCCGTACGGGGATCGGGGGATTTGTCCTAGACAATTCATCCCGCGACGTGACTGTGCAGTCACGCGGGGACGATGTCAAGGCATCGGCGGCGGCGCACTGCGGCGCCACCGACTCGCCAGACGGACCTTCAGGCGGCCGCGACCTGGGTGGCGCGGCGACGGGCGACCTCGAGCAGCCCGGCGCAGGCGTCCTCGATGAAATCGAGCGCCTGGTCGAAGCCCTGCTGCGCGCCGTAGTACGGGTCCGGAATGGTCGCCGACTCGTGCTCGGTCGCGAAGCGCATCAGCAGCTGCAGCTTGTGGTGCGCTTTCTTGGGGGCCCGCTGCTGCAGCAGGCTGAGGTTGTCCCAGTCCATCGCGAGGATCAGGTCGTAGGCCTCGAAGTCCTTGTCCTGCACCTGGCGCGCACGCAGGTCGGTGATGTCATAGCCGCGTTTGGCGGCGATCGATTGGGCCCGCTTGTCGGGGGTCTCACCGGCATGGAACGCATGCGTGCCGGCCGAATCGACCTTCACGATGTCGTCGAGCCCGGCCTGGCGCACCAACTGCCGGAACACGCCTTCGGCCATCGGCGAGCGGCAGATGTTGCCCATGCAGACGAACAGCACCCGGGTGTTCATGGCCATCGATACAGGTTGAGTTTTTGCCATCTTGTTTCTTCCGCGCTGGAAATGATTGTCCTTGGGTCGGCTCGCTGTCCCGTCAAGCCGCCTTGCCGGCCACGAAGGGCACGACGTTGTCGTTGCCGCCGGATCCGAACACCCGCTCCTTGAGCAGGGTGAGCTGGTCCCGCACCTGTGCCGCCTTCTCGAACTCGAGGTTCCGCGCATGCTCGAGCATCAGCTTCTCCAGACGCTTCAGTTCCTTCGCCGCGCCCTTCTCGCCCAGCGACTCGAACTGCGCCCGGTCCTCGGCGGCCTTCGATTCCTTCTTCTCATGAGTCGGGTCGTACACCCCGTCGATCATGTCCCGCACCTGCTTCACAACGCCGCGCGGCACGATGCCGTGCACGGTGTTGAATTCCACTTGCTTGAGCCTGCGCCGCGCGGTCTCGTCGATCGCGCGCTTCATGGAATCGGTGGTGCGATCGGCGTACAGGATCGCCTCGCCGTTGAGGTTGCGCGCGGCGCGCCCGATCGTCTGGATCAGGCTGCGCTCGGAGCGCAGGAACCCTTCCTTGTCGGCGTCGAGTATCGCAACCAGCGACACCTCGGGGATGTCCAGGCCCTCGCGCAGCAGGTTGATCCCGACCAGGACGTCGAAGACGCCCAGCCGCAGGTCACGGATGATCTCGACGCGCTCCACCGTGTCGATGTCGGAGTGGAGGTAGCGGACTTTCACGCCGTGCTCGGTCAGGTAGTCGGTGAGATCCTCGGACATGCGCTTGGTGAGCGTCGTGACTAGAACACGCTCCTTCCTGGCCACGCGAGTGTGGATTTCCGAGAGCACGTCGTCGACCTGGGCGCTGGCCGGGCGGACGGTCACGCCCGGGTCGATCAAGCCGGTCGGACGCACCACCTGCTCCACCACCTGCCCGCTCTGGCGGGCCTCGTAATCGGACGGCGTGGCCGACACGAACACGCACTGGCGCAGCTTGCCCTCGAACTCCTCGAACTTGAGCGGACGGTTGTCCATCGCCGAGGGCAGCCGGAAGCCGAAGTCGACCAGGGTCTCCTTGCGGGAGCGGTCGCCCCGGTACATGCCACCGAGCTGGCCGACGGTGACGTGCGACTCGTCGATGATCATCAGGGCGTCGTCGGGCAGGTAGTCGACCAGGGTGGGCGGCGGCTCGCCCGGCGCCGCGCCCGAGAGGTGCCGCGTGTAGTTCTCGATGCCCTTGCAGAAACCCAGCTCGGCGAGCATCTCGAGGTCGAAGCGCGTGCGCTGCTCGAGGCGCTGCGCCTCGACCAGCTTGCCTTCCTTGTAGTAGTGGGCGAGCCGGTCGGCCAGCTCCAGCTTGATGGTCTCGACCGCGCGCAGCACCGTGGACCGCGGCGTCACATAGTGCGAGGACGGGTAGACGGTGAAGCGCGGGATCTTCTGGCGCACGCGCCCGGTGAGCGGATCGAACAGCTGGATCGACTCGATCTCGTCGTCGAACAGCTCGATGCGCACCGCCATCTCGGCATGCTCGGCCGGGAAGACGTCGATGGTGTCGCCGCGCACCCGGAAGGTGCCGCGCGCGAAGTCGGCCTCGTTGCGCTTGTACTGCATCGCGACCAGGCGCTGCAGCAGGTCGCGCTGGGACAGCTTGTCGCGCACCCGCATGGTCAGGACCATCGCGTGGTAGTCGCCGGGGTTGCCCAGGCCGTAGATGCACGAGACCGTGCCGACGATGATGGTGTCGCGGCGCTCGAGCAGGGACTTGGTCGCCGACAGGCGCATCTGCTCGATGTGCTCGTTGATCGAGGAGTCCTTCTCGATGTAGAGGTCGCGCTGCGGGACATAGGCCTCGGGCTGGTAGTAGTCGTAGTACGAGACGAAGTACTCGACCGCGTTGTTCGGGAAGAACTCGCGCATCTCGGCGTAGAGCTGCGCGGCCAGCGTCTTGTTGGGCGCGAGCACCAGCGCCGGGCGGCCCGTCCGGGCGATCACGTTGGCCATCGTGAAGGTCTTGCCCGAGCCGGTGACACCGAGCAGGGTCTGGAAGCTCAGGCCGTCGTCGATGCCCTCGACCAGGCGCGCGATGGCCTCCGGCTGGTCACCAGCCGGGGGAAACGGCTGGCACAACTGGAAGGGGCTGCCGGGATAGCTGACGAGACGCGAGGGGTCCTGGAGGCTGCTCATGGGATCGGGGGCATACCCGCGTGCTAGACTTTGCAACGCGTCATTGCCACGCGCGCCAAAACGACGATTATCGCTCGTGCGGACCCAAAAAGCCAGCCTTTTGCACAATTTTTAAGCAAAGCTCGCCGTCGCGCTTCTGCCGCGTCGATGTATACCGACTTCCAGATCAAGGCCTTACGATGACTTTCTCACCGTTTTCCGCGGTTCCTATGGCTGCGCGCGATCCGATACTCGGACTCAACGAAGCCTTCGCCGCCGACACCCGTGCGAACAAAGTCAACCTGGGCGTCGGGGTGTACTGCGACGATGACGGCAAGATCCCTCTGCTCGCCGCAGTGAAGCAGGCCGAGGCCAAGCGCAACGCCGCCGCGTCCGCTCGTGGCTACCTCCCCATCGACGGGATCGCCGCCTACAACCTCGCGGTCCAGACCCTGCTCTTCGGGGCCGACTCGCCGCTGGTGGCCCAGAAGCGCGTCGCGGCGGTCCAGGCGCTGGGCGGAACGGGCGCGCTCAAGGTCGGCGCCGACCTTCTCCGACGCTTCGTGCCGGACGCCCAGGTCTGGATCAGCGATCCGAGCTGGGAGAACCACCGGGCGCTGTTCGAGAGCGCGGGCTTCACGGTCAACACCTATCCGTACTACGACCCGGTGAACCACGGCGTGCGTTTCGACGCGATGCTCGCCGAGATGAGGAAGATGCCGGCGCAGTCGATCGTCGTGCTGCACGCCTGCTGCCACAACCCGACCGGGGTCGACCTGACCGACGCCCAGTGGACCCAGGTGGTGGAGGCGTGCGCCGCCGGACGGCTGATTCCCTTCCTGGACATCGCCTACCAGGGCTTCGGCGACGGCATCGAGCCGGACGCGGCGGCGGTGCGGCGCTTCGCGGCCTCCGGCATGGATTTCCTGGTGTCGAGCTCGTTCTCGAAGTCCTTCTCCCTCTACGGCGAGCGGGTCGGCGCGCTGTCGGTGGTGGCGCAGGACAAGGACGAGGCGGCCCGCCTGCTGAGCCAGCTCAAGCGCGTGGTCCGCACCAACTACTCCAACCCGCCGACCCACGGCGGCTCGGTGGTGACGACGGTGCTGAACACGCCCGAGCTGCGGGCGCTGTGGGAGCAGGAGCTCGCCGGCATGCGCGACCGCATCCGCCAGATGCGCATCGGCCTGGTCGAGCGGCTGGCCGCGCGCGGCGTGAAGCGCGACTTCTCCTTCGTGGCCAGGCAGCGCGGCATGTTCTCCTACTCTGGGCTGACCAGCGCCCAGGTCGACCGCCTGCGCGACGAATACGGCATCTACGCGGTGTCCACCGGTCGGATCTGCCTGGCCGCGCTCAACAGCCGCAACATCGACGCGGTCGCCGACGCGATCGCGGCCGTGATCGCCTGACCGGGCGGCGCGGCTCGGGCCGCCTGCGGGCCGATTCGAGGCGGGTGCGCGGGCCTCAGCGCACGCGCCGCAGCAGCTTGAGCTTGGCCGCCGAGTACGGCGGATAGCGGGCGTCCAGGTCGAGCATCCGCCCCCGGTGCAGGACGGCCTTGTCGTGGCTGAAGGTCCGGAACCCGTGGCTGCCGGTGTAGGCGCCCGTCCCGGAGGCCCCCACCCCGCCGAAGGGCAGCTCCGGCACCGCGGTGAACATCAGCGTGTCGTTGATGCAGACCATGCCGGCGGAGGTCGCCGCGACCACCCGATCGGCCTGTGCGGTGCTGCCGAACACGTACAGCGCCAGCGGCTTGTCGCGCTCGCTCACGTACTCGATCGCGGCGTCGAGCCCGTCGACCTCGAGCAGCGGCAGCACCGGACCGAAGATCTCCTCCGACAGCACCGCCGCGTCGGGCGGCACGTCGAGCAGCACGGTCGGCGCGACGTAGCGCTCGGCGAGGTCGACCTGCCCGCCGATCGCGATCCGGCCCTGCGCGAGGTAGCCTGCGACCCGCCGGGCATGCCGCTCGTTGACGATCCGGCCGTAGTCGGGGGACAGCTTGGGGTCCTCGCCGTACATCCGGCGCAGCTCGAAGGCGAGCCGCTCGACCAGCGCCTCGCGCAGGCCGCGCGCCACCAGCACGTAATCCGGTGCGATGCAGGTCTGGCCGGCATTGACCCACTTGCCCCAGGCGATGCGGCGCGCCGCGCTCGCGAGGTCGGCCTCGTGGGTCACGATGCAGGGGCTCTTGCCGCCCAGCTCCAGGGTGACCGGCGTGAGGTGCTTGGCCGCGGCCGCCATCACGATCCGCCCGACCTGCCCGCTGCCGGTGTAGCAGATGTGGTCGAAGCGATGGGTGAGGAGCGCGGTCGTCTCCTCGACCCCGCCCTCCACCACCGTCACGGCCTGCGGATCGAGGTAGCGCGGAACCAGCCGGGCGATCTCGTGCGAGGTGGCCACCGACACGTCGGAGGGCTTGATCACGGCGCAGTTGCCGGCGGCGAGCGCGCCCACCAGCGGCGCGAGCAGACCCTGGATCGGATAGTTCCACGCGCCCATGATCAGCACCACGCCCAGCGGCTCGGGCACGACACGGCTCGAGCCGGGCTGCGCCACGAGCGGGGTGCGGACGCGCCGCGGCGCCATCCAGGCGGGCAGCCGGTCCGCCGCGTAGGCCGCCTCGGACTGGACGAACGAGGTCTCGGTGATCCAGGCTTCCTGGAGCGGCTTGTTCAGGTCGCGGTGCAAGGCGCCGGTGAGCGCCGCCTCTTCCTCGACCATCATCCGCTGCAGCGCCTCGAGCTGCCGGCGCCGCCAGGCTGCGTCCTTCGTCCGCCCTGACCGGAAGGTCGCGCGCAGCGTGGCGAGCCGCTCGGCGTGGTCGTCCGGTGCGCGGTCCATCGCCTGCCTCAGCGAACGCTGGAGTAGGACGTCGGGGCCAGGAACAGGTTCGAGAGATGGGAGATCAGCGGGCCGTCTCGCTCGGTCGCGGCCTTTGCGGCGAGCCACTCCGGGTCCGAGGCGAAGGCGTTCCAGAGGCGTTCGCGCTCGGCCATGCTCTCCCATTCGAGCAGGTAGTACAGGTCGCTGTTGCTGTCGCCGACCAGGACCGTCCAGAAGCCGGCCTGGCGGATGCCGTGCCGCTCCCAGAGCTTCAGGGTGATCGTCTCGAAGCGACGGCTGATGTCGGGCAGCCGCCCGGGCATCGCGTGGTAGATGCGCAGCTCGTGGATCATCCTCTGGGCTCCGGTGGGTTCAGCCGCGGCCCACGAAGGGCATCTTCGTGGCCATGATGGTGATGAACTGGACGTTGGCCTCGAGCGGCAGGCCGGCCATGTAGCGGATGGTGTTGCCCACGTGCTCGACGTCCATCAGCGGCTCGGGCCTGATGCTGCCGTCGGCCTGCGGCACGCCGTCGGCCATGCGCGCGGCCATCGGCGTGTGCGCGTTGCCGATGTCGATCTGCCCGCAGGCGATGTCGTACTTGCGGCCGTCGAGCGAGGTCGAGCGCGTCAGCCCGGTGATCGCGTGCTTGGTCGCGGTGTAGGGCGCCGAGTTGGGTCGCGGCGCGTGCGCCGAGATCGATCCGTTGTTGATGATGCGCCCGCCGCGTGGCGTCTGCGACTTCATGATCCGGAACGCGTGCTGCGTGCACAGGAACGGCCCGGTCAGGTTGGTGTCGACCGCCGCCTTCCACTGCGCGAGCGTCAGGTCCTCGAGGTTCACCGGCGGCGCGCCGACGCCGGCGTTGTTGAACAGCAGGTCGAGGCGGCCGAAGGCGGCCACGCAGCGATCGAACAACGCCGCGACCGAGACCGGATCGGTCACGTCGGTCGGGACCGCGATCGCGCGCCCCGCGGGCACGCCGGACTCGGCGATCACCTGCTCCAGCGGGGCGGCCCGGCGCCCGGCGAGCACCACGCGGTATCCGTCGGCCAGCAGCGCCAAGGCCGCTGCGCGCCCCACCCCCGTTCCGGCACCGGTCACCAGCGCCACCTTGTCGTGCGAAGCCATCTCCATCTCCCCCGTGTCACCCGGTCATCGAGGGCGGATGGTACCGCGCCGGGCAGCGATGACGCCCGCTGATCGGGCACGGCTTGACCGTCGACCGGAAAGAAGGGAAACTCGTCATATGGAAATTTTTTCCATTTATTGCGCCATCCCACCCGGCGGTCTGCCGACAGGAGCCCTCATGAACCGACCCCCTTACCCACGCTGGCTGCTCGTCGCCGGCACCGCGCTGACCCTCGCCGCCTGCGGCGGCGGCGGCGACGGCACGTCGGCCGGCGCCGGCACGCCCACCACCGCCGGCAGCGGCACGCAGCTCGCCTCGGGCGCGATCACCGGCTTCGGCAGCGTCATCGTCGAGGGCGTGCGCTACGACGACAGCGCCGCCGTGATCAAGTTCGAGGACGACTCCGCATCACCGCGGTCCGCTGCGGTGTCGGCGCTGCGGCTCGGCATGCAGGTCGAGGTCCTGGCCGACGACACCGGCCGGGCCCGCGCGGTCACCGTGGCGTCGGAGGTGTACGGGCGCATCGACGCCCTCGCCTCGGACGGATTCACGGTCGCCGGGCAGACCGTCAAGGTCTCGACCGATGCCGCCAATCCGACGGTCTTCGAGGGCGTGTCGGGCCTCTCCGGACTGGCGACGGGCGACTTCGTGGAGGTCCACGGCAAGCGCGACGCGGCCAACGCCGTCGTCGCGAGCCGGGTCGAGCGCAAGGACCCGTCAGGCCTCGCCGCGATCCGGGTGGCCGGTACGGTCGCCGCGCTCGACGCCACGGCGCGGACCTTCACGGTCGGCGGGCTGGCCGTGCGTTACGAGGCCACGACCCGGGTGCTGCCGGCGGGCACCACGCTCGCCAACGGCGTGCGCGTGGCAGTGTGGACCGACACCGCAATCGTCGGCAACACGCTCACCGCAAAGTCGGTGGTGGTCAAGCGTCACAACCTCGCTCCCAACGACCTGGCGCGCATCGGCGGCCTCGTGCGCAGCCTCGACTTCGCCGCCCGGACATTCAAGGTCGACGGCATCGACGTCGACGCATCGGCCGCCGCCTTCGTGAAGGGCACGGCCGCCGACCTCGCGGCGGGCCGCAAGGTCCGCGTGCGCGGCAGCTTCGCAGCCGGCACCCTCAAGGCCACCGAGGTGCGTTTCGTGAAGGACCAGGGCGACGCCAACGTCGAGCTCACCGGCGTGGTCACCGACTTCGCGGGCACAGGGTCCTTCAAGGTCCGGGGCGTGCCGATCGACGCAGCACGCGCGGGCATCGAGTTCAAGCACGGCTCGAGCACCAACCTGGCCAACGGCGTGCTCGTCAAGATCGAGGGCGACGTGGGCGGCAGCGTGGTGCAGCCGCGCGAAATCGAGTTCGTGACCACCCAGGACGCGCAGAGCCGCTGGCTGTTCGGCGAGGTCTCGGGCTACGACTCGGGGTCCGGCGCGTTCAGGCTGATGGGGCTTGACGCGCGGCTCGCAGGCTCGGCGACCCTGCGCAACGGCGACGGCACGCCGGCTGCGCGCGCTGACTTCGGCAACGACGACCGCGTACAGATCCGCGGCGCGTTCGAGTCGGGCGTGTTCACCGTCAGCGAGGTGGTCTTCCGACCGGGCCTGCAGGCGGCAGTCGACGGTGTCGAAGGCATCGCCTACGAGGTCGATCTGAGCGCGGGCGTGTTCCGCCTGAACGGCACGCTCGTCAGGATCGGCCCGGCCACCGTGTTCGAGGTTTCGCGGGAGACCTTGCGCAACGGCGTCAAGGTCGAGGTGCGCGGCGCGGTGGTCGGCGGCCAGCTGATCGCGACCAGGGTCGAGATCAAGACCGCCGACGCCGGCGACGCCGGGCGCGTCAAGGGGATGGTCACCGACTTCGTGTCGACGGCGAGCTTCCGGGTCGCCGGCCAGCAGGTCGATGGGGGCGCTGCGCGCTTCGAGCCGGCGGGCAGCGGCGCCGCGTCGATCGCCAACGGGCGCTTCGTCGAGGTCGAGGGCTCGGTGGTCGCGGGCGTGCTGAAGGCCGTGAAGGTCGAGCTCGAGTAGCCGCCCGACCCCGGTCGGTCCGGCGGGCCGGCTCCTCTGGGCGACGGGGGGCGCCGGCCCGCTTCGCTTGTCTGCGCCGCCCGCGCAGCGACGGCGCGGCGGGCGCGATGCGCAGGGCCTTGCGGCGGATGATCAGGGTCGGCAGGCCGTCCAAACGCCCTGCCCCGCGTGGGAGCCGGCAATGAGGGCGGCGCGCATGCGCGCCGCCCGCTACAGCGGCGCCCGCGGCGTCAACGGTTCCAGCAGCGGTCGAAGACCGACCCGGTGCTCGCTCCGGCGGCGGTGCGCCGACCGTCGTTGGCGACGGTGAGCACGCCGCAGACGTCGGCGGCCATCGGCCCGCCCGCACGCGGCGTCGCATTCAGCTGATATGTGCCCGCGGCCAGGTCGGAGAGCGTGACGTCGTAGAACGGCGTGCCGGACGAGGGCGAGGCCGACATCCCGGCAGGAAGCGCCGCGCCCGTGTAGACGGCATTGTTCTCGGCACGGAAGCGCTCCATCCACTGCGCCGCCTCGACCAGCGTCGTCTTGGCCGCCGTGCGCCGCGACTGCCGCACGTTTTCGGTGTAGGACGGCAGCGCGATCGCGGTCAGGACGCCGACGATGCCGACCGCGAACATCAGTTCGACCAGTGTAAAGCCCAGTTGACGGCGACGAATCACGTTGTGGAGCTCCTGTTTCGGTCGCATCAGCGTACGGACTGGCGCCAGACCCGAATCGGCGAAAAGCCGGAGCAATTCTGGGCTATCACGTTCGGGCGACCCTGGATGCTCGTGCTGTACATCAGGCACTGCGAGCTGGATTGCGGGTTGCCGACCGCGTCGGTGGGCGAGCCGGTCATCATCGTTTGGGGATTGACGCTCGACTTGTCCCGGATGGAGGTGGGCAAGGTGACCAGCGGCGTGAGCGCACCCACGACACCACTGACCGCGCTTCCGGTCACGGTGCCAGTGGCGTAGTCGAACCGGTACACGAAGGACGTGCCCCCGCCTTCGCACGACGTGGACGTGACCGGCTTGAAGCTCGAGACCGACAGCGAGCCGAGGTCGGAGCTCGGGTCGGAGATGATGCGCTCCCCGTCCGTCAGCGACACCATCCAGCCCATCTTCGTCGTCCAGTCGATGCCGGCGAGCGAGAAGGTCCGCGAGTCCGCCGACGGCGAAGTCATCGAGATGGACATCATGTCCGTCGTCAACGCCTTGGTCGTGCGATCGGGCTTGAGCCACAGGCCGTAGAGCGCCTGCGAATCAGTGACCAGCGAGTCGTCCTGGTCGTGCAGCTTGCCCGTGCCGAACACCACGTACATCCCGCCCAGCGGATGCGCGACCAGGCGGGGCGCAGCCGAGATCGGCAGCCGGCGGGCTCCGACCGACGCGGTGAAGAGCGGGCTGTTCGTGTTGTCGAAGCCCTTCGCGCCCGTGGGTACGTTGCTGGAGAAGTCGAAGCGCCAGAGGTTGCCCTGCCGGTCGCCGGCGTAGACGCCGGTGATCGTGCGTTGCGCGTCGTAGGACACCGTGACGCCGCCCATGCCGTTACGGGCCTCCAGACCGTCCGCCGCGCTCCAGTTCGGGCCGACCGGAATGCTGGTCAGCGTACCGGTCGCGATGTCCACCACCAGCAGCGCCGCGCGGTTGTTCACGCTCTCGTAGCCGTTGCCGGTGATGTAGACCCACTTGAAGGTCGACTCGCCGGTCCGCACGCGGCCGACGACGCCTCGGGTCAGGACGTGGCCGACGTCGTTGCTGTCGCCCTTGGTGATGTCCCACAGCACCTTGCTCGAGCCCACGGCCGCGGGGTTGGTGACGTCGATCGCGAAGATCGAGCCGCCGCCCGTGGCATTGCTGCCACCCGCGCCGGTGGTGCCCACGACCACGGAGCGCCAGGCCGAGCCGTCGTGGAAGTCGCCGCCGGTGACCGGACCGTCGACAAAGTAGCGATGGTCGTAGGCCGGGTTGCTCAGCAGTCCGAGATCGGTGTAGATGCCACGCGGCACGTAGGCGAAGCGCTCCACGCCGGTCGTGGCGTCGAACCCGTGGAACATGCCCGCGTTGCCCCCGATGTAGACCGCGGACGGTCCGGTGCGGCGTCCCGCCACGAAGCTGGTGTAACTGGCGCCAATGGACTGCATGACCCCGAAGCCATAGTCGGGCGCCTTGACATACAACGGCGTCGAGTTGACGAAGTCGCCGAGCAGCGTTTCGCGCCGACGGAACTTCTTGCCGGCCGGCGACCCGCTGGCTGGCAGCTCGAGGCTGTTGTCGCCGCGCAGGTAGCTCACGACCTCGGCGGTGGTGTAGTCGGGCGAGGTCAGCAGCGCAGTCTGCGCGGCGTTGAGGTTGCCGGTCGTAAAGTTCACCGCCGTGGTGCGCGCAGTGCTGGTCAGCACGTTGCGGGTCGCATGCGCCGGCACGGTCGCGCTCCACTGCGGCGTGACGACGTTGCCCATGGCCAGCTGCTGCAGGTCGGCCGTCGCATAGGCGCGCAGCGCGCCGCTCCAGGAGCCCGTGGTGTAGCTCGGGAAATAGGCCTGCGTCGCGCCGGTGATAGCGGGTCCGGTGACGGCGACGCCGCCGGCGGAGCCCTGGCGCTTTTCGATCTCACTGAACGCCGCGAGGATACTGGTCCTGAGCTCGCCGGTGTCCGCGGCCGCGTAGAAGTTGCCGCGGGACGCGAGCGCGGCGCGCAGGTTGTCGTTGACCCGGTTGCCGCCGGTGATGACCGTGTTGGTCATGTCCACCGTCGGCCATGTGACCGACGTGCCGGTGTAGGCCGCGGTCCGCGTGGCCGCCGTGTCCATCGATGCCGACAGGCCGTAGCCCACGATGTAGGTGCTCATCGACTGCCAGAACGCCGGATTGGGCCTGAGCGCGTCGGTGATCGGCTGCACCGTGTTGGGCAGGTCCGGCCGCAGGTCGTGGTTCCAGTAGTAGACGGCCGCATCGGTCAGGGTCGATGACTGGTTGGCGCCGCCGGTGAACTGCGGCCAGGTCGCGGGCGCGTAGGTGAACGTCGCGCCAACGTTGGTGCCATCGCCGAGGATCGTGGGCCCTGCGACGTTATCCGACTCGATCGGCGATCCAGACCCGGCAAGCGGGGCCGTGCCGCCGATCAGAGGCTGGCCCGCAGCGACGTTGGTCCACTCGCCGTCGGTCGTCAGGAACGCGAAGTTGCGCCGACATGCGACCTGCGGTGCCGCGTCGTTGGTACCCGGCACCGCGCCCCAGGGGCCGCTGTTATCGTTGCGCGTGAAGTAGCGCCCCACCGAGTCGATCGCTTCGCGGTTGGGCGTCGCGCCGACCCAGGACAGGCTGAACAGCCAGTCGAAGAACTGGCTGCGGCTGGGCGTGCCGCCGCCGAAGGCCCGGACCCCGCGCACCAGCGCGCCGGGGTTGGCGGCGCCGTCGATGTTGGGCAGGGCGCCGATCGTCTCCATCGGCACGGTACGCCACGGGTTGAACGCGCCGGCAAAATAGTTGATGCGACCGTAGCCGACACGCATGCGCTGCTGCGATGAGCTGGTCAGGCTCGACATCGCGTCGGCCATCACCGCCTGCGCCGCGAACAGGCGGTTACGGTAGTACAGGTACCAGTTGGCGTAGTTCTGCGCCTCCTCGGCCCAGGTGCACGACGTCAAGGCGGCGCAATCAGTGCGCTGCGAGTTGGCGGCGCTGGGTGCCACGCCGGTCGCCGCATCCACCACCGAGTACAGGTAGCTGGACGGACGGGTGCGGTCGATCTGGAACACGCGGTAGTTCGCGGGGTCGCCCTTGTTGCCCGACCCGGTGTAGGCATAGTAGCGGGCGGGGGTCAAGGATCCGGCTTCGGGCACGCCCATGGGCGCCGGAATCGTGCAGGTCAGGGTCGACGTGCCTCCGGGGCAGGCGCTGGTCGTGGTGGAGCTCGAGCTGTTCGTCGATGTTTCGTTCCCCTGCGTGAGCTTGACCGGCGTGATCGTGGACGGCG
>CAYNRU010000028.1:0-132852 GCA_964399635.1 uncultured Bordetella sp.
CGAGCGCCAACAGGTACGACGTCCAGGCGAACCGTCGCAGGTGGATGACCTGCGATCGGCAATCGGGCCGCTCGCAAGACCCAGTTTGATCTGCGGAGGGGCAGGGAACCCCTGGTCGATGGCAGCACCCGGCCTGGGTGAACCGCCCCGGGTATCGCGGAGGCCCGTTGGGTTAAGTCAGGCCTCCAATGCGGCGGACTGACCGGAGAGTTGCCGATAGTAGTTTGCCTCGGCCTCGGCTGGATCCCCGGCCAACGCCCCGGCGACGGGCGAGCGAGGCGGGCCACGCGTTCGCCGCCGGCGCAGAAGCGCGCGCCATCCGGGGCGCGCGCCATGGGATGCCGCGCCAGCGCTGCAGCCGGGGTGGCGGCTGCGCGCTGTGTCCGGCATCAGGCCCGAGCACGGGGTCGCGGGCAGGATCGCAACCCGCAGCCGCTCGCAGCCCGGCTGCGTTCACGCCCGGGTGCGTCCGGATGGGCGCCATTGGTCGTGCAGCCCCTGCGCATGGCGCTTGCTGCCCCCTGCCGGGCCTTGTGAGGGCGTTGAAATTCCTATCCGCACTCTGCCAAGGATACGGTCAGTTCAATTCCCATATGCGGAATCGAACCCGCGTCCGCGCATGTAGCGGTGCGGCGAAAAGGCCACTCTATCGCCGCATAACGTGCGGCGAATAACTTGCGCAGACAGAGAATGCAACTCATAATCTCCGCATGAGCAGCGGCGATTACACCTACATCTGGCAGGCCAGCGACTGGCCAAGTTGGCGCTACGACCTGGCTGCCCTGGCCCAGTCGTTGGCCGAAGTCAGCCGCGCCCAGGGTCTGTTGATGGGACGACTGGCCGATGTCGGAGTGGCGCTGCGCGACCTGGCCAACCTGTCGACGCTGACCGAGGACGTCATCAAGACCAGCGAGATCGAGGGCGAACGGCTCAACGTCGAGTCTGTACGCTCCTCTATCGCTCGCCGACTCGGCGTCGACATCGGTGCCCTGGCCCCGGTGGACCGTCATGTCGAGGGCGTGGTCGAGATGGTGCTCGACGCCACCGCCAACTGCAACGCCGCGGTCACCCAGGATCGATTGTTCGGATGGCACGCAGCACTCTTCCCCACCGGCTACTCGGGTCTAGTCCGAATCAATGTGGGCGGCTGGCGTGACGATGCCACCGGTCCGATGCAGGTGGTCTCTGGCCCGCTGGGGCGCCAACGCGTGCATTTCGAAGCGCCGCCGGCCGATCGACTTCAATCCGAAACCGACCGCTTCATCAACTGGGCCAACAGCGCGTCGAACGAGCCGCCGCTGATCAAGGCTGGACTTGCGCACCTATGGTTTGTCACCCTGCACCCGTTCGACGACGGCAACGGCCGCATCGCACGCGCTGTTGGCGACCTGTTCCTGGCCCGCGCTGATGGCAGCCCCCAGCGCTTCTACAGCCTGTCGGCGCAGATCCAGCAGGAGCGCAAGGACTACTACGACATCCTGGAACGAACGCAGAAGCAATCTCTCGATGTCACCGAGTGGCTCGCCTGGTTCCTCGAAACCCTGCACCGCGCCGTCGATCAGGCACAGCACACGCTGGACGCCGTGCTGGCTAAGACGCGGTTCTGGCAGCGCTGGGCTGCACCGGGTTCTGCGCCGCTGAACGAGCGGCAGGTGAAGCTGGTCAATCGGCTACTTGATGGCTTCGAGGGCAAGCTCACCAGCAGCAAATGGGCGGCGATCGCCAAGTGTTCGCCGGACACCGCGCTGCGCGACATCACGGATTTGTTGGCCCGTGGCGTCCTGCGCAAATCGGACGCGGGTGGTCGCAGCACCAGCTACGAGCTGAACCACTCACCAGGGTAGGTCGACCTTCATCGAGCGCCTTGATGCGGCGCCGGTCGTGCTTGGTCTGCTGGGGGCTGGCGCGCGCCTCCGACCCACCAGCGACATTTGCAATGCTGATCTGATCGCTCCAAAGCAGTCGCTCGCGCCCAGCTTTTCAGTCAGCGACGGCAACTGAATGGTTGAAGGACGGCAAGCTCACCCGGGGCTCTTAGCATCGAACGCCAGTCAGTACACGCCCATGTAGTCACGCTTGCCGATGGCGATCCCGTTGTGGCGCAGGATGGCGTATGCGGTGGTGACATGAAAGAAGAACTGCGGCAGGCCATAGTTGGCCAGATAGGTTTGACCGATCAGCCTCTTCTCCTTCGGTGTACCGGGACGCAGGATGATCTCTCTGCTTTCGCTGCCTTCGAACTGCGATGCGCTCAGGCCATCCAGAAAGCTCACCGTCTGGGCCAATAGGACGTCGAGATCCGCAAAGCTCTTCTCTTGTCCTTCCTGGGAGGGGGCCTCGACACCCGCCAGGCGTGCCGATACGCCACGCGCAAACTCGGCCGCGATCTGCACCTGCTTGGCCAATGCAAACATGTCCGGATACAGGCGCGCCTGCAACAAGGCGTCTGGCTCGATCGAGTGGGTCGTAGCGTGCGTACTCGCTTGCGCCAGTTCGGCTCTAAGGGCCATCAGCATTTGCTTGAAGACAGGAACGGAGAAGGTATGCATTGGACTGGTCATGGTCGTTCCTTGGTAGAAGTGAAGCGAGACGGCGACAGCATGCGAGGTGCGCTCCCGCCGGGTCGGAAGCCCAGTTGCTGCGCCGATGGCCGAGAGATTCAGTGTAAGGGCGCGCCAAGGCGCTCGTCACTGCGAACACGCAGTCGGCTGCGGTTGACCGAGCGCCACTGCGGACGTCGGAAGTCGGACATCTGGCCGTTCGTTGCGTCCGGCAAATCTACGGGATCGGGTTCGCGTGAGCCCGCTGACGACCCGGAGCAGTCACGCGTGGCGACGTGATCGACTACTGGTTTGCAGGGGTTGCGGTCGCGCGTCGGATCGGCGCGCACCCCGGCTAGGTGGTGGCCGCCGACAGCACCTCGATCAATCTCTACAAGATCCTTAGTGCTGCCCTGAGCATCGTCGCAGATGATCCGCGCCGAACTGTCAATGGGAACCGAAATTTCCCCTGTCGCCTGCGGCTGACACCCGGACTGCACCTGGTGAGGCTACGGCGCGCGGCGCTCTGGATGGCCGGACCGCACGCATGACAATCCCTACCTGGGGTCGCCGGGGCCGTCGGTATGCCCAAATGTAGGTCGAAGCGAAGGAATCGACTACGCACTCTGGGAGTGCCGGGGAGGGCGCCACTGACGGGATCTGACGGGCTCAGGATACGCGGCTTTTGGCACTTTTTTGCCACCAGCCGCATGAAGCCGCACCTAAGTGCTTGATCCACATGGTGGGCGGTACTGGGATCGAACCAGTGACCCCTGCCGTGTGAAGGCAGTGCTCTACCGCTGAGCTAACCGCCCGATCGCCGTAGCGCGCAGTGATTGCCGCGCTCGGATTCGAGGGGCGCAATGGTGCCACAAAGCTGCGCCCTGGACAAATTCTATGCCTGGGGCCGCAGCGGCAGAGGCATCGCCCGGATGCGCTGCACGAGCGTTGCCTGCGCGCCCGGCGCCAGCGCCACCCGATCGAGCGGCGCGCAGTTCCCGGCTTCCACGCACAGGTACTGGTACCAGTCGGCCAGCGGCACGTCGCCCAGCGCGGCGATGCCGTCGGCGCCTGGGTTCCACACGACGGTGGACGTACTGTGGCGCGATTCGATCAGGATCGAGCGCTGCAGGATCGGGTCGTCGATGCGGTAGGTCGGGCCGGACTCCAGGTAGATGCGATCGCAGGCGCCCTCGAACTGCCAGGGGGCGTCCTGCTCGTACTCGCCGAAGCTGCGCAGCTTGTCGAGGTAGCGCAGCCCCTGCAGCCCGTCCACGCGCGCCGCCCGCACATCGCCCACGCGAAAATAGGTGTGCAGCGCCTGGGTCAGGCGCAGCGGATGCGCGCTGGCGTTGACGGTGCGCAGGGAGATCTCGAGGGCCTCGCCCACCAGCAGCTCGAGCTCTGGCTCGCACTCGGCCGGCCAGCCCAGGCCGTCGGGCCAGCCGGCGGCCGGCGCCGCCACGCGCAGCACCACCCGCACCTGACCGTCGGGCCGCTCGGCGCAGGTGGTCACGCGCCAGGTCATCTTCCGCACGAAGCCATGCTGGACGGCGTCGGCGGGGCGGTCCTGCTTGGCGAACCACGGCCAGCACACCGGCACGCCGCCGCGCACCGGGCGCCCGGCCACCAGCCGCGACGGCGAGCACCACAGCAGGTCGCGGCCGTCGTCGCGGGGCACGAAGGACAGCACCTGCGCGCCGTAGAGGGCGATCTCGCAACGGGCGAGGGCGGTGTCGATCAGCAGGGTCTCGAGGCCCTGCCATTGGGAGGTGCCGATCATGGAGCGATGGTAGCGGCATTCGGGTCCTGCGCGAGCGGCCGCGCCGGGCGGACAGGGCGCCGTGTGGCGACGCCCGGGCGGGCCGGGGGCGATCGACTAGAATCGGCGCCTTTGCGCGCACCGTAGCCTCGTGCGCCGTCCGCAGCGAGCCGAGCCCGCCCCATGCCAGATCCCGTCGTCCGCACCCGCTTCGCCCCGTCCCCCACCGGATTCCTGCACATCGGGGGCGCCCGCACCGCGCTCTTTTCGTGGGCCTTCGCGCGCCACTTCGGGGGCACCTTCATCCTGCGCATCGAGGACACGGACGTGGCGCGCTCCACGCCCGAGGCGCTGCAGGCCATCCTCGACGGCATGGTCTGGCTGGGGCTGGCGCACGACGAGGGGCCGTTCTACCAGATGCAGCGGATGGACCGCTATCGCGAGGTGATCGCACAGATGCTCGCGGCCGGCAGCGCCTACCACTGCTGGGCCACGCCCGCCGAGCTCGACGCGATGCGCGAGGCGCAGCGCGCCCGCGGCGAGAAGCCGCGCTACGACGGGCGCTGGCGCCCCGAGAACCGCGCGCGGCTGGGGCTGGTGCCGCCGGCGGACGCCCGCCCGGTGGTGCGCTTTCGCAATCCCGACGACGGCGACGTCGCCTGGGACGACCTGGTCAAGGGCCCGATCGCGTTCGCCAACGCCGAGCTCGACGACCTGATCGTCGCGCGCTCCGACGGCACGCCGACCTACAACTTCTGCGTGGTGGTCGACGACTGGGACATGCGCATCACCCATGTGATCCGCGGCGACGACCACGTCAACAACACGCCGCGCCAGATCAACATCCTGCGCGCGCTCGGCGCGGAGCTGCCGCGCTACGGCCACGTGCCGATGATCCACGGCCCGGACGGGCAGAAGCTCTCCAAGCGTCACGGCGCGGTGTCGGTGATGCAGTACGACGATGACGGCTTCCTGCCCGAGGCGGTCCTCAACTACCTGGCCCGGCTGGGCTGGAGCCACGGCGACGAGGAGGTCTTCGGGCGCGACCGGATGGTCGAGTGGTTCGACGGCTCGCACCTGTCGCACTCGCCCTCGCAGTTCGACCCCGACAAGCTCAGGTGGCTGAACAACCTCTATCTCAAGCAGCTGCCGGATGCGGAGCTCGCGCAACGGGTGACCCCGCGCCTTGCGCGCCGCGGCATCGACGCGGCGGCTGCCGGCTCGCCCGACCTGGCCGCGGCCTGCGGGCTCTTCAAGGATCGGGCGGCGACCCTGGAGGAGCTGGCCGACCTCGCGGCGATGCTCTGGATCGAGCCCGCCCATGCCAATCCGGCGCTCGCCGAGGAGCTCGCCGCCCAGCTCCGCCCCGAGGCCGTCCCCGCGCTGGCGGGCCTGGCCGGGCGGCTCGAAGGCTGCGAGTGGACGAAGGCCGGCATCGCCGCGGCCATCAAGGACACGCTGGCCGCGCACGGCATCAAGATGCCGCTGCTCGCGGTGCCGGTGCGGCTCAAGGTCTTCGGGCGCGCGCAGACGCCGTCGGTGGACGCGATGCTCGCGCTGCTGCCGCGCGAGACCGCCATCGCCCGACTGCGCGCCTGACGGCACGCGGCCGAGCTCACGCCTCACTCGAAGGCGACCTCGCCCGCGACGTGGGTCGCGCCGTCGGCGCTGCGCACCCACACCCGCGCCTTGCCAGGCCCGTCGGGCTCGCCGCCGACCGCCAGCGCCCCCCCCGCGAACGCCGGCTGCAGCGCCCGGAAGTCGAACCGGCGCACGGCGGCGCCCGGATGCGCATCCCGGAACGCATCGAGCATCAGCGTCGCCATCAGCGGGCCTTGCACGACGAGCCCCGGATAGCCTTCCTCGCCGGTGGTGTACGCGGTGTCGTAGTGGATCCGGTGCGCATTGAAGGTCACCGCGCTGTAGCGGAACAGCATGACCTCGGTGGGCACGACCCGACGCTGCCAGCCCCCGGCCGCGGCGGGCGCCGCCGCCTGCACTGGGGCGGCCTCGCGCGGCGAGGGCGCCGCGGGCGCGCCCGCCGTCACCGGCGCCCGGTACACGACGGTCTGCCGCTCGTCGATCGCGCAGGCGCCCTGCGCGAGCCAGCGGTGGCGCAGCACGACGAAGCCGAGCGTGCCGCTGCGGCCGGTCTTGACGTCGACCGACTCGATCGTGGTCTCGTGCTCCAGCTGCGCGTCGAGCGGCACCGGCGCGAGCCAGCGCACGCTGCTGCCCGCCCACATGCGCCGGGGCAGCGGCCAGCTGGGGATCAGCGGGCCGCGCGGCGGATGGCCGTCGGGCCCGAGCACGGCGGTCGGCGCCGCCGGCGGCACGAAGGTCCAGAGCCAGTGGCGCAGCGGCTCGAGCACGCCGCCCGGCTGCGCGACGGGGCGGTCGAGCGTCGCCTCTAGGAGCGCGACGGTGTCCGCGCTCGCACGCAGCGCATGACGCTCCTGGCGTCCGACCCAGGCCGACCAGTCCGTGCCCGCCAGGGCCTCGGCCGCGCCGGCGCCGCTTCCGCTCGCGTGCGTCACGCTCACTCCAGCCGCAGCTTCTGCTCGGCGACGACCTTCTGGTACACCGCGTACTCCGCGGCGATCTGCTGGGCGAACTGCTGCGGCGAGTTGCCCAGCACCAGCGAGCCGGTGTCGGCGATCCGCTTGGCGACCCCCGGATCCTCGAGCGTCTTGCGGGCCGCGGCGCCGATGCGCTCGGTGATCGCGGGGGGCAGTCCCTTGGGGCCGACCAGCCCGTAATAGGCCATGCGGTTCACCGGCTCCAGTCCCACGTCCTTGAAGGTCGGCACGCCCGGCACGACCTGCAGCCGCTCCGGGGCCGCGATCACGATCGGGATCAGCTTGCCGTCGCGGATGAAGGGCAGCGCCGAGGGCAGGTTGTCGAAGATGATCGGCACCTGGCCGGCCACCACGTCGGCCAGCGCGGGGCCCGCCCCGCGGTAGGGGATGTGCGTCATGAACGTGCGGGTGAGCGACTTGAACAGCTCGGTCTGCAGGTGGCCGATGCCGCCCGACCCGGAGCTGGCGTAGGAGTACTTGCCGGGGTTGCGGCGCAGCTCCTCGATGAAGCCCTTGAAATCCCGCGCGGGGAAGGAGGGGTGGACCGCGATCACGTTGGGCGTGGCGGCCAGGTTCACGATCGGGGTGAAGTCGGTCAGCGGGTCGTAGCCGATCTTCGGGTTGATCGCCGGGTTCGCCGCGGTGGTCGACACGGTGCCCATGCCGATGATGTAGCCGTCGGGCGCCGCACGCACCACATCCAGCGCGCCGATCGCGCCGCCCGCGCCGGCCTTGTTCTCGACGATCACCGACTGGCCGAGGTTGTCGCGGAACTTGTCGGCCATCACGCGCGCGATGATGTCCGTCGTTCCGCCCGGTGCGAACGGGACGATCAGCTTGACGGGGCGAGACGGGTAGGCCTGCGCAAAGGCGGCGAGGGGCGACACGCCCGCGCCGCCCGCTGCAGCGGCGGCCAGCATCAGTCGGCGACGGGTCTCGAAACGGTGTGGCATCGGGGACGCTCCAGTCGTTGGCGATAAACTCTGCATTCTCCACTACTCTTTCCAAGCAAGGCGCCATGGCCGGGAACTCCATCGGGCATCTCTTCACGGTCACGTCGTTCGGCGAGTCGCACGGCCCGGCGATCGGCTGCGTCGTGGACGGCTGCCCCCCCGGCCTCGCGCTCGATGCGTCCGACCTCCAGCCCGACCTCGACCGACGCCGGCCGGGCACCTCGCGTCACGTCACCCAACGCCAGGAGCCCGACCGGGTGGAGATCCTGTCGGGCACCTACCAGGGCCTGACCACCGGCACCCCGATCGCGCTGCTGATCCGCAACGAGGACGCCCGGAGCAAGGACTACTCGGCCATCTCGCGGACCTTCCGGCCCGGCCATGCCGACTACCCCTACCTGCACAAGTACGGCGTGCGCGACCCGCGCGGCGGCGGGCGCTCGTCGGCCCGGCTCACCGCCGTCACCGTGGCGGCCGGCGCCATCGCCCGCAAGTGGCTCGGGCAAGCCTACGGCACCGTGGTGCGCGGCCGGATGAGCCAGATCGGCGAAATCCCGATCCCCTTCGAGGACTGGGCCGAGGTGTCGCGCAACCCGTTCTTCGCGGCGAGCGCGGGGGTGGTGCCGCGGCTCGAGGCCTACATGGACGCGCTGCGCCGCGCGGGGGACTCCTGCGGGGCCCGCGTCGACGTGCTCGCCGAGGGCGTGCCGGTGGGTCTGGGCGAGCCCCTGTTCGACCGGCTCGACGCCGACATCGCCCACGCGATGATGGGCATCAACGCGGTCAAGGGCGTCGAGATCGGCGTGGGCTTTGGCGCCATCGTCCAGAAGGGCAGCGAGCACGGCGACGAGCTGACGCCGGCGGGCTTCGTGGGCAACAACGCGGGCGGCGTGCTCGGGGGCATCTCCACCGGCCAGCCGATCACCGTCTCCATCGCGATCAAGCCCACCTCGAGCATCCGGGTGCCGCGCCGCTCCATCGATATCGATGGCGCTCCCACCGAGGTCGAGACGCTCGGCCGGCACGACCCCTGCGTCGGGATCCGCGCGGCGCCCATTGCGGAGGCCATGCTGTTGCTGGTGCTGATGGACCATGCGCTGCGCCACCGCGCGCAGTGCGGCGACGTCCGGATCGGCACGCCCGCGATTCCGGGCGTGGCGCGCTGACCCCGCCCGCGGCGGCCGCGCCGGACGACCGCGGGTGACCGCCATCGGCACCGGCGGCGTGCGCGCGCTGTTCTTCGCGTACTTCGCCTTCATCGGGATCTTCTCGCCCTACCTGAGCCTGTGGTTCGACTCGCGCGGCCTCTCGATCGGCGAGATCGCGCTGCTGATGTCGCTGCCACAGATGCTGCGCATCGTGGCGCCGCCGTTCTGGGGCTGGCTGGCCGATCGCGGCGGGCGGCGCATCGCGCTGCTGCGGGTGAGCGCGGTCGGGTCGCTCGGGCTGCTGCTGCTCTTTCCCTTCGCGGGCGGGCTCGGGACCCTCGCGGCGCTGATGCTGGGGCTGTTCTTCCTGACCGCCGCGCAGATGCCGATCTCCGAATCGATCGCCCTCGACCTGTCGCGCGGCGAGCCCGGGCGCTACGGGCGGATGCGGATGTGGGGCTCGGTCGGCTTCATCGTCACGGTGCTGGGCGGCGGGCCGCTGCTCGACCGATTCGGGCTCGAGGCGCTGCCCTGGCTGATGGCGGGCGCGATGGCGGTGCTGGCTGCGGTCACGCTGCGCCTGCCGGAGCAGCCCTCGGCGCGTGCCGCGCGCACGGGCGCATCGCTCGGCGAGCGGCTGCGCGAGCCCGCGGTGCTCGCCTTCCTCGCGTCCGCGTTCCTCATGGTGTTTGCGCATGCGGCGCTCTACGCGTTCTTCTCGCTCTATCTGGAGCGGCTCGGCTACTCGCGAACCGCGATCGGCGCGATCTGGGCGATCGGCGTGGTCGCCGAGATCATGCTGTTCATGCTGCAGCGCAGGCTATTTGACCGGCTCTCGGCGATGCACCTGCTCGCGTTCAGCTTCCTGGTCTGCGCCCTGCGTTTTGCGATGGTCGGCGCCTCCGGGGGCGCGCTGTGGGTCCTGGTGCTCGGCCAGCTGATGCACGCGGTCACCTTCGGACTGCACCACAGCGCGTCGATGGCCGTGCTGCATGCCTGGTTCGGGCCGGCGCAGCAGGGCAGGGCGCAGGCCGCCTTCATCGTCGTCGCCTACGGGCTGGGCGGCACCACCGGCGGTCTCGCCGCCGGCTGGCTTTGGGAGCGCTTCTCGCCCGAGGCGACCTTCTTCGGCGCGGCGCTGGCGGCGCTCGCCGGCTGGGCCGCGGTGGTGCTCGCCGACCGGCTCGACCGCGACCGGCGCGCCGTCGGCCCCGCTGCGCGCTGGCCCTGAGCGGTCGGCGCATCGCGGCCCGTGCCGGCAAGCCGGGCCGGCGCGTCCTGCGCTATGCTGCGCCGCTCAACGCTTCAGAAGACTGCGCATGACCGAGCATGCATTCCCCGTCCGGGTCCAGGCGTGGCTCGCGGCTGCCCTGGTGTGCGTCGCGGCGGGCTGCCAATCGGTGAAGACCACCTCGGCCGGCGCGGTGGGGGTCGACCGCAAGCAGACCATGTCCTCGCTGGTGTCCGAGGCCGACCTGCGCAAGGGCTCCGAGCAGGCCTACGCGCAGCTGGTCGGGCAGGAGCGCGCCAAGGGCACGCTCAACGCCGATCAGCCGCTCACCCAGCGCGTGCGCGCCATCGCCCAGCGGCTGATCCCGGTGACCGCCGCGTTCCGCCCGGACGCGCCCGCGTGGAAGTGGGAGGTCAACGTCTTTCGCTCCGACCAGCTCAACGCCTGGTGCATGCCCGGCGGCAAGATCGCGTTCTACAGCGGCCTGATCACCCGCCTGAATCTCACCGACGACGAGATCGCCGCGGTGATGGGCCACGAGATCGCCCACGCGCTGCGCGAGCACGCCCGGGAGCGGGCCTCGGAGCAGCAGGTCGCGGGCGTCGCGATCGGCGTGGGCGCGGCGCTGCTCGGCCTGGGCCAGGCGGGCGCCGACCTCTCGCAGATGGCCTACAAGGTTGCGGTGGGCATGCCCAACAGCCGCGCCCACGAGACCGAGGCGGACCGGATCGGGGTCGAGCTGGCGGCGCGCGCGGGGTTCGATCCGCGCGCCGCGATCACGCTGTGGCAGAAGATGGCGAAGGAGGCGGGCAGCGGCGGCGCGCCCCAGTGGCTCAGCACCCACCCGTCGGCGCAGACGCGCCAGCAGGACCTCGGCGTCTACGCGCAGCGCGTGATGCCGCTCTACGAGCAGGCGCGCCGCTGAGCGGCCGCAAGACTGCCGCCGGGGCCGCCCGGCGGCAGGCCGCGGTGGCATAATCGGCTGCTTCGCCCGCCCTGCCGCCCGCCATGTCCCCCCGCACGCTCTATGACAAGCTCTGGGATGCCCACGTCGTCCACCAGGAAGACGACGGCACCTGCCTGATCTACATCGACCGGCACCTGGTCCACGAGGTCACCAGCCCTCAGGCCTTCGAGGGACTGAAGCTCGCCCAGCGCCTGCCATGGCGCGTGTCCGCGAACCTCGCGGTGGTCGATCACAACGTGCCCACCACCGATCGCTCGGCCGGCATCCCCGACCCGATCGCGCGGCTGCAGGTCGAGACGCTCGATGCCAACGCGCGCGAGCACCGCATCCCGTACTTCGACATCGCCGACGTCCGCCAGGGCATCGTCCATGTGATCGGGCCGGAGCAGGGCGCCACGCTGCCCGGCATGACGGTGGTCTGCGGCGACTCCCACACCTCGACGCACGGCGCCTTTGCCTGCCTGGCCTGGGGCATCGGCACCTCCGAGGTCGAGCTCGCGCTCGCCACGCAGTGCCTGACGGCCAAGAAGGGCCGCAACATGCGGGTGCTGGTGGAGGGCGCGCTGCCCCGCGGCGTCACCGCCAAGGACGTCGTGCTGGCCGTGATCGGCCGAATCGGCACGGCCGGCGGCACCGGGTTCGCGATCGAGTTCGCGGGTTCCACCATCCGTGCGCTGAGCATGGAGGGCCGGATGACGATCTGCAACATGGCGATCGAGGCCGGCGCGCGCTCGGGGATGGTCGCGGTCGACGACACCACCATCAGCTATCTGAAGGGCCGGCCGATGTCCCCGGCCGGCGCCGACTGGGATCGCGCGCTCACCCAGTGGCGCACGCTCAGGACCGACGACGGCGCGCACTTCGACGCCGAGATCCGCATCGACGCGACGCAGCTGCTGCCGCACGTCACCTGGGGCACGTCCCCCGAGATGGTCGCCCCGATCGACGGCCGCGTCCCCGATCCCGACAAGGAGAAGGATCCTGTGCGCCGCGAGGGCATCGAGCGCGCGCTGACCTACATGGGCCTCACGCCCAACATGGCGCTCTCCGAGATCCGCATTGACAAGGTCTTCATCGGGTCCTGCACCAACTCCCGCATCGAGGACCTGCGCCAGGCGGCGGCCGTGGTCAGCGGGCGGCGCCGCGCCGACTCCGTCAAGCTCGCGATGGTCGTGCCCGGCTCGGGTCTCGTGAAGGCCCAGGCCGAGGCCGAGGGCCTCGACAAGATCTTCCTCGCCGCGGGCTTCGAATGGCGCGAGCCCGGCTGCTCGATGTGCCTCGCGATGAACGCCGACCGGCTCGATCCGGGCGAGCGCTGCGCCTCGACCAGCAACCGCAACTTCGAAGGCCGGCAGGGCGCCGGCGGCCGCACCCACCTCGTCAGTCCGGCCATGGCCGCGGCAGCCGGCGTGTTCGGGCACTTCGTCGACATCCGCCGCCTCTGAGCGCCGGCACCGAGCACACGGATCCGATCATGGAAAAGTTCACCGTCCACCGCGGCCTGGTCGCGCCCCTCGACCGCGCGAACGTCGACACCGACGCGATCATCCCCAAGCAGTTCCTCAAGTCGATCAAGCGCACCGGCTTTGGCGTGAACCTGTTCGACGAGTGGCGCTACCTCGACCACGGCGAGCCGGGCATGGACAACACGCGCCGCCCGCTCAACCCCGACTTCGTGCTGAACCAGCCCCGCTACCGCGGCGCGTCGGTCCTGCTCGCGCGCAAGAACTTCGGCTGCGGCTCGTCGCGCGAGCACGCGCCCTGGGCGCTCGGCGACTACGGGTTCCGCGCGGTGATCGCGCCGAGCTACGCCGACATCTTCTTCAACAATTGCTTCAAGAACGGCCTGCTGCCCGTGGTGCTCACCGAGGCGCAGGTCGACCGCCTGTTCCACGAGGTCGCCGCCTTTCCCGGCTACGAGCTGGTCGTCGACCTGGTCGAGCGGGTGGTGCGCAGCGCCGACGGCTCCATGAGCTTCGGCTTCGAGGTCGACGGGCATCGCCGCGACTGCCTGCTCAACGGCTGGGACGACATCGGGCTGGTGCTGCGCCAGGCCGACAGGATCCGCGCGTTCGAGGCGCGCCGTCTCGCCGACCAGCCGTGGCTCGGCAAGTCGCTGGCGCCCTGAGCCCGCGGTCCGCCAAAATCGAATCCGGACGCCGGCCGGGGCGACCCGCGCCGGCGTCCGCACATCACAGGGAAGGACGCCATCCATGAAGAAGATCGCGGTACTGCCGGGCGACGGCATCGGACCCGAGATCACCGCGCAGGCCGTGCGCGTGATCGACGCACTGGGCCTTGGCATCGGCATGGAGCAGGCCGCCGTGGGCGGCGCCGGCTATGACGCGGCGGGCGATCCGCTGCCGGCGGCCACGCTGGCACTGTGCGAGGCCTCCGACGCGATCCTGTTCGGTGCGGTGGGCGGCCCGAAGTACGACACCTTGCCGCGCGCGATGCGCCCGGAGCAGGGGCTGCTCAGGCTTCGCAAGCACTTCGACCTGTTCGCCAACCTGCGCCCGGCCATCGTCTATCCCGAGCTCGCGCACGCGTCGTCGCTCAAGGCCGAGGTGGTGGCGGGCCTCGACATCCTGATCCTGCGCGAGCTGACCGGCGACATCTACTTCGGCCAGCCGCGCGGCATCCGGGTCAACGAGGCGGGCGAGCGCGAGGGCTTCGACACCATGCGCTACGCCGAGTCGGAGATCCGGCGCATCGCGCGCGCCGCCTTCGAGGCCGCGCGCAAGCGCCAGAGCCGCGTGTGCTCGGTCGACAAGGCCAACGTGCTCGAGACGACCCAGCTGTGGCGCGACGTGGTGACCGAGGTGCATTCGGAGTATTCCGATGTGGCGCTCTCGCACATGTACGTCGACAATGCGGCGATGCAGCTCGTCCGGAACCCCAAGCAGTTCGACGTGATCGTCACCGGCAACATGTTCGGCGACATCCTGTCGGACGAGGCGTCGATGCTGACCGGCTCGATCGGCATGCTGCCGTCGGCGTCGCTGAACGCACGCAGCTTCGGCATGTACGAGCCGATCCACGGGTCGGCGCCCGACATCACCGGCCAGGGCATCGCCAATCCGCTGGCGACGATCCTGTCGGCGGCCATGCTGCTGCGGTACTCGCTCGACCTCGAGGGGCCCGCCCGGCGGGTAGAGTCCGCCGTCCGTAAGGTCCTTGCCCAGGGCTATCGAACGGCTGATATTACGGAACCGGGTTGCTCGCAGGTCGGCACCGTCGCGATGGGCGACGCGGTGCTGGCTGCGCTCTGAACCCATTGCATCAGGCGGGAAGGACGATGATGAAGGTCGGGATGGTCGGCTGGCGCGGGATGGTCGGATCCGTGCTGATGCAGCGCATGCGCGAGGAGAACGACTTCGCGCACATCGACCCCGTGTTCTTCAGCACCTCCAACGCGGGCGGCGACGCGCCGCTCGGCGCAGCCAGACTGTTGCACGCCGACGACATCGCCGCCTTGCGCGGCATGGACGTCGTGATCACCTGCCAGGGCGGAGACTGGACCAAGTCTGTCTTCCCGAAGCTGCGCGCCACCGGCTGGAACGGCTACTGGATCGACGCCGCCTCCACGCTTCGGATGGCCCCCGACGCGGTCATCGTGCTGGACCCGGTCAACCGCGGCGTGATCGACGCAGCGCTGTCGCAAGGCACCCGGAACTTCATCGGCGGCAACTGCACCGTCAGCCTGATGCTGATGGCGATGGGCGGGTTGTTCGAGCACGACCTGGTCGAGTGGATCTCGGCAATGACCTACCAGGCCGCGAGCGGGGCCGGCGCGCAGAACATGCGAGAGCTGCTCCAGCAAATGGGCGCGCTGCACGCGTGTGCCGCGGCCGAGCTGGCCGATCCGGCTGGCGCCATCCTGGACATCGATCGCAAGGTCGCTGCCGCGCTGCGCTCGCCCGACCTGCCGACCGCCCATTTTCGCGGCGTTCCACTTGCCGGCAGCCTGATCCCCTGGATCGACGTGCCGGTCGACGGCGGGCAGAGCAAGGAAGAATGGAAGGGCGGCGCGGAGTGCAACAAGATCCTCGGACGTCCCCCGTTCCGCTCGCCCGGCAGCGTGCCCATCGACGGCCTGTGCGTGCGGGTCGGGTCGATGCGCTGCCACAGCCAGGGTCTGACGATCAAGCTGCGGCGCGATGTGCCGATGGCCGACGTCGAAGCCATGCTGGCGGCCGGGAACGCCTGGGTCGACGTGGTGCCCAACGAGCGTGAGGCGTCCGAGCGACGTCTGACGCCTGCGGCGGTCACCGGCACGCTCAAGGTGCCGGTCGGGCGTCTGCACAAGCTGGCCATGGGCGACGCCTATCTCGGCGCCTTCACCGTCGGCGACCAACTTCTCTGGGGGGCGGCCGAACCTTTGCGCAGGATGCTGCGCATCCTGATCGAGCGTTGAGCCATGGCACTCTTTGCACTTTGTGTCAGCTTGCGCGCTTAAGTGACTGATGTTAGGCTCAAATTCAATGAATTTAACCGGGGGAAAAGCCGTGACTTCACGGGCTTCGCGCGAAGAACCGACCCATAAGATGCTTTCCCCTCGAATCCTCGCCTCCGCAGTTTGCATCGCGCTGGCCTCGCTGTCGGCGACCGCCGACGCCGCCGGGCTGGGTCGCCTGAGCGTGCAGTCCGGACTCGGCCAGCCGCTGCGTGCCGAGGTCGAGGTCACCTCGCTCAGCCGGGACGAGGCACAGTCGCTGACCGCCCGCCTGGCGCAGCCGGATGCCTTCCGCCAGGCCGGGCTGGAGTTCAACCCGGCCCTGTCGGGCCTGCGCTTCGCGATCGAACCGCGCGGCCCCCGAACTTTCGTGCGGATCACCTCGGTCCAGCCGATCAATGAGCCCTTCGTCGACCTGCTGCTCGAGCTGAACTGGGCGACCGGCAAGTTCGTCCGCGAGTACACCTTCCTGCTAGACCCGCCCGAGGTTCGCGCCACCCGCGAGCCGGTCGAGGGCGGCCCGTCGCGTACCGAGGCCGTGGCCCCGGTGGCCGGCGCCACCTCGTCGGTGTCTCCGGCGCCCGCGGCCCCGACCGAGGGTGCCGTCCGCCCCGCGCCTGCCACCCCGGCCCGTGCCGAGCGTCCCGCCCGCGTCGAGACGCCTCGTCCGGCCGCCGCGCCCGCCCGCGCCGAGACCGGCGCCGCACCCGGCTCGGTCGAGGTCCGCCGCGGCGACACGCTCGGCAACATCGCCCGCAACCTGCGCCCCGAGGGCGTCAGCCTCGATCAGGCGATGATCGCTATCTACCGCGCCAATCAGTCGGCATTCATCGGCAACGTCAATCTGGTGCGCGAAGGCGCCCGGCTGACCATTCCGGACCGCGGTGCGATGGCCGCCGTCGACGCCGCCGAGGCGGGCCGCGAGGTGCGCATGCAGAGCGCCGATTTTGCCGCCTACCGTCAGAAGCTGGCGGGCGCGCCCCGCAGCATCGAGGCCCCGCGTCCGGGCCAGACCGCCGCGGGCACCGTCGGCGGCCGCGTCGAGGACCGCTCGGCTGCCGCCGGCGGCGACCAGCTGCGCCTGTCCAAGCCGGGCACCGGCGCCGGCGCGGCGGGCGCAGCCGTCGGAGCGCAGGCGTCCCGCGCGCCGGCCGCGGAGCAGGAGGTCGCCCGCAGCGCCGCCCTCAAGGAAGCCAACTCCCGCGTCGCCGACCTGGAAAAGAACGTCGCCGACCTGCAGAAGCTGGTCGAGCTGAAGAACCGCTCGATGTCCGACCTGCAAAAGCAGCTCGACGAAGCCAAGGCCGCCGCCAGGACGGTGACCGGCCAGGTGACGGCCCCACCCGTGCCGGTGGTCCCGGCACCCGCCGCCAAGGTCGAGGCGCCCAAGGTCGAGGCGCCGAAGGTCGAGGCGCCCAAGGCCGAAGCCCCGCCCCCGGGCGTCGAGGCGCCCAAGGCCGAGGTCCAGCGCATGGAGCCCCCGGTGGTGGCGGCGGCGCCGCCGGCCCCGGCCCCGGCCGCAGCGCAGCCGGCCGCTCCGGCCCCCGCCGCCAGCTTCGTCGACGATCTGCTCGAGAACCCGTTCCTGCTGCCGGGGCTGGGCGGCATCGCCCTTCTGGGGGCCGGCTACGGCTGGTATGCGATGCGCCGCCGGCGCAAGGTCGAGAAGTTCGAGGACAGCCTGATCGCCGCCGAGGCGTTCACGGCCAACTCGCTGTTCGGCTCCACCGGCGGGCAGAGCGTCGACACCAGCAACAGCGTGTTCTCGTCGGGCGCGGCCGCCTCGTCGGCCGACGTGCACGCGACCGAGGTCGACCCGATCGCCGAGGCCGACGTGTATATCGCCTACGGCCGCGAGGCGCAGGCAGAGGAGATCCTGAAGGAGGCGCTCAAGCGTCAGCCGGAGCGCCAGGCCATCCGCCTGAAGATGCTCGAGATCTACGCGGGCCGCAAGGACGGCAAGGCGTTCGAGGCCGTAGCCCGTGACATGCACGAGATGACCGGCGGTCGCAACGAGGAGTGGCCGAAGGTGGTCACGCTGGGCCTGTCCATCGACCCGACCAACGCGCTCTACGGCGGTGGGCCGCGAGCGGCGCCCGCCGCTGGCCTCGGTGCCTCCACCGCTGCCGCCTCCGCTGCCGCGGCCGCCGCTGCGGCCGGAGCGGCCGATCTCGACTTCCCGGAGCTGTCCATCGGTGGCCTCGCCCCACCGAAGGCCAAGGCAGCCCGGCTCGCCCAGGCCGACACCATCGAGATGCCGATCGCCGATCGGGACGACGGCATCCCGAGCCTGGATTTCGATCTGAACATCGACACCCGGATCGACCGGGCGGCGAGCCAGGAGGGCGCGATGATCGGCGATAGGCTGTCGGATATCGCGCCAGCCCGGACGCCAGCCGACCTGTCGGCCTCGCTCGATGACAGCTTCGAACTGCCGTCGCTCGATCTCGACGACCGGCCTGCGTCGACCCCGGGCGCGGCGGGTCACGACCTCGACATGCCCGCGCTCGGGCGCCTGTCGCAGGGCGGCTCGATGGGCAACTCGGGTCTGGACCTGTCCCCGATCAGCCTCGATCTCGAGGCCGCGACCGTCGCGACCGACGACGCTGAGGGCGCGGCAGGCGGCGCCGGTCGCTGGCAGGAGATGGCGACCAAGCTCGATCTCGCCTCGGCCTACGAGGAGATCGGCGACAAGGAAGGCGCGCGCGAATTGCTGCAGGAAGTCATCAAGGGTGGCGATGGCGGTCAGCAGCAGAAGGCCCGCGCCATGTTGAGCAAGATCGGCTGACCCGGCGCCGCGCCGCGCCCCTCGGGGTCGCTGCGCGGACGCCCGGCGCGCCCGGTGACGACGCACCGGTCATGACGCGGTGAGATTGGCCCTAGGCCTGGCCTACGACGGCTCGGCATTTCCCGGTTGGCAGACCCAGCCTTCGCGTAGCGCCATTCAGGACGTGGTCGAGGCCTCGCTGTCTGCGCTCGCCGGCCACCCGGTCTCCACGGTCTGCGCGGGACGCACCGATGCCGGGGTGCACGCGCTGCGCCAGGTGGTCCACCTCGACACGGACGCGCGCCGCCCGCTGAACGCCTGGGTACGCGGCGTCAACGCGCGCCTGCCGGCCAGCGTCGCGGTGCAGTGGTCCCGCAGCGTGCCCGAAGACTTCCACGCACGCTTCGGAGCGCGCTGCCGCACCTACCGGTACCTCATCCGCTGTGCCCCGACGCCGCACCCGCTGTGGCGCGAGCGGGCAGGGTGGGTGTTCCGCCCGCTCGAGGTGGAGCCCATGCGCGCGGCCGCCGCGCACCTGGTGGGCACCCACGACTTTTCGGCGTTCCGCTCATCGCAATGCCAGGCCCGCACGCCGGTGCGCACGCTCACCCGCCTCGACGTGACGCGGCGCGGTGACTTCGTCGAGTTCACGCTCGTCGCTAACGCCTTCCTGCACCACATGGTGCGCAACGTCGTCGGCGCGCTGGTGTACGTCGGCACCGGCCGCCAGCCGCCGGACTGGCTCGCCGAGCTGCTCGCCGCGCGCCGCCGCGCACTGGCCGCGCCGACCTTCTCGCCCGCCGGGCTGTACCTCGCAGGCGTCGACTACGACGTGGCGCTCGGGCTGCCCACGCAGGTGCTCGATCCGCTCGCGCCGGCCGCCGACCCGCTTGCGCCCGAGCCCGAACCCGGCGAAGGTTGACCCCATGCGCACCCGCATCAAGTTCTGCGGCCTGGTCCGCCCCGACGATGTCGACACCGCGGTCGCCCTCGGGGTCGATGCGATCGGCTTCGTGTTCTATCCGCGCAGCCCGCGCGTGCTGAGCCTCGAGGAGGCCGCCGCGTTGCGCCGCCGCCTGCCGTCTTTCGTGTCGGCCGTGGGCCTGTTCGTCGACGAGCGCAGCGCGGTCATCGCCGACACCGCCGCGCGGGTGGGGCTCGATGTGCTGCAACTGCACGGTGACGAATCCCCGTCAGAGGGGCGTGCTGCGGGCGAGGCCGCGGGCCGACCTTGGTGGAAGGGCATCCGCATGAGGCCGCAGACCGATTTGATATCATCGGCGAGTTCGTTCGAGGCTGCGGAGTGCCTGCTTCTGGACGCCTTCAGCGACGGCTACGGCGGCAGCGGCAAGACGTTCGACTGGTCCTGGATCCCCCCCGCACTGCCCGCCCGCATCATTTTGTCCGGCGGTCTGGACGACGGCTCCGTGGCCGACGCGATCGCCCGCGTGGGGCCGTTCGCGGTCGACGTGTCGAGCGGTATCCAGGGCGACGGCCCCAGAATCAAGGACAGGGCCCGGATGGAGCGATTCGCTGCCGCCGTGCTCGCAGCCGATGCAGGTCGACCATGAATCCCTATGACCTCCCCGACGCACGCGGCCACTTCGGTCCGTACGGCGGCACCTTCGTCTCCGAAACCCTCATGCATGCGCTCGATGAGCTTCGGCAGGCCTACCAGCACTACAAGGACGATCCGGAGTTCGTGGCCGAGTTCCGCAGCGAACTCAAGCACTTCGTCGGCCGTCCGAGCCCCATCTACCACGCCAGGCGCTGGTCGGAGCGCCTGGGCGGCGCGCAGATCTACTTCAAGCGCGAAGACCTGAACCACACCGGCGCGCACAAGGTCAACAACACGATCGGCCAGGCGCTGCTCGCCAAGCGGATGGGCAAGCCCCGCGTGATCGCCGAGACCGGCGCCGGCCAGCACGGCGTGGCTACCGCGACGGTCGCCGCGCGCTTCGGCATGAAGTGCGTGGTCTACATGGGCATCACCGATGTCGCGCGCCAGGCGCAGAACGTCTACCGGATGAAGCTGCTGGGCGCCGAGGTGGTGCCGGTGGAGTCCGGCAGCAAGACGCTCAAGGACGCGCTCAACGAGGCCATGCGCGACTGGGTCTCCAACGTCGAGGACACGTTCTACATCATCGGCACGGTCGCGGGTCCGCATCCCTACCCGATGATGGTGCGCGACTTCAACTCGGTGGTGGGCCAGGAATGCCTGTGGCAGATGCCCGAGATGATCGGTCGCCAGCCCGACTACATCCTCGCCTGCGTGGGCGGCGGGTCCAACGCGATCGGCGTGTTCCACCCGTACATTCCTCACGAGGAAGTCAAGCTGGTGGGCGTGGAGGCGGCGGGCGAGGGCATCGCGAGCGGGCGCCACTCGGCCTCGCTGACCGCGGGCACGCCCGGCGTGCTGCACGGCAACCGCACCTACCTGCTGCAGGACGCCAACGGTCAGATCATCGATACGCATTCGGTGTCGGCCGGCCTCGACTATCCCGGCGTGGGCCCCGAGCACGCCTGGCTCAAGGACATCGGCCGCGCCACCTACGTGCCGATCGACGACACCGAGACGCTCGCGGCCTTCCACGACTGCTGCCGCATCGAGGGCATCATCCCGGCGCTCGAGACCAGCCACGCGCTCGCCTACGCCGCCAAGCTCGCTCCCACGCTGCCCAAGGACAAGGCGATCCTGGTCAACCTGTCCGGCCGCGGCGACAAGGACATGCACACGGTCGCGCAGCGCGGCGGCCTGTCCCTCTGAGGCACGCCCCGATGTCCCGTATCAGCGCCACCTTCGAACGCCTGCGGGCCGCCGGCCGCAAGGCCCTGATCCCGTACTTCACGGCGGGTCATCCCGGCCGCGATCACGCGGTGCCGATGATGCATGCCCTCGCGCGCAACGGGGCCGACGTGATCGAGCTCGGCGTGCCGTTCTCCGACCCGATGGCCGACGGCCCGGTGATCCAGCGCTCGAGCGAGCAGGCGCTGGCGCTGGGCGTGGGCCTGGGCGACGTGCTGGAGTGGGTGCGGCTGTTCCGCCAGGACGACGACGTCACGCCGGTGGTGCTGATGGGCTATCTGAACCCGATCGAGCGGATGGGCACCGAGGCTTTCGTGCGGCGTGCCGCCGAGGCCGGTGTCGACGGCGTGCTGGTGGTCGACCAGCCGCCGGAGGAGGCCGAGGTGTTCGGGCCGCTGCTGCGCGCTCACGGCCTGGACCCCATCTTCCTGCTGGCCCCCACGTCCACGCCCGCGCGCATCGCGCAGGTCGCGCCGCTGGCCAGCGGCTACGTGTACTACGTGTCGCTCAAGGGCGTCACCGGCGCCGGCACCCTCAACGTGCGCGAGGTGCTGGCCGCGCTGCCCGCGATACGCGAGGCGACCCGCCTGCCGGTGGGCGTGGGCTTCGGCATCCGCGACGGCGAGACCGCCCGCGCGATCTCCGAGCATGCCGACGCGGTCGTGATCGGCACCCGGCTGATCCAGGAGATCGACGCCGCCGGCCCGCAGCACGCGGTCGAGAAGGCCGGCGCCTTCATCAAGGGCATCCGCGCCGCGATGGACGCGGGCCTGCCCGCCATCAGGGAGGCGGCACGATGAGCTGGCTCGAGAAACTCCTGCCCCCACGCATCAAGCGGGCCGGCAGCCCCGGCGGCGGCAAGCGCACGGTACCAGAGGGCGTCTGGGTCAAGTGCTCGGGCTGCGACGCGGTGCTCTACCGCGCCGACCTCGAGAGCAACCTGATGGTCTGCCCCAAGTGCGACCACCACCTGCGCATCAACGCGCGCGGCCGCATCGACGCGCTGCTCGACGCCGAGGGCCGCTTCGAGATCGGCCAGGAGGTCGTGCCGATCGACGCGCTGAAGTTCAAGGACAGCCGCAAGTACCCCGACCGCATCGCCGAGGCGATGGAGAGCACCGGCGAGACCGACGCGCTGGTCGTCGTGGGCGGTGCGATCCGTGCGCTGCCGGTCGTGGTCGCGGCCTTCGAGTTCGATTTCATGGGCGGCTCGATGGGTTCGGTGGTGGGCGAGCGCTTCGCGCGCGGCGTGCAGGTCGCGATCGACCAGAAGGTGCCCTTCGTGTCGGTGGCTGCCTCGGGTGGCGCGCGGATGCAGGAGGGCCTGATGTCGCTGATGCAGATGGCCAAGACCACCGCGATGCTCACCCAGCTGGCGCAGGTCCGGATGCCCTACATCTCGGTGTTGACCGACCCGACGATGGGCGGCGTGTCGGCGAGCTTCTGCTTCCTGGGCGACGTGGTCATCGCCGAGCCGCGCGCGCTGATCGGCTTCGCCGGCCCGCGGGTGATCGAGCAGACCGTGCGCGAGAAGCTGCCCGAAGGATTCCAGCGCGCCGAGTTCCTCATCGAGAAAGGCGCGATCGACATGATCGTGCACCGCAAGGCCATGCGCGACGAGATCGCGCAGCTGCTCGCGCTGCTGCTGCGCCAGCCGACGGAGGCGTTGGCCTGAGCGCTGTGCCGCAGGACGCCGCGCAGGCGCTGGCCGGCTGGCTGGCCCGGATCGAGCGGCTCCATCCCCAGGGCATCGCGCTCGGGCTGGACCGCGTGCGGGAGGTCGCGGCGCGGATGCGCCTGCAGGTGCCCGGCACGACCATCGTGGTCGCCGGCACCAACGGCAAGGGCTCCACCTGCGCGATGCTCGAGGCCATACTGCTCGCCGGGGGCTACCGGGTCGGCTGCTACACCTCGCCCCATCTCGTGCACTTCAACGAGCGTGCGCGCCTCGACGGCCAGCCCGCGACCGACGCGCAGCTGGTCGAGCAGTTCGAGGCGGTCGAGGCCGTGCGCGGCGACGTGCCGCTCACCTACTTCGAGTTCAGCACGCTCGCGATCCTGCGCCTGTTCCAGCAGGCTGCTCCCGATGCGCTGGTCCTCGAGATCGGCCTGGGCGGGCGGCTCGACGCGGTCAACATCGTCGATGCCGACTGCGCGATCGTGACCTGCATCGACATCGACCATGCCGAGTTCCTCGGCGACACCCGCGAGAAGATCGGCTGGGAGAAGTCGCACGTCTATCGCACCGGGCGGCCGGCGATCTGCACCGACCCCGTGCCGCCGCAGACGCTCGTCGATCACGCGACCGAGATCGGCGCGGACCTCTGGCGCTTCGGCCTCGACTTCAACTACTCGGGCGATCGCCAGCAGTGGAGCTACGGCGGGCGGGGCCACCGACGCAACAGCCTTGCCTATCCGGCGCTGCGCGGCGCCAACCAGCTGCTCAACGCGTCGGGGGTGCTCGCCGCGGTCGAATCGCTGCGCGACCGCCTGCCGGTGAGCGCGCAGGCGGTGCGCCAGGGCTTCGCGACGGTCGAGCTGCCGGGGCGCTTCCAGGTGCTGCCGGGTCGGCCGGCGGTGGTGCTCGATGTCGCGCACAACCCGCACGCGGTCGCGCATCTGGCGGCCAATCTCGACAACATGGGGTTCTTCCCCTGCACCTACGCCGTATTCGGCATGCTCGCCGACAAGGACGTCGGGGGCGCGATCGCGCACCTGCGCGGGCGCGTGGACCACTGGTTGTGCGTGGACCTGCCTGGGCCGCGCGGCGCGAGTGCGGCGGACCTCGCGCGGCGGCTGCGCGAGGCCGGCATCGAGCCGGGCCAGGGGCAGGACGCCGAGCGCACGATCACCTGTCACGCGTCGCCCGTCGAAGGGCTCGCGGCGGCGCGGGAGCGCGCCGACGACGATGATAGAATCATGGTCTTCGGGTCGTTCCTCACCGTGGCCGACGTGCTGTCCACGCGCGCCAGGCCCCGAACCTAGTCGGCTCCTCATCCATGGCAACAGGGCAGTCGGCCCGGACGCGTCGTCGCGCGGCCGATTCACAAGACGATTCAGGCGACACCACGCTGCCGCAAAAGAAGCGCGCGCGGCATCGCCTGATCGGCGCGATCGCCGTCTGTCTGGTCGCGGCCGTCGTTGTCCCGCTGCTGCTCGAGTCCGAGCCTGCGCGGCCCGTGACCGACGTCGCCATCACGATTCCCTCGCGGGACATGCCGCTGCCCGCACGCGCGCCAGAGCCGCGCGCCGCCGACGGCAAGGGATCGGCTGCGCGTGCCCCCGACGCCCGTCTCGCGGAGACCCGGCCGGCCGATGCCCGGGTCGCCGATCCGAAAGCGATCGGCGGCAAGGCGGTCGACCCGAAAGCGCCCGACGGCAAGCCGGCCGATCAGAAGCCGGTCGACGCCAAAGGCGCGCCCGCCGCAAAGGGCGCCGACGCCAAGGCAGGCGACGCCAAGGCAGGCAATGTCAAGGCAGGCGACGTCAAGGCAGGCGACGTCAAGGCCGGCGACGCCAAGGCAGGCGATGTGAAGCCGGCCGATGCCAAGGCCGCCGCCGGCCCCAAAGCCGCCGCCGACACCAAGGCCGCCGCCGACACCAAGGCCGCCGTCGACACCAAGGCCGCGGAGTCCCGGAGCGCGAAGGCCGATCCCGCCAAGGGCGCGGACCCGGTCGGGCAACTCGCTACCGCGGCGCAGTCGCGCAACAAGGGCGAGACCCGCTACCTCGTGCAGGTCGGTGCCTTCAGCGGCGAGACCGCCGCGATCGGCGCGATGGACCGTGTGCAGGCCGCCGGCCTGACCGCCTTCACCGAGAAGATCAAGACCGACCGCGGCGAGCGCGTGCGCGTGAGGGTCGGACCCTTCGCCACCCGCGAGGCCGCCGAGCAGGCGCGCGAGCGCCTGAAGGCCGTCGGCGTCGAATCCGCGGTGATCGCGCCGTGACCATCCCCCCCCGCCCCGTGCGCGGCGCGGTGGGGCACCGTCGCGGCGCGTGTCGGGTCGCCCGAGTGCGGGCGGCCTGATGCTGGACTCGATCACCGGCTGGGACTGGTTCGTCCTGACGGTCGCCGTCGTGTCGGTCGGTGTCGGGCTGATCCGCGGCCTGGTGCGCACCGTGTTCGCGCTCGCGGCCTGGGTGATCGGCCTGCTCGGCGTGCCGCTGGCAAGCCCCTTCCTGTTCACGCTGCTGCCCGCGGCCGTGCCGCGGCCGGTCGTGTACGTGCTCGTGTTCCTGCTGCTGTTCGTCGCCGTACGCATGCTCGGCGGGCTCGCGGCCAGGGCGCTGCGCGGCGTGGGCCTGGGCGCCGCCGATCGCCTGCTCGGTGCGGTACTCGGCACCGCGCGCGCCCTGCTCATCGTGCTGCTGGTCGCGATCGGTGGGCACCTCGCGGGACTCTCGAAGGAGCCGGCGTGGCAGCTCGCGAACACCCGGCCGTTGCTCGATGCGCTGGTGGGTTGGGCTGAGCCGTTCCTCCCGGAGCAAATCAGCGGGGTGCGGCAGACCTGAGCCTTCGGGCACCGGTCCGGCGCAGTCCCAGTCTATTCGGAGAAGTGTCATGTGCGGCATCCTAGGCGTGGTCTCCAGGGCCCCGGTCAATCAGCTGCTCTATGACGGTCTGCTGCTGCTGCAGCATCGGGGCCAGGACGCGGCGGGCATCGCGACGCTCAACGGCAAGGCGTTCGCGATGCACAAGTCCAGTGGCCTGGTGCGCGACGTCTTCCGGACGCGCAACATGCGAGGCCTGCCCGGGCGCAGCGGCATCGGGCACGTGCGCTATCCCACCGCGGGGTCGGCGAGCAACGTCGAGGAGGCACAGCCCTTCTACGTGAACGCGCCGTTCGGCGTGACCCTCGCTCACAACGGCAACCTGACCAACTCCGACCAGCTCAAGGACGAGATGTTCCGCCGCGATCGGCGCCACATCAACACCGAGTCAGACTCCGAAGTGCTGCTCAACGTGCTCGCCAACGAGCTCCAGGAGGCCGCGGTCGGCGTCTCGCTCGATCCCGACACCATCTTCAAGGCGGTGGTGGAGCTGCACAAGCGGGTCGAGGGCGCCTACGCGTGCGTCGCCGAGATCGCGGGCTACGGCGTGCTGGGGTTCCGGGATCCCTGGGGCATCCGGCCGTTGTGCTATGGCGTGGCCGAGACCGACCACGGCCCCGAGTACCTGATCGCGTCCGAGTCGGTCGCGCTCGAAGGTCTGGGGTTTCGCTTCGTGCGCGACATCGCGCCCGGCGAGGCGGTCCTGATCGACCTCGAGGGCAACTTCCACACACGCGCCTGCGCGCCCGGCGCCTCGCTGAACCCGTGCATCTTCGAGTACGTGTACTTCGCGCGGCCCGACTCGGTGATCGACGGCGTGTCGGTGTACGACGCGCGCCTGAAGATGGGCGAGTACCTGGCCGAGAAAGTGCGCCGCGAGCTGTGGGCAGGCGACATCGACGTCGTGATGCCGATCCCCGACACCTCGCGCCCCTCGGCGCTGCAGCTGGCCAACCGGCTGAACCTCGACTACCGCGAGGGCTTCATCAAGAATCGCTACGTCGGTCGGACCTTCATCATGCCCGGGCAGTCGGTGCGCCGTAAGTCGGTCCGCCAGAAGCTCAACGCGATGAGCATCGAGTTCCGCGGCAAGAACGTGCTGCTGGTCGACGACTCGATCGTACGCGGCACCACCTCGCACGAGATCGTGCAGATGGCCCGCGAGGCCGGCGCCAACAAGGTCTACTTCGCGTCGGCCGCGCCGCCGGTACGCTATCCCAACGTCTACGGCATCGACATGCCCACGCGCGCCGAGCTGATCGCCAGCGGCCGCAGCGACGACGAGATCCGCGTCGCGATCGGCGCCGACGCGCTGGTCTACCAGGACATCGAGTCGATGCAGCAGTCGGTGCGCGAGCTCTGCCCCCGGCTGGGACGCTTCGAGGCCTCGTGCTTCGACGGCGTCTACATCACCGGCAACGTCACGCCCGAATACCTCGACCGGATCGAGGCGGCCCGCATGGAGCCCGAGGCGCTGGCCGAGGACACCGGCCCGAAGGCGCAGATGAACCTGCAGTTCTCGGTGGCGAGCGATTGAGCGTGCAGCCGTCCTCGGAGGCGCCCGGCCGGCCAGCGGCGAGCGTGCGTCGTCCGGACGACTGGCATGCGGGCGACCCGATCGGGTAAACTCCTAGGGCGCCGATTTGTCCTCGCTTGCGGGCGCTCTACAAATGCAGCTAAATCGAGTGGGCCAGGCCCGCCGACGCTGCACGCACGGCGGGCCTCGTTTCTTCCGGATACCGATGTCATGACTGCCTCCCACCGGCCCCTCGGCCTCGACACGCTCGCGGTGCGCGAGGGCATCCCTCGCACGGCGTACAACGAGCACAACGAGCCGATCTTCCTCACGTCGAGCTTCGTGTTCGACAACGCCGCGCAGGCCGCCGCGCGTTTCGCGGGCGACGAGGAGGGCTTCATCTACTCGCGCGCCGGGAACCCGACCGTGGCCGCGTTCCAGAACCGGCTCGCGGCGCTCGAGGGTGCGCAGGCCTGCGTGGCCACCGCATCGGGCATGTCGGCGATCATGGCCACCGTGATGAGCCTCACGCGCGCGGGCGACCACGTCGTCGCGGCGTTCGAGCTGTTTGGCGCCACCACGCAGATGTTCGGCATCCTCGCCCGCTTCGGCATCGAGGTGACCTACGTGCGGCTCGACGACCCGCAGGCATGGCGCCGCGCGGTGCGCCCGACGACGCGCCTGTTCTACCTCGAGACGCCGTCCAACCCGCTGACCCAGCTGGCCGACGTGCGTGCGATCGCGGCCGTCGCGCGCGAGTGCGGCGTGAAGCTCGCGGTGGACAACTGCTTCTGCTCGCCGGCGCTGCAGCGCCCGCTCGAGCTCGGCGCCGACATCGTCGTGCATTCGGCGACCAAGTACATCGACGGCCAGGGGCGTGTGCTGGGCGGCGCGGTGCTGGGCGATGCCAGGTACATCGACGAGACCCTCTCGCCCTTCGTGCGTACCACCGGGCCCACCTTGTCGGCCTTCAACGCCTGGGTGCTGCTCAAGGGCCTCGAGACGCTGTCGATGCGCATGGAGCGGCAGTCTGCCAACGCGCTGGTGCTCGCGCGCTGGCTCGAAACGCGGCCCGAGGCGCTGCGCGTGTACTACCCGGGCCTGGCGTCGCACCCGCAGCACGCGCTTGCCATGGCCCAGCAACGCACGGGCGGCGCGATCGTGTCGTTCGAGGTCGGCAGCGCCGACGAGGACCGCTACGGCGTCGCGCTGCGCGAGCGGGCGTGGCGCGTGATCGACAGCTGCAGCCTGCTGTCCATCACCGCGAACCTCGGCGACGTGAAGACCACCATCACGCATCCGGCCAGCACGACGCACGGCCGCGTCGGCCCCGAGGCGCGGCGGGCCGCGGGGGTGGGCGAGGGGCTGATCCGGGTCGCCGTGGGCGCCGAGGATCCGGCCGATCTGATCGCCGACCTCGAGCGCGGGCTGGCGGCCGCGGGCTGAGCAGGCAAGGCCGCCCGCCCGTCTGCGGCTCAGCCCTTGCCGGCCATGCCCAGGCGTTCGATAGTCGCCTTCTCCGCCGTGAAGGTCTCCTGCGCGAACCGGGTGTAGGCGGCGGTGTCCAGGTAGATCACCGGCTGGTCGTACTTGTCGAGCACGCCCAGCACGGCCGGGTCGTCGAGGACCTTCTTGAAGGCGTCGTGCAGCGTCCTGACCACCGCCGGGTCCATGCCCTTTGGGCCGCACACGCCAAACGGCGAATCCGAGACCGTCTGGTAGCCCAGCTCCTCGAGCGTCGGGATCGTGGGCCAGCGCTTGGTCCGCTTGCTGCCGTACGTGGCGAGCAGCCGCAGCCGGCCCGCCTCGACCTGCGGCCCCCATCCGGTGGAGTCGCTGTGGCCCATCACGTGGCCGCCGATGAGCGCCTGCATGCCGTCGGCCACGCCCTTGAAGGGCACGTGCTGCATCTTGATGCCGGCCTTGGCCGCGAACTCCTCGACCACGAGGTGCGGGCTCGTGCCGATGCCGGGCGAGCCGTAGGTAAATTTGTCAGGGTTGGCCTTGCACCACGCGACCAGGTCCTTGACCGTCTGGATCGGCGAGTCGGCGCGCACCACCAGGCCGAAGGTGTAGCCGGTCAGGCAGGCGATCCAGGTGAAGTCCTTCAGGGTGTCGAACTGGACCTTCTGCATGTGGGGAATGCGAAAGACGCTCTGCGGCAGCTGCGCGAGCGTGTAGCCGTCGGGCTTCGCGTTGACGAGCTCGACCGCGCCGAGCGTGCCGCCCGCGCCGGGTCGGTTCTCGATCAGGACGTTCTGGCCAAGCGCCTTGCCGGCGCTCTCGGCGAAGGCGCGCATCACGATGTCGGTCGTGCCGCCGGCCGTCCAAGGGCAGATGTAGCGGATGGGGCGGGTCGGGAAGACTTGCTGTGCCCGTCCCAGGCCGGGCATCGAGGCTGCTGCGGCCGCGGTGGCGGCGCGCAGGATGGATCGGCGGTCGGTCATCGGTGTGTCTCCTCGTGTTGTGTCGTGGTGCGGGGCATGGCGGGTGCGACGCGTGGACGCGCGCGGATGCGCGGCGATGGTACCAAGCCGACGCGCGGCGCCCTCAGCCGGCCGCGCCGAAGAGCCGCCCGGCGCCCCAGGTGAGCGCCATCGCGAGCACGCCCCAGAAGGCGACGCGTGCAGCGCCGCGCGGCCCCGACGCCCCGCCCGCGGAGGCGGCGACCCAGCCGAGGACTGCGAGCAGCACCAGGCTGACTGCGGTGACCGTCGCCGACACCGCCGACGGGGCGCTGGTGGCCACGGCGATCAGCGGCACGCCGGCGCCCACCGCGAAGGTCGCGGCCGACGCGATCGCCGCCTGCACGGGTCGTGCGCGCTGCGTCTCGGTGATGCCCAGCTCGTCGCGCGCGTGCGCGGCCAGCGCGTCGTGCGCCATCAGCTGGTCGGCCACCTGCCGGGCGAGCGTGGGCTCCAGGCCGCGGCTCACGTAGATGGCTGCGAGCTCGGCCCGCTCGTGCGCGTCGTCGGTGGCGAGCTCTTGGCGCTCGCGGGCGAGGTCCGCTGTTTCGGTGTCCGACTGCGAGCTGACCGACACGTACTCGCCGGCGGCCATCGACATGGCGCCCGCCACCAGGCCGGCCACGCCCGCCACCAGCACGGCCGATTTGTCTGCGCCGGAGGCTGCCACGCCGAGCACCAGGCTCGCGGTGGAGACGATGCCGTCGTTGGCCCCCATGACGGCGGCGCGCAGCCAGGCGATCCGGTCGGAGCGATGGCGTTCGGTGTGGCGCATGGACTGGGGCCCTCGAGACCTCGCGCCGGCGGGTGCCGGTCTGGATGACGATGGTAACCCCCGGCCCGCGCGGCGTGCCGCGTCAGCGGAAGTCGCGGCTGCGCATCGCGAGCCCGCCCAGCAGGGCGGTGTGGTCGACGACCCGCCGCGCGATCAGGTGCATCACCTGGCCGCCGGTCTCGGTGTCGGCCTGCCAGATGCCGAAGACGGTCATCAGCCGCGCGCCCAGGATCTCCTTGCGATACCGCTCGAGCAGGTCGGGCCAGATGATCACGTTGACGCTGCCGGTATCGTCCTCGAGGGTCACGAAGACCACGCCGCGGGCGGTCTCGGGCCGCTGCCGGTGCGTGACCAGCCCGCTCGCGCGGGCCAGGCGACCGTCCGGGTAGCCGCGCAGTACCGCCGCGGGCTGCACCTTGAAGCCGTCGAGCGCCCCCCGCAGCAGGGCGACCGGGTGGCGCCCCATCGGCACGCCGAGCGACGCGTAGTCGGCGATCACGGCCTCGCCCTCGCTCATCGGCGGCAGCGCGAGCACCGGCTCGTCGAAGCGTGCGTGGGCGAGCAGGGCCGGCAGCGGCGCGATCGCGGCGGCCTGCCAGGCGGCCTCGACCCGGTGGCCGGCGACGGCCGCGAGCGCATCGGCGCGGGCCAGCGCCTGCAGGTCGCGCCGCTCGAGCCCCGCGCCGCGCGCCAGGTCCTCGACGTCGGCGAAGGGGCGCAGTGCCGGGGCGCCGGCCGCGACGCGCCGATCGCGCTCGGCGACCAGCCGCAGCGCCGCATCCTCCGACAGCCCGGTCACGCGGTTGAGCCCCAGCCGCACCGCGGGCTGCGGCCGGAAGTCGACGCCGTGCCGGACCTGGGGCGGGGCATCGGTGAGCTCCTCGAGCCGCGACGCCCAGCCGCTCGCGATCACGCAGGGGCCACGTACCTCGACGCCGTGCTCGCGCGCGTCGCGCACCAGCTGCGCCGGTGCATAGAAGCCCATCGGTTGCGAGTCGAGCAGCGCGGCGAGGAAGGCCGCCGGCTCGTGACGTTTGATCCAGCAGCTCACGTAGACCAGCAGCGCGAAGCTCGCCGCGTGGCTCTCGGGAAAGCCGTACTCGCCGAAGCCCTCGATCTGCTTGAAGATCCGCTCGGCGAACGCCTGCTCGTAGCCGCGGGCCAGCATGCCGTCGATGACCTTCTGCTGGAACGCGTGCAACCCGCCCTTGCGCTTCCAGGCGGCCATCGCGCGGCGCAGCTGATCGGCCTCGCCCGGCGTGAAGCCCGCGGCGAGGATGGCGATCTGCATCACCTGCTCCTGGAAGATCGGCACGCCGAGCGTGCGCTCGAGGGCGGGGCGGATCTCGTCGCGCGGGTACACGACCGCCTCCAGCCCCTGGCGCCGCCGCAGGTAGGGATGCACCATGCCGCCCTGGATGGGGCCCGGGCGGACGATCGCGACCTCGATCACCAGGTCGTAGAAGCAGCGCGGCTGCAGCCGCGGCAGCATGCTCATCTGCGCGCGCGACTCGATCTGGAACACGCCCACGGTGTCGGCGGCGGAGATCATGTCGTAGGTGTCCGGGTCCTCGGCCGGGATGTCCTGCAGCCTGAAGCGCACCGGGTCGCCCGGACCCGCGTGGCGTCGCGTGGTGACGAAGTCCAGGGCGCGCCGGATCGCGGTCAGCATGCCCAGGGCCAGCACGTCGACCTTGAGCAGCCCGAGCGCGTCGAGATCGTCCTTGTCCCACTGGATCACGCTGCGCTCGGGCATGGCGGCGTTCTCGATGGGCACCAGGCGCGCGAGCGAATCGCGCGCGATCACGAAGCCGCCGCTGTGCTGCGACAGGTGCCGCGGAAAGCCGACCAGCGCCTGCGTGAGCCGTAGCCACTGCTGGACGATGCGGGAGGCCGGATCGAAGCCGGCCTCGGCGAAGCGCTCCGGTCGGATGGTCCGGCCGTCCCACCACTGCTGGTTGCGGGTGAGGAGGTCGATGCGCTGGGGCTCGATGCCCAGCGCACGGCCCACGTCGCGCAGCGCCGACCGGGGGCGGTAGCTGCTGATGGCCGCGGTGAGCGCGGTCCGGTCCCGGCCATACTTGGCGTAGAGGTACTGGATCACCTCCTCGCGGCGCTGATGCTCGAAGTCGACGTCGATGTCGGGCGGCTCGTTGCGCTCCCGGCTGATGAAGCGCTCGAACAGCACGCTGGTGCGCGACGGATCGACCTCGGTGATGCCGATGCAGTAGCAGACCGCCGAATTGGCCGCCGAGCCGCGGCCCTGGCACAGGATGCCGCGCGAGCGCGCGAAGTGGACGATGTCGGCCACCGTGAGGAAGTAGGGCTCGTAGCCCAGCTCGGCGATCAGTGCGAGCTCGTGCTCGACCTGCGCCCGCACCGGCTCGGGCAGGCCCTCCGGGTAGCGGCCCGCGGCACCCTGGTAGGCGAGCTCGCGCAGCCAGCTCGCGGGCGTCCGGCCCTCGGGGACGATTTCCTGCGGGTACTCGTAGCGCAGCGAGTCGAGCGAGAAGGTGCAGTGGGCGGCGACCTCCAGCGTCTCCTCGAGCAGATCGGGCGGGTAGAGCTGCGCCAGCCTGAGGCGGCTGCGCAGGTGCTGCTCGGCATTGGGGGCGAGCGCGAAGCCCAGGTCCTTCACCGGCCGCGCGAGCCGCGTGGCCACCAGCGTGTCGTGCAGGCTGCGGCGCGAGCGCAGGTGGTAGTGCACGTCGCCGGCCGCCACCAGCGGCAGCCCGGTGTCCTGCGACACCTCGCGCAGCCGACCGAGCAGCGGCGCGTCGTGGCCGCGCGCGAGCAGTTCCGCGGCCAGCCAGGCGCGTGTGCCGAACCGCTCCCGCACGTAGCGCGCCTGCTCGTGCAGCCGGGCGACCGGGCTGCCCGGCGACGCGTCGTTGCCCGACGCATGGGCCGCCACCGCGGGGCAGGGCACCAGCAGCGCGAGGCAGCCGGGCACGCCGCCCTCGAGGTCCTCGTGCAGCAGCCGGTACTCGCCCTTGCCCGCGCGCATGCGGGCTCGCGTGATCAGCGCCGACAGGTTGCCGTAGCCGTCCCGATCCCTGGCGATCAGCACCAGGCGGGCCGGCGGCGAGCGCGCGTCGCGCGGCGCGGCGCGGGTGGACAGCGTGCGGCCGTCGGGCTGGGGGGTGGCCCGCAGCGGCGGTCCTACCGGTGCGTCCGCGTGGCCGAACAGCCCGTGCAGCCCGAACTCCGCGCCGACGAGCAGGGGCAGCCCGGCGGACTTGGCCTGCAGGTGGGCGCGCACCACGCCCGCCAGCGAGCACTCGTCGGTGATGGCGAGCGCCGCGTACCCCTGGGCCCGTGCGCGATCGACCAGCTCCTCCGGCCGGGACGCGCCCCGCAGGAAGGAGAAGTTGGAGATGCAATGCAGCTCGGCGTAGGGCGGGATCACGGCGCGGCCTGCCCGAGGGGGCGCTCGCCGCGCGTTGCAGGGCCGGACTCGGAGGGTTGGATACTGGACATGCGTACAGTATCCGCCGGCTCGGCGCTTCGCTCAATACCGCCCGACGGCCGATGACGCGAGTCGTAGCGGGCGCACTCGCGGGGCGCGACGCCCTCGCATCGTGGGCTTGCGCTCACCCGGGCCTCGCGACGAAGATCGCGCACGGCACCCGAGCGCGGTGTCCCCCTACCGCACCGGACCGAGACACGCCCATGACCCGACCCTTCGCGCAACCCGTCAGCCCACCGGCCCGGTCGGCCGCACCGGGCGCCTGCCCGACCGGATGCACGACGCGGGTCGCGCAGCCGCGCTGACGACCCGCCCGCGCTCCGGACCGCCCCGATGCTCGACGCCGCCTGGCTGCTGTTCGTCGTCGCGTCGCTCGCGCTGATCGTCACGCCCGGGCAGGACATGATCCTCGTCATGTCCCGCTCGATCGCGCAGGGGCCCGCCGCCGGCGTGGCGACCGCGGCGGGCGTCGGCGTCGGGCTGCTCGGGCACACCGTGCTCGCGACGCTCGGGCTGGGGGTGGTGCTGCGGGCATCCGAATGGCTGTACGTCGCGCTCAAGCTCGTCGGCGCCGCCTACCTGGTCTACCTCGGCGTGCAGCTGCTGCGGGCGGGCGGGAGCGCCCCGACGGCGTCGCCCGGGCCGCCGCGGCCGCTGTCGCGGCTGTTCGCCGACGGCGCGCTGTCCAATGCCTCGAACCCCAAGATCGCGGTCTTCTACTTCGCGTTCCTGCCGCAGTTCGTGCTGCCCGGCGCCGCGCACCCGACGCTGACCGTGTTCGCGCTGGGTGTCGCGTTCGCGGTGCTCACCGTCCTCGTGAAGGCGCCGGTCGGGCTGGCGGCCGGCATGCTGTCGGGGTGGCTGCGCGCGCGGCCGGGCGCGATCGTGATGCTGCACCGCGCAAGCGGCGCCGTGCTGGTGGGCCTGGGCGTCCGGCTGGCGCTCGAGCGTCGCGATTGAGCGCCGCGCCAGCGCGCATCATGATGCGGCGGATGTGACCGACTCCGACTCCGACCTGAGAACACGATGACCCTGCTCGAACGACTCGGCATCGACCTGCCGATCCTCCAGGCGCCGATGGCGGGCGTACAGGGCAGCCGACTCGCGATCGCCGTCAGCGACGCCGGCGGCCTCGGCGCGCTGCCCTGCGCGATGCTGGGGCCGCAGGCGCTGCGCGGCGAGCTCGAGGCGCTGGTGGCCGGCACGCGGCGGCCCTGGCAGGTCAACTTCTTCTGTCACGAGCAGCCGTCGCCCGACCCACGACGCGAGGCTGCCTGGCGCTCACTGCTCGCGCCCCGCTACGCGGAGTTCGGCGTCGACCCGGCTGACGTTCCCGCGGGACCGGGGCGCCTGCCCTTCGGCCCCGAGGCGGCCGACGTGCTGGAGGCCTTCCGCCCCAAGGTCGTCAGCTTCCATTTCGGACTGCCCTCGCCGGCGCTGCTCGCGCGTGTCAGGGGCTGGGGGGCGACGGTGATGGCGTCGGCCACGACCGTGGACGAGGCGCTCTGGCTGGAGGCTCACGGCGCTGACGTGGTGATCGCTCAGGGGCTGGAGGCGGGCGGCCATCGCGGTCACTTCCTGTCGGACGACCTGGGCAGGCAGGCAGGCACCTTCGCCCTGCTGCCGCAGGTGGTGAAGGCCCTGCGGGTGCCGGTGGTCGCCGCGGGCGGCATCGCCGATGCGCGCGGGGTCGCTGCGGCCCTGGCGCTGGGCGCGTCGGCGGTGCAGGCGGGCACCGCCTTCCTGCTGTGCCCGGAGGCGACCACCAGCGCGGTCCACCGGGCCGCGCTCGCGCGCGCGACGGCCGGCGACACCGCCCTCACGCGGGTCTTCACCGGACGGCCGGCGCGCGGCATCGTGAACCGGGCGATCCGCGAACTCGGCGTGCCGGGCGCGCCGATCCCCGAGTTCCCGCTCGCCGGCGCCGCGATCGGGCCGCTCAGGGCGGCGGCCGAGGCGCGCGGCAGCGGCGAGTTCTCGCCGCTGTGGTGCGGCCAGAACCCCTCGGGTTGCCGTGCGGTGCCCGCCGCCGACGTGGTGCGCGCGCTCGCCGACGGGCTGCGGGGCTGATCGGAGACGCCGGCTCGCGGTGTCCTGGCGGCCCCCGGCCGGGGTGACCGGCAGGCCCGCGGCGCCGTCCTGCGGTCAGGCGCCGGGAGCCCGGCTCGGATCGATCAGGAACTTCTCGCCGGTGGCGCGCTTGCCATAGCGTGCGATGGCCTCGGGCGTGAGCGCCTCGGTCAGGGAGATCGTGCCCGCGTACCGGCTCGCGAAGGTGGTCTTCAGCTCGGCGGTGACCCGTTCCCGCAGGCGCTGGGCGCCGGCCGGCCCGATCCGGTTCAGGAACGGAAACAGCAGCCAGCCGCCCACGCCCCAGGCCATGCCGACGTTGCGGACGATCTCGGTCGGCGAGGTGTCGAGGCTGCCGTAGAGGTAGACCTGCTTGTGGGTCGACGAGCCGTAGCGGCTGTAGGCAGCCGCGCTGCGGTTCAGGGCCGCCTCCATGCAGGTCAGGATCTGGCTCGCCAGGCGCCCGCCGCCGATCGCATCGAACGCGAGCGTCGCGCCGGTCTCGACCAGGGCCTGCGTCAGGTCCGCCATGAAGGTGGGTGACGCGCTGTCGCACACGTGCGTGGCGCCGATCGAGCGCAGCAGCGCGACCTGCGCGGGCGAGCGCACGATGTTCACCAGCGGCACGCCGTCGGCGATGCAGATGCGGTTGAGCATCTGCCCCAGGTTGGAGGCGGCAGCGGTGTGCACGAGCGCCGTGTGGCCCTCGAGCCGCATGGTCTCGACCATGCCCAGCGCGGTGAGCGGATTGACGAAGCAGGAGGCGCCCTCGGCGGCCGTGGTGCCCGAGGGCAGCACCAGGCACTGGTCGACCTTCAGCGTGCGGTAGCGCGAGTACATCGCGCCGCCGACCGCAGCGACGGTGCGCCCGAGCAGGGCCTGCGCGGCGGACGATGCGCCCGCCTCGACGACGGTGCCGGCCCCCTCGTTGCCCACCGGCATCGACTGGTCGAGCCGGCCGGCCATGGCCTTCATCGAGCGCTCGGGCACCTGCGCGGTGATCACCGGGCGATCGGGCGTGCCCGTGGCCTTCGCGCCCGACATGTCGGCGGCGCCGAACAGCAGCCCGAGATCGGACGGGTTGATCGGAGCGGCCTCCACGCGAACGATCACCTCGTCCGGCCCGGGCGGGGGCAGCGTCACGCTGGCCAGCGAGAGCTCGAGCTCGCCGCCCGGGGTGATGCGGGATCGCAGCTGCGGGCCGGTGCGCGTGGCGCCCGCGGCAGTGTCTTGGGTCATCGGTGCGTCTCCTCGGTTCCGCCGAATCATCGCACCGATGGGCCCGGCGGCCGAGCCACTAGACTGCGAGGGTCGGACGCCCATCCCGGGGGCCCCGCATCGCCGCACCGCGCCCCAGACCATGCCCACAGCAGCGCCTGTCTCCCCCGAGTCCCTCGTCGCGGGCTATCTGCGCGCCAAGGACGAGAACCGGCCGCACCTGATGCCCGGCGTGTTCGCCACGGATGCGACCCTGGAGATGGTCGTGAGGACCGGCACCATCTCGTTTCCGCCCCTGTCGCACGGCATCGACGCGATCACCGAGGTGCTGGTGCGCGGATTCGGGCGCACCTACGAGAACGTCTACACCTTCTGCCTGCAGCGCCCGGGCGCGGCGGCGTCGCGCTTCGGGTGCGACTGGCTGGTCGGGATGTCCGAGAAGGCGACCGGGCTCCCGCGGGTCGGCTGCGGGCGCTACGACTGGACCTTCGGTGGCGGCCCGAGCGTGCGCGTCGAGCGCCTGATGATCACCATCGAGACCATGCAGGTGCTGCCCGCCGAGGCGCTCGACCCGGTCATGGCCTGGGTGGCCGCGCTGCCCTATCCGTGGTGCCCGCCGCGGGTCGCGGTGGCGGCGGCGCCGGTCGTCGATGGGCTCGAGCCGGTGCTGCGCTACGTCGCGGCGTCGCGCGGCGACGCGCCCGCCTGACCGGCCGGGCGGCTCGCGACGCGGCCCCGGTCGCCGACGGATCGCGGGGCCCGCGGCGTTCGGGGGCCACAATCGGGGTCGGGGTTCGACCACTGGAGGGTGCATGACCACGGGCAAGGCGAAGGAGCGGCATCTGCGGATGTCCGACCTGCGGGCGATCGTGCAGCTCGCGACGCAGGCCACGCATGCGGTCAGCGGCATCGTCGAGGGCGTGCACCAGTCGGTCTGGAGCACGCTGGGGGTGCCCGGCGCGGCGACCCCCGGGCGCACGCGCGGCGTCACCGGGATGGTGTACCGGACGGTGGGCGGGGTCACGCAGCTGGTGGGCGGCAGCCTCGACGCCGCCGCCGGCCTGCTCGCGCCGCTGCTCGAGCGCGCGCCCGGCGAGGCACGCGGCACGCCGGAGCGCGAGGCGGTGCTCGCCGCGCTCAACGGTGTGATGGGGGACCACCTCGCCGCCACCGGCAACCCGCTCGCCACGCCGATGACGCTGCGCTGGCAGGGCGAGGTGCTGAACGGTGCCGCAGTCCCGCGGGTGCCCGCCGCGACCGGCCGGGTGCTGCTGCTGATCCATGGCCTGTGCATGAACGACCTGCAGTGGCGCGCCGTACCGGGTGCGCAGGGCGCCGGGCCGCACGGCGACGCGCTCGCCGAGGCGTTCGGCTACACGCCGGTCCACCTGCGCTACAACACCGGCCTGCACGTCTCCGAGAACGGCCTGGCGCTCGCCGCCCAGCTCGAGGCCCTGCTGGCCGGCTGGCCGGCGCCGCTCGAGCACCTCGCCGTCGTTGCCCACAGCATGGGCGGTCTGGTGGTCCGCAGCGCTGTGAGCAGCGCGACGCAGCAGGGGCTGAGCTGGCCGCGGGCGCTGCGCCACCTGGTCTTCCTGGGTACGCCCCACCACGGCGCGCCGCTCGAGCGGGCCGGCAACTGGGTCGACGCGCTGCTCGGCGGCACGCCTTACACCGCACCGTTCGCGCGGATCGGCCAGTTGCGCAGCGCCGGCATCACCGACCTGCGCTATGGCCACGTGGCCGACGCCGACTGGCGCGACCGCGACCGCTTCCGCCGCACGCCCGACCGCCGCGTGCCGGTGCCGCTGCCTGAAGGTGTCGCGTGCCGCACCGTGGCGGCCGCGCTCGCCGAGGGCCGGGGCGCCATCGCCGACGGACTGATCGGCGACGGGCTCGTGCCGGTGCACAGTGCGCTGGGCGACCACGCCGATCCGCGACGCAGCCTCGGGTTCGCCGACGACGCGCGCTGCATCGTCCACGGCAGGAGCCACCTCGACCTGCTGCACGACCCGGCAGTGACCCGCCAGATCGTCGAGTGGCTGACCCCGCCGGCGGGGGGTCCCGGCATCGCGGCCCGGCCGGCGCGCGGGGGCGCCTGAGTCGGGCATCGCGCAGCGTCGGCAGGCGCCGGCCCGAGGCGGGGTTCGCGTTCACCCCGATAAGGTCTCGGCCCTCGGGCGTGACGGCCGCGCCGCTCAGCGGGTATCGTCCGGTCTTTCCGGAGGTTCCGTGTCCATCGCCGCCAATGTCGTCGTCGCGCCCGTCGCGCTGCCTGGGGGCCCGAGCCCTGCACGGTCTGTCCCGGAGCGCCTGTCATGAACATGCGCGACATCCCCTTCGGCACCACCGACTGGTCGCAGGTGGCGCGCACCGAGCATCCGGGCGACACCGGCACGGCGTCCTGGCGCACGCGGCAGTTCGGCGACATCCGCGTCCGGATGGTCGAGTACTCGGCGGGCTACCTCGCCGACCACTGGTGCCAGAAGGGCCACATCCTGATGTGCCTGGCGGGCGAGCTGCACACCGAGCTGGCCGACGGCCGCAGCTTCGTGCTGCGCCCGGGGATGAGCTACCAGGTGGCCGACGGCGCCGAACCCCACCGCTCCTCGACGGCGGTCGGCGCGACGCTGTTCATCGTCGATTGACTGGCGCCCGGCGCTAGACTGTGTGGGTCCCACCACCGGATCCGCAGCATGCACATCGCCTCGCTCGACGCCCTGAGGGCCCTGTACGGCCCCGCCAAGACCCGCTCGGTGCGCAAGCAGCTCGCGTCGCTCGACGCGCACTGCCTGCGCTTCGTCGCGTTGTCGCCCTTCGTGGTGCTGGCCAGCACCGGGGCCGGCGGCATGCCGGACGCATCGCCCCGCGGCGGCGCGCCGGGCTTTGTCCATGCGCCGGACGCGGGCACGCTGCTGATCCCCGACGCGTCGGGCAACAACCGGCTCGACACGCTCGAGAACATCGTCGAGACCGGCCGCCTCGGGCTGCTCTTCATGATCCCGGGCGTCGATGAGACGCTGCGCGTCAACGGCGCCGCGACCCTCTCGACCGACTCCGCGCTGCTCGCGCGCGTCACGGGCCCAGGCTCCGCGCCGCGCACGGTGATCCGCGTCGAGGTCACCGAGGCCTACCTGCACTGCGCCAAGGCGCTGATGCGCTCTAAGCTGTGGTCGCCCGAGCGCCACGTGGCGCGGTCGCTGCTGCCGACGATGGGCCAGATGCTGAAGGACCAGGTGGGCGGGGACGAGCCGCTCGAGACTCAGGCGCAGATGATCGCCCGCTACGAGGCCGAGCTGTGAGCGGGGCGGGGAGAACGACATGCTGCAACTGAGACCCGGCTGCGAGTGCTGCGACCGCGACCTGCCGCCCGACTCGGCGATCGCGCGGATCTGCTCGTTCGAGTGCACGTTCTGCGAGCCCTGCGCGAGCGGCGTGCTCGGCGGGCGCTGCCCCAATTGCGGCGGCGAGCTGGTCGCGCGCCCGCGGCGCCCGGCCGACCGGCTCGCGAGGGCTCCGGCCTCGACGACCCGCGTGCGCAAGCCCGAGGGCTGCGCGGCGGCCCCCGGCGCTGCTGCCGGCGCGCGCGCATCATGAGCGGCGCCCCGGCACCCCGAGCCGCGCGCCTCTCCGGCGGCGGCGCCGCGCGGCGCGAGGCCCGCCCGAGCCTGCCCGCCCGCAGGTCGCGCTGGCCTGTGTTCGCCCTGGCGCTCGCCGCCGGCACGGCCCTCGCCGGCGAGGCGCCCGCGCCCGCCGCCGCGCCGGACCCCCGCTTCGTCGGGCGTCTAGCGCTGCCGGGCGGCGCGCAGCTCGTCGTCGCCGAGGGCGACCTCGAGCCGCGCTCGATCGGCAGCTACTCGGTGCGGCTCTATGCCGCGGGAGATCCGGCCTTTCCCACCGACCGATTCTTGTCCGGCCTGGTCCGCGCGCGCAGCGGCATCATCGAGCGCATCCTGCTCGACGACCTCGACGGCGACGGGCGGCCCGAGCTGGTGGTGGTGACCCGCAGCGTCGGCACCGGCGGCGCGGTGTCGGCCGACGCGTACTCGGTCGACTCGCGGCGCGCCGTCAGGCGCGACGGCGTGCAGGACCTGCCCGGGAGCGTCGATCCGGTGCAGGCGCTGCGCGCGCGGGCGCGTCCGACGCCACGCTGAGCGCCCGCGCCGGTCAGGTGAAGCGGCCGAACCAGGCGATCGAGAGGATGCCCGCCAACGCCGCGAGCAGCGCCGCGCCCGCCGAGAACAGCGAGGTCACCTCGGTGTCCTTGCGTTCCATGACGAAGCGGGTGTTGAGCTCCTGATAGACCTTCTTGAGGTCGGAAGCCGTCCCCGCGTGGTAGTACTCGCCGCGCGTTATCCCGGCGACCGCCTTGAGCGTCTCCTCGTCGAGCCGGACGTAGGCCGACCAGCCTTCGAAGCCGATCGTGGCGCCCTCCACCGTGCCGAATCCCACGGTGAATACGCGCACGCCGCGATCCGCGACCATCTTGGCCACCTCGAGCGGGTCGGGGCCGGTGGTGCGGCGCCCGTCAGACAACAGCACGATCACGCCGGAGGTGTACGAGCCGGGCTGGACCGGCGGCGGGGCGGGCTTGTCGGCGCGCGGGGCGCGATCGATGGGGACGCCGCGACCGGCATCGCGCGAGCCGCTGCGCCCGAACACCACCGACTCGACGTCGATGCCGTCGTCCGGGAACAGCGTGGCCAGCGCCACCACCAGCGCGCTGCCGGTCGCGGTGCCGCGCTGCAGCTGGAAGCGGTCGATCGCGGCGATCAGGTCGTCGCTGCGGTCGGTGGGCTTCTGGACGAGCTGGGCCGAGCCGCCGAAGGACACGATGCCGATCCGCGCGCGCGGCGGGTGGTCCTCGACGAAGGCCCGGGCCGCAGCCTGCGCGGCGGTGATGCGGTCGGGCAGCACGTCGTTGGCGCGCATGCTCAGCGACACGTCGATCGCCAGCACGATGGTCTGGAACTGCGAGGGCAGCGTCACCACCGCGGTCGGACGCGCCACCGCGATGAGCGCGGCGACCATCGACAGCAGGAACAGCAGCGGCGGGATGTGCCGTCGCAGGCTCGGGCCGGTGCCGAGCGCCTCGCGGACGAGCGCGACGCTGGCGAACCGCAGGGCGGCCTTGCGCCGGCGCAGCAGCCACAGATAGGCCGCCACGCAGAGCGGGACCGCAAGCAGCAGCCACAGCATCTGAGGCCACAGGAACGACATCGATCGGTGCCTCCGGGAGCGGTGCCGTGCCGCATCGGGCCGACGTCACCAGTCCCTTTATAGCATCGGAGGAGGGGATCGGAACAGGCCGATTGCACGGCCTGCCGATGCGTCGGACAATCGCCAGACCGTTGGGAGACCCGGAATATGCGAGACGCCGCGGCGATCCAGGCCCTGTTCGCTCCCCTGCTGCCCGGGCTGCTCGGCCTGCAGCTCATCGAGGCCTCCCGCGAGCGCGTGACGGCCACGATGCGGGTTCGCACCGACCTCTGCACGACCGGCGGCATCCTGCACGGTGGGGCCGTGATGGCCTTCGCCGACACGCTCGGGGCGGTCGGCACGGTGATGAACCTGCCCGAGGGGGCGCGCACGACCACGGTCGAGTCGTCGACCAAGTTCCTCGCGGCCGCCCCGGTCGACACGACTGTCACCGGCGAGTGCACCGCCTTCCATCGGGGCCGCAGGACCATGGTCTGGCAGACGCTGGTTCGCTCCGAGGCCGGCAAGCTCTGCGCGGTGGTGACCCAGACCCAGCTGGTCATCCCGGGCTGATTCGCCGCCCCGGCGGCGCGGTCCCGGGCGGGCCACTGCCGCCGCCGCCGAGCGGCCGCCCGCGGCTGCGTGGGGCGCTCCGCGGCGACCTGCGGTCAGGAATGGGTTATGGTGCCGTTTTCGAGGGGAAAGACGACTTGGCCAAACCCAACTACCAGTACGAGAAGCGGCAGCGCGAGCTCGCCAAGAAGCACAAGAAGGCCGACAAGGCCGCCCGCAAGGCCTCCGGCAAGCCGGACGATCCGTCCGACGAGCCCGGCATCGACGCGCCCGCCGACGAGGCCATGGCCCAGCCCGACGCGGGGCAGCCTGGAACGCCGGGCGACGGCCGCGGCGCCTGATCCGTCCGCGCGCCGCGTCGCTCAGGCCGGCGCAGGCTTGTAGGTGTCCAGGGCGATGCCCTCGCGCGCGATCGCCGCGGCCACCGCGGGCTGCTGCGCGAGGCGGGCCACGAAGTCCCGGTAGGCCGGCAGCGTCTGCGGGTCGATCCCGGCGAATCCGCCCCAGCGCAGGAAAGTGAGCGCGTAGGCGTCGGCGAACGAGGGCCGCTCGCCGAGCAGCCACGGGTGCGCGCAGCCGAGCCATCCCTGGATCCGCTCGAGGTGTCTGCGGAACTGCACTACGGCGTGGGCGCGGACCTTGGCCTGCGCGTCGGCGTCGTCGGTGAACTGCTCCGTCCTGAAGACGCGCGTGAAGGTCGGGTGCACCGAGTTGTTCATCCAGGCCAGCATCGACAGCGCCTGGGCACGCCCCCACGCATCTGCGGGCAACAGCCCCGCCGCCGGGAAGCTGCGATCGAGGTAGTCGCAGATCGCGACGATCTGCGTGAGCGGCTTGCCGTCCACCGTCAACACCGGCACCTGCGCGTCGGGGTTCATCGCCAGGTATTCGGGCGTGCGGTGCTCGCCCTTGTGGAACTTGATCGGCATGAAGCTCACCGCCTGCCCGGTGGCCGCGCGGATGGCCTCGAGCCCCACGTGCGGGACGAACGAACACGCGCCGGGCGCGTAGTACAGGCTGATGCTCATGGGGTCTCCTGGGGGGCGTTCCGGATCCGCGGCGCGCGACGGCGCCCCGGCTGTCGTGGGCAAGGGTACCAAAGGGCCGGCGTGCCCGGGTCGCCTACAATCGGGGCGATGGAGTCGGTCGATGCGGTGGTGGTGGGCGCGGGGGTCGTGGGCCTGGCGGTGGCGCGGGCGCTCGCCCTCTCGGGGCGCGAGGTGCTCGTGCTCGAGGCCGAGGAGGGGTTCGGCACGCAGACCTCCTCGCGCAACTCCGAGGTCGTCCATGCCGGGATCTACTACCCGGTCGGATCGCTGAAGGCGCGGCTGTGCGTGGCCGGCAAGGCGCTGCTGTACCGGTACTGCGCCGAGCGCGGTGTCGCCCACCGGCGCATAGGCAAGATCCTCGTCGCGGCCGACGCGTCCGAGCTTCCCGCGCTGGCCGGTTACGCGAAGAAGGCCGCGGCCAACGGCGTCGCGCTCGAGCCGATGACCGCCGCCGAGGTCGCCCGCCGGGAACCCGCGGTGCGCGCGGTCGCCGGGCTGTGGTCGGAGTCCACCGGCATCATCGACAGCCACGGCCTGATGCTGGCGCTGCTGGGCGATGCGCAGTCGGGCGGCGCCACCCTGGTCACCCACACGCCGGTCACGCACGGGCAGGCGCTCGATGGCGGCGTCGTGCTGCACACCGGCGGCGCCGACCCGATGGCGCTGCACTGCCGCCTGCTGGTCAATGCCGCCGGGCTGGGCGCGCAGCGCCTCGCGCTGGCCATCGAGGGCATGCCCGCGGCGCACGTGCCGCCGGCGCACTACGCAAAGGGCCACTACTTCACGCTCGCCGGCCGCTCGCCGTTCTCGCACCTGGTCTATCCGATGCCCGACCATGCGGGGCTCGGCATCCATGTGACGCTGGACCTCGGCGGCCAGTGCAAGTTCGGGCCGGACGTCACGCGCTGGCCGCAGGCCCCCGACTACGCGTTCGAGGACGGGCTCGAGCCCAAGTTCTACGAGGCGATCCGGCGCTACTGGCCGGGCCTGCCGGACGGTGCGCTGCAGCCGGGCTACACCGGCATCCGTCCCAAGGTCAGCGGACCCGCCGACCCGGCCGGTGACTTCATCCTGCAGGGCCCGGCCGTGCACGGCGTGCCGGGGCTGGTGAACCTGTTCGGCATCGAGTCGCCGGGGCTGACCTCGTCGCTCGCGATCGCCGAGGCGGTGCTGCACATGGCGGACCAGGCCGGCGCCGGGGCATGCTGAAGGCCGACAGCGCGCGCAACCGCCTGATCGGCATCGGCATCATCTCGGTGACCTTCGCGTGCTTCGCGGTACTCGACGCGAGCGCGAAGTGGCTGGTGCGCAGCCTGCCGGTGATCGAGGTCGTGTGGCTGCGCTTCGTCGTGCACGTCCTTTTCACCGGGCTGCTGCTCGCGCCGCGCCACGGCCGGGCGCTGCTGCGCACGCGGCACCCGCGCCTGCAGCTGCTGCGCGCCGCCATGCTGTTCAGCATGACCGGCCTGAACTTCTGGGCGCTGCAGTACCTGCAGCTCGCCGAGACCGGCGCGGTGCAGTTCGCGGTGCCGATCCTGATCGCCCTGTTCGGCGCGTGGTTGCTGCACGAGCGGCTCGACGCCGGGCGCTGGGCGGCGATCGCCGTCGGCTTTTGCGGCGTGCTGCTGATCGTGCGCCCGGGCACCGGCAGCTTCCATCCGGCGATCCTGCTGTCGGTGTGCAACGCGGTGATCTACGCGCTCTTCAACCTGCTGACCCGCCGGCTCGCCGCGGTCGAGTCGCCCGAGGCGACGCAGTTCCTGTCGGCGCTTGGCGCGGCGATGCTGCTGACCCCGTTCGGGATCGCCGTCTGGCGCCCGCCCGCCTCCGGCGCCGAGTGGGCGCTGATCGGGCTGATGGGCGCGGCGGGTGGCCTGGGCCACTGGTTCCTCGCGGCGGCGCATCGATTCGCGCCGGCCTCGGTGCTGGCGCCGTTCCTGTACCAGCAGGTCCTGTGGATGACGCTCTTCGGCTGGCTGGTGTTCGGCGACGTGCCCGGCACCGCAGTGGTCCTGGGCACCGCCGTGGTGATCGCGAGCGGCCTGTACCTGATCCTGCGCGAGCGGCGCGCAGACTGAGGCGGGCGGCGCCGGCCGCCTCGGTTACCATCGCCGCAGGCAACGCCCACTCTCGAGTCCGATGACCGCGACGTCCCCCAGCCTCGGCCGCCCGGTCGACTTCGACCACTGGCCGTATCCCGCGATGGTCGCCCACCGCGGCGCGGGGCGGGTCGCGCCCGAGAACACGCTCGCCGCGATGCGGGCGGGCGCGGCCCTCGGCTACCGGATGGTCGAGTTCGACGTGAAGCTGACCGGCGACGGCACGCCGATCCTGATGCACGACGCGACGCTCGAGCGCACGACCGACGGCCGCGGGCTGGCCGGCTCGGTCACGCTCGCCGAGATCGCGCGGCTGGACGCCGGATCCTGGCTCGGGCCGGCGTGGGCTGGCGAGCCGGTGCCCACCTTCGCCGGCGTCGCGGCATGGCTTCGCGCCAACGGTGTGATGGCCAACGTCGAGATCAAGCCCACGCCGGGTCGCGAGCGCGAGACCGGCGCCGCGGTCGCGATGGCCGCGGCGCATGCCTGGCAGGGCTGCGAGGTGCCGCCGCTGCTGTCCTCGTTCTCCGAGGAGGCGCTCGAGGCCGCGTTGCGCGTGTTGCCCGGGCTGCCGCGCGCGCTGCTGCTCGGCCATCTCCCCGACGACTGGCCCGAGCGCCTGCGCCGCCTCGCGTGCGTGGCGCTCGACGCCGACCATAGGCTGCTGACGCGCGAGGTGGTCGCGCGCGCCCATGGCGAGGGCTTCCGCGTGCTCACCTACACCGCCAACGACCCCGCGCGCGTCGAGCAGCTGCGCGCCTGGGGCGTCGATGGCGTGATCACCGACGCGGTGGACCTGATCAGGCCCTGACCCAGCCGCGCGCCGCTACCGGGCGGGCGCGGTCGATGCGAACCGCCCGGCGCCGCCGGGCCCCACGACTTGGCACGGAGGAGACGATGGCGGAGCAGAGGATTCGGGTGACGATCGAGGACGGCGTCGCTGATGTGCGACTCAGTCGTCCCGACAAGATGAACGCGCTCGACCCCGCGATGTTCGACGCGCTGGTCGAGACCGGCCGTGCGCTGATCGCGCAGCCCGGGCTGCGCGCGGTGGTGCTGTCGGGCGAGGGCCGCGCCTTCTGCGCCGGGCTCGACATGGGCCGCTTCGAGAAGATGGCCGACCGGCCGGGCGACGGCGGGCAGGGCGTGTCCCACGAGATGCGGCTCGGGCCGCGCAGCCATGGGCTGTCCAACGGGCCGCAGTACGCGGTCACGGTCTGGCGCGACGTGCCGGTCCCGGTGATCGCCGCGGTGCACGGCGTCGCCTTCGGTGGCGGCTTCCAGCTCGCGCTCGGGGCCGACATCCGCCTGGTGGCGCCCGACACGCGGATGTCGGTGATGGAGATCAAGTGGGGGCTGGTGCCCGACATGGGCGGCGCGCTGCTGATGGGCACCTTGGCCCGGGCCGACGTGATCCGCGAGCTCACCTTCACCGGTCGCGTGTTCGATGGCGTCGAGGCGCAGGCGCTGGGCTTCGCGACGCGCGTCTGCGCCGACCCGCGGGCCGAGGCGCTTGCGATGGCGCGCGAGATCGCCGGGCGCAGCCCCGACGCGATCCGTGCCGGCAAGCGACTGCTGCAGCGGGCCGAATCCGCCGACCCGGCCACCATCCTGCAGGCCGAGTCCGACGAGCAGATCGCGCTGCTCGGCAGCGCCAACCAGGTCGAGGCGGTGACCGCCAACCTGCACAAGCGCGCGCCGGTGTTCCGGGACCCGGTGCCGGGGCGCTGAGTCGGCCGAGCGGGTACGGGGCATGCCGGTCCGGGACCGGCCGCGCGAGCCGGGCCTGCGTTCCGGCCTGCGCGCCCGCTTCGTCGCGACGCCTCAGCGGCGGTTGACGAGCCAGATGCCGGCCGCGATCAGCGCGGCGGCGGCCAGCAGGGACAGCGTCGCGATCTCGCCCAGCAGCAGCACCGCGAACCCGACCCCGAACAGCGGCGTGAGGAAGGTGAAGGCCGACACGCTCGCCGGCGAGTGACGCTGCACCATCACGAACCAGCCGAGATAGCTGAACGACGCCACCACCCCCACCTGATAGGCGAGCGCAGCCCAGACGACCGGCGTCGGGGCGAACACGCCGGGCTCGCCCCACACGAGCGAGGCGCACAGCAGCAGCACCGCCGAGATCACCAGCTGGATGAGCAGCGTGCGCTCCACGCGCTCGGCGCGCAGGGGCGTGGCCTTGACGATCAGCGTCGTGACCGCCCACAGCAGGCCCGCGGCCACGCACAGCAGGTCGCCGCGCCAGTCGCCCTGCGCGCTGCCGGCAGTTCGGTCCCCGAGCGCCACCACTACGCCCGCGAAGGCCAGCGCGAGTCCGGCGGTGCGCGACGCGGTGAGCCGGTCGCCGAGCAGCAGGTGCGCGCCGATCGCGACGAAGAACGGCGCCGTGTACAGCAGCACCGACCCGCGCGCGGCGGTGGTCAGCGACAGGCCGATGAAGAGGCATACGAACTCGAGCGCGAAGGCCGTCCCGATCGCGAAGCCCCAACCCGCCATGCCCGGCGACGGGCGCAGCGAGATGCCCTTGTGGCGCATCCACGCGGCCAGCAGCACCGCGGCGCCGACCGAGCGCAACCCGGCCTGCCACATCGGCGAGATGCCGGTGTTGCCCACCTTGATGGCGATCTGGCCGAGGCCCCAGATGGCGCACAGCATCACCATCGTGGCGGCCGCGCCCACGTCGATGGGACGTGGGGCGGCGGAGGGCGACACGGTGGTGCCGGTGTCGATGCCGACGGCAGTGCCCGACCCCGATCCCGATCCCGCAGCGTCCGTCGCCGTGTCGCCGTTCCGCCCGGCTGCGCTCATCCGGCGCTGCGCACGCGCGCGACCGCCGCGTGCCAGTCGGCGATCCGCGACTGCGCATCGGCGCGCGTCATCGCTGGCTCGAAGCGCCGGTCGAGTTGCCAGTGCGCGGCCAGTTCGTCGGGCCCGGCCCAGAATCCGGCCGCGAGGCCTGCGAGGTTGGCTGCGCCCAGCGCGGTCGTCTCGAGCACCCGGGGCCTGAGCACCGGGACGCCGAGCAGATCGGCCTGGAACTGCATCAGCAGGTTGTTGGCGGAGGCGCCGCCATCGACCCGCAGTTCGGTGAGCGGCGCGGCCGCATCCTGCTGCATCGCGGCGAGCAGGTCGGCGCTCTGGAAGGCGATCGCCTCCAGCGCAGCCCGTGCGACGTGGGCACGGGTCGCGCCGCGGGTCAGACCCAGCATCGCGCCGCGCGCCTCGGCGTCCCACCAGGGCGCGCCGAGCCCTGTGAACGCCGGCACCATGTGCACGCCTGCCGTATCGGGCACCGACGCGGCGAGCGCCTCGATCTCGGCGGCGTTCGTGATCATGCCCAGCCCGTCGCGCAGCCACTGCACCAGCGCTCCGGCCACGAACACGCTGCCCTCTAGCGCGTAGCGCCGCTCGATGCCGGCGCCGGTCGCGAGCGTCCAGGCCGCGGTGGTGAGCAGCCCCGAGGCCGAGGCCTGCGGCCGCTCCCCAGTGTTCATCAGCAGGAAGCAGCCGGTGCCGTAGGTGTTCTTGGCCATGCCGGGCTCGAAGCAGGCCTGGCCGAAGAGCGCGGCCTGCTGGTCGCCGGCGATCCCGGCGAGCGGCACCCGTCGGCCCTCGAGGCTCACCTCGCCGATCAGGCCCGCAGACGGCACGATCGCAGGCAGCAGCGCCCGCGGCACGTTGAACAGGTCGAGCAGCGTGTCGCTCCAGTCGCAGGCATGCAGGTCGTAGAGCAGCGTGCGGCTCGCATTGGAGGGGTCGGTCACGTGGAGCGCGCCGTCCGACAGCTTCCAGGCGAGCCAGCTGTCGATGGTCCCGAAGGCGAGCTCGCCGCGTTCGGCGCGCGCGCGCGCGCCGGGTACGTGATCGAGCAGCCAGGCGATCTTGGTCGCCGAGAAGTACGGGTCGAGGACCAGCCCGGTGCGTGCGCGGACAGCGGGTTCGTGGCCTTCGGCGCGCAGCGTCGCGCACTGCGCGGCGGTGCGGCGGTCCTGCCACACGATCGCGGGCGCGATCGGCTCGCCGCTCGCCCGGTCCCACACCAGGGTGGTCTCGCGCTGGTTGGTGATGCCGATCGCATGGACCCGGTCGATCGAGACGCGGGCGCGGGCGAGCACCTCGGCGATGGTGGCGCGCTGCGTGGCCCAGATCTCGGACGCGTCGTGCTCGACCCAGCCGGGCTGCGGGAAGTGCTGGCGGAATTCGCGCTGCGCGGTGGCGACCGGCGTGCCGCTGCGATCGAAGAGGATCGAGCGGGAGGAGGTCGTGCCCTGGTCGAGCGCGAGCAGGAGCGTGGGGGAGGGCGTGCCGTGCATGATCGGTGCAGTGTAGCCGCGGCCCGGTGCGCGATGCACCTTCCCGGATGCATTCGCGGCACGCTGCGGCGCCGGTGCGCGGCTCAGCCGAACACGCCCTGCAGGAACCAGCCGCCGTCGGTGCCGGCGGTCCGCGTGCGGTAGATCCAGACCCAGCCCGCCGACTCGCCCTCGGCGACGAAGTAGTCGCGCTGCACCAGGTGATCGTCCCACCAGCCGGTCTCGATCCGCTCGGGGCCGGCCAGCAGGGTCAGCGGTCCGTGCCACCATGGCCGCTGCTCGCGCTCGGCGAGCGCCACCGGCGCCTGCAGCAGCCACAGGGGCCGTGGCATGCCGGGCAGCGGCGCGTCGGTGCGCTGCACCGGCCGATCGACCGGCTCGACGCGATAGGCGCTCTCGGGCCGGTGGTCGGCCGCCAGCTGCAGGCGGTGCACCTGGTCGCGACCCAGCCGTGCCTGCAGGCGCTCGATGAGCCGCGCGAGTCCCTCGGCGTCGGTGCCCGGCGCGGGGAACAGCTCGCCGTGGGTGCCGGGCAGCGTCACCACCCGTTCGCAGTCGAGCCGCAGCGTGTGCACCGGAGCCGGCAGCGTCAGCACCCCCAGCCGCTCGCGCAGCACGGCGATCAGCCGCTCCGGGTCGCGGCTGGGCTGCGCCAGCCGCAGCGCGACGCGCGTGTCGGGGTGCTCGTTGCGGTCCCGGTCGTGCTCGCCGGTCAGCACCGCCTCGCGCGTGGCGCCCTGGCGCGCGCCGAGCCAGCCGCAGAGCTGCAGCACCAGCCGGCGCGACGCGAACAGCAGCGCGTCGGCGTGCTCCACCTGCGCGAGCAGCTCGAGCCGCACCGAGAACCGGGCCGGCGCCTCGAACCAGCGGCGCGGCTCGGCCTGGCGCCCGAGCGCCGCGTCGAGCTCGGCCAGCAGCGCCTTGCCGTAGCGTCGCGCCAGGCCCGTGCGCGGCAGCCGTGCGAGGTCGGCGAACCGGCGCACACCGATGGCGGCCAGCGCCTCCCGGTGCGGGGCGGCCGACGCGAGCAGCGCCACCGGCAGTGGCCCGAGGCCGGCGGCGAGCAGCGACTCGTGCTCGATGCAGGCCCCGTCACTCCGGCTGGCCAGCAGCCAGGCCGCGGTGGGCGTGGGGGCGATGGCCGTCCGCAGACCGAACCCGAGCTCCGCCAGGCCCTCGCGCACGCGGGCGATCAGCCGCTCGCGGCCGCCGAACAGCCGCAGGCTCGCCCCGACATCGAGCAGCACCGTGTCGGGCGGCTGCAGGCTGACCCCGGGGGTGAACTGCAGCAGCCAGCCGGCGACCTGCTCCAGCGCATCGCGCTCGCGGACCGCGTCGTGCTCGACGATCCGCAGGTCGGCCGCGAGCGACAGGGCGGTGGCGCGCCGCATGCCGGGCCGCAGCCCGAGCGCCCACGCGGCGTCGCTCGCCTGCAGCACCTGCAGCCGGTCGCAGACCGCCAGCGGTGCGTCGCCCTCGTGGGCACGCAGCGCGCAGTCGAGGGCGAGCCGATGGCACTGCACGGCGATCCAGAGCATGCCGGGCTCCGGGCTCAGTGGGGGCTGCCGGGGGCCGCTGGCGGGAGCGGTTCGCCGATACCCGAAGGCAGCAGCGCGTGGGCGTGGCTCAGCAGGCCGCGGGCCGCCTGCGCGAGGCGGGCCGCATCGAGCGAATCGGCGGTGTCGGCCTTCGGGGGCGTGCCCTCGGGGGCACCCGTGCGCCCGGTGGCGCGTGGCCCCGGCGCAGCCACGGCCCGGGAGGGCACGGCGGCGCCTGGCCGGCCGGGCCGCAGCGTGGAGGGCGGCTGCGGCAGGTCGATCAGCAGCGGCGCCGCGAGCAGCGGGCCGCGGCGCTTGAGGATCTGCACCGACAGCTGCTGCCGCGGCCGCGGCAGCAGCAGCAGCCGAAGCGGCGACGGCGATGCCTGGAACTGCGCCGGCAGATCGCGGAACAGGAACACCGGCCCGCGCGTGCCCTGTGCGGCGAGCTGCATCCGGCGCAGGTGCTCGGGGCGGGTGCGCTCCTGGGGCAACCAGGCGAGCAGCGTGCCGAAGCTCGCGCTGCGCAGCGCCTGCTCGACCGCCCACAGGCGATCGGCTGCCTGCACCGCCTGCACGACGATCAGGTAGTCGAGGTCGATGCCGAAGGCCGCCAGCGCCGGGGCGTACGGCACGTGCGGCGGGCCGAGCAGGATCGCTACCTTGCGCTCGCGGGTCAGGCGGCGCAGCGTCGGCACCACCAGCCGCAGCTCGCCGATGCCGGACGTGCGTGCGATGAGCTCGGTCAGCATGCCCAGCGGCCAGCCGCCGCCGGGCAGGTGGGCGTCGAGTTCTGGAAAGCTGCTGGGCAGCGCCGCGACGCCGGCGTGCCCGAGCTGGTCAGCGCGCCAGACGCCGGGCAGCGTCTGCACCGAGGGGACCGGGGGCGAGGCCATGCTCGGACGGACGCCGGCGCGGTGGCGTCACAGCGACTTGCCGCTTCGTACCAGGCCGACGCCGATGCCCTCGAGCGCGAAGTCGCTGGTGCGGGAGTCGACGACGATCGGCTGGAAGTCGGGGTTCTCGGGCAGCAGCTCGATGGTGTGCCCGCGCCGGCGCAGGCGCTTGACGGTCACCCCGCCGTCGACGCGCGCGACCACGATCTGGCCGTTGCGCGCCTCGACGGCCTGACGCACCGCGAGCAGGTCGCCGTCCAGGATGCCGGCATCGCGCATGCTCATGCCGCGGACCTTCAGCAGGTAGTCGGGCTTCTCGGCGAACAGGCTGGGGTCGAGCGCGTAGCTGGCCTCGATGTGCTCCTGCGACAGCATCGGGCTGCCGGCCGCGACCCGCCCCACCAGCGGCAGGCTCAGCGCGATCTGGACCGCGCTGCCGGCCATGCTGCGCTCGAGGTCGGCATCCATGCCCGGCAGCATCCTGAGGCGGATGCCGCGCGACGCACCCGAGGTGAGCTCGAGCACGCCCTTGCGCGCCAGCGCCTTCAGGTGCTCTTCGGCCGCGTTGGGCGAGCGGAAACCGAGCTTGGCGGCGATCTCGGCCCGGGTGGGCGGAAACCCCGTGTCGGCGATGTGCTGCCTGATGAGTCCGAGAACTTCCTGTTGTCGGGCGGTGAGGTCGCGCATGGAGGTTGGTCGGGCAAGGAGGCGGCGAGCCGCGAAGACTGTATTTTTATCCAGTCCTCGCCGATTGGCAAGGGCGGCGCCCGCCCGGAGGGCCCGAATGATCCGGGACTGCGCCCGATGGCCCGCCGCTTCGGCCCGAAATGGGCGGTGCGCGGGTCCGTCCGACAGGCCGCCGGTACGCGATTCGGCGAAGGGCTTATTGGGTAAGCACTAATACGAATTGTCTAGTGCGACCCCCTGTGCTTTATGGCAGAGTGCTTGTGCGCAGGGCCCTCGCTTGCGTCGTTCGTCGTCCGACCTTGTCCGGAATTCCCGATACTCGTTCGTACCGTGTTCGACTCTTCTTTTCATCAGGGCTGAGGCCGCCGCGCTCGGAATTGCATCCCGGATCGATCCTCTAAAGGCCGGCGCCATAGGTGGCCGGCCATTTTTGATTCGCCTCGGAGTGCAATGGAATACTTGATTTCGAGGTGAACCGCATGAGCACGAAGATTTACGTCGGGAACCTTCCCTGGCGCGCTACCGATGCCCAACTCGCAGAGATGTTCGCCGTACACGGCGAAGTCACCGAGGCGCGCATCATCACCGACCGCGAGACCGGCCGCTCGCGGGGCTTCGGCTTCGTCACCATGGCAGCCAACGACGGTGCCCAGAACGCCATCCGTGCCTTGAACGGTCACTCCCTCGAAGGCCGCGCCCTCGTGGTCAACGAAGCCCGCGAGCAGCAGGGTTCGGGCGCAGGCGGCGGCGCCCGCCGCGGTGGCGGCGGAGGCGGCGGCTACGGTGGTGGTGGCGGCGGCGGCGGCGGCTACGGTGCAGGCGGTGGCGGTGGCGGTTATGGCGAAGGCGGCGGTGGCGCCGGCGGCCAGCGCCGTCCCCGCTCCTACTGACCCGCCGACCCGAAGCGTCGGCAGGCACGGTCCCGGCACCTCTCGAGGTGCCGGCGCCGTTGCAGGTGAGCTAAAGCCCCCTCCGGAGCACGCTGCTGCACCCCGCAGCCCCGGCCCTGGCCGGAGGCGCGAGCCGTGCTTTCAGCGGCGTGCCTGAGCGAGCGCCGACGCGTCGATCCGACACCCGGTGCGGGTTGCCACTTCGTCTCCGGTGACGCCGGGCGCCAGTTCCCGCAGGACCAGCCCGTTGCCGGTCACCTCCAGCACGCACAGGTCCGTGATGATCAGGTCGACCACGCCGACGCCGGTCAGGGGCAGCGTGCACTTGGGCAGGATCTTCAGGTCCTCGCCACCGTCCTTCCTGCGGGCGGTGTGCTCCATCAGCACGATCACCCGTCCGACCCCGGCGACCAGATCCATCGCGCCGCCCATGCCCTTGACCATCTTGCCTGGGATCATCCAGTTGGCGAGGTCGCCGTGCTCGGAGACCTGCATCGCGCCCAGGATGGCCAGGTTGATCTTGCCGCCGCGGATCATCGCGAACGAGTCCGCCGACGAGAAGATCGACGAGCCGGGCAGCGTCGTGACCGTCTGCTTGCCCGCGTTGATCATGTCCGGATCGACCTCGTCCTCGGTCGGGAAGGGGCCGATGCCGAGCAGACCGTTCTCGGACTGCAGCCACACCTCCATGTCGGCGGGGACGTGGTTGGCCACCAGCGTCGGCAGGCCGATCCCGAGGTTCACGTAGAAACCGTCGCGCAGCTCGCGCGCCGCGCGTGCTGCCATCTCGTCGCGTGTCCAGGCCATGTCTCGTTCTCCTGACTCAGCGAACGGCGCGCGTGGTGCGCTGCTCGATGCGTTTCTCGGGGGTGGGGTTGTGCACGATCCGGTGCACGAAGATGCCCGGCAGGTGGACCGCGTCCGGGTCGATCTCGCCTGTGGGCACGACGATCTCGACCTCGGCCACGGTGAGGCGCCCGGCCATCGCGACGTTGGGGTTGAAATTGCGGGCGGTGCGGTGGAACACGAGGTTGCCGGCCCGGTCGGACATCCAGGCCTTGACGAGCGAGACGTCGGGCAGCAGCGAGCGTTCCATCACGTAGGTCTCGCCGTCGAAGTGGCGGGTCTCCTTGCCCTCGGCCACCACGGTGCCGACGCCGGTCTTGGTGAAGAAGGCCGGGATGCCGGCGCCGCCCGCACGCAGCTTCTCGGCGAGCGTGCCCTGCGGGGTGAACTCGAGCTCGAGCTCGCCCGCCAGGTACTGACGCTCGAACTCCTTGTTCTCGCCGACGTAGCTCGCGATCATCTTGCGCACCTGCCGGGTCGCCAGCAGCTGCCCGAGCCCGAAGCCGTCGACGCCGGCGTTGTTGGAGATGCAGGTGAGGTTGCGCACCCCGCTGTCGCGCAGCGCCGCGATCAGCGCCTCGGGGATGCCGCACAGGCCGAAGCCCCCGACGGCGATGGTCTGGCCGTCGCGCACGACATCGGCCAGTGCCGCGGCCGCGCTCGGATACAGCTTGCTCATGGTGGAGGTGTCCTTTCGGGCGAGGGGCCGGCGGCGGGCGCCGGGCGGAGGCGGGTCAGGCCGGCCGCAGCGGCCGGTCCGGGCACGGATGCTAACGCCCTTTGCGGCACCGCATCAACCCGCGTGGCGCTGCATGGCGTCGGATTCCATGATCCTCAGGCCAGGCTCGCCGCGCAGCACCGCGTCAAGCATGCAGCGGGCCACGGTCTCGGCCCGGATCGGGCGCCAGCGTGCCGGGATCAGCCGCGCCACCGGCCGCGCCAGCGCGAGCGCGACGCGCTCGCCGGGACGGGACTCCGCGCGTTCGCCGTCGAGCAGCGATGGGCGCACCACGGTCATGCACGCGTAGTCGAGCCGCGCCAGCTCGGCCTCGACCTCGCCCTTGACCCGGTTGTAGAAGACGCGCGAGCGGGCGTCCGCACCGAGCGCCGAGACCAGCGCCAGCCGCGTCGCGCCGCGCCGCCGCGCGATCCGGGCGATCGAGACGACCGCGTCGAAGTCGATGCGGCGAAAGGCCTCCTGAGAACCGGCGGCGCGGATCGTGGTGCCCAGGCACACGTAGACGTCGTCCACGGCGGGGAAGGCGGGCCAGCGGGTCAGACCGCCGAGCTCGACGACGTGCTCCTGCAGCGTGGCGCCGCCCGCGGGCGACGCGCGCAGCGCTTCCGGCAGCGGCCGGCGCAGCAGCAGGTCGACCTGCGAGTAGGCGGGGGCGGCGCGGACCATCCCGAGCAGGCAAGCGCCCACGAGCCCGGTGGCCCCGGCGATCAGCGCACGCCGGGCGCCGGGCCGCGCGGCGACGTCCGCCGGCCGCGGCATCGAGGCGTCGCCCGTGCGCATGCGCACAGCCATCACATCCCCGGGTAGTTGGGGCCCCCGCCGCCCTCGGGCACGACCCACACGATGTTCTGGGTCGGGTCCTTGATGTCGCAGGTCTTGCAGTGGACGCAGTTCTGCGCGTTGATCTGGAGACGGTCGGAGCCGTCGTCGCTCTTCACGTACTCGTAGACGCCGGCGGGGCAGTAGCGTTGCTCGGGTCCCGCGTACCGTGCCAGGTTGATCGTCACCGGCACGCTCGGATCCTTGAGCGTCAGGTGGATCGGCTGGTTCTCCTCGTGGTTGGTGTTGGAGATGAACACCGACGAGAGCTTGTCGAAGCTCACCTTGCCGTCCGGCTTGGGGTAGACGATCGGCGAGCAGGCGCTGGCCGGCTTCAGGCACTCGTGGTCGGCGTGCTTGTGATGCAGGGTCCACGGGAACTTGCCGCCGAGCACCGTCTGCTCGATGCCCACCATCACGGTGCCGAGCACCAGGCCCTTGCCCATCCACTGCTTGAAGTTGCGCGCCTGCCAGAGCTCGTCGAACAGCCAAGACTTGCGGAAGGCCTCCGGGTAGGCACCGAGCTCGTCGCCGCTGCGCCCGGCCGCGAGCGCCTCGAACGCCGCGTCGGCCGCGAGCATGCCGGTCTTGATCGCGGCATGGCTGCCCTTGATGCGCGACGCGTTCAGGAAGCCCGCATCGCAGCCGATCAGCGCGCCGCCAGGGAAGACGGTCTTGGGCAGCGACATGATCCCCCCGGCGGTGATCGCCCGGGCGCCGTAGGACAGGCGCTTGCCGCCCTCGAAGGTGCCGCGGATCGCCGGGTGGGTCTTGTAGCGCTGGAACTCGTCGAAGGGCGACAGCCAGGGGTTCTGGTAGGCCAGGCCCACCACGAACCCGACCGCGACCTTGTTGTCCCCGAAGTGGTAGAGGAAGGATCCGCCGTAGGTGTCGTGCTCGAGCGGCCAGCCGGCGGTGTGCACGACCAGGCCCTTGCGGTGCTTGTCGGGCGCGACCTCCCAGAGCTCCTTGATGCCGATCCCGTAGGTCTGGGGGTCCGCGCCCGCATCGAGCCGGAAGCGCGAGACCAGCTGTCGGCCCAGGTGGCCGCGGGAGCCTTCGGCGAACAGCGTGTACTTGGCGAGCAGCTCCATGCCGGGCTGGAAGGCGTCGGTCGGCTGGCCGTCGCGCCCGACGCCCATGTTGCCGGTGGCCACGCCGCGGACCGCACCGGCCTCGTCGTAGAGGATCTCGGCGGCGGCGAAACCAGGGTAGATCTCGACCCCGAGCGCCTCGGCCTGCTGGCCGAGCCAGCGCACGACGCTGCCCAGGCTCGCGATGTAGTTGCCGTGGTTGCGCAGGCAGCCGGGGATCGCCCAGTGCGGCGTCGCGATCGACCGGGTCTCGGTCAGGAACAGCACCTCGTCCTCGGTGACCTCGGTCTCGAGCGGGGCGCCGCGCGATTTCCAGTCGGGGATGAGCTCGTTCAGTGCGCGCGGGTCGATCACCGCGCCCGACAGCGTGTGCGCGCCGATCTCGGAACCCTTCTCGATCACGCACACGTTGACGTCCCCGCCGCGCTCGGCGGCGAGCTGCTTCAGGCGGATCGCCGCGCCGAGTCCCGCCGGGCCGCCCCCGACGATGAGCACATCGAACTCCATCGAATCGCGTTGAATGTCCATGTTCCGTCCTGTGAGCAGACGTCGATTCTCGCCAAACGCGCACGGGTGCGCAAACCGGGGCCGGGCGCAGACGGCCGCGGCCGGACCACTGTGCCATCATCCGCCCGATTCACCCCACTCGGAGGCCACGGCATGGCGCAACGGATCGGATTCGACCTGGCGGACAGGACCGCGCTCGTCACGGGGGCCTCGAGCGGCCTGGGGGCGCGGTTCGCGCGGGTGCTGGCCACGCACGGCGCGACCGTGGTGCTGGCCTCGCGGCGCGTCGAGCGGCTCAAGGAGCTGCGCGCCGAGATCGAAGCCGAGGGCGGTGAAGCCCACGTGGTAGCGATGGACGTCACCGACCCGGACAGCATCGCGGCCGGCGTCGAGCGGGCCGAGGCCGAGGCCGGTCCCATCGACATCCTTGTCAACAACTCGGGCGTGAGCACCACCCAGCGGCTGGTCGACGTGACCCCCGAGGACTTCGACTTCGTGTTCGACACCAACACCCGCGGCGCGTTCTTCGTGGCCCAGCAGGTGGCGCGCCGGATGATCGCGCGGGCCCGCGACGAGCCGGAGCGCCAGGCGCGCATCGTCAACATCGCCTCGATGGCGGGGCTGAAGGTGCTCGCGCAGATCGGCACCTACGCGATGAGCAAGGCCGCGGTGGTCCACATGACCCGCGCGATGGCCCTGGAGTGGGCACGCTTCAACATCAACGTCAACGCGATCTGCCCCGGCTACATCGGCACCGAGCTCAACGAGCGGCACTGGGACACCGACGCGGGCCGCAAGCTGATCGCGATGCTGCCGCGCAAGCGCCTCGGGATGCCCGAGGACCTCGACGGCCTGCTGCTGCTGCTCGCTTCCGACCACGCCCGCTTCGTGAATGGCGCGGTGATCGCCGCCGACGACGGCTTCGGGCTGTCCTGACCCGCCTGCCGGCACTTCGGCCGGGTCGGGATGGCCTGGTCCGGCGCGCCCTCAGTCGGCGTCCATCGCGCCGGTGACCTTGCGCCGGATCGAGCGCATCCCCCAGGCCACTCCGAGCAGGATCGGCACGACCGCGATGCCGGTCGCGAGCTCCGGATGGATCGGGGCGCCGGCCACGGCCGCCCCCTTGAAGACATAACCGGCGAGCCCGGTCGCGTAGTACGTGATCGCCGCGACCGACAGTCCCTCGACGGTCTGCTGCAGGTGCAGCTGCAGCTTGGCCCGGCGGTTCATCGCGGCCAGCAGCGCCTGGTTCTGCCGCTCGCGCTCGATCTCCACCCGGGTGCGCAGCAGCCCGCTCGCGCGGGCGATCCGCTCCGATACCGAGGCCAGGCGCTCCGACACCGCGTCGCAGTAGGCCATGGCCGGCTGGAAGCGCCGCTCGAGAAAGCCGGTGGGCGTCTGCAGGCCCTGCAGGCGCGTCTCGCGCAGCTCCTGGCCGCGCGTGCGCACCAGCGTGCGGTAGGCGCGCGCCGCGCCGAACCGGAAGGCGCCGGCCGTCGAGAGCTGCTCGACGATCGCCGACAGCCGGGTCACCTCGTGCAGCATCTCGGGCTCCTCGCTGACCTCGGCGACGTCGAGCCGGGCGACCAGCCCCGAGAGCCGCGTCTCGACGCGGTCGAGCTCGCCCGCGATGCGGCGGGCCTCCGGAAAGGCGAGCATCGCCATCATCCGGTACACCTCCATCTCGATGACCCGCTGGACGGCCCGGCCGAGCTGCGTGGCGTTGGTCGTGGCGTCCACCAGCAGGAAGCGTCCGAAGCCCCGGTCGTCGAGCCGGAAGCTCGAGAACAGCGAGGCTTGCCCGTCGGAGATCTTCGCGCCGACGAACGACGGCGCCTCGAGCATCGCGCCGACGCTGCGCTCATCGATCCGGGCGCGGTCGGCGTGCACCACGGCCACCCGCAGCGCCGCGATCACCTCGGCGCCATCGGTGCTCAGCAGGGTATCGAGCAGCGTGTCGGAGGCGGTCCGCGCGAAGGGCCGCTCGATGTCGCAGCCGGCCCCGTAGACCGTGTAGTCGTCGAACTCGCCGTGCCGCTCCCACTTGAGGCGCAGCGGGCCGAGGTCCGCCTCGAAGTGGTTCTGGCCGGGCGCCGGTGGATCGACCGCATGGCGCACGCACCAGTCGATCAGCGCGGGGGGCAGGGGGCGGGGCAGCCGCTGCGTCTGCAGCAGGGAGATATGCGACACTGAGTGGGGCGCCCTGACCGGTGGCCGCGGTCGCGTGTGGATCTCGTCGTGGAGGTCGATGCGCAGCGGATGGGTCTTCATGGGTCGGGCGGCTCTGCCGGGGCGGACACGCAATCATGAACGAGCGCACGCTGGTGTACGAGATCCCGATCGCGATCCGGTGGGGCGACATGGACGCCATGGGGCACGTCAACAACACGGTGTACTTCCGGTACATGGAGCAGTGCCGGATCAGCTGGTTCGAGGCGATGGGCATCGCCCCGGACCCGGGCGGGGAGGGGCCGGTGATCGTCAACACCTCCTGCGAGTTCCGCCGCGAGCTGGCCTACCCCGGCACGGTGCTGGTGCGCCAGTGGGTGGGCGACATCGGCACCTCGAGCTTCCAGACCTGGCTGACGCTGAGCCGCAGCGACGACCCCGGCAAGGTCAGCGCCGAGGGCGCCGCGCGCATCGTCTGGGTCGACTTCCCCCGCCGGAAATCGGCGCCGCTGCCCGCCGCGGTACGGATTGCCATCGTCCAGCCCGTCGGCGGGTTGGTATAATCGCCATTTCCCGTTGGCCGCAATGACCAAATTCGTATTCGTCACCGGCGGGGTGGTGTCCTCGCTTGGGAAGGGCATCGCCGCCGCCTCGATGGCCGCCCTGCTCGAGTCGCGCGGCCTGCGCGTCACCCTCCTCAAGCTCGACCCCTACATCAACGTCGACCCGGGCACGATGAGCCCGTTCCAGCACGGCGAGGTGTTCGTCACCGAGGACGGCGCCGAGACCGACCTGGACCTTGGGCACTACGAGCGCTTCGTGACCGCGAAGATGCGCCGGGTGAACAACTTCACCACCGGCCAGATCTACGACTCGGTGATCCGCAAGGAGCGTCGCGGCGAGTACCTCGGGCGCACGGTGCAGGTCATCCCGCACATCACCAACGAGATCCAGTCCTTCATAGAGCGCGGTGCCGGCATCGGCACTGACGCAGCCGCCGAGGTCGCGATCGTCGAGATCGGCGGGACGGTGGGTGACATCGAGTCGCTGCCCTTCCTCGAGGCCGCCCGGCAGATGAGCCTGAAGATGGGGCGCGGCGCTGCCTGCTTCGTGCACCTGACGCTGGTGCCCTTCATCGCGTCGGCGGGCGAGCTCAAGACCAAGCCGACCCAGCACTCGGTCCAGAAGCTGCGCGAGATCGGCATTCAGGCCGACCTGCTGCTGTGCCGCGCGGACCGGCGCATCCCCGAGGACGAGCGGGCCAAGATCTCGCTGTTCTCCAACGTGCCCCTCGGCTCGGTGATCTCGGTCTGGGACGCCGACTCCATCTACAAGATTCCGCGCATGCTGCACGAGCAGCACGTGGACGACCTCGTCTGCGAGGTGCTGCGCCTCGAGGCGAGGCCGGCCGACCTGTCGGTCTGGGACCGCCTGGTCGACCGTCAGCAGCATCCCAAGCGCACGGTGCACATCGCGATGGTCGGCAAGTACGTCGACCTCACCGAGTCGTACAAGTCTCTGACCGAGGCGCTGACGCACGCCGGCATCCACACCGAGAGCAAGGTGGTGGTCGAGTACATCGATTCCGAGCAGATCGAGCGTGACGGCACGGCGGCGCTGGATCCGTTCGACGCCATCCTCGTGCCCGGCGGCTTCGGCAAGCGCGGCGTCGAAGGCAAGATCGCGGCCATCCGCCACGCCCGCGAGCACGGCGTGCCCTACCTGGGCATTTGTCTGGGCATGCAGCTGGCGGTGATCGAGTTCGCCCGCGACGTCTGCGGGCTCGCCGGCGCCAACAGCACCGAGTTCGACCCCGACACGCCGCACCCTGTGGTGGGCCTGATCACCGAATGGCTCGACCGCGAGGGCCGGGTCGAGCGGCGCGACGCCGGCTCCAACCTCGGCGGCACGATGCGCCTGGGCGCGCAGCGCTGCCCGGTCGTCCCCGACACGCTCGCCGCGGGCATCTACGGCGAGTCGGTCAACGAGCGCCACCGCCATCGCTACGAGGTCAACAACCACTACGTGCCCGAACTCGAGGCCGCGGGCCTGCGCGTGTCGGCGCGCACCCCCACCGAGGGCCTGACCGAGATCGCCGAGCTGCCCCAATCGGGCCGCGCCGCGCATCCGTGGTTCATCGGCGTGCAGTTCCACCCCGAGTTCACCTCCACCCCTCGCGACGGGCACCCGCTGTTCCGCTCGTACGTCGAGGCGGCGCTCGCGCACGCGGCGCGTCGCGCCGCCCTTCGCGCGGCCTGACCGGGAGGCCATCGATGCGACTGTGCGGATTCGAAGTCGGCCTGGACCGGCCGCTGTTCCTGATCGCCGGGCCCTGCGCGATCGAGTCGCGAGAGCTCGCCATCGAGACCGCCGGTCAGCTCAAGGCGATCGCCAGCGCGCTGGGCGTGCCTTTCATCTACAAGTCCTCGTTCGACAAGGCCAACCGCAGCTCGGGCCGCTCCTTCCGCGGACCGGGCATGGACGCGGGCCTGCGGATCCTCGACGACGTCCGTCGCCAGGTCGGCGTACCGGTGCTGACCGACGTCCACGACGTCGAGCAGATCGCGCCGGTGGCGGCGGTGGTGGACGTGCTGCAGACGCCCGCGTTCCTGTGCCGCCAGACCGACTTCATCCGCGCGGTGGCCGCCAGCGGCAAGCCCGCCAACATCAAGAAGGGGCAGTTCCTGGCACCGCACGACATGAAGAACGTCGCCGACAAGGCGCGCGAGGCCGCGGTCGCCGCCGGCCACCCGGCCGACTCGATCATGGTGTGCGAGCGGGGCGCTTCGTTTGGCTACAACAACCTGGTGTCGGACATGCGCAGCCTCGCGATCATGCGCGAGACCGGCTGCCCGGTCGTGTTCGACGCGACCCACTCGGTCCAGCTCCCGGGCGGGCAGGGCACGAGCTCCGGCGGCCAGCGCGAGTTCGTGCCGGTGCTGGCGCGCGCCGCGGTCGCGGTGGGTGTCTCGGGCCTGTTCATGGAGACCCACCCGGACCCCGCGCACGCGCTGTCCGACGGCCCCAACGCCTGGCCGCTGCAGCGGATGGCCGAGCTGCTCGCCACGCTGTGCGAGCTCGACGCTCTGGTCAAGCGCACCGGTTTCCCCGAGCATTCGGTGCTCGGCTGACGCCGGGTCCACCGCACAGCCGCCACCACAGGAACCCTCATGCCCGCCGCCTACGTGATTGCCGACGTCGCCGTGTCCGATCCGGAGCAGTACAAGCGCTACCAGGCGCTGTCGCCCGGTGCGGTCGCCGCGGCGGGCGGCGAGTTCGTGGTGCGCGGCGGACGGCATGAGACGCTCGAGGGCGACTGGACGCCCGGGCGCGTGGTCGTCCTGCGCTTCCCGAGCTACGAGGCCGCACGCGCCTTCTATGACTCCGCCCTCTACCTCGCCGCCCGCGCCGCGCGGGCCGGTGCCACCGAACACTTCAACATGATCGTCGTCGAAGGAACCTGACAGCCATGAGCACGATAGTCGACATCATCGGCCGCGAAGTCATCGACTCGCGCGGCAACCCCACGGTCGAATGCGACGTGCTGCTCGAGTCGGGCATCATGGGCCGCGCGGCGGTGCCCTCGGGCGCATCCACCGGCTCGCGCGAGGCGATCGAGCTGCGCGACGGCGACGCGTCGCGCTACGGCGGCAAGGGCGTGCTGCGCGCCGTCGAGAACATCAACACCGAGATCTCCGAGGCCATCATGGGCCTGGACGCCTCCGAGCAGGCCTACGTCGACAAGACCCTGATCGACCTGGACGGCACCGACAACAAGGCGCGGCTCGGCGCCAACGCGACGCTGGCCGTCTCGATGGCGGTCGCCAAGGCGGCGGCCGAGGAGTCGGGCCTGCCGCTGTACCGTTACTTCGGCGGCTCGGGCGCGATGGCGCTGCCGGTGCCGATGATGAACGTCATCAACGGCGGGGCGCACGCCAACAACAACCTGGACATCCAGGAGTTCATGATCATCCCGCTGGGGGCGCCGACCTTCCGCGAGGCCGTCCGCTATGGCGCCGAGACCTTCCAGGCGCTCAAGAAGATCCTGCACGAGCGCGGCATGAGCACGGCGGTCGGCGACGAGGGTGGCTTCGCGCCCAACGTCGCGAACCACGAGGCCGCCATCCTGCTGATCCTCGAGGCGATCGACCGCGCCGGCTACCAGGCCGGCTCCCAGATCGCGATCGGCCTCGACTGCGCGAGCTCGGAGTTCTTCCGCGACGGGCGCTACAAGCTCGACGGCGAGGGCCTGTCCCTGACCGCCGCCGATTTCACGAACCTGCTCGGCACCTGGTGCGACAAGTACCCGATCGTGTCGGTCGAGGACGGCATGGCCGAGAACGACTGGGACGGCTGGCGCACGCTGACCGATCAGCTCGGCGACCGCGTGCAGCTGGTGGGCGACGACCTGTTCGTGACCAACACGCGGATCCTGCGTGAGGGCATCGAGGCCGGCATCGCCAACTCGATCCTGATCAAGATCAACCAGATCGGGACCCTGACCGAGACCTTCGCCGCGATCGAGCTGGCCAAGCGCAACAACTACACCGCGGTGGTGTCGCACCGCTCCGGTGAGACCGAGGACACCACGATCGCCGACATCGCGGTGGCCACCAACGCGCTGCAGATCAAGACCGGCTCGATGTCGCGCAGCGACCGTGTCGCCAAGTACAACCAGCTGCTGCGTATCGAGGAGGACCTCGGGGAGGTCGCTCAGTACCCGGGCCGCTCGGCCTTCTACAACCTGCTCTGAGCCTCGGCATGCGTTTGTTCGCCCTCGCGCTGGTCGCGCTGCTCGCCCTGATCCAGTATCCGCTGTGGCTCGGCAAGGGCGGCTGGCTGCGGGTCTGGGAGCTGGACCAGCAGTTGCTGGCCCAGGGTCAGGTCAACGCGCGGCTGCGCGAGCGCAACCTCGCCCTCGAGGGCGAGGTGCGCGACCTGAGGCAGGGAACCGGTGCGATCGAGGAGCGGGCTCGCTACGAGCTGGGCATGATGCGGCCCGACGAGATCTTCGTGCAGGTCGGCGAGCCGGGCGCGGCGGTGCCCGCGCAGCCGGCGTCGCCGACCGCGCTCAGTGCCGCGCCCGCGAGCCCGGTGCGAGCGGTTCGCTGAGGAAGAGCCTGGCGCCGTCGATCGCGTCGAACTCGTAGGGCGTGTTGCAGAACTCGCAGCGCACCCCGACCGAGCCCAGCTCCGCGACGATCGATTCGATCTCGGCCCTTCCGAGCATGCGGAGCATCGAGGCGACCTTGTCCCGGGAGCAGGTACACGCGAAGCGCGGCGCACGCGAATCGAAGGCGTGCAGCGGCTCCTGCCAGAACAGCCGGCGCAGCACCGACTCCGAGGGCAGGGCCAGCAACTCGTCGCGGGTGACCGTGTCGGCGAGGTGCTGCATGCGGTTCCAGCCCTCGTCGGCATCGTCGCCGGTGGGCTCGGCGTCGGGCACGTCCGGCTTGCCGCCTTCGGACGGCAGGCGCTGCAGCAGCAGCCCTGTGGCCCGCGAATCGTCCGCGGCCAGCCACAGGCGGGTGGGCACCTGCTCGGAGCGCTCCATGTAGCGCTCGAGCACCTCGGCGACGCTGTTCCCCTCGAAGGGCACGATGCCCTGGTAGGGCTGCCGATTGGGCGAGTCGGTACGCGGATCGAGGGTCACCACGAAGCGGCCACGGCCGTTGGCGTTGACCAGCGTCGCGAGGTCGGCGTCCTCCGGGCAGGTCTCGCCGTCGCGCAGCTTGGCGGTCGCCCGGAAGCTGCCGTCGGCCTCGCACTCGACCACCAGCAGCGAGACCGGGCCGTCGCCGTGGATCTGGAGGATCAGCGCGCCGTCGAACTTCAGCGATGCCGACAGCAGCAGACCCGCCGCGCACAGCTCGCCGAGGCGGTCGCGCACCGAGCGCGGGAAGGCATGGCGGTCGGCGACCTCCCGCCACGCCGCGTCGAGCGACACGACCTCGCCGCGCACCGGGGCGCCGCGCAGCAGGAAGCGCTGCAGGGTGTCGCCCGCACCCGCGCCGTCGTCGGACACCGGGGGGATCGGGGTGCCGCTCACGGGTCGAGCCGCTTGAGCTCGGCGTCGAACGCGGCGGCGCGCCCGATGTAGCTGTCGGCGCCGGCGCGCATGCGCGCGACGTCCTCGTCGGTGAGCGTGCGCACCACCTTTCCGGGCGAGCCGAGCACGACGCTGCGGTCGGGGATCACCTTGCCCTCGGCAATCAGGGCGCCCGCGCCGATCAGGCATTCGCGGCCGATCCGCGCGCCGTTGAGCACGATCGCCTGGATGCCGATCAGGCTGCCGTCGCCGACGGTGCAGCCATGCAGCATCGCCTGGTGGCCGATGGTGACGCGGGCGCCGATGGTCATCGGGAACCCCATGTCGGTGTGCAGCACCGCGTTCTCCTGCACGTTGCTGCCGGCGCCGACGCGGATCGGCTCGTTGTCGCCGCGCAGCACCGCGCCGAACCAGACGCTTGCGCCCTCGGCGAGCTCGACGTCACCCAGCACGTGGGCTCCCGGTGCGACCCACGCGGTGGGTGCGAGCCGCGGCCGGCGCTCGCCGATCGAATAGATGGCCATGGTGTCCTCGTGGCGTGGCGGGGAAGGCCGCGGCACGGCCACGCGCGGGCCCGGCGGAGGGTGCTTCCCGGAGGCCGAGTGTACCTCGCAGCGCCCGGGGGCCGCTTCACGGACGCGGCCGCAGGACCCGGCGCGAGGTGCGTGCGGCCCCGCCGCCTGATGCGGGCCTTGCTGCGGGCGACGAACCGGCGATACTTGGACGTACCATCCGTCCGATCATGACCACTCTGCGCCAGCAGGCCCTGCGTGTCGTCCAGGCGCCCGATCCGTCGTCCAAGGTCGCGCTGACCCGCCTCGTCGCGGCGTCCGGTGAGCCGGTCGGCGCCGACCTTCGGATCGACGAGCCGCCCGGCCTGCCGGGGCGGCCGGCGCAGCCGGCCCTGGTGCCGCATGCGGCGCTGGTGCAGCGCTCGCTCGCGACCGTCGAGGGGCGCGCCGCGCTGGTGCACGCGATCGCGCATATCGAGCTGAATGCGATCGACCTGGCAATGGACCTCGTCTGGCGCTTCGCCGGCATGCCCGAGGCCTTCTATCGTGAGTGGGTCGTCATCGCGGCCGAGGAGGCGCTGCACTTCAGCCTGCTGCGCGACCACCTGCTGCGGCTCGGTTTCGACTACGGCGCGTTCCCGGCGCACAACGCGCTCTGGGAGATGGCGCAGCGCACGCGTGGGGACGTGCTGGCGCGCATCGGGCTCGTGCCGCGCACGCTCGAGGCGCGCGGGCTAGACGCCTCGCCCGGGGTCAGGCGCAAGCTGATCGGCGCCGGCGACCGCGAGGCCGGGGCGATCCTCGACGTGATCCTGCGCGACGAGATCGGCCACGTCGCGGCCGGTAATCGCTGGTACCGCTGGGTCTGCGAGCGCCGGGGCCTCGAGCCGGTCGCCACCTATGCGACTCTGGTCGAGACCTATGGCGCGCCCAGGCTGCGGGGGCCCTTCAACGTCGAGGCCCGTCGCCAGGCGGGCTTCAGCGACGCCGAACTGACCGCGCTGGGCGCGCTGCCGTGACGGCACCGGTCGCGGACGCGCACGCCGTCGCCCCCGTGCCCCGCCCTGGCCCCGAGCGGCCCGGCGCGGACGGCCCCTGGGGACGCAGCGACCCGGCTTTGGCACGGGAATGGCGCGGCGCGCGCTTTCGCGGCTACGCGCGGATGGACCTTGCGCGGCGGCGCGCCCTCGTCGAGATGCGCGGCATCGACGACCCGGCCGATCCGGCGACCGGCTGCCGCATGCTGCGCAGCTTCGAGGTCGTCGCCGGCAGCGGACGGCTGGACGGCTGAGCGCGGGCAGGGGGCGCGATGCGGTTGCTGCTGGTCGAGGACGACCCGATGATCGGTGAGGCGCTGGCGCGCGGGCTGCGGGGCGACGGGTTCGCGCTCGACTGGGCGCACGACGCCCTGGAGGCCGACACGGCGCTGCGGACGCAGTCCTACGATCTCGCGCTCTTCGATCTCGGCCTGCCGCGGGGCGACGGTCTGTCGCTGCTGCGCACGCTGCGCGCCCGCGGCGACGCGATGCCGGTGCTGATCGTGACCGCGCGCGACGCGGTGGCCGACCGCATCGCCGGGCTCGACGCGGGTGCGGACGACTACCTGGTCAAGCCATTCGACCTGGACGAGCTCGCCGCCCGCATCCGCGCGGTGCTGCGCCGGCGGGCCGGGCGCGGCACGCCGCTGCTGCAGGCCGGACCGGTCAGCCTGGACCCCGCCCTGCGCCGGGTCACGGTCCGCGGCGAGCCGGTGGCGCTGTCGGCGCGCGAGTTCGCGCTGCTGCGCGCGCTGCTCGACCGGCCGGGCGCGGTGCTGTCGCGCGCGCAGCTCGAGGAGCGGCTCTACGGCTGGGATGACGCGGTCGGCAGCAACGCGGTCGAGGTACACCTGCACGCGCTGCGCCGCAAGCTCGGGCCGGGCGTGGTGCGCAACCTGCGCGGCGTCGGCTGGTACGTCCCGGACGAGCCGTGAGCCCGGCGCGCCGCGCCGCGGGTCGACCATGAGCTCGCTGCGCAGGCGGCTGCTTGCCTGGACCGGCGCGGGCCTGACGGCGGGCCTGCTGCTGGCGGCGGTCGTGGTCGGCCTGCGGGCGCGCGAGTCGGCGGGCGAGCTGCTCGACTACCAGATGGCGAAGATCGCGGCGGCGGTGCCCCCGCGCGCCTTTGGCCCGATGCCCGCGCCGCGGCTGGAGGGGCTCAATGCCGACGAAGACGTGGTCATCCAGATCTGGGACGCCTCGGGGCTGCGGATCTACGGTTCGCATGAGCATCCGGCGCTGCCCGCGCTCGCGCCGCCGGGGTTCTCGGACGTGCGCGGTCCGCAGGGCGCGTGGCGGGTGTATGCCGTGCCGATCGGGGGCAGCGTGGTGCAGGTCTCGCAGCCGCTGGCGGCCCGCGGCCGGCTCGCGCTGCGCACCGCGCTCGCGGCGGTGGCGCCCATGCTCGCGCTGTTTCCGGTGCTGGGCGTGCTGCTGTGGATCGGGCTGGGCCGCGGCCTCGCCCCGCTTCGCCGGTTGGCCGACGAGGCGCGCGCCCGCGGCGCGCACGCGCTCCACCCGTTCCCCGAAGCCGGGCTCGACGACGAGATCCGTCCGCTGGTGCAGGCGCTCAACGCGCTGCTCGCGCGCCTGGACGCCGCGCTGGATGCGCAGCGCGGCTTCGTGGCCGACGCCGCCCACGCCTTGCGCTCCCCGCTCGCGGCCCTGACGCTGCAGGCCCAGGTCGCGCGGCGCGCGCCCGATGCCGATAGCCGGCGCACCGCGCTCGAGGACCTCGAGCGCGGCCTGCAGCGCGCCAACCGCCTGGTTGCGCAGTTGCTGACGCTCGCGCGCCAGGAGCCCGGGGCGACCGCAGTGCAGGAGGCGGGCGCCCCGGCGGCCGCGCGGCGCCGCGTCGACCTCGCCGCGCTCGTCCGCGAAGCCGTCATCGATGCGGCGCTCGCCGCCGAGTCGCGCGGCCTGGACCTCGGCCTGGCGCGCGCCGAGCCCCTCGAGGTCGAGGGTGACCCCGACGCGCTGCGCATCCTCGTCGACAACCTGATCGACAACGCGATCCACCACGGCGCCTCGGGCGGCCGCATCGACGTCTCGGTGCACGCGGACGGCCGCGTCGCGGTCGAGGACCGCGGTCCGGGGCTGCCGCCCGCGGAGCTCGGCCGGGTGTTCGAGCGCTTCCACCGCGCGCCCGGGGCCGGCGGCCCGGGCAGCGGACTGGGTCTGGCGATCGTGCGGCAGATCGCCGAGCGCCACGGCGCTCAGGTCGGGCTCGTCAACCGCGAGGGTGGCGGGCTGCGTGCCGAGTTGCGGCTCGCACCCGGCCCGCGCACCGCCCGACCCGCCTGAGCGGGCCTTAAGGCCGCCTTAAGTCTGGTGCGCGATCCTGCGTGTCGGGGCAGCCATCTCGGCGGCCCGGCTCGACACGGAGGATCCATGTCCGATACACGCAGTCCCCTCGCCCGCAATACCGTGGCGGCCGCGATCGTCGCAGCGTTCGCCGTGCTCGGTGTGCACGGTGCGACCGGCGCCGCACCGACCCCGGGCGCGCAGGCACCCGCCGCCGCCGCGGCACTGGCCGACGGCGTCGCCGCGCCCCGCGGGGTGTCTGGCGCACCGGTCGACTTCTCGGCCATCGTCGAGCGCTACGGGCCGGCCGTCGTCAACGTGTCCGTGTCGGGCCGCGCGACGCGTGCCGGTCCCGGGGCCGACCCTGCCGCCGACGAGGCGCTGCAGGAGCTGCTTCGGCGCTTCGGTCCGCGCGGACCCCAGATGCCCCGGCCGGATGCGCCGTCGCGCGGGCTGGGCTCGGGCTTCATCGTGTCCGCCGACGGTCTGATCCTCACCAATGCGCACGTGGTCCAGGGGGCCGACGAGATCACGGTGCGGCTGACCGACCGTCGCGAGTTCCGCGCCACCCTGGTCGGCAGCGACCCGCAGACCGATGTGGCGGTGCTGCGCATCGACGCCAGGGGCCTGCCGACGGTGAAGCTCGGCGATCCGTCGCGGGTCAGGGTGGGCGAGCCGGTGCTCGCGATCGGCTCGCCCTACGGCTTCGAGAACTCGGTCACCTCGGGCATCGTCAGCGCCAAGTCGCGCAGGCTGCCCGATGACACCTACGTGCCCTTCCTGCAGACCGACGTGGCGGTCAACCCCGGCAATTCGGGTGGCCCGCTGTTCGACGTGCGCGGCGAGGTGATCGGCATCAACTCGCAGATCTATTCGCGCACCGGCGGCTTCCAGGGCCTGTCGTTCGCGATCCCGATCGACGTGGCCACCGGCGTCCAGGCCCAGCTGGTGGCGTCCGGCAAGGTCACCCGCGGCCGCTTCGGCGTGTCGATCCAGGAGCTCGACCAGACGCTCGCCCGTGCCTTCGGCATGGACACGCCGCGCGGCGCGCTGGTGACCGGTGTCGAGCCGGGCAGCCCCGCCGCGCAGGCCGGTCTCAGGGCCGGCGACGTGATCGTCGCGCTCGACGGCAAGCCGATCGGGCGCTCGGCCGAGCTGCCGGCCCGGGTTGCCGACCTCAAGCCCGGCCAGCGCGCCACGCTCGAGGTGCTGCGCGACCGCGCGTCGCAGACCCTGTCGATCGCGGCGGGCGACGCGGCGAGCGCGACCCGGACGGCAGCCACCCGGGACGCGGCGCCGGCGGCCTCCCAGCCCGCCGCGCGCCTGGGCTTGACGGTGCGAGAGCTCAAGCCGGGCGAAACCGGCGCCGGACAGGAGGGCGGCCTGCTGGTCGAGGCGGCCGGCGGCCCGGCCGCGGCCGCCGGCATCCGGCCGGGCGACCGGATCCTATCGGTCAACGGGACCGCGGTGACCTCGGCCGTCCAGCTGCGCGACCGGGTGCAGGCGGCCGGCAGCGACGTGGCGCTGCTGATCCAGCGCGACGAGGCGAGGGTGTTCGTGCCGCTTCGACTGAGCTGAGCTCGAGGAGCGCGGCGGGGCGCGGGCCCCGTCGCCGCCCGGCCCCCCGCGCGATACCGCGCGGCGGTCCGGGCGGGTCCGCTACGCCATCCGTCGAAACCCGGGCGCAGCCCGTCGCGCCATCGCGGGTCCACGCGCCGCGGCCCGTATAATCAAGGGCTTGCAGCCGACTGCCCGATGACCGAACCCTACCGCCCCCGCCGCGCCGCGCGCTCGTCCTTCGTGGACGCACGCGGTCTGCGTCACCACGTCCGGCACTGGGGCGACCCCGATGCCCCGCCGCTGGTGATGCTGCACGGATGGATGGACGTGTCGGCGTCGTTCCAGTTCGTCGTCGACTGCCTGGCGCGCGAGCGCCACGTGCTGGCTCCCGACTGGCGAGGCTTCGGCCTGACCTCGCGCCCAGTCGCCGACTGCTACTGGTTCCCCGACTATCTCGGCGACCTCGAGCACCTGCTCGGCGCCCTGCTGCCGGACACCCCGGTCGACCTCGTCGGCCACAGCATGGGCGGTAACGTCGCCATGCTTTACGCGGGGCTGCGGCCGGCGCGGGTGCGCCGGCTGGTCAACCTCGAGGGCTTCGGCATGCGCCCCACCGAACCGGGCCAGGCGCCGGCGCGCCTGCGCGAGTGGCTCGACGGGCTGCGCGCCGGCGCACGCATGCACGACTACCCGTCGCGCGACGCGGTCGCGCAGCGGCTGATCCAGACCAACCCCCGCCTTCGCGTCGACCGAGCGCGCTGGCTGGCGGAGCACTGGTCGGCGCCGGGCGCGGCCGGGCGGTTCGAGCTGCTCGGCGACCCCGCGCACAAGCTCGCCAATCCCTACCTGTACCGCGTCGAGGAGACCGCCGCCATCTGGCGCGAGATCGCCGCGCCCGTGCTGCTGGTGCGCGCCGCCGAGACCGGCCACTGGCACCGCTTCGCCGACACCGACGCCTACCGCATCCGGCTGGCAGCCATCGCCGACCTGCATCACGCCTCGCTCGACGATGCCGGCCACATGCTTCACCACGACCAGCCCGAGCGGGTGGCGTCGCTGATCGAGGAGTTCGTCGATGGCTGATCCGCGCACGGTGCAGGCCCCGCCGCCGCACCGCAACACCGCCCATCGCATCAATGCCGACCTGCATTGCCACTCGGTGATCTCCGACGGTACGCTCGCGCCGGTCGACATCGTCGAGCGCGCCAAACGCAACGGCGTGCAGATCCTCGCGCTGACCGACCACGACGAGGTCGGCGGGCTGGCCGACGCGCAGGCACGCGCCGGCGCGCTGGGCCTGGCCTTCGTGCCCGGCGTCGAGGTCTCGGTGACCTGGGCGGGCGAGACCATCCACATCGTCGGTCTGCGCATCGACTACACCCATCCGGCGCTGGTGACGGGCCTGGGGCGCACCCGCAGCGGGCGCGACGACCGCGCCCTCGAGATCGCCGGGCAGCTCGCCGCCGCCGGCATTCCGGACGCCTACGAAGGCGCGCTGCGCTACGCCGGCAACCCCGAGCTGATCTCGCGCAGCCATTTCGCGCGCTACATCGTCGAGACCGGCACCTGCGAGGACGTCCACGAGGTGTTCAGCCGCTTCCTCGTCGAGGGGCGGCCGGGCTTCGTGCCGCACCGCTGGGCCACGCTGTCCGACGCGGTCGGCTGGATCCGCGCGGCCGGCGGCACCGCGGTGATGGCCCACCCGGGGCGCTACCGCCTCTCCGATTTCTGCCTGGACCAGCTCATCCACGAGTTCTGCGACGCCGGCGGCGCCGCGATGGAGGTCGTCAGCGGCAGCCACACGCCCGGCCAGTACGTCGAGTTCGCTGCGACCGCGCAGCGCTTCGGGCTGGCCGCCTCGCGCGGCTCCGATTTCCACGGTCCGGGCGAGAGCCGCCACGACCTCGGCTCCCTGCCCGCGTTGCCCACGAGCCTGCGTCCGGTCTGGCACGACTGGCCCGAGTCGGTCGCGCTGGAGCGCCGATGACCCAGCGCTTCGAGATCCATCCGACCCACCCCCAGAAGCGACTGGTCCAGCAGGCCGCCGAGATCCTCCGCAAGGGCGGCGTGGTGGTTCTGCCCACCGATGCCTGCTACGTGCTCGCTTGCCCCCTCGCCGACAAGACGGCGGTGGACCGTCTGCGCGCGATCCGCGGCATCGATGACAAGCACCTGCTGACCCTGATGTGCCGCGACCTGAAGGAGCTGGCGGTCTACGCGCAGGTCGACAACGCGCAGTACCGCTTCCTGCGCGACTGGACCCCGGGCGCCTACACCTTCGTGCTGCCCGCGACCAAGGAAGTGCCGCGCCGCCTGTGGCACCCATCGCGCAAGACTGTGGGCCTGCGTGTGCCCGACCATCCGGTGGTCGCGCACCTGCTCGAGGAGCTCGGCGAGCCGGTCCTCTCCAGCAGTCTCGTCCTGCCTGGCGAAGACCAGCCGCTCACCGATCCCGACGACGCGATGCAGCGCCTGACGCGCCGCGTCGACCTGCTGATCGATGCCGGCAGCCAGGGCTTCGAGCCGACCACAGTCATCGACATGACCGGCGACACGCCCCAGGTGACCCGTGCGGGCCGCGGCCCGATCGACCGGATGATCCGCTGAGGCCCGGGCGGGGCCGAGGGGCCCCGCTGCTACAATCCGCGCCACCATGAATCGCGACCGCGTCCTATCCGGCATGCGCCCCACGGGCGCCTTGCACCTCGGCCACTACCACGGTGCGCTGAAGAACTGGGTCCGCCTGCAGGCCGAGCACGAGTGCTTCTTCTTCGTGGCCGACTGGCACGCGCTCACCACCCACTACGACTCCCCCGAGGTCATCGGTCACAACGTCTGGGAGATGGTGATCGACTGGCTGGCGGCCGGCATCGACCCGGCCCGCGCGGTGCTGTTCATCCAGTCGCGCCTGCCGGAGCACGCCGAGCTGCACCTCGCGCTGTCGATGTGCACGCCACTCGGCTGGCTCGAGCGGGTGCCGACCTACAAGGACCAGCAGGAGAAGCTCACCGACCGCGACCTCACCACCTACGGCTTCCTCGGCTATCCGCTGCTCCAGGCGGCCGACATCCTGATGTACCGCGCCCAGTGGGTGCCGGTGGGCGAGGACCAGGTGCCGCACGTCGAGCTCACCCGCGAGGTCGCACGCCGCTTCAACCATCTGTTCGGGCGAGAGGCGGGCTTCGAGGCCAAGGCGGCCGCGGCCGTGAAGAAGCTCGGCGGCAAGCGAGGGAAGGCCTACGAGGACTACCGCGTGCGTTTCCAGCAGGAAGGCGACACCGCCGCGCTCGAAGGCGCGCGTGCCCTGATCGCGGGCACGCAGAGCCTCTCCGAGGACGACCGCGCGCGCCTGCTCGGCTGGCTCGAGGGCGGTCGCCGCCGGATCCTCGTGGAGCCGCAGGCGCTGCTGACCGAGACCTCGAAGGTACCGGGCCTGGACGGCGCCAAGATGTCCAAGAGCTACGGCAACGCCGTCGCGATGCGCGAGGATCCGGCCTCGGTCACCCGGAAGCTTCGGCAGATGCCCACCGACCCCGCGCGGGTGCGTCGCAACGACCCGGGCGAGCCGGAGCGCTGCCCGGTGTGGCAGCTGCACCAGGTCTACTCGAACGCCGCGGTGAAGGACTGGGTCCAGCAGGGCTGCCGCAGCGCGGGCATCGGCTGCCTCGACTGCAAGCAGCCGGTGATCGACGCGATCATCGCCGAGCAGCAGGTCTTCATCGAGCGCGCGCAGCCCTACGTCGAGGATCCGCGGCGGGTGCGCGACATCATGGATGCCGGCTGCGAGCGGGCGCGTGCGGTGGCCCGCGAGACGATGCACGACGTGCGCGGCGCGATGGGGCTCGGCTACGCCTGAGCCACTGTGCCAGGCCGCGCGCCCGCGCGGCGGGTCGTGCCGCAGGCCTGCTCAGACCGAGTCGGCCGCGCCCTTGATCAGGTGCATCTGGCGCAACTGCGGCAGTGACTCCAGGAAGTCCTTGAGCTGCTGCAGCGGCAGCGGCTCGCTGATGAACGAGCCCTGCATGCTGTCGCACTCGAAGCCGCGCAGCGCGCGCATCTCTGCGGCCGTCTCGACGCCCTCGGCCATCGCCTGCAGCCCGAGCTTGCCCGCCAGCGTCGTGATCGCCTGGATGATCGCCGCGTTGCCGCGGTCCTCCGGCAGCCCTCGGATGAAGGTGCGGTCGATCTTCAGGCCGTCGACCGGCAGGTTCTTCAGGTAGGACAACGAGGCGTAGCCGGTGCCGAAGTTGTCGATGATCACCTTGACGCCCAGGCGGCGCAGCTCGGCGAGCAGGGCGACGGTCTTGTCGCTGTTGTCGATCAGCGCGTTCTCGGTGAGCTCCAGGCGCAGCAGGCTGGGCGGGAAGTTGCGCTCGGTGAGCATGGCGTTGAGCTGCGCGAGGAAGCCGTCCTCGGCGAGCTGGCGCGGCGAGATGTTGACCGAAATCGCGACGTCCTGGAACCGGTCGAGCCCGATCTCGACGCGGTCGTCCAGCGCCCGGCGGATCGCCCACAGCCCGATCTCGCGGACCAGATTGCTCTGCTCGGCGGCGGGCAGGAACTTCTCGGGCAGCAGCAGGCCGCGGGTCGGATGGCGCCAGCGCATCAGGCCCTCGATGCCGACGATCCGGCGCTCGCCGACCGCCAGCACCGGCTGGTAGTAGAGGTCGACCTCGCCGCGCTGCAGCGCCAGCGGGAACTCCGCACCGAGCTGAAGCTGGTCGCTGCGCTCGTCGGACAGGCTGCCGGCGAAGAAGCGGATGTCGTTGCGGCCCTCCGACTTGACGCGATACATCGCGCTGTCGGCGCACTTGATCAGCAGGTGCGCATCGCGCCCGTCGTCCGGCGCGACCGCGACGCCGATCGAGGCCGACAGGAAGTACGCGCGGTTCATCAGAACGAAGGGCTTCTCGATCGCGCTCAGCACCTTGCGTGCGATGCGCTCGATCTCGGTGCGGTCCTGCAGGTCCATCAGCAGCAGGATGAACTCGTCGCCGCCGATGCGCCCGGCGACGTCGATCGGGCGGATCGCCTCGCGAAAGCGCCGCGCGACTTCGATCAGCACCTGGTCGCCGACTGAGTGGCCGAGCGTGTCGTTGATCAGCTTGTAGCGATCGAGGTCGACGTACAGCACCGCGGCTGTGCGCTCGGCCTTCATCGTCGCCTCGAGCTGGTGGGTCAGGTAGACGCGGTTGGGCAGGCCAGTCAGCGCGTCGTGCAGCGACGCGTGCATGAGCCGCTTCTCGGCGCTCTTGCGCTGCAGGTACAGCGACAGCGTGCGCGACAGGATGTCGGCCATCTGCTGCAGCAGCGGCTCGGCCCGGAAGCCCACGGGACTGAAGAACAGCAGCGCCGACAGCACGTTGTGGCTCTCGTCCATGATCGGCGCGATGAACGCTGCGTTCTGCCCCAGCGCCACGCTCTGGTACCGCTCGGCGAACTCGGGTTCGGTTGCGAGCGCGGGCAGCCAGATCGGCTCGCCCGTGGACCACGCGCGGCCCTCCACCCCGCCGTGGTTCATCGGCAGCTGCGCGGGCAGCTCGGCGAACATCCTGGTGAGGGCCGGGTAGCCCCAGCGCTCGCGCACGGTGTAGGCGCGAGTGCCGGGGATCTGCACGAGGTGGGCGCCGCCCGCCCAGCCCATCAGCCCGCACACCGCGATGATCAATGAGGTGATCACGAGCTCTGGCTCGGTCTGCTCCCGCATGATCGAGGCCATCTCGCTCTCGACCTGCAGCAGCAGCTGCTGCTGGCGCTCGCGGGTCACCGCACGGCCCACGCCCCGGTAGCCGCGGAACTTGCCCGAGTCGTCGAATATCGGCCGGCCGCTGAGCGACACGTGGTGCACGTTGTCCTGCGGATCGAGCAGGCCGAACTCGAAGGCCTCGAACGGGCGGGCGGCTGTGAGGTCGGCGCGATGGCGCTCCCAGTCGGCCTTGGGGAAGTCGATCGAGCGGCCCTCCCAGCGCCGCTTGCCCAGGCCCGCCTTGATCCAGTCGCCGCCGAGTGCGGCCACCGCGCTGTCCGACAGGTAGCTCAGCCGGTGCTCGGTGTCGGTCTCCCAGACCCAGTCGGCCGACAGCTGGGTCAGGTCGCGGAACTTCGCTTCGCTCGCGGCGAGCTGCTGCGCCATCGCGCGCATCGCGCTGATGTCCTGGACGATGCCGGCCAGCCGCAGGGTGCGCCCGCGGTGGTCGGTCTCGGGCCGCGCGACGCTGCGCACCCAGATCTGCTCGGAGCCGTTCTTGATGAAGCGGTACTCGATGCGCACCTCGCGCCCGTGCTTGATCGCGCGCCGGTGCGCGGTCTGCCAGCGCTCCTGGTCGTCGGGGTGCACGCAGATGAAGAAGGCCTTGGGGGAGGGCACGGACTGGGACGGCTCGATGCCGAACACCCGGTAGGCGCCGTCGCTCCAGTAGAAGCGGTCCTGGTCGATGTCGTAGACCCAGGAGCCGAGCACGGCGAGGCTTTCGGCGACGCCGTACTGCGCCTGCAGCTCGACCAGCCGATTGACGATGTTGCGCTGCTGGCCGAGCTGCTCGGCCACGTGCAGCAGCAGGAAGGCGATCACCCCGATCGACAGCAGCGCGACGGGCAGCGCGAAGACCCCCACGCCGCCCAGCACATCGGGAAAGGCCCGGGCGGCGAGGTGGAGCGCCACGGCCAGCGCAAGCGTGACCCCGACCACGAGCCAGCCGCGGCGCTGTGCCCGAGCCTGTCCGTAGAATGCGCTGAGTGCTTCCGGATTCACCGCCTGCCGTCCGTCACGCCGACGCCACCCCTGCCTGCCAAGATGCCCGAACTCAAGCCCGTTCCGCCGGCGCGACCCGCGCACTCGGTCCCTTCGCCCCTGCCCGCCGTCCCGCCCGCGCCTTCGGCGTGGGTGGGTCGGTGGCTGCCCGCCGTTCGTTCCTCGGGCAGCGTACTCGACTTCGCGAGCGGCGCCGGCCGCCATGCCTGCCTCGCGCAGGCGGCAGGCTTGCGCGTGCTCGCGGTCGATAGGGACGCAGTAGCCCTCTGTGCAATCGAGGGTACGGGCATCGCAATACGCCAGGAAGACCTGGAGCACGGACGGTGGTCTTTCGCGGACGAGCGGTTCGACGGCATCGTCTGCACGAACTACCTGTTCCGGCCGCGGCTGGACCTGATGGCCACCCTGCTCGCGCCCGGCGGCCTGTGGATCTACGAGACCTTCGCCGCGGGCAACGCGCGCTACGGTCGCCCGTCCAACCCTGACTTCCTGCTCGCCCCGGGCGAGCTGGCACGGGTGGCGGCGCGCGCGGGGCTGCACCTGCTCGCCTTCGAGGACGGCTTCGTGGCCGGGCCGCGCCCCGCCCGGGTCCAGCGGATGGTCGCGGTGCGCCCGCCGTTCGACCCCGAGGCGCTGCCGCTCGGCGATCGGTCCGGCGGCGGGCTGCGATAGAATCCGGCTTTTCCCGTCAGGCAGTTCCACCATGATCAAAGGCAGCATCGTCGCCATCGTCACGCCGATGCACGAGGACGGCAGCCTCGACCTGGCCAGCTACAGGGCGCTGATCGACTGGCAGGTCGCAAGCGGCACCGCCGCCATCGTCGTCGTCGGCACCACGGGCGAGTCGCCGACCGTCGACGTCGAGGAGCACGCCACGCTGATCCGAGTCGCCGTCGAGCACGCGGCGGGCCGCGTGCCGGTGATCGCCGGCGCCGGGGGCAACGCCACCAGCGAGGCGATCGAACTCACGCGCCGGGCGGCCGAGGTCGGCGCTACCGCGACGCTCCAGGTCGTTCCCTACTACAACCGTCCGACGCAGGAGGGCCTGTACCGCCACTTCCGCGCGGTGGCCGAGGCGGTGGACCTGCCGGTGATCCTCTACAACGTACCGGGACGCACGGTCGCCGATCTGGCCAACGACACCATCGTGCGTCTCGCGCAGGTGCCGGGCATCACGGGCCTGAAGGACGCGACCGGCGACATGCCGCGGGCGAGCGAGCTGTTCGCGCGGGTGCCCGAGCACTTCGCCGTCTACAGCGGCAACGACGACTCCGCGCTGGCCCTCATCGCGCTCGGCGGTCATGGCGTGATCTCGGTCACCGCGAACGTCTCGCCGCGCGAGATGGCGCAGCTGTGCGCCGCGGCGCTGGCGGGTGACCTGCCCGCCGCCCGCGCGATCAACCGCAGGCTGCTGCCGCTGCACGCGAGGCTGTTCGTGGAGGCCAACCCGATCCCGGTCAAGTGGGCGCTGCAGCGCATGGGCCGCATGCAGGGCGGCATCCGGCTGCCGATGACGCCACTGGACCCGAAGTACCACGCCGTCCTCGAGACGGCGCTGCGCGAGTCGGGGGTGCTGGCATGAAGACCGTGCGTTCGTCGCGCCTGTCGGCGTTCGCCGCGGTGCTCTGCGCCGTCGCCCTGGCGGGCTGCAACATCACGCAGACCATCAGCGACGCCACCCGCATCGACTACAAGTCCGCTACCAAGGGACCGGGGCTGGACATTCCGCCCGACCTGGTGACACCTCGCAACGACGATCGCTTCGCGGTGCCCGATCGCATCACCGGCACGACGCTGTCGGCGTACAACCGCGATCGCGTCGCCGAGAAGCCGGCGCCGGGGGCGGTTGCCGGTGTGCTGCCGCAGCCGCAGGGCGTGCGGCTGGAGCGCCAGGGCGCGCAGCGCTGGCTGGTGATCGAGCAGTCTCCCGACAAGGTCTGGCCGGTGCTTCGCGACTTCTGGGCCGAGTCCGGCTTCGTGCTGCGCGTCGAGTCCCCCGAGACCGGCATCATGGAGACCGACTGGGCCGAGAACCGGGGCGTCTACGCCGACTCCTGGCTCCGCGGCCAGCTGAGCAAGGTGCTGGGCAGCCTGTACTCGACCGGCACCCGCGACAAGTTCCGCACGCGCCTCGAGTCCGACGGCAAGGTGACGGAGGTGTTCCTGACCCACCGCGGGCTCGGCGAGGAGCTCTCGGGGTCGCTCAGGGAGTCGACGGTGTGGGTCCCGCGGCCCTCCGATCCGGAGCTCGAGGCCGAGTTCCTGCGACGCATCATGGTCCGCCTCACGCCCGAGAAGCTTGCGAGCGTGGCGCCGGCCACGGCTGGCGCCAGCGCCCCGGCCTCGGGCGTCACCGTGCCGGCGGACGCGCAGGCGCGCGCGCGGCTGATGGAGGCCGACGGCAGGCCGTACGTGCAACTCCAGGACGGCTTCGACCGCTCCTGGCGGCAGGTGGGCCTGGTGCTCGATCGCAGCGGCTTCACCGTCGAGGACCGCGATCGCTCCAAGGGCACCTTCTTTGTCCGCTACGTTGACCCGGCCCAGGAGGCGAAGACGCCGGGCCTCTTGGACAAAGTGTTCAGCTCGGGCCCCAAGAAGGACCTTAGCGGCAAGCGCTATCGAATCACCGTGTCCGACGATGCGGGTGGCTCGCGTGTGGGCGTGCTCGGCGATGACGGCTCGCCGCCGGCCACCGATGCCGACCGCCGCGTGGCCACACAGATTGCTACCGTGCTGCGCGACCAGCTCCGCTGAAGGCGGGCCGGCATTGCGGTTCGCGAGCCTGGGCAGCGGCAGCGAGGGCAACGCGCTGCTGGTCGAGGCCGGCGGCGCGCTGCCGGGAGGTATCGCGTTCCGCGTGCTGGTCGACTGCGGCTTCGGCCTGCGCGAAGCCGAGCGCCGCCTCGCTCGGCTCGGCTGCCCGGCGGCGTCCATCGCGGGCATCCTGGTCACGCACGAGCACGGTGATCACGTCGGCGGCGTGTTCCGGCTGGCGCGGGCCCACCGCATCCCGGTCTACCTGACGCACGGCACGCTACGCGCCACGCCCCAGGCGGCGGGCTGCGAGGACCTCGTCAACGTCGTCGACTCGCATCGGCCCTTCGAGCTTGCGGGGCTGCGGGTGGAGCCCTTCCCGGTACCCCACGACGCCCGCGAGCCGGTGCAGTACGTGCTGGACGACGGCGCGGCCCGGCTGGGCGTGCTGACCGACATCGGGCACCCGACCGCGTACCTGCCGCAGGCATTGTCGCGGCTGACCGCACTGGTGCTGGAGACCAACCACGACGCGGCGCTGCTCGCCGGCAGCGCCTATCCGCCCGCGCTCAAGCGCCGGATCGCGGGGCGCTACGGGCACCTCGAGAACGCCGATTCAGCGCGCATCCTCGCCGCGCTCGACCGCAGCCGCCTGCGCCGGGTGGTGGCGGCCCACCTCAGCCGGCAGAACAACCGGGCCGAACTGGCGCGCGCCGCGCTCGCAGGCGTGCTCGGCTGGGCGCCGGAGGCGATCGGGGTGGCCGACCAGGACGACGGGCTCGGCTGGGTCGAGGGCTGATTCCGACCGCGAGTCGTCCGCGAGCCGGCCGGGCCCGGCGTCCGGGCGCCGGGGCGCTCGACAACGGTCCGGGGGGCGGACCGGCGTGTGACGCCCGGGCCGGCCACAAAAAAAGCCGGCTCTTGCCGGCTTTCCTGGCGGTGCCGGCGGACGCCGGCACCGAACTCGCCGACCCCGGGGGTCAGGGCTTCTTGGTCGCGTCCTTCGCGGCTTCGACGGCCTTGGCCGCGGCGTCCTTGGCGGCATCGGCCGCGCTGGACGCAGCGCTGCTGGCGGCATTGGCGGCATTGCTCGCAGCCGTGCTTGCGGCCTCGGTCGCCTTGGTGGCGGCGTCCTTGGCGGCATCGCCGGCGGCGGCGGCGGCGGTGCCCGCGGCCGTGCCCGCGGCGCTCGCGGCGGCGCCTGCGGCGCCTGCGGCTTCCTTGGCGGCTTCGACGGCCTTGCCTGCGGCTTCCTTGGCGGCTTCGACTGGCGCCGGCGCGGGGGCGGGGGCGGCGACCGGGGCCACCGGCTTGGGCGCCTCTTCCCTCTTGCCGCAGGCGGCGAGCGAGACAGCGAGGAGGGAAGCGAGGAGCAGCGACTTCTTGATCATGTAGAGCGTCCTTGGGAGGGGCGGGGCGGGGGGTCTGCCGACGCGGTGTCCGCAGACCTGGGTTCCGTAGGCGCAGCGTGCGCCGATGGGCGCACAGGGCAGCCGTACATTCTACCAACAGCCTTGAGTCGGTGCATGGCGGGCACCTGCCCGGTGCGCCGGCCCGGCGAAGCGCAATCGACGTCCGCGCGGCTCCCGTCATCGGCGCCGGACTGGCGGCGCAGCGCGCCTGCGGGCCGCTCAGAGGCCGAGCGTGGTCACCGCCAGGATCGGTGCGCTCTCGTCCCAGAGGGCGTCCCAGCGGGCGACGGCTGGCTCGACCTCGGCAGGCAGGGCCAGCGACAGGCGTCCGCGGAAGAAATCGTGGTGGGCCCGCCGCAGGAGGTGGCGCCGGTCGCCGATCACCAGGCCCTCGCCGCCGAACAGCGAGGCCGGGATCAGCCGGCAGAGGATCGCGCCCGGATGCCGCCTGCGGGATGCATGGAACCGTGCCGCCCGTCGCTCGAGCCAGTCGGCGTCGGCCACCAGCACCCGCAAGCGGGCCTGCGGGTCAGCCTGCAGGAAGGCCTCGAGCGCCGCGTTGCCCTCGGCGGTGTCGAGCGGCCAGTCGCTGAAGTCGCGGTCCGACAGCATCAGCTCGCGCCGCGTGGCGGTGATCGCGGCAAGCACCGCTTCGTTGAACTCGCCGCGGCTGCGGAACAGGATCGACCCTTCGGGCTGCATGCGTCACTCCGTCGCGCCTGCGGCCCTGGGAATCGCCCCCGCGTGCAGCCAGCCGGCCTCGTACCAGCTGTGCAGGATAGCGGCGAGCGGCGCGCTCGCGAATGCTCGCAGGCACTCGGCGGCCGTCAGCGCCCGCCGATCGGCGAGCGCGCGCAGCCATCGGCGGGCGGTGGCCGGCGCATCCAATGCCTCGCCGTTGACGAACACCACCGTGCCGCGCCAGGCCATCCGGGTGCGGCGGTCGAGCCGCAGGCCGCCGCGCCCCGCGAGCGCCCCGAAGCGCGCCGCAGTCATGCGTGGTGCGGGCGGGTCGAACCACACGGTGGGCTTGGGCTCGGTGAGGTAGCAGCCCACGAAGCGCTCGACCTCGGCGGCCGACGCACGCCAATCGGTCGCCCAGGCGCGCAGCGTGCCTGCCAGATCGTCCGGGAGCCCGCCGGGGTGACGGGTCGGCGCGCGCGCGCGGTCGCCAAAGCGCGGATCGCGCCCGCCCGGCGCATCCCCCGCGGCGGCCAGGAAGGCCGACAGGAACTCCAGGCGCGAGGGCGCCCTGAACCCGATCGAGAAGGTCATGCACTCGCCGACCGCGGTGCCGTCGTGGCCCCAGCCCGGTGGCAGGTAGAGCATGTCGCCCGGCTCGAGCACCCATTCGGCGGTCGGCTCGAAATCCGCGAGCAGCTTGAGCGGCGCGCCCTCGACGAGCGTGGCGTCGCCGGGCGGGGCGACCCGCCAGCGGCGCGTGCCGCGCGCCTGCAGCAGGAACACATCGTAGGCGTCGACGTGCGGGCCCACGCCGCCGCCGTCAGTCGCGAAGCTGACCATCAGGTCGTCGAGCCGCGCGTCGGGCACGAAACGGAAGCGCTGCATCAGTGCGTGCATCGCATCGTCGTGGAGGTCCACGCCCTGGACCAGCAGCGTCCAGCCCGGCCGACGCCGGGCGGGCAGCCGCGCAAGCGGGCCGCGGCGCATCGCCCACCGGCCCTCGAAGGCGGTGACGAGCCGGGACTCGACCTCGTCGCTCGCCGCCAGTTCGAACAGCCGTGCCGGCTCGATCGGCGACGCGAAGCCCGGGATCGCGCCGCGCACGACCAGGGGCTCGCGCTGCCAGTGACGGCGCATGAACTGTTCTACACTCAGCGCGCCGATCGTGGAAAGGACGTTCATCGAGGTGGGTGGCATGCAGATCGAACACAACATGTGGGTGACCGTCCGGTACCGCCTGCATGACTCGCAGGGCGAGGCGCTGGAGGAGGGCGAACGGGAGTGGACCTACCTTCACGGCGGCTACGGCGCCGTGTTCCCGAAGATCGAGGTCGCGCTGGCCGGGCGCTCGGTGGGCTACACGACCTCGCTGTATCTCGAGCCCGAGGACACCTTCGGGGACTATGACGCCGACCTGCTCAAGGTGGTGCCGCGCGACCTGTTCCCGCCGACCCTCGAGCCCGGCATGACCTTCGATGCCGTGCCCGGCGAGGCGCCCGACGGCGAACTCTACACCGTGACCGAATTCACCGACGAGGCGGTCGTGCTCGACGGCAACCACCCGCTTGCGGGCATGGCGCTGCGCTTCGACCTGGAGGTCGACGACCTGCGCGAGGCGACCGACGAGGAAGTCGAGGAAGAGCGGCGGCGCGCGCAGGCCTGAGCCTCGCGGCTGCGGCGCGCGCGTCAGCGCGGGGAGGCCCTGAGCTCGCGCGTGCCGACGACGAACCGGTCGGGATCGGCGGGGTCGTACCCGATCCGCACCCATGATGCGGTGAACGGGAACCCGAAGCATTCCACGCGCGTGAAGTTCTCGGCGACGCGCCCATCGCGCCCGTGCAGCGGGCGATCGACCCGGAAGCGGTGCGTGTCGCCGTGCAGGAACAGCACCGGTCCGGGGAAGGCGCCGGCAAGGTCCTGCAGCCACCCGATGAACGCCCGGAAGCCTTCCTTGCGGGTGCTGCCGAACCCCGGATCGGCGTGCACGGCGAGCACCAGCGCGTCGGCGCGCTCGCGCAGCGCCCGCGCGAGCCAGGCATCCAGCCAGGCGCGGTTGAGCGCCTGGCGTGTCTCGAACTCCTCCTCGCTGCCCGGGTATTCGCCCAGGCCGTTGTTGCTGCCGACCACGTGCAGCGCGGCGAAGTGGACCGCGCCGATCCGCCAGCGGACATTCTCCGGCGCCTGCGGCTGGCGCTCGATGCCGAGCGCCGCACGTGCCGCGCGCGGCGCGCGCCCGAGCGGCTCAGGCGTCGACCAGAAGCGCCTGCGCAGCGCGGCCAGGCGTTCGCGCGGATCGTACCCGCCGGCCCGCCAGCCGTGGCAGTCCGTCCACTCGTTGTCACCGGCCAGCAGCAGCAGCGGGTGCGCGCTGCGATCGAGCAGCGCGTGGCGCCGAGCGTACAGCGCGTCGCTGCAGGGCTCGGTGCTGCCCTTGATGTCACCGACGTGCAGCACGAAGTCGAGCGGCTCCTCGTCGATCCGCGCAAGCAGCGCCGCGAGGTCGTCTTCGCCCGCCTGGCTGTAGGGCAGGTCGCCGATCAGCGCGAACGCGAACGGCGCGGTGGCCGGTGACGTGCGGGCCCGGGCGCCGTCCGCGGTGGCGAGGGCGCCCGCCGCCGCGATACCGGCGCCCGCGCGCAGCAGCGCGCGGCGGCGCCCGGTTGCGCGCACAGGCGTCATGCGGCGGCTCGGCCGCGGGCCATCGGGCGGGAGCGCCTCACGCCGGCGGCTCGGCGCGACCCGCGTGCGCCCCGTCGCCGTCGAGCAGCGCGCGCAGCCGGTACAGCGCCTCCAGCGCCTGCCGCGGGTTGAGCGCGTCGGGGTCGATGCCGGACAACGCTGCCGCGACCCGCGTGGCAGCGGGGTCGGGCGCCGCCTCGTGTGCGCCGTCGATCGGCGGCGCTCGCCCGGCATCGCCGCCGGCATCGGCCCACGCTGCGTCCGCCCCCGCGTGGCCGGCGTCGGCGCCGCCGGTCGCGAACAGGTCGAGCTGGTCGTCGTGCTCGCGGGCCCGCGCCTCGAGCTGCTCGAGCAGCGCGCCCGCCTTGCGGACGACCGGCGCGGGCAGCCCGGCCAGGCGGGCGACCTGCAGGCCGTAGCTGCGGTTGGCCGGGCCGGCGCGCACCTCGTGCAGAAAGACGATGCCCCCGTGGTGCTCGGTGGCGCTCAGGTGCAGATTGACCGCCGCCGGGCTGGTGGCGGCCAGCGCGGTCAGCTCGAAATAGTGGGTCGCGAACAGCGTCATCGCGCGGTTGTGCTGCAGCAGCCGCTCGGCGATCGCATGGGCGAGCGACAGGCCGTCGAAGGTCGAGGTGCCGCGGCCGACCTCGTCCATCAGCACCAGCGACTGGGGGCCGGCCGCGGCGAGGATGGTCGCCGCCTCGGTCATCTCGACCATGAAGGTAGAGCGCCCGCCCGCGAGGTCGTCGGACGCGCCGATCCGCGTGAAGATGCGGTCGATCGGGCCGATCTCGCAGGACTGCGCGGGCACGAAGCTGCCGCAGCAGGCGAGCAGCGCGATCAGCGCCACCTGGCGCATGTAGGTCGACTTGCCGCCCATGTTGGGGCCGGTGATCAGCAGCATCCGCCGGTCGGGGCCGATGGTGCAGTCGTTGGGCGTGAAGCGCTCGACGCCGGCCTCGACGACCGGATGACGTCCCGCGCGGATCTCCAGCCCCGGCATGGTGCGCAGCCTCGGCTGCACCCAACCGCCGTCGGCAGCCACCTCCGCGAACGCGGCCAGCACGTCGAGCTCCGCGACCGCCTGGCCGAGCCGCTGCAGTGCCGCCACCCGGGGCTGCAGCGACTCGAGCAGCAGCTCCCACAGCAGCTTCTCGCGGGCCAGCGCGCGCTCGCGCGCCGACAGCGCCTTGTCCTCGAAGGCCTTGAGCTCGGGCGTGATGTAGCGCTCGGCGTTCTTGAGCGTCTGGCGGCGCCGGTACTCGACCGGCACCTTGTCCACCTGGCCGTTGGTCACTTCGATGAAGAAGCCGTGCACGCTGTTGTAGCCCACCCGCAGGGTCGGGATGCCGGTGCGCGCACGCTCGTCGCGCTCGAAAGCCGCGAGGAAGGCGTCGCAGTTGGCGTCGATGCCGCGCAGCTCGTCGAGTACGCCGTCGTGGCCGCTGCGGATGACGCCGCCGTCGCGCACCATCGCCGCCGGCTCGTCGGGCAGCGTCTCGGCGAGCTGCGCGGCGAGCGCCGGGTCGATCGCGAAGGCCTCGCGATAGCGCCCGAGCAGGGGCGCGCCGTTCTCGTCGTCGGGCTCGAGGCGCGCGAGCAGCCGGTCGATCGGGCCGAGCGCGCCGAGCGCGTCGCGCAGCGCGGCCAGCTCGCGCGGACGCACCGACCCGAGCGCGATGCGGGCGGCGATGCGCTCGAAGTCGACGCAGCGCCCGAGGTCGGCGCGCAGCGCCGCCCGCGGCTCGTGCAGCAGCGACACCACCTGGTGACGGCGGCCGGCTTCGCGCCGCTCGCGCACCGGGGCCTGCAGCCAACGACGCAACAGCCGGCTGCCCGCCGACGTGGCGCACCGGTCCATCCGCGACAGCAGGGTCGGCGACGACTCGCCGCGGATGGTCTCGACCAGCTCGAGGTTGCGCCGCGCGACCGGGTCCAGCACCACGGTGTCATCGCCGTGGTGCACGCGCAGTCGCTGCAGATGGCTGGGCGCGCGGCCCTGGGTGCGCGCCACGTAGGCGAGCAGGGCCCCGGCCGCCCCGACCGCCGCCGGGACCGCGTCGGCGTCAGAGCCCGCGAGCGACGACACGCCGAGCGACTCGGCGAACTGGCGGCGCGCACGGTCCGGATCGAACTGCCACGCCGGACAGCGGGCGACCGGCAGCCCGGCGGCTGCGCGCTCGATGGCGGCCTGCGCGGCGTGGACGGCCTGCGCCGCGGGCGAGGCCGACGCGGCGCGGGCGGGCGAGAAGGCCGCCGTCTCGGCCAGCAGCAGCTCGGCGGGCCGCAGGCGGTCGATCTCGCCGGCAAGCTGCGCGGGCGCGATCTCGGCGAGCCAGCACTCGCCGCTCGCGACGATCATCCACGCGAGCGCCAGGCGCCTGCCGCCGTCGGCCGCGGCCACCGCCAGCAGCGGGCGGTCCTCGCGGTCGGGCAGCAGCGACGCGTCGGTCAGCGTGCCGGGCGTCACCACCCGCATCACGCGGCGCTCGACCGGGCCCTTGGAGGTGGCCGGGTCGCCGAGCTGCTCGCAGATCGCGACCGACTCGCCCATGCGTACGAGGCGGGCGAGGTACTGCTCCACCGAATGGAAGGGCACGCCCGCCATTTTGATCGGCTCGCCGTTGGATGCGCCGCGCCGGGTCAGCGTGATGCCGAGCAGGCGCGAGGCCTTCTCCGCGTCCTCGTGGAACAGCTCGTAGAAGTCGCCCATCCGGTAGAAGAGCAGCACCGACGGGTGCTCGGCCTTGATGCCGAGGTACTGGGCCATCATGGGGGTATGCCCTGCGAGCGATGCCGCCCGCGGGGCTGCCGCGGCCTGCGTGCCGCCCCCGACCTCGTCCCGTTTAGTGTCCGTGCTCAAGCCTGTCGCCCGTGTCCTGGTTGATGCGCCGTCGGCGCATCGGGTCATTCGTACCGGCGGCGCCACCGAGGCGCGGCGCGGCGCAGCGCAGCGCGTGCCAGGGCCCGCTCGTGGCCCTGAGGCCTTCGATGCCCGGTGCCGAGTGCTCGGTCCGGCCCGCCCTGCGAGCGGCTCGGCCCGTCTCGCCGCCCCGTCGAGCGCCTCGGCCAGCCGGAGATCTTACCGAGTCTGCGCTGCGGCATTGTCGCGACGCCCCGCGGTGACGCGTATCGTGCTGTCCAAGGGGGCGCCCCGAGCGGGGGGCGGCGCATCCGCGGCGAGCCGCTGCGGCCGTGCCGCTACCTGGACTTCGGCTCGCTGGTGTCGCGCCACGCGCGGCACCGAGCTGCGGGTGAAGCGGCACTGAGACGGCTGGCCCGCCACCCGCGCCCGTGCGCCTCGAGTGCGCGCGGGCGGGCCGGACGCGGGCTCAGACGCCGCGTCGCGCGCTCGCCATCCGGCAGGCCAGCGCGAATGCGTTGGCCATCGCGCCGGTGTTGGCGATGCCCCGGCCCGCGATGTCGTACGCGGTGCCGTGGGCTGGCGTCGCGATCGGCATCGGCAGCCCGCCTGGCACCGTGACGCCCCGCTCGAAGCCCATGAGCTTCATCGCGATCTGGCCCTGGTCGTGGTACATGGTCAGCACGCCGTCATAGCCGCTGCCGTCCTTGCGGATCGCGCGCACGAACGCGGTGTCGGCCGGGAACGGTCCGTCGGCCGCGAAGCCGCGCGAGCGCGCGAGCTCCACGCCGGGGCCGATCACGTCGATCTCCTCGCGTCCGAAGGCGCCGTTGTCGCCGTTGTGCGGGTTGAGCCCGCACACCGCCACCCGCGGCTCGGCCTTGCCTGCCGCGCGCAGGCCCGACATCAGCAGCTGCACGCCCTGTGCGACCCTCTCGACGGTGATCAGCGCGCTCACGTCCTTGAGCGGCACGTGGGAGGTCACGCGCGAGGTCCACAGGTCCTCGAGCACGTTGAACTCGACGCAGGGTCCGTGGAAGTCGAGCACCTCGCAGAAGAAGTGCAGCTCGTCGGGATGGGCCATGCCGCCGGCACGCAGTGCGGCCTTGTTGAGCGGCGCGAAGCAGATGGCGTCGGCCGCGCCGCCGCGACACAGCTCGAGCGCGGTGCGCAGGCCCTCGAGCATGTAGCGGCCGTTGCGCGCGCCGGCTACGCCGCGCTCGAAGCCGCCCTCGGCCGCGCCCGGCCAGTCGACCAGCATCGGCACGTCGAGGTCGCGGCCGCGGGCGGTGGCGGCGTCGCCGACCGTGAACGCGAAGGGGCGGCCGGTGACCGATACCGCGTCCTCGAGCACCGGACGGCCGGTGATCACCAGCAGGTTGGCGCGGGCGGCGGTGTCGGGCTGCCCGAGGAGCCGGGCGCTCAGCTCGGGGCCGATGCCGGCCGGGTCGCCGGTGAACAGCGCGATCGTGGGTTTCATGGGAGGGGCTCCGGGTGGTCGGGTCGGTCGGGGCGGGCCAGGCGTCAGAGGCCGGCGTCGGGCGCGGTGACCGACGACGACACCCGTGGCCAGGAGTTGTCCATGTGGGCCTGCAGCAGCGTGGCGAGCCGGTCGCCGTCGCGCGCGGCGAGCGCGGCGACGAAGCCCTCGTGCTCGGCCATCGCGTCCGCCCAGTTCTGCGGCGAATGGTTGCCGATGTAGCGGATGCGGCGCATCCGCAGCCGCAGCATGCCGTGCAGCATCGACAGCGTGGTGCTGTGGGCGGCCCGCACGATGTCGTCGTGCACCTGCTGGTTCAGCACGAAGTACTCGGGCCGCTCGCGGCGCTCGAAGTGCTCGCGCATGCGCCGGTGCAGCGCCATGATGGCCGCGATCTCGTCGTCGGACGCGGCCTGCGCGGCGAGCCGCCCGGCGTGTGCCTCGAGCAGGCCGGTGAGGGCGAGCATGTCCCGCGCGTCCTGCGCGGTCACGACCTTCACCGACGCGCCGCGGCCGGGCTGCAGGTCGACCAGCCCCTCGGTGGCCAGCACCTTCAGCGCCTCGCGCAGCGGCGTGCGCGAGATGCCCAGCGAGCGGGCGAGGTCGAGCTCCGGGATCAGCGCACCGGGCGCGAGCCGCCCCTCGACGATCAGGTCGCGCAGGCGGGCCGTGACCTCGTCGTGCAGGGACGGCCGCGCGATCGGCGTGTCCTGGAAGGCGGCTGCGGCTTGACGGGACGCGGGCATTGGCAATACTGTAACTCTGTAATTACACAAACGGAAGTTCGGAGCCTGATCCCCCGACGCACCGCGCCGGGTGGGCCCGGGCACCGGGCGCACGCACGAGGAGATCGATGGACGCGGCCTTCCCGATCGTCGACGCACACCAGCACTTCTGGGATCCGTCGGCCAATTACCACCCCTGGCTGCGGGACGAGCCGCCCATCCCGTTTCGTTACGGCGACTACGGCGCGATCCGTCGCCGCTACCTGCCCGCCGACTACCTCGCCGATGCCGCCGGCTTCGAGATCGCCGGCACGGTGTACGTCGAGACCGAGTGGGACCCGTCCGACCCGCTCGGCGAGACGCGCTGGGTACAGGCGCTGCGCCGCGAGACCGGCCTGCCGACGGTGGCCGTCGCCCAGGCCTGGCTGGACCGCCCCGACTGCGCGTCGGTGCTGCAGGCGCAGGCCGGCTTCGACTTCGTGCGCGGCGTGCGGCACAAGCCCCGGGCCAACCGCAGCGCAGGCGATGGCGCGCCCGGCGGCACCACCGATCCGGCCTGGCGCGCCGGCTTCGCGCGGCTCGCGCCGCTCGGGCTGCGCCTGGACCTTCAGACGCCCTGGTGGCACTTCGGCGAGGCGGCGCGGCTCGCGGCCGACTTTCCCGAGACGTCCATCATCGTCAACCACGCGGGCTTGCCTGCCGACCGCGGCGATGCGGCGATGCAGGCCTGGCGCCGCGCCTGCACGACGCTGGCCGCGCAGCCCAACGTGGCGATGAAGCTCTCCGGCATCGGCCTGCGCGGCCGGCCCTGGACTGTCGCCGACAACCGTCCGGTGGTCGAGGCGCTGCTCGAGGCCTTCGGCGTCGAGCGCTGCATGGTCGCGAGCAACTTCCCGGTCGATTCGCTGTGCGCGGACTTCGGCACCATCCTCGGCGGCTTCCGGGAGATCGCCGTCGCCCTGGGCCTCGACGCCGCCGCGCAGCGCGCCCTGTTCCACGACAACGCCGACCGGATCTACGACATGCGGCTCACCGCATCGCCCCGGCGCGCGGGCGCACGATGAGCGGGTCCGCGATGCAGGCCCGGCCGCGGATCGGCTACGTGGGCCTCGGACTGATGGGCGGCCCGATGGCGGCCCGCCTGGTGGCGCGCGGCTACCCGGTGCGTGCCTTCGACATCCTCGATGCACGGCTGCAGGCCGCGGTCGGGGCCGGTGCGCGGGCCGCGACGTCCCCGGCGGATGCGGCGCGCGACGCCGATCTCGTGCTCCTCAACCTGCCCACCACCGACGCGGTCGAGCAGGCGGTGTTCGGCCCCGACGGCGTCGCGGGCGTGCTGCGCGCCGACGCCCGCATCGTCGACTTCTCGACGGTGGAGGTCGAGCGCGGGCGCGGCTTCGCAGCGCGTCTGCGCGCGCAGGCGGGCGCAGGCTGGGTCGACGCGCCGGTGTCGGGCGGCCCGCCCGCGGTGGTCGCGGGCACCCTGACGGTGATGGTCGGTGGCGCCGACGGCGACGTCGCCGCCGCCTCGGTGCTGTGGCCCGACATCGCCGCGCGGGTCACGCACATGGGCCCGAGCGGCAGCGGGCTGGCCGCCAAGATGATCAACCAGCTGATCGTGGGCTGTACGCATGCGGTGCTCGCCGAGGCCGCGGTGATGGCGGAGGCGGCGGGCATCGATGCCGTGAAGCTGCCCGAGTGCCTGCAGGGCGGCCATGCCGACGGCACGCTGCTGCAGCGCCTGTACCCGCGGATGGTCGCGCGCGACTTCGCGCCGCAAGGCTATGCGCGCCAGCTCCTCAAGGACCTCGAACTGGTCAGCGAGTTCGCGGGCGCGCTGAAGGCGCCCGCGCCGATGGCCGGCCAGGCGCTGTCGCTCTACCGGATGCTGATCCGCCAGGGCCACGCCGAGCTGGACACCTCGGCGCTGCTCAAGCTCTACGAGCCGCGCTGAGCCTCCCGGGCCCCCCGCGAGCGCGGTGACCTGCCTGTCGGCGATCACCTGCGTGCACAGGCTGAGCTCCCGGATCCCGGGGATGGCCGTCGGGCCCTGAGCTCAGCGGGCGGGGGTCGCGCGCCAGGGCAGGGCGGTGCCGTCCACGTCCACCTGGCCCTCGATCCGGCCGCCCTGCGCGCGCCCCTCGAAGCGCGCGATGCGCCCCCGGGCGATCGGCACACCGAACGAGACCGCGTCGCCGCGCAGCACGACGTCCTCGAGCGGCACCTCGCGCCGGCCCACCGTGGCCATGCCGTCGAGCTTCTGCCACTGCTGGCGCAGCGCGAGCGCCAGCGGCTGCGCCGCGACCTGGGGCGGCACCTCGGCGACCCATGGCCCACCCACCTGAGCGGGGATGCGGTACAGGTAGATGGTCGCGCTCGGCACGCCGGTCGCGTGCTTCTTCTCGGGCTGGTCGAAGCGCTTCCACGACTCGGGCAACCAGCCCGCGATCGGGTAGTCGTGAGTCAGCACGCGGGCGCCGGGCCGCAGCTCGCGGCGCAGCTTGTCGCCCAGCACGTTGACCGTGTCGGGCAGCAGGTACAGCGTGACCACGGTGGCGTCGGACACGTCGGTCTCGAACAGGTCCTGGCGGCGAAAGCGTGCCCGGTCGGCGATGCCTTCGCGGCGCGCCGCCTCGATCGACAGCGCCACCAGGTCTTCCTGGATCTCTATGCCGAGCCCGCGCGCGCCGCGCAGCTTGACCGCGGTCAGCACGATCCGCCCGTCGCCCGATCCCATGTCGATCAGCGTGTCGCCGGGCCCCACGCCCGCCATCTCCAGCATCTCGGACACGACGCCGTCCGGCGAGGGCACGTAGGGCGCGGTCTTGAGGGGCGGGCGCTCGATATCGCCGGAAAAGCCCGGCCGGGCCGGTCCCGGCTGGGCCTGCGCGGCGCGCGGCAGCGCGGCGGCGGCTGCGCCCGCGGGCAGCGCCGCGAGGGCGCGCAGGATGCTTCGGCGGGTCTCGGGCACGGCGGCGTCCGGTTGGGCACGGGATGGATCGGGATTGTCACACGGGGGCGGCTCGACGGGGCGCGGCCTCGCCGCCCCGCCGCGGCCAGGATCCGGCACCCCCGCTTTGGCGCGCCGCAGCGGGTCGCTTACGATGCGTGCCCATGCCCGCGATCACCCATGCCGCCGGCACCCCTGAGTCCCCGCTGCGCGCCCGCGCGCTGGTGGTTCTGCTCGGCATGTGCTGGGGCCTGAACTGGGTCGCCGTGAAGATTGCGCTCGAGGAGGTGAGGCCGTGGAGCCTGCGCTGCCTGGGCATGGGCCTGGGCACCGTGACGCTGTTCGCCTGGGCCGCCTGGCGCGGGCGCAGCCTGCGGATCGCGTCCGGACGGGCGCGCCGGCAGCTCGCGATCGCGGGCGTGCTCAACATCGCCGCCTTCGGCGTGTTCACGGCGCTCGCCCAGCTCGCCGGCTCGACCTCGCGGGTGACCATCGTCACCTACACCATGCCGATCTGGTCGGTGCTGCTCGCACGGATCGTGCTCGGCGAGCGGCTCGACCGCTGGCGGGTCGCCGCGGTGGCGCTGGCCGCGACGGGGCTGGCGGTGCTCATCGCGCCGCTGCTGCCGGCGGGCCTGACCGCCGGGCTGGGCTGGGCGCTGCTCGCCGCGCTCACCTGGGCGGCGGGCACGGTCTATCTCAAGGCGGCGCGCATCGAGGGCGACCCGATCGCGCTGGCGGCCTGGCAGATCGCGGCCGGCGCGCTGGCGGTCGTGGTCGGCGCCGCGGTCTTCGAGGGCCTGCCGCGCGGCTGGCCGCAGCACACCTCGACCTGGCTCGCGGTCGTCTACCACGTGCTGCTGGGCATCGCGCTGCCTTACCTGCTGTGGTTCGGCATCGTCGGGCGCATGCCGGCCGCCACCGCGGCGCTCGGCACGCTGCTCGTGCCGGTGGTCGCCGTGCTCGGTGCGATCGCGCTGCTCGGCGAGCGGCCGACCGCGGCCGATGGCGTCGGGTTCGCGCTGATCTTCGCCGCCGCCGCCGCCGTGCTGCTCGGGCCACCAGCCCCGCTGGCCCGCCCGGCGACCGCCCCGCCGGCCACCGCGCCGACCGCGCCGACCGCGCCGACCGCGACGGCGCCGACCGATCCCTCGCCCGCGGCCGCTCCGCCGCGCCCGCCCGACCCACCCGGAGATGCCCGATGACCGACGCCACCCCCGATCGCCCCGCGCCCGCCCGCCCCGCCGCGCCGCTGCTGCGCCCCGTGTCCACAGTCGACCACGCCGCATGGCTGCCGCTGTGGCGCGGCTACCAGGCCTTCTACCAGGTCGACATTCCGGAGGCGACCACCGCGGTCACCTGGCGGCGGCTTCTGGACCCGGCCGAGCCGATGCACGCCGTGCTCGCCTGGCAGGGCGACCGCGCGGTCGGGCTGGTGCACTGGATCTACCACCGCGCCTGCTGGAGCGTGGGCGACTACTGTTACCTCAACGACCTCTTCGCCGAGCCGGACGTGCGCGGCACCGGGGTCGGGCGCGCGCTGATCGAGCACGTGTACGGCGAGGCGCAGGCCGCGGGATGCTCGCGGGTCTACTGGCTGACCCACGAGACCAACGAGGTCGCGATGCGCCTCTACGACCGCGTCGCGCAGCGGTCGGGCTTCCTGCAGTACCGCAAGGCGCTCGGCTGAGCCGGCGCACCGCCCGCCGGGGGCGGGCGGGACGTCAGGCGAAAGGGGCGAAGAGCCCGACCATCTGGCTGAAGACCTTGGGCGGGGCGGCCAGCACCTGCTCCGAGAACAGGTAGTCGGCGTTGCCCTTGAGGTCGCCGACCAGCCCGCCGGCCTCGGTCACCAGCAGGCTGCCCGCCGCGACGTCCCAGGGCATCAGCCCGTACTCGAAGAAGCCGTCGTAGCGGCCGGCCGCGACGTAGGCCAGGTCGAGGGCTGCGGCGCCCGGCCGGCGCACCCCGGCGGCCTTCTCGCTGACCGCCTTGAGCATGCCCATGTAGCGGTCGAGCGACTCCACCTTGCGGAACGGGAAGCCGGTGCCGATCAGCGCCTCGTCGATCCGGTCGCGGTTGGCGACCCGGATCCGGCGGTCGTTGAGGAAGGCGCCGCGGCCCTTGCTGGCGGTGTAGAGCTCGTCGCGGTTGGGGTCGTAGACCACCGCCTGCACGACCGTGCCCTTTTGCATCAGCGCGATCGACACGCAGTACTGCGGCAGGCCATGGATGAAGTTGGTGGTGCCGTCGAGCGGGTCGATGATCCAGATGTTGTCCGCCTCGTGCGGGGCGGCCGACACCTTGCCCTGCGAGTGGCCGGACTCCTCGGCGAGGAAGGCGTGGTCGGGGTAGGCCTGGCGCAGCGCGCCGATGATGGCGTCCTCGGCGGCGCGATCGACCTCGGTCACGAAGTCGTTGCGCTGCTTGCGGGCGACCTTCACGGTGCCCAGATCGAGGCTGGCGCGGGTGATGATCCGGCCTGCGGCGCGCGCAGCGCGCACCGCGACGTTCAACATGGGATGCATGGGGCTGCGCCGGCAGAAAACCCTCGATTGTACGGCAGGCAGTAGGCCTTCGCCGCGCACGCGTGCCGCAACCGGTGATAATCGAACTGCGGCGCCGGTCCGCGGCCCCTGCGGCTTCCCGCAGGGCCGGCCTGCATCCCATCCATCCTTCGCGTCATCGCCCGCGCCAGATGCGACTCACCGTCGTCTTCGCCTACCTGCTGGTCACCATCGCCATCGGCCTGTGGGCCGCGCGGTCGAGGTCGTCTGCTCGGTGAGCAAGGTGATCGACCTCGCGGCGAGCCGCGACCTGTTCCGCTTCTTGCCGGAGCCCGCCTTCCACGACCTCGTGTTCTTCCTGGCGGCCGCGATCACCATGATGATGGGCTCCATCCCGCAGCAGGATGTGTTCCAGCGGGTCATGTCGGCCAAGGACGTCAAGGCCGCCACCCGCGGCCCGGTGATCGGCGGTGCCTGCTACATCGCGTTCGCCTTCGTGCCGATGTTCCTGGTCACGAGCGCGCTGCTGATCATGCCCGAGCAGGCCGCCACGCTGCTCGCCGAGGACCCGCAGAAGGTGCTGCCCACGCTGGTGCTGGAGCACATGCCGTTCGTGATGCAGGTGCTGTTCTTCGGGGCCTTGCTGTCGGCGCTCAAGTCGACCGCCTCGGCGACGCTGCTGGCGCCCTCGGTGACCTTCGTCGAGAACATCTGGCAGCAGTTCCGCCCGCGCCTGAGCGACCGCCAGGCGCTGCGCGACATGCGGATCGCGGTGCTGGTGTTCAGCGCCTGTGTGTGCGCCTACGCGATCGCGATGCAGGGCACCCCGATCTACGAGATGGTCTCGGCCGCCTACCAATCCATCGTGCTGGGGCTCGCCACCTGGCTCGCGCTGCTGCTCACCCCGGCGGGCAAGGTGTTCCCAGCGCAGCTGACGGGCGTGCTCGCCGCGGCGCTCGGCATGGTCGCGGGCTCGCTCGCGCCGCAGGTCGTCCGCAACCGATATGATCCCGTCCCGCTCTCCTATTGAACGGACCACGCCGCGCCCGCTGCACGCGCAGGATCCGCCGGCGCTCTTGCGGATCGCCTTCGTGCTGGTGAACCCGAGCCACCCGGGCAACGTCGGCGCCGCCGCGCGTGCGATGAAGACGATGGGGCTCGCCGACCTGAGGCTGGTGGCGCCGCGGTATGCGGACGTCTGCGAGCGGCCCGATGCACGCGCGTTCGCGAGCGGGGCCGGCGACGTGCTCGATGCGGCCCGCAGCTACGGCACGCTCGCCGAGGCGATCGCCGACGCGGCGCTGTCGGTCGCGGTCAGCGCCGAGCCGCGCGAGTTCGGACCGCTGCCGGCGCCGCCGGAGGCCTGCGCGGCGCAGGCCTTCGCGGTGCTCGACGCCGACCCGGAGCACCGCGTCGCCTTCGTGTTCGGCGCCGAGCGCACCGGGCTGTCCATCGAGTCGGTGCAGGCCTGCGGTGTCCTCGCGAGCATCCCGGCAAGCCCGGTCTACTCGTCGCTGAACCTGGCCCAGGCGCTGCAGATCGTCGCCTACTGCCTGCGGCGTGCGGCGCTCGAGGTGCCCGCCCGCCCGGCCGTGTCCGATCCGCCCGCGCCCGCAGCCGCACCGCTCCCCAGGCCGGGCGACCCGCCCGACGCGCCGCTTGCCGACCAGCGCGCGGTGCAGGGCTTCCTCGAGCACCTCGAGCGCTCGCTGCTGGCGATCGGCTTCCTAGACCCGGCCCATCCCAAGAAGCTGATGGCCCGGATGCGCCGGCTGTTCCTGCGGGCGCGGCTTCGTACCGAGGAGGTCGACCTGCTGCGCGGCATCTGCAACCTCATGGAGCGCGGCCCGCGGCGATGAGCACCCGACGCATCCCGGCCGTCTACATGCGCGGCGGCACAAGCAAGGGCGTGTTCTTCCACGCCAACGACCTGCCGAGCTCGCCGCGTGCGCGCGATGCGCTGCTGTTGCGGGTGATCGGCAGCCCCGACCCCTACGGCCGCCACACCGACGGCATGGGCGGCGCCACCTCCAGCACCAGCAAGGTCGTTGTGGTGTCGCGCTCGCAGCGGCCCGGCTGCGACATCGACTTCCTGTTCGGCGCGGTGTCGATCGACCGGCCGGTGATCGACTGGTCGGGCAACTGCGGCAACCTGTCGGCGGCGGTGGGCCCGTTCGCGATCAACGAGGGCCTGTATCCGGCCGTAGACGGCGTCAACCAGGTGCGGATCTGGCAGGCCAACCTCGGCGAGCGGATCGACGCGTTCGTCACGGTGCGCGACGGCGAGGCGGTGGAGTCGGGCGAGTTCATGGAGGACGGCGTGGCCTTCCCGTCGGCCGAGCTGCGGCTGGAGTTCCTCGAGCCGGCTGGGGGTGTGTTCCCGACCGGACTCGTTCGCGAGACGCTGTCGGTGCCGGGCGTGGGCGTCTACGAGGTGAGCCTGGTGACGGCGGGCAACCCGACGGTCTTCGTGCGGGCGGAGGCGCTGGAGCTCACCGGCCGCGAGATGCCCGACGAGGTCAACCGCAGCCGGCGCCTGCTCGAGCGGGTGGAGGCGATCCGTGCCCATGCCGCCGTGCGGATGGGCCTCGCCTCGTCGGCGGAGGAGGCGACGCGCTCGCGGCCGGCGACGCCCAAGCTCTCCTGGGTCGCCAAGCCCTGCGGCTACCGCAGCAGCGCCGGCACCGACGTTCCGGCCGACAGCATCGACCTGCTCGCGCGGATCGTCTCGATGGGCAAGCTCCACCATGCCTACACCGGCACCGGCTCGATCGCGCTGGCGGTGGCCGCGGCGGTCCCGGGCACGGTGGTGGCCGACGTCGCGCGCACGCTGCCCGGCGTGGCCACGCGGATCGGCCACGTATCGGGGACGCTCGCGGTCGGCGCCGAGGTGTCCTGCCAGGAGGGGCCCGGCGGCAGCCGTTCCTGGACGGTCGACAAGTGCGTGCTGTCGCGCAGCGCGCGGCGCCTGATGACCGGGTTCGTCTACATCCCCCAGTCCGGCTGAGGCAGGCGCCGGCCGGTGGGGCGCGGACCCGGCCCCCAGCAGGGTCGCCCGGTCGCGGCTAGAATCCGGCCTCTGACTCCGATTGGGCACACCGCCGATGTTCGCGCGCATCAGGGAAGACGTCGCCGCCGTGCGTGAGCGCGACCCCGCCGCGCGCTCGGCGCTGGAGGTGCTGCTGTGCTACCCCGGCGTGCACGCGCTGGCCTTGCACCGGGTCTCCAGCCACCTGTGGCGCTCCAGGCTCACCACGCTCGCGCGGTTCGTGTCGCACGTCGGGCGCTTCTTCACCGGCATCGAGATCCACCCGGGCGCGACCCTCGGGCGCCGCGTGTTCATCGACCACGGCATGGGCGTCGTGATCGGCGAGACGGCCGAGATCGGCGACGACTGCACGATCTACCAGGGCGTCACGCTCGGCGGCACCTCCCTGCACCGGGGCACCAAGCGCCACCCCACGCTCGAGGCGGGGGTGGTGGTGGGGGCGGGCGCCAAGGTGCTCGGCGGCTTCACGGTGGGCGCGGGCGCGCGCATCGGCTCCAACTCGGTCGTCGTCAAGACCGTGCCGCCGGGGGCGACCGCGGTCGGCATCCCGGCGCGGATCATCAGCGACGACGTCGACCAACGCCGCGAGGCGCAGGCCAACCGGATGGGCTTCTCGGCCTACGCCATCACTCAGGGCGCCGACGACCCGCTGTCCATCGCGCTCCATCAGCTCATCGACCACGTCGCCGAGCAGGACCGCCGCATCGATCAGCTGGTGGCCGCGCTCGAGCGGGCGGGCGCCGCCCCGCCGCCCGGCGCCTGCGAGGGCCAGCCGCTGGATGCGGGGCGGCTCAGCAGGCTGGTCGACTGATGCCCGGGGCGATGGCGCCGCGTCGCGTCGTGGCGCGTGGCCTGGCGGCGGCGCTGCTCGGCGCGGCGGCGCTGGCCTGCGGAGCCGCCGCCGCCTTCGACCTGCAGGGCCACCGCGGCGCGCGGGGGCTCGCGCCTGAAAACACCCTGGCGGGGTTCGAGACCGCGCTGGCGGTCGGCGTCGACACGCTCGAGCTGGACGTCGGCCTCACGCGCGATGACGTGCTGGTGATCGTGCACGACCGCGCGTTGAACCCGGACGTGGTCCGCGGCCCGGACGGCCAGTGGCTGGCCGCACCCGGCCCCGTGGTGCGCTCGCTGGATTTCGCCGCGCTGCAGGCCTTCGACGTCGGCCGCCTGCGTCCGGGCAGCCGGTACGCCGCGTCGTATCCGGCCCAGGTACCGCGCGACGGGGCGCGGATCCCCTCGCTCGAGCAGCTGTTCGAGCGGGTGGCGGCGCTGGGTGCGAGCCGCGTGCGCTTCAACATCGAGACCAAGCTGTCGCCGCTCGCACCCGCCGAGACGGCCGATCCCGAGACCTTCGCGCAGCGGCTGGTGGAGGCGGTGCGCCGCCACGGGCTGGCCGCCCGCACCACGGTGCAGTCCTTCGACTGGCGCACGCTGCGGGCGGTGCAGCGCATCGCCCCCGAGCTGGCCACGGTCTACCTGAGCGTCGAGCAGGCCGGCGCGGACACCATCCGCGCGGGCGACCCGCAAGGCTCGCCCTGGACCGCCGGCCTGCGCCATGCGGACCACGGCTCCGTGCCCGGCATGGTGAAGGCCGCCGGCGGCGCGGTCTGGTCCCCCAACGCCGCCGACCTGGACGCCGCGCGGGTGGCGCAGGCCCGCGCGCTCGGCCTGGCGGTGGTGCCCTGGACGGTCAACGACCCGGCCGTCATGCGTCGGCTGATCGAATGGGGGGTGGACGGCCTGATCACCGACCGGCCCGACCTCGCGCGCGAGGTGATGCGCGAGCGCGGGATGCCGCTGCCGGCACCGCTGCGCTGAGGCCGGCGCCGCTCGGCGTCGATGCCGAGGATGTCCGGTGCATCTGTTGCGTGCACCGGTGCCAGCGGGTCCTTACCCACCGCCTGGAGGCCCGCCAGGCGGCCGATGCCCGAGGGTCGCTCCAGCAAGGGTCAGGGCGGGTCGGCCAGGCTGACCGCGCGCCCCTCGCGCCACGCCAGCATCGCGCCTCGCCCCGCGTCGGCGTCCCAGTCGGTCAGCACCAGCCGCTCGCGCGTGACGCCGCCGCGCGTCCACGCATGGCGGCCCGGGCGGTGCGTGTGCCCGTGGATCAGTAGGGCGGCGTCCGCCTGGTCCAGCGCTTCGTCGACCGTCGCCTGGGACACGTCCATCAGCGCGCCGGACTTCGCCCGCTTGTCGGCCTCGCTGGTCCCGCGCAGCTCGCGCCCGATCGAGAAGCGATCGGCCAGCGGCAGCGCCAGGAAGTCCCGTTGCCAGGCCGGTTCGCGGCAGGTGCGACGCCATGCCTGGTAGGCGAGGTCGTCGGTGCACAGGGCGTCGCCGTGCGCGAGCAGCGCCGGCACGCCGTGCAGCAGCACCGGGCAGGGGTCGTCGAGCAGGGTCGCGCCGCAGGCGGCCGAGTAGCCGACCCGAGCGCCGGGCACCGGCACGTCGAGCAGGAAGTCCCGGTTGCCGCGCATCAGCCACACCCTCGTGCCGCCGGCGGCGAGCCGTGACAGCGCCGTCGACAGGCGCTCGGCGAGCGCGTCCGCGCCGTCGTCGCCGACCCACAGCTCGAACAGGTCGCCGAGCAGGAACAGGTGGGCCGCCGCCGGGCCGTGCGCCGCCAGCGCCGCAAAGAAGCGTTCGGCGGTGCGCGGCGCCTCGGGGGCGAGGTGCATGTCCGAGGCGAGCAGCACCGGCTCCTCCAACGGGATCCGCAGCATGGCGACGGCCCGAACCGAGCCGCGACTTACTTGGCGCCGACGCGGACCACCGACTGGATCACCACCGGCTCGGTCGGCACGTCGCGGTGCATGCCGCTGCTGCCGGTCTTGACGGCCTTGATCGCCTCGACCGTGTCCATGCCCTTGACCACCTTGCCGAACACCGCGTAGCCGTGACCGTCGGGCTGCGGGTGGTTCAGCATCGCGTTGTCGGCGACGTTGATGAAGAACTGCGAGGTCGCCGAGTCGGGTACCGAGGTGCGGGCCATCGCGATCCAGCCGATGTCGTTCTTCAGGCCGTTCTGCGACTCGAGCTTGATCTGGGCGCGCGTGGGCTTTTGCTTCATGTCCTGCGCGAAGCCGCCGCCCTGGATCATGAAATTGCCGATTACGCGATGGAACACGGTGCCGTCGTAGTGCTTGTCGTCGACGTACTTGAGGAAGTTCTCGACGGTGATCGGCGCCTTGGCGGGGTAGAGCTCGACGACGATCTCGCCTTTCGAGGTCTTGATCAGCACCTGCGGGTTGGCTTGGGCGGACGCGCCCTCGGGCACGGCCAGCGAGAACAGCAGGGCGCCGATCAGGGGAAGGGTCTTGGTCATCGGGGGGTCACCTGTGGTTGCGCACTCGGGCGCGGGTTGGCGGGATTGGCGGGCGGTGCCTGCTGCACGCGCCCGATGAGTTCGAGCGCCATGGCCAGCTTGCCGCGGGCCGAGGCGTTCGAGGGGTCCAGCCGGCCCGCCTGCGCGTAGGACGCGGCGGCCAGCTGGAGGTGGATGTCGCCGAGGTTCTCGTGCGCGAGCGCGTACGTGGGCACCGCGCGCAACGACTGCTCGAGCGCGAGGCGGGCGGCGTCCCAGTCGCCGCGCGCGGCGTGGATCACGGCGAGGTTGTTGTAGGACTCGGGCAGCTCGGGAAAGTCCTCGGTCAGCGAGCGGAACACCTCGATCGCCTCGTCGGTCCGGCGCCGTTCGGTCAGGATCACGCCTCTCAGGAAACGCAGCTGCGCGTTGCGCGGATCGGTCTGGAGCGCGCGCTCGACGATTGTCATCGCCTCGTCGACGCGTCCGGCGCGGTAGGCCGCGATCGCGCCGTCGTAGGGCAGCGAGATGGTCGGGCGCAGCGGCTCGGGCGCGCCGATCTGGTTCGAGGCGCCGGCTCCCAGCACCCCGGTCGTCTGCGCGGCGCAGGGCGCCGCCAGCGCGGCGCACAGGGCGCCGAGCAGCAACGCGGCCGGCGCGGCGAAGACCCGCCCGCGGCTGCGCCGCGCGGGTGCCTGCACCCCCGGTCCGGGGGGCGCGGCCGACCGCCCGGACCGCGGCGGCCTCGCTGCTATACTCGAATGGCCGCCCGCGATCGCCGCGCAAGCCACGTCTGGAGCGGATCTCATCCCCGCATTCTAGCAACCCGGCCTGCGCCGCCCCCCATGCTCCGCATCCACAACTCGCTGTCGCGCCGCAAGGAAGACTTCGTCCCGCTCGAGCCGGGGCGCGTCCGCATGTACGTGTGCGGCATCACTGTCTACGATTACTGCCACGTCGGCCATGCCCGCATGATGCTGGTGTTCGACATGGTCGCGCGCTGGCTGCGCGCCACCGGTTACACGCTGACCTTCGTGCGCAACATCACCGACATCGACGACAAGATCATCCGGCGTGCGGTCGACAACGGCGAGACCATCGGCGCGCTCACCGGTCGCTTCATCGCGGCCATGCACCAGGACCTCGACGCGCTCGGCGTGCTGCGCCCCGACCACGAGCCGCGCGCGACGCAGTACGTGCCTCAGATGCTCGACCTGATCGGCCTGCTCGAGGGCAAGGGCCTGGCCTACCGGGCCGGCGGTGGCGACGTCAACTACGCGGTGCGCCGCTTCCCCGGATACGGGAGGCTGTCCGGCAAGTCGCTCGACGAGCTGCGCGCGGGCGAGCGCGTGGTGGTGGCCGACACCAAGCAGGACCCGCTCGACTTCGTGCTCTGGAAGGCGGCCAAGCCGGACGAGCCCGCCGAGGCGCAGTGGGCCTCCAGCTTCGGCGCCGGGCGCCCGGGCTGGCACATCGAGTGCTCGGCGATGGCCACCGCGTTGCTCGGGCACACGCTCGACATCCACGGCGGCGGCGCCGACCTGCAGTTCCCGCACCACGAGAACGAGATCGCGCAGAGCGAGGGCGCTCACGGCGGCACCTTCGTGCGCTACTGGATGCACAACGGCTTCGTGCGCGTCGACGACGAGAAGATGTCCAAGTCGCTCGGCAACTTCTTCACGATCCGGGAGGTGCTGCGCAAGTTCGACCCGGAGGTGATGCGCCTGTTCATCCTGCGCGCGCAGTATCGCAGCCAGCTCAACTACTCCGACGCGCATCTCGAGGATGCCCGCGCGAGCCTGCTGCGCCTGTACACCGCGCTGTCGCCCGAGGCAGGCGGGCAGCCTGCCGGCGAGCCCGACTGGGCGCGTCCCGAGGCGCAGCGCTTTCGCGAGGCGATGGACGACGACTTCAACACCCCGATCGCCATGTCGGTGCTGTTCGACCTCGCCGGCGAGCTCAACCGCTCGCGGGACCCCGCGGTCGAGCGCCAGCTGCGCGCGCTCGCTGGACTGCTGGGGCTGCTGGGCCAGCCGCGCGCCGCGGTGCTGCACGGCGGCTTGCGCGGCACCGACGCCGCCACGCAGGGCATGGCCGATGCCGACATCGACGCGCTGGTCGCCCGGCGCACCGATGCCAAGAAGGCCCGCCAGTTCGCCGAGGCCGATCGCATCCGCGCCGAGCTGCTCGCGGGCGGCGTCGTGCTCGAGGATGGCCCCGCTGGCACCCGCTGGCGCCGGGCCTGACGCCGTGCCCCCGACACCGCAGGCGCCGCCCCCCCGATCCCCCGGCCTGCCCGCCGCGCAGGCGCTGCCCGTCGCGCCGCCCGGCACCTCTCCCCACTACTGGCACGAGGCGGGCGCGGCGCTCGCGGCCACCGACCCGGTGATGGCCTCGGTGATCCGCGCCTGGCAAGGCAACGGGCACCTGAGCTCGCGCGGCGATCCCTTCACCACGCTCGCCCGGTCCATCGTCGGCCAGCAGATCTCGGTCAAGGCCGCCCAGTCCGTGTGGCTTCGGTTCGAGAAGGCGGCGGGCACGATGGTGCCCGAACGTGTTGCGCGGATGCGACTGAGCACGATGACCCGCGCCGGGCTCTCGGGCCGCAAGGCGGAGTACGTGCGCGACCTGGCGGTTCGTTTCGCCAGTGCCGAGGTCGATCCGAGCCACTGGCCGGCGCTCGACGACGAGGCCGTGATCGCCGAACTCGTGAAAGTCCGTGGCATCGGGCGCTGGACAGCGGAGATGTTCCTGATCTTCAATCTGCTGCGGCCCGATGTCTTCCCCCTGGACGACCTGGGTCTCATCAAGGCGATCTCGGTCAACTACAACGAAGGTCGACCGGTCTCGAAGGCCGAGGCGGCAGCGATCGGCGCCCGTTGGCAACCGTGGCGAACGGTGGCCACCTGGTACCTGTGGCGCAGCCTCGATCCCCTGCCGGTGGAGTACTGAACGACACATGAAGACCACCTTCCTGGATTTCGAGCAGCCGATCGCCGAGCTCGAGGCGAAGATCGACGAGCTGCGGTTCGTGCAGGACGATTCTGCGGTGGACATCGCCGACGAGATCCAGCGGCTCCAGAAGAAGAGCCAGTCGCTGATCAAGGACACCTACGCCAAGCTGTCGCCGTGGCAGGTCGCCCTGGTGGCGCGCCACCCGCAGCGGCCCTACACGCTCGACTACGTCGCCTCGATGTTCACCGACTTCCATGAGCTGCACGGCGATCGCAGCTACGCCGACGACATGGCGATCGTGGGGGGCCTTGCGCGCTTCAACGGCCAGCCGGTGATGGTGATCGGCCACCAGAAGGGGCGCGACACCAAGGAGCGCGGCATCCGCAACTTCGGCATGCCGCGGCCCGAGGGCTACCGCAAGGCGCTGCGCCTGATGCGCACCGCCGAGAAGTTCGGCCTGCCGGTGATGACCTTCGTCGACACGCCGGGCGCCTTCCCGGGCATCGGCGCCGAGGAGCGTGGCCAGTCGGAGGCGATCGGACGCAACCTGTTCGCGATGGCCGAGCTGCGCGTGCCGATCGTCACCACCATCATCGGCGAGGGCGGATCGGGCGGTGCGCTCGCGATCGCGGTCGCCGACTGCGTGCTGATGCTGCAGTACTCGATCTACTCGGTGATCTCGCCCGAGGGCTGCGCGGCGATCCTGTGGAAGAGCGCCGAGAAGGCGCCCGAGGCCGCGGAGACGCTGGGCATCACCGCCCACCGCCTCAAGGCGCTGGGCCTGATCGACCGCATCGTCTCCGAGCCGCTCGGCGGCGCCCACCGGGACGTGGTGCAGATGTCGCAGCTGCTCAAGCGCGCGCTCGGCGAGGCGCTGCGCCAGTTCCAGAACGTCAGCGCCGACGATCTGGTCAAGCTGCGCCAGCAGCGCATCATGGCGTATGGCAAGGTCAAGGAGATCGGTTGACGACGCAGTCGGCGCAGCGCTCGCCGCGCCCGGTCGTCCCGTCGCGCCAGGCCCCCTCGACCCCGACGACAGTCCGGCCGACCTTCCGGCGCTGACGGACCCTGCCGGCCCGATCGCGGTCGCGTTCAGCGGCGGGCTGGACTCCTCGGTGCTGCTGCACGCAGTGGCGCGCCTTGCGGGCCCCTCGCGCGTGCTCGCGCTGCACGTGCACCACGGCCTGCAGCCGGCGGCCGACGGCTGGGTCGGCCACTGCGCCGCGCAGGCCGCCGCGCTCGGCGTCGGGTTCGGCGCGCTACGCGCGCAGGGCGCGCCCGCGCGCAACGACAGCGTCGAGCAGTGGGCGCGCGGCGAGCGCTACCGGCTGCTGCTGCGGGCGGCCCGCGACGCGCACGCGGCGGTGCTGGTCACCGCCCACCACGCCGACGACCAGCTCGAGACCGTGCTGCTCGCGCTGGCGCGCGGCTGCGGCCTCGACGGGCTCACCGGCATCGCCGCGCGCGACACGCGCGAGGGTGTGACGCTGCTGCGCCCGCTGCTCCCGGTCACGCGCGAGGCGCTGCACGCCTACGCGCTGGCCCACGGCATCGCGTGGATCGAGGACCCCAGCAACGCCGACGACTCGCTCGCGCGCAACGCGGTGCGCCATAGGCTGCTGCCGACGATCCGCGCGGTGCTGCCCGAGCTGTCGGCCCAGCTGCCCGACACCATCGCGCTGCTGGCGCAGGCGCGCGCCACGCTAGACGCACTGGCCGCCGAAGACCTCGCGCGCGCGCGGCGCCCGCAGGATGCGGGCGGCGCGGCGAGCCTGCACCGGCCCGCGCTCGCGGCGCTCCCCGCCGCGCGCCAGGCCGCGGCGCTGCGCGCCTGGCTGGTGGGCCTGGGCGCGCGGCCGCCCACGCGCGCCAAGCTCGATGCGTTGCGCGCGCAGCTGGTGCTGGGGCAGGGCGCGCAGGGCGACGTCGGCCACGACGGCTGGCGGCTGCTGCGCTACCGCGACCGCCTCTTCGCCTTGCGCGAGGACGCCGTTCCCGCGCCGCTCGCGCCGGTCACGTTGCGCTGGCGGGGCGAGGACGCGATCGTGCTGCCCGGCGCAGGGCGCATCGAGTTCGGTCGGGTGGCGCAGGGCCTGCCCGATCCCTGGCTGCGCGCGCAGGCGCTGGAGGTGGCGCCCGCGTCGTCGTCCGCCCGCCTGCGCACGCTCGCCGGCGCGCCGTCGCGCACGCTCAAGAACCTGTGGCAGGAGAGCGGGCTGCCGGCGTGGCTGCGCCGCGCCATGCCCTCGGTCAGCGTCGAGGGGCGGCTGCTGATGGTCGCGCCCTTCGGCCCCGATCGCGATGCCCGCTGGCCCTCGGCCTCGCCCGGCATCCAGGTCGGGTGGCGTCCGACGCGGGCCGACGACCCACGCCGGCTGTTTTGTGCAATGCACAATGAGCCGCGCCCGCCGCTATAATCGCGGGTTCCCTGCTGACGGACCGTCCTCGTCATGGCCCTGATCGTTCACAAGTACGGCGGCACCTCGATGGGCTCGGTCGAGCGCATCAAGAACGTCGCCCAGCGGGTTGCCAAGTGGCATCGCGCCGGGCATCGCCTGGTCGTGGTGCCGTCCGCGATGTCCGGCGAGACCAACCGACTGATCGCACTCGCCCGCGACATCCAGCCGCAGCCCGACCCGCGCGAGCTCGACATGATCGCCTCCACCGGCGAGCAGGTCTCGGTGGGCCTGCTCGCGATGGCGCTCAAGGCGATCGGGCTCGACGCCGTCAGCTACGCCGGCTGGCAGGTCCCGGTGCGTACCGACGACGCGTTCACCAAGGCGCGCATCACCCAGATCGACGACACCCGCGTGCGTGCCGATCTCGATGCCGGGCGGGTGGTGGTGGTGACCGGCTTCCAGGGCGTCGATCCACAGGGCAACATCACCACGCTGGGGCGCGGCGGCTCCGACACCTCGGCGGTGGCGGTGGCGGCGGCGATGGGCGCCGACGAGTGCCTGATCTACACCGACGTCGACGGCGTCTACACCACCGACCCGCGGATCGTCCCCGAGGCGAGGCGGCTCGAGCGCATCACCTTCGAGGAGATGCTCGAGATGGCGAGCCTCGGCTCCAAGGTGCTGCAGATCCGCTCGGTGGAGTTCGCCGGCAAGTACAAGGTCAAGACCCGCGTGCTGTCCAGCCTGACCCCGCCGGACATGCCCTTGGCCGACGAGATGAAGTCCGGCACGCTGATCACGTTCGAGGAAGACCAGAGCATGGAACAGGCAGTCATTTCCGGCATCGCGTTTGCGCGCGACGAGGCCAAGATCACCGTCATGAACGTGCCCGACCGTCCGGGCATCGCCTACCAGATCCTGGGGCCGGTGGCCGAGGCCAACGTCGACGTCGACATGATCATTCAGAACCAGAGCGTCGATGGCAGCACCGACTTCTCGTTCACGGTCAGCCGCGCCGAGTACCAGAAGGCGCTCGAGGTGCTGGAGGGCAAGGTCAAGGACACCGTCAAGGCTGGCCGGATCATCGGCGACCCCAAGATCGCCAAGGTGTCGGTCGTGGGCATCGGCATGCGCTCGCACGTGGGCATCGCGAGCCGGATGTTCCGCACGCTGGCCGAGGAGGGGATCAACATCCAGATGATCTCGACCAGCGAGATCAAGATCTCGGTGGTGATCGAGGACAAGTACCTGGAGCTCGCGGTGCGGGCGCTGCACAAGGCGTTCGACCTCGAGCAGGCCGCCTGAGGTCGGCAGGCCGGTCTCGGCAGCCCCGCGGTCGGGCAGTGCGCCCGGGGCTGCATGGTAAGATTCAGCGGTACGGAGTCGTGACCGAGAGGCCGAAGGTGCTCCCCTGCTAAGGGAGTATGTGCCAAAAGCGCATCGAGGGTTCGAATCCCTCCGACTCCGCCAGAACAAGGCCTGCTAGCTCGCTCAGTCGGGTTGTCAAGCGCCAAGAGCCCCGCAACACGCGGGGCTTTTCTCTATGGGCTCCTGACTGACCCCATGGCCACCCATCCCCGAAATCCGTGTCAAACCCCGTTTCGTCTCAGAACCTCCTGACCAGAAGCTTGTGCGGCCCTCATGAGTATCTGCAGATCGGCAGGGATCGGCAATGTCCGGAAGGGGCTGACGTTGGCTCCCCCGGTGTTGCCCGCCGGAACCAAGCCAAAGGCGGTTCTTGTGGCGGCGCCGAAGATACGGAAAAGTTGCCCAGCGACCTCCCTGCTGCTCGGCTGTCGCAATCCCCAGCGCATCATCAGGATATGTGTTTGGGTGTGCAGCCAGGTTGAGTTCTGCCCAAGGATATGCGCACGCTCCAAGTGCCGAAACGCAAGGTGCGGATCACCGCTGGATTCGGCCCGGGCGGCTGTAACAACCTCGAGGTCCCAGTGGGTTTGATTCGCTTGTAGTAACTCTTCATGATGCACCTATCATGTTCGTGGTCGTCATGCAGCAGTACTCGATGGAGACGCATGTAACTGCAACCCCAGTGCCGCGATGACCTTCATGATCGTCGCGAGCTCGGGGTTGCCGTCAGCCGAGAGAGCTTTGTAGAGGCTCTCTCGGCCCAACCCCGCATCGCGGGCAATCTGACTCATGCCTTTGGCGCGCGCAATATCGCCGAGCGCAGCGGCAATCAGTGCAGCGTCCCCCTCTTGAAGCGCCGCTTCCAGATAGGCTGCCATGTCCTCTTTGGTGACGAGATGCTCGGCAGGATCCCAGACTCGGGTCTTGGTTTTGGGCATGGTCTTCACTCCTTCAGATCGTTTGCCGCAGCCTTGGCGTTGCGAATGTCTTTGTCTTGTGTGGACTTGTCGCCTCCGGCCAGCAAGACGATCACGACTTCGCCGCGCTGGATGAAATAGACCCGGTATCCAGGCCCGTGATCAACTCTCAGTTCCGACACGCCATCGCCAACGGGCTTGGCGTCCCCGGCGTTCCCGAGTGACAGGCGCCGGATGCGGATGTCAATGCGAGCGCGGGCGACTCGGTCTCGCAGACCAGCGAACCATTTGCCGTAGGCTTCAGTCTGCTGGATCTGAATCATGCCAAACCGTATCCCATGGGAGACATTCTCGTCAAGCTCGGCTTGTAGCCGCTTGTGAGTCCGAATCCCCGACCCCACCAAAAACAGGGGGCCTGAAAACTGAGCGAGTTAGTGGAGCAATGTGTTCTGGCCCGCCAGAAGATTCTTCACAACCTTCAGTACTTCAAATAATGAGTTGTAAAACATTGATTTGATTGATGTTTTTCGATCGGATCGCAACGTGATCTTGAAAAAACTGCCTCGGCAGAGGGCCTTCCCCCAGATTGAGGCGGTGTTCTGCTCAGAACCAATTGACTGAACGAATTGGAAAGTCGATTGTCAAGACGTACCGCCGATTGAACGCTGTTTGTGGCGATGCCGGTGACCAACCGCAGGCTTTTGCTCCCGGAACCCCGACCACGAAATCAGTGCTTGGCGATGAAGTGCCGGCGCGAAAAGAGCAAGGGAATACCGAACATCAGCCCAGTTGCCGTATTGAGCAACACATTGCCCCAGACGCCATGGGCGATTGAAAACGCCGTGTCGATCAGAAACCAACTGGCCAGTGGAATCGCGATGCTGTTCCAGGCGTGCAGCCGGCCTTCGAGGAACGGGCCCCTGGCCAACAGGATGATGCAGATCATCCAGCCCGCCATCACGGCGCCGATGATGCCGTTGGCAAACCAAATGTAGCCATGTGCCTGTCTCGGCACTTCAACCGGGATGGACAACTGGTGGAAGTAGACCAGATTGAAGAGTGCTTCCCCGAGGCGTGGCGACAACAGCAATATCAAGCTCAGGACGATGACGACAGCCGCTGCGCCTTGAACAAGGCGCGACCAAAGGAGCAGCGCCGGGGTGGCGGCTGCATCCGCGGAGTCCTGCTCCCTAGTCATGCCGTTGAAGCCTCAGTGCCTTGATGCCCGAAAGGGTCATGCTGGCCTTCGCTGCGACCCGTGCTTGCCAGAGATCGTATGCAGCCTGCTGAGGCAGCCTCACCTTAGCCGCCCCGCCATGGTCGCGCCCCAGCCAACGCTCAATGCGCAGTGCCATTGAAGCGCTGATCGCAGCCCGCCCATTGACTAGCTTGGACAAAGTCGTCCGGTCGACGCCCAACTGGGCAGCTGCTTCGCCCACCTGCAGATCCAAGGCAGGCAGGATGTCGTCCCTCAAAGTGAGGCCAGGGTGGGGTGGGTTGAACATCGAACTCATAAACACCTCAGTGGTAATCCTGATGGTCCACCAGGATCGCATCGCCGTTTTCAAAAGCAAAAGTCAGGCGCCAGTTGCCGTTCACGCTGACTGACCAGTGGCCGGAGGGGCCGCCCTTGAGGGGATGCCAGTCCCACCCGGGACGGTTCATGTCTTCTGGCCTTGTGGCCGTGTCCAACGCAGACAGTTGCCGAGCTCGTGGACATGTAGGCCGCTCGGGCAGGTCTTGCGCACGCAGCCAGCCTACGCCGCGAGTCGGCTCCAGATGATCAGCGGCTCGATGATCCAGGCCCACGCACCCGCAGCCATCGTAGCGGCATAGGCTACGGACGCCAGCGCCAGGCCGACGGCGAACAACACTGCCAGGCCGTCACGGAACGCGATGCCGACGCCCAGCACCACGACCGCCAGCGCCGGGAGGACGTTGCCGAAAGGCAAAGGCAGGAAGATCACAGCACCCATCAGCGCCACCTTGGGCGCCAGCCAGGTGCGGCGCTGCAGCACCGTCAGATGGCAAAGGCGTTCGCGCGACCAGCGCCCGGCCAGCCGATAGACGCGGGCCAACAGTCGCAACACCCATCGCGCCGCACGCGCGGACATCTCCAGACGCGCCAAGCGCGAGGGCAGGACCGTCCAGTCCTCGCCGCGCCACATGGCCAGCGCCATGATCATCATCGTGACGCCCAGCACGTTACCGACGCCCGGAATCGGCAAGGCGCAGGGCGCGGACACCAGGACCAGCAGCGAGCCCGGCAGCGCAGGCCCGTGCGCCTGCGCCAAGGCGCCGAAGGTGATCGGTTGATCGTCCATCTCGGCCGCGTGGTGCTCGAGGCGCTGATACAGAGCTTGTGTCATCCCGATGAACATGCTCGCATGCCCTGATGACAGATCTGCGTGCGATCGAGGGGCGGCGATCCAGAAGGTCCTCACGCACCGTGGGCTGGCGGGTATTGGGTTCCTACTGACACTCGATCCAGCGGTCGAGGCTGATGCGATGCATGTCGCGCGGGAACGGCGCGCAGCGCCACCCCGTCACCGCCGGCGCCTGGTTGCTCATTGCTCAGCCCAGCAATCTCAGGCCGACCCAAGCAAGGTTCAGCACAGCCAGGGCGATCAGGTTGAACAGGGTGAATTTCATGCCGAGCACCCGGTTGCCGAAACGGGGCGGCAACTCCCGAATGCCTTTGGCATGGAAGAGTCGTCCCACGATGAGCGCAAGTGCGCAAGCACCGACCAGCCACCAGGGCGCACTGTTGAGCTCCAGGCAGGCGATCAGGATCAGGCTGATCGGCACGTATTCCGCGAAGTTGCCTTGGGCACGGATGGCGCGTTCCAGGTCGTCGTGGCCGCCGCTGCCCAGGCCTACTTTGTACTGACGCCGGAGCTTGATCGCGTTCAAGGAGAGCCGAAAGAAGATCAATCCGAGGATGGCTGCCGTTGTGGCCGTGACGGGCAAGAGGGGCATGTCGGTGTCCTAAGTCAGGGTGGGGTGTTCTGAAAACCAATCCTGTGTTTCCTACCAGAGGGTGCAGATCTACGACGCGGTGGTCGCGAGCGTGTCGGGGGGCGCGCCGGGCGAGAGCCTGGCGTGGATGTCCGACGTGCAGCGGGCGTCGTTCGTGCGCAAGGTCGGCTGAGGGTCCGCGGCGCGTGGCTGCGGCGGGTCCGGACGGCAGGAGCGTGCCGCGCAGGCGCCGGGCGGCGGCCCGTTGCCGCGCTCGGCTCAGAGCACGCGGCCGTACCAGCTTACGGACAGGCCGGCCGCGAGCAGCGCGAGGAGGGCGGCCGCGGCCGCGAAGAAGGCGCCGATCTCGAGCTCCTTGCGCTCCATCACGAAGCGGCTGTTCATCGTTGCGTAGATGCGCTTGAGCTCCTCTGCGTTTCCCGCGAAGAAGTACTCGCCGCGGGTCACGTCGGCGACCGTCTTCAGGGCCGTCTCGTCGAGCGCCACCCGCATCGACCAGCCGTCGGTGCGCAGCACCTCGCCCTTGGCGGTGCCGATGCCGACGGTGTAGACACGCACGCCGCGCTCGGCGGCGAGCCGGGACGCCGCGATCGGGTCCGGGCCGGTGGTGGACTGCCCGTCCGACAGCAGCACGACCACCCCCGCGTCGTAGGAGCCTGCGGGGACCGGCACGAACGCCTCCTTGGGGCGCTCCCCGGGCCTGGGACGGGCGGCGTCGCGCTGGCCCTCGCGGGTAGGGTCGGCGCCCGGCGTGCCGTCGCGGCGCCCGACCGAGCGAAGGTCGATGCCCGCACCCGGGAACAGGGTCGCCAGCGACACGACGATCGCGCTGCCGATCGCCGTGCCGCGCTGCGGCTGGAACCGGTCGATGGCCTGCAGCACCTCCTCCCGGTCGTCGGTCGGTGGAAGCACCAGAGAGGCCACGCCCGCGAAGCTCACGATGCCCACCCGGGTGGTGCGCGGCTGCTCGGCCACGAAGGCGCGGGCGGCCTCCTGGGCCGCGGCGAGCCGGGTCGGCTTGACATCGGTGGCACGCATGCTGCCCGACACGTCGATCGCGAGGATCACCACCTCGTGCCGGCTCGGCATCGTGACCACCGCCGCCGGGCGTCCGACCGATACCAGCAGCAGCGCGATCGCCAGCAGGAGCAGCGCCGGCGGCAGGTGGCGCAGCCGTCCGCCGCCGGGGCCCGCCGAGCGGGCCAGCCCGCCCAGCAGCCGGTGGCGGGCGGCACGGCGTCGGGCCCAGAACACGTACAGCCCCGCCAGCAGCGGGACCAGCAAGAGCCCGAGCAGCATCTGGGGCCAGACGAAGGTCATGGCCGCGACCCCCCCGCGCCGGCGGCCGCGGCCGACAGGTGGCCCGGCATCGATGCCGCCCCGCCGGCCAGCCGGCTGCGCTGCTTGCGCAGGTCGGCGAAGCGCAGGATGGTGTCGGCCAGGTCGTCCTCGGTGGACAGCTCCAGCGTGTCGACCCCCGCGCGTGCGAAGCCCTCGCGCAGGGCGTTCTCGCGGCGGGTGGCAGCGGCCGCGAATCGGTCCCGGAAGCCGCGGTCGTGCGTGTCGACCATGACCTGCTCGCCGGTCTCGGCGTCCTGCACCACCAGCAGCCCCAGGTCGGGCAGCTGCGACTCGAGCGGATCATGGATGCGCAGGGCGACCACCTCGTGGCGCCGCGCGAGCCTCGCGAGCGCCGCGTCCCAGCCCGGCTTGCTGATGAAGTCGGACACCACGAAGACCAGCGAGCGGCGGCGGATGGTCTCGGCGCCCGCATGCAGCAGCGCCGACAGGTCGGTCTCGGCGGAGGTGCCCGTCTCGGGCCGGTTCTCGAGGTGCGAGACGATGTACAGCAGGTGGCGCCGGCCAGTGCGCGCCGGGATCATGGTGTCGACGCGATCGCCGTAGCACATCGCGCCGACCGCGTTGCCGTGGCCGCTGAGCAGCCGGGCGATCACCGTGACGAAGTCCACCGCGACCGTGCGCTTGGTCTGCGCGCCCGAGCCGAAGCCCACCGAGCCGCTCAGGTCGATCAGGAACCAGGCCGAGACCTCGCGGTCCTCGTGATACTCCCGCACGTGCGGCGTGTCCATGCGCGCGGTGACGTTCCAGTCGATGCGCCGGACGTCGTCGTTGAACTGGTATTCGCGCAGGTCGGCGAGATCGAGCCCGGAGCCGCGGAACAGGGTCCGGTAGTCGCCGTGCAGCAGCCCGTCGAGCCGACGGATCACCGTCCACTCGAGCCGCTGCAGCAGCGCCTCAGGATTGCGCTTGGAGATCGACATGCGTCTGCAGGGGGCGGGCCGGCTGCGGCACGGTCTGCATGATCCGCTGCACGATGCGGTCGGCGCTCAGGCCCTCGGCCAGCGCCTCGTACGACAGCACCAGCCGGTGGCGCAGCACGTCGGAGGCGATGTCGGCCACGTCCTCGGGCAGCGCGTAGCGCCGTCCGCGCAGGAAGGCAAGCGCGCGGGCGCCCTCGACGAGCGCGATCGAGGCACGCGGGCTCGCGCCGTAGGTGAGGAATCGGGCCATGTCCTTGACGCCGTGGCGCTCGGGCTCGCGGGTGGCCGACACCAGCTTGACCGCGTACTGCATCAGCGAGGGGTCCACGTAGCCGCGCCGGCATTCGCGCTGCAGCAGGCTCAGCTCTTCGGTGGTCGCCACCGCGGCCACCGAGATCGGCGGGCCGGTCACGCGCTCCACGATCACGAACTCCTCCTCCTCGCTCGGGTAACCCACCAGTACCTTCATCATGAACCGGTCCACCTGCGCCTCGGGCAGCGGGTAGGTGCCCTCGGTCTCGATGGGGTTCTGGGTGGCCATCACCAGGAAGGTGTCGGGCACCCGATGCGTCTCGCCCGCGATCGTCACCTGCCGCTCCTGCATGACCTCGAGCAGCGCACTCTGCACCTTGGCGGGCGCGCGGTTGATCTCGTCGGCGAGCAGCAGGTTGGTGAACACCGGCCCGAGCGACGTGCTGAACTCGCCGGTCTTCTGGCTGTACACGCGCGTCCCGACCAGATCGGCCGGCACCAGGTCGGGCGTGAACTGGATCCGCCGGAAGTGACCACGGATGGTGGTCGCAAGCGTCTTGACCGTCAGGGTCTTGGCGAGGCCGGGCACGCCCTCGACCAGCAGGTGCCCCTGCGCGAGGATCGCCACCAGGACCCGCTCGAGGAAGTGGTCCTGGCCGACCACGACCTTCTTCACCTCGAACAGGATGCGCTCCATCAGCGCGGAGACGTCGGAGCCGGGGGGAGGGGTGTCGTTCATGCGTTCCGGGGATGGGCTGCGGTCGGTGGGAGGAGGGGGGCGTTCAGAAGGGCGACATGCCGGCGCCGGCAGCCGCGCTCTCGATGGGGACCGCGAAGCCGATCCCGATGAAGACGCGTTGCTCGGTCGGGTTCAGCACCGCGGTCACGATGCCGACCACCTCGCCTTCGGGCGTCACCAGCGGGCCGCCCGAGCTGCCCGGGTTGGCCGCGGCGTCGAACTGGATCAGGTTGGTCAGCAGGCGCTGGCCTTCGGGGGAGCGGAATTCGCGCTTGAGGCCCGAGACGACGCCCGCGGTCACCGACGGGCCGATGCCGAAGGGAAAGCCGACGGCTACCACGACGTCGCCCGGGCGCAGATCGGCGGTGGACTTGAGCGTCGCCGCCTGCAGGTCGTCCGGCAGCGTCTTGGCCTGCAGCACCGCGAGGTCCTGCTCGGGCTGGGCCTGCACCATCACGGCGTCCGACTCGAGGCCGTCGGCGAAGACGATCTTGATCGAGTCGGCGCCGGCCACCACGTGCAGGTTGGTCAGGATCAGGCCGGAGTCCACGACGACCACGCCGCTGCCGACGCCCACGTCCTCGCCGGGCTTGCCGTCCTTGTCCACCGGGCCGATGCGCCGGACCCTGACCACCGACGGGCGGATCACCTCCCAGGCCTTGGCGGCCTGGGACGGCAGCGGCTGCGTCTCGAGCGTGCGCAGCACCGCCGCATCGATGTCCTCCTGGGTCAGCGCGCGCTGGCCCGGCGGGCTCATGCCGCGCTGCAGCGCCATCCCGGAGAGCGCGGCGACGACCCCGAGCGCCACCAGCAACGGTCGGTCGAAGCGGCGCAGCGCCGCGCGCAGGCGTGCCAGGCGTCCGGGCGGCGGCGCGACTGGCGCGGGTGGGGGCGAGGCGGGGCGCGCGCCGGATTCGGGCCGGGCCCACGGCGAGGCTGGCCTCGCGCCGGCGCCGGCGCGGGCGCTCGCCGGTCGGGCCGGGGGGCCGGTCGGGGCGCTGCGGGGGTCGGCAGGCGCTCCTGTCAGCTGGGCGCCCGCGGCGCGGTCGTTGCGGGGCACGCCGGGCGAGCGGCTGTAGAGCGGGCGTCGCGCCACGTCAGGTCGCTCCGCGCGCGTTCCGCCGCGCGCAGTGCGCGCCGTCCGCATCGATCGAGTCGAGGTGTCCCAAGTACCGCTCCAGCCGTGCCGCCCCGCGGGTCGGGTGCGCATCAACGGTAGCACGCAGTCGACGGACGGGTAAATCGCCAGGCCGCTCCGCCGGCCGGCGGGTCGGCTCAGAGCAGGGTCGCGTCCGTCGGCAGGCCCATCAGCACCCGACCGGCGAGCTCCCAGGTGGCCGGCGCCACCATCGCATGCTGGGTGCCGACGTGGGCATCGCGGAACCGGCGCTGCAGGGGGTTCGACAGGAACACCGCCGACCCGCCGCCGATGTCGTACATGCTGCGGGCGACGTCGGCCGCGGTGCGCGTCGCATGGGTCGCCGACAGCCTCAGGTCGGCCCGGGTCCGCAGACCGGGCGCGTCGCCCGCGCAGGCCTCGCGCCAGGCCGCGCCGACCGCCTCCGCGCAGTAGGCGCCGGCCGAGCGCAGCGCCGCCTCGGCCTGCGCGAGGCTCGCCTGCGCGGTGGCCCGCTCGGCGAGGGTGCGCCGGCTGCCCTGGGGCTGCTTGGCGCCGGCCAGCACCGCCAGATCCTCGACGGCCGCCCGGGCGTTGCCGAGCATGACCGCGGCGATGCCCTGCGCGAGCAGCCCGAACGGCGGCATACGGTAGAGCGGCCCGTCGTGGCGCGGCGCGTCGTCCACGATCGAGACCGAGCGGTCCCGTGGCACGCGCAGCCCGCCGACCTCGACCTCGCCGCTGCCGGTGCCCGCCAGCCCGCTCACGTGCCAGCCGTCCAGGCGCCGTGCGTCCCGTGCCGGGAAGAAGACCATCCTCGAATCGGGGCTGCCGTTGGCGCGCAGCCGGGGCCGGCCGTCCTCCAGCACCACGCAGCCCCCCGCGAGCCAGCTGCAGTGCGCATGGCCGCTGAACCACTGCCAGCGCCCGTCGACGACGAAGTGGTCGCCCTCGACGACCGCCCGGCCCATTGGCGCGAACACGCCGCCGGTCACGGTGTCCGGCCCGGCGTGGATCTCGGCGGCGACCGCGGACGGCAGCCACGCTGCCGTCATCCCCGCGGTGGCGCCGATCATCACGCACCAGCCGGCGGAGGCGTCCGCATGCCCGATCGCCGCCATCGCGTCGAGCGCCGCCTGCGGGTCGAGCTCCAGCCCGCCCAGGCTGCCCGGCAGCAGGCAGCGGAACAGCCCGGCCGCGGCGAGCCGCTGCACGAGATCGGACGGCAGGCCGCGAGCCTGCTCGATCTCGGCGGCGCGCGCGCGGATCTCGGGCTCGAGTGCACGGGCGGTGTCTGCGAGTGTCATGGGCGCATTATGGCCATGCCCCCGGCAAGCCGGAAAGTGGCCGGGCCGTGCGTCGCGCGCGCGGCCTCCGGCGCCGCCACGCCTCGCGGCCGGATCCCGGCGTCGGCCGACCGGCCGCGTCCCACGACACGCGGTGCCGACGACATCCTCGCCGGCGCGCGCCGCGGGAGTCCGAGTGCGCGCCCGGAAAGCCCGGGTCCCGACACATTGACGAAATCATGCGGGCGCGTGGACACTCGGACACTGGGTGGACGCTGCTCCCCGCTGCCGGGTAGTCCGGCCCGCGGGCGCGACGCGTGAACCGGCTCGCAGGAGTCGACGGGAGATCTGAATGAAACGAGCAGCACGCAAGACGATCCTGGCTGCAGGGGGCCTGCTGGCCCTTGCCGGCTGCATGGGCATGCCGGGGTCGGCGGGTGGCATCGCGGACATGACCTTCTTCGTGACCAGCGTCGGCCCCGGCAAGGGCGGCGATCTCGGTGGCCTCCCGGGCGCGGACCAGCACTGCCAGGCGCTCGCCAAGGCGGCCGGCGCCGGCGACAAGCCGTGGCGCGCCTATGTGAGCACGCAGGGCGCATCGCTGTCCGACACCAACGTCGTCAATGCACGCGACCGGATCGGCGCGGGCCCCTGGCAGAACGCCAAGGGCGTCGTGGTCGCGCGCAGCGTCGAGGACCTTCACTCGGCGACCAACAATCTGACGAAGGAGACGACGCTCGACGAGCGGGGCCAACTCGTCAACGGCCGCACCGAGAAGCCCAACAAGCACGACATCCTGACCGGCTCGCGGCCCGACGGCACGGCCTTCCCCGGCCCCCCGTTTCCGGACATGACCTGCGGGAACTGGACGAAGGGCACGGCCGATGGGTCGGCGATGACCGGCCACCACGATCGCGTGGGACCCACCACCAGCCCCTGGGCCACGTCCTGGAACTCGGCCCATCCGACACTCGGCTGCAGCATGGACAAGATCCGGCCGACCGGGGGCGAGGGGCTCCTGTACTGTTTCGCGGCCATGAAGTAGACGCGGCGTGCGTGCCCCGGCGCATCCGCCGGGGTCACCCGCCGTCTCCGGCCGACCGCTAGCGCCGCGGTTTCTCGAACGAGACGCCGTCGGCTGCCCGGTACAGCTGGGCAGACCGCTGCCGGCCGCCCTGGAAGGCCCCTCCGACCGCCCCCAGCGAATCGTCCTCCGTCAGGCGGGGCCGGAGCGCGCGCTGCTCGAGCGGCACGCCCATGATCCGCCCTCCAGCGTCTGCAGTGCCGTCCGCGTGAACTGCCCCGGCAGCAGGTGCGGCGGCAGCACGCGACTGCCCAGGGTGTCGCGCAGCCGGGCGAGCGCCGCGTGTGCTGGTGGCATCGTCCGTGACGTCGGCGCCACGCCGGCAGGCTCATGTCGTGGGCCTGCCCGGGGCCATGCTCCACGGACCACGGATGAACGAGGAGACACCGACTTGAACTGGTTCGAGAAGCTGACTGGATTCGCCGAGACCGACCCGCTCACCACGCGCTCGCAGCTGGCGGTGGAGGGGCGCGAGCTGGTATCGCGCGTGACCGGACGGCGCCACCGCATCGGCGAGCTGGAGCTGGTGTCGCTTGCCGAGCTGCGCCAGCGGGTCGCGGCCACCCGTGCGCGTGCCGGCTCGCTGCGGCTGCAGGTGCTCTACGCCGACGTCCGTGCGCTGCACGCTCTGCCCGACCACGCCGGGGCGCTCTTTCAGGTCGCCTCGCAGTTCAACATGCTGGAGATGGTCAGCCCGGACGTCGTGCCCGAGGACGGCGTGACCCGCTACGAGGGCGATCACACGCAGGGTCCCGCCTGCGCGATCGCCGCGGGCGCGGCCACGCTCTACCGGAACTACTTCGTGCCGGTCGGCGATCAGGTCGGTCAGTCGCGCGACAGGCAGCTCGACGGCCTCGCGGACCTGGGCGCGGCGCTTTCCGGCGCGCTCGGGCTGCCGGTGTCGGCGCTGTGGTCGATGCGCAATGGCTACGCGCTGTGCGCCCCGGACGGGCTCGCCGCGATCGAGCGCCACCTCGGCGACGCCGACGAAGCCGCCCGCGATGCGCTACGCGCGCGCCTGCGGATCGGGCTGCACTGGGACGTCGAGGTCACCGACGCGCCCGGACCGGTCCGCCATACCGTGTCGCAGGCGTTCTGCTCCGCGCTGCCGGTGGCGTATTCGGGCATCCCGTCGCAACGCTGGGAGCGCTTCGCCCGGCTGGTCCTGGAGGCTGCCTACGAGGCGACCCTGCTCGCCGGGGTGCTGAATGCCGATCGCGGCGGCTCGCCGGTGATCGCGCTCACCCGTCTCGGTGGCGGCGCCTTCGGCAACGACAGCCGCTGGATCGATGATGCGATGCGCCGCGCGCTCGCCCTGGTCGCCGACCGTGACCTCGACGTCCGGGTGGTCACGCGCGGCGAGTCCACGCCGGCGCTGCGCCGGATGGAGCGGCTGTACCCGAGCGACTCCCTGCGCTGAAGGAGCCGCCCATGACCCCGGCCCTGCGCTGCCTATGGTCGTCCGGTGAGCAGGAGCACGATGACGATCACCACCACGAGTCCCAGCAAGCCGCTGGGTGCATAGCCCCAGCTCTTGCTATGCGGCTAGGTGGGTATGACGCCGACCAGCATCAGGATCAGGACAACAACAGTATCGTTCCGAGGCTCATGGCCTGCTCCGGTGCTGACTGTGGTTCGGCCGGGTGGGCCTGTTTCGGTCGCAGCCGGGCCGTGCCCGGGCTGGCCGCCACGATGTCGCTATGACTTCGTGAACCATGAGTCGCTGGCTTTGCGTTCCCACTCGGCCAGCTGCTTCTCCGCGTCGTCCTTCGCGATGCCGTACCGCTCCTGGATCTCTCCGGCGAGATGGTCGCGACGCCCTGCGACGACGTCGATGTCGTCGTCCGCGCTGGCCGATCCGGCGCGACGCCGTGCCGCAGTCGCAAGACTCACCCGCGCGCAGGCGGTCGCGGCCGCGGCCTGCGCGCGCGGGTCGCGTGTGAGAGGATTTGGGCTGCGACCGGGGCGGGCTTCGTGGCGCCTGCCGCGCCGGGCCCGGGCCGGGCACATACGGACCAAGGAGAGCGGCATGGATCGGTTGGCAGGCGGTGGGATGCGGGTCGAGGTGTACGGGCGCACGGCGCGGCTCCTGCATTGGCTGACCGTGCTGTTGCTAGCCGTCCAGATGCCCGTCGGCCTGTATATGGCGTATCGCGGCGGCACGCTGAACATCTGGGACGCGACGACCGAGATGCTCTACAGCAGCCACAAGTTCGGCGGCGTGGTGATCCTGCTGGTCGTGCTCTGGCGGCTTGGGCACCGGATGACCCGGGGCGCGCCGGCGGACGAGCCTAGCCTCGCCGGTTGGCAGCGGGTCGTCAGTCACCTGAGCCACTGGGGGATGTACCTGCTGCTGATCGGCGTGCCGGTCGCGGGCTACGTCGGCATCTCGATGTTTCCCGCGCTGGACATCTTCGGGCTGTTCAAGCTGCCTGGCGTCGTCGCGCCGGACCAGGACGCCGCCAAGGTCGCGTTCGCAGTGCATCGTGTCCTGGCGCTGACGCTCGCAGCGCTGATCGCCGTACACGTCGCGGCGGCCATCCACCACTTCGTCGTGCGCAAGGACAACGTGCTCGGACGGATGATCCCGCGGCTGCTGCGGCGTTAGCCCCGTCCGATCCCGGCCAGCCGGATTTCCGGAGCGGGCCGCCGGGCCGGCCGTTCACCGTCGCGACGCGCGCGCGTCAGCGAAAGCCGAAGTACCCGAGCCGGCCCCGGCGATGCCCCCCCGCGAAGTCTGGCCCGGCGCCGGAGCAGGCGACGAGCACGTCGCGCTCGGTTCGATGCGACCGGATCCGTTTCGTGAGTCGCTCGCCCGTGTGTCCGTGCCGGATGCGACCCGCGGGCCCTGCCGCGCCGCGCTCGGGCGGACGAGCGCCGGGTCGCGACCCCGCTGCGCGGACGCTGTGTTGACGCCTGCCTGCGCCACACCGGCGGGGTGTTAGGATCCACGGATGCGGCTGCTGCTCGTCGAGGACGATCGGATGATCGGAGAAAGCCTGCGCAGCGCGCTGCGCGGCTCCGGCTACGCGGTCGACTGGGTACGCGACGGGCGAGCCGCCGATGCCGCGCTGTCGAGCGAGCGCTTCGATCTCGTGCTGCTCGACCTGGGCCTGCCGCAGCGCGACGGCATTTCGGTCCTGCAGGCCTTGCGCGCTCGCGGCGACCGCACGCCGGTGATCGTGGTGACCGCGCGCGATACCTCGGCCAGTCGCGTCCGCGGCCTGGACGAGGGGGCCGACGACTACGTCGTCAAGCCCTTCGACCTCGACGAGCTGCTGGCTCGGATGCGGGCGGTGATCCGCCGCCATGCTGGGCGCGCGGCGTCGTCGCTGACCGTCGATGCCGTGACCCTCGATCCCGCCACGCGTGAAGTGCGGCGCGACGGCGTCCCGATGGCGCTGTCGGCTCGGGAGTACGCGGTGCTCGAGGCGCTGATGCTGCGTCCGGGGGCGATCCTGTCGCGCGCCCAGCTGGAGGATCGGCTGTACGGATGGGGCGAGGAGCTGGAGAGCAACGCCATCTCGGTCTACGTCCACCAGCTCCGCCGCAAGTTCGGTCAGGAATTCATCCACACCGTGCGCGGCGTCGGCTATTACGTCGGTCCCCCGAAGGCGTCGGCGTGACGTCGTTGCGCGGCCGCCTGCTGCTGTTCCTGCTGTCGTTGGCGGCGGCTGCGGCGGTCGTCGTCGCCATCGTCAGCTATCGCAGCGTGCTGGCCGAAGCCGACGCCATCTTCGACTACCAGCTTCGACAGACCGCGCTGTCGCTCCGCGACCAGGGCGCGATCGCCGAGAACGATCGTGCCGCGCTCGAGGATCCGGCGCTCGACTACCTGGTGCAAGTCTGGACCTGGGACGGCGCGCTCGTCTACGCGTCGCATCGCCGGGCCGGCCTGCCGCGATCGGCGACGCTCGGCTTCGCCGACGTCGAGTTCGACGCTCGCCGTTGGCGGGTGTTCAGCACCACGGCGCGCGGGGGCGTGATCCAGGTGGCGCAGCCGCTGTCGGTGCGTCGCGGCCTGGCGGCCAGCGCCGCGTGGCGCAGCGTCCTGCCGCTGCTGATCGCGGCGCCGCTGGTGGCGCTGGCGACAAGATGGCTGGTGGGCGTGTCCTTGTCGCCGCTGCGACAGCTCGTCTCGGCGGTCCGCGCCCGCCACGCCGAGTCGATGACCCCGCTGCCGCTCGACGGGTTGCCCTCGGAGCTCGCGCCGCTCGGCACCGCGCTCAACGCGATGCTCGACCGGCTGCGCGCCTCGTTCGACGCGCAGCGTGCGTTCGTCGCCGACGCCGCCCATGAACTGCGCTCGCCCCTGACGGCGCTCCGACTCCAGACGGACCTGGTGCGTCGGGCGCCCGACGAGGCGGCGCGAGCGCTGGCGCTGCGGGCGCTCGGCGACGGCACTGAACGGATGCAGCGGCTGGTCGAGCAGTTGCTGACCCTCGCACGCGCGGAGCCGGGCGGCGCCGAGAGCACGTTGCAGGACGTCGATGCGGTCGAGCCGCTGCGGCAGGCGACCGCAGACATGGTCGCGCTGGCCGTCGCCAGTGGCGTCGACCTCGAGTTCGACGCGCCACCGGCTCTGAGGGCACACGCCGATGCCGAGGCCTTGCGCATCCTGGCGCGCAACCTGATCGACAACGCGGTGCGCCACGCCGGGCGAGGCGGCCGGGTCCGCGTGCAGGTGTCCGGAGCCGGCCGGGACGTCGTGCTGCGCGTCGACGACTCCGGGCCGGGTATCCCCGAGGCGGAGCGCGCGCGGGTCTTCGAGCGTTTCCATCGTCGCGGCGGCGATACCACCGTTGGCAGTGGCCTCGGCCTGGCGATCGTCCGCGCCTTGTGCGATCGGCACGGTGCCGAGGTCCGCCTCGACGATTCGCCCATGGGCGGGCTGCGTGCCGAAGTCGTCCTGCCGGGTCCGTCCGCTTAACGTTCGTCTAATCGAGCGCTAACCGAGGGCTCACCGCGCGCTCCGAGACTGGCTGTCGAGCGAAGCGATTCCCGCGACGCGGTCCCAGACCAGGAGCCACCATGAATCTCAAGCCGATTCCCGCCTCTTTCCTCGCCGCCGGACTGATCGTCGTCGGCGGCGTCGGTGCGCTGGGCGCGATGGACATGCTGCAGCGCCCCACCGCAACGGTGGCCGCGGCCGCGGCCGTCGCGCCGCAGGCCGTACCGCTCGCATCGCCCGCATCGTCCGCATCGCCTGATCGGATCGTCGCCACGTCGTCGACCGCCCCGAGCTACCGTGACATCGTCAAGACGTCCGGTCCTGCCGTCGTGGCCATCATGGTGCAGGGCACCCGCGAGGCGGGCGGTGGCCGCACGCCGGACGGTTTGCCCGAGTTCTTCCGCGGCCGGCCCGGTCCCCGCAATGCCCCCGACGGCGGCGCACCGGCCGGCGGTCAGGGGTCGGGCTTCATCGTCAGCGGCGATGGCCTGATCCTGACGAATGCCCACGTGGTGGGCAATGCCCGGGAGGTGACGGTGAAGCTCTCCGACCGCCGCGAGTACCGGGCGAAGGTGCTCGGCTCCGACACGGCGACCGACGTCGCGGTGCTCAAGGTCGACGCCAAGAACCTGCCGGTCGTCGCGCTCGGCAAGGAGCGCGACCTCCAGGTCGGCGATTCGGTGCTGGCGATCGGCGCCCCGTTCGGCCTCGAGCAGTCGGTCACCCAGGGCATCGTCAGCGCCAAGGGCCGATCGCTCCCGGGCGAGGGCCACGTGCCGTTCATCCAGACCGACGCCGCCGTCAACCCGGGCAACTCCGGTGGGCCGCTGTTTGATGCGAACGGCCGCGTCGTCGGCATCAATTCTCAGATCTATTCGAGGAGCGGCGGATTCCAGGGTCTTGCGTTCGCCATTCCGATCGACGTCGCGATGCGGGTGAAGGACCAGATCGTCGCCCACGGCAAGGTCGAGCACGCGCGACTCGGCGTGCAGCTGCAGGATCTGAATCCCGCGCTGGCGACGTCCTTCGGCCTGCAGGCGCCTGATGGAGCGCTCGTCTCCGGCGTCACCCGCGGCAGTGCCGCCGACAAGGCGACCCTCAAGCCGGGCGACGTGATCACGCGCATCGACGGCGAGCCCGTGCGCACGGGCAGCGACGTCGCCAGCCGTGTCGGCATGGCCACTCCGGGCCAGGCCGTGAAGCTCACCGTCTGGCGCGACAAGGGCAGCCGCGACATCGAGGTGACGCTCGGCAAGGCCGACGCCGCGCCCGTGGCCGCCGCAGGCGCCGAGCCGCCGTCCGGGTCGCTCGGGCTCGCGGTCAGGCCGCTGTCGCCCGACGAGAAGCGGCGCTCCGGCCTCGAGAACGGATTGGTCGTGCAGGAAGCGGCGGGGCCTGCCGCCCGGGCCGGCGTGCGCGCCGGTGACGTGGTGGTGGCGCTCAACGGCCAGCCGATCGATAGCGTCGAGGCGGTGCGGGCCGTGCTCGCCGGCAAGCCGAAGCAGGTCGCCGTGCTGATCCAGCGCGACAACGAGCAGCTCTTCGTGCCGATCGAGCTCGGCTGATCCGACGCGCCCGCCCGCGGGTGCTCCCGCCCCGGCCGCGCCGCGCAGGCGCGGCCGGGGCACGGGGCTCCGGCCTCCGTTCGGCCGGGCCTGCCGCAAGGGGCCGCCTGCCAGCGTGCCGGTGTCGCGCCTGCCTCCTTGCGTCCTGAACGCTTTCTCGCAAGCGCTCGCAAGCGCTCGCAATCGGGCGCTTGCTTGAGCCGGGCGTCTCGCGAGGCAAGACCCGGGTACCCGGCAGCTGATCGGGCCTGCGACCGCGACGCGCTAGACGAGCGGTCACGCTCAGAGGGGTCGAGATGATCGCGCCGCACCGTTCGAACCGGACTCCGACGATGCAGGGCGGGCGCGCCGTCCGCCCGTGCAGGGCGAGCAGCGCCCGGCGGTGCTTCCCGGATTCGTGTGCCTCGCGTTCCCGTCGAGCCCGCCCAAGCGCGCCCGGGATGGCTCGCTGATGCCCGGTAGCAGGCGTATCTGATGGCACCCGCCGACCATCTGGTCAGGTCGGCCCGGATGCTGGCGGCGATCGCCGTCGTCGTCGCTGCGCTCTACCTCGCCAAGGGCGTGCTGGTGCCCATGACGCTGGCCGTGCTGTTGAGCTTCCTGCTGAGCCCAGTGTGCGACTGGCTCGAGCGGCACCGGCTCGGCCGTGTCCCGGCCGTGGTCGTGACGGCGCTCGTCGGCTTCACGGTGCTCGGCGGCGCAGCGTGGATGGCCGTGGTCCAGGTGTCGGATCTCGCCCCGCGCATGCCCGAATACGAGCGCAACCTGAAAGCGAAGGTCGAGTCTGCCAACCAGTACGTCGGCGCCACGCTGGGCACGCTGACGCGAACCGCGCAGGGAATGACCGAGAACCTGTCGCCGGTCGAGGTGGCGCAGGCGCCCCAGGGGACCCGGGAATGGCCCTATTCAGTCCGGATCGTCGCCTCGCCGGCCAGTCCGTTGCAGGTCTTCGGCAGCCTGTTCGGCACGGTGCTCGAGGCACTGGGCTCGATCGGAGTGGTGATCGTTCTCGTCGTGTTCTTCCTCATCCGTCGCGACGACCTGCGCGACCGGTTCATCCTCCTGGTCGGGCAAGGGGAGATGACACTGACCACCCAGGTGCTGGAGGACGCCGGTGCGCGAGTCAGTCGGTACCTCGCGACCGAGTTCCTGCTCAATGTCATCTTCGGCACCGCCGTCGGTTGCGGGCTCTATCTGATCGGCGTGCCCAACCCAATCCTGTGGGGAATCCTGGCCACCACCCTTCGGTTCGTTCCCTACGTCGGCCCTTGGCTGGCGGCTGCGATGCCGATTGGCCTGTCGATGGCGATATCGGGCGACTGGGTCGCGCCCGGCCTCACGATCGCGTTGTTCGTGCTCCTGGAGCTCTTCACCAACAACGTGCTGGAGCCCTGGCTCTATGGCAAGAACACCGGCGTGTCCGCCGTCGCCGTGCTGCTGGCGGCGGTCTTCTGGACCTGGTTGTGGGGGGTGGTGGGACTGCTGCTTGCGACCCCCCTGACCGTGTGCCTGCTGGTGGTCGGCAAGCACGTTCCCCAGCTGTCCTTCCTGAACACACTGCTCGGTGACAAGCCGGTGTTCGAGCCCAGGAGGCGCGTGTATCAGCGGCTCCTGGCCGGCGACGACGAAGAGGCGATCGAGCTGCTCGACGAACACTTCGAGCACACGCCGCTCGTCGAGGTCTACGACACGGTGCTGATCCCGGCGCTGGCTTCCGCCGAAACGCATTGGCGTCGGGGCGAGATCGACGAGGGCCGGCATCGGTTCATCCTGCAGACCCTGAAGGCCATGATCCAGGAACGGGGCGAGCGCCAGCAGGAGCCGACGCGCGGGGAGCGCGCCGATGCTGGCCTGACCGATCCCACCGGTCCTCGAGGGCTTCGCGTCCTGTGTCTGCCGGCTCACGGCGAGGGGGACGAGTTGGCCGGGATGATGCTCGCGCAGGTCCTGCAGAGCCATGGCTGCGTCGTGGAGACCGTCCCGGCCACGGCAACGGCCGGCGCCAGCGAGTTGGTCGCGTACGTCGAGCAGCGCGATGTCGACGTGGTCTGCATCTCCGCCGCGCCTCCTGCCGCGGTGGCGCATGCCCGTCGCCTGCGCATGCGGCTGCGTCGCCGGTTTCCGGGGCTGGAGCTGCTCGTGGGGCTGTGGACTGCGCCCGGCGACCTGAGCGAGGCGAAGTCGCGGATCGGACTCGACGCCAGAACCCACGTCGTCACGACGCTGTCGGACGCCCAGGCGCAGATCCGAACGCTACTCGAGCGCCGGCCCGGGCAGCAGGTACCGTCAGGCGGTGAAGCGTCGCTCGGGGAAGGCGGGGCGGGCGGGGCGGGCGACTGAAGCCATCGGCTGAATCACCCTCTTCGCCGGGCGCTGTTCCCCGGGGGCGCCGCGCCGCCCAAAAGAAAAGCGCCTGCCCCCTTTCGGATGGCAAGCGCATTAAACCAAAGCACTCGATGTGGCGCGCCCGGCAGGATTCGAACCCACGACCCCTTGGTTCGTAGCCAAGTACTCTATCCAACTGAGCTACGGGCGCTGAGCCGGTGAGTATAGCACCGTGGCCACGTTCGTCGAGGGCGGGCGTGGCGCGCCGGGCACGGCGGACGGCCAACGCCCGACCGGCCCTGCGGGCGGCTCGCGAGGGCAGGGCACCGTCGACGCAGGCTTCGGGTGGGTATCATCAACTTGCCACGATATGAAATGCTCTTTCTCGATCCGAAACTTTTTCTAGACTTTCACGGGTCGGCTTTCTAGAATGGGCAGAAACCATCCCACGAGGAGACAGCCCATGTCAGCGGTGCCCAACGCCCCTGCGGCCAACGACCCCGATTCCCTCGAGACCCAGGAATGGCTCGATGCGCTCGAGGCGGTCATCGACCGCGAAGGCCCCGAGCGTGCGCACTTCCTGCTGGGCACCCTGATCGAGAAGGCTCGCCGCAGCGGCGCCTTCATCCCGTTTTCGGCCAACACCGCCTACATCAACACCATTCCAGTCCAGCTCGAGGCGCGCAGCCCGGGTAACGCCGAGTACGAGGAGCGCATCCGCTCCTACGTCCGATGGAATGCGATGGCGATGGTCGTGCGTGCCAACCGGCTCGATCCGCCGGACGGCGGCGATCTCGGCGGCCACATCGCGTCGTTCGCGTCGCTCGCGACGATGATCGGCGCCGGCATGAACCACTTCTGGCATGCACCGCACGAGGGGCACGGCGGCGACCTCGTCTACTTCCAGGGCCATTCGGCGCCGGGCCTCTACGGGCGGGCCTTCCTGGAAGGGCGCCTGACCGAGGAGCAGCTCTCCTTCTTCCGCCAGGAGGTCGACGGCAAGGGCCTGTCGTCCTATCCGCATCCCAAGCTGATGCCGGACTTCTGGCAGTTCCCGACCGTGTCGATGGGCCTGGGGCCGCTGATGGCGATCTACCAGGCGCGCTTCCTCAAGTACCTGCACGCGCGTGGCATCGCCGACACCGCCAACCGCAAGGTCTGGGTGTTCTGCGGCGACGGCGAGATGGACGAGCCCGAGTCGCTCGGCGCGATCGGTCTGGCCGCGCGCGAGAAGCTCGACAACCTGGTGTTCGTCGTCAACTGCAACCTGCAGCGCCTCGACGGTCCGGTGCGCGGCAATGGCAAGATCATCCAGGAGCTCGAGGGCGAGTTCCGCGGCTCGGGCTGGAACGTGCTGAAGCTGATCTGGGGCTCCTACTGGGATCCGCTGCTCGCGCGCGACAAGGACGGGATCCTGCAGCGCGTGATGGAGGAGACGCTCGACGGCGAGTACCAGACCTACAAGGCCAACAACGGCGCCTTCGTTCGCAAGCACTTCTTCGGCAAGCACCCGCAGCTGCTGGAGATGGTGTCGCGGATGACCGACGACGACATCTGGCGCCTGAACCGCGGCGGTCACGATCCGCACAAGGTGTTTGCGACCTTCCATTCGGCGGTCAACCATCGGGGCCAGCCGACGGTGGTGCTGGCCAAGACGGTCAAGGGCTACGGGATGGGTCGCATGGGCGAGGCCAAGAACCCCGCGCACCAGCTCAAGAAGCTCGACACGCAGGCGATCCGCGATTTCCGCGATCGCTTCCGCATCCCGGTGCCCGACGACAAGCTCGACGCGCTGCCATTCTTCAAGCCGGCCGACGACGCGCCCGAGATGCGCTACATGCACGAGCGTCGCAAGGCGCTGGGAGGCTACCTGCCGCAGCGCCGCCGGCTCGCCGACGAGACGCTCGAGGTACCGCCGCTCGAGACCTTCAAGGCGGTGCTGGACCCGACGGCCGAGGGCCGAGAGATCTCCACGACGCAGGCCTTCGTGCGGGCCCTGACCGCGCTGCTGCGCGACAAGTCGCTCGGGCCCCGCGTGGTCCCGATCGTGCCCGACGAGGCGCGCACCTTCGGCATGGAGGGCATGTTCCGCCAGCTGGGCATCTATGCGCCCGAGGGCCAGAAGTACACGCCGGTCGACAAGGACCAGGTCATGTACTACCGCGAGGCCAAGGACGGGCAGATCCTGGAGGAGGGCATCAACGAGGCGGGCGCGTTCTCGTCCTGGATCGCCGCGGCGACGTCGTACTCGACGAACAACCGCGTCATGCTCCCCTTCTACATCTACTACTCGATGTTCGGGTTTCAGCGGATCGGCGACCTCGCCTGGGCGGCGGGCGACATGCAGGCGCGCGGCTTCCTGCTGGGCGGCACCTCGGGGCGGACGACCCTCAACGGCGAGGGTCTGCAGCATCAGGACGGCCACAGCCACGTGCTGTCCTCCACCATCCCCAACTGCGTCTCCTACGACCCCACCTTCGCGCACGAGGTCGCCGTCATCATGCACGACGGCCTGCGCCGGATGGTCGGCAACCAGGAGAACGTCTTCTACTACCTGACGCTGCTCAACGAGAACTACGCCCATCCTGGCCTCAAGCCCGGCATGGAGGCGGGCATCGTCAAGGGCATGTACCTGCTGCGCGAAGGCGACGCCGGCAGCAAGACCCGCGTGCAGCTGCTCGGCTCGGGCGCGATCCTGCGCGAAGTCATGGCCGCCGCCGATCTGCTCGAGCAGGACTGGCACATCGCCGGCGACGTCTGGTCGGTGACCAGCTTCACCGAGCTGCGCCGCGACGGCCTCGACTGCGAGCGCTGGAACCTGCTGCATCCGACCGACAAGGCGCGCCAGCCCTACGTGACCGCGCAGCTGGCCGGCCACGCCGGCCCCATCGTCGCCTCCACCGACTACACGAAGCTGTTCGCCGACCAGATCCGTCCGTTCGTGCCCAAGGGCCGCGACTACCGGGTGCTCGGCACCGATGGCTTCGGGCGCTCCGACTTCCGCTACAAGCTGCGCGAGCACTTCGAGGTGAACCGGCATTTTGTGGTGCTGGCCGCGCTGCGCGCGCTCGCCGACGAAGGCAAGGTCAAGCCCAAGGTGCTGGCCGAAGCGATCCGCAAGTACGGGATCGATCCCGAGAAGTCCAACCCGCACTACGCCTGACGGACCGCGAGCACGATGGCCACGATCGAACTGAAGGTTCCCGACATCGGTGATTTTGCGGATGTGGAGGTGATCGAGCTGCTGGTGTCCGGCGGCGACGAGGTGAAGGCCGAGCAGAGCCTGCTGACGGTGGAGTCGGACAAGGCGTCGATGGAG
>CAYNRU010000029.1:0-67037 GCA_964399635.1 uncultured Bordetella sp.
CAGCTTCTTGGTCAGCGTGAAGGTCGAGTCGTGCTTGGGGTCGCAGCCGATCTGCAGCACCCGCTTGCCGAGCTTGGTGAAGGCGACCGACAGGTTCGACGAGGTGGTGCTCTTGCCGATGCCCCCCTTGCCGTAGACCGCGAAGACCTTGGCGTTGCCGATCTTCAGGTTGGGGTCGAGCTGGACCTGGACGCTGCCCTCGCCGTCCGTGCCGCGCTTGGCGGGCCGCTTGATCTCGGCGAAGGGGACACTGGTGGTGTTCAAGCTGCGGATCCTTCAAAGGTGCCTTCGAGACGGTCCTCGAGCAGCCGGTTGGCCACCTTCGCGGACGCCGCCGGGTTGAGTCTTGCGAGACGATCGCGCATCTCGGGGTCGAGCATGGAGGTCTCGGTCAGCTGCGGGTAGACCCAGGGCTCGACCTGGCCGGTCGTGGCGCCCGCGCGCGTGCCCTCGAGGCGCGCGGCGCGCGGCAACAGCATGTCTCGCGTCGCGTTGATCAGCCAGGCAGCGCAGGCGGCGAGCGCCAACACCAGGCTGACCGCGAAGACCAGGAACCGGCGCGGCGCGAACACGCCCTGCTCCAGCGTCCAGGCCGAAGCATCCTGACGCCGCCGCTCATCCTGTGTGTACAGGGACGGTCGTGTGCTCTGGGGGCGGTGAGCCGCCGTCCGGCCGCCGCCGTCCGTTTCGATGTCCATGGGGCAAATCTAGACCGCCCCCGAAAAGTTGTCAATCTGACTTGACGTAATCCTCGCTTGACACTAATCTTGGTGACGTCGGGAAAACTTGACAGCTCTCAAGACCGGCCGTGACACTGCGCTCAGCAAAGGGGGTACCGTGCCGTCAAGTCAGCCGATCGACGTGGCGAGGCGCTGCTCCACCCACCAGAAGCTCCGTCCGCAGACCCCGAACCGCCCTCCAAGTGCGGTCGGACACGTGAACCGGACCCTTCAAGTCGACGGAGCGAGACAGATGGCACGGTCAAGAGCGGACGCGTTCGCGCACGACAACAGGGCCCGAGCGGCTTCGGCACCCGAGTCACAGGCCGAATGCATTCGGGAAACGAGCCCGCAGGACTGGCTGCAACGGACCATCGAAACGGAAATCGTCCCCCGCCTGATGCTCGCCCTTCGCATGCCACCCACCGCGCCGGCCGACCGGGTCGGCGCCGGAACCCCGGACACCGCCGACGTCGCCCATTTCACCGGGATGATCCTCGACGAAGACACCGAGGGCTGTGAGCAGTTCGTGGGCCTGCTGCGCCAGCGCGGCGCCGACCTCGAGCATATCTACCTCGACCTGCTCGCTCCCACCGCCCGGCGCCTGGGCGTCATGTGGGAAAACGACGAATGCGACTTCGCGCAGGTCACGCTGGGCCTGTGGCGGCTGCAGAACCTCGTCTTCGACCTGAGCCCGCTGCTGGCCGCCCCGTGCGTGGACCGGCCCGCGGGCCCACGGCGCGTGATGCTCGCCGCCGCGCCAGGCTCGCAGCACACGCTGGGGCTGCTGATGGTGTCGGAGTTCTTTCGCCGCGCCGGATGGGAAGTCTGGTCCGAGCCCTGCGCGGGTGCCAAGGACCTGGTGACCGCCGCGCGCGACGCCTGGTTCGACGTCATTGGGCTGTCCATCGGCGGCGAGACGCAGGTCCCGCAACTCACCACGGTGGTGGCCGACCTGCGGCGCGCCTCCCAGAACCGTGCGGTCGGCCTGATGGTTGGCGGCCCCATCCTGCTCTTGCGCCCCGAGTTGCTCGCGACCATCGGCGCCGACTTCACGGCCGCCGACGCGCGGATCGCGGTCGAGGCGGCGGAGTCCTTCGTCTCCGCGCTCAGCCGCCAGGTCTAGGCCGGCGCGCGATCATGTCGGCCTTGCAGCAGCAGCGTTTCCGGCTGCGCGACCGACTCTTCGACTACGTCCGTGAACCGATCTGAATCCGTCCAGCACTCCTTCTCCGGCCTCGGGCCGGTGGATCTGGCATCGCTGATCGCCGCGGCGGCGGACGTTGCCTTGCTGGTCGACGGCGACGGCGTGATCCGCGACGTCTCGGTCGGGAGCGGCGAGCTCGATGCGCTGGGGCATTCGGACTGGATCGGCCGGCCCTGGGCCGAGACGGTCACCGTCGATAGCCGCCCGAAGGTCGAGGCGCTGCTGCACGAGGCCGGCGGCGGCCCGGCGGCGCATCGCTGGCGCCACATCAACCACCAGTCGCCGCAGGGCTCGGACGTGCCGGTGCTGTACTCGACGATCCAGGCCGGCTCCAAGGGCGAGGTGGTCGCGATCGGCCGCGACCTGCGCCAGCTGGCCGCCATCCAGCAGCGGCTGGTGGCGGCAACCCAGTCGATGGAGCGCGACTACCTCCGGCTGCGCCAGCTCGAGGGCCGCTACCGCGCGCTGTTCCAGTCGGTGTCCGAGGCGATCCTGATCGCCGACGCGGTCACGCTCAAGGTGATCGAGGCGAACGCGGCCGCCGAGCGTGTGTTCGGCGAGACCTCCAAACGGCTGGTCGGGCGCTCCCTCGCCGACTGCTTCGAGCCTGGCAGCCGCGCGGCGCTGCAGGCGTTGCTGGATACCGCGCGCGGCGCGCGCCAGGCCGAGGGCGGCATGCTGGGGGTGGTCGCGGGCCGCCCGCCGGTGACGGTGTCGGCCTCGCTGTTCCGCCAGGACAGCAGCACGCAGTTCCTGCTGCGCGTCACCCCGTCCGCGAGCGCCGACGACGGCCAGGCCGCAGTCGCGCGGCGCACCGTGCTGTCGGCCATCGAGTGCGCCCCCGACGCGCTGGTCGTCACCGACCCCGCCGGGCGGGTGCTGTACGCCAACACCAGCTTCGCCGAGATGGTCCAGATGGATGTGCCCGACCAGATCGTCGGCGAATCGCTGGACCGCTGGCTCGGCCGCTCGGGCGTTGACCTCGGCGTGCTGATCGCCAACCTTCGACAGAACGACTCGGTGCGGCTGTTTCCGACCGTGATGCGCGGGCGATTCGGCGCCGAGACGACGGTCGAGATCTCGGCGGCGCCCGTCCCGGGCGGCGAGCACCCTTGCCTGGGCTTCACGATCCGGGACATCGGCCGCCGCCTGCAGACCGAGGGCAACGGCGCCCACGGGCTCGGCCGGACGGTCGCGCAGCTGACCGAGCTGGTGGGTCGCGTGCCGCTCAAGGACATCGTCGGCGAGACGACCGACATGATCGAGCAGCTGTGCATCGAGGCGGCCCTGCAACTGACCCGCGACAACCGCGCCGCCGCGGCCGAGATGCTCGGCCTGTCGCGCCAGAGCCTCTACGTGAAGCTGCGCCGCTACGGGCTCGGCGACCTTGCGGCCGAAGGCGAGCGCTGACGCCGCTGGCGCTGGGCGTGACCGAGATGCAGCGCGTCCCTCGGGACCGGTCCTCCGCGAGCCCCTGCCCCTCGCCGGCGGGCGCGCAGGCCTCGCCTGCGGGTGCCGCGCCGGCGCAGGTCCCGACACCGGCGCCACAGGGTGGCGCCCCGCCCGGCGAGGTCGTCGTGTTCGTGCTGGCCGACATCGAGCGGCACGCGCGGGCCTGGGGCTGGTCGCGCATCGTGCTGGGTGCCGCCGCACTGCGCGGCGTGCCGGGGCTGCGGTTCGCGAAGGTGCTGGGCAGCGGCGCGCAGGGCGGCTTCGGTCTCAAGCCGAGCGCCTCGATCCACGCGCTGTTCTGCGTGTTCGACGGGGCCGACGCGGCCGATGCGTTCACGGCTCCGACCGGCGCGTTGCGCGCCTGGCGCGAGCGCTCGCGCGAGTGCCTCGCCGTCAAGCTGCGCCCCTACTCGTGCCGCGGCAGCTGGTCGGGGCGGCGGCTCGAGACGAGCGGCGCGGCCCCGGACGGCGGCCCGGTGGCGTCGCTGACTCGCGCCTCGATCCGGCCCACCCGGGCCGCCGCGTTCTGGCGCATGCAGCCCCCGGCCGAGCGCTCGCTCGCCGAGCGTCCCGGCTGCCTGCTGGCCGCGGGCGTCGGCGAGGCGCCGCTGCTGCGGCAGGCGACCTTCAGCGTATGGACCGGCGCCGCGGCGATGGACGGGTATGCCCGCAGCGGTGCGCACCAGGACGCGATCCGGGCTGCCGCGCGCGGCGCCTTCTTCTCGGAGTCGATGTTCGTGCGCTTCGTGCCCTATGACGCGCAGGGCAGCTGGAAGGGTCGCGGCCTTGCCTGCTGAGCACCGCGTGGTGGTGGTGGGCGCGGGCGTGGCCGGCCTGACGGCGGCGATCGACCTCGCGCGACGCGGCCTGCAGGTGACCGTGCTCGAGCGCGCCGCGGCGCCCGGGGGCAAGCTGCGCCAGGTGACGGTGGACGGCGCGGGCATCGACAGCGGTCCCACGGTGTTCACGATGCGCTGGGTGTTCGATGCGCTGCTCGCCGACGCGGGCACCTCGCTCGAAGCGGAGCTGCGCCTGTCGCCGCTGTCGGTGCTCGCACGCCACGCCTGGGGTGCGGGCGGGCGCCTCGACCTGTTCGCCGACGCCGCGCGCTCGACCGAGGCGATCGGCGCGTTGTCGGGGCCCGCCGAGGCGCGCCGCTTCGTCGCCTTCTGCGCGAAGGCTCGCCGGGTCTACGACGCGCTGGAGGGCCCCTACATCCGATCGTCGCGCCCCACGCCGCTTGGCATCGGGCGCGACCTCGGGGCGCGCGGCATGGGCGTGCTGTTCGGGCTGGGCCCGTTCCGCGACCTGTGGCGCGAGCTCGCCCGGCACTTCACGGACCCGCGGCTGCAGCAGCTGTTCGGGCGCTACGCGACCTACTGCGGCTCATCGCCCTTCGAGGCGCCGGCCACGCTGATGCTGATCGCGCAGGTCGAGATGGACGGCGTGTGGGCGGTCGAGGGCGGCATGATCGAGCTGGCGCGTGCGCTCGCGCGCGTCGCGCAGCGCCTGGGCGCGACCGTGCGCTGCGGCGCGCACGTCGAGCGCATCGTCGTGGAGGGCGGGCGGGCGCGCGGCGTGGCGCTGGCCGGCGGCGAGCGCATCGAGGCCGACTCGGTGGTGTTCAACGGCGATACCGGCGCGCTGCCCGCGGGGCTGCTCGGCGAGTCGGCGCGTCGCGCCGTGCCGCCGGTGCCGCGCGAGGCGCGCTCGCTGTCGGCGCTCACCTGGTCGATGCGCGCCGCCACCGCGGGCTTCGCGCTGGAGCGCCACAACGTCTTCTTCGACGACGACTACGCCTCCGAGTTCGACGACGTATTCGGCCACGGCCGCCTTCCCGGGCGGCCGACGGTGTATGTCTGCGCGCAGGACCGCGGCGAGGGCGCGGCCGCCCCGCCGGGTCCCGAGCGGCTGCTGTGCCTGGTCAACGCCCCCGCGCTCGGCGACGTGCGCCCCTTCGACTCACCGGAGATCGAGCAGTGCGAACACCGCGCCTTCTCACTGCTGGCCCGTTGTGGCCTGCAGATCGACCGTCGACCGTCCAGCACGGTGGTCACGACGCCCGTGGACTTCGACCGCCTCTTCCCGTCGACGGGCGGCGCCCTGTACGGCCAGGCCTCGCATGGATGGATGGCCTCGTTCCGCAGGCCGTCGTCGCACAGCCGGGTGCCGGGCCTGTGGCTGGCGGGGGGCAGCGCGCATCCGGGGCCGGGGGTGCCGATGGCCGCCCTGTCGGGCCGGCTGGCGGCCGCGACCCTGACGGCACACCTCGATTCGACCAGCCGGTCGTCCCGGGTGGTTATCTCTGGTGGTACGTCGACGCACTGAGCGACGACGGCCTGCGCGGGCTCACGATCATCGCCTTCGTGGGCAGCGTGTTCTCGCCGTACTACGCGTGGGCGCATGCGCGCAGCGGCGCGGCCGACCCGGAGAACCACTGCGCGCTGAACGTCGCGCTCTATGGCCGCGGCGCGCGCCGCTGGACGATGACCGAGCGCGGCCGCGGGCGCGTCGCGCGCGACGCGCGCAGCTTCGCGATCGGGCCGAGCGCGGTGCGCTGGGATGGCGGGCGCCTGGTGATCGACGTCGAGGAGCGCGCGGTGCCCTTCGGGCAGCGCGTGAGCGGGCGGGTGACGGTCACCCCCGACGCGCTGTGGAACTTCTCGACCCCACTCGACGACCGCGGCCGTCACCGCTGGGGCCCGATCGCGCCATCGGCACGGGTGGAGGTCACGCTGTCGCATCCATCGCTGTCGTGGCGCGGGCACGCCTACCTCGACTCCAATGAGGGCGACGAGCCGGTGGCGCGTGCGTTCACCGAGTGGGACTGGTCGCGGGCGCAGCTGCGCGACGGCAGCTCGGCCGTGCTCTACGACGTGCGCCAGCGCGCCGGCGATGACCGCGTGCTGGCGCTGCGCTTCGGGTCCTCGGGGACGGTCGAGCCGTTCAGCGCGCCGCCGCGCCAGGCCCTGCCGCGCACCGCGTGGCGGATCGGCCGCACGATGCGGACCGACACCGGCACGACCGCGAGGGTGCGCGAGACGCTCGAGGACACGCCCTTCTACGTGCGCTCGGTGCTCGACTCGGGCCTGCTCGGCGAGCGCGTGGTGTCGATGCACGAGACGCTGAACGTGCCCCGGTTCGCGTCGACGCCGGTGCAGCTGATGCTGCCGTGGCGGATGCCGCGCACGGGCTGAGTCGGCACGCACGCCGGCCCGTCGACTCAGGGCCGGCCGCTTCCCGGCCGCTTCACCGCGGGGAGCGGACGATCTCAGGGCTGCGGCGGTCGGGGGTCCCGCTGCGCGTCGGTGTCCGTGCCGCGGCCGGCCTGCGCGTCGCGCGCCGCCGCCTCGGCCTTGCGCTGCTGCGTGATCCGCATGTCGCGACGCAGGGTCACCGACTGCCACACCACGAACCCCACCAGACCCACGATCACCAGCGCGAGCTCGTAGACGATCGGCGACATGGCCGGCGTGCGGACCCGGTCAGCGCCGCGCCATCGTTGCCGGATCGGGGAGCACCGACTCGAGTGCCTTGGCCGACGACAGCACGCCCGGCAGCCCGGCGCCCGGATGGGTGCCCGCGCCGACCATGAACAGCCCGTCCACGTCCTCGCTGCGGTTGTGCGGCCGGAAGTACGCGCTCTGCAGCAGCAGCGGCTCCAGGCCGAAGGCCGCGCCCTTGTAGGACAGCAGCCGGTCCTGGAAGTCCTGGGGCGTCATGACCAGCGAGGTGACGATCGAATCGCGCAGCCCGGGCATCACGGTGCGCTCGAGCGCCTCGGCGATCGCCTCGCGATAGGACTCGGCGCGCGCCGTCCAGTCGGTGCCGCTGTCCAGGTGCGGCACCGGCGACAGCACGTAGAACGCGTCGCAGCCGGGCGGCGCGACCGACGGGTCGGTCGCGCTCGGCCGGTGCAGGTAGAGGCTGAAGTCGTCGGCGAGCTTCTTGCGCTTGAAGATGTCGGCCAGCAGCTCGCGGTAGCGCGGCCCGAGCACCATCATGTGGTGCGGCACGTCGGGGAACTGCCGGCTGGTGCCGAAGTACCAGACGAACAGGCTCATCGAGTAGCGGCTGCGGTCGATCTTCGCGTCGGTCCAGTGGCGGCGGTGCCGGGGCTCGATCAGGTTGCGGTAGGTCCACGCTGCGTCGGCGTTGGACACCACGATGTCGGCGTCGATGCGCTCGCCGCCGTCCAGCTCCACGCCGCGCGCGCGCCCGCCTTCCACGAGGATGCGCGCCACCTGCGCGTTGCAGCGTACCGGCGTGCCCTGCCCGGCGAGCAGGCCCACCAGGCCGCGCACCAGCGAGCCCGTGCCGCCCATCGCCCAGTGCACGCCGTGGCGCCGCTCGAGCGACGCGATCAGGCTGTAGACGCAGGTCACCGAGAACGGGTTGCCGCCGATCAGCAGCGGATGGAAGCTGAAGACGATCCGCAGCTTGGGGTCGGACAGGTGGCGTGCGGCCAGCGTGTAGATGCTGTCCCAGCCGCGCATCCGCGCCATGCCGGGCACCGCGCGCAGCAGGTCGCCCACGCCGTCGAAGGCCAGCGTGCCCATCCCCTGGAAACCGATCCGGTAGCAGGTCTCGGCCGCCGCCATGAAGCGGTCGTAGCCGGCGACGTCGGCCGGGCAGAAGCGGGCGACCTCCGCGCGCATCCGCACCGGGTCGCCGCAGTAGTCGAAGTGCGTGCCGTCGTCGAAGCGGATCCGGTAGAACGGGTCCATCGCGCGCAGCTCGACGTCGTCCTCGCGGCGGCGCCCGCACAGCGCCCACAGCTCGTCGAACAGGTAGGGCGCGGTGATGATGGTCGGGCCGGCGTCGAAGGTGAAGCCGTCCCGGCGGTGGACGTAGGCCCGTCCGCCCGGGGCGTCGAGCTTCTCGAGCACCGTCACCTGCCAGCCGCGGGCGCCCATCCTGACCGCCGCCGCCAGCCCGCCGAAGCCGCTGCCGATGACCACCGCGTGGGGCCGTTCACGGTTCTGCGCGACGCTTGCCGCGGGCGCGGAGGCTTCGAAACTCATGTACGGCTTGACGCTCTGCATGGGTGCTGCTCACTGCGTGGGAAGCCTAGTGTAAATCATAGTTGACGCTACTGAGTGTCAGCTTCAAACTACGTCCATGTCCAAACCGGCCCTTTCCCATCCGGCCCTCGCGAGCGCGTCGCCCGCCCGACCGTCGCTGTCGACCGTCGCCGAGCTGCTGAAGCCGATCACCTGGTTCCCGCCGATGTGGGCATTTGCCTGCGGCGTGGTCGCCTCGGGCGTGTCGCCCGACGGGCTGTGGCCGGTGATCGTCGTGGGAGTCCTGCTCGCCGGGCCGCTCGTGTGCGCGACCAGCCAGGCGGTGAACGACTGGTTCGACCGGCACGTCGATGCCATCAACGAGCCTGCCCGCCCCATCCCCTCCGGACGGATGCCCGGTCGCTGGGGCCTGTACGTCGCGGTGGCCTGGACCCTGTTGTCGCTGCTGGTCGCGACCGCGCTCGGCCCCTGGGGTTTCGGCGCTGCGGTCGCGGGCCTGGTGCTGGCCTGGGCCTACAGCGCACCGCCGTTGCGGCTCAAGGAAAACGGCTGGTGGGGCAACGCCGCCTGCGGCCTGTGCTACGAGGGGCTCGCCTGGGTGACGGGCGCCGCGGTGATGGCGGGCGGGGCGATGCCGGATGCGCGCTCGCTGGCGCTGGCGGGGCTCTACAGCCTGGGCGCCCACGGAATCATGACGCTCAACGACTTCAAGGCCGTCGACGGCGACCGGCAGATGGGCGTGCGCTCGCTGCCCGTGCAGCTCGGCGTGCCGCGCGCGGCCGTGGTCGCGAGCTGGACCATGGCGCTGCCCCAGGTCGTGGTGATCGGGCTGCTGCTGGGCTGGGACAGGCCCTGGCACGCGGCGGTGATCGGCGCGCTGCTGTGCGCGCAGGTCGCGATGATGCGGTGGTTCGTCGCCTCGCCCACGCAGCGGGCGTTGTTCTACAGCGGGTTCGGTGTGCCGCTCTTCGTGGCCGGCATGATGGTCGCGGCGTTCGCGCTGCGCTCGCTCGGGGGTGCATGAGATGAACGGCGGATCCTTCGGCTGGGGCAGCATCGTGCGGCTCGGGCTGGTGCAGATGGCGCTCGGTGCGATCGTGGTGCTGACCACCTCGACGCTCAACCGGGTGATGGTGGTCGAGCTCGCGCTGCCCGCGCTGCTGCCCGGGCTGCTGGTCGGCGTGCACTACGCGATGCAGGGCCTGCGCCCGCGGATGGGCTTCGGCTCGGACGTCGGCGGGCGTCGCACGCCGTGGATCGTCGGCGGCATGGCGGTGCTGGCCATGGGCGGCGTGGGCGCGGCGGGCGCCACCGTGCTCATGGCGAGCCACACGGCGGTCGGCATCGCGGCCGCGGTGCTCGCCTTCGCGGTGATCGGCATCGGCGTCAGCGCCTGCGGCACCTCCTTGCTGGTGCTGCTCGCAAAGCGTGTGGACGCGCCGCGCCGCGCGGCGGCCGCGACCATCGTCTGGCTGATGATGATCATGGGCTTCGCGATCACCGCCGGCATCGCCGGCAAGCTGCTCGACCCGTACTCGCCCGAGCGCCTGCTCGCGGTCACCGCGTCGGTCGCGAGCCTCGCCGTCGCCGTCACCCTGCTCGCCCTGTTCCGCCTCGAGGGCCACCCGCCCCGGATCGCGGCCGCTGCCGGCGAGGCCAAGCCGCGCTTTCGCGAGGCCCTCGCCGAAGTCTGGGCCGAGCCCGCGGCGCGCCAGTTCACGATCTTCGTGTTCGTATCGATGCTGGCCTACAGCGCGCAGGACCTGATCCTCGAGCCCTTCGCGGGTGCGGTGTTCGGCTACACGCCGGGCGAGTCCACCCAGCTGGCGGGCGTGCAGCACGGCGGCGCACTCGCCGGCATGCTGCTGGCCGCGCTCGCGGGCAGCCGGCTTGCGGGCCGACAGCTCGGCTCGCTGCGCGCCTGGACCATCGGCGGATGCATCGCGTCGGCGCTCGCGCTCGCGGGGCTGGTGATGGCCGGCGCCTCCGGCGGCGCCTGGCCGCTCAAGGCGACGGTGTTCGCGCTTGGCGCAGCCAACGGCGCCTTCGCGATCGCGGCCATCGCCTCGATGATGCGGCTCGCCGGCGAGGGCCGCGCGGGACGCGAGGGCGTGCGCATGGGCCTGTGGGGCGCCGCGCAGGCGATCGCCTTCGGCGTGGGCGGCCTCGCCGGGGCGGCCGCGAGCGACCTCGCGCGCCTGCTTATCGGATCGACGGGCGCGGCCTACGCGACGGTGTTCGCGCTCGAGGCGGTGCTCTTCCTGGTGTCTGCCGTGCTCGCCTCGCGGATCGGCCGCTCGGGCAGCGGCGAGTTCCGGATCGACCCCGTCGATCCGGCGAGGTCAACAGATGGTCTGGCCGGCGACTTCAGGGTCGCCGCTTTGGAACGAGGATAAACATGACGGACGAACGAGCGATGGACGACCTCGAAACCTTCGACGTGGTGGTGGTGGGCGGCGGGCCGGCCGGCGCGACCGCCGCGCACGAGCTGGCGTGCAAGGGCCGCAAGGTGCTGCTGCTGGACCGGGCGGGCCGCATCAAGCCCTGCGGTGGCGCGATCCCGCCCAGGCTGATCAAGGACTACGCGATCCCCGACGCGCTGCTGGTGGCGCGCGCCAAGTCGGCGCGGATGGTCGCCCCGAGCGACGTCCGGGTCGACATACCGATCGAGGGCGGCTTCGTGGGGATGGTCGATCGCGATCAGTTCGACGAGTGGCTGCGCGAGCGCGCGGTCGCCGCGGGCGCAGTGCGGCGCACCGGCCTGTTCGAGAAGCTCGAGCGCGGCGCCGACGGCATCAACGTGCTGCACTACCGGCTGCGCGAGAAGCTGCGCCCCGGCGAGGGCACCCCGGCACGCGTGCGCGCGCTGACCGTGATCGGCGCCGACGGCGCGAAGTCCGGCGTCGCCCGCCAGGCGGTTCCCGGCGCGGAGAACACCAAGTACGTGTTCGCGTATCACGAGATCGTCGCCGCACCCGCCACCAAGCCGGCCGGCTACGACGGCACGCGCTGCGACGTGTTCTACCAGGGCAAGCTGTCGCCCGACTTCTACGGTTGGGTGTTCCCGCACGGCGACACGCTGTCGATCGGGACCGGCAGCGCCGACAAGGGCTTCTCGCTGCGCAGCGCGGTGGGCTCGCTGCGCGAGCACGTGGGCCTCGCCGACGCGCAGACGCTGCGTCGCGAAGGCGCGCCGCTGCCGATGAAGCCGCTCAAGCGCTGGGACAACGGGCGCGACGTCGTGCTCGCGGGCGACGCCGCCGGCGTGGTCGCGCCGGCCTCCGGCGAAGGCATCTACTACGCGATGGTCGGCGGCACGCTCGCGGCCGACGCGGTGGACGGGCTGCTGCGCACCGGCGACGTCCGCTCGCTCGCCACCGCCCGCCGCCGCTTCATGAAGGCGCACGGCAAGGTCTTCTGGGTGCTGGGGATCATGCAGCGCTTCTGGTACTCGAGCGACCGGCGGCGCGAGCGCTTCGTGAGCATCTGCAAGGACCGCGACGTCCAGCAGCTGACCTTCGAGTCCTACATGAACAAGGCGCTGGCCCGCAAGAAGCCGATGGCGCACGTGCGCATCTTCTTCAAGGACGTGGCCCACCTGCTGGGGCTCGCGCGGGTCTGAGCACCGTGGCCGAGCTCGTCACCGGCCCACGCCTGGTCGAGCTCGCGATGGCGGTGACGCTGCTCGAGGTCGTGGTGCTGCTGCTGCGCAGGCGCGCCACCGGGCGCGGCCCCGCGCCGCGCGAGTACCTGCCCAACGCCGTCTCGGGCCTGTGCCTGATGGTCGCGCTGCATGCGTCGCTCGGCGACGCAGGATGGCCCTGGCTTGCGGGGCCGCTCGCCGCCGCCGGCCTCGCGCACGCCGTCGACATCTGGCTGCGTATCGCGACCGAGGAGCCGCGCCCGCTCCGCTGACCCGCCGCACCGGGTCCGCGGCCCTCACCGCGATCCGGTATCGTCGACGTCCTCACCCCATACCGATACCTGGGCAACACCTGCATGAACCGCCGTTGGCTGCTCGAGAAGTCCACCGTCGCCAACCGCGGCGGGCGCGACCCGAGCCTGCGGATCATCTGAAGGACACGCTGCCGTGACCCGCCCCAACCTGATCTTCATCGTCGCCGACGACCTCGGCTATGCGGACCTCGGCTGCTATGGCGGACGCGAGGCCCGATTCGGCCCGGTGTCGCCGGTGCTCGACGGACTGGCCGAGCGTGGCATCCGCTTCACGCAGGGCTACTCCAACGCGCCGGTCTGCTCGCCCACGCGCTTCGCGCTGATGACCGGGCGCTACCAGTACCGGCTGCGCGGCGCGGCCGAGGAGCCGATCAACAGCTCGAGCCGCGGCAGCCCCGTGCTCGGGCTGCCGCCGGAGCACCCGACCCTGCCCTCGCTGCTGCGCCAGGCGGGCTACCGGACCGCGCTGATCGGCAAGTGGCACCTCGGCTACCCGCCGGCCTTCGGCCCGCTGCGCTCGGGCTACGACGCGTTCTATGGGCCGCTGGCCGGCGGCGTCGACTACTTCTCGCACCGCGACTCGCGCGGCAACGACGACCTGTGGGACGACGCCTCGCCGTGCGCCGACGACGGCTACCTGACCGACCTGATCTCGCGCCGCGCGGTGGACTTCGTCGATCGCATGGCCAGGGACCCGGGCCGCCCGTTCATGATCAGCCTGCACTACACGGCGCCGCACTGGCCGTGGGAGACGCGCGACGACCGCGCGGTCTCGCCCGAGGTCGCGAAGAACCTGTTTCACCTGCACGGCGGCAGCGTCGAGACCTACCGGCGGATGATCCACCACATGGACGAGGGCATCGGCACGCTGATGGCGGCCCTGCGCCGCCACGCGATGGACGCGAACACGCTGGTCGTCTTCACCAGCGACAACGGCGGCGAGCGCTTCTCGGACAACTGGCCGCTGGTGGGCGGCAAGATGGACCTCACCGAGGGCGGCATCCGCGTGCCCTGGATCGCGCACTGGCCCTCGGTCATCGCGCCGGGCGGCGTCAGCGCCCAGCACTGCATGACGATGGACTGGAGCGCGACACTGCTCGATGCCGCGGGCGTCGCGCCCGATCCCGCCTTCCCGCTCGACGGGGTGTCGATGCTGCCGGTGCTGCGCGACGCGTCGCACCGCTTCGCGCGGCCGATGCACTGGCGGATGAAGCACCGCGGGCAGCGCGCGATGCGCGACGGCGACCTCAAGTACCTTCGGGTCGACGGCCACGACTACCTGTTCGACGTCGTCGCCGATGCGCGCGAGCGCGCCAACCTCGGCGGGCGTCAGCCCGCGCAGCTGGCCGCGATGCGCGACGCCTGGCAGGCCTGGAACGACTCGATGCCGTCGATCCCGCCGGACGCGACGGTCAGCCTCGGCTACTCGGACGCGGACATGCCGCAGCGCTGAGGCTGGGCTACAGGTCCCGGAACAGACCCCGGGGCAGCTCGATCGGGTCGCCGCGGACGCCGGCGTTGAAGGCACGCGACGCGACCGCGAAGATCGAGGGCTTGCGGTGCTCGAAGATCGGCATCAGCGCCGCTGACGGCGAGCTGTCGCGACCGAGCGCGCGCAGCGTGTCGGCGTCGATCGAGAAGCGGTGCTGCTCGCCATCGTCGCCGGTGCCGTCGAACTCGACGCGATCGCTGAGCGGACGGATGGCAGTGAACTTGATCGCTGCCGAATGGCGGCGCCCCGGCTCGTGGTTGCGCTGATTGTTCATGTATCGACTCCCTGTAGCCGGTCACCGTACCTGCTGGGCAGCGATTCCCGCAGCACTGTTACAACTCCGTGGCGCAGGACCGCCGAGAGCCCCTCCACGCCCTGCGTCCGCCGGCGCCCCGCCCGCCCGTCCCGCCTAGAATCCTGCGATGCCCTCCCCCACGCTGCGCGCGATCACGCTCGACCTCGACGACACGCTCTGGCCGGTCGGCCCCACCCTGGTGGCCGCCGAGCGTGTCCTGACCGACTGGCTCCAGGCGAACGCGCCGCGCACTGCCGCCCGCAGCGATGCCGACGCGCGGCCGGCCATCCGGCGCGGCCTGCTCGAGATGCATCCCGAGCGCGCCCACGACATGAGCTTCCTGCGACGCGAGGGCCTGCGCAGGGCAATGACGCTGGCTGGCGACGATCCCGCGCTGGCCGACGCGGCCTTCGCGGTCTTCCTCGCCGCGCGCCAGCGCGTGACGCTCTTCGAGGACGTGGTGCCGGTGCTCGAGCGCTGGGCGTCGCGCTACCGGCTGATCGCGGTCAGCAACGGCAACGCCGACGTCGGCCAGGTGGGCCTGGGCGCCTACTTCGCCGGCGCGGTCAGCGCCCACGAGCTCGGCTGCGCCAAGCCGGATCCGCGCATGTTCCACGAGGCCTGCCGCCTCGCCGGCGCCGATCCCGCCGAGGTGCTGCACATCGGCGACGACCCCCATCTGGACGTGATCGGCGCCCGCCGGGCGGGCCTGGGCGCCGCCTGGATCCGCCGGCCGCAGTTCGCGCACCGCCACGCTCCCGACACCTGCGGGCCGGACGTCGACGCCCCCTTCGACGACCTCCACGCGATCGAGGCGATGTTGCGCGGCGCGCCACGCTAGCCGACGCGGCAGGGCATCCCCCGCGATCGGGGCACAATGTCGGCATGAAACCCCCGACAAGACTGCTTTCCCTGATCGACGAAGGCTTGATCGACAGCGTCGTGCGCCAGCTGATGAGCGGCAAGGAGGCGACCGTCTACGTCGTGCGCTGCGGCGACGACGTGCGCTGCGCCAAGGTCTACAAGGAGGCGACCAACCGGAGCTTCCGGCAGGCCGTCGACTACACCGAGAACCGCAAGGTCCGCAACAGCCGCCAGGCCCGCGCGATGGCCAAGGGCACCAAGTTCGGCCGCCAGGCCCAGGAAGAGGCCTGGCAGAGCGCAGAGGTCGACGCGCTGCACCGGCTGGCCGCCGCCGGCGTGCGCGTGCCCGTGCCCTACAACTTCTGCGACGGTGTGCTGATCATGGAGCTGGTCACCGACGCCGACGGCGACGCCGCACCCCGCCTGAACGACGTGCTGTTCTCGCCCGAAGACGCGCGCGCCCACCACCGGACCCTGCTCAACGAGGTGGTGCGGATGCTGAGCGCGGGCGTCGTGCACGGCGACCTGTCCGAGTTCAACATCCTGCTCGCCGAGGACGGCCCGGTGATCATCGACCTGCCGCAGGCGATCGACGCGGCCGGCAACAACCACGCGCCGCGCATGCTGCTGCGCGACGTCGACAACCTGCGCCATTTCTTCGGCCGCTTTGCGCCCGAGCTGCTCGCCACCCGCTACGGCCCCGAGATCTGGGACCTGTACCGACGAGGCGTGCTGGAGCCAGACATGCCGCTGACCGGCGAGTTCGAGATCGACGAGAGCGACGTCGACCTGCGCGGCGTGCTGCGCGAGATCGAGGACACCCGCCTCGAGCAGGCCGAGCGCGTCGCCCGGATGGCCGAGGCGGGCTGAGCCGGCGCGCGGCGGCTGCTGGCCGGCCCCGCCGGACCCGACCCTCCACCGACATCCCGAGCCCCGCGGCCCGCCCATGCCGGACCACATCCTCGACCCACGCGCCACGGCGGCCGGCCCCGATCGCGCCGCCGCCGCCCGCGAACGCTTCGCGCGCCGCGAGCCGACGATCCGCGCCTTCGTCGAGGTCGACGACGCCGCCTGGGCGGTGCTCGACACCGCGGTCGGCCCGCTCGCGGGCCGCTCGCTCGGCGTGAAGGACATCGTCGACGCGCGTGGCATGCCCACGCGCAACGGCAGCGCCGCCTGCGCGGGCGCGCCGCCCGCCGCCTCGGACGCCGCGGTCGTGGCGGCGCTGCGCCGCGCGGGCGCGGCCGTCGTCGGCAAGACCACCTCGACCGAGTTCGCGTTCGTCGATCCCACCGACACCCGCAACCCGCACGACCCCGCGCGTACGCCCGGCGGCTCGAGCAGCGGCTCGGGCGCCGCGGTCGGCGCGGGCGTGCTCGACATCGGCATCGCGACGCAGACGGCGGGCTCGCTGTGCCGGCCCGCGGCCTACTGCGGTGCGGTCGGCTTCAAGCCCGGCTATGGCCTGTACCCGATGGACGGGGTGACCGGCCTGTCGCCGAGCTTCGACACGATCGGGGTGATCGTGCGCGACGTCGCGCTCGCCCGGGCCTGCCATCGCGCCATCGTGGGCGAGACGGGCACGGCGCAGCTGCCCGCGTCATGGTCGGTCGGCCTCGCGCCCATCGACCCGGCCGCGCCGATGACCGCGCCGGTGGTGTCGGCGCGCGATGCAGCCGTGGCCGCGCTGGCCGGCGCGGGGCACCGGCCCACCGGCACGACGGCGCCCATCGACTTCGCCGCGATCGTCGCGGACCACCGCCGGGTGATGCTCAGCGAAGCGGCCCGCCTGCACGGACACCTGCTCGAGTCGGCGGGCGGGCTGCTGCGCCCGGCGTTTTGCGACATGCTGCGCGAGGGCCGCGGCGTCGATCCGGCCGACGCCGCCGCGGCGCTGCGGCGCCTGCACGACGCACGCAGCGCATTCTGGGACGCGGTGTCAGGCTTCGATGCGCTGATCGCCTGCGCGGTGCCGGCGGTGGCGCCGCCGCGCGCGGGCGGCACCACCGGCTACCAGCACCTGCTCACGCCCTGGACGGTCTTCGGCGGGCCGCTGGTGGTGTTGCCCTGGGGCAGCGACAACGACGGCCTGCCGCTGTCCGTGATGCTCGCCGGCGCGCCGGGCACCGAGGCCGCGCTGCTGTCGATGGCCGAGGCGCTCGAGCGCCTCGCGCCGCCGCTGCGCCGCCCGCCCGAATAGGCGCGGCCTGCGTCGCCTGCGTCGATGCGCAGGGTGAGCCCGCGATGCCGCCGCCGCCGGTCACTCCGCCTTGATGCCCGCGCCCGAGACCACCTGCCCCCAGCGCTGCCACTCGGCGCGGACCATCTCCTGAGCCTGCTGCGGGGTGGAGGTGACGGCCATCACGCCCCGCTTGGCGAGCGCCTCCTGGATGTCGGGCCGGCCATTCACGGCGTTCAGTGCGCGGTTGAGCCGCGCCATCACCTCGGGCGGCGTCCCCTTGGGCACCGCCAGCACGTGCCAGCCGCCGATCACCAGGGCCACGCCCTGCTCGGTGGCCGTGGGCAGCTCCGGGGCGCTGGCGTCGCGCCGCGTGCTGGTGACGGCCAGCAGCCGGATCCGTCCGGCCGCCGCCTGCGGCGCGGCGACCGACAGCGGCACCATGAAGGCCTCGACGTCGCCGGCCGCAACCGCCGTGATCGCGGGTGCCGCGCCGTTGAACGGCACGTGGACCAGGTCGATACCGGTCTGCTGCTTGAGTTGCTCGAAGGCGATCTGCGAGGTGCTGCCCACGCCCCAGGACGCGAAGTTCAGCTTGCCCGGCTGCTTCTTCGCATGCTCGACGAACTCCTTCAGTGATGCGACCGGCAGCTTGGGGTTGACCACCAGCGCGAACGGGAAGGTATCGACGATACCCACGCTCGGCAGGTCGGTCACCGGGTCGTGACCCATCTTCCGGTAGAGGTGCGGGTTGATCGCATGCGTCTCGGCCGTCCCGAACAACAGGGTGTAGCCGTCGGGGGCGGCCCGCGCAACGAACTCGCCGCCGATGATCGCGTTGGCGCCGGCCCGGTTCTCCACCACCACGTTCTGCCTGAGGTCCTCCGACAGCGCGGTCGCGACGATGCGCGCGACGATGTCGACGTTGCCGCCTGCCGCGAACGGGACGACCACCTTCAGCGGCCTGTCCGGAAAGGCCCCGCCCTGGGCCATGGCCTGCGCGCAGCACAGCGCGGCCAGCAGGGGGATCAGTCGGGTGATGCGCATCGTTCGTCTCCTGGAATCGTGTGTCGGTCTCGGTCGCGCATCCCCCGGGTACCGGGGCGGACGCGCGTATCAGCGCAACGCCCGGCTCGCCAGCAGCGACCCGTAGCCGGTCACCGGCGCATCGTGGCCGGCGATCCGCAGCGCGTGCCACATCATCGCCGACGCGCTCGAGATCACCGGCTTGCCGAGCTCGCGCTCGAGCGACTCTATAGCCTCGATGGTCGGCATGCCGACCCCGCTCAGGAACACCGCCTGCGCATCCGGCGCATCCACGCGGCGCGCGAGCGCCGCCGCACGCTCGATGGTCTCGTCGTAGATGTTGGTCACGCCCTCCAGACGCCCGAAGCTCGCCACCTCGAGCCCGTAGGCCTCCAGGTTCGACTTGCACTGCCAGGTCGCCGCCTCACCGTAGGGCGTACCGAAGGCGACGCGACGCACGCCCAGGTGGGCGAGCGCCGCGATCACGCTGCCAAAGGCGGTCACGAAGCGCAGCCCGGCCGACGACTCCATCCGCGCGACGAGCGCCGCCTCGTCCTCGCGGCCCAGCGTGTAGCTGGTGGCGGTGTGCGCCAGCACGATCACCGCCGGCCGGACCATCGCCAGCAGCGCGACGTTCTCGGGCAGGTGCGCGATCTGCGTGCGGTTGCGCGCCTCCTGGCCGTCCAGGCTGCCGGTCGTGCCGTGCGCCACCATCCGCGTGAAGTGCACCGAGACGCCCGGCGGCGTCATCCGGATGACCTCGGGCTCGGTGGTCGGATTGCCCGGAGGCACCAGGAAGCCGAGCCGGATCCTTGCCTTGCCCACGATGACCCGCTCCTCGTCCGATGCCGCGCCAGGAGTCCCGATGATAGCCGCAGCCGAAACCTCGAAAAGTGCCTCAAGTCCGCCGGGCGGCGGCCGACAACACCTTGAACAGGAGCACTCCCATGGGCTTTTCGACCAGTATCGACGGAATCGGCACGGCGATGCGCAGCCTCGATCGGGCGGCCTTCGACATCGCGCGGGCGAGCAGCCAGCGCGGCGGCCTGCCCGCTCCGCCGGACCCGGCGGGCACCGCGCCGCCGCCCGCGCCGGCAGCCGTGGCGCCCGTGCCCGCCCTGCCCTCGCAGGCGAGCCCGGAGGTCGACCTGCCGCGCTCGATGGTGGACATGATCTCGGCGAGCAATTCAGTGATGGCGAACCTGCAGGCGATCCGGCGGACCGACGAGAGCCTGAAGGCGATCCTCGCGCTGCGCTGAGGCGCGAGCCCTAACCATCCGTCGAGGTCCGGGGCGCGTCAGCGCCGGACGGAGCGTCGGGCGACGCCTCCGACGTTGCCCGCCACGCCAGGCTGATTCAGGCCCGGATCGACCGCGACAGCCGGGCCGGCCAGCCCCATCAGCATGGCGGCGCCTGTCGCGAGGGCCGCAGCATGCCGCCTGGAGGGGTGCTTCATCGGCGGCCTACGGTCGACGTGTCCGCTTCGGTCATGGTGATGGTCATTGCACCACGTAGACCAGGTTGTTGCCCTGGAACGCAGGGCGGAAATAAACGCCGCCGCACTGCTGGTAAGCGACACCTGCCTTGGTCTCCTCCACGCACCCGCCGGGCAAGGCAGACACGATGGCGCCGGTCGCCGGTGCGCCCGCCGACGCGGGGGCCGGCGCCTTCTGCGGCGTCGCCCCGGTCTGCGCCTGCGTCGTCGCGGCCTGCTGCTGGGCCGTCGTGGCTTGCTGCTGGGCTGTCGCGGCCTGCTGCTGAGCCGTCGCAGCCTGCTGCTGGGCCGTCGCTGCAGTGGCGGATTGCGTCGCGGCACTTCCGGCGACCACGGTCCGCCGAGTCGTGCGCCGCGCGACCCCCGCGACGGAGACCGGCGTGAGCGGCGCTCCCACGACGGCGTGGGCCTCGCGCGCCAGGCCGAGCCCGGACGGTGCATCGCCGGTGAAATCGATCAGGAACAGCACCGGCAACGCCGCGCCAAGGACGATCGACTTCACGATTCCAGCGTGTCTCACGATCGCTTCCTCATCCTCAACGCGGCAGGAACTCGACCCGCTTCGCACCGACCGGCGCAACGAAGCTGAAGGTCTGTGCGCCGAACTTCGGCTGCAGGTTCCACTTCGTCACGGTGACCGCGAACTGGGGCGCGTTGGGAAGGTCGCGCGTGGTGATCACGAATCGGCGCAGCAGCGGCTGGGGCCCCTCCTGGATCCAGACCTGCAGGTCGACGTGCGGGGCCCGGAAGGCGAGCTGGTCGCAGCGCACGCCCTCGATCACCGACTTGCCCACCACGAGGCTTTCGGTGACGCCATCCATCAGGATCTCGTAGGCGTTCGCGTAGATCACGTCACCGGCGGGCGCCACGATGTCGAGCGACGTCCGCGCAAAATCGAGCATGCCCTCGATCGTGTCCGGCGCGGCGACCTGGGCGTAGAAGTCGTTCCTCAGGTTGCGCAGCGTCAGTGACTTGCCGTCGTAGACGACTACCTGATCCACCAGATCGCCGGTGCGCTCGGCGCGCAGCTTGTTCGGGCGCTGGACCGATTGCCGTGCGGTGTGGTTGAACTCGATCTTCTGCCCCGACTTCAGCACCACTTCGAGGGAGTTGCGGGTGTCGAGGCTGAACTGCTTCTGGCGCGCCAGGAAATCGGTCGACGCCTTGAGGATACGCTGCGCCTCGGGGTCGAGGCCCGCGGATTGCGCCTGCGCCGTGGCAGCGGATGCCATCACCGCTGCCATGGTGATGCATCCGGCCAGCGTCGCTGTGGCTGCCCTCAAGAGACTTCCATGCACGGTAGGTCGCTCCCTCGTCGGTTCACTGCCTCGCCATCGCCATTCGGAGGGCGTCCTCCGGATCGACGAGGTGATCCTCGCTCACTGCGGCGTCCTCGATGGCGAGCTGCACGGCCTTGACCCTGCCGTTGAACGCATTGCCGTGGGAGCCGTAGTCCGGCGAGACGGGCGCCCCGGTGTCCTCGCCGACGTCCAGGCCGTCGTCCGCCGAGAAGATCATCGCGAGCGTGGCGCCGACATCGCCTTCGCCCACCTGCGCGCCATCGCAGAACAGCGTCACCTTGCCGCCCTTGCCCAGGCCACCGCCGGCATAGGCGAACTCCATGCGGACCTGATGCACGCCGGCCGGAATCGGGGCCGAAGACTCCACGATGAAGTGCTTGAGTCCGCCCCAGTTGTAGCAGTACCTCAGCTTGCCTGCGATCGCGTACAGGCTCCATCCGCCGATGTTGGCGCCTTGCGCGATGATGACGCCCTGCGCGCCGCCTTGCGGCACCTCGATCTGCGCGGTGACAGAGTGGGACTTGTTCTTCAGGTTCAGCACGCAGTTCTCGCTGAGGTGCCCCATTCCAGCGAACAGCAGCTGCGTCTTGCCCTTGATCAGCACCGGACGTCCGGCCGTGTCCGGATTGATCTTCTCGAAAATCCGGTCGTCGATGGGCAGCACCTTGTAGCGCGTTGCCTCGATCAGCCAGAGGCGCTGCAGCTCGCGCAGCCTGTCGGGCATCTCGGCGGACAGGTCCTTCGACTGGCTCCAGTCTCGGGTGGTGTCGTAGAGCTCCCAGACATCGTCATCCAGGGCGGGCCGGGGCGCCCCCGTCAGCCAGGGGGTGTAGTGCTTGGTCACCGCGGTCCAGCCCTTGTGGTAGATGCCGCGGTTTCCCATCACCTCGAAGTACTGGGTCTCGTGGTGCTCCGGCGCTGCGCCGTCGTTGAACGAGGCGAGCATGCTCGCGCCCTCGATCGGATCCTGCTGGATCCCCTCGACCGAGACCGGCTGCGGAATCCCGGAGGCCTCCAGGATCGTCGGGGCGACGTCGATGACGTGGCAGAACTGCGTGCGGACCTCGCCCTTGCCCTTGATCGCCTTCGGCCAGTGGACGATTGTTCCGTTGCGGGTCCCGCCGAAGTGCGAGGCCACCTGCTTGGTCCACTGGTAGGGCGTGTTCATCGCATGCGCCCAGCCCACCGCGTAGTGGTTGTACGACTCCGGACCCCCCAGCTTGTCCAGCCGCGCCATCAGGTACTCCGGGGTCTCGAAGGACTGCAGCCCGTTGAAGTAGCTCATCTCGTTGAAGCAGCCGTTGATCGATCCCTCGGCCGAGGCGCCGTTGTCGCCGATGATGTAATAGACGAGCGTGTCGTCCATGACGCCGAGCCTCTCCAGCGTCTCGAACAGCCGTCCCACGTGATGGTCCGTGTACTCCATGAAGCCCGCATAGACCTCCATCTGGCGACGCAGCACCGGTTTGAAGGCCTCCGGCATCTCGTCCCAGCTCGGCACCTCCTTCGGTCGCGCGGAGAGCTCGCAGTCGGCCGGGACGACGCCCAGCTTCTTCTGCCTCGCGAAGGTCTGTTCGCGCAGGACGTCCCAGCCCGCGTCAAACTTGCCCTTGTACTTGTCGGCCCACTCCTTCGGCACATGGTGAGGCGCGTGTGTCGCTCCCGGGGCGAAGTAGACGAAGAAGGGCTTGTCGGGCGCGAGCGCCTTCTGCTGCGACACCCAACCGATGGCCTTGTCGGTCATGTCCTCGACCAGGTGGTAGCCCTCCTCGGGCGTCTTCTCCGGCTCGACCGGTGTCGTGCCGCAGAAGAGTGTCGGATACCACTGGTTCGCCTCGCCGCCCACGAAGCCGTAGAAGTACTCGAATCCCCCACCGCCCGTGGGCCACGCATCGAACGGGCCGATCGGGCTGCTCTGCCACACCGGAATCTCGTGACACTTGCCGAACTGGGCGGTGCTGTAGCCGTTGAGCTTGAGGGTCTTGGCCAGCGGCGCCATCGAGTTGGGCAGCACCGACGAGTAACCCGGCGCACCCGTCGCGATCTCGGTGATGCCCGCCATGCCGGCCGAATGATGATTGCGCCCGGTCAGCAAGGCCTGCCGGGTCGCCGAGCAGATCGCCGTGGTGTGGAACCGGTTGTACTTCAGCCCCGATGCTGCCAGTCGCTCCGCCGCCGCCGTGTGGCAGGGCCCGCCGAACGCGCTCGCCGACCCGAAGCCCGCGTCGTCGATCAGGACGATGAGCACGTTGGGCGCGCCCGCAGGCGGGCGCAGCTGCTCGATCGGACGCGTCTTGTGATCCGGGTCCTTTGCGTCGTACGCGATGAATCCGGTCTTCGATGTGTTCGGCATCGGAAGGTGGGACCGATGCTTGTCGTCTTTTTCTGCCATGACCTGGACTCCGGGTGGTGCGACGTAGGCCACATCGCTGCTGGCCATCGTTCGGGCGTTGTGTTTGCGGGCTATCCCTCGACTCATGGAGGAAGTTGCCACCTGCGCCCGGACACGCCAATTGGACCTTGGTCCAGTGCACTGTCGGGGTCGTTCGACGGCAGGAGCTCGAGATTGGACCAACGTCCAATGTGTTCCGCCGCCATTGAGCGCTAGGGTGCGCCAGGGAGAAGCACGCGCGGTCGCGGCGGGTGCCCGGGGTGAATGAACGAGACGCTTTCGCTGTTCGGCGGTCCGCTGTACCGCTTCGGCTGCCGGACCGGCCTGATCCGCAACAAGACCAATTCCCTCGCACTCGGACTGGTGCTCGGAGCTGGACTGTGGACGGTCTTGCTCGCGCTGACGCTGATCGAGGGCCACCAGGACCGCGTCCTGTCGATCGCGGCGATCGGCGGCCACATCCGCCTGCTGTTGGTCATCCCGCTGTTCTTCGTGACCGAAGCGCTTCTCGCGGACAGGCCGGCGCACTTCATCCGCACGATCGTCGATTCGCAGGTCGTGGCGCAAGCGGACCTCCCGGCCCTCGATGCCGAAGTCGCGCGCCTCAACCGACTCAAGGACGCCTGGCAGCCGGAAGCCGTCTTCCTGATCCTGGCCGCCCTGTTGCCGCTGCTCGCGCAACAGCTGAACCTGCCCGGCGCAACCGCTGCGTATCCCCACGAGCGCAACGATGCTGGGGGAGGCCTGACCGCGTTCTGGTACTGGGCCGTCTGCATGACGGTGTTCCGCTTCCTGCTGCTGCGGTGGATGTGGCGTCTCGCGCTCTGGACGCATCTGCTGTGGCGAGTCTCGCGGCTGCGTCTTCAGTTCATCCCGACGCACCCCGACGGATCCGGTGGCATCGGCTATCTCGAGGTCCTTCAAGCCCAGTACGCGCCGCTGGTGATGGGTATCTCGGCGGTCTTCGCCGCGGCACTGGCCGAAGAGATCGTCATCGGCACGAGGTCGTTCGAAACGATCTACCTCAGCTTCATGCTGATCCTTCTGGCGGACGCCCTGCTGTTCATCGCCCCACTTACCGTGTTCGCCCCCCGGCTCTACGCCAGTCGTGAGAGGGGCATCGTCGAGTACACGGTCTATGCCGCGCAGTATCTGAGGGACTTCGAGGGCAAGTGGGTACGGCGCACCGTCGATCCAGCCGCAGCACCCCTGGCCGCGGCGGACGTGCAGTCGCTTGCGGACATGATCAACGTGATCAACGGCGTGCGCCGGATGAGCCTGGTCCCGGCCGGCCCCTCGCTGCTGCTGACATTGGGCATCGCGGCGCTGCTGCCGTTCCTGCCCCTGTCGCTGCTGAAGTATCCCGTCGCGGAGTTGGCCGCAAGACTGGTGCAGACGCTGCTGGGGCTCTGACAACGGGCGCCCGCTGGATCCATGATCTCGTCGGCGTAACGCCCGTCGGTGATCAGCTTCGCCATGGTCTTCATCGGGACGTCTATGTGGGAGAAGAACGCCTTGTAGACGGGGCACTGCTTGCCGACCTTGGCGTCCTTCAGTCCCGCAAGTATCGCCAGTATGGAAGCGATGACCGGCGGCAGGACGAGTCTCAGGTGCAGCGGTCCGCTGACCCGACCGACCGGAACAGGTGCACGCGATGACCGAGCAGGATCCAGACCCGGGAGGGGCTGGGACTTCGTTGTCCGCGAATGCGTCCCTGCCGATCAAGCACGTCCCTGGCTTGGCAGAACCGCGTCCGCGATCGCACCCAGCAGCAGCATGTCGTCGACAGGCTTGAGCAGATATGCCCGCGCGCCGGCTGCCATCGCGCGTGCGCGAGCTTCGGGCACATCGTGTCCGGTGATGATCACCACTGGCACCTTCGACCCCAACTGTGCCAGCCGCGCTTGCACGTCGGAGCCGGTCAGCTCCGGCATGTGCATGTCGAGCACCACGCAGTCAGGCGCGCGGTCCGCCAGCGCACGGAGGAACTCGGCGCCGGAAGAGAATGTGTCGACGTCCATGCCCGCCGACCGAATCAGACGCTTGATGGCCCTGGAGACGGAAGGCTCGTCGTCCACGACCGCGATGCGTCGCTTGGAGGGGAACATCCGGGAACGGTAACTGCTGTGGAACGCATCGGGAATTGGACTTTAGGCCCTGTTCACGCGCGATCGGGGGGCCTGGCGGTAAACATTTCTGCCTGCCCACCCGCCTCAGCGCTCGCCGGTGGGTGTGATGCCCACTCTCGACGTGAATCGCACCAGATCCGCAAGCGACTTCATCCGGAGCTTTTCCATGATGTGCGCGCGATGCACCTTGATGGTCTTTTCCACCGTGCCGAGCCTGGCCGCGATCTGCTTGTTCAGCATGCCGCCGATGACACACCGCAGGACTTCCAGTTCGCGCGGCGTCAGACTCTCCGTGCGGGCGCAATCGGCGGACAGCGCGTCGCGGCAGCGGCGGTCTTCACGATCCTTGGCGAGTGCCGCGTGCACGGTGTCGATCAGGATCGCCTCGTCGACGGGCTTGGTCAGGAACTCGACCGCGCCGCGTTTCATCGCCTGCACGGTGGAAGGGACGTCGGCGCAACCGGTGAGGAAGACGATGGGCAGCGCAGCATCGGGGCCACCGAGCTCCTGCTGTAGCTCGAGCCCGTTCAGTCCGGGCATGGAGATGTCCAGCACGAGGCAGCCCGCGGTCATCGGGTCGTATCGGTCGAGATAGTGCTGCGCCGACGCGTGAACCTCGACGCTCAGCCCGGCCGAACGCAACAGGCGCTCGAGCGATTTGCGCACCCACGGATCGTCGTCGACCACGAACACGGTCGATCTTTCTTCGTCCACGATCAGACCTCCGGAGCCAGGGGAAGCGTGAAATCGAAGGTCGCGCCCGAACCTGGACCGTCACGCGCCGACAGTCGACCGCCGTGCGCTGCGATGATCTGCCGACACACGGCCAGACCGAGTCCGAGACCGTTGGGCTTTGTCGTGAAGAACGGGTCGAAGACTCGCTCCAGCTGACCGGGGGCGATCCCGGGCCCATGATCCGAGATCGAGACGAGCGCGAGCCGTCCTTCCTGGATACCCGTCTTCACGACGATCCTGCGCTGGTCTGGCGCCACTTCACGCATCGCCTCACACGCGTTCATCGCCAGGTTCAGGACGACCTGTTGCAATTGCACCCGGTCACCGTCGACATGTCTCAGGTCCGGCGCGAGATCGCTCAGCACCTTGACGTCCGCGTTCACGAGCGTGCTCTTGAGCAGCCGGAAAACGCTCTCCACCACATCGTTCAGATCGAATCGCTCCCGACGCATCTCGCCCCGTTTGAGCAACAGTCGCAGACCCTGGATGATCTCGCCGGCGCGCTTGTCGTCGCTGACCACGTCATGGAGGATGTCGCGTACCTCGGCCAGGTTCGGTGGCTTCGAATCCAAAAACCGAAGCGCCGCCTGGGCGTTGCTGAGGATCGCCGTCAGCGGCTGATTGAGCTCGTGCGCGAGCGACCCGGACAACTCGCTCAGCATGGTGACCCGTGCCAGGTGGCTGAGCTCGTTGTGCTGCGCCTCCAGCTGGGCTTCGACGCGCTTTCGCTCCGTGAGATCGATGAGCGATGCGAGCACTGTCTGCCTGCCGCGTACTCGGATGGCAGTCAGCCCGACCTCCATCGGAACGATGCTGCCGTCCTTCCGACGGCCTGTCAGTTGCCGCTGCACCGGCGCACGGTCGACGTCGGCCGAGACGAGACCAGCGATATCCGCCGAGGACCACTCCTGCGCGGCTCCGGACAGGAGCGTCTGCACGTGACGTCCAACGAGTTCTTCCCGGGTTTGGCCGAACAATCGCTCCGCACCCGCATTCACGAGCACGACCGTGCCGTCGCGGTCGAAACCCAGCATGCCGAAGGCCGCCGCTTCGAGCAAGACCCGGAACTGCTCCGCCGCTTCGCGGCGGTCGGTCACATCGAATGTCACGCCCCGCAGAAGCACGGGTCTTCCTGCCGCATCCTTGTCCAGTCTGCCGCGCGTGTGGAGCCAGCGACTCGGGGCGCCGGCCGGGTTCACCCGGTATTCCAGATCGAATTCACCGCCGATACGCAGCACCCTGGCTGATTCCGCATACGCCGCCGACCTGTCGGCAGGATCCAGTGCCTCCCGGATACGACGCAGGTCGATCCGACAGCTTCGATCGAAGCCAAGCAGCGCACGCGCCTGATCGCTCACCCGGAACTCCCCCTTTTCCAGATCGAACTCCCACGGCGCAAGCTGCGCTGCCTCTGCCGCCAGCCCCAGGTGATCCTGGTTCAGCCTGCGTTCCCGGTCGCTGTCCTTCAGGCGCGAGGCCAGCGCGGACGCCCTCACCACGTTCCTGCCGAGCTCTGCGCTGACGGCCAGCACGACGGCTGTGAACGGCAGTCCCAGCGTATAGACCGAATCGATGCTGCCGAACAGGATGAGATAGCCGTTCGCCGCAGCGCCGCCGACCGCGATCAGATAGCTGCCGCCGATGAGGGCCGCTCGTCGACGCGCCACCGGTTCGCCGCGGCGCCAGCATTCGATCATGGCGTCCGCCACGAACACGAGGAACATTACGACCGCCGCCACGCCGACGGCAGTCCACGGGTTCACGATCCCGTCTGGAACCGACACGCGCGCCCCGCCAAACAGCTCGACCTGTCGGATCGACGTGATCGAAGTGAAATTGAGGTTCGATTCGATGGAAAAGTTGATCAGCAGTGCAGCCAGCCGCAGGGTGATCGCCGTTGCGGCGAGCCACAATCGCCCGGCCTGCAGATACAGCCTGATGAAGACGATCGCCGAGATGAAGATTGCCGCGAGCCAGACGTGCGACCACCTGAGCAGGTCGCTGTAAGCGCCGCCGGACTGCGCTCGAAGCAGCTGCAGCTCGAAAAAAATATAGACCGTGATCGAAAAGGCGTTCACGGCGAAGGCCGCCAACGGGCTCAGCCTGCGCCGATCCTGCAGTGCCGCTGCCAGGCAGATGACACCGACGCACGCAGTCACGCCTGCCAGGGCAGGCCACAAGACCGAGACCCAATCGAATTGCACTGGTGTCACGGATGATCGGCGCGAAAGTCGGGATTCATTCCGACCCGATCGTGCACGGGTACGACACGCCCGAGTTGACCGAGGTCAAGCACAGCCGAATCTCGTGATACGCCCGTATCGAGCGTTCGGGAACGGGCGCCCGCGCGCCACGTCCTCCAACGTGTCAGACGTCGATATTCCGCGCCCCCAGCGCGTTCTTCTCGATGAAGGCGCGCCGCGGCTCCACCTCGTCGCCCATCAGCGTCGTGAAGATCTGGTCTGCTGCGATCGCGTCCTCGATCTGCACCCGCAGCAGGCGGCGTGCCGACGCGTCCATCGTGGTCTCCCAGAGCTGGATCGCGTTCATCTCGCCCAGGCCCTTGTAGCGCTGCCGCCCAACATTGCGCTCGGCGTCCGACAGCAGCCAACGCATCGCATCGCGGAAATCGACCACCGCATGCGAGCGCTGCCGCTCGCCGTCGCCGCGCTTGATCTGGGCACCGTCAGCGATCAGCCCGCCCACGGTCTGCGCGCACTCCACCAGCACCTTGTAGTCGGACGAGAGGAGGAAGTGCGGATCGATCGCGCTCGCCCGCACGTTGCCGTGGTGCTTGCGCAGGATCCGCAGCGACCACTGCTCCTCCTTGTCGTCGAAGCGCACGGCGACGCTCGCGCCCGCGTCGTTGTCGATCTTCTGGGCCGCGCTCTGGTAGCGCGCCATCGCCGTCTCCAGGCGCAGCGCGCTCGCCCGGGCAGCGGCCTCGTCGGACAGCTCGAGCTCGGTGCCGTCCAGGATCGCGCGCAGCGCGTCCTGGTCGATGATCTTGGAGAGACGCTCGATGACCGCCTCGGCCATCAGGTACTTGCGCGACAACTCGCCGAGCGCATCACCCGCAATGGCGCCGGGCGACCCCGCGGTGGCGGCCTGCGTGGCCGCGGTCGCGGCGGCGCCGCTGCCGGGCTCGCCCACGCGCGCCTCGTATTCGATGCGGGCGGCCCCGTTGGGCAGCAGCACCGCACCCTCGAGGGCGAGCTTGAGCATGTACTGGTTGAGTTCGTGGTCGTCCTTCAGGTAACGCTCGTCACGACCGTGCTTGACCTTGTAGAGCGGCGGCTGTGCGATGTAGATGTGGCCGCGCTCCACCAGCACCGGCATCTGCCGATAGAAGAAGGTCAGCAGCAGCGTGCGGATGTGGCTGCCGTCGACGTCCGCGTCGGTCATGATGATGATGCGGTGATAGCGCAGCTTGTCGGGGTTGAAGTCGTCCGCTCCGATGCTGGTGCCGAGCGCCGTGATCAGCGTGGCGATCTGCTCCGAGCTGATCAGCTTGTCGAAGCGCGCACGCTCCACGTTGAGCACCTTGCCGCGCAGTGGCAGGATCGCCTGGAACTTGCGATCTCGGCCCTGCTTGGCCGAGCCGCCCGCCGAGTCACCCTCCACGATGAAGATCTCGCTCTTGGCGGGGTCTTTTTCCTGGCAGTCGGCGAGCTTGCCGGGCAGGCCCATCCCGTCGAGCACGCCTTTGCGCCGTGTCATCTCGCGCGCTCGGCGGGCCGCCTCGCGGGCGCGAGCGGCTTCCACGATCTTGCCGCAGATGATCTTGGCATCGATCGGACGCTCGAGCAGGAACTCATCGAGCGTGCTGGCTACGGCCTCCTCGACCGCGGGCCGCGCCTCGGACGACACCAGCTTCTCCTTGGTCTGGCTGGAGAACTTGGGGTCGGCCATCTTGACCGACAGCACGCAGGTCAGGCCTTCGCGCATGTCGTCGCCGGCTGTCTCGACCTTGGCTTTCTTGGCGAAGTCGTTCTGCTCGATGTACTTGTTGATGACCCGGGTCATCGCCGCGCGCAGGCCGGTCAGGTGCGTGCCGCCGTCCTTCTGCGGGATGTTGTTGGTGTAGCAGAGGACCTGCTCGTTGTAGGTGTCGTTCCACTGCATCGCGACTTCGACGAACACGCGCTTGCGCTCGGACCCGACCTCCACCTCGCGCTCGCCGCTCGCATAGAAGATCGTCGGGTGAATCACGGTCTTGGACTTGTTGATGTACTCCACGAAGCCGCCCACGCCGCCTGCGAAAGCAAACTCCTCCTCCTTGCCCTGGCGCTGGTCGACCAGCTTGATCCTGACGCCGTTGTTCAGGAACGAGAGCTCGCGCAAGCGCTTGGACAGGATCTCGTAGTGGTACGTGATGTCCGTGAAGATATCGATGTCCGGCAGGAAGTGGACCTCGGTGCCACGCTTGTCGGTGGTGCCGGTGACCGGCATCGGTGAGGTCTCGAAGCCATCCACGATCTGGATGTTCCGATCGAGCGGCACGCCGCGCTCGAAGGACATCTGGTGGATGCGGCCGTCGCGCTTGATGGTCAGGCGCAGCCACTTGGACAGCGCGTTCACGCAGGACACGCCCACGCCGTGCAGGCCGCCGGACACCTTGTAGCTGTTCTGGTTGAACTTGCCGCCGGCGTGCAGCTCTGTCAGCGCGATCTCTGCGGCCGAGCGCTTGGGCTCGTGCTTGTCGTCCATCTTGACACCGGTCGGGATGCCGCGCCCGTTGTCGACCACGGACACCGAGTTGTCGGTGTGGATGGTGACGACGATGTCGTCGCAGTGGCCTGCGAGCGCCTCGTCGATCGCGTTGTCCACGACCTCGAAGACCAGGTGGTGCAGGCCGGTGCCGTCGGACGTGTCGCCGATGTACATGCCGGGGCGTTTGCGGACCGCCTCGAGCCCTTCGAGGATCTGGATCGAGGACGCGCCATAGTCGTTCAGGCCGTCGCCGTTTGCGGCGTGGCCGTTATCCAGGCCATTTTCCGGGGTGTCGGGAGTCGCCGCTGGGTTTGCTTGAGTCATTCTTGGCAGAGCCTGTTTCTTTAGATTCGCATCGGCATGACGACATACCGGAAGCTGTCGTCGCCGGGCACCGAGATGAGTGCGCTGGAGTTGGCATCGCCGAATTCGGCGCGCACGGTGTCGCTCTTGAGGTTGGCGAGCACATCGAGCAGGTAGGTGACGTTGAAGCCGACGTCGAGCGGCTCGCCCGTGTAGTCCACGTCGAGCTCCTCGATCGCCTCTTCCTGCTCGGCGTTGGTGGTCTGGATCTTGAGCGCGCCGCCCTCGAGGGTGAAGCGCACGCCCTTGAACTTCTCGGAGGTCAAGATGGAGGCGCGCGACAGCGCGCCGCCCCAGGTCTCGCGATCGAGGATGATCGCCTTCTTGTAGCCGGTGGGGATCACCCGTTGGTAGTCCGGGAACTTGCCCTCGACCAGCTTGGAGAGCAGCTCGACCTCGCCGAAGCGAAAGCGGATCTGGTTGGCGGCGATATCGATCTCGACCGGCTCGTCGGTGTCGGCGAGCAGGCGCTGCAGCTCTGTCACGGTCTTGCGCGGGATGATCACGTCCTGCCGTCCGAGCTCGCGATCGGATTCGGACGCGCAGTAGGCGAGCCGGTGGCCGTCGGTCGCGACCACCCGCACCTGCCTGGCGTCGACCACGAAGAGCAGGCCGTTGAGGTAGTAGCGGATGTCCTGCTGGGCCATCGCGAAGTGGACCATCGCGAACAGGTGGCGCAGCTGCTTCTGCGGCATGGCCAGGTGCGCGGCGACCGTGTCGTTGACCGCGACCGTGGGGAACTCCTCGGGCCCCAGCGTCTGCAGCGAGAACCGGCTCTTGCCTGCCGAGATGGTGAGCTTGCGCGAGACCAGGCTGATCGTCACCTCGGTGTCGGGCAGCGATCGGAGGATGTCGATCAGCTTGCGCGCGTTGACGGTGATTGCGACGTCGTCCTTGCCCGATCCGAGCGAGGCTGAGGTGCTGATCTGGATCTCGATGTCGGTGGCTAGGAAGGTCACCCGGTCACCCTGCTTGCGAACCAGGACGTTGGCCAGGATCGGGAGGGTATGGCGCCGCTCGACGATGCCGGCGACCGTCTGCAGCGGTCTGAGGATCGCATCGCGGGTAGCCTTGATCATCAACATCGTCATTCCCTCTGTAATCTGTTGTCAGTTAGTTGTTGTGGTCGGTGGATATGTGCAAAACCCCTGCGGGCCGCACCGGTGCTGGCTGGGCGGGCTTTGCGAACCCTGTGCACGGTGTGGCTGGCTTCATTGCGTGACTGGGGACGGATCGTGAGGCAGTCCCGCCGCAGGCCGGTTGCCCACCGCGGCGTACGTCAGCCGCACCCGCTTGTCCCCCGGGTTGTCCACAGGCAGGCTGCCGGCTCACAGGTACTCCCGCAGCGTCTGGTCGAGCACGTGGATCTGGTGGTTGAGCTCCGGCCGGTGCTGGCGCAGCTCGGTGATCTTGCGCACCGCGTGCAGCACCGTGGTGTGGTCGCGCCCACCGAACAGCTCGCCGATCTCGGGCAGGCTCTTCTGGGTCAGCTCCTTGGCGAGGTACATCGCGATCTGCCTGGGCAGCGCGATGTTGGCCGGGCGCCGCTTGCTGTACATGTCGGCGACCTTCATCTTGTAGAAGTCGGCCACCGTCTTCTGGATGAACTCCACAGAGATCTGGCCGCGGTTGAACGACAGCAGGTCCTTCAGCGCCTCCTTGACCAGCTCCAGGGTGATCGGCTGGCCGCGAAACTGCGCGTAGGCGAGGATGCGGCGCAGCGCTCCCTCGAGCTCGCGGACGTTCTGGCGGATGTGCTTGGCCACGAAGAAGGCAACGTCGCCGTCGAGCCGGTGGCCGGCGAACTCGGCCTTGCGCATCACGATCGCCACGCGCATCTCGAGCTCGGGTGGCTCGATGGCCACGATCAGCCCCGAGTTGAAGCGCGAGATCAGGCGGTCGTCGATACCGGACATCTCCTTGGGGTAGGTGTCCGACGTGATGATGATCTGCTTGCGCTCGGCGATCAGGTTCTCGAAGGCGTAGAAGAACTCCTCCTGGGAGCGCTCCTTGCCGGCAAAGAACTGGATGTCGTCGATCAGCAGGAGGTCGAGCGAGTGGTAGTAACGCTTGAACTCGTCGACTGACTGGCGCCGGATCGAGGCCACCATGTCCTGGAAGAACTGGTTGGCGGTGATGTAGCGCACGTTGGCGCCCGGCGCCCGCGCGATGATGCTGTTGCCCACCGCGTGGATCAGGTGGGTCTTGCCCAGGCCCACGCCGCCGTACAGGAACAGCGGGTTGTAGGCGCCGCCCGGGCGATCGGCCACCTGCAGCGCGGCGGCGCGGGCGAGGTCGTTGGCCTTGCCGGTGACGAAGGTCTCGAAGGTCAGGTCGGGGTTCAGCCGCGAGCGCTCGGCCGCGGGCGACACCGACGGCTGCAGCGCCGAGAAGCCGGGTTGCATGCCGGTCTGGGCCGCGAAGCCGGGCAGCGCCGGCCCGGGGTCGAGGACGAGCGGCTCGATCGCGTTGCGCGCGGCCGGCGAGGGCATCGTTGCGTGCTGAGTCGCCGGAGGGTCGTCGGCCCCCGCGGCGATCTCGAAGCTGACGCGCGCATCGGGGCTGATCAGCTGCGTCGCGAGCTCGGAGATGCGGTCCCCGTATTGCGTGCGCACCCAGTCGAGCTTGACGCGGTTGGGTGCGCCGAGCTTCAGTGTGTGCTCGTCCTCGTCGTAGCCCAGAAACACCAGGGGCTTGATCCAGGTCCGGTACAGCTGGGCCGGGAGTTCGCTCTCGAGGTGTGACGCGCAGGCTTGCCAGAGGTCGTTCATTCGGGGGTGAATCGGGTCACGGCTCGATGCTCGGGATGCGGGACCGGGGGTGGCCGCGCGCGTGGGCGGCTGAACCGCGAATCACTGAAAGGAAACGGGAATTTTACCTTATCCACAGGCTGAAGGCACGGCCGCGCTGGCGCCGGACCGGGGTGTGGGGACCGGCCGCCACCCTGCCACGTCCCGGCAACGGCGCCGGCCCCAAATTGACAGGGCGTCCCGAGCTTGATGTAATGGCAGGCTTTTTCAAAAAAAGACCGTCATGAAACGCACGTATCAACCTTCGGTGGTTCGCCGCAAGCGCACCCATGGCTTCCTGGTGCGGATGAAGACCCGCGGTGGCCGCGCAGTCATCCGCGCGCGTCGCGCCAAGGGCCGCAAGCGCCTGGGCGTCTGATCGACCGGCTTGCGCGGAGGCGCGCGTGCCCATCGAGGGTCCGCCCGGCGCCGTCGCAGGATCCGCGGACGCTCCGGGCCCGGCCGCAGCGGACGGCGCCAGAGTCGTGCCGACCGCATCGGCCGGCGCAAGGCGCCCTGTGCGGCTGGTCGGTGCGCACTTCGTCGTCGGCGCACGCCGCACCACCGATGCAGCGACTCCCCGACTGATGATGGCCATCCCCAAGAAGCTCGTGCCCTCGTCGCCGGTGCGCAACCTGGTCCGGCGCGTGATCCGCGAGTCCCACCGCGCCGCCTGCGTACGCCATCGGCTGGCGCTTGAGGCGCTGTCGGTGAAGGTGCAGCTGGTCAAGGTGCCGCAGGATCCGGCCACACCGGCGCTCGACCCCAGGGGTCGCGCGCGGCGTCCGTTCGCGCGGCGCCCGGCCGACGGCGCACTCAAGCGCGCCGTCCGTGCCGAGGTCGACGGTCTCATCGCGCGCCTCCTGCCGCGTGCGGCCTGAGCCGCTAAGGCCACTCGCCATGGATCCGAGCGCCCTCCCCGCGATGCTCGGCCGGCTGCCGTCGCGCGGTGCCGCGGCGCTGATCGCGGTCTACCGCTATGGCATCAGCCCGATCATCGGGCCGCGCTGCCGCTACTATCCGTCCTGCTCCGAGTACGGGCTGCAGGCGCTCGAGCGTTTCGGGTTCGTCCGAGGGCTGTGGCTGACCGGCGCGCGGCTCGTGCGCTGCCACCCGTGGCACGCGGGCGGCGTCGACCCGCTCCCCGATGCCTTCGAGCCGCCCGCCGCGGGCCGCTACCTCGGCCGCGTGCTGCGCACCCGGCCGGCCGGTGGGGCCGATCCGGCCGCGACGCACGCAGGCGCGTTACCCTCCACTCCCTGCGCCCCGACCCGCCCGCCGCGGGACGATGGCCAGCCCTCGCCTTTCTAGAGTCCCCGCCATGCAGACCCAACGCACCATCCTCTGGGTGATCTTCACGATGTCGCTGCTGTTCCTCTGGGACGCCTGGCAGCGCAACCAGGGTCAACCGTCGATGTTCGGCGGCTCCAGCCCGGCACAGCAGCAGCCCGCCAAGGCAGACGCCCCCGGCACGGCGGTCGCGCCCGGCAAGACCGAGAGCTCAGTGCCGCCGGTGGGATCGGCCGCGGTGCCCGCGCTGCCGGCGGCCGCCGGCAGCAGCGCCGTGCCCGGGTCGGCGCCTGCCGCGGCCGCGGCAGCCGCCGCGGTCGTGCGCATCACCACCGACGTGCTCGCGATCGACATCGATCCGGTGGGCGGCGAGCTGATGCGCGCCGAGCTGCTGAAGTTCAAGGACACCGAGGCCAAGACCGGCAACGTCGTGCTGTTCGACCGGAAGACCGGTCACACCTACGTGGCGCAGAGTGGGCTGATCGGTGCCGGCGGCGCCGCCTTCCCGACGCACCGCACGCCATTCGAGGTGAAGCCCGGGCCGCGCACGCTCGAACCCGGCACCGACGAGCTGGTCGTCTCGATGGTCGCCGAGAGCGGCGGCGCGAAGATGGTCCGCAGCTACGTGTTCCGCCGCGGCTCGTACCAGATCGACATGAAGACCGAGGTCACCAACACCGGGGCCGCGCCGATCAAGCCGACGCTGTACCTGCAGCTGACGCGCGACGCCACCGCGCCGCCCGGCGAGTCGCAGTTCTACAGCACCTACACCGGCCCGGTCGTCTACACCGACAAGGACAAGTTCCAGAAGGTCGACTTCTCCTCGATCGAGAAGGGCAAGGCCGAGCACGCCAAGTCCGCCAATGATGGCTGGGTCGGGATGATTCAGCACTACTTCGTGTCGGCGTGGGTGCCCAGCGACACGTTTCCGCGCGAGTACTTCACCCGCAAGGTCGACGCCGCGGTGTACTCGGTCGGCATCCTCGAGCCGATGAAGGACATCGCCCCCGGGGCGACCGAGACGATGAACACCAAGCTCTACGTCGGGCCGCAGGACCAGAAGGTGCTGTCCGAGGTAGCGCCCGGGCTGGAGCTGAGCGTCGACTACGGCTGGCTGACCGTGTTCGCCAAGCCGCTGTTCTGGCTGCTGCAGTTCCTGTACGGCGTCGTGCAGAACTGGGGCTGGGCGATCGTGCTGCTGACCATCGTGGTGAAGCTCGCGTTCTTCCCGCTGCAGGCGGCGAGCTACCGCTCGATGGCCAAGATGAAGAAGGTCACGCCCAAGCTCACCGCCCTGCGCGAGCGCTACGGCAACGACCGCGCCAAGCTCAACCAGGCGATGATGGAGTTGTACAAGACCGAGAAGATCAATCCGCTCGGCGGCTGCCTGCCGATCGTTGTGCAGATCCCGGTGTTCATCGCGCTGTACTGGGTGCTGCTCGCGTCGGTCGAGGTGCGCAACGCGCCCTGGATCGGCTGGATCCGCGACCTGGCCGTGCCCGATCCCTTCTACATCCTGCCGCTGCTGATGGCCGGCACCATGATCATCCAGACGCGCCTGAACCCGGTGCCGCCCGATCCGCTGCAGGCCAAGATGATGATGTGGATGCCGGTGATCTTCTCGGTGATGTTCTTCTTCTTTCCGGCGGGCCTGGTGCTGTACTGGCTGGTCAACAACCTGTTCTCGATCGCGCAGCAGTGGGTGATCACCCGCCGGATCGAGGGCAAGCCGGTGTTCGGGCGCGCGCCCGCCTGACGCGCCGCGCATGAGCTTAGCCTCCGATCGCATGAGCTTGCGGTCGGAGCGGCGCGGGGCGAGGCTGCATCTCCCCTCGTCCATCGACCGCGTTCACGTGAACTTCCAGCAGCTGCGCTCGTTGCGCGAGACGGCCCGCCGTGGCCTGAACCTGACCGCCGCCGCCGAGGTGCTCCACACCTCGCAGCCAGCCCTCTCCAAGCAGATCCGCGAGCTCGAGGACGAGCTCGGCGTGCAGCTGTTCGTGCGTCACGGCAAGCGCTACACGCAGCTCACCGAGGCCGGCGAGAAGATCGTCGAGGCCGCCGGGCGCGTGCTCGACGAGGCCGCGGCGCTGCGCAAGATCGGCGAGCAGTACGCCGAGGGCCATGCGGGCACGCTGTCGATCGCGGCCACCCACACGCAGGCGCGCTACGTGCTGCCCGCGGTGCTCGCGCGCTTCAAGGCCGAGTTCCCGGCGATGCAGTTCCGGCTCCTGCAGGGCAGTCCCGAGCAGGTGGCCGAGTACGTGGTGCACGGCGACGCGACCTTCGGGCTGGCCACCGAGACGCTCGACGCGCATCCCTCGCTCGACACCCGGCCTGCCTACGCGTGGCGGCACTGCCTGATCGTGCCGCCTTCGCATCCGCTCGCGGTGGCCGGCGTGCCCCCGACGCTCGCCGAACTCGCGACGATGCCGCTGATCACCTACACGCCGCAGTTCGCGGGGCGCCGCGGCATCGACGCCGCGTTCGCCAGGCAGGGCATGATCCCGAACGTCGTGCTCGAGGCCATCGACTCCGACGTGATCAAGGCCTACGTGGAGCTCGGTTTCGGGGTGGGCGTGATCGCCGACGTCGCGGTCGACCCCGAGCGCGACCGCGGCGTGGTGCGCATCGATGCGTCCGCGCTGTTCCCCGAGAAGACCGCGCGCATCGCCAGCCGCATCGGTATGCCGCTGCTGCCCTTCGAGCGGCGCTTCGTGCAGCTGGTGCGCGAGTTCGGGCAGCCGCCCGCCTGACAGGACGATCGCGGCCCGCTGGGGCTAGGATGCGTCCACCATGACCGAAGCGACCCCCGCCGATACCCTCGCCGCCCTGCCCGGCGTCGCCCGCCCGAGAGGCCTGCTGCTCGACTTCGGGTCGGTGATCAGCGTGTCGATCTTCGAGCGGCACCGCGAGACCGAGCGCATCCTCGGCCTGCCCGCCGGCCGGCTCGACTGGCTGGGCGCGCTGGACCCCGCCACCGACCCGCTGTGGCAGGCGATGCAGCGCGACGAGATCACCGAGCGCGACTACTGGGCGACGCGCGCGCGGCAGACCGGCGAGGCGGTGGGCGAGCCGGGCTGGGACATGCGCACGATGCTCTCGCGCATCCGCCAGCAGGACCCGGCGGCCGTCGTGCGACCCGCGATGGCCGAGCTCGTCGAGGCGGCTCACGCGCAGGGCGTGCGGCTGGGCATCCTCACCAACGAGCTCGAGCTCTTCCACGGGCGCGCGTCCATGGACCGCATGCCGGTGCTCGCGCGCTTCCCGGTGCTGGTGGACGCCACGCACACCGGGATCCTCAAGCCCGACCCCGCGGCCTACGCGCTCGCGGTCGATGCGATGGGCCTCGCGCCCCAGGAGATCCTGTTTGTCGACGACCAGTTCCGCAATATCGCGGGCGCCGTGCGCGCCGGCCTGCAGGTGCAGTACTTCGACCTGCGGGACGTGCCCGGCCAGCTCCTCGCCATCGCGGCGCGGCTCGGCCTCGCCATGCGACCGACCGACGGCGCCGCCCGCTGACACCCCGCTCCAGGAGCCCCACGATGCACGACACCGACTCCCTCAAGCGCGACAACGCGCAGTACCTGTGGCACCCGATGGCGCATCCCGCGGCGATGAAGGCTGCCCGCCCGGACATCATCGCGCGCGGCGAAGGCTGCTGGGTATGGGATGTGGACGGGCACCGGATGCTCGACGGCGTGGCCGGTCTGTGGAGCTGCAACCTCGGCCACAGCGAGCGCCGCGTGCGCGACGCCATCGTCGCGCAGCTCGACGAGCTGCCCTTCTTCAACACCTTCCGCGGCACCACCCATCCGCGCGCCATCGAGCTGTCGGCGCGGCTGGTGGGCATGATGGCGCCCGACGGCGTGACCGCGGTGATGTTCAGCAACGGCGGCTCGGACGCGGTGGAGAGCGCGCTCAAGATCGCGCGCCAGTATCACAAGCTGCGCGGCGACAAGGACCGCAGCAAGTTCATCGCGCTCAGGCAGGGCTATCACGGCGTGCACTTCGGCGGCATGAGCGTCAACGGCAACACCAATTTCCGCCGCCCGTACGAGCCCCTGCTGCCCGGCTGCTTCCACATCGACTCCCCCTGGCTCTATCGCAACGCCTACACGCAGGACGAGGCCGAGCTCGGGCGCATCGTCGCGCAGCAGCTCGAGCGCGAAATCGTGTTCCAGGGGCCGGACACGGTGGCCGCCTTCATCGCCGAGCCTATCCAGGGCGCAGGCGGCGTCATCGTGCCCCCGCCCAACTTCTGGCCGCTGGTGCGCGAGGTCTGCGACCGCCACGGCGTGCTGCTGATCGCCGACGAGGTGGTCACCGGCTTCGGGCGCGGCGGGGCGATGTTCGGCACCCGACTGTGGGGCGTTCAGGCCGACCTCTGGTGCCTCGCCAAGGGCATCTCCTCGGGCTACATCCCGCTGGGGGCCACCGCGATCGGCGAGCGGGTGGCCAGGGTCTTCGAGGCCGACGCGAGCGGCTCCGCGCAGATCAGCCACGGCTACACCTACAGCGCGCATCCGGTGGCGGCGGCCGCCGCGCTCGCGACCATGGACGTGCTCGAGGAGCGCGACATCCCCGGTCATGTGGCGCGCGTGAGCGAGCCCTTCCTGCAGCGGATGCGCGGGCTGGTCGAGCGCCACGACTTCGTGGGCGACGTGCGCGGCAAGGGCCTGATGCTGGGCATCGAGATGGTGGCCGACGCGGGCAAGCGCACGCCGCTGCCGCGCACGAGCGACCTGCCCGCGCGCGTGGCGCGCGCCGCCTACCGGCGCGGCCTGATGGTGCGCGTCTCCGGCCCCAATCTGATCCTGTCGCCGCCGCTGGTGATCACGACCGACGAGCTCGAGCAGCTGGCCGACATGCTCGAGGCGGCGTTCGACGAGGCGGGGGCGCAGCGTGGGGCCGGCGCATGAGCGCCCGCACGGTGCTGCTGGTCGGCACGGCCGACACCAAGAGCGAGGAGCTCGCGTTCATGCGCGCGCAGGTGCTCGACCAGGGCATGCAGGCGATGCTGATGGACGTGGGCGTGCGGGCTGCCGGCGACGTCGCGGTGGATATCGACCACGACGCGGTGGCGAGTGCTGCGGGCACCACGATCGCGGCGCTCGCGCAGGGCGGCGACGAGAACGCCGCGATGACCGCGATGGCCCGCGGCGCTGCCGCGATCGCCGCCGACCTGCACGCCCGCGGCCGCGTGGACGGGCTGCTGGCGCTGGGCGGCACGATGGGCACCGACCTTGCGCTCGAGGTGGCAAGCGCGCTGCCGCTGGGTGTGCCCAAGGTGGTGGTGTCCACCATTGCCCACTCGCACCTCGTGCCGCCCGGGCGCGTGCCGCCCGACCTGACCATGGTGCTGTGGGCCGGCGGCCTGCACGGCCTGAACAGCCTGTGCCGCTCGGCGCTGGCCCAGGGCGTGGGGGCGGTCACCGGCGCCGTGCGCTGCGCGATCCCGCCCCGGCCCGGGCGCCCGATGGTGGGCATGACCTCGCTCGGCGGCAGCTGCCTCGCCTACATGCTGCGCCTGAAGCCTGCGCTCGAGGCGCGCGGCTACGAGGTCGCGGTGTTCCACACCACCGGCATGGGCGGGCGGGCCTTCGAGGCGCTGGCCGAGGCCGGCCAGTTCGCGGTGGTGATGGACTTCAGCCTGCAGGAGCTCGCCAACCACCTCGGCGGCTCCTGCGTCAGCGCCGGGCCCGACCGCCTGCGCGGCGCCGGCCGGCGCGGCGTGCCGCAGATCGTGGCGCCGGGCGCGGTCGACATGGTCGACTTCCCGGCCTGGCAGCCGGTGCCCGCGGCGCTCGCCGGCCGGCCGGTGCACGTGCACAACCGCCTGATCGCGTCGGCCACGTCGGCCGCGCCCCTGCGCGCCGACATCGCGCGCGAGATCGGCGCACGGCTCGCGCAGGCCCGTGGCCCCACGTGCCTGCTGCTGCCGCTGCAGGGCGTCGAGGCATGGGACCGGCCCGGCGAGCCGCTGCACGATCCCGAGGGGCTGCAGGCGTTCATTGCGGCGATGCGCGCGGCGGTGGCGCCGGGCACGCGCTGCATCGAGCTCGACGCGCACATCAACGACGCCGCTTTCGCGGACGCCGCGCTCGCCGTGCTCGATGTCTGGGTGGAGGAGGGCGTGGTGCCGCGGGGCGTGCCACGGGGCTGAGCACCGGGCCGCCGGCTAGAATCCGCCGATGGCTCACGACCCGTCAGACACCGACCCCATCGCCGCGATCGCGACCGCGCCGGGCCGGGGCGGCATCGGCGTCGTGCGCGTGTCGGGCCGCGACCTGGCTCCGGTGGTCGAGGCGGTCTGCGGCCGCGCGCTGAGCCCGCGCGTGGCGACATTGCTGGCGTTTCGCGCGGCCGACGGCGAGCCGATCGACCAGGGCCTCGCCCTCCATTTCCCCGCGCCCCATTCCTACACCGGCGAGACCGTGCTCGAGCTGCAGGGCCACGGCGGGCCGGTGGTGATGCAGCAGCTGCTCGAGCGCGTGCTCGAGGCGGGCGCCGGCATCGGGCTGCGCGTGGCCGAGCCGGGCGAGTTCACCCGACGCGCCTTCCTCAACGACAAGCTCGACCTCGCGCAGGCCGAGGCCGTGGCCGACCTCATCGATGCGAGCACCGGCCAGGCCGCGCGCTCGGCGAGCCGATCCCTGTCGGGCGCCTTCTCGCGCGCGGTGCACGCCGTCGTGGAGCAGCTGATCGACCTGCGGATGCTGGTGGAGGCGACGCTGGACTTTCCCGAGGAGGAGATCGACTTCCTCGAGCAGTCGGACGCGCGCGGGCGCCTTGCGCGGGTGCGCGCCGCGCTGGAGACACTGCTGGCCGAGGCGCGCCAGGGCGCGCTGCTGCGCGAGGGCCTGCACGTGGTGCTCGCCGGCGCGCCCAACGTCGGCAAGTCCAGCCTGCTGAACGCGCTCGCGGGCGCCGAGGTGGCCATCGTCACGCCGGTGGCCGGCACCACGCGCGACCGCATCGCGCAGGCCATCCAGATCGACGGCGTGCCCTTGGTGGTGGTGGACACCGCCGGCCTGCGCGACACCGTCGACGAGGTCGAGCGGATCGGCATCGAGCGGACCTGGGAGGAGGTGGCGCGCGCGGACGTGATTGTGCACCTGGGCGTGGCGGGGCAGGAGGGCTGCGCGCCTTCAGGCGAAGAGGGCGAAGAGGGCGATGCGGCGCGCGCGCGTGTGGCGCTCGCGGCCGACCTGGATGCGGACATCGCCGCGCGCCTGCCGCAGGACAAGCCGATCCTGCGCGTGTGGAACAAGATCGACCTCGCCGGGCTCGCACCGCGTGCGACCGAGGGCGCGGTGTGGCTGTCGGCCCGCGACGGCCAGGGAATCGGGCTGCTGCGCGCGGCGCTGCTGCGGCTCGCGGGGTGGCACGGCGCGGGCGAGGGCACCTTCATCGCGCGCGAGCGGCACCTGCAGGCGCTGCGGGCGGCGCGCTCGCACCTGGAGGCGGCGCACGCGCATGCGCAGAGGAAGGCGGATGCGCTCGATCTGTTCGCCGAGGAGCTGAGGCTGGCTCAGGAGCGCCTGGGGGAGATCACGGGCAAGTTCGGGGCGGACGAGTTGCTGGGGGTGATCTTCGGGCGGTTCTGCATCGGGAAGTAGCGCAGAAGCGGGGCGCGACAGCGCGACCGTTGAACGCGGGCTTGGGCTGGAGGAATTCCCGCAGCAGGTGAGCGCGGGATGGTGGCGCGGAACCATTCGCCGTTCGGCGATCTGAATTCGCCGCAGCCCGATCGCCCACCCGCCGCGCGCAACGTTCTTCATCGTCGCGATACGCCGTTGAGATCGCGTCCATCGGGGCAGCCTTGGTCCTATCGGCACTGGCTCGCCCGCCGAACTGTCCTGAAGCGTTCTCTCGGCATGCGCAGACTCATGCTCGGTTTCGACCGAAGAAGAGACCGTCATGAATAGTCTGCGGTTCGGAGCAATCGGCTTCACGGTCCTTGCTGCCCTGTCCTTCGCGCCAGGGGGAGCTTGGGCGTCGGTCCTGACCCCAGGGACGACAGCTGTGACTCCGATGAACCTCGGCACGCCGACTGTGATGGTCACCGGCCCCACGGTGTCGACACAGACGACCACGACGAGCCGCAACACCCAGTCCAACACGGTCAGCATGCCCTCGTCCGAGGTGGTCCTCGAACCTACCGAAACGACCGCCGGGCTGCGCTATCTCTACTCGACACCGGTCACAACCACCACCTGGCTCGAGGACAGCGCGCTGGTCGACTTGCTGGAGGTCCGTGTCGCGTCGATCGGAACGAACACCGCCGGCGGCAAGTACGTCTCGATCCTCGGCAGCGTGACTTCGGGGGTCGCGCTGGACCTGACCTTCTCGATGCAGGCTGCGGGCACGTTTGTCCCGAACAGCACGCCGTTCGGTCCGACGACGCCGGCCCTCGCGTCGTTCTACTTCGGCGCGGACGCTCTCTCCGTGGACCCGGTGCCCGGATTGACGGTCAACACCAACCTGACGAATCTGACCTACAACTCGAACACGTACTCCTCGACCTTCGGAACCACCACATTCTCGATGCTTCCCGGCGCTGCGCAACCGTTTGCCGCCTACGTCTTCGCCGGTTCCGACGTCACCATAGGAACGTTCGATCTGTTCGGCACTACAACGGCCTACGGATTCATGACGATTTCGCAAGAGGCAATACTGGTCGGCGCCCGAACCCTGATCGGCGCCGAGATGATCGCGCCGATTCCTGAAGCCGAGCCCGCCGTCATTCTGGCGGCCGGTCTGGGAGTCGTCGCCGCGCTCGTGCGTCGCCGGCGCCGCGCCGGCGTTGTCCAGTCCACCTGATAGAGCGGCATCATGTTCCTGAACCCTGCACTGCTTTCCTTTGTGGTCGCTGGCCTGCTGCCACTGGGCGCCGGCGCGGCCACGCTGGTATCGGCGACTTTCGTCGATGGCATCCAGACCGCCGACATCACCGATACGTCGATCTCCGGCCTGATCCGGCTCGACCTCGACTACCGGTACGACAACGACAACGAGATCACGCTGCGCTTCCGTATCGACGCCGCCGAGGCCGCAGCAGGCTCGATCTCGTTCAATGCCATCCTGCGCAACCACAATTCGTTCGACTTCTGGGAAGCAGCGGTCTGGCAAGCCGCCGGCTCTCCGGTCACCATCGGCGACCCTGCAGGCAGTGTCTCGGGTGGCTCCGCACCGGTGGTCTTCGCCTACCACGGGCCGAGTGGCTCCGGAGGCTATTTCGATCCCGATCACTCGGCGAACGGCTCCTTCGGCGAGCCAGCCATCGCCTACCTTGGAAACCCGCTCACGCAGGCTGGACGTACCGACTTCTCGCTGATGCTCAACGGTCTGACCGCGAACAGCGAATTCGACATCGTCGTCGCGATCCCCGAACCGGGGGAATACATGTTCCTGCTGGCCGGTCTGGGAGCAGCGCTCGCACGCGTGCGGAGTCGGGCGACCGCAAGTCGCTGATCCTGCGAGCGGAGGTCCGCAGCGACTCAGCAGACGGGGCCCGGTACCCTCGACATTCCCGCAAAGCCAGTCTGCGGTGCATCTGGCCTGCGGCCTGCGCGTCCATGTCGAAGGCCGCCTGCCAGTCGGGGTTGCTCACGAACAGCGCCACCCCCAGGTGGCGCGCTCGCGCTCGATCAGTGCGGAATTAGAAGAACAGTCGTTTGTTCACAGGGTGGTCCCGGCCATTGCCGCGGCGCCGGCTGGAGGCGGCATGCGAGGCCCACCTCGCGGCCCTGCTCGACGACAGCGCCTACGCCAAGGTGGTGACCAGCGTCGATCCGCGGAGCGTCCCCGAACTGACCCACATTCTGATCGCCCAGCGTGACGCCTACGAGAGGATGTTCGCAGGCTTCATCGACGCCCTGCCCTTGCCGCCCCGCACGCAGCGCGCCGCGCTGCGGCTGATGCTGTTGGGCGCGCTGAATTGGGCGCCGACCTGGTACCAGCCCGACGGGGGTCAGTCACCGCGCAGCCTGGCGCGCGTCTTCGTGCGGCTGCTCAAGGCCCCGCTGGCGCCGGGTTGAACCCTGGGCCGCCGTTATTCGTCGATCGCGCCGCTGCAGGCTCAGCGCAGGAGGTTCTCGATCAGCGTGGCCATGCCCATGCCCGAGCCCAGGCACATGCTGATCACCGCATAGCGCCCACCGGTGTCGGCCAGATGGTGCATGGCGGTGATGGTCATGCGGATGCCGGTGGCACCCGGCGGGTGGCCGATGCTGATGCCGCCGCCGTACAGGTTGGCGCGCGCGCGCGGTATACCCAGCTGCGCCTCGGCGTGCAGGTTCACGACGGCGAAGGCTTCGTTGATTTCCCAGTAGTCGATGTCGGCCACGCCCAGGCCGGTGCGCTCGAGCAGCCTGGCGATCGCCGGCACCGGACCGGCGCCCATGATCTCCGGTGCAACGCCCACGACGGCCCAATCCACCAGCCGCGCCTCGGCACGCAGGCCGGCGCGGGCCGCTGCCTCGGCACCGGCCACGACCAGGGCCGCGGCGCCGTCGGTCACGCCGCTGGAGTTGCCGGCCGTCACCTGGCCTTTGCCGTCCTTGCGAAAGGCGGGCTTCAGGCTGGCGAGCTTCTCGCCCGTGATCGCGGGCCGCGGGAACTCGTCCTGCGCGAATGAGCGCAGGCCGCGCTTGCCGTCGGGCACCTCGATGGGCGCGATCTGCCGTGCCAGGAAGCCCGAGGCCATGCCCGCGCCGGCACGTGCCTGGCTCATCAGCGCCCACTCGTCCATCGCCTCGCGGGTGTAGCCGAAGCGCGCCGTCAGGTTCTCGGCGGTGTCGCCCATCAGCTCCTTCGTGAAGGGGCAGCGATAGATGTAGTCGAGCCCGTCGACGAACTCGAACGGCCCTCGCTGCGCGCCCCAGCGCACCTGGTGCGCCAGGTAGGGCACGCGCGAGTAGTTCTCGCCGCCCGCCGCCACCGCGATCGCGCTGTGACCCGAGTGGATCTGCTGAGCCGCGCTGACGATGGCCTGTGAGCCGGTGCCGCAGGCGCGCACGACGCCGAGCGCCGCGCTGTCCTCCGGCAGCCCGGCCGACAGCGCGATCTTGCGGCTGACGAAGAGGCCGTCGTGGTCGACCGGCGCCGTGTTGCCGAACACCAGGTGGTCCACCTGCCGGGCATCGAGCCCCGCGCGCGCAAGGCTTGCCTGCACCACGTGCACGCCCAGCGTGGACAGCGGCACGTCGCGCAGGCTCTTGCCGAAGTCGCCGAATGGCGTGCGCGCACCGGCGCACAGGATGGTGTCGGGAAGGCGCATGGGCATGGCTCCAAGGCAACGGCAGGGGCGGGGCGCGGGGATCGACCGTGGAGACTATAGCCAACTTCACTTGTTGACCAAACGGGTGATTGCTAGAGTGACCGTGTCTGTCGATTCTTCGCTGCCCTGCGTCGCCGTTGCGGCCGTGCCGATCGCGTTGGGCCCCCGCGCATGCCGGTGCGCAGGTCAACCGTACTGCTCTAAACCCATGAATGACGTCTACATCGTTGGCACCGCCTGTACCGCCTTCGGCAAGCATGCCGACAGGACCTTCCACGACCTGGTGCGAGAGGCCTATGCCGACGTCCTGGCCGATGCCGGCCTGGGGCCCGACCAGGCGGCGCTGATCGAGCAGGCCTGGTTCGGCAACTGCGGCATGGGCGCCTGGGGGCAGGGCGGCATTCGCGGGCAGGTGTGCTTCACGCCCCTGGTCGAAGCGGGCCTGTTCCCCGAGCGGGTGCCGATGATCAACGTGGAGGGCGGTTGCGCCACCGCATCGTTCGCGTTCCATGGCGCCTGGAAGGACGTGCTGTCGGGCCAGGCGCAGATGAGCCTGGCCATCGGCGTCGAGAAGCTCGTCAGCCCCGATCAGCCCGGGCGCGTGGCGGCCATCTTCGATACCGGCATCGACCAGCTCGAACCACAGCGCTGGCACGACTACTACGCCCGGGCCGGCGCGGCGGCCGGCAAGCCTTTCGAGACGGGGCCAGGCCGCACGCTCTTCATGGACACCTACGCCATGCAGGCCGCCTGGCACATGAAGACGCATGGCACCACGCAGCGGCAGATCGCGATCGCCGCGGCCAAGAACCACCACCACGGCAGCCTGAACCCGAAGGCCCAGTACCGCTTTCAGCTCAGCGTCGACGAGGTGCTGGCCGACCGCGAGATCAGCTGGCCGCTGACGCGCGCCATGTGCTCGCCGCTGGGTGATGGCGCGGCGGCGGCCTTGCTCTGCTCAGAGGCGGGCCTGGCCAACCTGTCGCCCGCAGCGCGTGCCCGGGCGGTGAAGGTGCGCACCTCGCAGCTCTCGGGCGGCAAGTACCGCAGGCTCGACGAGCCGGGCCTGTCGCGCGTGGCGGCCGACAAGGCCTATGCCGCCACCGGCCTGAAGCCGGCCGACATCGACGTGGTCGAGCTGCACGACGCCACCTCGTTCTGCGAGGTCTTCCAGCTCGAGATGCTGCGCCTGTGCCCGGACGGCCAGGGCGGCCGCTTCATTGAATCGGGCGCCACCGCGTTGAGCGGGCATCTTCCGGTCAACCTGTCGGGCGGCCTGGTCAGCAAGGGCCACCCGGTGGGTGCCACCGGCCTGTCGATGGTGCATGAAACCTGCCTGCAATTGCGCGGCGAGGCCGGTGAGCGGCAGGTCAGAGGGGCTTCCATCGGCCTCATCGAGAACGGCGGGGGCGTGATGGGTTTCGACGAGGCCGCCTGCGCCGTACACCTGCTGGAGAAATGCCGATGAGCAGCTCCGCGCCAGCCCTCGACTGGCACCCCGAAGCCCCGGCCACCCTGGCCGACCCGTACCCCGTACTCTCGCGCATGCGCGAGGAAGACCCCTGCCACTGGAGCCCGCGCCTGCGCAGCTGGGTGCTGACCCGCTACGGCGACATCAAGGCGATGTGCCTGGACAGGGACGGCGTGTCGTCCGATCGGCTGCGGCCATTCTTCGCCTCGCTGCCGGGCAGCGAAGCATCACGCATCGCCCACATCACACGGTTCCTGTCGCTGTGGATGGTCTTCAAGGATCCGCCCGAGCACACCCGGCTGCGCCGTCTCGCCGGCAAGGTGTTCAGCCCCCGCGCGATGCAGGCGATGCGGCCCCAGGTGGAGCAGATCGCAGCGCGCCTGCTCGACGACATCGGCGATCGCGATCGGTTCGACCTGGTGGCCGACTATGCCGGCCCCTTGCCGTGCCTGGTGATCATGGCGATGCTGGGCGTGCCGGTCGAGGAGATGGCCAGGGTGAAGCGCCTGTCGGACGAGATCGCGCTGTTCATCGGAAGCTCGCGGACCAGCGCCGAGAAGTACGACACCGCCGAGGCGGCCACGTGCGAGATGGCGGCCTTCTTCCAGGGCCTCGTCGCCGATCGGCGTCGCGCACCGCGCGACGATGCGGTGAGCGAACTGGTTCACCTGCGCGATGGCGACGATGCCTTCACCGAAGACGAGCTGGTGGCCACCTGCATCCTGATGCTGTTTGCCGGCCATGAGACCACCACCAACCACATCGCCAACGGCATGCTGGCGCTGATGCGCTTTCCCGATCAGATGCAGCGCCTGCGCGCCGACCCCGGCATGGCCGCTGCGGCGGTGGAGGAGCTGTTGCGCTACGACGGACCGTCGGGCGCGCAGGTGCGCATCGTCTCGCGGCCACTGCAGCTGCACGGCAAGACGCTCGAACCCGGCCAGCGCGTGTTCATGATGCTCAATGCCGCCAACCGCGACCCGCAGGCCTATCCCGATCCCGATCGACTCGACCTCGGCCGCGATGGCCTGCCGCACCTGGCCTTCGGTTTCGGCGGGCACATCTGCCTGGGCTTTCCGCTGGCGCGCACCGAGGGCGCCGTGGCCATCCCGGCGCTGCTGCAGCGCTATGCCCGGCTCGAACCCACGGTCGAGCCGGAGTGGATCAACTCGCTGGTGTTTCGCGGCATGAAGGCCTTGCCTGTAGCCGTGAAGCGCGCCTGATCTGCGGGCGCGGAAACGTCCTGCGCCGAAGGCCTGACCTGGGCGACTGGTGACCTTCCGCGGCACCGTGTGCCGCTTCGTGTAGGACGAGCTGCTGCTGCAGCATGCGCGATGGGGGCCGGCAAGGCCGTGTCATGGGCCGGACGCCGAACGCGTCTATTCTGGAGTTGCGGGCGCGCGGTGCCTGCGGCCTGCGCAGGCGGGTCCCTTCCCGGATGGAGCTAGCGAAGTGAGCCACCTGAACAAGCGAGACCGCATGCGGATCCTCGAGCTGTCGGCAGCGATCGCGGCCGAGGCGTCGTGCAACCCGAACGTCGTATTCATGATCGAGTTCCAGGAGATGCTGATCGAGGCGACGTATCGAAAGATGGTTGCGCTGCTCGAGGCCGACCTGAACGAGCGCGACAACGACCAGCCGGACGGTGCGCGCGACGCCGACGATTCGGAGGCAGCCGCAGGCAAGACCCCGGGCCCGATCAGCGTGTGGCGCCAGGAGGCGATCGAGCAGGCCGCCGCCACCGCGCCGACCGCCAAGCGCTCGAGGGCGCGCAAACCGGTAAGCGGTTGACGCGTCCAGGCGCCCCGCAGACCCTGCCGTCGGCGTTCAGGGCGGCAGCCTGAGCAGGGGTTCGCCGGCGCGCAGCTGTGCGCCGGTGCACAGACCCTCGGCGAGTTGAAAGCCGCTGGGCGCAAAGACGACGATGGTGGAGCCGTGCTCGAACCAGCCCAGCTCGTCGCCCTTGCCGTGGACCAGGCGGCACGGGAACTCGGTGGGACCGCGACGCCCCGCGCGCAGCACGAGGTCGAGCCCATGCAGCCTGATTCCGGCCACCAGGATCGCGGCGACCGGCACCAGCGCGAACGAATGCCCGCCCGCGCCGAGGCGAGCGCGCACCACCGCACGCTCGTTACGGCAGAACAGCCGCTCGACCCGCGCGAGCGCGATCGGATTGACGTTCCAGGTGTCGCCGTCGATGTGGGTGACATGCTCGATTGTGCAGTCGTGCGGCGCGTGAAAGCGGTGGTACATCGCCGAGGTGAGCCGAAGCGTCACGTAGTACCCGCCTTCGAAGACGCCAGGGTCCTGCGTCGGGCCGAACAGGTCGGACATCCGGTACGGCATGCCCTTGGCCTGTAGCACCGTGTCGGCCCGGACCCGCCCGCAGGCGCCGACGATCCCGTCGCAAGGGCTCGCGAACACCCGTGGATCCGGGTCGAACGGTCGCGCGCCGGGCCGCAACTCGCGGGTGAAGCACTCGCGCAGGCTGGCATAGCGCCGCGGCATCGCGTCCGACAGGTCCAGGTCGGTGAAGAGCCGCCACACTGCGATCGACAGCCGCGTCAGCAGCGGACTGCGGACACGGCTGAGCGCGCCCACCGCGCGCGTCAGCGCGATCCTCGGCACGCGGTTGGTCAGCAGGAAATTGAGGTCCTCCTGCATCAGGATGCGACGCAGCCTCCGGGCATTCATGAGGCTGTCAACCGGGCCGGGTAAACGATGACTTTCCCGATGACGGCTCGCACATGGACTATCCCCTCGCTCTGACCGCGCTCGCCCTGGGTGCAGGGTTGTTGTCGCTGCCCCGCGCCCGGCGCAGGCTCGAACTGTCCCGCGCCAAGCACCGTTCTCTGGCCGGCCATGCACGGATCGCCCGCATGGTCACCGCGCGCATCCCGGGCTACGCGTACGACCGCGACCGGTTCTTCGATGTCGACGGCGCGACCGCGGATGTGAGCAAGCGGCGGCGCCGCGGGTTCGGGCGCTTGTGCGACGAGTTCGCCGAGCGGTTCCCGCGGAGCATCGCGATGACCGACCGGGCCGCCGAGTCGCTGTCCGACCTGCAGTTCACCTCGCGCTATCGCGTGCCCTTCCCGTTCGCGCCGTACCTGCGTGCCCATCTGAAGTCCGGAAACGTCATGCTCGCGTCGCACGGATCGATGCTCGAGGACCTCGACGGCAACCGATTCCACGACCTGAGCGGCTCGTACGGCGTGAACCTGCTCGGCAACGACTTCTACAAGGAGTGCATCGACCAGGGCGCCGCGCGCGTGCGCGAACTCGGGCCGATGCTGGGCGCGCTGCACCCGTGCGTCATCGGCAACGCCGAGCGAATCCGCGAGCTCGCCGGCCTGGATGAAGTGTCCTTCCACATGTCCGGCACCGAGGCGGTGATGCAGGCGGTGAGGCTGGCCCGCTACCACACGCGGCGCTCGCATGTGGTTCGCTTCACCGGCTCGTACCACGGTTGGTGGGAGGACGTCCAGCCGGGGCCGGGCAATCCGTCGCCGGTGCGCGAGACCTACACGCTGCGCGATTGCGACGACCGCACGCTGCGGGTGTTGCGTACTCGAAAGGACATCGCCTGCGTGCTGGTGAATCCGCTGCAGGCGCTGCATCCGAATGCGGTGGCGCCGGGCGACGGGTCGCTGGTCGACAGTTCGCGACATGCCGGCGTGGATCGCGCCGCTTACGCCGCCTGGCTGCAACGCCTGCGCGAGGTCTGCACCGAGCGCGGCATCGTGCTGATCTTCGACGAGGTGTTCACCGGATTCCGACTGGCGATGCGCGGCGCACAGGAGTACTTCGGCGTGCAGGCCGACATGGTCACCTACGGCAAGACGCTGGGCGGCGGACTGCCGGTGGGCGTGGTGTGCGGGCGTTCGGCGCTGATGCGACGGTTCCGCGAGGACCGGCCGGCCGATATCTGCTTTGCGCGCGGCACGTTCAACGCCCATCCCTATGTGATGGGCGCGATGTCGGTCTTCCTCGACCGAATCGCGCAACCGGATGTGCATGCGCTCTACGACGGACTCGACGCCCGCTGGAATGCCCGCGCGGCCACCTTGAACGCGCGCCTGGAGGCGGCCGGCCTGCCGGTGAGGGTGGCCGCGCTGACCACGATCTGGACAGTGCTCTACACGCAGCCGTCGCGTTACAACTGGATGCTGCAGTTCTACCTCCGTGCACACGGGCTGTGGCTGAGCTGGGTGGGCACAGGGCGGCTGATCTTCGGCATCGGACTGGACGACGCCCGGTTCGAGGAGATCTCGGCCCGGTTCGTCGCCGCCTGCGAAACGATGCGCGCCGACGGCTGGTGGGACGGGCCGTCGACGCAGAACCGGGCGATCCGCCGGTCGCTGCTGCGCGAAATGCTGAGAACGCCGCGCTGATCCGCCTCAGTCCCGGCGGACATGCTGCATCGGGTCGATCCGCTCGTCGCGCAGCAATGCCAGCGGCGCGCGCCAGTACATGCGCACGTCATGGAACGGATCGGTGACGATCTTCAGGGCCCACACCAGTCCGATGCGCAGCGAGCGCGCACGCCACAACTGCAGCACGCGCACCGCGATACCGGCTACGCCCAGCGACAACCAGGCGATCCCCACGTCATGCAAGTACTGCGCCGGCGTGGCGGCCGGCTCGATCGCCCCGCCCAGCGAGGGCCACACCCACAGCAGCAGCGGCGCCGCCGCCCACAGAGCCATCAGCACGACCTTGCGGCGGATGTTGTACCCGACCTTCACCGCCTCCTTGTAGGCATCGGTGACCTGGTTCACCTGATCGTAGCCGCGTGGCTCGAAGAAAAAGTGCCCGGCCTGGCGGGTCGTCATCGACACGCCCCAAGCCAGCAGCGCCGCACTCGCGGGATCGACGAACAGCAGTCCGTAGGCGGCGATGAAGCACAGCGCGCTCACCAGGTGCAGCGACTGGTTGATGCGGCTGTGGTGATAGAAGCGATGGTCGTCCCAGCGCTGTTCGGCGAGTTCGGCGAGCAAGGCATGCATCAACTGGCTCCGGGTCGGGGTCTGAAGCCAGCAGGCCGAGGACGGCCCGCCGGTGACACTAGAATGACGCGCCTGCATGAAAATGGCGTGACGACCGGCGCGTGGTGATCGAATGCACACCGGCGTCATCGTTTCGTTGCATCGGTGCGGCACCATCGGCACATGCCCGGTCCCGCACACCTCGAGCCCCTGATCGTCGAGCGCTTTCGGCCAAGGCGACGCTCGCAGCGCGTCGCCGTGGTCACCGAGACCTGGCCGCCCGAGGTCAACGGGGTGGCCTTGAGCGTCGCGCAGCTCGTCGCCGGACTGCAGAGGCGAGATCACGAGGTCCAGCTGGTACGGCCGCGCCAGGGCTGCGACGGCGCCGGCGCGGGCATCGACGGCGCCGTCGCACCCAGCGCCCAGGTGCTGACGCGCGGCCTGCCGATCCCGAGGTATCCCGAACTGAGGCTCGGTGTGCCCGAGCGCCGCACCCTGGTTCGCCTGTGGGCCGCGCATCGTCCTGACGTCGTCCACCTCGCCACCGAGGGCCCGCTCGGATGGTCGGCGCTGCACGCGGCGCGCTTGCTGAAGTTACCGGTCTCGTCGGACTTCCGGACGAATTTCCACGCCTACAGCGAACACTACGGGCTGGGCTGGCTGAAGGGGCCGATCGCGGCCTACCTGCGCAAGTTCCACAACCGTACGCTGCTCACGACGGTACCGACCGAGTCGCTGCGAATCGACCTGGACGCGCGCGGATTCCGCAACCTGCAGGTGGTCGCTCGCGGCGTCGACGTCGCGCGGTTCAGTCCAGAGCGGCGCAGCGCGACCCTGCGCGCCTCCTGGGGCATGGAGCGCCACGACGACCTGGTGGTCGGCTACGTGGGACGGCTGGCGTCGGAGAAGAACCTCGGCGTGCTGCTCGAGGCGTTCGATGCGATCCGCCGGGCGATGCCGCGGGCGCGGCTGCTGCTGGTGGGCGACGGTCCGTTGCGCGGTCAGCTGTGCGCGCTGCGGCCCGATGCGATCTTCGCCGGCCAGCGCGGTGGCGAGGACCTGGCCGCGCACTACGCGTCGTGCGACCTGTTCGTGTTTCCGAGCCTGACCGAGACCTTCGGCAACGTGATACCGGAGGCGATGGCGAGCGGCCTGCCGGTCGTCGCATTCGACTACGCGGCGGCCGGGCAGCTGATCGGCGACGGCCGCAACGGCCGCACCGTCGCAGCTGGTGACACAGCGGCCTTCGTCGCCGCGGCCGCGGCGCTCGCGGCCGACGCGGCGCTGCGGCGCGAGTTCGGACGACAGGCTCGGCAGGTTGCCCGGTCGATCGGGTGGGACGAGGTCGTCGACCGCTTCGAGGCCCTGCTCGAGTCGGTGATCGCCTCGGCGGCTGCCCCCGCCTAGATCGGACAGCGGCCGCGCGGCATGCTGACGTCTGCGTCAAGGCGATGTCATGTTGCGGCTTCACAATCGAATCGCATGAAGCGGATCGACCTCATCTATTTCGATGCCGGCGGCGGACACCGTGCCGCGGCGCGCGCGCTGCAGGCGGCGATCACGCAGCAACTGCGGCCATGGCAGGTGCGTCTGGTGCATCTGATGCATGTGCTGGATCCGCAGCGGCGCTTCGAGCGGCTTACCAGCAGGGATCCCGAGTTTCTCTACAACTGGCGTCTCCAGCGAGGATGGACGCTCGGACTCGAACCCGAGCTGCGTCTGCTGCAAGGGGTCATCCGCGCGGGCCACCCGCTGCTGCTGCGGGCGCTGCGCCGCCACTGGTCGGGCAGCGAGCCGCCCGACCTGGTGGTGTCGCTCGTTCCCAACTTCAACCGAGCGCTGCGCCAGTCGCTGGCCGACGTGCTGCCGGGCGTGCCCTTCGTCACCGTGATGACCGACCTGGCCGACTTGCCGCCGCGGTTCTGGATCGAGTCCGGCATCGACCAGCACCTGGTGTGCGGTACCGACCGCGCCGTGGCGCAGGCTCGCGCCGCGGGCTATGGTCCGGACCGGATCCATCGCACCAGCGGCATGATCATCCGGCCCGAGTTCTATCGGACGACGGCGACGGATCGGGGCTCGGTGCTCTCTGCGCTCGGCCTCGACCCCAGGCGCCCCACCGGTGTGGTGATGTTCGGCGGCTACGGGTCGCCCCAGATGGCGCGGATCGCCCGTCGACTGGACGACCAGCAGCTGGTGCTGATGTGCGGCCACAACGCACGACTGGCCGAAGCGCTGCGCGCGATGACCCGGTCGGCCCCGCACGCGGTGCTCGGCTTCACCGCCGACGTGCAGCGCTACATGCGAGCGGCCGACTGGTTCGTCGGCAAGCCCGGTCCCGGTGCCTTGAGCGAGGCGCTGCAGTGCGCGCTGCCGGTGATCACCTTCCGAAATGCCTGGACCATGCCGCAGGAGCGGTTCAACACCGAGTGGATCGAGCAGCAAGGGCTCGGGCTGGTGATCGAGTCGGCGCGCGAGCTCCCGATGGCGCTGGCGACGCTCCTGGCCGAGCTGTCGAGTTACCGCAACCGGGTGACCCGCATCGAGAACCGTGCGGTGTTCGAGCTGCCCGGCATCCTGGACCGGATCATGACGGACCGCGCCGGCACCCGAACCGCCCGACGCGCCGGTCTCGGGATTGCCGCATGAGCGAGGCGAGCGTGGGCGACGCCGCGCCCTCGTCCCTGGCCGACTCTGCGGCACCCCCTGCGCGCCAGTGCAGTCACGGCGCAGCGACCGCCATGTCCGGCAGCAGCCGCTCGTATTCGCTCCTCACGACCGCGTAGCACTCGCAGGCGCGCTTCTCGAGCCCGGCGCGGTCGAGCACCTTGATGTGCCCTCGCGCATAGCGGATCAGGCCGGCAGCCTGCAGCTTCAGGGCGGCCTCGGTGACGCCTTCTCGGCGCACGCCGAGCATGTTCGCGATCAGTTCCTGCGTCATCACGAGCTCGTCGCTCTGCAGCCGGTCCAGGCTCATCAGCAGCCAGCGGCACAGCTGCTGGTCGAGCGCATGGTGCCGGTTGCATACCGCCGTCTGGGCCATCTGCGTGATCAGCGCCTGTGTGTAGCGCAGGATGAGGTGCAGCACGTCCGACGAGCGCTCGAACTCTCTCTGGATGGCCCGGGCACGCATCCGATAGCCGCTGCCGGCGCTCTGCACAACCGCCCGGCTGGGGGTCGATTCGCCGCCCATGACGAGCGCGACACCGACGAGGCCCTCGTTGCCCACCACGGCGACATCGGCCGACGAGCCGTCCTCCATCACGTAGAGCAGCGAGACGATCGCCGTGGTCGGGAAGTACGCGTGGCTCATCGTGCCGCCCGACTCGCAGAGAACCATGCCCAGGGGCAGGTCCGTCAACTCGAGAAGCGGCTCCCAGCGCCGCCATGCCTCGGGCCCGAGGGCGGCCACCAGATGGTTGTCCTGCGGGTGTGATGCTGCTGTCATCGGTCTGCTCCGGTTGGGTGCGTCGGAGCGGGGCCGCCGACATGCGTTGCACGCCGGCGCCTGACGCGCTGAGGACATCGGTGTGTGCGGTAGCGCACGTAGCGAGATCCGTGCCCGGCCGACAGCCCCGAGCTCCCGGGCGAGGGTCGCTATGTATTCCATCGCACGGACGGCTGACCCTGCGCCCGGTAGCGTCTGCGGCATGAATGCACGTCACCCCGATCCCTTTACTGCGTCGAGTCGGGCGTCGCCTGGCTGGAGCACGTCCTCTTTCGGGCACGCCGCCATTGCCTCGCCGGCCGAATTGTCCGAGCTCGGTGCGCACCTGCGAACCTGCTCCTGCGCGAGTGGGCACCTGTTCGCGCTCCAGTGCGGCGGCGAGGCGGTGCACGGCTTTCTGGCCGCGCGCATCGTCACCACGCTCGTCGTCGCGGCCGTCCTGATCGGCGCGTTGGTGACGGCGCTCCAGGTCGGGTGAGACGGGCCAGCCTCTCACGCTGGGTGCCGGAGGCGTCGCCGTCGCTGTGCGACATGCTGGACGATGCGCGCGGCCCGCTCGAGCCGCCAATCCGCGCCGAGATCTTCGGCCGCGAGCGCTTCGAGCAGCACGGTGCGAGCCTCGCTGCGACGCACCGGTCAGAGAGCGCGAGCTGGCGTGCTGCAAACTTCTATCCTCGTCTGCATGCCAACATCGCCATGCTCCGCGATGCGCACCGGTACATCGGCGCACAGGCCGCGATGGGCTACGACGTCAGCCCGGCCGCGGAGTGGCTGCTGGACAACTTCCACCTGATCGAGGCGCAGCTGCGGACGATCCGGGAGGGCCTGCCGCGGCGTTACTTCCGGTCGCTGCCGCTGCTGACCGAGCCGCCGCTGGCAGGCCTGCCCCGCATCTACGGCGTCGCCTGGGCCTTTGTCGCGCACACCGACGGCGCGTTCGACGATGACCTCCTGGCAGCGTTCCTGATCGCCTACCAGCGGGTCTGCGCCCTCGACCTCGGCGAGTCCTGGGCGCTGCCCACCACGCTGCGCATCGTGCTCGTCGAGCAGTTGCGTCGTCTCGCCGAGCGCGTTGCCGCCAACAAGGCCGCGCGCGAGCTGGCCAACCTGTGCTGCGACCGACTGAGCACCATCCCGATCGAGGACCTCGCCGCCGTGCTCCGCCTGCTCGAGCACCGCGGCGTGGCACGCGTCTTCCTCGCCCAGATGGCTCAGCGGCTTCAGGACAACGCCGATCCGGGCGACCCGCTGAGCAAGCACAGGCATTGGCTGCAGCGCGAGCTCCCCGACCCGGCTGCAGCGCGCCTGCAGCAGATCGCGGACCAGGCCGCCGACAACCTCAGCGTCGGCAACGCCGTCGGCTCGCTTCGCGTCATCGACGCCGCCGACTGGCCCGACATCGTCTCCCGCACCAGCCCGCTGATGCGTCTGATGCTCGGCTCGCCGTTGTTCGAGGCCGAGGACACGGCGACGCGCGACCACACGCTGCACGGCATCGAACGGCTGGCGCGGCACAGCGGCCGCGGCGAGCTCGCCGTCGCGCAGGCGCTGCTCGCCTGCATGGGTGGCGCGTCCGACGCCGACGCTGCCGTCGCCGGGCACTGGCTCGGCGGCACCGGTCGGCCGGGCCTGCTGCGCGCGCTGGGGCTGCGCGAGGGGGCGCTCGCCCACGGGCGGGCGCTCGTGCGTCGCATGGCCCTGCCGATCTATCTCGGCGCGCTGCTGACGGGCACCCTCGGCCTGGTCGCCTGGGTCATGTGGCACGCCCAGGACGGCGGCGCCCCGCTTTCGGCGTGGATCCTGCTGCCGGCTGTGCTGGCGCTGTTCCCGGCGTCCGAGGCGGTGGTGGCGGTCATCAACCGACTGATCAGCGAGTCGGTGCACCCGCAACCGCTGCCGCGCCTGGCGCTCGCGCAGGGGGTTCCGCCGGAGCACCGCGTGATCGTCGTGATCCCGGCGATGCTCACCGACCCGGCCTCGACCGAGCGCCTGGCGCGCCGGCTGTTGCTGCACCACCTCGCCAACGTCGAAGACCACACGCAGTTCGCGTTGCTGACCGACTTCACCGACGCCGACCGGCCGACACTCGCGTCCGATGCGGCGCTGCTGGCGCATGCAGTCCAGCAGATCGTCGCGCTGAACCTCGACCATGGCGGCACGCCGGAGTGCGGCGCCGCCCCCCGCTTCATCGTGCTGCATCGCGCGCGGCGCTTCTCCGAATCCGAGCAGCGCTGGATCGGTTGGGAGCGCAAGCGAGGCAAGCTCGAGCAGCTCGTCGTCGCGCTGGCCGAAGGCCGGGCCGACGCCTTCCTGGACCTCGGCGCAGAGTCGCGCATCGCCGCCGACACGCGGCACGTCCTCACGCTCGACAGCGACACCCGCCTGCCGCCCGGGCGGCTGCGCGCACTGGTCGGCGTGGCCGCGCATCCCCGTAACCAGCCGCGCCTCGATGCGGGCGGGCGCCGCGTGGTCGCGGGCTACGGCATCCTTCAGCCGCGCGTCGCGACGCCGCTGCCAGCCGCCGGAGAGCTGACGCCGTTCCACTGGATGTTCGCCGGGCAATGCGGCATCGATCCCTACAGCGCCGCGAGCTCCGAGGTCTACCAGGACGTATTCGGCGAAGGCAGCTTCTGCGGCAAGGGCCTGCTCGACGTGCACGCGGTGCACGCCGTGCTGTGCGGCCGACTGCCGGAGGAACGGGTTCTCAGCCACGACCTGCTGGAAGGCTCGCTGGTCCGCTGCGCGGCGGTCTCGGACATCACCGTGGTCGAGGAGGCACCGTCGCATGCCGACGTGGCGGCCGCGCGCGCGCACCGCTGGATCCGCGGCGACTGGCAGTTGCTGCCCTTCCTCGTGCGCGGTCACCTGCGTCTGCGCGCCATCAACCGCTGGAAGATGCTCGACAACCTGCGCCGCTCGCTCGTCGCGCCCGCCTCGCTCGCGCTGCTGCTGCTCGCGCTGGCGGGGCTGGCCGGCGCGCCGCCCGTCGTGCTCGTGCTGGCGCTGATCTTGATGGCATTCGTCGCCGGCCCGCTGATGGGGGCGATGGCCGGCCTGCTGCCGAGCCGCCGCGACGTCGCCGGCTTCCACTTCGGCTACCACGCCCTGGCCGATCTGGCGCGGGCGCTGCTGGGCGGACTATGGCACCTCGCGATGCTGCCGCAGCAGGCCCTGCTCGCACTCGACGCCCTGGCGCGCACGGTATGGCGGATGGCCGTCAGCCGGCGCCACCTGCTGCAGTGGACCACCGCGGCGAGCGCGCAGGCGCGGATGAAGATGGACCTGGCGTCGGTCGTGCGCCGGCATGCGATCGAGCCCGTGGCGGCGTGCACGTTGCTGGGCGTGCTGCTGGCGATGGGCGCTGCGTCACCGCTGCTCGCCGCGGTGCTGTGCGTCCTGTGGGCCGGATCGCCGCTGTGGATCTGGTGGTCCGGCCGCGTCCGGCCGGTGGACGCGGAGGCCGTGCTGCCACGGCAGGATCGCGCCTACCTCGAAGGCGTCGCGCGCGACACCTGGCGGCTCTTCGAACGCTGCGTCGGCCCGGAGGACAAGCACCTGCCGCCGGACAACCTGCAGACCGCCCCGAGCGACATGACGGCGCACCGCACCTCGCCGACGAACATCGGCATGTACCTGCTGAGCGCGGCCTGCGCGAATCGGTTCGGCTGGATCGACACGGCCGAGCTGGTGTCGCGCCTCGAGGCCACGCTCGGCACGCTTGCGACGTTGCCGCGCCACCGTGGCCATTTCCTCAACTGGTACGACACGCTGTCGGGTGCCGCACTGCTGCCGATGTACGTGTCCACCGTGGACAGCGGCAACCTGAGCGGCCATCTGCTCGCGGTGGCCGGGGCCTGCCGGGAGCTGGCGCGCGCGGATACCGCGGGACCACAGCTGCGCGCGTTGGCCGATCGCTGCGAGCACCTCGCGTGGGAGCCCGAGTTCGGGTTCCTCTACCACCCCAAACGGCACCTCTTCCACATCGGCTACCGCGTCGCCGAGCAGCATCTCGATGCCGCCTTCTACGACCTGCTGGCGTCGGAGTCGCGGCTGACCAGCCTGCTCGCGATCGCCAAGGGCGAAGTGCCGATGCGACACTGGGCCGCGCTCGGCCGCCCGTTCTACGCGGTCGGCACGGTGGCGGGGCTGCGCTCGTGGTCAGGCTCGATGTTCGAGTACCTGATGCCGGGCCTGGTGCTCGACGAGCCGCCCGGCAGCGTGCTCGCCGACGCCTGCCGCGCCGCGCTGCGCGAGCAGGTGGCATTCAGCGCGGCGCTGTCGGTGCCGTGGGGCATCTCGGAGTCGGCCTACGCGGGGCGCGACCACACGCTCGCCTATCAGTACGCGCCGCATGGCGTGCCGCGCCTGGCGCTGCGCCGCACGCCGACCGACGAACTCGTGATTGCGCCGTACGCGACGGCCCTGGCGGCTCAGGTCGCCGCGCGCCGCGCCTGCGCCAATTTCGCCGCGCTCGAGGGGCTGGGCGCACGCGGGCGTTACGGCTTCATCGAGGCGCTCGACTTCTCGCCGGCCCGGCAGGCACTGGGCGCGACCTTCACACACGTGGGCACCTACATGGCGCACCACCAGGGCATGACGATCGTCGCCCTGGCCAACCTGCTGCTCGCCGGCGCGCCGCGGCGATGGGGCATGTCCCACGCGCGCCTCGAGGCCGTCTCACCGCTGCTCCACGAACGCGCGCCTCGGGAGGTCTCGACGCTGCATGCGCCACCCGAAGGCCCCCTGCCGCAGACCCTGCAGCGAGGGCCGCCCGGAATGCTGCGCGAGGTGCTGCCTGGCGCCAACGCGGTCGAGCCGACGCATGTGCTCTCCAACGGACGCTACAGCGTCACCCTGCGCGCCAATGGCGCCGGCGAGAGCCGTTTGGGGATTGCCGGCATCTCGCGCTCGCGCGATGACGCTCTGCGCGACGCGCTAGGCAGCTTCTTGTACCTGCGCTGGGACCGGCAACCGCGGCCCGTCTCGATCACGCAGCACCCGGCGCCCGACCCCAACGCCGTCTACCGCAGTACGTACCATGGCGATCGCGTCTGCTTCGAGGCGTCCTGGCCCGAACTGCAGGCCCACACCACGGTCTGGGTGAGCCCGGAGGACGACGTCGAGTTCCGCCAGGTCGAGCTGCGCAACCTCGGCGAACGCACGCTCGAGCTCGAGCTGCTCTCGGCCTTCGAGGTCACGCTGACCGATCCGCGCGCCGACGAAGCCCACCCGGCGTTCTCGAACCTGTTCGTGCGTGCCGCCTGGCGCAGCCCCCATCAGGCGCTGGTGTTCGAACGTACCCCCCGCCTGGGCACCCAGCAGGGCCTGTGGGCGGCGCATTTCCTGGCCGGCAGCGAGCCGCCCGTGCTCGCCGTGCAGGCACAGACCGACCGTGCGCGCTGGCTCGGTCGCAACCGCGCCGCGAGCCAGCCGCTCGCGGCCTTCGATGCGATGCCGCAGACCACGATCCAGACCGGCCAGGCACTGGACACCGGCCTGGATCCGGTGTGCGCGCTCGCCGTGCACCTGCGCATCGAGCCGCACTCGAAGGCCCTGCTGACCTTCGCCACCGCGGCCTCCGACAACGGCGGCGTGCTCAGCGCGGTGATCGACAAGTACCGCCAGGCGAGCCACGTGCAGCGTGCCTCGCTGATGTCGGCCACGCTGACCGGCATCCGCCTGCGGGCACTGCGGATCGGCCCGGAGAGCTTCGCCGCGATCCAGTCCCTGACCACCGCGCTGGTGTGCTGCCTCGCGCGCCCGAGGTCCGCGGCCGACCGCGCGCAGGGTCCGGTGGGCGACGTGTGCGACAAGCGCGTGCTGTGGCGATTCGGCATCTCCGGCGACCGGCCGATCGTGCTGGTGTCTGCCGGTACGCGCCAGGACCTCGGGCTGCTGCGCGCGCTGTCCCAGGCGCTCGGCGTCTGGGCCTGGGGCGGCGTCGCCTGCGACCTGGTGATCGTCGACACCGAGCCGACCTCGTACACGATGGCGCTGCACGCCGAGCTCTCCGGGATGCGCGAGCGTCACGCCGCCGACATCGCTGCGCAGGGCGGTCCCGCGGTCACCGCGATGCATGTGCTGAGGGCCGAGACGCTCTCGGGCGACGAATGGAGCACGCTCGCCCATCTGGCACGCGTGCGCCTGCGCGCCGACGGCCGGCCGCTGCTGCATCACGTGCAGGAATGGATCGACGCCCACGAGCAGGCCTTCGAGCGTCGCCACGGCACCTCGACCACGCCGGTGGCGCTGCCGTGGGCCACCGACGCGCCGGTGCCGGCGCCGGTGGGGGGCTTCGCGCAGGGCTCAGGCGAGTTCTCGTTCGACGTCGGAGCCCGGATGCGTCCCACGCGTCCCTGGATCAACGTGCTGGCGAACGAGGCGTTCGGCGCCCACCTCTCGGAGGTCGGCGGCGGCTACACCTGGGCGCGCAACAGCCGGCTCAACCAGCTCACCGCCTGGTCCAACGACCCGCTGACCGATCCGCCGTCCGAATGGTTCCTGCTGCAGGACCGGCGCACTCGCGAGGCGTGGAGCGTCGCGCCCTCGGCCTGGGGCGACGCCAACGCCGTGTATCGCGTGTCGCACAGTGCCGGCCACAGCGTGATCGGCCACCGTCGCGGCGACCTGGAGGTCAGTGCCGCCTGGTGCGTCGACGCGCAGGCCTCGGTCAAGCAGGTGCGGCTGCGGCTGCGCAACCGCGGTGCGCGCACGCTCGAGCTGCGCGTGATCGGTATCGCCGAATGGATGATGGGCGCCCAGCGCCGCGACCGCGCGACCGCGCACACAGCGCTGTTCCGCCAGCGCCTGCCCGACGGCAGGCTGACAGCGCTGCTGTGCACCCAGCGCGAGCGTTCGGCGGGCTTCGGCGAGGGGACCGCGTTCCTCGCGCTGGCCGGGCCCGCCGACGACGAGGACGACTGGACCTGCGACCGGCGCGAGTGCTTCGATGCGCGAGGCCGCCTGGTGCTGCCCGATCACTTCGGCGAGCAGCGCGGCGGCGGACTCGATCCGTGCGCCGCGATCGCTGCCTCGGTGACGCTGGCCGCGGGCGAGTCCGTCGAGCGAGTCTTCCTCCTCGGCCATGCGGACAGCCCCGACGCGGCGCGCGCCCTCGCCACGCGCGCCGCAACGCAGCCCGCGCAGATGCGTATCGAGCAGGCCTCCTCGAGCTGGGACGCGCTGCTCGGCGCGATCACCGTGACGACGCCGGATCCGCTGTTCGATGTGATGGTCAATCGCTGGCTGCTGTACCAGACCGTGGCGTGCAGGCTCTGGGCCCGGTCCGGCTTCTATCAGGCGGGTGGTGCAACCGGCTTTCGCGACCAGCTGCAGGACGCGATGGCCCTCACCTGGGCGGCACCGCAGCACCTGCGTGCGCAGATCGTCCTGTGCGCGTCGCGCCAGTTCGTCGCCGGCGACGTACAGCACTGGTGGCACGCACCGCTCGGCGCCGGTGTACGGACGCATTTCTCGGACGACCTGCTGTGGCTGCCTCTGGCCTGCCTGCGTTACCTGCGCGCCACCGGCGACGCCGCGCTCCTCGACGTTGCGGTGCATTTCCTAGACGGCGCCGGGATCCCCGCGGGTGCCGAGGACCTGTACGACACACCCACCGTCAGCATGCAGGCCGCGAGTGTGTACGAGCATGCCGCGCTCGCGATCGACCGCAGCCTGCGCGTCGGCGCGCACGGTCTGCCGCTGATGGGTTGCGGCGACTGGAACGACGGCATGAACCGTGTCGGCCACGAGGGCCGTGGCGAGTCGGTCTGGCTGGCCTGGTTCCTGTGCCCCATCGTCGCCGGGTTCGCGGTGCTCGCGCGGGAACGCGGCGAGACCGAACGCGCCAGCGACTGGGAGCTTGCGGCGAACGGCTGGCGGGTGGCGCTCGAGTCCCAGGCGTGGGACGGCGCCTGGTATCGCCGTGCCTTCTTCGATGACGGCAGCGCACTCGGCGCGCAGGCCAACGGCGAGGCGCGCATCGACCTGATCGCCCAGGCCTGGGCGGTGCTCTCGGGTGCGGCTCCGCCCGCGCGCCAGCGCGCCGCGATGCAGTCGGCCGATGCGCTGCTGGTGGACCGCGAGGCCGGTCTGATCCGGCTGCTCGATCCGCCGCTGGTGCAGGCGCTGCCGAGCGCCGGCTACATCCAGGCCTACCCGCCCGGCGTACGCGAGAACGGTGGTCAGTACTCGCACGCAGGCGTCTGGGCGCTGATGGCCTGGGCCGCGCTGGCCGGCAGCGACTACGCGCTGCCCGGCGACGGTGACACCGCATACCGCTATTTTCGTCACCTGAGCCCGGCGCATCGCGCCAGCGATCCGAGCCTCGGCCCGACCTACGGCATCGAGCCCTACGTGATGGCGGCCGACGTCTACACGCAGCCGCCGTACGTCGGCCGCGGCGGCTGGAGCTGGTACACCGGCGCCGCCGGATGGCTGCACCGGGCGGCGATCGAGTCGATCCTCGGCCTGGACCTGCGGGCCGACCTGCTCTCGGTCTCGCCCTGCCTGCCCTCGGACTGGCCGCAGGCCGAGCTCGTGCTTCGCCGCGACGGCCGCACGATGCGTTTCGTCCTCGTGCGCGAGAGCGGCGCCGCGGCGCTTGCGACGGCGCTGCGGCTCGACGCACTGCTGCTGGGCGTCGGTGAGTCGCTGCGCTGGCCCGAGCTGGGTGCGAACAGCTGCTTCGTCATCCCCCTCGGGGCGCCGGCGGCCACGGTGCGGGACGCTGCAGCTGCCTGAGCGGTGCACGCAGGGTACCGGTGCGTACGGTCGGGCACGGCTGGTTCGCCGACGCGCGCATCGGGGAACCCCGCGGCGCGGCCGCTCAGCTGCGGTGGGGCGCGAACGAGCCCGCGGGCCTGCGGTTGAACACGAAGGTCCGGGCCGGCGTCGAACTGACCGCAGCGCTGTCGATGAAGTCGACGTGGATGGACATCACGCCGGCGTACTCCGGCGCGCCCGCCATGGCCCGCTCGGTCTCATTGGCGATCGCAGCGGCCTCCTTGTCCCAGGCCTGTGGATCGCTTGCGGCGAGCGTGCTGCCCGTCACGATGATGGTGACCAGATGCTCGGTCGAGCGGACCTCGACATCGGCATGTGCGCTCGCCGCGCCGTTCAGCGTAGGCGGCAGGGCAGCGAGCGTTCACGGGTCGCGATCCTGGCCTCGATGCCAGGGTCGAGGCTGATGCGGTGCATGTCGTTGTCGAATCCGCGTCATTCCTTTCCAGATTCCGGCTCAAAGCCGCACTAAGCGTTAGGAAGTGTCAGATTCTGTCTCGTCGACTTAACCCGCGCTCAGACCGCAAAATCGACCTGATACAGTCCGCATCCGCGCGACGGACGACCGTTCGTCGGCGCCCCCGATCGCCTCGATGCGATGCATTCCGGGCCGATGCAAGCCCACCAACACAAGGAACTCTCATGGTCACTGACCTTTTAGCAATGATTTCCTCGGGCCCCGGCCGATCGCTCGCTGAGCATGCAGCCAAGATGCTGGGCGAATCCGATACGGGGATGCGCTCCGCGGTCGACGCGCTCGTGCCCACGCTGCTCGGGGGCATGGCGCACAAGGCATCGTCGCCGTCCGGCGCGGCCGACCTGTTCAAGCTGGTCAGCGGCTCGAACGTCGACGCTGGCCTGATGGGCAACATCGCGTCGATGCTCGGCGGTAGCCCGCAGACGAACACGCTGCTGTCCCAGGGCACGGCGCTGACGTCCAGCCTGCTGGGCGACAGGGCCGGCGCCCTCGCCACCGCGCTTGCCGGTGTGAGCAACATCAAGCCGACCTCGGCGATCAGCACGCTCGGCCTGGTGACCCCGCTGCTGTTCTCCGTCCTCAAGAAGTTCATCGGCGAGGGCAAGCTCGATGCGGGTGGCCTCGCCAGTCTGCTTCTCGGCCAGAAGGCGCACCTCGAAAAGGCCAACATCGATCCGCGCCTCACGAAGGCGCTGGGCTTCGGCAGCCTGTCGAGCATGCTCGGCGCGACCCCCGCCCCCGAGGCGCGCCACGTCGAGCCGATGGTCCGTGTGGTGGAGACGCCCGCTCCGTCGCTGCTGCGCCGCCTGCTGCCCTGGCTCGCCGCGCTGATCGCCGCGTTTGTGGCCTGGCAGTTCCTGAGCAGGCCGACCCCGGTGCCCGAGGTGAGGCCGGCGGCCGTCACCGCTCCTGCAGCCACCCCGGCGCCCGCGTTCGCGCTGCCTGCATCGGTGTTCTTCGATGTCAACCTCGCGACGATCGGCGAAGAGGGCCGCAAGGTCATCGCAGCCGCCGCGGCGTTCGCCAAGGCTGGCGCGAAGATCGACCTGACCGGCTATACGGACAAGACCGGCGACGCCGCGCGCAACGAGGAACTGGCCAAGGAGCGTGCGCTTGCGGTGAAGGCGGCGCTCGTCGCGGCCGGCGTGCCCGAGTCGTCGATCGG
>CAYNRU010000030.1:0-20797 GCA_964399635.1 uncultured Bordetella sp.
CCGAGGTCGTGGCCTGGCAGAGCCGCCCGCTCGAGGCGATGTATCCGGTGGTCTTCTTCGATGCGCTGCGGGTCAAGATCCGTGACGACGCCGTCGTACGCAACAAGGCCGTGTACCTGGCGCTGGGCGTGCTGCCCGACGGCAGCCGCGACGTGCTGGGGATCTGACCTGATCCGTAACAGCCTGGACTACGCGAGTTGGAAGGATAGAAAGGCAGTTGCGGCAGCCCTGAGGCCCGTTTACACGGCTGCCAGCGACACGGCGGCGCTGGCCGAGCTCGATGCGTTGGCCGCCGGCCCGTGGGGTGCCAAGTATCCGACGATCGTGCAGTCGTGGCGCCGGGCCTGGGAGAACGTGACCCCGTTCTTCGTATTCCCGCCCGAAGTACGCAGAGTCATCTACACGACGAACGTCATCGAGAGCCTGCACATGCAGCTCAGAAAGATCATCAAGACACGCGGCCACTTCCCGAACGACGACGCGGCCACCAAGCTGCTGTGGCTGGCGCTGCGCAACGTGATGAGCAAGTCGATAAGATCGACCCGCGAGTGGAAGATCGCGATGAATCAATTCGCCATCCTGTACGGCGAACGCTTCACAGGATCACGTTCCTAAAAACCGCCTTGCACACAAAATTTCTGACACGTCCAAACCCGGCGGCGACCGCTCTGTAGAAAAATTTGATCTAAGTTTCAATCGGCTAGAAATGACCCACTGCCGCCAAGAGGATTGGCGCCAACAACGCGCCGATAGCCTGCGAAAATCCAATGATCACAAGCCAAGCCTCGATTGGGTGGAAGTATCTGCGGAAACGAAGGCCACCCACCGTCCCACGGACACCCCTTCGGAAATTGTTTCCATAAATTGCAGCCACACCAAGCGCACATCCGATGAAGAATTGGTACCAAAACCAATTCGAACCGGGTTGGAGTTTGACTAAAGCGGCGCCGATGGTCGTGAAAACGGCCAACAAAATAACTGTGACTATCAAGTCTCTGCTTGTGAAACGAAAGCGCGCTTCTTGAAAGGGGGTGCTTCTTCTTTCTGTTACTTCAACATCTTCAAGGAATTTCCCTTTAACTATAGCCACTAAAACTATCGCTGCAAGAATTAAAACGAATGCGAGTAAAACAACTTCAGCCATGATCATCGCTTTTCCCCTTGCGGATGTGTTCTTGTAAAGTCTGAAAATCGCATTGGCGTCGCATATTTTTCTACGAGGTTTTGAATGTTGCCTGGTCGATACAGATCGGGATCCCCAGCCAAACCATAGGTCCTTCCGAGCGCTGTAGCGAGTGATGGTTTCAATAGACGAGTTTCAACTACCTTTCAGTGTCGATATACTCCGCCGCGCCGCTTGACCCAGGTCCAGGCCGCCAGCCCGATGCCTAGGCATCCGCGGCGGCGAGAACATCGGCTGCGGGGCGGTGGAGGCGGCGCTGCTGCAGCATCCGGCGGTGCACGAGGCCGCGGTCTACGCGGTGCCCGACGAGCGGCTCGGCGAGGAGGTGGGCGCGACGATCCACTGCGACCCGTCGCTCGAACTCGCCGCGCTGCGGGCGTTCCTCGCGACGCGGCTCGCGGCCTTCGAGGAACCGCGCCACATCGTCGTTTCAGCGGAGCCGCTGCCGCGCACGCCGTCTGGCAAGATCCTCAAGCGGCGGATCCGGGAGGCGGCGCTCGGCGCGGGCGGCGGCTGAGCAGCCGCCCGCGCCGTCACGATCCGGCGCGAGCTCGGTCGGTCGTCGTCGCCCGCGCGTGTCGGAAGCTGGCATGCGCATGCAGTGCCGCAAGCGCCTGCGCGGCCTCGGGAAGGTCGCCGAAGACCGGGATGCCCGCCGCCATCGCCAGATCGGCGCAGGCCTGCCGGCGCGCCTCGAACTCGGGCTGTCCGGTCGAGCGCAGCACGAGCAGCAGGTGCGCACCGGGGGACATCGACTGACGCACCCGCAGTGCCGCCCGGACCAGGTCGCCGAGCATGTCGACGTCCCGATAGCCGAGGATCACCGGCAGGTTCAGATGCACCACGATCGCCTCGGGCGACTCGGTGGCCGACGCCGTCTCGAGGATCCGCTGCGCGAGGGCGCCGTGCTCGCGCTGCAGGATGTTGGCCGGCACGTCGATCGGGTTCGCGAGGCTCGCGCCGGGCGGCACGTTCAGGCGCGCCAGGGCCGCGGCGGTCTCGGGGCGCAGCGCCGGAACGTCCAGGCCGAGGCGGGCCAGCGTGTCGGTCGCGAGCACGCTCGCGCCCCCGCCGTTGCCGAACAGCAGCACACGTCCCGACGCGGGCCCGGTGACCGGCGTGCCGGGCTGGAAGGCGGCGAGCACGTCGACGAACTGCCCGAGGCTGTCCACCAGCACCGACCCGGTCTGCCTGGCGAGCGCACGCCACACTTGATCGTTGCTCGCGAGCGAGCCGGTGTGGGACTCGGCCGCGCGCTGCCCCTGGTGCGTGCGTCCGCCCTTGAGGATCACCACCGGCTTCGCCGCGCCAGCCGCCCGCAACAGCTCGAAGAAGCGTCGTCCGTCGCGGACGTGCTCGACATAGGCGCCGATCACGCGCGTGCCGGGATCCGAGAGGAAATACTCGAGCAGGTCGCACGGGTCGAGGTCGAGGCAGTTGCCCAGCGACACCACCGCGCTGAAGCGCAGCCCGCGGGCCCGGCCGTGGCGCAGCATGTCGATCGACAGCCCGCCGCTCTGCGACATCACCCCGATCGAGCCGGGTGCGTCGACGCCGCCATCGACGAAGCTGACCCGCCCGCTCGGCGAATAGGTGCCCATGCAGTTGGGGCCAAGCAGCCGCATGCGGCCGCGACGCGCGCCCTCGAGCAGGTCACGCCCCAGGTCGCGCCCGCCGGCGCCCTCGCCGAACCCGCTCGACATGACCTGCGCGAACCGGACCCGGCCGGCCGCTTCGGCGAGCAGGTCGGGCACCCCTTCGGCGGCGATCGCGACAAACGCGTAGTCGATCGGCCCGGGCGTGGCTGCGAGCGACGCGTACGCGGGCAGCCCCTCGAGCATCCGCTCGGTCGGGTGGATCGGGTAGATCGCCCCGGCATACCCGGCCTCGCGCAGGCGCCGGATGAACGCATTACCCTGCCCCGCCGACCGGCTCGAGACGCCCACGACCGCGATCGAACGCGGGCGGAACAGCGCCTCGAAGCGTTCCACCACCGCGATGCCCGGATCCGACTCAGCCGGCATCGTCGGTCTCCGGCACCAGCACGAACCGAGCGTCGACCGCCACCGCGCCCGCCGCGCTGACGATCAGCGGGTTGACGTCCACCTCGGCGAAGCGCTCGGCCAACTCGACGAGAAGGCCACCCTCGCCGGCGAATGCCATCAGCGCGTCGACCACCACCGCCACCGGCACGTGCGCGCCGCCGCGCGCGCCGGCCAGAATCGGCGCCCCCTTCAGTTCCTCGATCATCTCGCGGGCGTCGAGGGGCGTGATCGGGCAGATGCGGAAGGCGACGTCCTGCAGCAGCTCGACGAACACGCCGCCCAGGCCGACCATCACCACCTGCCCGAAACTCGGATCGCGGAAACCGCCGATCACGATGTCGTGCCCGGCCGGTGCGGTTTCCTCGACCAGGAAGCCGTCGAGGCAGTGCCCGTCCCGCACGACCCGCTCGGTCATCGACCGCATCGCCTCGCGCACCGCGGCGGCGTCGGGCAGGCCGAGCCTCACGCCCCCGGCGTCGGACTTGTGCAGCACGTCCGGCGACACGACCTTCAGCACGAACGGCGGCGACAGGCCGGCGAGCACCGCCTCAAGTCGCCCGGGATCGTCGACCCGCGCCGAGCGCGGCACGGCGATGCCATAGGCCTCGAGCAGGCGCTTGCCGGTCGGCTCGTCGAGCGCGCGCCGCCCCTTGCGACGCGCCTGCCCGATCAGCGCGTCGACGGCGCCGGCAGCCGGCCTCATCGACTCACCGCCTCGCCGCGGCACGGCGCCGCGCCTCCCGAGTCGACTCAGCGCTCGAGCATGAGCGCAACGTCCCCCTCCTTGATCAGGTCCCCCTCCACGAAGCGGATCTCCGTGACGACCGCCGACTCGGGGGCGGTGATCGGGATCTCCATCTTCATCGACTCCAGGATGATCAGCACATCGTCCTCGGCGACCGCGTCGCCGGCCTTCACGACCACCTTCCAGACTGTGCCGGTGATCTCGCTCAGAACCTTGATTCTCGCCATCTGTCGGTGCTCCGTGGATTCGCCGGGTGGTCAGTAGCTGGTCGGCCAGCAGGCGAGCCGGTGCGCGCCGACACCGCCGGTCGGACGCCGGGAGTGGATCGCCAGCGTCTGCTTCAGGTACTCGCGGGTCTCCCGGGGGTCGATCACCGCCTTCGACTCGTACAGGCCCGCGAGCGCCCACGGCGCGCTGTCCTGGGAGATCTCGTCCATCAGTCGCTTGAACCGCTCGGGATCATCCTCGTGACGCAGGCCGTGCAGCACGTTCACGCCGGTCGCCGGATCCATGAAGCCGAAGTCGCCGCTCGGCCAGCACGCCGCCTCGTCGCTGTTGCGACCGCCGCCCATGTTCAGGTAAGCCTGGCCGTAGTTCTTGCGCAGCGTGATCGAGATCCGCGGCACGCTCACCAGCGACAGCGCGTTCATCCAGTTCATGATGCGCCCCGGCGCACCCCGCATCTCGCCCTCCATGCCGATCAGGAACCCCGGCTGGTCGACAAGGAACACGATCGGGATGTTGAAGGAATCGCAGAGCACGAGGAAGCTGGTCGCCTTCGCGCAGGCGTCGACGTCGATCGAGCCGCCCTTGAACTTGGGATTGTTGGCGATCACCCCGACGGTCCGCCCGGCGACGCGCCCGAGTGCGGTGACCAGCGACTTCGCGAACCGGCCCTTCATCTCGAACAGGCTGCCCGCGTCGAGGACGCGCCGGATCACGTCGCGCGAGTCGTACACCTTCGCGCGGGACTCGGGAACGACCTCGAGAATGTCAGCGATCGCGTCGTCGGAGCCCGCCGGCACCTCCGCGACCGGCGGCGCCTCGCCGCTGTGGCTCGGCAGGTAGCTCAGGAAGCGCTTGACCATCTCGAGCGCCTCCTCGTCGGTGTCGACCGCCGCATCCACCAGGCCGGTCGTCGCGGTGTGCAGCTTCCAGCCGCCGAGCTCCTCCGGATCGACCGCCTCCCTGATCGCAAGCGCGGTGACCCGCCCGCTCGCGACCGCCATCGTCGCGCCCTTGCGCATCACCACGAAGTCGGACAGGCAGGCGTACCAGGTCGACGAACCATAGCTGCTGCCGAGCAGCGCCGAGGCCCAGGGCGTGCGCCGGTCCCGCAGGTACTCGGTCGGATCCTGCCCGAGGATCGCCCGCCCCGCCGCCCCCATGCGATCGGGCATGCGCGCACCGGCGGACTCGCCGAGCAGCACTAGCGGCATGCCGGACTCCGCCGCGACCTGGCGGATGTGCTTGATCTTCTTGCCGTTGACGACGCTGCTCGACGCACCCAGCACGGTGAAGTCGTTGGAGACGACGGCGACCGGACGCCCCTCGATCGTGCCGAACCCGGTGATCTTGCCGTCGGCCGGCGTCTTCTCGCGCGCCTCCGGCCGATAGGACGTGGCGAGCAGCCCGGACTCGCGGAAGCTACCCGGGTCGAGCAGCCGATCGAGCCGCTCGCGGGCATTGAGCACGCCCTCCGCGCGGCGCCGGGCCAGCCGCTCCGGGCCGCCCATGCCGAGCGCCTTCTCGCGCCGGCGTCGGAGTTCTTCAAGCGGTGCTTCGAATGGCATCGGGTCAACCCTCGGAAAGTCGCTCGGCCGCCGCAGTGCCGGCATGACGCGCGCAGCTCGAACCCATGGGTCAAGTGTAGTAGCTGCAGCCGCTACGTGCAAACCCGATGCGCTCGATGGCCGGGGCGAACGGCTGCCGGATCGAGCGACCCGGGCACCGGTCATCGCCGACCCGCCGCGCGTGGCCGGCAAGGCAGGCGGGCACCGCGAGATCGGCCGGGGGAACGGCGCAGCGGATGACGAACGTCCGGCGAGGCCTGCGCGTCGACCCTCGCCCGGACCACGATCGGAGCGAGCGTGCAGCGACCGCGGCGGACCGCAGGTGCCGAACCGTTGCCGGCTCCAGCCGGCTACTCCGGCTTGATGCCGGCGTCGCGGACGATCTTCGCGTACAGCTCGATGTCGGCCTTCATCAGCGCTGCCAGCTCGGCCGGCGAGCTCGGCGCCGGCTCGAGCCCTTGGGCCTGGAGCTGCTTCACGACATCGGGCATCTGCAGGACACGCAGTACCTCCCTGTTCAGCCGGGTCACCATCGCCTCCGGCATGCCCGCAGGCCCGAACAGCGCATACCACTGCGTCTGCTCGTAGCCGGGGAAGCCGGACTCGGCGACCGTCGGCAGCGCGGGCGCGAACGGCGAGCGCTCGAGGCTGGTGACCGCAAGCGCGCGTGCCTTGTCGGACGTGAGGTAGGGCAGGCCCTGCGAGAGGACCACGAAAGTGAAGTCGATGTGCCCGGCGAGCATGTCCGCGAGCTGCGGCGGCGAGCCCTTGTACGGCACATGGACCAGGCTCAGGCCGGCACGCGCGGCTAGCAGCTCGCCGGCGAGGTGCGAGGCGCTGCCGATACCGGAAGACGAGTAGGTGAGCTTGCCGGGCCGCGACTTGGCCAGCGCGACGAGCTCCTGCACGTTGCGCGCCTGGACCCCGGGGTGCGTGAGCAGGATCGCGTAGGTGGTGACCGTCCGCGCGATCGGCGTCAGGTCCTTGACCGGGTCGTAGTTGAGCTTCTTGAACAGGCTCAGGCTCAGCGCGTTGACGTAGGAGCCCATGTACAACGTGAGGCCGTCCGGCGCCGACTTGGCGACGTGCTCGGCGGCGAGATTACTCGAGGCGCCGGTACGGTTCTCGACGATGACCGGCTGGCCGAGGGTTTCGGCGAGCTTTGCGCCGACGATCCGGGCGGTCACGTCGAGCGCGCCCCCGACCGCGAAGCCGACCACCAGCCGGATCGGCTTGCCCGAATTGTCCTGGGCGGATGCGGCTGTACCGAACAGCCCGATGCACACCGCGATTGCGTGAACGAAGAACCGATTTCGGCGGACGCCCATCACATGCCCTCCCGGGGTTGACGGGTTGATTAAAGCATATCGTAGTGGCGTGTGCCACTACTTTCCAGGACCCAAAGGACCCCGACGTGGTGGTCGTCGCGACCTCGCCGGACGACGCCGGTCGAGGCACGGTTTCAGGACTGTCCGGCAGCCGCCATGTTGGCCATCAGGTAGGTGTATTGCTCCTGCGAGAACAGCTGCCGGCGCAGGCTGGTCAGGTGGGCGCCGAACCTGGCCTCGATGTCGGGGCCGAACGCGGTCAGGATCTCCGCCATGTAGAAGTCGTGGCGGATCAGGGTCTCGGCCATCCGCACGATCAGCTCGTTCGTCGTGTAGGCGCCGGTCAGCTCGCCCGACACGTTGGCGGTGAGCGCGATCCGGAAGTCGCTGGTGATGGTGAAGAGGTTGTCGGCGCCGCCCATCCGGGCGCCGTTGCCCTCGTGCAGGTAGACCTTGCTGTTGCGCCCAAAGTTGAGGAACGAGGTGTCGTCCCCGAACACCACGAACAGCAGCTTCACGCCGCGGCCGGCCGCGCGCTTCAGGCGCTGCGTGTGCTGGCGCAGCACGTCGGTGGAGGCCTTGATCCAGATGTGCTGCTGCGCGCCGTCGATCAGCTCGTCGATCTTCTTCTCGATCGGCTTCTGGCCCGAGACGGTCCACACCACGTCCGAGCGCTCGCGCACCGCGACCGTGCTCAGGCCCTCCTTGAGCCGACCGCACACGTTGCTCACCTCCGACGACAGGCGGTCGAGCAGCACGGCCGGCGTGATCGGCACGTACCTGACCGGCGTCTCGCTGACCGGCTGCACCGCCTGCTTCTTCGTCAGGCTCTCCAGTGCGCCGTAGGTGTTGGCCCGGGGCAGCCCGGAGTGCTTGCTGACCTCGTAGGCGGTCGCCGGGTGACCCTGCAGCAGGCTCAGGTAGGTGCGCGCCTCGTACTCCGAGAAGCCGAGGCGCTGCAGGTCGGTGAGGAGATCGGGAACCGCGGCAGGCGTGCCTGCGCGGGTCGCCACGGCTTTCCTAGGCATGTCCTGGAGCCCCTGGATCATTGGCCCTCGGGGGCCGGACGGAAGGGCTCGAATGGTATCCCAAGACGTCGGTGCAACAGCCGACCCCGGGGCACCGGAACCGGTCAGCCTGCCGGGATCATCGCCCTGCGGGCGGCTCGGTGGAACCGGCGGCCGGCACCACGCCGAAGCCGCCCCCGCCGGCGGTCTCCAGGACCACCGCGTCGCCGCGCGACAGCGACTTGACCGAGACCGGGTCGCGCACCTCGCCGTTGACCGTCAGGCGGGACGGCAGGCCGGCATCGCCGCCCTGCGCGCCGGCCGGAGGCATCACGCGGCGTGCCATCAGGAACGAGCAGGTCGCGGGCGACTCGCCCACGTAGTCGAAGGCGAACCGGATGCCGTCGCCGCCGTGCTGCAGTCCGGCGCCGCCCGAGCCGCGGCGCAGGCTGCGCTCGCGCACCCGCACGGGTGCCTCGGACTCAAGCACCTCGATCGGGCTGTTGCCGAGGTTGCTCGGAAAGCTGATGCCGGACAGCCCGCCGCGCAGGCCCGAGGCGCCCTGCCCCGCATTGACGAAGTTCGCGACCGCGAACTGTCCGCGCGCGTCGCGCCCGGCGAGGGTGGCCACGCAGTTGCCGCTGCCCTCCGCGCGGCGCCGAGGCCCGATGACCGGCCCGAGCGCGCCGATCACCGCCGCCGGCAGCAGGTGCCCGATCTGCCCGCGTGCGCCGGTGCCGACCGGATACTGCGCGTTCAGCACCGAACCGACCGGCGCCACCACGGCGAGCGGCCGGAAGCTGCCCTCGGTGTTGGGAACATGGGGCGAGAGCAGCGCCTTCACGGCGAACGCGGTGTAGGCGTAGGTGTAGGTCTCGACGACGTTGATCGACCTGGTCTCGACCTGCGGCGAGGTCCCGGTGTAGTCGACGACGAGCGAGTCGCCGTCGACGCGCACCATGCAGGCGATGGTGAGCGGCGCCGCGAAGGCGTCGTGCTCGATCGTATAGCGGTACTCGCCGTCGGGCAGCGCGGCGATCGCATCGCGCAGCGCCCGCTCCGATCGCGCGCAAATCTCCTCGCCGAGCTCCGCGAGGTCGACCCCGGTCTCGCCCACCAGCGTCACCAGCTGCGCCCGGATCCGTTCGTGGGCGGCGGCCTGCCCCCAGATGTCGCCCATGGTCGCGTCGGGCACCCGCACGTTCACGCGGATGAACGCCTCGACCGACGCCTGACGCCGGCCCCCTTCGACGAGCTTGAGCGGCGGGATCTGCAGACCCTCCTCGTAGATGCTCGGGATGTCGCTCGAGCGCAGCCGCCCCCCGATGTCCGGCACGTGGCTGGTCACGGCGGAGAAGCCGATCAGCCGGGTCCCGTGGAAGATCGGGGCGACGGTGCTGACGTCGTGGATGTGGCCGGTCGCCATCCAGGGGTCGTTCGTGATCAGCAGATCCCCGGGCACCAGCGTCTCGACCGGGAAGAGCCGGATCATGTGCCGCACGGTCCGAGGCAGGGTGCTGATGAACGACGGAATGCTGAAGCTCGACTGGCTGAGCGACTGGCCCTTCGCGTCGGTGAGCACCACCGCATAGTCGTTCGCCTCGCGCACCAGGCTCGAGAACGAGGTGCGCACGAAGCCGGTGGCGGCCTCGTCGACGATGCCGACCAGGCGACCCCAGAGAATCTCGAGCGACACCGGATCGAACCTGGAGGCCCGCATGGTCATCCCTTGTGCCGGTTCAGGCGTGCGCATCGGCGCGCAGCGTCACCGACACGGACAGGTTGGCGAGGATCTCGACCTCTGCGTCACGCGCGACGACGAGGGTCGACTCCGGCTCCTGCAGCAGCAGCGGGCCGGTCAGCACGGTGCCGGGCGCGAGCGCGTAGCGCTCGTACACCGGCACGGTGCCGTGGCCGCGGCCCGCGGGCAGGTAGATCGGCCGATGGGCGATCGGCGCCGGCGGCGCGTCGGGGTGGACGGCGGCCAGGCGGAAGTCCTGGGTGTCGCTCGTCGACCGGCCCGACAGGCGCCAGGTCACGACCTGCACGAGGCCGCCGGGAACAGTTTGGCCGTAGAGCTGCTCGTAGCGGCGCACGAACAGCCGCTCGAAGGTCTGCGGCGCGTGATCGTCGACGTCCGCGAGCGGCTGATCGATGCCGAGCGTATGCCCCTGACCGGCATAGCGGACATCGGCCCCGAGCGTGAACCGCATGTCCGCCGGATCGACGCCCGCGGTCGCGAGCTCCGCGGCGGCGCTCGCCCGGAGCTGCACGACGACCGCCGCCAGCTCCCCCGGATCGACGTCGGCGAGCGGCTGGGTCTTCGACCAAGCCCGATCCGCCCGCGCCGGCGCCGACAGGAACCCGAGGCAGGATCCGACGCCGGCCGCGATGCTGCACACGACGCGCCGGATGCCGAGCTTGTGGGCGATCTCGACCGCGTGCACCGGGCCCGCACCGCCGGTCGCGACCATGGTCAGGGTGCGCGGATCGAGCCCCTTCTCGGCGACATGGACCCGCGCCGCCGATGCCATGTTCTCGTTGACGACCTCGCAGATTCCCCAGGCGAGGTCGAGCGGCGCGATGCCGAGCTCGGTCGCGAGCCGCTCGACGGCACGCCGCGCGAGTCCGACATCCAGCCGCATGCGGCCGCCGAGGAAGTTGCCGGCGTCCAGGTACCCGAGGATCAGGTCGGCGTCGGTGACCGTGGGATCCTCGCCGCCCTGCCCGTAGCAGGCCGGCCCGGGCTTGGCGCCGGCGCTCTGCGGCCCGACGTTGAGCAGGCCGAGGACGCTGCGGAATGCGATCGACCCGCCGCCGGCGCCGATCTCGATCAGGTCGATGCTGGGCACCAGCACCGGCAGGCCGCTGCCCTTCTTGAAGCGGCGGGCGCGGGCCGCCTCGAACAGGTAGGTGATCGAGGGCACTCCGCCGGTCGCGACGCAGGCCTTGGCGGTCGTGCCGCCCATGTCGAAGGTCAGCACGTCGGACACACCGGCCGCCGCGGCCGTGTTCAGCGCGCTCAGCACCCCGCCCGCCGGACCGGACTCCAGCAGCACGATCGGCACCTCCGCGGCCGACCGGTCGGAGGTGAAGCCGCCGCTCGACACCATGATCCTCAGCGGTCCGTCGGCGCCGACCTCGACCAGGCTCCGGCGGAGCTTGTGCAGATAGGTCGCGGCGAGGGGCTGCACATAGGCGTTCGCGGCGACGGTCGACATCCGCTCGTACTCGCGGATCTCGCCGGCCACCCGGCTGGAGATGCTGACCGGGAGCCCCGGCAGCGCGTCGCGGAAATACGCGGCGACCGCCTTCTCGTGCGCGGGATCCAGGTAGCTGTGGAGCAGGCAGACCCCGAGCGCCTGCGCGCCCGACGCCCGGACCTCGGCCACGAGCCGCTCCAGCGCCTCGGGCGCGATCGCCACCAGCTCGTTGCCGTGTGCGTCCATCCGCTCGTCCAGCTCGAACACCGCGTCGCGCGCGACCAGCGGCTCGGGCAGCTCGATGTCGATGTCGTACAGGTCGTAGCGGATCTCGCGCGCGATCCGCAGGGTGTCGCCCGTCCCGGCGGTGACGATCAGTGCCGTGTGTGCGCCGCGCCGCTCGATGATCGCGTTGGTGATCAGGGTGGTGCCGTGCACCACCTCCTGATGCACCAGCGCGGCCGGTTCGCCGCCGAGCTCGATGCGAGCCTGGTCGAGCAGCCGGGCGACGATGTCGGCGACCGCGAGGCTCGGATCGTCGGGCGTGGTCAGCACCTTGTCGGTCAGGATCCGGCCACGCGCCCCGAGCTGAGCGACGCCATCGGTGAACGTGCCCCCGATGTCGACCGCGATGCGCACCGGCACCGGCGCCGCCGCGCTCATCGCACCACCCGTGGACACACGATCGGTACCGGCCTCATGCCTTCGGACCCTCGTCACGCAGCGGGCGCATTTCCATCACGCGCCGGTAGGAGAACGGCGTGAGGTCGATCGATTCGTAGCGCCCTCCCGACAGCAACTCGGCCACCCCGCGTCCGACCGCGGGCGCGTGCTGCAGCCCGTGGCCCGAGAAGCCGGCGACCACGAAGAAGTTCTCGACCCCGCCCTCGAACGGACCGATGACCGGATTGCCGTCGAGCTCGTTCATGTCGTAGTGGCCGACCCAGCCGTTCACCAGCCGGATCGCCTCGAAGCGGGCGCTGCGCTCGACGAGCGCCGGCCACAGCATCTCCTCGAACAGCGCATGCTCGAGCGTCCAGTTGAAGCCTCGCGGTTCGTTGAAGCGGGTCACCGCGACCAGATACCCGTCGCGCTCCGGGCGCAGCGCGAACCCGGACATCTCCCGCATCACCGGGATCGGCTCGATCGCGTCCTGCGCCTTGAAGAAGAACTGCTGGCGGCGCATCGGGGCGATCGGCACCTTCATGCCGACCATCTCGCAGATGTCGGGCGCCCAGCAGTTGGCGGCGTTGACGACCCGGTCGGCCGCGAGGGAGTCGCCGGACGCCAGCCGGACCCGGGTCACCCGGCCGCCGGCCACATCGAGCCCGCAGACGCGGTCCTTGAGGTAGACGGCACCCTGGGCCTCGGCGGCCCGACGGAAACCCATCAGCGCCGCGTTCGGGTCGATCTGCCCGTCGGCCGGCGAAAACGCCGCGGCCTCCGCGCGCGAGAAATCGAACGAAGGGTAGCGCCGCACCAGCTCGTCGCGCCCGAGCATCGAGACGTCGACCCCCAGGCCGCGCTGCATCTCGGTGCTGCGCTCGAGCCCGGCGATCGCCTCGGCGCCGGCGACCATGAAGAGGTAGCCGATCTGCCTGAAGGCCGGGTCGAAGTCGACCGACGCGCCGTGCACATGGCGGGCGAAGTCGGTGTAGACCTCGCGCCCGTACAGCGACATCTCGACGTTCTCGCGGATCCCGTGCAACAGCCTCACCCCACCGACTGCCCGCGGGGTCGCCGCGAATTCATAGGTGGGGTCCGGCTCGACGACCGTCACGTCGGCACCCCTCAGCCTCAGGTGGAACGCGATGCTGGAGCCGATGACACCCCCACCGACGACAACGATGGTTCCCATCGCGTCAGCCCTCGGCCAGGCGGTTCGGCACGGCTAGACGATCCGGGAGACGTCGCCCGCCCACTCCGGGACGGCGAGGTGGGCGGCGTGGAACATCCGCTCGAACTCCGAGTCGTCGGCCGCGGCCGGGTCGCGCAGCAGCGCCTCCCGGTAGGTCTCGGCGTCGTCCTTCGGGAAGTACCCGTAGCGCACCGCCTCGGGGTTGTCGTAGAGCGAGCGGGTGTTGGCCGACACGCCCCACAGCACATCGAAGTGGGTGTCCGGATACTCGAGCGAGCAGCGCACCAGCTCCACCATGTCGCCCGGGCTGATCCAGGTGCCGAGATCGCGGATCAGGGTCGGGCGCGCCTTGAAGGTGGCGATCCGAAGCGCCACGACCTGCAGGCCGAACTTGTCCGCGTAGTAGCGGCCGGTCGCCTCGCCGAAGACCTTGCTCAATCCGTAGCGGGTGTCCGGGCGCGGCGGCGAATCCAGCGTCACGCGGGTGCTGCGGCGGTAGAAGCCGTGGGCGTGGATGGAACTCGCGTAGACGACGCGCCTGACGCCGTTGCGCCGGGCGGCCTCGAAGACGTTGTACGTCCCGACGATGTTGCTCTGCAGGACCGCCTCCCAGGAGGTCTCCCCGACCACGACGCCGTTCTCGCGCACCGCGCCGAGCACGCCGCCGAGGTGGACGATTGCGTCGACACCGGCCGCGAGCTCGGTCATCGCGTCCAGGTCCGCCAGGTCGGCGACCCGGCAGGTCTCGCCCGCCTCGGCCGGCCCGGGATCGCGGATGTCGGTCAGGCGCATCGCGGCGACATGCGGCTTCAGGCCTGAGCGAAGGGTCTTGCCCACGGCCCCCGATGCTCCGGTCAGCAGGACGACTGGCGGTCTGGACATGCGGTGCTCCGTGGTGCGGGACAGGGTCAGCGCAGCGACGCGCAGGCGTCGGCGAGGCGCCTGCAGCCCTCGTCGAGGGTGTCGATGGATGTGGCGAAGCTGATGCGGAAGTAGCCCGGGCTGCCATAGGCGCCGCCCTGGATCACGACCAGCTTGAACGCGTCGAGCAGGTAGCGCACCACCTGCGCGTCGGTCTCGAGCACGAGGCCGTCCGGCGTGCGACGTCCGAGCAGCGCGCTGCAGTCGCAGAACAGGTACATGGCGCCTGCGGGCGAATGCGCCCGCAGCAGGGGAATCCCCGCGATGCGGGACACCAGGTGGTCGCGCCGGGCGGCCATGATCGCCCGCCGCTGCGCGACGATCTCCTGGGATCCGTTGAGCGCCGCGACCGTCGCGGCCTGGCTGAGCGAGCTCGCGCAGGACGTGGTCTGCGACTGGAACTTGATCATCTCGCCGATCAGGTCCGCCGGGCCGCCCGCGTAGCCGATGCGCAGACCGGTCATCGCATAGGCCTTCGACACGCCGTTCACCACGAGCGTTCGGTCCTTCAGGCGCGGCTCGATCGCAGCGATCGAGTGATGGGTCGCCTCGCCGTAGAGCAGGTGCTCGTAGATCTCGTCGCTCATCACACGCACGCCGGGATGGGCGAGCAGCAGGTCCGCGAGTTCACGCAACCGGCGCTCCGGAATCACCGCGCCGGTCGGGTTGTTCGGCGAGTTGATGACGACCCAGCGGGTCCGCTCACCGATCGCGGCGGCGATCGCGTCGACGTCGAGTTCGAAGCCGCCTGCGGCCGGGCAGTCGACGAACACCGGCGTACCCCCGGCGATCCGGACCTGATTCGGGTAGGAGATCCAGTAGGGCCGCGGGACGATCACCTCGTCACCGGCTGCGACCGTGCAGGCGAACGCGTTGTACATCACGCCCTTCGCGCCGCTGCTGACCACGACCTCGTTGCGGGCGTACTCGAGCCCGTTCTCGCGTGCAAACTTGGCGCGGACCGCATCGAGTACGGCGGGTGTACCGCCGGTGTTGGTGTAGTGCGTCTCGTCGTTGTCGAGCGCCCGGACGATCGCCGCCTTAACCTCCGGCGGGACCGGGAAATCGGGCTCTCCGATCGAGAAGTCGATCACGTGGTGCCCGGCCTCTCGAAGCGCACGCGCGCGGCCGCCCGCCTCGGTGCTCTCCGATGCCTTGAAGCGCGACATCCGCGGTGCGAACTGCGACATCGTCCCGTCCTGCGACTCGGGGCCGGATCAGGCCCGGCCGACCAGGGCCTGCCGGAACCGCAGCTTCATCAGCACGCCGTCGCGGGTCTTCGCGAGATGCCCGGGATGGGCGGGCGACACCTTGAAGTTGATGACCACCGGGCCGTCGGCCTCGAGCAGGTCGCGGACCGCCGCCTCGACCTGCGCCTCGACATCGACCGTCCTCGCGACCGGCATCCCGCACGAGGCTGCGATCGCGCCGAGCTCCACGCCCTGCGCGGTCGCGGTCAGCTGGTCGCCGGTCTCGCCGTAGATCGCGTTGTCGAAGATCGCGAGACCCAGGTTGCGCGCTCCGGAGATCGCGAGCGTCGCCAGCGACCCCATCCCGCAGAGCACGTCGCCGTCGCCCATCAGCACGATGACCCGCTTGGCGGGCTGGGCCAGCGCGAGCCCGAGCCCCACCATCAGGGCCCCGCCGAGCGCACCGTGCAGATTGAAGTTGAGCGGATGGTCGGCGTCGCGCGCAGCGACGGAATCGTAGGAGGCGCTGCTCAGCCCGGTCACGACCGGCATGTCGTCGCGGCCGGCGAGGAGCTGCTTGACGATCCGCCGACGATCGAGCGTATGGGCAAATTTCATCGTGTTCACCGCCTCACCTGAGAAACTTCTTGACGCCCATCACCCGCTGGCTGAAGAAGACCCCGACGCCGTTCAGCGTGTTGAAGGCCTGCTCCGCCGCCGCCGCGACGCTCTCGCCCGCATCGGCGGCATGCTCGACGCACTGCGTGTGGAACCCCGCCATCTCGAAGTACGTGCGGCAGCGCTCGCCCATCGGCACCTGCCACCGGTTGCCTTCGGACCAGCTGGAGCGCCAGGACACCAGCACCAGCAAGGGGAACTGGCAGACCTCGGACATCGTCGCATTGTTGACGAGGTTGCCGACCCCGGTGCTCTGCATGATCAGGCACCCCTTGGCGCCGCCGAGCCAGGCCCCCGCCATCAGACACGGCCCCTCGGATTCGTTGGTGAGCGGGATCGCCTTCATCGTCGGATCGGCGAGGCACAGCTCGATCACCCGCTTCATGCCGCCGTCCGGCACGTAGCCGACGACGGTGATGCCGGCGTCCTTCAGGGCCTGGTGCACGGCACCGGCCCAGTCGCCGGGCGCGGCGGTCGATGCTTCACTTACCATGGGGCGAACCTCTTCGGGGCGGTTGAATCACGGTCGATCATAGTCCCTAGTAGCCGCTCGAACAACTACTTTTGACCGTCAGCTGAACACGAGCAGCCGCTCTCGTGTCATCGCACGTACCGTGTCGGCCGGGCTCTCCCGTCCGTAACCCGAGTTCCGGTCGCCCCCGTAGGGCATCTGGTCGGGGCGGTACGTCGAGGATCCGTTGACGATCACGGCGCCGGCGATCACCGACCGGTGAGCGTCGAGCGCCACATCGATCGAGCCGGTGAACACGCCGAAGTTGATGCCGAAGCCCGAAGCGTTGACCCAGTCGAACACCCGCGCGATCTCGGTGTAACGATGCAGCAGGACCACCGGCCCGAAGATTTCCTCGCAGACCGCGCGCGAGCCGTGTGCCGCATCGGCGAGCAGCGTCGGACCGACCATCGCACCGTTGCGCCCGCCCCCGGCGAGCAGGCGAGCGCCCTGCGACACCGCCTCGGCCACGCTCGCGACGATCCGCTCGGCGGCCGCCTCGTTGACGACCGGCCCGAGGTCGCTCTGCGGATCGAGCGGGTCGCCGGGCCTGAGTGCCACGACCCGGGCGAGAAGCAGCGCCTCGAAGCGGGCGGCGACCGACTCGTGGACGAACACGTTCTGGACCGACGCACAGCTCTGCCCGGCGAGGCGATAGCCCGCCGCCGTGCAGCTCTCCGCAGCGCGCTCCAGGTCCGCGTCGTGATGCACGACGGTCGGGCCGAGCCCGCCGAGCTCGAGGATGCACGGACGCATGCCGGCGCTCGCCTTCACCATCCGACCGCCCCGAAGCGAACCGGTGAAGGAGATGAAGTCGACGTCAGGGTGCGACACCAGCGCCTGCCCGGTTTCGGCATCGCCGTGCAGCAGATTGACCGCGCCGGCGGGGAATCCCGCGGCGAGCAGATGGCCGAACAGGCGGGTCACCGTGCCCGCCGCCTCCGGAGGCGCCTTGAGCACCAGCGCATTGCCGGCAGCGAGCGCGGGCCCCACCTTGTGGCAAGCGAGATTCACCGGCGCGTTGAAGGGCACGATCAGCGCCACGACACCCATCGGGAAACGTCGCGACACCGCGAGGCGGTCGGCGCCGAGTCGGCTCGCGTCGAGCGGGATGTGCCGGCCGGCGATCCGCGTCGCCTCTTCCGCGCAGAGCCTGACGACACCTTCGGAACGGGCGAGCTCCACCCGACACTCGCGGATCGTCTTGCCGGTCTCGCGGGCGAGCAGCGTCGCGATGCCCTCGGCATCCTCGGCGATCGCGTCGGCCACGGCGATGAGCCGCCGGGCGCGCTCGTGGCCGGGCATCGCCGCCATCGTCCCGGCTGCCGCACGGGCCGCCAGGACGGCGCGGTCCACGAGTGCGGGCGGCGCGCGGAACGCGCGGGTCACGGTCACGCCATCGAACGGGGACCGAACCTCGAACGGCGGTCCGTCCTCGTGAGACTCGCCTGCAACGAGGCAGGGGGCGCTTCCCGCAGGCGCGACGGTACCGGAGCGCTGCGACGTTCGGAGCACGGCGACTCCCTAGGACATATTCGGGGTACGATTCGACCATACCGTAGTCGTTTTGACAACTACTTGCGTACGATGCCCACGCGAACGGAGCCTCGACCGATGGCTGCAGGACATCCGCAGGGTGCCGACACCACCCGACTCGATCTCGACGCGGTCCGGGCACTCGCCGCGGCGGTGCTCGGCGCGAACGGCGTCGCGCCGCCCACCGTGGACATCCTGGCCGGGCGGATCGCCGCCGCCGAGCGGGACGGTCCGGCGAGCCACGGCCTGTTCATGCTGCCTGCGTACGTCTCCAGCCTTCGTGCGGGATGGGTCGACGGCCGGGCGACGCCGCTGCTCACGCGCCGCTCGGCCGCCGCCCTGCACGTGGACGGCGCCGGGGGCTTCGCGCAGGCCGGCATCGAGGCCGCGAGGGACGCAACCGTCTCGGCCGCGCGCGCGCAGGGCGTCGCGCTGCTGACGCAGCGCAATGCCCATCACATCGGCGCACTGCGCAGCGACGTCGAGCCATTCGCCGAGGTCGGCTTGCTCGCACTGATGTTCGTCGCGACACGCCGGCGGGTGGTGCCCTTCGGCGGCAACCGGCCCCTGCTCGGCACCAACCCGTTCGCGTTCGCGGCGCCGGTCGAGGGCCGCCCGCCGTTCGTGTGGGACATGGCAACCAGCGCCTCGTCGATCTCGGACGTGAGGCTGGCCGCGGAGGAGGGCCGCGCGGTGCCCGAGGGCACCGGGGTGGATCGCGACGGCGCACCGACGAACGACGCTGCGGCGATCCTCGACGGCGGTGCGCTGCTGACCTTCGGCGGCCACAAGGGCAGCGCGATCGCAATGATGGTCGAGATCCTTGCCGCCGGCCTGACCGGCGGCAACTTCGCGGTCGACGATCTCGCATCGAGCGTGCCGGGCGCGGCATCCGCGAACGGCGGACAGTGCCTGCTCGTCATCGATCCGACGACCGCCTCGGGGACAGACCTGCCGCAACGACTGGCCGGCTGGCTCGCCGGGTTTGGGGACGGCGAGGGCGGGCGTCTGCCGGGAGACGGCCGGCTCGCGAGGCGGGCGGCGGCGATGCGGGACGGGATACCGGTGGGCGCCGCGCTCCTCGAGCGCCTGCGCGCGCTGTGCTGACGCGCGGGCCCATCGCCCGCCGCCGCCCTACCCCGCCTGGTAGCTCAGCCCCGTCACCTGGGTACGACGCATCAGCCGCCGCGAGTCGGGATCGAAGGCATCGCGCCGGTGCATCGTCGCGAAGTTGTCCCACATCACCAGGTCGCCGACCCGCCACTGCTGGTACCAGATGAAGCGCGCCTGTCTCGCGTGCGCCCACAGCGCGTCGAGCAGCGCCTCGCTCTCATCGAGCGGCAGCCCGGGAATGTTGGCGTTCTTACGGCGCCCGAGATACAGGCAGCGCCGGGCGTCTCACGCGGGTCGGACACCTCGGAGAAGCCCCGGCGCAGCTCGCCGGCACTGTTGCGGCTCGCATCGTGCCTGCAGCTCAGGCCCTCGATGCGCGCCTTCATGTCCGGGGACAGCGCGTCGTAGGCGGCGGCCATGTTGGCGAAACCGGTGTCGCCGCCGGACGCCGGCACCTCGATCGAGAACAGGAAGCTCGCATAGGGCGGGTGCGGGTTGTACGACATATCGGTATGCCAGATCGACTCGTAGGCACCCAGCCCGTCGATGCTTCGGCCGTCGACCACGATGTTCGAGATCACGGAAACGAAGCTGGTGCAGCAGCATGTGGCCAGCTTCATCGCGCACACCGAGGCCGCCACCGGCTCCCAGCTGCCGCGGTTCATCAAGGACGAGTCGACGCGTTCCTCGAGTGCGGGATCCTGGCGTATGGCTTCCTGCGCCTGCGCTGTGGCGAGTGCGGCCACGACAGGCTGCTGGCGTTCAGTTGCAAGCGCCGCGGATTCTGCCCGTCGTGCGGTGCGCGGCGCATGTCGCAGAGCGGCGAACCTGGTGGATCACGTCATCCCGCAGGTGCCGGTGCGGCAGTGGGTGCTGTCGCTGCCGATCCCGCTGCGGCTGCTGCTGGCTGCGCAGCCCGAGCTGGTCACGCCAGTGCTGGGCGTGGTGCAGCGCGTGCTCGAGCGCCGCCTGCTGGATGCGGCGGGGCTTGTCGGAGGCGAGGGCCGGGGCGGCGCCGTGACGCTAATCCAGCGCTTCGGATCGGCGGCGAACCTGAACATCCACCTGCATTGCCTGGTGCTGGACGGGGTGTACCGCAGCCACGCGGACGGGGTGCCTGAGTTCATCGAGGTTGCCGCACCCACCGAAGAGGGACTGCACGAACTGCTGCAGACCGTCATCGCCCGGCTGATGACCCTGCTCACGCGCCGGGGCGTGCTGCTCGAGGACGATGGCCAGTCGTACCTCGCCGAGTCGGATACCGACGGTGCGCAGGCGCGCACGCCGCGCCCGCTGCAGGGGGGGGCGGTGACGTAACGCATCGCCTTCGGACCGCGCGCAGGACGGAAGGTGTTGACCCGACGAGGCGCGACGCCGCGCGAGGCCGCAGCGCGCCAGCCGCTGTGCGCCGACATCGACGGGTTCAGCCTTCACGCCGCGGTGCGAGTCGACTCTGCCCATGGCGCTTGCCGCCCCCGCCGGGCCTTGGGAGGGCGTTTGAAATTCCTATCCGCGAACCGCCGGTTGTAGCCGTCCGACCCCAACCGATCATTGCGGCCATCGACCATGATTGATACCGCCCTGGAGCTGTGCGACGCGGGACACGGCATCAATGCGGTTCCTTGCCCTGTATAGGGTCTACCGCTTAGTCGACTGACTTTAATCAGAACAACACCAGCCCTTGAA
>CAYNRU010000031.1:0-59719 GCA_964399635.1 uncultured Bordetella sp.
CCGGCGCGCCCAACCTGCCCAACTTCGGCCCGAATATGTGCGCCTCGGTGCTGATGCGTTTTGGTACCGATGCGCAGAAAAACCGCTTCCTGCCCCGCATTCGCATGGGCGACGACTTCTGGGTACAGGGCTACTCCGAGCCGGGCTCGGGCTCCGACCTTGCTTCGCTCAAGACCCGCGCCGATCGCAAGGGCGACAAGTATGTCGTCAATGGCCAGAAGATCTGGACCACACTTGGTCACTATGGCGACTGGATCTTCTGCCTGGTGCGAACCAATTTCGACACCAAGATCCGCCAGGAAGGCATCAGCTTTTTGCTGATCGACATGAAGACGCCCGGCATCACCGTGCGCCCGCTGATCCTGATGGACGGTGGCCACGAAGTGAACGAGGTCTTCTTCGAGAATGTCGAGGTGCCGGTCGAAAACCTGGTTCACGAAGAGGGCAAGGGCTGGACGGTTGCCAAGTACCTGCTCGGCCACGAGCGTATGGGTTCGGGCAATGTCGGTGCCTCAAAGCGCGAAATGCAGGCGCTGCGCGCGCTGGCTGCCACCGAGACCAAGAACGGCAAGCCCCTGATGCAGGATCCGCGTTTTCGCGATCGCCTCACCCGCGCCGAGATCGAGCTGCAGGCGCTCGAACTCACCTCGATGCGCTTTCTCGACAAGATGCGTCGCACCGGCCAGCCCCCGGGCGCTGACGTCTCGATGCTCAAGCTCAAGGGCAGCGAGATCCAGCAGTCGATCACCGAGCTGATGATGCAGGCGCTCGGCCCCGATGCCCAGCCCTTCGTGGGCGTGGACGAGGGCAGCGTCGATGCCTATCGCTCGCGCATGTCGCCGCGCTATTTCAACTATCGCAAGACGACGATCTATGCCGGCTCCAACGAGATCCAGCGCAACATCATCGCCAAGATGACCTTGGGGCTGTAGGTCCATTAGGGGTCGGGCCTGACGCGGCGCACTTGCGTTGCCCTATCGGCCTGACGGACACTAGCCGGTTGCGGCCCATTGAGGCTGATCGGTCAACAGCAGGAGCGAAAACAATGGATCTGGGTTACTCAACGGAAGAAACGAGCTTTCGCAACGAAGTGCGCAGCTGGCTGGCAGACAATCTGCCTGCCGATCTGCGCGAGAAGGTGCTCGGTTATCAGCACCTGTCGAAAGAAGACCTGGTGCGCTGGCACAAGATCCTTGACGCAAAAGGATGGGCTGTGCCGCATTGGCCGGTCGAATGGGGCGGCACCGGCTGGGACATTACCCAGCGCTACATCTTCAACGATGAATTCGGTCTGGCTGGCGCACCCGGCATCGCGCCCTTCGGCCCGGCGATGTGCGCCTCGGTGCTGATGCGCTTTGGTACCGACGAGCAGAAAAACCGCTTTCTGCCCGGCATCCGCAATGGCGACGATTTCTGGGTGCAGGGTTATTCCGAGCCGGGCTCGGGTTCAGACCTCGCCTCGCTCAAGACCCGCGCCGAGCGCAAGGGCGATAAATATGTGGTCAATGGCCAGAAGATCTGGACCACGCTCGGGCATTACGGCGACTGGATCTTCTGCCTGGTGCGCACCGACCCGAGTGCCAAGATCCGCGAGGAAGGCATCAGCTTCTTGCTGATCGACATGAAGACCCCCGGCATCACCGTGCGCCCGCTGATCCTGATGGACGGCGGTCACGAGGTGAACGAGGTCTTCTTCGACGACGTGAAGGTGCCGGTCGAGAACCTTGTCCACGAGGAAGGCAAGGGCTGGACCGTCGCCAAGTACCTGCTGTCGCACGAGCGCCTGAACACCGGGCGCATCGGCGGGTCCAAGCGCGAGCTCGCGCGGCTCAAGGCCTTCGCCTCGACGCAGCGCGACGGCAACGGCCGCTCGCTGATGGACGATCCGCGCTTTCGCGACCGGGTCACCCGCGTCGAGGTCGAGCTGATGGCGCTGGAGATCACGAACCTGCGCTTCCTCGACGCGATGCGCGGCGGCAAGCCGCCGGGCGCCGAGGTCTCGATGCTCAAGATCCGCGGCACCGAGATCCAGCAGGCCCTCACCGAGCTGATGATGCAGGCGGTCGGCCCGATGGCCGCGCCGTTCAAGCCGGTGGGCGAGCAGCGCGCGGTCGAGTTCGACGACGTGGTGGCCGGCTTCGCGCCGCGCTACGCCAACTACCGCAAGACCAGCATCTACGCCGGATCCAACGAGATCCAGCGCAACATCATCGCCAAGGCGACCCTGGGCCTGTAGACACCATGAACTTCCAACTCAACGAAGACCAGCGGATGCTGGCGGAGTCGGTCGGCCGGTACCTGTCCGAACAGTACGACTTCGAGAGCCGCAAGAAGATCCTTCACTCCGAGGCGGGCGCGAGCCCAGCGGTCTGGAAGCAGCTGGCCGAGATGGGCCTGATGTCGATCCCGTTCTGCGAGGCCGTGGGCGGGTTCGGCGGCGGCGCGATCGACATGATGAGCGCGATGCAGTCGATCGGGCAGGCGCTGGTGGTCGAGCCGGTGCTGGCCACCGTGCTGGCCGGACGGCTGATCGATCGCGCGGGCAGCGCCTCGCAGAAGTCCGAGATCCTGCCGTCGGTGATCGACGGCACGCGGCGCCTCGCGTTCGCGCACACCGAGGACGGGTCGCGCTACCGCCTCGAGCAGGTGTCGGCCACCGCAAAGAAGACCACCGACGGCTGGGTGCTCGACGGCCTGAAGCGCGTCGTGATCGGCGCGCCGCTGGCCGACCTGCTGGTGGTGTCGGCGCGCACCTCGGGCAAGGCGGGCGACGCCGCGGGCGTGTCGCTGTTCGTGGTCGCGGCCGATGCGAAGGGTGTGTCGCAGACGGCCTACCGCACGATGGACAACCAGCGCGCCGCCGACGTCCGGCTTGCGGGCGTACAGGTCCGCGCCGATGCGCTGCTCGGCGCCGAGGGCGCGGCGCTGCCGGTGATCGAGGAGGCGGTGGACTTCGCGACGGCGCTGCTGTGCGCCGAGGCGGTCGGCGCGATGCAGTTCGCCAACGACACGACGCTCGAGTACCTGAAGACCCGTAAGCAGTTCGGCGTGGCGATCGGTTCGTTCCAGGTACTGCAGCACCGGATGGTCGAGATGTTCGTGACCGTCGAGCAGGCGCGCTCGATGACCTACCTGGCCTGCTCCAAGGTCGACGGCGGCGCGGCCGACGCGACCGAGCGCGCCCGCGTCGTATCGGCCGCCAAGATCAAGATCGCGGACGCGTGCCGGCAGATCTCGCAGGAGGCCATCCAGCTGCACGGCGGGATGGGCATGACCGAGGAGATGAAGGTGTCCCACACCTTCCGGCGACTGACGCTCATCGGGCAGCAGCTCGGCGACGCCGATCACCACCTCGAGCGGTTCGCGGCGCTCGACGCCTGAGACCGCGCCCGCGCGCAGCGTCCGGCGCGTGCCGGCGGTGCGCGCGGATCGGCGCCGTGCCCGTCGCGGCCCGTGCCCGCGGCGCGCTCAGGCCACGACCGGCAGCAGCGTCGTGCGGTACGCGTGCCCGATCGAGCGCCCGGTGGTCGGGTCCTCCAATGCCATCCTGAACGACGTGGAGGCACGCACGCCCCCGATCGCGCCCAGCGTGCCGCAGGACATCACCAGGCCCTCGGGCGGCGCACGGCCCTCGAGGTAGCGCGCGAGCAGGTCGGTGGCCGGCTGCAGCGCGGCGAGCAGGCCGTCCTGGTAGAGCAGCTCCCGGCCGTCCTCCTCGATCCACGCGCGCAGGCGCAGCGTGTCGAGCCGGTCCCGGACTGCCTCCAGCGGCCAGGCGTCGCGGGCGACCGGCTTGGCGCAGAGCTGCTTGGACAGCGCCACCGAGTAGGTCTCGGCCTTGCGGTCGGTGTGGTCGGAGCCGACCGTCAGCCACAGGCGGCCCGCGTGCACGAACAGCACCGGCTCGACCTCGCCGGAGCTGCCGTCGCCGACGCACTCGATGGTGTCGTCCTGGGTGAGGTTCGCGCAGCCGACCCGGTAGAACAGCGGCACCGTGGAGGGGCGCGGCACGCCGATCGCCGCGAGTTCCTCGATATGGTGGTCGATGGCGGCGCGGTCGCGCGCGGCCCAGCCGGCGATCACCATTTCGGTGGGCGCGAACTCGGTCGCGAGGGCGGTGCCTGACTCGTGGAGGGTGAAGCGCAGCATGGGGTCGCCGAAGGAAGAGGGTGTGAAGGGGTGGCGCGCGTTCAGAACGCGGCCAGCTCGGTGTTGAGCCGGTCGGTGACGAGCATGCAGCCGGGCGCATGGGTCACGCAGACCTCGGGGCGCGCGGCCAGCAGCGCGGCCTGCGGGGTCACGCCGCAGGCCCAGAACACAGGCACTTCGCCGGGCAGCACGTCCACGGCGTCGCCGTAGTCGGGGCGGGAGAGGTCGGCGATGCCGATCGCGGCGGGGTCGCCGAAGTGCACCGGCGCGCCGTGCACCGACGGGAAGCGCGAGGTCACCTGGATCGCGCGGATCGCGTGCGCGGCGCTCATCGGCCGCATCGATACCACCAGCGGGCCGGCGAAGCGACCGGCCGGCGCGGTCGGGATCGAGGTCCGGTACATCGCGACGTTGCGGCCCTGCGCAACGTGGCGCAGCGGGATGCCGTCATCCAGCAGCGCCTGCTCGAAGGAGAACGAGCAGCCGAGCACGAAGCCCACGAAGTCCTCGCGCCACACTGCCCGCAGGTCGTCGACCTCGGCGTGCAGCGCGCCGTCGCGCCAGACGCGGTAGCGCGGTACGTCGGTGCGCAGGTCGACGTCATGGCCCAGGTCGCGCACGATCGGGTCGCCGGGCTCGGTCACCGCCAGCAGCGGACAGGGTTTGGGATTGCGCTGGCAAAAGCGCAGGAAATCGGTGGCGAGGGGCTGGGGCAGGATCACCAGGTTGCCCTGCACGCGGCCGGGCGCGAGGCCCACCGTGTGGCCGCGGTGGCGACCCTCGCGGATCGCCAGGCGCAGCGCGCGCGGGTCGGTCGCCTCGGCCGCGCAAAGGCGCGGCGCCGCGTGCACGGTCGGGCCCTCGCTCATGGCTTGTCGACAAACGGCATGAGCATCGTTGACGGAATGCCCCGGTGGCATGACCATTGCGTCGACACGGCAGGACCGTCGGCGCTGCGGGCTTCGCACCAGGCCGGACGGCGATGCACATTCATGGAGCGGAAAGACATGATCCGGATCGAACGGTCGATGGCTGGTTGGGGAGTGATCGCGGCATTCGCCGCAGCGGCATTCTGCGCCCCTGCGATGGCGCAGGACAAGACGAAGCTGCGGGTGATGGGCATGCCGCTGGCGACCGGCAAGATCCAGAAGGACAAGGAGCAGCCCTTCTTCGAGAACTTCGCCAGGGAGACCGGCCTGCCCATCGAGATGGACTACAAGCCCCTGGACAGCACCGGCGTCAAGGAGTTCGAGCAGCTGCGCGTGATCAAGTCGGGGCTGTTCGACATCGTCGGCCTGCGTCTGGGCCAGGTGTCCCGCGACGAGCCGACCATCCTCGGCCTCGACCTGGTCGGCTTGAACACCGACTACAAGGTCGCCCGCAAGGTGGTGGACGCCTACAAGGACTCGGTCGACCTGCGCCTGCAGGATAAGTTCAACACCAAGCTGCTCGGCGTGTGGCCGTTCGGGCCGCAGATCATCTTCTGCAAGCCCGCGATCGCCTCGCTCGATGACCTCAAGGGCAAGAAGGTCCGGATCCTGGACGGCGTGATGGCCAGGTTCATGGAGAAGATCGGCGCGACGCCGGTCACGATGGCCTTCGGCGAGGTGTCGCAGGGCCTGAAGCTCGGCACGATCGATTGCGCGGTCACCGGCCCGAGCTCGGCCAACTCGGCCGGCTGGCCCGAGAGCGCGACCCACGTCTACCCGCTCGGCCTGCAGGTGGCCGTGCAGGGCTACGGCATCAACATGGCGGCCTGGAAGAAGCTGCCGGCCGACCAGCAGGGCAAGCTGCGCGTGGCGATGGAGAAGCTCAACGACGACATCTGGAAGTACTCGGAAGAGCTGTGGGCCGACGGCATGCGCTGCAACGCCGGCCAGGATCCGTGCACGACCGGCAAGAAGTACGCGCTGAAGACCGTCAAGCCGACGGCCAAGGACCTCGAGCTGATGAAGTCGGCGCTCAAGGAGATCGCGCTGCCCGCATGGAGCGAGCTCTGCGAGAAGAGCAACCCGGGCTGCACCGACACCTGGAAGCGGACGGTGGGCCCGGTGATCGGGCTCAAGTGAGCGCGACGGCATGAGCGCGCGCGGCGGGCATGCAGGCGGGGCGGCGGCGCCCCGCATGGGACCCGTCGCGGGTGCGCGGCCGCAGGCGCCGCGATGAAGCGGCTCGAGGTGATCGGCGCATGGGTGTTCGGCGCGATCTTCGTGCTGCTGTCGCTGGCGGTGGCGGTCGAGGTCTCGATGCGCAAGGTGTTCAATGTGTCCCTGCAGGGCGTCGATGAGCTCGGCGGCTACGCACTTGCGACCGGGGCCGGCGTGTCCTTCGCGCTCGCGCTGGTCGCGCGCGCCCACATCCGGATCGACCTGGTCCACGAGCGGCTGCCGCGGGGCCTGCGCATCGTGCTGAACCTGGTGGCGGTGGCGTCGCTTGCGGTCACCGCGGGCTTGCTGCCGATCCTCGCCTGGTTCGCGCTGTCCGACTCCATCGCGATGAACAGCACCGCGCAGACGCCGTGGGCGACGCCGTTGCGCTATCCGCAGGCGGCGTGGTTCGCGGTGCTCGCGGTGTTCGCCGTGGTGGCGATCGCCTCGCTGCTGCGTGCGCTCGGCCTGGTGCTGCGCGGGCGCAGCGACCTGATCGAGCGCGACTACGGACCCAAAGGCACCCGCGAGGAACTCCAGGAGGAGCTTGCGGACATCGAGTCGCGCGGCGCGGCGGCGAGCGCGGGCGTGCTCCGGTGAGCGCGCCGTCGCGCATGGAGCGGCCCGCATGAGCCCAGAGATGGCGGGCGTCGCGGGCTTCCTCGCGATGGTGATCCTGATGCTGATCGGCATGCCGATCGCAGCGGTGATGATGGGCGTTGGCATCGCCGGCGGCATGATGGCCTTCGGCGACGCCTTCTTCGTGTCCACCGCCTCGATCGCCTGGGGCACGCTGTCCGAGAACGGCCTGACCGCGATCCCGCTGTTCGTGCTGCTGGGCGAGCTGCTGCTGCGCAGCGGCATGGCCGACAAGATGTACCAGGCCTTCGCCGCGTGGTTCGGGCGGCTGCCGGGCGGGCTGCTGCACACCAACATCGGCTGCTGCGCGCTGTTTGCGGCGACCTCGGGCTCGTCGGTCGCGACCGCGGCCACCATCGGCACCGTCGCGCTGCCCTCGCTGCAGCGCCACGGGTACAGGATGTCCGACTCGCTCGGCAGTCTGGCGGCCGGCGGCACGCTGGGCATCCTGATTCCGCCGTCGGTGAATATGATCATCTACGGCTCGATGACCAACACCTCGGTGGGCAAGCTGTTCGTCGCGGGCATCGTGCCGGGGTTGCTGATGGCGGGCTCCTTCATGCTGTACATCGCGGCTAAGGCGATTCTGTCCGGGGATCCGCATCGCCACGAGAAGGTGCCGCTCGCCGAGAGGCTGCGGCTGCTCGGCAGCGTCGCCTCGCCGCTGTTCATCTTCGGCACGGTGATGGGCACGCTGTACGCGGGCGTCGCCACGGCGACCGAGTCGGCGGCGATCGGGGTGGTGGCGGCGCTGGTGCTGGTGGCGGCCTCTGGCAAGCTGTCGGTGGAACTGCTCACCGGCTGCTTCCTCTCCAGCGCGCGGACCACCGGGATGATCCTGCTGGTGGTGCTCGCCGCCTTCGTGCTGAACCTCGCGCTGTCGCTGACCGGCATCGGCGAGGCGCTGACCAAGTGGGTGACCGGGTTCGGGCTGTCGCAGGTGCAGATGCTGGTCGCGCTGATCGGGTTCTACCTGGTGCTCGGCATGTTCATGGACACGCTGTCGATGATGGTCGCGACCATCCCGCTGTCGTTCCCGGTGGCCACCTCGCTCGGCGTCGATCCGATCTGGTTCGGCATCTTCATCGTGATCATGTGCGAGCTCGGGCTGATCACCCCGCCGGTGGGGATGAACCTGTTCGTGGTGCAGGGCATCCGGCCCGACCGCGGCGGCCTGGAGGACGTGATCCGCGGCGCGCTGCCGTACGCGGTGATCATGATCGCGTTCACGATCCTGCTGATCTTCTTCCCGCAGATCGTGCTCTGGCTGCCTGGCCAGATGTGACGGGTGGCGGCGGACCCCGGTCCGGCGCGCCGCGGCGCAGCCTGCCCGGGCCTGCCCGCCGGCGCGGGCCGTGCGGCCGTCAGCCGCCGGCGCGCCTGACCTTCCAGCCGTCCTGCTCGAGCAGCGCGACCACGCGGTCGCGATGGTCGCCCTGGATCTCGATGCCACCCTCGCGCACGGTGCCGCCCGAGCCGCAGGCGGCCTTCAGGCGTTTGGCGAGGTCGGCCAGCGCCGCGGCCTCGAGCGGCAGGCCGCGCGCAACCGTGACCGTCTTGCCACCGCGCCCGCCGGTCTCGCGCGACACACGCACGATGCCGTCACCGGCCGGCGGCGCGGCGGCTTTGCGGCAGGTACAGGCGGTGACCGGATGCCGGCAGGCCGGGCACATCCGGCCCAGGTCGGTCGAGTAGACGAGGCCGCCGGTGGGCGCGCGGCCGCGCTTCATGCCACGGCGCCCGTCACGGCTTCTTCTCCATCAGCTTCAGGCCCGCGCCGACCACGCGGCCCGCGTCGATCAGCGTGGCCTGGCCGGTCATCTTGGGCTGGCCCAGCATCCAGACGATGGACTCGGCGACGTCGTCCGCCGACAGCGTCGACTGCAGCGCGGTCACCTGGGCGACGGTCTGGCGCACCGCGTCGAAGCGCTCCTGGCCGAGCCCGCGCACGTGCCAGTCGGTCTCGACGAAGCCCGGGCACACCGCGTTGACGCGGACCTCGGGGGCGAGCGAGCGCGCGAGGTTGATCGTCATGTTGTTGAGCGCGGCCTTGCTGGCCGAGTAGGCGGGCGAGGAGCCGGTGCCGTCGAACGCCGACGATGAGGACACGTTGACGACCGCGCCGCGCGAGGCGCGCAGCAGGGCCGCGCAGGCGCGCGTCATCTGCCAGGTGCCGATCACGTTGACCGCGAAGATGGCGGTGAAGTCCTCGGCGTTGACCGCCTCCAGGTCGCCGGCGGGCGCAAAGCGCGTGACGCCCGCGTTGTTCACCAGGCCGTCGAGGCGCCCGAAGGCCTGCGCCACCGCCGCCGCCATCGTGCGGCAGTCGGCATCCTGCGCGACGTCGCCCTGCAGCAGCAGCGTGCGCGCGCCGAGCCGCTCGCACTCGGCGGCGGTCTCGCGGGCCGCGTCGACGCTGCGGCTGTAGTTGATGGCGATGGCGGTGCCGGGGCCGGCGAGCCGCAGCGCGGTCGCGCGGCCGATGCCGGTCGCGCCGCCGGTGACGAGGTAGGCCTTCATGCGGGTGTCTCCGTGTCGATGTCATGGGGTCTTCGGACGAACATCAGGTCGCGCACGCCGTGGCCCAGCCGCAGGCCGCGCTGCTCGAACTTGGTCAGTGGGCGCCACGCGGGGCGCGGCGCCCAGCCGTCGGCGGTGTTGCGCAGCAGCGGCTCGCCCGACAGCACCTCGAGCATCTGCTCGGCATAGGGCTCCCAGTCGGTCGCGCAGTGCAGGTAGCCGCCCGGCGCGAGCCGGCCGGCCAGCGCGGCGACGAAGGCCGGTTGGATCAGGCGCCGCTTGTGGTGGCGCTTCTTGGGCCAGGGGTCCGGAAAGTACACGTGCACGCCGGCGAGCGACGCCGGCGCGATGCGGTCGCGCAGCACCTCGACCGCGTCGTGCTGGATCACGCGCACGTTGGTCAGCCCCTGCGACTGCAGTGCGCGCAGCAGGCTGCCCACGCCGGGCGTGTAGACCTCGACGCCCAGGAAGTCGGTGTCGGGGCGCAGCCGCGCGATCTCGGCGGTGGTGTGGCCCATGCCGAAGCCGATCTCGAGCACCAGCGGCGCGCTGCGCCCGAACAGCCGCTCGGCGTCGATCGGGCCTGTGCCCTCGGGCACGCCGTACTGCGGCAGCAGCGAGCCGTGGGCATCGCGCTGCGCGTCCGACAGGTGTCCGCGGCGCATCACGAAGCTGCGGATGTGGCGCTCGCGCAGCGCGTCGGCCGCCGGGTCGGCCGCGGGCCGGCGCGCGGCCTCCGGCGCGGCGGGCGCGTCGCCGTCGGGTGCGGGGTTCATCGGCGCTCGGGTCGGCCCGGGCGCTCAGCCGGCGGGCGCCGGCCCGATCATCCCGCCGGTCGGCGAGGATGGCGCCGCCGCATAGAGCTTGCGCGGCATGCGCCCGGCGAGGAAGGCATGGCGGCCGGCCTCGACCGCCTTGCGCATCGCGTGCGCCATTCGGATCGGATCCCGGGCGGCGGCGACGGCGGTGTTCATCAGCACGCCGGCGCAGCCGAGCTCCATCGCGATGGCGGCGTCCGACGCGGTGCCCACACCCGCGTCGACGATCACCGGGACCTCGGCCTTCTCGAGGATCAGCTGCAGGTTCCAGGGATTGAGGATGCCCATGCCCGAGCCGATCAGGGACGCCAGCGGCATGATCGCGACGCAGCCGATGGACTCGAGCACACGCGCCTGGATCGGGTCGTCGCTGCAGTAGACCATCACCTCGAAGCCGTCGCGCACCAGCACCTCGGCGGCCTTCAGCGTCTCGGGCATGTTCGGGTAGAGGTTGGTCGGGTCGCCGAGCACCTCGAGCTTCACGAGGGTGTGCCCATCGAGCAGCTCGCGCGCGAGGCGCAGCGTGCGAACCGCGTCGTCGGCGCTGTAGCAGCCCGCGGTGTTGGGAAGCAGGGTGAAGCGCGACGGCGGCAATGCGTCGAGCAGGCTGGGCTCGCCGGCATTCTGGCCGATGTTGGTCCGGCGGATCGCGACGGTGACGATCTCGGCGCCGCTCGCCTCGACCGCGTGGCGGGTCTCGTCGAAGTCGCGGTACTTGCCGGTGCCGAGCAGCAGGCGCGACGTGAAGGTCCGCGCGCCCACGGTCAGGGGGTCGGCCGGGAATGCACCGGGGGAAAGTGCGTCTGTCATCCGCGCATTCTAGCCTCCGGCCCGGTGGGACCGCGGCGGGCGCCTCAGGGCCGCGGGCCCGCCAGGCCCGCGGGCAGCGCGATCTCGCCGGACGACTCGAACGACATTCCGCCGAAGGCCGGCCCCGCCAGCTTGCCGCGCAGGCGGTAGTCGACCTTGCTGCGGTCGCCGGTCGCGAAGCCCAGCGCCTGGCGCACCAGCGCGGTGGCCGGCACGCTCACCGGCACCGCGATCACCGCCTCGCCGAAGCGCGGCACCGTGCCCCGTTCGTCGCTGACGCCGCTGGCGAGCCGGCTGCCGCGGACGTCGAGCTCCAGCGCGACGCCGTCGTACTCGATCGGCTGCTCGTTGGGGTTCTGCACCCGCAGCCTGACGAGGAAGCGCCCCTCCATGCCCTGGCCGGGCAGCTGCTCCATGCCGACGACGTTCACCGCGAGCGGGTCGCGCGGCGCAAGGCTGGCGCACGCCGACAGCAGGAGGGCGAGCGTGGCGGTGAGGGTCAGACAGAGGCGTTTCATCATGTGTCCAGGGACGGTTGACCGGATCGCGCGGACCGCCGCGGCGCCCTGGTCGTGGGCACCGCACCGCTATGGGGAATGGGTCAGCCGCCGCCCACGGCGACGACGATCTCCAGCCGGTCGCCGTCGGCGAGCGGCACCTGCGGATGTTGCGAACGGGGCACGATCTCGCCGTTGCGCTCGACCGCGATCCGGCGGCCGGCGAGCGCCATCTCCTCGAGGAGCGCGGCGACGGTGATGCCCTCCGGGGCCGGGCGTGGGATGCCGTTGACGATGATCCGCATGCGGCGATTCTAGCTTCGGCCAGCCCCGGCGCACGCCATAATCCCGCAGGTCGGTGCGATGCGTCGGGACGGAGCGGGCGATGTGGAACGCGCTGGGGTGGGGCGGGCAGGGCGCCCGGGGCGAGCCGGCGCGCCGCAGGGCGAGCCTGCGGTGCGCAGGCGGGCGGGCGGCCGCGCTCGCCGCCTGCATGGCCGCGCTCGCGGCCTGCAGCGGCAGCGACGTACCGGTCTTCTCCACCCCCGGCGACGCGCCCCAGTCCATCGTGCTGACGGCGCGCGCCCTCGATGCCACGACCGCGGCGCTCGAATGGACGTCGGCCGGCAGCGGGCTCGCCTACCAGGTCGAGCGCAACGGGGCGATGGTGGCCACCGTGGGCAGCCTGCAATGGCTCGACCGGCCGCTGTCGGCCGGCCAGCGCTACTGCTGGCGGGTAGCGGCGCGCAGCGGCTTTGGCTGGCAGGCGCGCAGCAACGAGGTCTGCCTGGGTACCGACCCCGGCACCACTGACTGGCGCGTCGAGCGGGTCGCGACCGGCCGCTGGCCGTCGGTAGCGGTCGACGCCGCGGGCGACCTGCACTTGTGCTTCAACCAGGGTGTGGCTGGCATCGCCTACCTGAGAGTCGGTCCGGGGCGCAGCCCCGAGACGGTGGACGCCGACGGTCTGGCCCGCTGCAGCATCGGGGTCGACCCGGGCGGCGTCGTCCACGTCGCCTACCTGAGTCGCTTCGGCCTGCGGCACGCGACGCGTGGCGCCGTCGCCTGGTCGGCCGAGACGGTCGATGCGCAGGCCCTCCCCGGGGCCCAGCGCTTCGACGGCCCGGCGCTCGCGTTCGGGCCGGATGCGCGCCCGCGCATCGCCTACCGGCGGCTCACCGGGAGCGCGCTCCCGACGCTCGTGGTCGCGACCCGCGATGCCGTCGGCTGGCGCTTTGACCTCACCGGCATCCCGGGCTTGGTCGGGCCCCGCTCGCTCGCGGTCGATGCGGCCGGCACCGTATGGCTCGCGACCACCGACGAGCTCGGCCAGTCCGCGACGGCATGGCAGCGGGTGGCGGCGGGCTGGTCGAACGCCTACTCGCAGTCGCTGGCGCCCACGCGAGGCGAGGGGCCGCCGCTGGCCCTGGACGCGTCGGGCGCGCCGCGCTTCGGGTGGTGGCAGCGCGCGGCGCCGACGACCACCGCGGTCACCACGCTGCGCTGGGCCGAGTCGGGCGCCACTGGCTGGCGCAGCGAGACGATCGACACCGTCGCGACGGCGGGCTTCGGCATGGCGGTCGCGATGTCCGGCGCCGTCCCGCGGCTCGTCTCGATCGACGAGGCGGGTGCCTTGCGCGTGCATTCGCGCATCGCCGGCGCATGGTCCTCGCAGGCGCTTGACGCGCAGGGCGGCGCTGCCGCCGCGGTCGACCTGGCGATCGGGCCGGACGGTCAGCTTCGGATGGTCTTCGACCGGGTCGTCGAGGGCAGCGTCGCGCTCGCGAGCCGCCTGCCCTGAAGCCCTGCGCGGCCCGGCGTCACGGACGCCAGGTCTGCACCGCGTTCGTGGCCACGGTGCCGGGCACCTGCACGTAACGCAGCAGCTCGGTCGCGAACCACTGCGAGCGGCCCCCGCCGTACGCGCCCGCGAACGCCGTGCGGTCGAGCAGCTCGGTGAGGTTGAGCCCGACGCCCAGATAGATCGAGCGCGAGCGCTGATCCGACGAGCCCAGCGTCGACTCGCCCTGGAAGCCCTGGGCCCCGTAGCCCGCCAGCAGCTCCACGTAGCGCAGCGGGTTGGCCGGGCTCAGCGCCGACCAGCCCGACAGCCGCAGCACCGCGTAGTACTGGTGGTGGTCGTAGCGGCGCGCCGGGTCGCCGCTCGAGGTGTGCAGCCAGCGGAACGCGAACCAGCGGTCGAAGGCCGGGTAGGTCTCGGCCAGGTAGGCCAGACCGACGCCCGCCGCATTCATCGCCAGGTCTTCCCACGAGAAGCCGTACTTGCCGCCCCGCGCGAAGCCATCGAGCAGCTCGATGCCCAGCCCCAGCCCGAGGCCCAGCCGCATCGACAGCGCCAGCGACTCGTCGGCCTGGACGCCGGCCCATCCGAAGGCGCGGTTCGCGAGCCGGGTGCCGGTGTAGAACGAGAACGCGTGGCCGAGCTTGTCGATGCCGCCCGAGTAGGTGTCGGGCCCGAACCAGCCTTCGTGCGCGACGTCGAACCTGGTATCCAGGCCGCGGTGCCACCAGGCGACAAAGCCCATCACCGAGGTCGTCACGATCGCGGTGGTCAGGATCACGCTGCGGCAGGTCTCGAGCGGGCCGATCGGCAGGTACAGGCTGGCCGCGCACTCCGCCGCCCGCCCGGCCGGCGGGTCGCGCCCGGCAGTGACCGGGTCGGTGGCCGACGCGGCCGCGAGCCGGGCCATGCCGGGCTCGAGCAGCGAGCTGCCCGCCGCCGGCAGGGCCGCCCCCCACGCCGCGGCCGGTGCGAGCGGCGCCATGGCGGGTGCGGGCTGCGCACCGACGGCGCAGGCCGTCCATGACAGCGCAAGGGTCAACGCGCAGCGGATCAATGGCAGCATCGCCTGGGTCTGGGGACCGGGGGTCGAGAGGCCGTGGGGCCCCGATGGTAGCTGGGCAGGCCGATGCGCGGGAAGGGTGGTTCCGGATCGAGCGCGGTGCGGGGGCTAGAATCGACGGTGTCGCGGCGCGGGTCCGATTTCTCGCGTCATATTCACTGAGGCGCCGATGCAGGCGCCGCCCTTGCGGAGCTCCGACACACATGGCCGAAGACCCCCCTGTCGTTCCACCCGTCTCGGAGCGCATCAGGGCGCGCCTGCGCAAGGCGGGCCGGCGTTTCCACGCCAACGACAACATTGCCGAGTTCATCGACGGCGCCGAGGAACTGGCGGCGCTGCAGGACGAGGTCGCGCACAGGATCGAGGCGGTGCTCGAGAGCCTGGTGATCGACGTCGAAGGCGACCACAACAGCCAGGGCACGGCGCGCCGCGTCGCACGGATGTACCTCGACGAGGTGTTCAAGGGTCGCTACGGGCCGATGCCCCGGGTCACAGAGTTCCCCAACGCCGAGCGCCTGGACGAGCTGATGATCATCGGCCCGGTCACGGTGCGCAGCGCCTGCTCGCACCACCTGGTGCCGATCCTCGGCCGCCTGTGGGTCGGCGTGCTGCCCAGCGCAGGCTCCAAGCTGATCGGCCTGTCCAAGTACGCGCGGATCGCCGACTGGGTGATGAGCCGCCCGCAGATCCAGGAGGAGGCGGTCATCATGCTCGCCGACCTGCTCGAGGCGCGGCTGCAGCCGGCAGGGCTGGCGCTGGTGCTCGAGGCCGATCACTTCTGCACGCAATGGCGGGGCGTGAAGGATGCCGACACCCACATGACGAACAGCGTGATGCGGGGGGCGTTCCTGCAGAACGCCGAGCTGCGCCGGGAGTTCCTGCAGCTGATGAGCCGGTGAGCCGCCGCGCCCGGTGCACGCCGGGTCGTGGCGTTTGCTAGAATGCGGTCCGCCGCGGGTGTAGTTCAATGGTAGAACGGCAGCTTCCCAAGCTTTAGACACGGGTTCGATTCCCGTCACCCGCTCCACGGCCCGCCGCGTCCCGCGCGCCCCGGCCCGAGCCGCGATCCTCCGGGCCCGGGGTCTTCCACGAATGTGACAGGTCGATCAGCCAGTGGCCGAACGCCATCCGCATGGACGCGGCAGCTAGCATCCCGGATGCGTCGATCCGGAGGTCGCGTGTGAGTTGCCGCCATGGACGGCCCGCCGGTCCGGCCGCCCAGGCGAGGGGCCGCAGCGCCCGGCGGCCGACGAGGCGGCCGTAGTGCGGCGCGCGATGCTCGTCCCTGCGATGTGCGCGGGACAGCTCGGCAGCCTGCTGCCTCACGTGGTGGTGCCGGCCGTCATGGGGGCCCACCTGATCCCGGAGTGGGGCCTGACCAATGCCCAGGCCGGACTGATGGCCGCCGCCTATGCGGGGGGCTACATGGTCGCGGTGCCCGTCCTGACGGCCCTGACCGACCGGTACGACGCGCGGCGGATCCTGTGGCTCGGGTCGCTGTCCAGCGCGCTGGCCACGCTGGCCTTCGCAGCGCTGGCCCAGGGGCTGGTGTCGGCCATGGTGCTGTGGTGCCTGGCGGGCGCGGGCTTCGCCGGCGCGTACATGCCGGGCCTGCGGGCCCTGACCGACCGGCTGGATACCGCGGACGGGTCACGCACCATCACCCTCTACACCGCCACCTTCTCGGTGGGTGTCGGCCTGTCCTTCCTGGTGTCGCAGTGGGTCGCGGACACCTGGGGCTGGCGCTGGTCGTTCGTCGTGACCGGCCTGGGGCCGCTGGCGATGCTGGTCGTGGCTTCGGTGCTCGCGCCGGTGCCGCCGCCCGCGGCCAGCGGGCATCTGCTCGACTTCAGGCCGGTGCTCGGGAACCGGCCCGCGCTCGGCTATATCCTCGGCTACGGCGCGCACTGCTTCGAGCTCTACGGCATGCGCACCTGGATCGTCGCGTTCTGGACCTTCGTCGTCCTGCGCCACCCCGGCGACTCGCTGCCCTCGCCGATGGTCGTGAGCGTGCTCGTCACCCTGCTGGCCATGCCGGCCAGCATCTGGGGCAACGAGATGTCGATCCGTCACGGTCGGCACCGGGTCATCATCGCGATCCAGCTGGCCTCGGCGGCCGTGGCCATCGGCATCGGCCTGCTGTCCGGCGCCACGCCCTGGCTGCTGCTGGCGCTGCTGCTGGCCTACGCGTTCACGGTTCCGGCGGACTCCGGCGCGCTGACCGCGGGCATGAGTGGCAGCGCCGACCCGCGGTTCAGGGGGCTGACCTTCGCGCTCCACTCCACGGTGGGGTTCGGGCTGTCGGCGCTCGCCGGCTGGCTGGTGGGCGCGGCGCTGGACGCCTTCGGCGGCACTGCCGAGCCGCGCGCCTGGACGGCCGCCTACGTCGTGCTGGCCGCCGGCGTGCTGTGCGGCCCGCTCGCACTGCGATGGTCGGTGCGGCGCGAGACCGCGCGGGTCGGTCGCTGAGCCCCGCGGCCGCGCGCACGGCGGCGTCGCGTCCTGACCGGCGCGGAGGTCCGCGCGGCGCGCACCGTCAGCGCGCCGAGGCGCGCAGGGCCAGCTTGCGCAGCTCGCCGAACCACAGCACGGCGCTCGCCATCGCCGCGCAGACCGCCCACTGCCCGGGGCTGAGCGGCACGGTACCGAACGCGGCGTTGAGCCAGGCGACGTGCACCACCGCGGCCTGCAGCAGCACCGACACCCCGATCGCGGCCCACAGCCATGGGTTGACGAACGGGCGGTGGAAGGCGCTGAGGGTCTCCGAGCGCGCGTTGAAGCAATTGAACAGCTGCGCCAGCACCAGCACGGTGAAGCCCGCGGTCCGCGCGAGCTCCAGGCTCTGCGTGCCGTGGAGCAGGCCGCCCGGCAGGTACAGGTCGATGGTGAGCAGCGCGGCGAGCGCCATCGTCAGCCCGATGCCGAGCACCCCCCGCCACATGCGGGCGTCGATGGCAGGCTCGCCCGGGTTGCGCGGCGGGCGCGCCATCACGTCGTCGGTCTCGGGGTCCACGCCCATCGCCAGCGCCGGCGCGGAGTCGGTGACCAGGTTGATCCACAGGATCTGGGTCGCCAGCAGCGGCAGCACCAGCTGCCCGCCGTCGCCGGGGGCGGCCAGACCCAGGACGCCGGCGCCGACCACCCCGAGGAACACCGTCAGCACCTCGCCCGCGTTCGAGGAGAGCAGGTAGCGAAGGCACTTGCGGATGTTGTCGAGGATGCCGCGCCCTTCCCGCACTGCCTCGACGATCGTCGCGAAGTTGTCGTCCACCAGGATCATCCGGGCCGCTTCGCGGCTGACCTCGGTGCCGGTGATGCCCATGGCGACGCCGATGTCCGCCTTCTTGAGCGCCGGGGCGTCGTTGACGCCGTCGCCGGTCATGGCGACGACATCGCCGTCTGCCTGCAGGGCCTCGACGATGCGCAGCTTGTGCACCGGCGCCACGCGCGCGTAGACGCGGACATCCCGGACGGCGGCCGCGAGGCCGGCGGCGTCGAGCCCCTCCAGCTCGGCCCCCGTCAGGACCCGGGCGCCGGGCGCCGCGAGCCCGAGGTCGGCGGCGATGCGTGCCGCGGTTCTCGGATGGTCGCCGGTGATCATGATGACCCGGATGCCGGCGCGATGCGCCTGCCGGATGGCCGCGGCAGCCTCCTCGCGCGGCGGGTCGATGATGCCCACCGTGCCGACGAAGATCAGGTCGCGCTCAAGTGCCTCGGCGGCCGTCGGGTCTTCCTGCGGCCCCAGCGGCCGATACGCCACCGCGAGCGTGCGCAGCGCCTCGTCCGAGAGCGTGTCCACGTCGGCGACGGCGCGCGCGCGCCGCTCGGCGTCGAAGGGCAGCACCGCCATGCCCACGCGCACGCGGGTGCAGCGCTCGAGCAGCACGTCGGGCGCGCCCTTGGTGACGACGACCAGCATGTCGCCCTGCTCGTGGTCGCGCTCGATGCTGGACATCATCTTGCGGTCCGAGCTGAACGGGATCTCGGCGACGCGCTCGAAGCGCGCGCTGCGGCGCTCGCTTGCACCGAGCTTGCGCTCGGCGACCAGGAAGGCGGCCTCGGTGGGGTCGCCCCGGATCTCCCATTCGCCGTCGTCGGTCTGGCGCAGTCCGGCGTTGCCGGCCAGGCTGCCGCCGCTCAGCACGGCGACGTGCTCGGCATGGACCGGCCCGGCCGTCAGCTCGGCGCCCCGGTGCAGTACCTGCCCTCGGGGCGCATAGCCGACCCCGCTCACGTGGCTGCTGCCCGAGGCGGTCGCGACCCGCTCGATCGTCATCTCCGAGCGCGTCAGCGTGCCGGTCTTGTCGGCGCAGATCACCGAGGCCGAGCCCAGGGTCTCCACCGACGAGAGCGTCTTGACGATCGCGTTGGATCCGGCCATGCGCTGCACGCCGAGCGCGAGCACCAACGACAGGATCGCCGGCAGCCCCTCCGGCACGGCGGCCACCGCCAGCGACACTCCGAGCAGCAGCACGGCGATGACGTCGGACACGCCGTGGATTTCCGACAGCGCCAGCACCGTGCCGACGACGACGAGCGCGATCGCCACCACCGCGATGCCGAGCCGGTGGCCGATCCGTGCGATCTCCTTCTGCAGCGGCGTCTGCGGCTCGGGCGTCGCCTCCAGCATGCCGGCGATGGCGCCCATCTCGGTGCCCATGCCGGTCGCGGTCACGACCGCGCGGCCGGTGCCCTGGACGACGGCCGTGCCCTTGAACACCAGGTTCAGCCGGTCGCCGAGCGAAACCGGCCCGGGCAGCGTGGCGGCGTCCTTCAGGACCGCTTCGCTCTCGCCGGTCAGCGACGCCTCCTGGACGCGCAGGGCATTGCAGCGCAACAGCCGCGCGTCGGCGCCCACCGCGTCGCCTTCGGCCAGCAGCAGCAGGTCGCCGCGCACGAGTTGCGCGCTCGATACCCGCTGCTCGCGGCCGTCGCGCAGCACCGTCGAGCTCACCGCGGTCATGCGCGCCAGCGCGGCGACCGCGTTCTCGGCGCGCGAGGCCTGCAGGTGGCCGAGCGCGGCGTTGAGCAGCACCACGGCCGCGATGACGATCGCATCGATCGGCCAGCCCTGGCGACCTTCGAACAGCCACGCCGTGAGCGCAACGGCGACCGCCAGCAGCAGCAGGTACACCAGCGGATCCTCGAACTGCGCGAGGAGCTTGCGCCACGCGGGCCGGACCGGCGCGGCCCGCAGCGTGTTCGGGCCGTCCCGGGCGAGCCGGCGCGAGGCCTCGTCCGAACTCAGCCCCGACACCGGGTCCGCGCCGAGCGCACGCGCGAGCACCTCGGCATCCTGCAGCGAGGGGTCGGTGCGCGTGACCGCAGGTACCGTGGGTTGCATCGGCGCCCCGTCCCCGTGGTCCGTTCGCGTGTCCGCCATGGCGCAGTGTCGCCGATTGCCGGGTCCGGCACTTGATGCGCGTCAGGGCCGGCCGGGCACGATCGGTGCTGGCGTCGTCGCCTGGGCGACGCCGTCGGACCTCGTGCACGATGGGTGCACGCGCCAATCCGATGGGCGAGCCGCTCCATGACGACGAGGACACGGACGATGAACCGGACACTGACCGAAGCGCGGGTGGGGTACGGCTTCGACATCGACGCGCAGCCGCCGGGCGACCGGGCGGCTGCGCTGCGTGTGCACGAGGTCGCCTACGGTGCGATGGAGCAGGCGCTGCGCGCGCTGCCGAACTGGCGCCGCCACGTGGCGAACGGGCCCGGGCCGCAGGACGATACCGACGACCACTATGCGCAGCTCTGCGACATCGACCTCGTCATGCGCGACGTCGGGGGGCGCTCGTGCCTGTGCCTGTGGGTGCGGCGCGACTCGGCGTTCGAGCTCGAGCGCATGATCACGATCCGCGACGCGGTGATCGCCCAGTACGAGCGCGCCGCGCGGGCGGCCGGGGCCACCGCGGCCTACCGGGGCGCGGTGTCGGAAGAGGTGTGGCAGGTGACCGAGACGCAGGACCTGGCGGGTGTGTGATCCCGGAGGGTCGACCGGGTGCCGGGCGTATCGCCCGACGGCGCATTCGACGCGGCCGGAATCAGTCGGGTAGGATCGTCCGCACCTGCCGCCCCGGATGCGGCGTCACCGCCGAGGAGTGGCGATGTTCAACCCATGGTTCGCTCCCCTGATGTTCTCGAGCGCCAGCGCGATCGCGCTGCGTACGCTGATGATGGTCCCCGAAGGCGGCAAGTTGAGTCCGTGGCAGCAGCGCGAGGCGGCGCGGATGGTCGACGAGAAGTTGGCGGCGGTCCGCGAGTCGCATGCGCTGGCGGTCGGGCTGGCCGTGCAGGCCTGGATGATGCCGTGGCTGTTCTGGGGGCCGCTCGGCAAGGCGCCGCTGCGGCGGATGGGTGAGGGCACGGCCACGGTGATCGCGCCGTTCGCCCGGCGCGCCGAGGGCAACGCGCGCCGGCTCGGCGCCCGCGCAGGGCTGATGCCGGTCGCCGCGCCGGCGCTGGCCGCCGTCCGGGCCGCGACCGCAGCCGGACTGCCGATGGCCAAGGTCATCCCGCTGTTCGAGGCCGCCCCCGCGGCACGACGCCGGCGCCACCGGAAGTAGGCGCGGCAGGCGGCGTGCAGCGCGCCGTCGGGCCGGATCAGGCCTTGGCCGGCGGGGGCGGGTAGGCCCGCCACATCTGCGAATCGTCCAGCGTGCCGCCGCCCTGCGCCGACAGCGACAGGAACTGCTGATGGGCGGCCGCGGCGAGCGGCAGCGGGAACTTCATGTCCTGCCCGGTGTCGAGCACCAGCCCGAGGTCCTTGACGAAGATGTCGACCGCACTCTTGGTGGGTGGCGCCTCCTGGAGCGCCCGCGGACCGCGGTCGTTCAGCATCCAGCTGGACGCGGCGCTGTTGCCGTAGACCTCCAGCAGCAGCCCGGGGTCGAGCCCCGCGCGGCGTCCCAGCGCCAGCGCCTCGCCCAGCACTGCGAGGTGCACGCCGCACAGCAGCTGGTTGATCGTCTTGACCGTCGAGCCCGAGCCGGGCGCCTCGCCGAAGTCGTACACGAATCGGCCCATCGCCTCGAGCACCGGGCGGACCCTGGCGGTCGCGGCGGCCGGGCCGGACACCATGATCGACAGCGTGCCGTCGCCGGCGCGCAGCACGCCGCCCGACACCGGTGCGTCCACGACCGGCAGGTCGCGCTGCGCGAGCCGCGCTGCGAAGTCGGCGATGAAGGTCGCGGCCACCGTCGCGCACTGGATCAGCACCGTCCCGGGGGCCATGCCCTGGGCCGCGCCGTCGGGCCCGAGCACGGCCGTCTCCACCTGCCTGGCGTTGACGACGAAGGTGATCACCGCGTCGGCGCCGGCGGCGGCCTCGCGCGCGCTCGCCGCGCCCCGCCCGCCTGCCGCCGCGAGCTCGGTGCGCGCGGCCTCGCGCGGGTCGTAACCGGCCACCTCGAAGCCTTTGGCCACCAGGTTGCGTGCAGCCGCCGCGCCCATGGCGCCCAGGCCGATCATCGCGATCTTCATCGTTCGTCCTCAGAGCCGTTCGGGCCCGCTTGAATGCCGCCGCGAAGAAGCTCGCGGCGGTCGGAACAGGGCAGCGGCGGCAGGCCTGCCCGCTACTGCAGGTCGATCAGCGTGCGCACGTGCAGCTCGACGCTGCGCGCGAGCGCGGGCAGGCAGTACCCGCCCTCCAGCACCGACACGATACGGCCCTCGCACATCGCATCGGCGACGTCGACCAGCTGGCGCGTCACCCACGCGTAGTCGGCGTCGAGCCAGCCGAGGTGGCTCATGTCGTCCTCGCGGTGGGCGTCGAAGCCCGCCGACACGAACAGCATTTCCGGCCGGAACGCACGCAGCGCCGGCAGCCAGCGGCCGGTCACGGCGTCGCGCAGCGCGGTGCCGTCGGAGTAGGGCGCCAGGGGCACGTTGCACATGTTGGGGCCGCGCGCCTCCTCGCCGTTGAACGGGTACAGGCGCGACTGGAAGGTCGAGACCATCAGCACCCGCTCGTCGCCGGCGAAGATGTCCTCGCTGCCGTTGCAATGGTGGACGTCGAAGTCGACCAGCGCGACGCGCTTCAGGCCGAGCACGTCGAGCGCGTGCCGGATGCCGACGGCGACGTTGTTGAAGAAGCAAAAACCCATCGTCGCGGCGCGCTCTGCGTGGTGCCCGGGCGGACGCACGTTGCAGAACGCGCGGCGGAAGCGCCCGTCGGCGACCAGTTCGGCGGCGAGCACCGCGGCGCCCGCCGCGTGCAGCGCCGCCTCCAGCGTGTGCGGGTTCATGGCCGTGTCGGGGTCGACCTGCAGGTAGCCCGCGGCGGGGGCCCGGGCCATCACCTCGGCGACGTACAGGGCGTCGTGGGCGCGCGCGAGTTGCTCGCGGGTGGCGGGGGGCGCCTCGAAGGGCTCCATGAAGTCGAGCACGCCGCGCATCAGCAGCCGGTCGGCGATCACGGCGACGCGGTCCGGGCATTCGGGGTGGCCCTCGCCCATCTCGTGGCGGGTCGAGCTCGGGTGCGATATGTAGGCGGCTTTCATGGTCGCTCGGCACGCTGTGCAGGCCGGCCGGCGTCGATCCGACGCCGGGTCTGTGTCTCCAGCACCGATTCTATCCGCTGCCGGCCGCGCGCCCGGTCGCGGCCACCGGGCGGGCCGCCCGCCCCGACTCGAGCGCCATCGAGCGTCGCCGGCGCCAAAGCCGTATCCTGCCGATCGCGCTGCACCTCGGCGCACCAGAGGCGTCGGGCGATCCGCGACCCGACAGCGTTGCGCACCGCGGACGAACCGACCGGATGGCCCGATGCCCGAGACCTCCCCCGCCCCCGACGCGATGCTCCACGGACGCAGCGCGGCGCAGCTGCGCCCCGGCGAGTCCGCCCGACTGACCCGCCGGGTGGACGGCGACGAGCTCGCGCGCTTTGCGCGGGCCGCCGGCGACCTCGACCCGGCCCGCGTCGACGGCGCCTGGGCGCAGCGGCACGGCGACGGCCGGCTCGAGGCCTCGGCGCAGTGGGCGGCGGCGCTGTTCTCGACCCTGTTCGGCAACGTGCTGCCCGGTCCGGGCGCCGTCGTGGTGGGGCAGTCGCTGCGCTTCGGGGCGGCCGTGCGCGAGGGCGACACCCTGGAGGCCGTGGTCACGCTGCGCGAGCCGCGTCCCGACGCCGGAGGCCTGGTCTTCGAGTGCCGCTGCACGAACCAGCGCGGCGAGTCGGTTGCGCAGGGCGAGGCCGAGGTGCTCGCGCCCACCGAACCGACCGAGCGCCCGCGCGCCGACGCGCTCCTGCCCGCCGCGGCGCGCGACCCGTTCGCGGGTTTGCTGGCCGCGGCCGAGGCGCTCGAGCCGCCGGTGACCGCGGTCGCGCACCCGTGCAGCGAGGGCGCGCTGCAGGCGGCGATCGAGGCGGCGCAGCGCGGCCTGATCCGGCCGATCCTGGTGGCTCCCGTCGCCCGCCTGCATGCGATCGCGCGCGCCCTGGGCGTCGACCTGTCGGGGTTGCGCATCGTCGACGTGCCCCACAGCCACGCCGCGGCCGAGACCGCGGTCGCGCTGGTGCGCTCGGGCGAGGCCGGCCTGCTGATGAAGGGCAGCCTGCATACCGACGAGCTGCTCGGCGCCGTCGTGGCGCGCGAGACCGGCCTGCGCACCGAGCGGCGCCTGTCGCACGTGTTCCTGATGCACGTCCCCACGTACCACAAGCTGCTGATGGTGACCGACGCCGCGATCAACATCTTCCCGACCCTCGAGGAGAAGCGCGACATCTGCCAGAACGCGATCGACCTGGCGCGCGCGCTTGGCGTCGCGCGTCCCAAGGTGGCGATCCTGTCGGCGCTCGAGACGGTCAATCCCAGGATCCCGTCGACCACCGACGCCGCGTCGCTGTGCAAGATGGCCGAGCGCGGTCAGATCACCGGCGGCCTGCTCGACGGTCCGCTCGCGATGGACAACGCGATCAGCGCCGAGGCCGCGCGGGTCAAGGGCATCCGCTCGAGCGTGGCCGGCGACCCGGACATCCTGCTGGCGCCCGACATGGAGGCCGGCAACCTGCTCGCCAAGCAGCTGACCTTCATGGCCAACGCCGAGGCGGCCGGCGTCGTGCTGGGCGCGCGGGTGCCGATCGTGCTGACGAGCCGCGCCGACAGCGTGCGCGCCCGCCTCGCCTCCTGCGCCGTCGCGGCGCTGATGGCCCAGGCCCGCCGCACCGCGCGGCCGCGGGACGACCGATGAGCGACGCGCAGGGCACGGTCCTCGTCCTGAACGCCGGCTCCTCGAGCCTGAAGTTCCGGACCTACGCGCTGGCCGGCGGGCAGCTCGTCGAGACCCTGCGCGGGCAGATCGAGGGGATCGGGGCGGCGCCCCGGTTCGTCGCGTCCGATGCCGGGGGCGCGCCCCTCGAGGGCCGGGCGCTCGCCGCCGCCGAGTGCGCCGACGCCGGCGGCGCGCTCGACCGGCTGTGGGCCTGGCTCGAGCCGCGGCTGGCGGGCGGGCGCCTGCTCGCCGTCGGCCACCGGGTGGTCCACGGCGGCGCGGGGCATGCCGCGCCGGTGCGCATCGACGCACAGGTGATGGCGGCGCTCGCGGCGCTGGTGCCGCTCGCGCCGCTGCACCAGCCGCACAACCTGGCGCCGATCCGCGTGCTCGCCACCGCGCGGCCCGGCCTGCCGCAGGTCGCCTGCTTCGACACCGCCTTCCATCGCAGCCAGCCGATCGAGGCCGAGCTGTTCGGGCTGCCGCGCGCCTACTTCGAGGAGGGCGTGCGCCGCTACGGGTTCCACGGCCTGTCGTACGAGTCGATCGCGGGGCAGCTCGCGCAGGTGGCGCCCGAGGCGGCGGCCGGCCGCACCGTGGTCGCGCACCTGGGCAGCGGCGTGTCGATGTGCGCGCTGCAGGGCGGACGCAGCATCGCCACGACGATGGGCTTCACCGCGCTCGATGGCTGCCCGATGGGCACGCGCACCGGCAGCCTCGACCCGGGCGTCGTGCTGTGGCTGATGCGCGAGCGCGGCCTGTCGGCCGACGCGATCGAGTCGCTGCTGTACCGCGAGTCCGGCCTGCTCGGGCTGTCGGGCGTATCGGCCGACATGCGGGTGCTGCAGGCCAGCGATGCGCCCGGCGCGCGGCTCGCGATCGACTACTTCACCTACCGGCTCGCCCGCGAGGTCGGCTCGCTCGCCGCGGCCTTGGGCGGGCTCGACGCGCTGGTCTTCACCGCGGGCATCGGCGAGCACCAGCCCGCGATCCGCGCCGCGGTGGCCGCGCGCTGCCGCTGGCTCGGGCTCGAGCTCGACGAGGCCGCGAACGCGCAAGGCGGCCCGCGGATCAGCCGTGCCGCCAGCCGCGTGTCAGCGTGGCGGATCCCGACCGACGAGGAGCGGGTGATCGCGACGCGGACGGTGGACGTGCTCGGCCTGCGCTGAGCGCGTCAGGGCCTCGCGACGCGCCAGACGTTGTTGAAGCCGTCGCCCGTCCGGTCGCCCGGACTGGTGTCCTTCGACCAGTAGTAGACCGGCCTGCCTCTGTAGGCCCACTGCCTGGTGCCGTCGTCGCGCGTGACGACCGTCCAGTCGCCGCTCGGCGCAGCGCCGTCCGTTGCCGTCAGCGGTGGCCAGTTCGCGGCGCACGGTCCGTTGCACAGGCTCCTGCCGGCGCCGGGCGCGTCACGATCGAAGGTGTACAGCGTCATGCCGCTGGGGCCGGCCAGCACCCCGTTGGACACCTTGGCGGGCGGGCCGCCCGGCGCGGACGTCATCTTGCCGATGCCGGTGCAGGCACCGAGCGTCAGCACCACCGCCAGCGCGGCCAGACTGCGTGTCATCGTCGTTTCTCCTTCTCGGATGCAGTGGGACGCCCGGTCAGACCGCTGCCATCACGCGCTCCAGGCGCGAGCGGACCTCGGCCGCGAGCGGGGCGATCTCGGGGCGACCCACCAGCCCCAGCACGGACTGCGGGTCCATGAACTCGACGTGCACGGCGCCCGCGGCGTCGGCGCGCACGACCACGTTGCACGGCAGCAGCGCGCCGATCTGGGGCTCGGCCTCGATCGCGCGGTGCGCGAGCTGCGGGTTGCAGGCGCCGAGGATCCGGTAGGGCGGCATGGTCTTGCCGAGCTTGCGCTGCATGGTCGCGGCCACGTCGATCTCGGTCAGCACGCCGAAGCCCTCGGCCGCCAGCGCCGCGGTGACGCGTTGCACGGCTTCATCGAACGGAACCGTTACCGAACGGCCGAAGCAATAGGCTGCCATGGTCGATTCACCGTGTCATGAGGTGGAGGAGCCCGAAGGGTAGCGCAGCCCGGTGCGCTCCGCGCTGACCCACATCAATGCCGGTCGCGCGACTGCAGCCACGCGAGCAGCCCCGCCGCGTTGAGGCGGATGTCCATGTCGAGCAGCCCGCGGAGCACGTCGGGCGCCAGCGTGCAGCCGTGCGCCGCCGCCGCGCCGAGCAGCAGCGCGTCCATGCCGCGCTCGAGCGCCGCCAGCAGCTCCGAGGCGTCGTCGCCGGCCTGCGCCGCCGCGTCGAGCGCGAGCCGCTCGTAGCGGTCGACCAGCGCCAGCAGGGTCGCGCCCAGCCGCGGCACGTCGCGCACCTGCGACCAGTGCGTGAGGTAGACCGCGTCGGGGCGCAGCGCGAGCATCCTGTGCAGCGTGGCGCGCAGCGCGGCCGGATCGAACTGCACCGGCGTCGAGGACGGGAACGCGAAGGCGCGGCCCCCGGCGTCGAGCTCGCGGTAGGAGATGCCGAAGGTGTCGCCGGCGAACAGGTGGCCGGTCGCGGCGTCGCGCAGCACCAGGTGGTGCCGCGCGTGGCCGGGCGCGTCCAGGCACTGCAGCGCGCGGCCCGCGAGCGCCACCGACTCGCCGTCGGCGAGCGCCACGACGCGCTCGGCAGGCACCGGCACCGGCTCGCCGTACATCGCCTCGGCCGATTCGCGGCCGTAGACCGACACGGTGCCCGCCCACAGGCGCTCCGGCGACACGACGTGGGGCGCGCCGCGCGGGTGGACCGCCAGGCGCGCCTGCGGCAGCCGGCGCATCAGGTGCCCGGCGCCGCCCGCGTGGTCGAGGTGCACGTGGGTCAGCACGACCCAGTCGACCCGCTCGGGCGCGATGCCGACCAGGTCGAGCGCGGCCATCACTCGCGGCACGGAGTCGCGCGTGCCGGTGTCCACGATCGCGGCGCGGTCGCTCTCGACGATCAGGTGGATCGCATCGAAACGCGGGCGCACGTAGCCGGAGTCGACGCTGAACACGCCGTCTCCCCAGTGCTGGACCAGCTGGCGGATATCCATGTCGGGCAGGTAAGGGGAAGGGATGGACTGGAGTATCACCGATCGGGCCGACCCGGCGGACCCCGGGGTGCCTGGCCGGCACCTTCGAGGTAGCTCATCTCCTGAGCCACCTGCATGGCATCATCGTCGCACGGCGTCGGGCCGGTGCCCGTCGTCGTGCCGCCGTGCCCCAGCCCGCCCCGCCGCGCCGCCTTGCCTGCCGTCCGTCCCCTTCCGCCCCTCCAGGATGCTGCCCGCGTGAGATTCATCCACTGCTCGGACCTCCACCTCGACAGCCCGCTCGATGGCCTCGAGCGCTATCCCGGCGCGCCGGTCGAGGCGCTGCGCGGCGCCACCCGGGAGGCCCTGGCCAACCTGGTGGCGCTCGCCCTCGAGCGCCGCGTCGACTTCGTGGTGGTGGTCGGCGACGTCTTCGACGGCGAGTGGCGCGACATGAACACCGGCCTGTATTTTGGTGCCCAGATGCGCCGGCTCGAGCGCGCCGGCATCCCGGTCTACCTCAAGAAGGGCAACCACGACGCCGCGAGCGAGATCACCCGGGCGCTCGCGCTGCCGTCCAACGTGCACGAGTTCCCGACCGCGCGGCCCGGCACGTTCCGGATCGACGCCTTGAAGGTCGCCCTGCACGGCCGCAGCTTCGCCGACCGCGCGGTGCCCGAGGACCTCGCCGCCGGCTATCCGGATGCGGTGCCGGGCTGGTTCAACATCGGCGTGCTGCACACGAGCCTGGCCGGCTATGCCGCCCATGACCGGTACGCGCCCACGTCGCTCGACACCCTGCGCGGCCGGGGCTACGACTACTGGGCGCTCGGCCACGTCCACGCCCGCGAGGTGCTGCAGGACGCGCACCCGCGGGTCGTGTACTGCGGCAACCCGCAGGGCCGGCACGCGGCCGAGACCGGCGCCAAGGGCTGCGAGCTGGTCGAGGTCGAGGGTGGCATGGTCCGCGCCGAGCCGGTCGCGCTCGACGTCGTGCGCTGGGCGGTGCTGAGCCTGCCCATCGACGGTCACGAGGACTTCGCCGGGTTCCGGCAGGCCGCCGAGGCCCGGCTGCGCGAGGCCCACGAGGCGGCCGGCGGGCGGCTGTCGGCCTGGCGGCTGCTGATCGAGGGCACGGGCCCGCTGCACCGGTGGCTGGCCGCGCGGCCCGACGAGGTTCGGGCCGAGCTGCGCGCGCTCGCCGACGACGCATCCGGCGGCCGCGCCTGGATCGAGAAGATCCACGTGCGCAGCCGGATGCCCGAAGTCGCGCGCGCCGCGCCCGACCCCAACGACCCCATCGCCGAGTGCGCCCGGCTCGCGGGGGAACTGCAGGCCGAGCCGGCGGCGCTGCACGCCTTCGCCGACGGCACGCTGCGCGATCTGCTCGCCAAGCTGCCGCCGGCGCTGCGGAGCGGGCCGCAGTCGATCGGCCTCGAGGATCCCGAGGTGCTGGCCGGCCTGGTCCGCGAGGCCGAATCGCTGCTGCTCGAGCGCCTCGCAGGGAGCGCGCAATGAGGATCGCCGCGCTGCATCTCAAGACCTACGGGCCCTTCGACGGCGCGGTGCTCGACTTCGGTTCGGGGCCCGCGGGCCTGCACGTCGTGTATGGGCCCAACGAGCGCGGCAAGAGCACCGCGCTGCGTGCCATCGACGCGCTGCTGTTCGGGTTCCCGATACGCACCGAGGACCACTTCGGACGCGACTACGGCGCGCTGCGCGTGGGGGCGGTGCTCGAGGACGGCGCACGCCGCGTCGCGCTGATGCGCCGCAAGGGCAACCGCAACACGCTGTTCGAGTTCGATCCGGCGAGCGGCGAGGAGCATCCCGACCGGCAGCTCGAGCAGGCCGCCGTCGACGCGATGCTGGGCGGTGTCGACGCCCGCCGCTTCTCGATGATGCACGGGCTGGGATCGGCGCAGCTGCGCGAGGGCGGACGTGCGCTGCTCGACTCCGGCAGCGATCTCGGCGCGACGCTGTTCGAGGCGGCGAGCGGCGTGAGCCGCCTGCGCGCGGTGTCCGAGGCGCTGCAGGCCGAGGCCGATGCGATCTTCGTGCCGCGCGGGCGGGTGCCGCGTCTCAACGCGGCGCTGCTCGAGCTCGACGCGCGCCAGGAGGAGGCGCGGGCCGCCGGCATGCGCCCGCGCGACTGGCAGGCGCGGCGCGATGCGCTGCAGCGGTCCGAGGCCGAGGTGCGGCGCCTGGAGGCCGCGCTGCGCGAACTGCGCGCGCGCCTCGCGCACGTCGATCGCGTGCTGGGCCTGGGGCCGCAGGTCGGGCGGCTCGGCGCGCTCGCGCACGACCTGGCGCGGCTCGCGGGCACGGTGCCGCTGCCCGCCGATGCGGGCGAGCGGCTCGCCGCCTGGCGCACTGCGCTCGGGCAGTCGCAGCTCGCGCTGGCCGATGCGCAGCACCGCCTCGCGCGCAACCGCGAGGCGCTGTCGGCGCTGGCGGTCTCGCAGGGCCACCTCGACGCGGCCGCCGGGATCGCGCAGCTGGCCGGGCGCCTCGAGGCATTCGAGGGCGCGCGGGGCGCGCTCGCCGATCTCCAGTCCGGCTGGCAGGCCGCCGACACCGCCCTGCGGCGCGGCCTCGAGGCGGTCGAGCCCGACGCCGCCCGCGGGCTGGACGCCGTCGCCGTGGGCGAACGCGCGGCCGCCTGGCTGCCGTCGCGCAGCACCGTCACCGAGGCGCGCCACCACCTGTCCTCGCGTCGCGAGCTCGAGGCGCGGCGCGCCGACGCCGCCGACGGGCTGCTGCGCGCCGCCCGGGCGTCGGTCGACGCGCAGGACGCGCTCCAGGCCGCGGGCGAGCCGCGCGATCTGTCGGGGCTGAGCGCCGCGTACGAGGCGAGCGTCGCCGCCGGCGACCTCGAGCACCGGGTCGCGCTGCTGCAGGCGCGCGTGTCGGTCGCCGATGGCCAGCTCGCCCGCCAGGCGGCGGCGCTGGGCGCTGCCTCGCCCGAGGCGCTGGCGCGGGCCGGCGCGTTGCCCGCCGCCGAGCTCGAGCGGGTGCAGTCCGCCGCGCAGGCGCGGCTCACCGCGCGGGCCGCGCTGCAGGCCCGCCGCGCCGAGCCGTCCGACACGCTGCCCAGGCTGCGTGCGCAACTGGAGGCGCTGTCGCGCGAACGGGCCGTGATCGGCCGCGAGCAGCTGGCCGCCGCCCGGTCCGCGCGCGACGCCGACCTCCATCGCCTCGCCGCCGATCCAGCCGGCGCCGGCGCCGCGGCCGTGCTCGCCGCGCTGGCCCGAGGCATCCAGGACACCGACCGGCTCGCCGACGCGCGCTTCGACGACGCCTCGCGGCTCGCCGCGATCGAGTCGCTGTCCGGGCGCATCGGCCAGCTGTCCGACGCGATCGCGGGTTTCGACGCCGAGGACGCGCAACTGCGCGAGGATGCCGCGCGGGCCGCCCTCGACTGGTCGCGCCAGCTCGCCGATCGCGGCCTGCCGGCGCTCGACCCGCCCGCCTACCGGGAGTGGGCGATCGAGCGCCAGCGCTTCCTCGATGCCCTGCAGGCGCGCGACGCGCTGGCCGCCGAGCACGAGGCCGCGTCGCTCGATCTCGCCCGCCACCTCGACCTGCTTCGGGCAGCCTATCTGGACGCCGGTCTCGCCATGCCCGGGCTGCCGACGCTGGCCGCCGCGCTCGCCCACGCGCGGCGCCTGATCGACGATACCCGGCAGGCCGCGGGCGAGCGCGCGCGGCTGCAGGCCGACGTGGAGCGCGTGCGGCGCGACCATGCGCGCCGGCAGGCGGCGCTCGAGGACATCGACCGCGAGCTCGCGCTCGCCGCACCGCACTGGGCGCGGGTCGCGTCGGCCCTGCGGCTCGAGGCGTCGCCGTCCACCGCGAGCCTGGAGGCGCGGCTGGAGGCCTTCGAGGGGCTGCGCGATGCGCTCGCCGCGTCCGAGCTCGCGGCGCGCCGGCTGCAGGTCGCGACCGGCTGCATCGCGCTGTTCACCGCCGACGCCGCCGCGCTCGCTCGGCGCCTGGCCGTCGGCGCGCCCGAGCCGGGCGCCGAGCCGGCGTTCGTCGCGGGCTGCCGCGCGGCGCTGGCCGATGCCGAGCGCGCGCGCGACGACCGACTGCGTCTGCGCACCGAGGCCGCCGCGCTCGAGGAGGGCATCGCCTCGGCCGAGCGGCGTCGCAACGAGGCGCAGGCCGGCATCGACGCGCTGCAGGCCCAGGCGGGCGTCGCCGATCTGCCCGCGCTGCAGGAGGCGGTCGCCTGCAGCGACGCGCGGCGCGGCGCCGAGCGGCAGTCGCACGAGCTGGAGTCGATGATCCGCGAGGCCACCGGCGCCACGCACGACACGCTGGTCGCCGAGGCCGCGGCGGCCGATACCGCCGTGCTGCAGGCCGAGCAGGCGGGGCTGGTGCAGTCGGTCACGGCCGAGGAGGCCGCCCGCGATGCCGCGCTCGCCGAACGCACCCGCGCGCAGGCCGCCTTCGACGCGATCGACGGCGACGCGGCGGCGGCGGTGGCGGCGGGCGCGGTGCGCGAGCGGCTGGCCGCATCCGGGACGCTCGCCGTCCACTGGGCGAGGCTGCGGCTCGCCCGCGAACTCCTCGAGCAGGCGGTGCAACGCCACCAGCAGCGCGCGCAGGGCCCGCTGCTCGCGGCGGCTGCCCGCTGGTTCGCGCGCATCACCGGCGGGCGCTGGCGCGACCTGCGCCCCGACTGGGCCGGCGACACGCAGGTGCTGCTCGCCGAGCGCGAGGACGGCTCGCGCGTGCCCATCGACGCGCTGAGCGAGGGGACGGCCGATGCGCTGTACCTCGCGCTGCGGCTGGCCGCGATCGACGTCCGCCTGGGGTCGGCCCCGCCGGTGCCGCTGCTGCTCGACGACGTGCTGATGACGCTCGACGACGAGCGCGCCGCGCTCACGCTGCAGGGGCTCGCCGAGCTCGGCACCCGCAACCAGGTCGTCTACTTCACCCACCACCTGCACCTGGTCGAGCTCGCGCAGCGGGTGCTGCCCGCGGGCAGCCTGGCCGTCAGCACGCTGGAGCGCGGGCCGGTCGCGGCCTGATCCCATGGACCGCACCGAGCGCTTCTACCAGATCGACCAGCTGCTGCAGCCGGGTCGGCCGGTCCCCATCGAGCGCTTCCTGGAAGCGCTGGGCGTGTCGCGCGCGACCTTCAAGCGCGACCTCGAGTACATGCGCGACCGCCTCAACGCGCCCATCGAGTGGGACCGCTTCGACGGCGGCTACCGCTACGCCGAGCCGTCGGGTGGCCCGTCCTTCGCGCTGCCCGGCATGTGGTTCAACGCCTCCGAGGTGCACGCGCTGCTGATGATGCAGCAGCTGCTCGCCGACCTGCAGCCCGGGCTGCTCGAGGCGCAGGTGCAGCCGCTGCAGGCGCGGCTGCGCGCGCTGCTGGGAAGCGCCGACCACAGCCCCGAGGAGGTCGAGCGGCGCTTCCGGCTGGTCAGTGCCGCGCGCCGCACGCTGACGGTCCGCCACTTCGAGGCGGTGGCCTCGGCCACGCTTCGCCGCCGTCGCCTGCGCATCGCGCACTACTCGCGCCAGTCCGACGAGACGACCGATCGGATCGTATCGCCGCAGCAGCTCATCTTCTATCGCGAGAACTGGTATCTCGTCGCGTGGTGCCACCTGCGCCGCGACATCCGCAGCTTCGCGATCGACGCGATCTCTCAGGCTGAGCTGCTCGATGCGCCGGCGCGCGACGTGGGTCGGACCGCGCTCGCCGAGGTGATGGAGAGCGGCTACGGCATCTTCTCGGGCCGGGACGTGACCTGGGCGACGCTGCGCTTTGCCACCGAGCGCGCGCGCTGGGTGTCGGCCGAGACCTGGCACCCGCAGCAGCGCGGCAGCTTCGACGCCGAGCGGCGCTGGGTACTCCAACTGCCCTACAACGATCCGCGCGAGCTGATGATGGACGTCCTCAAGCACGGCGGCTCGGTCGAGGTGCTCGCACCGGCATCATTGCGCGAGCAGGTCGCGGCCGAGCTTCGGCGTGCGATGGGCGTCTACGTCGCGGCGCCGCCGGCGTCCGGGTAGCTCACCTCCCGAGCCACCCGGGTGGGACTCTGGACCCCTGCGTTCAAGGAGATCCCGATGCCCACCGTTCCCGCCCGCCCCACCGCCCGCCCCACCGCCCGCCCCACCGCCCGCCCCCTGAGCCAGCTGCTGTCCGACCTCCTGCGTGCGTGGCTCGAGCCGCTCCCCGAGCCGCAGCCGCCGCGCCGCGCGCCGGCGCGGCGCGCCCAGGCCGCGGGTCCCGCGGTGTTCCGCCCGGTGGCCCGGCCCCTGCCGCGGCCGCCCGCCGCGGCCCGTGCGCCGCTCGCGCGGCTGGGCGGCCCCGACCCCTACGCGCGGCTGGACATCCCCGCCTACCAGCGCCGCGGCCTGCGCATCGAGGGGCTGCCCGCGGCCGACTGAGCTCAGGCGGCGCCAGTCGCGCTCGTCACCACCCAGGCGGTCAGCTCGTCCAGCAGGGCACCGACCGCGACGCTGGCGGCCCGCGCGGCGCCTCGTGAATCGCGGGTGGGTGTCGGCGCCGACTGCTCGAAGCTGCGGCGCGCCAGCAGCGTCCGGCTGCGCCAGTCGATCAGGTCGCAGGTGACGGCCACGCGCACCGTGCCGGGCGTGGCCGCATCGTCGTGGATCAGCTCGTCCAGGCGCAGGCTCAGCACCAGGTCGCCGCGCACGCCGGCCACCGTCTGCGCCACTGCGCGGAAGCGCCCGCTGTCCGAGAGCCGCATCTCGGCGAGCGCGAGGATGCGCCGCGCCGGCCGCTCGCTCCAATTGGAGTACTGGTAGTAGGCCCGCCCCGCGCCGTCCCGCGTGAACACGATGCGGTCGCTGTCGTACAGCGCCTGCGTCGTGCCGCCGGTGAGCAGCAGCGTGCGGTCCAGGCGGGCTACGGGCGCCGTCACCGGCGCGCCGCGCACGTCCTCGATGATGAAGTACTCGAAGCGGGGCGCGCTGCTGGTGAGCGTGCCGCAGCCGCCCAGCGCCGTCAGAGACGCGGCCGGCAGCGCGCGGAGCATTGCCCGGCGGGTCGTCATTTTCGGTTCTCCTCGCCCGGACCCATCTGGAGGTTGCTCGGGCCCAGCAGCAGCGCCTTCGGATCCTGCAGGCGATCGAGCGTGCGCGTGATCAGCTCGACGCTGGTGCGCAACTCCTCGGAGGTCGCGCGCAACTCGTGAACGCCCACGTCCATCGCGTCCTCGGTGCGCCGCGTCAGCGCCCCGGCGTCGCGCTCGAGCCGCTGCAGTGACTGCGTCAGCGCGCCCTCCAGGCTGCGGGTCGCCGCGCTGAACTCCCGCAGCGAGGTCTGCGCTTCGCGCAGCGTCGTGCTCGCATCGCGCCCCACCGGCTCGGCCATCAGCGAGATGCGGTCGATCGAGGCGGCGATCCGGCGGCTGGAGCGCTGGAAGGCTTCGGCCGTCGTCTGGATGCTGCGCGTGGTGTCGTCCAGGGTGTCCATCCGGCTCGACAGGCCGCGGGTCAGGTCGCGGACCGCGGCGAGCGTCTGTGAGAACGCCTTCTGGTTGCCCGGACCGAGCAGCACGTTGATGTTCTCGAGCGCGGTGTCGGCCTGGACCGCCAGGCGGCTGACCGAATCGGCGATCTGGTCGAGGTTGGAGGTGCCCTCGGCGATCACCGGATAGCGCTCGCCGGCGGGCACCGTCACCAGTTCAGGGCCTGGCGTGCCAGGGGTCTCGAGGTTGATCCGCGCGATGCCGGTGACGATGTTGCGCGCCACCACCGCGAGCGTGTTCTCGCTGACCGGCGTTGCGCGGGCGATGCGGATCTTCACCGACACGCGGTTGATGTTGTCGCGCGAGATCGTGTAGTCCTCGACCCGTCCCACCTTCAGGCCGCGCATGTTGACGTCGCCGCCCACCTGCAGGCCGTCGAGCGACTGGCGCTCGAAATAGATCGTGTAGAAGCGGTAGTCGGACGCATGGCCCGAGCTCGACAGCCAGATGAACGCAGCGACCGACGCGGCGATCAGTGCCAGCAGCACCGCTCCGATGGTGGTGTACCGGGCTTCAGGCTCCATTTCGGGCTGGCTCCTCTGGGGGGTCGGCGGCACGCGCAGGCAGGCCGGCGCGCGAGGAGAAGTAGGATTGTATCCACGGGTCGTCCACGCCGGTGACCGTGCCGATGTCGCCGTCGGCGATCACCGTCCCGCGTCCCAGCACCACCACGCGCCGCGCGATGCCGAACAGGGTGTCGAGGTCGTGCGTGACGACCAGCACGGTGATGCCGAGGTCGCGGTTCAGGAACTGCAGCAGCTGATCGAAGGCCCGCGCGGTGATCGGGTCCAGCCCCGAGGTCGGCTCGTCGAGGAACAGCACCTCGGGCTCGAGCGCGAGCGCCCGCGCGATCGCGGCGCGCTTGCGCATGCCGCCCGACAGCTGGCTCGGCAGCTTGGCGCCCGCGTCCGGCGGCAGTCCCGCGAGCGACAGCCGCAGGCGCACCAGCTGGTCGAGCAGGTCCTCGGGCAGGTCCAGGTGCTCGCGCAGCGGCGTGGCCACGTTGGCGGCCACGTCGAGCGACGAGAACAGCGCGCCTTCCTGGAACATCATCCCGAAGCGCCGCCGCATCGCGGCGAGCGCGTCGCGCGGCGCGCTCCAGACGTCGGTGCCCAGCAGCGACACCGAGCCGGCGTCGGGCCGGTGCAGGCCGATGATCTCGCGCAGCAGCACCGACTTGCCGGTGCCGCTGCCGCCGATCAGCGCGACCAGATCGCCGCGGCGGATCTGCAGGTCGAGCCGGTCGTGCACGGTCTGCGAGCCAAAGCGCGTGGTGACGCCGCGCACGTCGATCACCACCTCGCGCCCGTCGGGCACCGGCTGCGGGCTCACCATCCGACGTTCTGAAAGAACACTGCGAACACCGCGTCCAGAATGATCACCGCGACGATGCTCTGCACCACGGTGGACGTGGTATTGATGCCGATCGAGCGGGTGTCGCGCTCGACACCGATGCCCATCCGGCACCCGATCACCGCGATGGCGAGTGCAAAGAACGGCGCCTTGCCCAGCCCGATCAGGTAATGGCGCGGGTCGAGCGCGACGTGCAGGCGCTCGATGAAGGTGTGCGGCGTCACGTCGAGCATCCATTGCGCAATCGCCATCGCGCCCATCAGCCCGGTCAGGTCGCCGACGAACACCAGCAGTGGCAGGGTCAGCATCAGCGCGAGCACGCGCGGCACCACCAGCACCTGCTCGGCCGAGAGCCCGAGCGTGCGGATCGCGTCGATCTCCTCGGTGAGCTTCATGGTCCCGAGCTGTGCCGTGAAGGCGGCGCCCGAGCGCCCCGCGACGATCGTCGAGACGATCAGCGGCGAGAACTCGCGCGTCATGCCGAGCGCCACGCCGTCGACAACGAATATGTTCGCGCCGTACTGCTCGGCCTGCAGCCCGAGCAGGTAGGCGAAGACCACGCCGATCAGGAAAGTCACCAGCGCCACCACCGGGATCGCTGTCACGCCAACCTGGCCGAGCTGCGCGGCGAGCTCGCGGCGCCGCAGCACCGCCGGCTGGCCCAGTGCGCGCACCAGCTCGACGCTGACGCGCCCGAGGAAATCGACATGGCCGAGCAGCATGATGCCCAGCCCGTGTGCGCGCTTGCCCACGCGGGCGAGGAACGCGAAGGGCCTCGGACGCGGGCGTGGGATGAGGTCGGGCAGCCGGGCCCGCACGACCTCGACGATGCGGGCGTGCGAGGCGTCGAAGCCCTGCAGGCGGATGCTGGCCGCGTCCGCGCCGGCAGCGCCGAGCCGGGACAGCACCAGCAGCGCGCCCGCGGTGTCGATGCCGGCGAGCCCGCCGCCGTCGATCGCGACGACCTCCGCCAGGCCCGCCCCGAGCGCGTCGAGCTCCGCCGCGCGGGCGGCGAGGTCACCGAGCCGCCAGGTCCCCTCGAGCTTCAGTGACCCGGCGCCGTCGTGATGTTCGATGCGGCAGGATGGACCCGGCGTGACCATGGCCGGCAGGCTATCACAGCATCGTGGCGCAGCCGCTGCCGCGGGCGGGCGGGCGGGCGCGGCGCCGGCCGCAGCGAAGCGGCGCGATGGACATCGCGCGGCGCAGCGGCGACGATGCACCGTACGCACGTTCGACAGGAGGAACCATGAAGCTTCGTCGCAGACTCGCCCTGATCCGGCAGGGGGCCGCCGCGCTCGGCGACGCGCCCTACGGCGAGGGGGTGGCCGGGATCGGGCGCCGCCGACTGATGACCGCGGCCGCGCTCGCCGGCATCGGCGTGGCGCCCGCCCACGCGCACCACGGCTGGAGTGGTTTCGACACCGACCGGCCGCTCTACCTGGAGGGGCGGGTGACGCGGGTGCGCTGGCAGAGCCCGCACGCGCAGCTCGAGCTGGAGATCCCCGCCGGCCTGAAGCTGCCGCCCGACCTGGCACGCCGTGCGCTGCCCGCCCAGCAGGCGCCGGTCGACGGCGCGGCCATGCTGCGCCGGGCCGCGGTGCCCCGGCGCCCCGAGCGCAGCTGGACGATCGAGCTGGCGCCGCTGTCGCGGATGGACGCCTGGAAGGTCGCGGAGATCAAGCCGGGCGAGACGATCTCGGTCGTGGGTTTCGGGTATCCGAACGAGCAGGGCGAGCCGGTGCTCCGCGCCGAATACCTGTTCGCGGGCGGGCAGGCCTACGGCCTGAGGTCGTCGCCGGCAACCTGAGCGGCGAGCATGCCCTGCGGCACCGACCGTGGCCGCCGGCCCGGCCGGTGCCGGGCCTCAGCCGAGCAGGCGCTCGATGTCCGCCGCCACCGACGCCGGCTCGGTCGTGGGGGCGTAACGCTCGATGACCTTGCCGTCGCGGTCGACCAGGAACTTCGAGAAGTTCCACTTGATCGCCTCGATGCCGAGCGCCCCGGGCTTCTCGGCCTTGAGCCACTTGAAGAGCGGGTGCGCGTCGTCGCCGTTGACGTCGACCTTGCCGAACATCGGAAAGCCCACGCCGAAGTTCAGCTCGCAGAACTCGGCGATCTCCTCGCCCGAGCCCGGCTCCTGCGCCCCGAACTGGTTGCACGGGAAGCCGAGCACCACGAAGCCGCGGTCCTTGAAGCGCTCGTAGAGCGCCTGAAGCCCCTTGTACTGCGGCGTGAGGCCGCACTGGCTCGCCGTGTTGACGATCAGCGCGACCTTGCCCTTGTAGGTGGACAGCGGCAAGGGCTTGCCGGCAAGCGTCTCGGCCTCGAAATCCCAGGCGGTGTGTGCGGGGGTGCTCATCGGGTGCTCCTCATGGTGCGCCGGCCCCGTTGCGGAACGCGCGCTGGGGCGGTCGGGAGGCTCATGCTAACGTAGCCCGCACCCCATCCCCGCTTACCGGAAAGGTTACCGATGCGCCTGCTGGCCGCGATGTTCAAGCACGAGACAAACACCTTCTCGCCGGTACCCACGCCGTTCGAGCGCTTCTTCGGCTACCGGCCCGGCATGCTCGCCGGCTCGGCGGCGGTGAGCGCCCACCGCGGCACCGGCAGCGGCCTGGGCGGCTTCATCGAGGTCGCCGACGAAGCCGGCGCCGAGCTCGAGGTCGCGGTCGCGGCCGAGGCGAACCCGAGCGGCCACGTCGAGGACGACGCCTTCGAGCGGATCGCGGCGCCCATCCTCGAGGCTGTGTCGCGCGGCGGCTGGGACGGCATCCTGCTGGACCTGCACGGCGCGATGGTGACGCGCAGCCACGAGGACGGAGAGGGGGAACTGCTGCGGCGCATCCGCGCGATCGATCCGGACACCCCGATCGGCGTGGTGCTCGACATGCACGCCAACGTCTACGACGACATGGTCCGGCATTCGACCGTGATCACCGGCTACCACACCTACCCGCACGTCGACGTGCGCGAGGCGGGCGCGCGCGCTGCGCGGGTGCTGCTGCGTACGATCCGCGGCGAGGTCCGGCCCTCGATGCGCTGGGCCAACCGCCCGATGCTGCCCCACGTGATGCGCCAGGGCACGCACGCCGAGCCCAACCGCGCGCTGCAGGCCGCCTGCATCGCCCACGAGGCGCAGGGCCGCGCGCTCGCCTGCTCGGTCTTCGTGGGCTTTCCGCACGCCGACATCCGCGAGGCCGGCCTGTCGGCGGTGGTGTGCACGGACGGCGCGCCCGCGCAGGCCGACGCGATCCGCGACACGCTGCTCGACGAGGCCTGGAACGCCCGCGAGGCCTTCGTCTACCGCAGCGAGCCGCTGGCCGGATCGGTGGCCCGCGCGAAGGTTGCGGGCGATGCGCCTGCGACCGGCCGGCCTGGCCCGGTGGTGCTGCTCGACCACTGCGACAACGTCGCTTCGGGCGGCACGATGGACACCACCGCGGTCCTTGCCGAGGTGCTGCGCCAGGGCCTGCGCGACGTCGTGTTCTATGCGATCCACGATCCCGAGTCGGTGCGGGCCGCGATCGCGGCCGGCGTGGGTGCGGAGCTCACGCTGGACGTCGGCGGGCGACTGCCGATGCCCTCGATCGGCGCGCCGGCCGCGCCGCTGCGCGTCACCGGCCGCGTCAAGCGCATCACCGATGGCGTGTACCGGCTGCGCGGCCCGATGGGTGCCGGCGCCCAGACCAACAACGGGCCCACCGTCGTGCTCGAGGTGGGCGGCGTGGAGCTCGTGCTGATCTCGCTGTACCAGGAGCCCTGCGACCTCGAATGCTTCTACTCGGTCGGTATCGACCCGACGCGCAAGCGCTTCGTGGTCATCAAGAGCCGCGTGCACTGGCGCGCGGGGCTCGGCGACCTCGCGCGCGAGGTGCTCGAGTGCGCGGGCGTGGGCGTGACCACCTCTGACTACGCGATCCTGAAGTTCGAGCGCGTGCGCCGCCCGGTGTTCCCGCTCGACGCCATCTGACATCCGGACCCCTGTACACGGAGCGACCATGCAATCAGGCAGCCACGAATTCCTCGCCCAGGACCGCGTCGTCTGGGGCCGGCCCGCCGCGCAGGCCGCCGTCGAGGAGGCCGACCGGCGCGGCGCCGGCCGCGTCTTCGTCGTCACCTCCCGAACGCTCAACCGCAAGACCGACGCCGTCGCGAAGATCGTCGCGGCGCTCGGCACGCGCCACGTGGGCACCTTCGACGAATGCGTCGAGCACACGCCGCGCGCCAGCGTGATCGCCGCCGCCGAGGCCGCGCGCGCGGCCGGGCCGGACCTGGTGCTGACGGTCGGCGGGGGCACCGCGATCGACACGGTCAAGGTGATGCTGATCGCGCTCGCGCACGACGTGCGTACGCCCGAGGGCCTGGGCGAGTTCCACCTGAAGGTCAACCCGGACGGCTCGCGCCACGTCCCGGCGGTCGAGCCCCCGCCGTTTCGCCAGGTGGTGGTGAGCACGACGCTCGGCGCGGCCGAGTTCTCCGACTTCGGTGGCTGCACCGACCCGGTCCGCAGGATCAAGGACGGGTACGCCGGCAAGTACATCGGCGCGGCCGCGGTGATCCTCGACCCGGCGATCACGGTCCACACGCCCGAGTGGCTGTGGTTGTCGACCGCGGTGCGCGGCATCGACCACGCGGTCGAGTCGCTGTGCTCGATCGCGCCCTCGCCGCTGGTGGACGCCACCTCGCTCCAGTCGCTGCACCTGTTCTCGGGGGCGCTGCCCGTCACGAAGCGCGAGCCCCACGACCTCGACGCGCGGCTGCGCTGCCTGCAGGCCGCATGGCTCGCCGGGTTCGGCATCCTGCGCGTGCCCTACGGGGCGAGCCATGGCATCGGCCACAGCCTGGGCGCTGTGACCGGCATCAGCCACGGCTACACCTCCTGCATCATGCTGCCGCACGTGATGCGCTGGAACCTCGAGCGGACCGGCCCGCAGCAGGCGCGCATCGCGCAGGCGCTGGGCGCGGCCGATGGCGACGCGGCCGGCGCGGTCGCTCGGCTGATCGCCTCGCTCGGCATGCCGACCCGGCTGCGCGACCTGGCGGTGGACCGCGCGCAGTTCGACGCGGTCGCGTCCGGCGCGACGCAGAACATGTGGGTCAAGACCAATCCCCGGCCGCTGGCCGGCCCGGCGGACGTCCTGGCCCTTCTGGAGGCGGCTTACTGAGTCAGCGGTCCGCCGCGCCGCGCCGTTCGAGCGCCCGCGGCGCCTTCCCGCAGGGCTTGCGCCGGGCGCGCCCTCAGCCCCGCGTCACCGCGTGGCGCAGCCAGCCGGGCAGCGGGCGGCCGGCGATCCGGCTGCTCAGCGAGGCGAGCCGCGGGCGCCGGGCACGGCGGTCGTGCGCGTCCTCCGGGGCGGGGAAGTCGGTGGCGCCGACCGGGTGACCCGGCTCGGTGCCGCGCAGCCAGGCGAGCCCGGTGGCGGGGTCGGCCTCGATCCAGCTGCAGGGCAGGGTCGGCGCATGCAGCGCCGTATCGACGACGCAGACGTCGTTCCAGAGCCAGGCGTCGCCCGCCGGGACGACCGGCACGAGCCCGACTGCGCGCCAGCCGTCCACCAGCCCGCGGATCTCATCGGGTGTGGCGGCGGCATGGCACCACAGGCTGGCGTCGAACCAGACCCGGGTGCCCAGCAGCGCCTCGTGGTCGTCGATGCAGGCCTGCAGACCGCCGGGGTAGCGGGCTGCGATCAGCCGGATCGGGACGAGCAGGCTAAGGGCCTCGAGGCGGACCGACATGCGACCTCTTTGTGAATGCTTGGCTGTTCAGCATGAGCCCGCCGCCTTGCAACTGCCAAGCGCTCGCAGTGACCGGGTTGCATCGCCGCAACGGGCGCGAGACCCGCCGGGCGCGCCGCTCGGGCCTCAGAGCGGGCGCGACAGCTCGATCAGGTTCAGGTCCGGATCGCGCAAGTAGACCGAGCGGATCGGACCGGTCGCGCCGGTACGGGTCACCGGGCCCTCGAGGATCGGCCAGCCCGCGGCCGCCAGGCGCTCGATCACCTGCTCGATCGGCAGCGTCGCGATGAAGCACAAGTCGAGCGCACCGGGCACGGGCAGGTGCGCGCGCGGCGTGGCCTCGTGGCCCTTCATGTGCAGGTTGATCTTCTGGTTGCCGAAGCGAAACGCGAGCCGCTGGCCGCCGTCCGCCCCCTGGAAGCGCTCGAGGTGCATGCCGAGCACCCGCGTGTAGAAGTCGATGCAGGCCGTCTCGTCGGTCGTGGTGAGGACGAGGTGGTCGAGGTGGTCGATCATCGGGAGGGCTCCGTCGAAGGGTCGATGCGGTCGGATGGGGCGCTCAGCCTGCGGGCGACCGCGAGCAGGCGGTCGGGGTCGATGCCGCTGGTGTCGCGCACGGTGATGCCGCGCACGCCGCGGTCGGCATCGCGCGCGGCCCGCTCGACGACATCACCAGGAAGCTGAACGAGGTCACCTCGATCCTGGCGTCGCCGCAGCCCGACAGCGCGTCGATCAGCGCGACCTTCTGGTCGGTCGGCACGAAGGCGGGTTCGATCTGGAAGCCCTCGCGCGTCGCGACCTCGTTGAAGCGGATCCGGCCCGTCATGGCGCGTCCTCCGACAGGCGCAGCCCGATCACCCCGCGCTCGGCGAGCGCGCGGATCTGCGCGTCGCTCAGGCCCGCGTCGCGCAGCACCGCCTCGGTGTCGGCGCCGAGCGCGGGCGCCGCGCGATGGTGGCTGCCCGGCGTGGCCGACAGCTTGGGCACGATGCCCGGCACCTCGAGGCGACGGCCGTCGGCGGTCACGATGGGCAGGATCATCTCGCGCGCGCGGTAGTGCGGGTCGGCCGAGATGTCGGCGATGGTGTAGATGCGGCCGGCCGGCACCGACGCGCCGTCGAGTGCCTCGAGCACCTGCGCGACCGTGCGCGCGGCGGTCCAGGCGCCGATCGCCGCGTCGATCTCGGCCACCCGCAGCACGCGGCCCGCGTTGTCCGCGAGGCCGGGGTCGGCGGCGAGGTCGGGCCGCCCGATCACGGTCATCAGCCGGCGGAAGATGCTGTCGCCATTGCCCGCCACCAGCACGTAGGCCAGGCCGTCGGCGGCCCCCGGGTCGGGGCGGCACGGATACGCATTGCTCGGCGCGATGCCGGGCAGCGCGCTGCCGGCCGGCCCACGGACGGCGCCGAACGCGTGGTACTCCGGCAGCAGGCTCTCCATGCAGTTGAACACCGCCTCGTAGAGGGCCACGTCGACCACCTGGCCGCGCCCGCTGCGCGCACGCTCGTGCAACGCGAGCAGCACGCCGATCACGCCGTGCAGCGCTGCCAGCGTGTCGCCGATGCTGACCCCCACCCGCACCGGCACCTGGCCGGGCTCGCCGGTGAGGTGGCGCAGGCCGCCCATCGCCTCGGCGACCACGCCGAAGCCGGGCTTGTCGCGGTACGGGCCGCTCTGGCCGTAGCCGCTGATCCGCAGCATGACCAGTCGCGGATTCAGCGCGTGCAGCCGCTCGGGCCCGAGCCCCCAGCCCTCCATCGCGCCCGGGCGGAAGTTCTCGATCAGCACGTCGGCCTCGGCGGCGAGGCGGCGCACCACGTCCTGTGCCTGCGGGTCGCGCAGGTCGAGCGCGACGCTGCGCTTGTTGCGCGACTGTACCTGCCACCAGACCGAGGTACCGTCCTGCAGCAGGCGCCAGCGGCGCAGCGGGTCGCCGACGCCGGGCGGCTCGATCTTGACGACGTCGGCCCCGAAGTCGGCGAGGGTCTTGGCGGCGAACGGGCCGGCGATCAGCTGGCCGAGCTCGACCACCCGCAGGCCCGCCAGCGGACCGAGCGAGGGGGGGGCGGCGCGCTGCGCGCCGGATTCGGAGGTGTCCATGGACGCGAAGTGTGGCGGGCCCGCGCCCGTGCGTCCAATCCGCGCCGCAGGGGCGCGCCACGCGCGGCGCCGCGGCCGGGCTCGGGCGTGCGTCAGCGCATCGCGATCGGCCCGTCGCGCAGGCAGGCGCCCGCGGCATGCAGGCGGTGCGACGCGGCCTGCACGCGCTGCGCATAGCCATTGCGCTTGCCCAGCCCGTTGTAGCGCTCCAGGGCCTCGGCATCGCTGCGGCTCTGGCGGCGGTAGTGCGCCAGCACCTCGATGCCTGCGCGCATGTTGGGCTGCGGGTCGAGCATCGCCTTCGGGCCGCCCGCCCGGGCGATCAGGTCGCGGTGCCAGTCCTGGTTCAACTGCATCAGGCCGAGGTCGCGGTTGTTGCGGGCATCGGGGCGGAACGCGCTTTCCCGGGCGATCACGCCCATCACCAGGCAGGCGTCGAGCCGGTGACGCTCGGCCTCCTCGTGGACCGTGCGCACGATCGCCGGGGCGAGCTCGCCCGCCCCCGGATAGAGCCGGCGAAGGCCACCTGCCATCGACGCATAGGCAGGCTCCGACGGGGCGGCCATGCGGCCCGGGGACTCGGCCGCAGGCATCCACCCCATCGCGGCCGCGCCGACCGCCGCGGCGGCGACCGCGCGGGCCGGAAGCAGCGCTGCGGCGGCGCGCCGGGGGGGCGCGCACGCCGATCCGACGGGGGTCTGGCGGCCTGCTCGGGTCATCGTGTTTCCGGCGGCCCTGCGCGAGGCGGGCTGTGCCGTGCTCCGGTGACGTCGACCCTGGCCACCTGGGCAAGCGCCGTGCCCGGCCCGGTCGCGGCGCCCGCGAGCCGTGTCCGTGCGGCCCCGCCGGCCCCGGTGCTACGCTCCCTGCGAGCCCGACGTCCGGGCCGGCGACATGGAGGCGACGATGGAACGTGCGACTGCATGGAAGGCCGCGGGGCTGCTGGTGCTGACCGCTGCGGTCGGATTCGGGATGTACAGGCTGTTCGTCCCGGCCGCGGCGCCGGTGCGCCCGCCGCCCGCCGCGACCGCCCCCGCCGTGACCGCGCCCGCGCCCGCCGCTGGACCGGAGGTCGCGCACCCGCTGCCCGGCGAGGCGCCGCTGGTCGCGATGCAGGCGCCCGCGGTGCCGCCGCCGGACGCGATGGCCGCCTTCGCGAAGGACCTGGGCGCGACCTTCGATGGCGGGGCGCTCGCGCGATTCTTCGGCACCGACGACCTGGTGCGACGCATCGTCGCGACGGTCGACAACCTCGCGTCCGACCAGCTGCCCATGCGCGCCCGCGCGGCCACCGCGACGCCCGGTGCGTTCGCGGTGTCACGCCAGGGCGAGACGATGTCGATCGCCCCCGACAATGCGCGCCGCTACGAGCCGTTCGTGCGTTTCGTGGAGTCGGTCGACGTACGCCGCGCCGCCGACCTCTACGCCCGGCACTACCGGCTGTTCCAGGGCGAGTACCGGGGGCAGGGCAGCCCGGACCGCTACTTCAACGACCGGGCCGTCGCCGCGATCGACCACCTGCTCGCCACGCCCGAGGTGAGCGGCCCGGTGCTGCTGGTGCAGCCCAAGGTCCTGTACCGGTACGCCGATCCGGCGCTCGAGTCGCTGTCGGCTGGCCAGAAGGCGCTGATCCGGATGGGCCCGGACAACGCCGCGCGCCTCAAGGTCCGGCTTCGCGCGCTGCGTGCCGAGATCGCGCGGACGGGGCGCGCTCAGCAGGCGGGGGCGGCAGCGCGGTGATCGGACCCGGCGGCTGATCCATCGGCTTGACGCGCCCCGGGCCCGGCGACGCGCCGACGCCGGGCGTCGGCTCGGTGTCCGCCGCGGGACACACGCCAGCCCACTGCCGCGACAGGGTCGAGTCGGGCGCCTCGCGGCTGCTTCTGCCGGACGACCTGATGCACACATCGGCCGGCTGCGCGCCGCCGGCGCGGTACCCTGCGGCATGCGAATCGACAAACCCTGGTCAGCGGCCTGTGAGCGCAACGCCGCGCCGATCCTCGCAGTACTGCGCGAGCGCTTCGCGGACCGCCGTCGCGTGCTCGAGGTGGGCAGCGGCACCGGCCAGCACGCGGTGGCCTTCGCGGCCGCGCTGCCGCAGCTGTCGTGGCAGTGCAGCGACGTGCCCGCGAACCTGCCGGGCATCCGCGCCTGGCTCGACGAGGCGGCGCTGCCCAATACGCCTGCACCGCTCACGCTCGACGTGAACGGCGACTGGCCCGCCGGCGCCTGGGACGCGGTGTTCACCGCCAACACGCTGCACATCATGGGCTGGCCCGAGGTGCGGCGGCTCTTCGCGGCGCTGCCCGCGGTGACCGCCCCCGACGCGGTGCTGGTGGTCTACGGGCCGTTCAACGACGCGGGCCGCTTCGCCGGCCCGGGCAACGCCGCGTTCGACGCGTCGCTGCGCGCGGCGGACCCGGCCCGCGGCATCCGCGACGCGCAGGCCGTCGATGCGCTGGCGCGGGAGGCGGGCTTCGCGCCGCTCGAGGCCCGCGCGATGCCGGCCGACAACCGCTGTCTGGTCTGGCAGCGGACGGGCGGCTGACGCGTCCCTGCTGGCCGTGCGGGCGCGCCGCGCGCGGCCAGCGGCGTCCCCGAACTGTCGTAGACTTGCCCGGACCGGTCGTGGCGGGGCAGCCTGCCCCGTCGCGACGCCCACCCGGACCGATCCTCGCGTGACACGCCTGCTCATCGTCTGGCTCCTCGTGTGTGCGCTGCCCGCGCAGGCGCTGGCGGCCGTCTCGATGCTGCACTGTCCGGGCGCCGGGTCGCACGGCCACGGTTCCCGGGCCGTGCACGCGGTTCATGGCGCGCAGGCCGTCCAGGCGGACCACGGCTTGCACGGCGCACATGCCGTCCAGGCCCCGAGTGCCGCGCAATCCGCGCCGCACGCGGTCCCAGAGGCCTTCACCGCGCAGCCCGTCACGGCCGATGCCGCAGGCCAGGGCGCCGACGCCCAGGGCCGCTGCAGCGCGTGTGCCGCGTGCTGCCTCGCGGCCGCGCCGCTCGCCGACGCACTGGTGCAGGTCCGGGCCTGGCCGGGCAGATCGGTGGGCACCTGGGCGGTGCCGGCCTTCGAGAGCGCGGTGGTGGCCCTGCCCGAGCGCCCGCCCCGTCGCCCGTTCGGCTGAGCCTCGCGCGTGGCCGCTGGCCGCGCCACCTCGCGTCATCCTTGCCGTCCCGCGCCAGCCGGTCGATCCACCGGCAGCGGGCGCGCGTGTAACCCGTACGGGAGCTCCCCCATGTCCTCCACGATGTCACCCTCCGCCGTCCTCGCGGCCCTGCGTGCCGGCTGCGTCGCCGTCGCGGTCCTCGCGGCCTGCGCCGCCGCCGCGCCCGCCCATGCCCAGCCCGCCGGCCCCGCGCGACCTGCCGACCCGCTCGATGCGGGCGCGCCCGTGCCCCCGGCCATCCACCGGTCGGCCTTCGCCGGCTACCGTGGCTTCGCCGAGGAGACGGTCGGATCGTGGCGCGGCGCGAACGACAGCGTCGGCGCGATCGGGGGATGGCGCACCTATGCGCGCGAGGTCCAGGCCGGCGCCGATGCGGCCGCCGCCGCCGCCGCTGCCGCCGGTGGCCCGGGCAGGGCCGGCGCATCGGCCGCCGGCGCCGCCGCGCAGCCGTCGGCCGTACCGGGCGCCCGCGACGGCGCCGGCGTCACTGACCCCGCGGCGACCCCGCGTTCCGCGCCCCCGGCCGCCCACCGGCCGGGCACGCACGCGCATTGAGGCGTCGCGATGACCCGACCGACCTTTCCCGTCGACCCCTGCCGAGCGAGCCTGCGCGGCTTGGGCGTGCAGGCCGCGCGCGCCCGCGCCGCCACCCCTCGCGCGTTGCGCCGCGGCGCCGCGGCGCTCGCCGCCGCCATGCTGGCCGGCTGCGTCGGCTTCAGCCCGGACGGCGGTTTCGGCAGCGTCGAGCAGACCGCGCGCGAGCGCCTCGGCCGCGACCTCGCGTGGGCCCGCAGCGACGCGGACCGCGAGCTGCTCGCGCGCCGCGTGGCGGAGCTGCTTGCCCGCCCGCTGTCGGTCGATGACGCGGTGCAGGTCGCGCTGCTGAACAACCGCGGGCTGCAGGCGGCCTACCAGGAGCTCGGCATCAGCGAGGCCCAGCTGGTCGAGTCGGGGCGGCTGCCCAACCCGCACTTCTCGATGATGCGCGCCAGCCGGTCGGTGGACGGCGTGCGCGACTACAAGATCGAGCAGGCGCTGACCTTCAATGTGTTCGCGCTGCTGACGATGCCCCAGGCGCTGGAGATCGAGCGGCGGCGCTTCGAGCAGACGCAGCGCACGGTGTCGATGGAGATGCTGCGGCTGGCCGCCGACACCCGCCGCGCCTACTACCGCGCGGTGGCGGGCGAGGAGACGGTGCGCTACATGCGCCAGGTCGCGCAGGCCGCCGACGCGGGCGCGGAGCTCGCGCGGCGCATGGCGCAGGCGGGCAACTTCAACCGTCTGCAGCAGGCGCGCGAGCAGGGCTTCCATGCCGACGCGGCGCTGGCGCTCGCGCGCGCCGAGCGGGTCGCGCGCTCGGACCGCGAGCGGCTCGTGCGGCTGATGGGCCTGTGGGGCGCGCAGACCGCCTTCGCGCTGCCCGCGCGGCTGCCCGAGCTGCCGGGCGAGCCCCGCGACCTGCCCGACGTCGAGCGGATCGCGATGTCGCAGCGCCTGGACATCGCGGCCGCCCGCATCGAGACCGAGGCGCTGGCGCGCAACCTCGGGCTCACCAAAACGACGCGCTTCGTCAACGTGCTCGAGCTCGGCCCGGCCCGCGTGCTCGAGGGCGAGCGCGGCGACGCCTACAAGACGGGCTACGAGATTTCGCTCGAGCTGCCGCTCTTTGACTTCGGGTCGGCGCGCGTCGCCCGGGCCGAGGCGATCTACCTGCGCCAGCTCGATCGCGTCGCGCAGGCCGCCGTCGATGCGCGCTCCGAGGTCCGCGACGCCTACGACGGCTACCGCAGCGGCTTCGACGTGGCGCGCCACTACCGCGACGAGATCGTGCCGCTCAGGAAGCGGGTGTCCGACGAGAACCTGCTGCGCTACAACGGCATGCTGATCGGCGTGTTCGAGCTGCTCGCCGACGCGCGCTCGCAGATCGCCGCCGTCAACGGCTACATCGAGGCGCTGCGCGACTTCTGGGTCGCGCAGGCGGACCTCGAGATGGCGCTGCTCGGCCGCGCCGGCCTGTAGGCCCCCGTCGGTCCCGGGCCCGCGTCCGCGCCCACCGGCGCCGGCCACTGACACCAGGAGCCCGACCCATGACCCAACGTCGACGATTCCTCTCCTCGGGCGTGGCCGCCGCAGTGGCCGCCGCCGCCGTCGGGCGCGCCGCGATGGCCGCGCTGCCCGAGCCGGTGCTCCAGACCCGCCCCGACACCATGCCGCCGCTCGTGCCGCCCGACGGCCGGCCCTACGACCCGGTCGTCACCCTCAACGGCTGGACGCTGCCCTGGCGCATGAACGCGGGCGTCAAGGAGTTCCACCTGGTCGCCGAGCCGGTGGTGCGAGAGATGGCGCCCGGCTTCAAGGCCCACCTCTGGGGCTACAACGGCCAGTCGCCGGGCCCGACCATCGAGGTCGTCGAGGGCGACCGGGTCCGGATCTTCGTGACCAACCGGCTGCCCGAGCACACCTCGATCCACTGGCACGGCCAGCGCCTGCCCAACGGCATGGACGGCGTGTCGGGGCTGACGCAGAAGTCGATCCGCCCGGGCAAGACCTTCGTGTACGAGTTCGTCGCACGCCGCCCGGGCACCTTCATGTACCACCCGCACGCCGACGAGATGACGCAGATGGCGATGGGGATGATGGGCTTCTGGATCACGCATCCGAGAGCCCGCCATCCGCTGATCGAGCGGGTCGACCGGGACTTCGTGTTCCTGCTGAACGCCTACGACATCGACCCGGGCAGCTACACGCCGAAGATCATGACGATGCTCGACTTCAACCTGTGGTCGTGGAACAGCCGCGTGTTCCCAGGCATCGATCCGCTGGTGGTCCGCAAGAACGACAAGGTACGCATCCGGATCGGCAACCTGACCATGACCAACCACCCGATCCACCTGCACGGCCACGAGTTCGTGGTCACCGGCACGGACGGCGGGCCGACGCCCCAGTCCACGCGCTGGCACGAGGTGACCACCGACGTCGCGGTGGGCCAGATGCGCCAGATCGAGTTCCTCGCCGACGAGGAGGGTGACTGGGCCTTCCACTGCCACAAGAGCCATCACACGATGAACGCGATGGGCCATGGGGTGCCGACCATGATCGGCGTGGATCACCGCGGCGTGGCCCGGCAGATCGGCTCGCTGATCCCCGAGTACATGGTGATGGGCGAGCGCGGGATGGCCGACATGGCCGAGATGACGATGCCGCTGCCGGACAATACCGCGCCGATGATGACCGGCGAGGGGCCGTTCGGATCGGTGGAGATGGGCGGCATGTTCAGCGTGCTGAAGGTGCGTGCCGGGCAGAAGCGGGGCGACTACGCCGACCCGGGCTGGTACCGGCATCCGCCGGGTACGGTCGCCTTCGAGTTCGACGGCGCGTTGCCGGAGCCGTCCCGGTTCGCGGCCGAGGGGCCGGGCGTGATGCCTGCGGCCAACATGCCTGCCAGGGACATCGAGGTGCAGGTCCGCAAGCCCGGGGCGGGCGGCGGGCATGCGGGCCATGACGGGCCCGCGCGGGGTGCGCGGTGAGCGCGACGGACGCGATGGACGCGACGGACGCAGCGGACGCAGCGGAAGTGGCGCACGGGAGGTACGCATCGGGCGCATCGAGCGCCGGTTCGTCCGGCCCGGCGGCGGTCGTGCCGCGCCGTCGCGCGGTCGCGGCTGCCTGCGTGCTGGCCGGGGCGCTGTTCGTGCGCGGCGCGCGGGCGCACGGCGAGGCGCCGCACGCTGCGGGCGCGGTGCGCAGGGAGCAGAAGCCCTGGGGCATCGCCGGCGACCCCCGGCGCGTCTCCCGCACGGTCGAGGTCGTCATGAACGACGCGATGCGCTTCGTGCCCGACCGCATCGAGGTCGCCCAGGGCGACACCCTTCGGCTGGTGCTGCGCAACACCGGGCGCCTGATGCACGAGTGGGTGTTGGGCACCCGGGAGGAGCTCGCCGCGCACGCGGCGCTGATGGCCAGGTTCCCCGGCATGGAGCACGACGAGCCGTACATGGCGCACGTCGCACCCGGCCGGGTGGGCGAGATCGTGTGGCATTTCAACCGGGCCGGCACGTTCGGGTTCGCGTGCCTGATCGCGGGCCACCACGAGGCGGGGATGATCGGCAAGCTCGAGGTGCTGCCGCGGGGCTCCCGCGCGCGATGAGCCCGCCCGCCGCGAAGCGGCGTCAGGCCGCTCGGCGCAGCGCCGAGCCGCGGGGCGGCGTCAGCCAGACCTGCTGGGCATCGCGTGGGTGGCGGCGCTCGGGTTGCCGTGCAGCGCGCCGGTCGGTCGCCCAGCCCGCACGGCGGTGTGCGGCGGTGTATGGCGTGCGCGGCTGAGGGGTCCAGGGCCGGCCGCAGGACCGCGCCCCGGTCCTGCGGCGGGGCCGGTTGGCCAGGAGCACGAGGATCAGGGAGGACAGCACCACGTAGGCCGAGGCCAGAACCCAGAAGCGATCGAACCAACTCATCCTTCCGAGCGTACCCGCGGAAGGAGTCCCTTTAAGACCGAAGCGGGGCAATTGTGTTTCCTGAGCGTGCCACTTCCGGCGGCGCGCAGGCGGCGACGTGCCCGATGGATGCCAGGCGCATCGCATGAGCCAGCCCGGTGCGACGCTGTCCGCATGGCGCCCGCTGCCCTCCCGATGCCCATCTATCGACCTGGCCAGACCGCCATGGCGGGCAGCGGCGGCTGTCGCAACTGCGAGCACTTCCAGGGGCAGTGGGTCGCCCGTGAGGCCCATGCGGTGTGCCGGCGGGCCGGGCGGCGCCAGGTTCAGGCCGACCCGCGCGCGGGCTGTGCCTTCCACCAGCGTGCGCCCGGGGCCGACTGATCGACCGGCCGGCGGCGCGGCGCGGCAGTCCGCGCCGAGGGAGCGATACACTGACCGGGATTTCGCCTGCCGCAAGGTTGCCCCGCTCTCCGATGCTGTTCGACCTGTTCCGCACCCACTTCGGCCGCATGCCTGTCGGCCTCGACGGGCCGACCGTGACGCGTGGCCAAGCCGTGTTCAAGGCCGGCCGGGTGCTCTCGGTCCAGGAGCGGGCGCCGGGCGTGCTGGAGGGGGAGGTCGAGGGCAGTCACGGCGAAACCTACCGCAGCACGGTGCGGCTCGCGCTGACCGGCACCGGCATGCGGGTGGGCACCACCTGCAGCTGCCCGGTCGGCCACGACTGCAAGCACGGCATCGCGCTGCTGACCGGCTGGCTGCTCGACCTGCGCGACGGCGTCGCGCAGCCGGCCGGGCAGCCCGCCGAGGCCGCGTCTGAGCGCCGGGACGTGTTCGCCGTGGCGGCGCCCTGGCTGCGGTCGGCCGGGTCGGGAGCCGACGAGTCGCGCGGGGCCGCGACCGGGCCACCCGTCGACGCCGAGGCGACCGCGCTCCCGACCGCCGGGCCCGCGCCCGCTGCCGCGCCGCCGGTGCGTCAGGCGCTGGACGGCTACGAGCGGATGCGGCTGCTGGACTGGGTCCGCGAGCTGCGGGCCTTGAAGCTGCCCGACGGCACGCCCGAGCCGGTCACGGGCAGCACGCTGTGCTACGTGCTGCGCGGCGATCCGCGGCGACCCTCGCTGCTGGTGTTTCGGATCCGGCGTCGTGCCGACGGCCAGCCCGGCGAGCCCGAGCAGTACCCGTCGCTCGCTGCGCACGCGCACGCGCCGCCGCCCTTCTGGGATCACAGCGACACGCAGGCCGCGACGCTGCTGTCGGGCACGTCCCGGGCTCCGGGCGGCACCGCGGCCGGCATCCCGCTCGACGGGCCGCGCGCGCAGGACGTGCTGTTGATGCTCGCCCGCGCCGGCAAGCTGTACCTCGAGCGGCCCCCGCAGCGGGGCGACGACGCGCCGCTCGCCTGCGGCGAGCCGCGCCCCGCCGCGATCGCATGGCTGCCGGTGGGGTCGGCGCAGGACGACGCCGCGGCCGATGACGCCCCCGACGGCGCGCCCGACACCGCGTCCGGCACTGCGCCCGGCACTGCGCCCGACCATACCCCCGGCGCCGCCCCCGGCCCGTCCTCGGGCGGCACGCCGGCGGCGGCCCCTACCGGTGCGCTGCGCCTGGGTCTGCGCCCGGAGCCGGACGCGCAGGCCCTCTACACCGCCCAGCCCTGCTGGATCGACCGCACCGCCCTCAGGATCGGCCCGATCGCGTCGCCTCCGCCCGCGGCGCTCTGCGCATGGCTGCGTACCGCGCCCGCGGTGTCGCCCGACGCGGCCGATGAGGTGGCGCTGGCGCTGCACGCGCAGCTGCGCGCCCGCCCGGTGCTGCGCGACCTGGTCCCCGGGCTGTCCGGCGGGCCGGTGCGCGAGCGGGCCGGCGTGCCGCGCCCGGTGCTCGGCCTGTTCACGCTGCGCCCCCGCGGCCCGGCGCGCGCCGGGCAGAAGCCCGCGCTCCCCGGCCGCGAGACGCTCGCCGTGTCGTACGCGGTCGAGTACGAAGGCCGCCGCATGGAGCCGCTGCGCGCCACCAGCATCGGCGTGCGCGACGACGATGGCCCGTTGCTGCTGACCTGCGACCCGCAGGCCGAGCGCGCGGCCCTGTCGGTCCTGCGCGACGCGCTGCGCGACGCATCGGCCGCCGACGACGCGCTCGCCTTCGCGCCGCTGCCCGCGCCCGAGCCGGCGGGTGCCGTCTCGCGAGGGGGCAGCGGCTGGCTCACCGTCGCCACGCTCCCCGCCTCGACCGTCGCCGCCGCGCGCATCAAGTTTGACGTCGCGCAGCGGCTCGCCGCCCAGGGCTGGGCGGTCGTGGACGAGGCGGAGCTGCCGCTCGAGCTGCTGGTGCCCGACGCGGTGTCGCTCGACCTGCGCCCCATCGACCCGGCCGCGCCCCCCGGGGCGGAGACTGCCGGCGCGCCGGCGCGCGAGGCGACCGCCGGCGGCATCGGCTGGTTCGAGCTGCAGTCGGGCATCCAGGTCGCCGGCCGGCGCATCGACCTCGCACCGGTGCTCGCACAGGTGATCGCGCGCGGCGGCTTCGACGCGTGGTCGCGCGACCGGGCCGGCGCGGAGGTGCTGTGGATCAGGCTCTCGGCGCAGGAGGTGCTCAAGATCGACGCCGCGCGCCTGGAGCCGCTGCTGCGGGTGATCACCGACTGGGCCGAGGTGGTGGAGTCGGCCGAGGGCGTGCCCTCGCTGCGGCTCGACGCGGTCGCGGCGGCGGCGCTCGCCGCGGCCACGCCCGACCTGCCGCTGCCGGCCTCGCTCGCCGCGCTGCGCGAGCTGACCGCGACCTTCGAGGGCCTGCGCCCGGTCGTGCCGCCCGCGTCGTTCGCAGCGACCCTGCGCCCCTACCAGCTGCAGGGCCTCGCATGGCTGCAGTTCGTCGCGGCGGCGGGCACCGGCGGCGTCCTCGCCGACGACATGGGCCTGGGCAAGACCGTGCAGGTGCTCGCGCACCTGGAGTGCGAGCGCGCGGCCGGGCGACTCACGGCACCGGCGCTGGTGGTCGCGCCCACCTCCCTCGTCTTCAACTGGCAGGACGAGGCGCGCCGCCACGCGCCCGGCCTGCGCGTGCTCGCGCTCACCGGCCCCGCGCGCGCCGCGCACTTCGACGAGATCGAGCGTCACGACCTGGTGCTGACCAGCTATGCGCTGCTGCCCCGCGACCTCGACGAATACGAGCGCCGTCGCTGGCACGTGGTCATCGCCGACGAGGCGCACCTCGTCAAGAACGCGCGCACCCGCGCGGCGGTGGCGATCCACGGGCTGCGCGCCGCGCACCGCATCGCGCTGACCGGCACGCCGCTCGAGAACCACCTCGGCGAGCTGTGGTCGGTGATGCAGTTCGCGGTGCCGTGGCTGCTCGGTCGCGAGGACGCGTTCAAGCAGCGCTTCCGCGCCCCCATCGAGCGCCGCGGCGGCACGCCCGAGGCCGCCGACCGGCTGCGGGCGCTCGAGCGGCGCATCCGGCCCTTCCTGCTGCGCCGGACCAAGGGCGCGGTGCTCACCGAGCTGCCCCCTCGCACCGACATCGTCCACCGCGTGGAGCTGGGCCGCGAGCAGCGCGACCTGTACGAGTCGATCCGCGTCACGATGGACGAGCGGGTGCGCAACGCGCTCGCGCAGGCCACCTCGGGGCGCAGCCGCATCGTGGTGCTCGACGCGCTGCTCAAGCTGCGTCAGGCCTGCTGCGACCCCTCGCTGCTGGCGATGCCTTCGGCGCGGCGCATCACCGCGTCGGCCAAGCTCGAGTCGCTGCGCGACCTGCTCGAGACGCTGGTCGACGAAGGTCGCCGCGTGCTGGTGTTCTCGCAGTTCACCGGCATGCTCGACCGCATCGAGCGGGCGATCGATGCCGACCCGATGCTCTCCCGGGTCGTGCGCACGCGGCTCGACGGCGACACCGACGACCGGCGCGGCGCGGTGGCGTCCTTCCAGAACGGCGACGCGCAGCTGTTCCTGCTGTCGCTGAAGGCCGGCGGCATCGGTCTGAACCTGACCGCCGCCGACACCGTGATCCACTACGACCCGTGGTGGAACCCGGCGGTCGAGTCGCAGGCGACCGACCGCGCGCACCGCATCGGCCAGGACAAGCCGGTCTTCGTCTACAAGCTGATCGCGGCGGGCACGATCGAGGAGCGGATCCTCGCGCTGCAGGCCCGCAAGGCCGAGCTCGCGCAGGCGGTGCTCGCCGGCGGCCTGACCGGCGACGGCCTCTCGAAGGACGACCTGCTGGAGCTGTTCGGGCCGGTCTGACCCGGGCGCCGGGCCGAGCGGCGCGCCGCCGCCGATCCAGTGGACTCGGCGGCGACCCTGGCCGACGCGCAGCCGAGCAGTGAGGATCGAGATCACGCACCACGACAAGCGATGAACGATCCCGAGTTCGTCGCGGCGATGCAGGCGGGCGAGAACGCGCTGATGTACCTCGCGCCGGACGTCCGCGCGACGGCCTGTCCGACGACGTCAGGTCTGCGTGAGCGGGAACAGCGCGCTCGCCCGAACTGCGCCGCCGCCCGCGCGCCGTGGCGCCCGGCGAAGGCAGCAGGGTGTCAGTGCTTGCGCCCGACCAGGTAGCTGACGCCCGAGGCGCCGACCTGCTCGGCGTGCTCGCAGCCGCGGGCCATGGTGAACACGTCCCCGCCGCGGTACGTGCGATCGGCGCCGTCGACGGTGAGGGTGATCTCGCCCTCGAGCACCATCGCCTTCACCTCGAAGGGATGCGAGTGCAGCGCGTTGTGCTGACCGGGCGGCAGCGACCGGGTGTCGATCTCGGCGAATCCGTCGCGTTGCAGGTCTAATTCGAAGGTGATGGACTTCATCGGGCGGCTCCGGATATGGACGAGTTCGTCGCAATGTAACCGCAACCGGCCGGCCAAGTGAAGCGCAGGGCCGCCCGTCGGTGCGCGTGTCCGATGCCGGCTCGCGCCTGCCGATCGCCGCGCTCGAGCGCGACGGCGCCGCGCCGGGTCCGCGCGATCTAGCCCGCCTGCGCCCCGGCGCTCGCGGCAAGGGCCGTCGGCGCGTGCGTCGCCGTCCGGTCGCGCAGCCCCAGGATGTAGCGCTGGAACGCCGGGTCCTCGCCGATCAGCAGCTCGGGCAGCAGGGCCCTGAAGTCCTCGCGGGCGCACCACTGGGCCATGTAGTCCGCCCAGGACTGCCAGCGCCGTGCGCCCTGCGCGTCGAGGTTCTCCTCGAACAGCAGGATGTGCGCCCGCTCGAACAGCGCGATCAGCATCTCGAACAGCAGCAGCAGACGGGCGGACTCGTCGGGGGTGAGGTCGCGTGCCGGCGGCAGGTGAGGGTGCAGGCCCAACTCCGGATGGCGCAGCACCGACACCAGGAACGCCGTGTACTGCTCCGACAGGCGAAGGTAGGTCTCCTCGTCGCGCTGCTCGATCTCCTTGCGCTCGTTCAGGCGCTCGAGGCGCGCTTCGCGCCACCAGGTGACGATCGCCAGCGGCAGGCCCACCACCGTGACCAGGTGGCTCGCGAACTCGAACATGCGCAGGAGGTCGTCGTCGATCATGGCGTTCTCGGGATGGGCGTGCGGCGCGGCCGGGTCGCCGCTCGGCGCGCGGTCCCGCAGGCCTCACATGCCGGGCGCCGGGCGCTGGCACAGGGACCCGTAGCGGCCCATGTGCACGCAAGAGCTCTCCGCGCAGCATCGGTTCTCGCGGTCGCACGACTGGGTCTCGCGGACGCACATCGCACCTGCGCGCGAGGCAGGGTCGGGCGCAGGGGGCGTCGCAGTGCAGGCGGCGAGCAGGGCGAGCGAGGCGGCGACGGTACCGAGTCGTGTCATGGCGGGCTCCAGATGCCGAATGTCCGGGACGCAAGACCGTGACCGGACTTCGGCGCCAGAATGTATAGTATCGATGTCATGTATGGGTCGTCGATGGCACATTGACTCGGCCACAGCAGCCGTTCCGAGTTCGATCGTCCGGGCGCTTCCGATCCATGCACCTCGCTTGCGCTTCGACCGCGAGGTTTTCACGAGGGATGCGACCATGCACCGTTTCCTGGCCAACAACCGCGATGAGTTGGTGGCCCGCTGCAAGGTCAAGGTTGCGGCGCGCCCCAGCCGGGCCGCGACCGAGGCCCAGCTTGGCAACGGCGTGCCGCTGTTCCTCGAGCAGTTGCGGCTGACCATCGAAGCCGAGGAGGGCGGCCATTCCGGGGTGAGCCTGCGGATCTCGGGGCGCTCGGGCGGCGACTCCCATTCCTTGTCCGAGATCGGTGTGGCGGCCACCGCGCATGGCAAGCAGCTGCTGGAGCTGGGCTATACGGTCGACCAGGTCGTCCACGACTACGGCGACCTGTGCCAGGCGATCACCGACCTGGCAGTCGAGCGCGGCGCTCCGTTCAGTGTCCATCACTTCCGCACGCTCAACCGCTGCCTCGACAACGCCATCGCTGACGCGGTCACCGAGTTCAGCGCGCAGCGTGACCTCATCCTCGCGCGCCGGCAGGCCGACGCCGAGAACGAGCGGCTCGGCTTCGTCGCGCACGAGCTGCGCAACGCGCTGGGTACCGTCGTGCTCGCCTTCAAGGCACTCGAGATGGCGGGCATCACGGTCTCCGGCGCGACGGGCGGGGTGCTCAAGCGCGGCCTCGCGGGGATGGCGACCCTGATCGAGCAGCTGGTCGACGAGGTGCGGGACAAGTCCGACCTGCCGGCCCGGAGCGGGCCCTTTTCGCTGGCGGCGTTCATCGCGCAGGCCGAACAGGCCGCCGCGCTGGACGCGGGCGCGCGTGGCTGCACGCTGCGCGTGCCGACCGTGGACCGGGACGTGTGGATCTCCGGCGATCGCGAAAGCCTGCTGTCGGCGCTCGCGAACCTGCTTCAGAACGCCTTCAAGTTCACGCATGCCCGGACCGAGGTCACGCTGACGGCCCATGCGGTGGGCGACCGGGTGCTGATCGAGGTGCAGGATCAGTGCGGCGGACTGACGGTCGGCACCATGGAGCGGATGTTCGTGCCGTTTGCGCAGCGTGGCGACGACCGTACCGGACTGGGCCTGGGCCTGTCGATCGCACGACACAAGGTCGAGGCTGAGGCGGGCACGCTCGGCGTGCGCAACCTTCCCGGCGTGGGGTGTGCGTTCACGATCGACCTGCCGCGCTGCAGCGCGCCTTAGGCCCGGCGCCGCGCCTAGGCCTGCGGGCAGTGTGCTGCCACCGGGCAACGCCCGAGCAGGGGCGACGCGCGTCGGACACGTGACACCTGGGAGGTCGAACCCCCGCACGGTGGTAGCGCCGGCATCAGTCCGCTTCGGCCACAGGACCGAGCCCCTTCGGTCTGCGCCGAACGACGTAGTCCCCGCCGACCACGCGCTCCGCGCGCCGGACATGCAGGCGGCGCAAGACCGCGCACCGGCGGCTCGCAGCGCGCCCGACGGCTACACGGTGTTCCTCTGCGCGACCCAACACTCGGTGCTGCCCGGTCTCAAGCCCAAGCTGGTCGCTATCATTGATTGCACTGCAATCACCGATTACAATTTAAGTCCGTGTCCACACTGGAGGCCCGCCGTGGCCAGCATCACCATCCGCAACCTCGATGACGACATCAAGCAGCGCCTGCGTGTGCGCGCCGCCCAACACGGCCGCTCAATGGAGGAGGAGGCGCGCGACATCCTCAGGCGGGTCATGAGCGATGCCGCCTCGCCACGCGACCTAGCCGCTGCCATACGGGCCCGCGTTTCGCCGGGAGCGCGAGCCGATCTCGAACTGCCCAC
>CAYNRU010000032.1:0-2523 GCA_964399635.1 uncultured Bordetella sp.
TGCGCCGTCAGGCGCTCGGCATCCGCTGGCTGATTTCGGCGGCGCGCGACCGCAACGAAAAGACGATGATGGACCGGCTCTCGGCGGAGCTGCTCGACGCATCGAATAACCGGGGGAACGCCGTCAAGAAGCGAGAAGACGTGCACCGGATGGCGGAAGCCAACCGTGCCTTCTCGCATTATCGCTGGTAACGGCGAAGAACGGATTTAAGGAACAGCCCATGCCCCGCGTTCATGCCATAGAGGACTACCGCAACTTCGGTATCATGGCGCATATCGATGCCGGCAAGACCACGACCACCGAGCGCATCCTTTATTACACCGGCAAGAGCCACAAGATCGGCGAAGTGCACGAAGGTGCCGCGACGATGGACTGGATGGAGCAGGAGCAGGAGCGTGGCATCACGATCACTTCGGCGGCGACCACCTGCTTCTGGAAAGGCATGGAACTGTCCTACCCCGAGCACCGCATCAACATCATCGACACCCCCGGGCACGTCGACTTCACGATCGAGGTCGAACGCTCGATGCGCGTGCTCGACGGTGCGTGCATGGTCTATTGCGCCGTGGGCGGCGTGCAGCCGCAGTCCGAGACCGTCTGGCGCCAGGCCAACAAGTACAAGGTGCCGCGGCTCGCGTTCGTCAACAAGATGGACCGCACTGGCGCGAACTTCTTCAAGGTCTACGACCAGATGAAGCTGCGCCTGAAGGCCAACCCGGTGCCCATCCAGGTGCCGATCGGCGCCGAGGACTCCTTCAAGGGTGTCGTCGACCTGGTCAAGATGAAGGCCATCTGGTGGGACGACGCGTCGCAGGGCATGAAGTTCGAGTACGGCGAGATCCCCGCCGAGCTCAAGGACGTCTGCGACGAGTGGCACGAGAAGATGGTCGAGGCCGCGGCCGAGTCGAACGAGGAGCTGATGAACAAGTACCTCGAGACCGGCTCGCTGACCGAGGCTGAGATCATGGTGGGCCTGCGTCAGCGCACGATCGCCAGCGAGATCCAGCCGATGCTGTGCGGCTCGGCATTCAAGAACAAGGGCGTGCAGGCGATGCTCGACAAGGTGATCGAGCTGCTGCCATCCCCAATCGACATCCCGCCGGTCAAGGGTCTCGACGACCGTGAGAACACGGTCCTGCGCGCGGCCGACGACAAGGAGAAGTTCGCGGCGCTGGCATTCAAGCTGATGACCGACCCGTTCGTCGGCCAGCTGACCTTCATCCGCGTCTACTCGGGTGTGCTGAGCTCGGGCGACACCGTCTTCAACCCCATCAAGGGCAAGAAGGACCGCGTCGGGCGCCTGCTGCAGATGCACGCGAACCAGCGCGAGGAGATCAGCGAGGTGCGCGCGGGCGACATCGCCGCATGCGTGGGCCTCAAGGAAGTGATCACCGGCGAGACGCTGTGCGATCCGGATTCGCCCATCATCCTCGAGCGGATGGTGTTCCCCGAGCCCGTGATCCAGCAGGCCGTCGAGCCCAAGACCAAGGCCGACCAGGAGAAGATGGGCGTCGCGCTGCAACGTCTCGCGCGCGAAGACCCCTCGTTCCGTGTCCGCACGGACGAAGAGTCGGGCCAGACCCTGATCGCCGGCATGGGCGAACTGCACCTCGAGATCATCGTCGACCGCATGAAGCGCGAGTTCGGCGTGGAGGCCTCGGTCGGCAAGCCGCAGGTCGCGTACCGCGAGACCATCCGCAAGACGGTCGACGAGGTCGAGGGCAAGTTCGTCAAGCAGTCCGGCGGTCGCGGCCAGTACGGCCACGTGGTGCTGAAGATCGAGCCGCTGCCCCCGGGCGGCAAGGGCTTCGAGTTCGTCGACGCGATCAAGGGCGGCGTCGTGCCGCGGGAGTTCATCCCCGCCGTCGCCAAGGGCATCGAGGACACGCTGCCCGCTGGCGTGCTTGCCGGCTACCCGGTCGTCGACGTCAAGGCGACGCTGTTCTTCGGCTCGTACCACGACGTGGACTCCAACGAGAACGCATTCAAGATGGCCGGCTCGATGGCCTTCAAGGAAGGCCTGCGCCGCGCCAGCCCGGTGCTGCTCGAGCCGATGATGTCGGTCGAGGTCGAGACGCCCGAGGACTACGCCGGTCCGGTGATGGGCGACCTGTCGTCGCGTCGCGGGATGGTGCAGGGCATGGACGACATGGCCGGTGGCGGCAAGGCGATCCGTGCCGAGGTCCCGCTGTCCGAGATGTTCGGCTACTCGACCAGCCTGCGGTCGCTGACCCAGGGCCGCGCGACGTACACGATGGAATTCAAGCAGTACGCGGAGGCGCCGAAGAACGTCGCCGAGGCGATCATCGCCGCCCGCACCAAGTAAACCCGCATACACCGCACTAGACGTTCTTTTCGAATCGGAGCGACAACAAAATGGGCAAAAGCAAGTTTGAGCGCAACAAGCCGCACGTGAACGTGGGCACGATCGGTCACGTGGACCATGGCAAGACGACGCTGACGGCGGCGATCACGACGGTGCTGTCGAAGAAGTTCGGTGGTGAGGCGAAGGCGTACGACCAG
>CAYNRU010000033.1:0-46646 GCA_964399635.1 uncultured Bordetella sp.
CACGGAACCGATGCAGACTCACGGTCTGTCCAGGACGATCGGTCGAAGTGTCCGGTCCCGGCGGCACCCACGAGGAGACACGATGATCCCACCCGCGTTCGACTATCACGCGCCCCGCACCGTCGGCGAGGCCGTGGCCCTGCTCGGCTCGCTCGGCAGCGACGCCAAGCTGCTCGCCGGCGGTCACAGCCTGCTGCCGATGATGAAGCTGCGCTTTGCCCAGCCCGCACACCTGATCGACCTGAACCGCATCGATTCGTTGCGCGGCATCCGCGAGGACGGCGCGACGATCCGGATCGGCGCGATGACGGTGGAGAACGACCTGATCACCTCGCCCGTGCTGCAGGCCCGCGTGCCGCTGCTGCCCGAGGCCGCCGCCCTGATCGCCGACCCGCAGGTGCGCAACCGCGGCACCATCGGCGGTGACATCGCCCACGGCGACCCCGCCAACGACCATCCGGCGCTGTCGCTGGCGCTCGACGCGAGCTTCGTGATCGCGGGCCCCAACGGCGAGCGTACGGTCAAGGCCGACGACTTCTTCCTGGGCCTCTATACGACCGCCCTCGCCGAGGACGAGATCCTGGTGGAGATCCGCGTGCCGGCCTTCACGCCGAAGACCGGCTGGGGCTACGAGAAGCTCAAGCGCAAGACCGGCGACTGGGCGACCGCGGGCGCGGCGGTGGTGCTGCGCCTCGACGGCGGCACAGTCTCGTACGCACGGATCGGCCTGACCAACGTCGGCCCGACCGCGCTTCGCGCCACCGGCGCCGAAGCTGCGCTCGTCGGCCGCAGGCTCGACGACGCGTCGATCGACGCCGCCGCCGCCGCCGCGATGGCGATCTGCGACCCCGCCGAGGACCTGCGCGGCGACCGCGAGTACAAGACAGCGATGGCCGGCCAGATGGTCCGCCGCGCGATCCGCGCCGCAGCGGCGCGGGCCCAGTGAACCCGGGAGACGACCCATGGCGAAGAAACTGATCAGCGTGAAGGTCAACGGCCGCACGCACGAAGAGGCGGTCGAACCGCGCACGCTGCTCGTGCATTTCCTGCGCGAGAAGCTCAGCCTCACCGGCGCGCACATCGGCTGCGAGACCAGCCACTGTGGCGCCTGCACCGTCGACATCGACGGCCGCAGCGTCAAGGGCTGCACGCACCTGGCGGTGCAGTGCGATGGCTCGGAGGTGCTCACCGTCGAGGGCCTCGCGCAGGGCAGCGTGCTGCACGCGGTGCAGGAGGGCTTCTACAAGGAGCACGGGCTGCAGTGCGGCTTCTGCACGCCGGGCATGCTGGTGCGTGCCTACCGGTTCCTGCAGGAGAATCCGAACCCGAGCGAGGAGGAGATCCGCGCGGGCATGAGCGGCAACCTGTGCCGTTGCACCGGCTACCAGAACATCGTCAAGGCGGTGCAATACGCCGCCGCCAAGCTGCAGCAGACCGCACAGGAGGCCGCATGAACGCGCCCGACCGTCTCGCCGCCCTGCAAGGGATGGGTGACTCGCGTCTTCGCAAGGAGGACGCACGCTTCATCCAGGGCAAGGGCAACTACGTCGACGACATCAAGATGCCCGGCATGCTGCACATGGACATCGTCCGCAGCCCGTACGCGCACGCGCGCATCAAGGGTATCGACAAGTCCGAGGCGCTGAAGGTGCCGGGCGTGATCGCGGTGCTGACCGCCGACGACCTCAAGCCCTTCAAGCTGCACTGGATGCCGACGCTGGCCGGCGACGTCGCCGCAGTGCTGGCCGACGAGAAGGTCCACTTTCAGATGCAGGAAGTGGCGGTGGTGATCGCCGAGGACCGCTACGCGGCGGCCGACGGCGTCGAGGCGGTACAGGTGGAGTACGAGGAGCTGCCCGTCGTCATCGACCCCTACGCGGCGCTCGCGCCCGACGCACCGGTGCTGCGCGACGACCTCGCCGGCAAGACCAGCGGCGCGCACGGCCCGCGCGAGCACCACAACCACATCTTCACCTGGGACGCGGGCGACAGCGCGGCGGCCGACGCCGCCTTCGCGCAGGCCGAGGTGACGGTCGCCGAGCACATCTTCTACCCGCGCGTGCACCCCTGCCCGCTCGAGACCTGCGGCTGCGTCGCGAGCTTCGATCCGGTGCGTGGCGAGCTCACCACCTACATCACCTCGCAGGCGCCGCACGTCGTGCGTACCGTGGTCTCGCTGCTGTCGGGCATCCCCGAGAGCAAGGTGCGGATCGTCAGCCCCGACATCGGCGGCGGCTTCGGCAACAAGGTCGGCATCTACCCGGGCTATGTCTGCGCGATCGCAGCGAGCATCGTGCTCGGCAAGCCGGTCAAGTGGATCGAGGACCGCATCGAGAACATCTCCTCGACCGCGTTCGCCCGCGACTACCACATGGACGGCGAGCTCGCATCGACCAAGGACGGGAAGATCACCGGGCTGCGCGTGAACGTCGTCGCCGACCACGGCGCGTTCGACGCCTGCGCCGATCCGACCAAGTTCCCGGCGGGCCTCTTCCACATCTGCTCGGGCAGCTACGACATCCCCGCGGCCTACGCGCGCGTCAAGGGGGTCTACACGAACAAGGCACCGGGCGGCGTCGCCTACCGGTGCTCGTTCCGCGTGACCGAGGCGGTCTACCTGATCGAGCGCATGGTCGACGTGCTCGCACAGAAGCTCGGCATGGACAAGGCCGAGATCCGCGCGAAGAACTTCGTGCGAAAGGAGCAGTTCCCCTACCACAGCGCGTTCGGTTTCGAGTACGACTCGGGCGACTACCACACCGCACTGAAGAAGGTGCTCGACGCGGTCGACTACCCCGCGCTGCGTGCCGAGCAGGCGACCAAGCGCGCGGATCCCTCGTGTCCGACGCTGATGGGCATCGGCCTGGTGACCTTCACCGAGGTGGTGGGCGCCGGTCCGAGCAAGATGTGCGACATCCTCGGCGTCGGGATGTTCGACAGCTGCGAGATCCGCGTGCATCCGACCGGCAGCGCGATCGCGCGGATGGGCACGATCACGCAGGGCCAGGGTCACCAGACGACCTACGCGCAGATCATCGCCACCGAGCTGGGCATCCCGAGCGAGGTGATCCAGGTCGAGGAGGGCGACACCTCCACCGCGCCCTACGGGCTGGGCACCTACGGCAGCCGCTCGACGCCGGTCGCAGGCGCCGCGATCGCGCTGGCTTCACGCAAGATCCACGCGAAGGCTCGCAAGATCGCCGCCCACCTGCTCGAGGTCGGCGAGAACGACCTCGACTGGGAGATCGACCGCTTCCAGGTCAAGGGGGAGCCGGCTCGCCACAAGACGATGAAGGACATCAGCTGGGCCGCGTACAACAACGTGCCCGCGGGCCTGGAGCCGGGGCTGGAGGCGGTGCACTACTACGACCCGCCGAACTTCACCTTCCCGTTCGGCATCTACCTGTGCGTGGTCGACATCGATCGCGCCACCGGCGAGACCAAGGTGCGGCGCTTCTACGCGCTCGACGACTGCGGCACGCGGATCAACCCGATGATCATCGAGGGCCAGATCCACGGCGGGCTGACCGAAGGCTTCGCGGTGGCGATGGGCCAGCAGATGCCGTTCGATGCGCAGGGCAACCTGCTCGGCAACACGCTGATGGACTACTACCTGCCGACGGCGGTCGAGACGCCCAAGTGGGAGACCGACTTCACCGTGACGCCCAGCCCGCACCATCCGATCGGGGCGAAGGGCGTGGCCGAGTCGCCGCACGTCGGTTCGATCCCGACCTTCACGTCGGCGGTGGTGGACGCGTTCGCGCACCTGGGCGTGACCGAGATGACGATGCCACACACCAGCTGGCGCGTCTGGCAGCAGCTCAGGCGAAGCGGCGTCGCGCTGTAGAGGGCGACGGGGGGCGCCGATCGTCGGCGCCCCCGACGACGAGGACGACATGGAAGTCAAACTGGACAAGAAGTACCCGATCGCGGCGACCGTCGAGCAGGCGTGGACCGTGCTCGCCGATGTCAATGCGACGGCAGTCTGCATGCCGGGCGCGCAGATCACCGAACAGGTCGACGCAACGCACTACAAGGGCGCGGTCAAGAGCAAGGTGGGCCCGGCGACCATGAGCTTCGCGGGGACGATCGAGGTACTCGAGCTCGAACCGTCGACCCGCACGCTGCGCATGCTCGGCGCCGGCGCCGACAAGGCAGGCTCCTCGGCCTCGATGGACCTGACAGCGCGCGTGGTGGCCGCCGAGGGCGGCGGCTCGACGCTCGAGGGCGAGGCGGTGATCAAGGTCAACGGCAAGCTCGCGCAGTTCGGCAGCCGGCTGCTGGTGCCCGTAGCCGATGCGATGCTCGCGCAGTTTGCCGATCGCTTCCGCGCGGCGGCTGCAATGGTGCCGGTCGCTGCAGAGGCGGGTGCAGCCGCCGGAGCCGTAGCGGACGGCGATACCGGTGCCCCTGCGGGCGGGGCGGGCACCTCCGCCCCGGCCTCCGACACGGGTGACTCGGAGGCGGCGGCGGCGGCGTCCGGCGCCACGGCCGCGGCTTCGGCGCCGCGCGCCGCACCACCCGCACCACCCGCTCCTGTCGCCACCGAGCTCAACGCGCTCGGGCTGATATGGACGGTCATCAAGGGCTGGTTCGCCGGCCTGTTCGGCGGCAAGCGGACGTGACCGACGCCCTGCTGCGCGAGCGGCTGCAGCAGGCGGGCTACGTCTGCGACGAAGCGCTGGCCACGACACTGTGGCTGGCCGGCGAACTCGAGCGGCCGCTGCTGCTCGAGGGCGATGCGGGCGTGGGCAAGACCGCGCTTGCGCTCGGCCTGGCGCGCGCCACCGGACGCCGCCTGGTCCGGCTGCAGTGCCACGAGGGCATCGACCTCGCGCAGGCGGCCTACGAGTGGAACTACGGGCGCCAGCTGCTGGCGATCCGGGTGCGCGAGGCGGACGGTGCGCGCGCCGCCGAAGCCGACCTGTTCGCGCGCGACTACCTGCTCGAGCGCCCGCTGCTGCAGGCGATCGCGAGCGAGCAGCCCTGCGTGCTGCTGATCGACGAGGTCGACCGCGCCGACGAGGCCTTCGAGGCCTTCCTGCTGGAAGTGCTCGGCGACTGGCAGATCACCGTGCCCGAGCTGGGTACGCTCACCGCACGCCACGTGCCGATGGCGGTGCTCACCTCGAACGGCACGCGCGAGCTGTCGGACGCGCTGCGCCGGCGCTGCCTGTACCACTGGCTCGACTATCCCTCGCTCGCCCGCGAGCTCGCGATCGTACGCGCGACGCTGCCTCAGGCCGAGTCCGCGCTGGTCGATCAGGCAGTGGCCTTCGTGCAGCGTCTGCGGCGCGAGGATCTGAGCAAGACGCCGGGCGTGGCCGAGACGCTCGACTGGATCCGTGCGCTGCACCGGATGCGGATGCCCGCGCTGCCCGACGACCCGCATGCGCTGACGGCGACCCTCGGCTGCCTGCTCAAGACACGCGAGGATCGCTTCCAGATGGCGCCCGAGCGGCTCGGTCAGCTGCTCGAGGGCCGGCGCGCCGGCGTCGCCGAGAAAGGCTGATGAGCACCCCGCAGGCCGCGCCGCTCGAGGCGATCGCCGGATTCGCCGCGCTGCTTCGCGAGCACGGACTGGCCGTCGGCGTGGCGGAGCAGCAGGCGATGGTGCGCGCCGCGCTGGCGGTTCCGCTGCCGCGGGCCGCGACGCTCGACGCGGGCTGGCGCGCGATCGCCTGCCGCGACGCGCGCGACTGGCGGGCCTGGCCGGAGCTCTTCGAGCGCTACTGGCACCCGGAGCGGCTCAAGGGCACGGTGCGCAGCAGTCAGCGTACGCGGCCCTCGCGCGACCTGCGCCAGGTGGTGCAGGCGCTGCAGACCTCGCTCGGCGCGCCCGGTGCGCGCCCCGGCGACACCGCGCTCCACACGGACGCAGGCGACACCGAGGAGGCCGCGGCACCGCGCGCGCAGGGCGGTGCGAGCCGCACCGAGGCGCTGCACGACCGCTCGCTGTCGGAGTGGCTGCCGCAGGACCTCGCACAGTTGCAGAAGCTCGCCGAGGACATCGCGCGGCGGCTTCGCCGGCGCCTGACGCGGCGCCGCCACGCGCATCCGCGCGGCGCCCGGCTCGACCTGCGCCGCACGCTGCGCGCAAGCCTCGCCACCGGCGGCACGCCGGTCAGGCCCGCGTGGCAGCGCCCGCGCCGCGAGCGCCCCCGCCTGTACGTGCTGGTCGACGTCAGCCGCTCGATGCAGACGCATGCGCAGCTCTTCCTGCGGATCGCACGCGCCTTCGTCGAGCCGGCGCAGGCGCGGGTGTTCGTGTTCCACACACGGCTCGCCGAGGTCACGCCGCTGCTGCGTCGCGATTCCCCGACCGTCCAGGAGAAGGTCAACGCGGTGTCGGCCGGCTTCGGCGGCGGCACCCGGATCGCGACCAGCCTGTCCGACTTCCACGGCACCCACGTGCGCGGGGCGCTCGGGCGCGATGCGCGAGTGTGGGTGCTCTCCGACGGCTTCGACGCGGACCCGCCCGAGCGGCTCGCGCAGGAGCTCGCCACGATCCGTGCGCGCGGCGCGCGCATCACCTGGTTCCACCCGTCGCCGCAGCCGCCGGCCTCGGAGGCGATCACGGCCGCGCGGCCGCTGATCGGGCGGTTCGTCCGTCTGAACAGCCTGCGCGACCTCGCGGCCGCTGCACTGCGATGAATGCCGCATTGAACGAAGGACATCCGACATGACGAACTCCCACGACGTGCTCGCCGCGGCCCAGCGGCTTGGAGCGGCACAGCGGCCGTTCGCGCTGGTCACGGTGCTGCGGGTCGCGCCGCCCGCCTCGGCGCGGCCCGGCGACAAGGCCGTTGCGACCGCCGACGGCATCGCGCACGGCTGGATCGGCGGCGGCTGCGCGCAGCCCGCGGTGATGAAGGCCGTGCGCGCCGCGCTCGCCGACGGCCGGGCGCGCATGATCCGCATCGCGCCCGCGGCCGAGGGCAGCGTGCGCGAGCTCGACGAGGTGCTCGAGTTCGGCATGGCCTGCCACTCGGGCGGCACGCTCGAGCTGTTCGTCGATCCGGTTGTGCCGCAGGCCCGCCTGGTGGTGATCGGCGACACGCCGCTCGCCGCGGCCCTGGCGGGCCTCGCGCCGCGCGTGGGGCTGCCGGTGTCGGTGGTCGCGCACGGCGGCGACGCGGCGCGCTTCGCGGACGCAGCGCAGGTGCTGGTCGACGACGGCGAGCTCGCCTCGGTGCCGGCGGGCGCGTACGTGGTCGTCGCCACGCAGGGACGGCGCGACCTCCAGGGGCTGCGCGCGGCGCTCGCGCTCGACGCGCGCCGCGTGTTCTTCGTCGCCAGCGCCCGCAAGGCGCAGGTGCTCAAGGCCTCGCTCGTCGAGTCCGGGGAAGACGCGGCGGCTGTCGCGGCGATCGTCGCGCCGGCGGGCCAGCCGATCGGCGCGCAGACGCCCGAGGAGATCGCGCTGTCGGTGCTGGCGGCGGTGGTGGCCGCCCGGCGCGGGGGCGATGCGGCGGGTGCCGCAACGGACGTCGGGATCGAGGTCGAGACCGCCTCGGTTGTCGGAGCGGTCACCGCGGCGACGACCGGCGTCGGGCGTGCCGCGGCCGACGCCCGCACCGCGACCGCCGAGGCCGCGTCTTCGTGTTGTGGCGGCGGGTCGGCGGCGATGGCCGGGACCGCCGAGCCGGCCACGGCGTCGACAGCCTTCGCGCCGACGATCGCGCGACGTCCGCAGACGGCTGCACCGAGTGCCCCGCTGGCGCCGTCCGCATCCGCCGTCGTGCCCGAACCGGCGGCCGGCGGCCCCCGCTCGTCTTGCTGCGGAGACTGACATGGGCTGCATCCTGAAGGGCGGCGGCGGCTTGCACGCGCGCGTGGCGGTCGGCGCGGTGCTGCTCGCCGCGGGCAGCGGGTCGCGGATGGGCACGCGGCCGAAGTCGCTGCTCGAGCTCGGTGGCGTGCCGCTGATCCGCCGCCAGCTGATCGCGCTGTCGGGCGCGGGCGTCGACGAGGTGGTGGTGGTGCTCGGCCACCATGCCGAGCTCATCGAGCCCGTCGTGCAGAGCTTCCCGGTGACGATCGTGCGCAATCCGACTCCCGACGAGGGGCTGGTGTCCTCGCAGCGGATCGGGCTCGCGGCGCTCGGCGGCAAGCTCGATGCGGTGGTGATCGCGCTGGCCGACCAGCCGATGATGCAGTCGCAGGACATCATCGCGCTGATCGGCGCCTGGAAGAAGCGCCCGGAGGGCACCTCGGTCGTCTATCCCGAGGTCGGCGGCCAACGCGGCAACCCGGTGGTGATCGGCGCCGATGTGCGCGAGCAGGTGCTCGCCGGCGAGGTCAACGTCGGCTGCCGGCAGTGGCAGGCCGCGCATCCCGAGGCGGTCGCGCCCTTCGTGACCGACAACCGCCGCTACCGCGTCGACGTGGACACACCCGAGGACCTCGAGCGCTTCGAGCGCGAGACCGGACACACGCTGCGCTGGCCGGCGGGTCTGGTCACGTGAGTCTGACGACGGGCGTCCACGCGCTGTGGCCGACCCCGATCGGCGTCTACCGGCTGCCCGTCGCTGACACGCTCAACCCGGTGCTCGCAAGGATGCTCGGAGCGCTGCGCCTGGCGCAGGCGCAGGCCCGGGGCGAGCCCGCCGACGCGCCCTTCTTCGCCAGCGACGACGACCTGCTGCGAAGGCTGCGCACGCCCGAAGGCGAGGCGCTGGTGCGCTTCATCGTCGGCTCGCTGCAGGACATGGTCGGCCGCGCGAACGCAGCCGCCTGGCCGCCCGGGCGGCGCGCGATGCGGATCGCGATCGACGGCATGTGGTTCCAGTGCAGCCGCGGCGGCGCATTCCATGACGTGCACACCCACGGGAACTGCTCGTGGTCAGGCGTGTACGTCGTGCAGGCCGACCCGTCCGAGACCCGCGCCGCGCATCAGGTGCATGGTAGGCGGCACGGCGTCACGCGCTTCTACGGCCCCCCGTTCGTGCAGCTCGGCGGCGCGCACGTGGATCTGGGCAACGCCTACCTGCAGCCGCCGCACGTCGACGTCGAGCCGGTGCCCGGTCAGCTGACGCTCTTCCCCTCTTGGTTGATGCACCAGGCGATGCCGTACGACGGGCGCATGGAGCGGATCATCGTGTCCTTCAACGCGAGCGTGCATGCAGCCGAAGGCGACGATCGGCTCCACGGGTACGCGCCCGGATGACAGCGGACACACGCCTGCCCGGCAGCGACGCGCCGCCCGCCTCGCGCGCGTCTGCGCTCCTGTCCGATGCGCGTGCCGACGCCACGCGCCTGTGGCTCGCGCGCGCGCTCGCCTGGTCGCTGCTGTTCGGCGGCTGGACCGTGCTCGGCGCACTCGGGCACGAGGCGGCACGTGCGGGCGCGCCGCCGGGGCTGCCGCTGGCCGCCTGGCTCGCGTCGATCGGCCTGCTGCTCGCGATCGGCATGCGTCGCGCCAGTTCGATGCGTGCCCTGTCGGCAGGCCTCGCCGGCGCGGCGCTGCTCGCTGCCGGCGCCCTGTCCGCCGTCCAGGGCGCCGCGCCCTGGCCGCTGCTGGGCGCCGCGTTCGGCTGGGCGGCGCTGCTGGTGCTGGCCTCCCGCGAGGTCAAGGCGTTGCGGGCCCGCGCGCCGCGCGGCACCCCTGCACCGATCGGGCCCGCGCTCGTCGGCGCGGCGATCGCGTGGTCGTTCTGCGGCGACCCGCTGCGCGCAGCCGCACAGACGACGCTCGCGGCGGGCTGGCTGCTCGCGACTGCCGCTCTGCTGCTGGCGCTCGCCCCACGGCGCGCGCCGCCGGTGACCGGCTGCTCCGCCGGCCTGTTCGACTGCTCGTTGCCGCTGCCGCGCGGTGGCTGGGGACATCCGGCCGACTGGCCGCTGCACGCCGCCGCACTCGCGATGCTGCCGATGATGGCGGCACTGCCCGCAATGGCCGAGCGCTGCGCCAGCGACGGCTTTTCGGCCAGCGCCGTCGCCGGGCTGCACCTCGCCTCGATGGTCGGCCCGGCCTGGCTGCTGCGCGGCCGGATCGGCGGGTGGCCGCGCGCGCGGCTCGCGGGCGTCGCGGCCGCATTGCTGGGCGCGGGCGGGCTGGTCATCGCGCTGGGCGAACATCGCGGCGCTCTGCTCGCCGGCATGCTGCTGCACGGCACGGCCTGGAGCCTCGCCTGGGCCGGGCCGATGCTCGTCCGCGTTGCGCCGGCGCGAGCGCCGACGCCGGCGGCCCGGCAATGGGTCGCCGCGCTCGCCACGGCCGCCGCCGTCGCGCTGCTGGCCAGCGCGGTCGCGACCGCCGGCACCGATACGCTGCGTGCCACTCACATGGCGCTCGCCGTGCTGGGGCTCTCGGGACTGGTGATCGCACGCGGCAGGTCCGCCCCGATGCGGGGCTGACACGCATGCCGGCGGAGCGCGCCCGGTGTGCAGCACGCCGGGCGCGCGCAGAACGGCGCCTCAGCGGCGCAGCGTGCCGGACGCCGCCGAGGCCAAGGACGCGCAGGGGCGACCGCGGCAGGGGCCGTCGGCGGCACGCTCCGGGGGCGCCTGGATCATCCGGACCGCCTCGGCGAACCTGCCCTGCTCGAACTGCACGAATGCCCGATCAACGCCGTCCCGGCGCAGCGCGGCACTGCATGACCGGGCCGATGTCGACCCTCACCCAACCGCAGGGGAGGCAATGATGAACACGGTGTTCGAGCGCGTCGTGCCAGGCAAGCAGGCCTCGCCCTCGAGTTGCAGCCTGGCCAGCACCTGCGGGTGGTGGACCTCGAGGGGCGACAGGTCGTCGACATGGCGCTCTTCTACGCTGCGAGCAAGACTGCTCGCGGACCGGCCGCAGCCGGTCCGTCACGTCGCTCAGGGCTCGACGCTCAGCTCGACCCGGCGCGCCTCGGGCAGCGATCCGTCGCCGGTGGTCTCCATCGGTTTGGCCATCACCACCCGCTCGCGTGCGATGCCCTGCTCCTCGAGCACGGCCCGAACCGCACGGGCCCGATCGAGCGCGAGTGCCTCGTTCTTCGCCCGGTCGCCACGCGGGTCGTGGAAGCCCGAGACGACCGCCTTGGCCGCCGGGTTCGCCTTCAGGTACTCGACGATCGGCCCGGTCTTGGCCCGCTCGGCGGCGCTCACCTCGCTGCGGTCCACCTCGAAGAACAGCTTGGTCGCCGGTGCCGCGACGACTGGTGCTGCGGCGACCGGTGCCGCGGCGACCGGTGCAGCGGCGACCGGTGCAGGGGGCGGTGCCGGTACGGGCGCGGGCGCGACCGGCGCTGGAGCAGTGGCCACCAACGCCGGTCGGCACGCCAATCCACCGGGCCCGTAGCCCAGCAGCGACAGCAGCGCCAGTGCCGCTGCGAGCAGAAGGGCCACCGGCCAGTAGAGGCTACGAAACGCGGAAGGCACGTCCATCAGGGTCTGCGTGTTGGTCATGATCGACTCTCCTTGCCGCTCAGCCGCGCTGGCCGGCGATCAGCGCGTCCTGCAGGTTCTTCAGGGCACGCCAGTGGTTGTTTGCGGCCAGGACCGCCTGCTCGGGCCAGGTGTCGGGCACCGCCATCCGGAAGTGGGGTCCCGCCGCATCCAGGATCGGCTGGATCTGCGCCGGGGTCATCTGCGCCAGCTGCATGAAGCGCGTGACGCCCTCCGCGCGCAGCAGCTCGGCGATCTTCGGCCCGATGCCCTCGATGATCTCGAGCGCGTCGTCGCGCTCCAGCGAGAAGCCCGCCGCCCGGGCAGCCGCGAGGTCGATCGTCGGCCCCTCCGTCCAGCGCCGCAAGCGCGCCTGCAGCTCGGCGATCTCGCGATCCCGGGCCTCGAGACCGGCGGTGTCGACCACAGAGCGCTCGACGATCCGCTCGACCGGCTTCTCGACCACCTTCTCGACCACCTTCTCGACGATCCGGGGTGGCGCCGACTCGAGCGCGCCGATACGCTCGCGGAGCTGCGGCACGAGTGCGGCGCTCGCGGTGAGCGTCGCGATCTGCGAAAGATGGGAGGGGTTGTCGACGACCCGCTCGACGATCCGCTCGACCGTCGTCGGTTGCCTGGCGAGCGCCTGTCGCGCCAGCCAGCCCGAGGCGAGCCATCCGACCAGCCCGCCCATCAGGTAGGGCCAGATCCAGCACAGGAAGCCACTCATCTCTCTCCTCCCCAGTCTCGTGTTTGGATGCGCGCGGCGCAGACGCGCCAACGGCGGTAGGCTAAGCGATTGCGCCGGAACTAACCAGCCGATCGCCAGAAACCTGGAACCGGGCGTCGAGGAAACTGGAACGCCTGCGGCCGGATCGGACCTGGAGTCGATCCTGAACCCGGTTCAGCCTGCCGCCGTCGGTCAGCAGGTACACACAGCCGTCCGGCCCCTGCTGCAGGTCGCGGATGCGTTCGCCCAGCTCGGCGAACGGGTGCCCGCGGGCGTCCTGGCGATCGCCGTCGAGCGGCACGCGCCACTGCCGGACGCGATCGCCGGTGTCGAGGACCAGGCCGGCCGGCGCGACCGACGCCGGCGACGGTCCGGTTGAACTCGCCGCGGCCCTGCGCGCCGTGCCCGTTGAGCAAGCGCTGGACGGAGCCTGGACGGATCGCCGCGCCCTGCGGGTTGCGGTGCCCGGGAAGGAAGCTCTCGGGCCGCGCGCCGCCAACAGGAATTCCAAACGCCTTCATCGAGGCCCGACGTCGCCACCAGGCCGCATCTACAGGGGGCCGCACCAGCCGAACCGGCCCGCTCCAGGTGTCTGGCGGTGAACCCGGCAGGGCCGAGGGCGTTCACAGGTCGCGATGCTGGCCTCAGTCCCGGGATCGAGACTGATTCGGGGCATGTCGCGCGGACACGGCGCGCCGCGCCAGCGGCTAACCCATGCCCTGCCTCGTGCGCCCAGCCCGCAGCTCTGGCGGCGCGGCAGTCGATATCGAGCACGCGCCAAAGAAGCCGTGCCGAGCAGATGCGGTACGACCGAGCGCGTACCGGTCGGGCCTCCCATCCGGTGCTCGCCCTCGCCCCTGCGGGCGGCCGTCTGCCACCCACGGAGGCCGCAGCGTCGCGTTCGTGGCCGGCACGCCGTGGTACCGGATCAGGTGCAGCCTCGGCCTCGGCATGACGTCGGCGAACACCGCGCCGGGGCATCGACGCCCTGGATGATCAGCGTCAGCATCTTGCCGTGCCTGGACTGCAGCGGCGCCCAGCGGCAGGACAGGCCGCTCGGATCGACTTCGGCACCGTCGTCCGCCATGTCTGCCACCTCGGCCAGCGCGCCCGGCTCGGGCCAGATCGGGGTTCGGGTTGTCGTGATCGGAGGCGCGGCGGGAGCGAGCCGCGGCACGAACCTGGCGACGCGCGCCAGGGGCGCGCCGCGCCACCTCCCCGCATGCACACCCTGCAACGACCTTGACCTGTGTCATCTGTCGGAAGCGGGGGCTGGGCAAGACGTCCGTCTTGTTCGGCTTTCAGCCAAAGGGCTTCCATGCCGCAGCCGCCGAGCGTTCTTGGCCAGGCCGCGCGAGGCACCGGGGCGCTGCTGGGGCGTCATGGGCGCGACCCACATGCGCTGGTGCAGATCCTGCGCGAGTTGCAGGCAGTGCACGGTTGGCTGCCGCGCCAGGCGCTGGCCGACATCGCGGCCGGGCTGGGCCTGAGCTTGGCCCATGTGCAGGGCGTGGCCGGCTTCTACCGTTTCCTCCACACCCAGCCGGTGGGTGAGTACCGAATCCTGTTCAGCGACAACGTCACCGACCGCATGCTCGGCATGCCAGGCGCTGATGGCAGACCTGTGCCGCCGCCTGGGCGTAGCGCCCGGCCGTGTCGGCGAGGACGGCCTGGTCAGCGTGGCCTGCAGCTCCTGCACCGGCCTGCGTCACCAGGGCCCGGCACTGCTGATCAACCACCACCAGGTCCGGTGTTGCCGCAGGTGGCCGCCGCCTGCGAGCTGCTGGGCCTTGATCCGCTGTATATCGCCAACGAGGGCAAGCTGGTCGCAATCGTCGCGCCCGAGGCGGCCGACGCCGCGCTGGCGGCGCTGCGCGCGCACCCGCTGGGCGCGCGCGCGGCGCGCATCGGCGCGGTGCAGGCCGACCCGCAGCGCTTCGTGCAGATGCGTACTGCCGTCGGCGGGAGGCGCATTGTCGACTGGCTCAGCAGCGAGCCGCTGCCGCGCATCTGTTGCAGGCCCGAGCGCGGCCGCCCATCCAACCGAGAGCGAAGCCCATGAACCCCGACCCGCGACGCACGCTCACCCGGCAGGCCCAAGCCCTGGTGGCGGCCGGCGGAGAGTCCGAAGACCGACACTCCCACACTGGCAGCCTATCGAGAAAGCCGGTCTCGATACCACGCGTCTCTGTTTCGCCCACGGCCGCTCTCGCTCCGGTTCTCTATCCAGACGCCCGCAGCTTCCGGCAACGGTTCGGCCTGCTACTGCCGGCGACCAACACAACCATGGAACACGAGCTCTGGAGCATCATCTTCGCCAATCAAGAGCAGGAGGGACTGGCGGGCGTCGGCCTGCACACGAGCCCGGTGCTGACACCTAGACCCGATGTGAGCTCACCAGAGGGTGTCGAACAATACAGATTGCAGTTCCTTGACGGCGTCGAATCTGCCGCGAAGGCCGCGCTGCTCGCAGCACCGCAGTACATGATCATGGGCATGAGCCTGGAACACATCGTTTCCGGGATCGAGCCGATCCGTGCGACGATGAAGCAGATCGAGCAATACTGCGATCTTTCCTGGGCTACCTGGCACGATGCCGTAGAAGCGGCGCTCAACTGCTATCGCGCGAAGCGAATTGGGCTTATCACGCCATTCGAGCAGACCGGAAATGAATCCGCAACTCGAATGTTCCAAGACTTAGGGTTCGAGGTGGTTTCAAGTTTCGGCTTCGCCTGCGGAAATACCCAGCACATCGCGCATATTCCAGACTGGGCCAAAGAACGGGCAATCATGGAAATGGCAACCGACAAGAACAAGCTCGACGCGATTGTTCAATGCGGCACGAATATGGGCGTCATCAACGTTGCCAGGAAACTTGAACCAGTCATCGGCATTCCAATACTCGGCATCAATCCGGTGAGTTTCTGGTATGCGCTGCGAGAGAGCGGCTTTGGCGGGCCGTTGCACGGCGGGGGGCGTTTGTTGCGAGAATTTTGACCGTCGTTCTGGCGACCGCCCGCTATTGAGCGCAGCTGCGGACTGCCAGTCAGCTTCAAGCACTGGCGAGCCTGCGCTAGAAGCGCAACTCCGATGACAGCATCAGTGAATAGCCCGAGTTCTCGCCCAGGCCACCGTAGGCAGTCCTGCGCCAAGTGCCTTCCACCGCCAGCGTGGTCTTTGGGCTCGGGTCCCAGAACAGGTTCAGGAAAGCAGTCCGGTTGCTGACGAAGCCAACCGGGCTGATGTATCCGGCATTGACGGTATCGACCCCCATGCCGACATGGCTGTGCAAGGCAGGCGTCCAGTACCAGGCCATCTCACCCCATCCGCCGCGCCCCGGAATCGCCTGGTTGTAGCCATTGCTCGTCTGGAATATGGTCGCCAGATACTGGCCCAGCGCCTGACCGGCATAGAGCTCGCCCTGGATGCCGAACTGGCGCCCGATCCTGGCGCTGGCTTCGAGTGATACACCGTTCACCCGGGTGTTGTAGACGTTGCTCGCATTGAACTGCGAGTCGATCGTGAAATTGCGGATCCGTCCTGATATGCCGGATAGTCCGACCGTGTACTCAGGCCATGGCACCCAGGAGCCGCCCTCGCCCGGACGGCCTCGCACCCAGGCCACTCGGGCTTCGACATTCGGTATGCCGGTGTTCTCGGTGACGATCAGCAGTTGTGAGGGTGTATTGCTCACCGTGGTGTTGGTGGGTGGCGTGAAGTTGCTCGCAATCGCATCCGATAGAGCGCCCTGGACGATGATCCGGTCGCGCCCCATCGGCACGATGTGCTCGGCCCGAATCTGCGGCTTGAAGGAATTGCCGGCATTGCCCGACCCCGCAAGCGCAGACATCCGGTCGACCATGGTCGGCATCATCGGGCTGAAGATGTCCATCTGCAGGCCCGCTGCAAAGCGCCAGCGCTCGCTGGTCGCATCGACATACGCGAAGCCTGGATAAAAGCCATAGAGGCCTGAGAGCAGATCGCCATTGAAGAGATACGCATAGATCGAACCACCGAGCTTGAAGTCGCCCAACCGCGCGCCGTCGATCGAGAAGAACAGCGAAGACAGTCGCGCGTCGATCTTGGTGGTGCCCTGCGACACGCCATTGACCTTCGGGAACACGAAAAAGGGCGTTGCGTCAGGCTGCATTCGCGCGGTGGTGGTGTTGACCGTCGTGCGCAGACCGCCACCCATCGTGACCTTGATGTCGTCGAAACGACTGCCGACCGTCGGCAAGGTCGGGCTGGCCACCGCGGCCTGTTGAGCCTGAGGCGAGACCGCTCCACCATCCGGCTTGGCAAGGGCCGGCGCGGCTGCGGGGGCTGCGGGGGCTGCGGGGGCTGCAACGGCTGCCTCGGGCTTGACACCGCGGGCCCGAGCCGCCAAATCGTTCAACAGCTTTTCCTGCTCCCGCAGTTGGGATTCCTGCGCATCGAGCTGTCGCTTCTGGGCGTCGAGTTGATCGCGCTGAGCCTTCAGGCGGGCTCGCAGATCAGCGATGTCGCTGGTCGGATCAGTACTCTGGTCGGCCGAAAGCGCGACGGGCGAGACAATGAGGAGGCCGGCTGCTGTGACCGAGCCCGCGAACCGGGCAACTGGGAAGAGTCGCAATGTCATGACGATCCCTTTACGGGGCACGCCACCGACGTCGCCCCCTTAGCTCAGCTCGATGCTACAGAGCCGTTCGATCAAATCAAGAAAATATTCTTTCTGTGGCGGGTTCACTGTTCCGAAATCATGCGGCTCTCAGATCGCAGGCGGTGGCGTCTCGGATGCGGCGAAATCGAGTTCGACTTTCGCGCCATTCGGATCCCGGAAGAACAGCTGCCACACGCCAGAACCTGGCAACTGTCGCAGGTCGAACTTCAGGTCACGAGCGCGTAGCGCCGAGACAGTCTCACTCAGACCGCTTGCGGCAAAGGCCATATGATCGAGCACGCCGGCGCGCTCCGCCGGCAAGGGCCTGCCGGCGATGATGTGCAGGATGGGGCGCCCGCCGCAGTACATCCATGCACCAGGAAAGTTGAAGTCCGGCCTGTCGCCGACCTCGAGCCCAAGAAGCTCGGTGTAGAAGCTGGTTGTCTCATCCAGGCGATCAGTCAGAACAGTGAAGTGATCCATTGCTTCGACAGGCATGGCAATCTCACGGGAGGGTCAATCGGTTGATCGGTCCAGCCGCGAGTATCGCCTGTCATGCCTCGTCGATGCCTTGATTGCCCCAGGAGACTCCCCTCGCCGCGATCGTGGCCGGGATGGTCAGGTGGGCGCTCAGGCCAGCCGGCGCGCCGCTCAGGCTATTGATCAGCGGCTTAGCTGCCGAGACCGACACCGTGGACGACAGTGCCGGGCATCGCCCGGACCAGTTTGTCCTTACTCGGACGCACGCGACAGGCGCGTCAGCACCTGCTGCTGCTCCGCCGTCAGTGGGCGCGCGGGTGCATGTGCGTGGCCATGGACGTGTCGGTCGATCTGATCGGCTGAGTCGGCCGGCTTGGCCGTCGCCCTGGCATCCGGTTTGCGGTTGTAGACCAGTACGCCTTCCTTGAGGGTCTGGACGACCTGGATGTCCTTGATGGCCATCGGGTCGACTTTGACAGGATTTCGATCGAGCACCACCAGATCGGCCAGCTTGCCGACCTCGAGCGTGCCCTTGGTCTTTTCTTCCTTGTACTGGTAGGCACCATTGATCGTCAGGCTGCGCATGGCATCGTAGGCCGAGACACGCTCTTGCGGTGCAAACGGTTTGCCGGAGCGGGTCACGCGGTTGACGACGTTCCAGGCGGCATACATCAGACTCGGACTCACGCCTGCCGGCCAGTCGGTGTTGACCGTCCAGTTCACCCCCTGGCGCTGAACCGAACCGGCAGCACCGACCCAGTCGATCCGATCGGGGACCAGACTCGCGATGTAGTCACCCATCGCAAAGAGGCCTCCGGCGGTAAAGCTGGGCGTGCCGCCGACCGCCTTGATGCGAGCGATCTGATCTGGCCGCAAGAACTGGGCGTGCTGGAATACCGGACGCCCATCGCTCATGCCCTGACGGCGAATGACGTCCTCCAGCGCCAGCAGGAACTGCTCATTGGCTTCGTCGCCGATGGCGTGGGCAGCGATCTGTCGGTTGCTCTTCCAGTACTTGTCGAGAAAGGCAACCAGTTGCACCTGAGGATCGACCCTCACGCCACGATAGTCGGTGGTGGTCACCCCCGGCGGGTTGGTGGTGAAAGGCTGCGACATGAACATGGTGTCGATGCTGCCGTCGAGCCAGAACTTGATTCCGGCGAGGCGGACGCGATTGATGTAGCGCTTGTCCAGGTCGGGGCGCGCAGCGAGCATCGCGGTGCTGGTGTCTGCATGCGGCGCGGTGCGGCTCTTCTGAATCTGATACGCCGCGGTGATGATCCGATCGGCCGAGGACGCCTTGGCGAACAGCACCAGATCGATCGGCATCAACTGTTCGTCGACAATCGTCTGCACGATCGCAATGTCGTCGCCACTCAGTCCGAGCCCCATCTCGCAGGCTGTGGTGATGCCATGCTGCGTCCACAGCGCCACCGCGCGCCCGACACCCTTTCGCGTCTGGGCCGCGGTCAACGGCGCACGCGTTGCCAGCACACCCATCCAGGCGGACTCCGCAGCATGGCCGGTGAGCTCACGCGAGCCAGGCTTGCGCGAAAAAAAACCGCCATCCGGATCGGGCGTATCGGCAGTGAGCTTCATCTCCCGGATCAACGCACTGTTCATGACGCCATGGTGGCCAGACCCGTCGGAGACGCCAATCGGGCGGGTTGCACTGACGGTATCGAGTTCGGCGGCGGTCGGATGGCGCTTTTCTGCCATCTGCTCCGCGCGATAGCCCATCCCCACAATCCGTTCACCCTCGGGAACTTCGGCTGCATGCGCCTTGATGCGAGCGAGCAGCTCTGGGATGTCCTTGACCCCGGCGAGATCGGCATCGAGCATCGTGTGCGTCGCATACACCAGATGGCCGTGCGCATCGATGAACCCGGGCATCAGGGTCGAGCCTGCAAGGTCGATGCGGGTCGCACCCGGCCCGGCAGCCTGCTGGACTTGTGCCAGCGGGCCGACGGCCGCGATCCGGCCATCCTTCACAAGCAGCGCCTCGGCATAGCGCGGAGTGTCCCCGACCATCGTGAGAATGTCCCCGCCGGTGTAGTAGTAAGTGGCAGACGCGGCGGGCGTGCGGGCTGCATCAGGGACCGTTGGCGTGGTCGTCGCACATCCGGTCAGTGCGGCCAGACACGAGACGCCGATCACTGCGGCTTGGCATCGAAGGGCGAGAGGTGCTGTCATCGCGTGGACGCTTGAGGGTTGTCTCAATCGCCGACCTTAGCTGATGCAGACGCGGCGTTCAATCGCCTGCCACAGCCTGTTCAAATAAAAAACATCCTTTTCTTGCTGTACGCAACACTCCAGACGGCTGCATTCGCTCTACAGACTCGAACAGCCGTCTTGAGTCAGTCCAAATGAAATGGATCGATCGGCCGACGGATGCCCTCGAACGACTCGATGACCTCGGCTGCATCCAGCAGCAGGTCCTCGCGCCATCGCGCAGCAACCAGTTGCACGCCCATCGGCAGCCCGCCTTCCGAGCCCACGGGAACGGCAATGCCTGGCAGCCCAAGCACGGGCAGAGTGAACTGGAAGTACAGCGCGTCCAGCATGCGTTGCGCCCCCTCTAGCCCCTGCACGTCGATACCGGCGGGCAGCGAGGGTTGCGGGGCCGAAGGCATTACGACCAGCGGATAGTCTTCGAAAAACATCTGCCAGCGGTGCATCAAGGCGTCGCGCTCGGCCAGGGCCCTCAGGTATCCACGAAGGTCGCTCGGCGGCCTCAGTTGCCACCAGGCGTCGAGGAAGGCACCGATGCCCGGGTCGCCGCCGCCCTTCAGGCGCGGCCCGAGCATGTGGAACTGCTCGGTCACGCCGATCGGGTGCCACAGTTCGCTCACCGCATGCAGGTCGGGTGGGCTGACTTCTTCCACCCGATATCCAGCAGACTGCAGATGCCGTCCGGCCTGACGCACGGCATGCCACCCGGCCGGCGCGACCACCGGGCCTTCGCAGTGCGTGACCAGCGCCACGCGCATGGGCCGCGGCGGGGGCGGCAGGTGGATCGGCACCGGCGTCCAGCGGTTGTCCCGCACGTCGCGTGCAGACATCACCTCCAGGCCGAGCCGAAGGTCGCGCACGCTTCGTGCCAACGGCCCGTTCACTGCCATGATCTGCGACGACAATGGGCGTGCCGCGGGTGCCGTGGGGTTGAAGTGCGAGACGCGGCCCGGCGAAGGGCGCAGGCCGAGCACGCCGCAGCAATAGGCTGGCCAGCGGATCGAGCCACCGATGTCGTTACCTTGGGCGATGGTGCCGATGCCCACCGCCGCGGCCACACCGGCGCCGCCGCTAGACCCCCCAGGCGTGACGCTGCGGTCCCAGGGATTGAGCGTGGCGCCATGCAGGGCGTTGTCGGTGTGGCCACGCATCGCGAACGCGGGGGAGTTGGTGCGGCCGATGATGACGGCGCCCGCGCGCTTGAGGTTCGCGACTACCGGACCGTCGACTGCGCTGACCAGGTCCTTCAGTGGTGGCGCGCCGTTGTCCGTGGGCACCCCGGCCTGATCGACGTTGATCTTGGTCGTTACCGGTACGCCGTGCAGCGCGCCCAGCGGCTCGCCTCGGGCCTGGGCCGCATCGGCCGCGTCGGCAGTGGCCAAGGCGTGCTCTTCCAGCAGCAGGACCACGGCGTTCACCGCCGGATTCACGGCCCGAGTCCGTGCCAGCGCCGACTCGGTGACCTCACGGCTGGACACCCGCCCATGGCGGATGAGTCTGGCGAGTTCGAAGGCGTCGAGTTGCCAGAGCTCGGTGGCGCTGGGGGTCATGGTCATGTGCGCTCCCGCGAAGGGTCGCTCGGGCGTTCAGGGTGAAGCCTTCTTGCGCGCGGGCGACGCACGCGGCTCACGCGGCGCACCCAGATAGTGTGTGAGGTAGGCGTCGCGCTGCAGGATGGCCTCTTCGACCAGGGCCTTGCCGCGGCGCTTGTCAAGGCTTGCCAGGTCCAGCAGGGCAGCCGTGGCGGTGATGGCGGTCAGTGCCACCCGGTAGGCCACAGCCGGCTTCAGGCCGGGCCGCCGCCGGCTGAAGACGCGACCGAGCGCCCGCGCCATCTCTTCGGTCTGGTGCAGGTCCCATTGCCAGAGTTCTGGCGAGGTCTGCATCGCGCGGCGCGAGGTGTGTCCGCCGGGACGCTCCTGGCGCAGGCGATAGGCCATGCGCGTGGCGTGCGCCAGCGGCACACGCCAATCGGGGGCCGTGGCCACCTGCTCGTAGAACGGCACCAGGCTCGCCGCGCGCTCGGACTGCAGCCGGACCACCAGTGCGCGAAGCACCGCGTGCTTGTCGGGGAAGTGGCGATACACGGTGGCTGTGCTCACGCCCGCCTGCTGCGCCACCGCGGTGGTGCTCAAACCCTCATAGCCGGCCTCGTCCAGCACATGACCGGCGGCGGTGAGGATGATGTCCAAGGTGTGGCGGCCCGGGCCGCGAACCGGGGTGTCGCCAACCATCGTGTCACTGTCGGCGGCAGATTTCCGGGTGTTCTTCAAGGCGTTCATGTGATGGCAGGAATGTTAGACGATGAATCCATCAAACGAAAGAAAATTTTTTCTTTACAAGGAATCCGAGGTATCTCAGAATCGTCTCCACGAGCTTGGAGTCGATTCATGAGCGAGATGTTTCGGGAGCCTGACGGTACGTCCGATCGGCACGCCGATCTTGTACGAAAGCGCCAGCAATTCCTGAGCCCATCGCTTGCCACCTTTCCGATCTACGCTGACGATCCCCTGGTGCTGGTGCGCGGCCAGGGAGCTCATGTCTACGACGACGCCGGCAAGCGCTATCTCGACTGCACGGGCCAGAACATGTGCATCAGCCTCGGGTTCGCGCACCCGGTGACGCTGGCGATGGTCTCGGCGCAGATGCAGCAGCTGCAGCACTGTACCTCGCTCTTCTACAACGAGCAGCCCATCGCATACGCCGAGGAACTGGTGGACCGCATGCCACAAGGCGACTGGGTGGTGCACCTGGTCAACAGCGGCGCCGAGGCCATCGACCTCGCTTACATGATGGCACGCGCACACACCGGTCACTACGACATGGTGTCGCTGCGCAACGCCTACCACGGGCTGCACTTCGGGGCCAGCGGCAGCACGGCCTTCAGCCCCTGCCGGCTGCCCGGCGCCTCGATGCAGGGTTTCGTGCAGACCCTGCACCCCGACCAGTACAAGGGTTCGTTCGGTCCCGGCGCCGGCGCCGCGCCTTACCTGATGGAGTTGGAGCGCACGATCTTCTCGGCGACCACCGGCCGCATCGCCGGCATGATCATCGAACCCATCCAGGGTTTTGGTGGCGTTGTGCCAATGCCGCCGAGCTATATGCGCGAGGCCTTTCGCATCACGCGCGCTGCCGGTGGCGTGTGCATCAGCGACGAAGTGCAAACCGGCTTCGGCCGAATGGGTTCGCACTACTGGGGCTTCCAGGCGCATGACGCCGAGCCCGATATCGTGGTGCTGGGCAAGGGCATGGGCAACGGCTTCCCGATCTCGGCCGTGGTGTGCAGGCGCGAGATCGCGCAGTCATTCACCCAGGTGCGTTTCTTCAACACCTATGGCTCCAACCCGGTGGCCGTGGCGGCGGCGCGCTCGGTGCTGAAGGTCATCGACGACGAAGGCTTGCAAGCAAATGCAAGGGACCGAGGCGAGCAACTGCTGTCGGGCCTGGCGCGTCTGCAACAGCGCCACGCCTTGATCGGCGACGTACGCGGCACCGGGCTCATCGTCGGCATCGAGGTGGTGCGCAACCGCGCCACCCGCGAGCCGGCGCTGGAGGAAGGCGATCGCGTGCAACGTCGCTTGCGCCAGGCCGGCTACATCATCGTGAAGGGCAGTGCCACGCGTAACGTCTTCCGCATCAACCCCGCGCTGTGCGTGACGGCCGAGGACACAGAGGGCCTGCTCGACGCGTTCGACCGCGCGCTGGCGGACGCTTGACATCGGCGTGTGCAATGACTGAACACCTGTCTACTCCTGTGCGGCGCATCGACGCCGCCACCTTGCGCAATTGGTTGGGTGACGGCCAGGAGATTGCGCTCGTCGACGTGCGCGACGGCGGTCCCTTCGCGCGTTCGCACCTGCTGGTAGCCAGCAACCTGCCGCTGGCCCGCCTTGAAGTTCTTGCACCGGCGCTGCTGCCGCGGCGCACGGTGCGGGTGGTGCTGATGGACGCAGGCGAAGGCTTTGCCGAGCGCGCCGCTGCGGTGCTTGCGGCGCACGGGTACAGCGGCCTGCATCTGCTCTCGGGCGGCGTGCAGGCTTGGGCCGACGAGGGCTACGAGCTGTTCTCGGGGACCCACGTTCCGTCGAAGGCCTTCGGTGAGATGGTCGAACACGGATTCGACACGCCACGCATCGAGCCGCATACCTTGCACCAGTGGCAGCAGGAAGGCCGCGACCTCGTCCTGGTGGACGCTCGTCCACTCGAGGAGTACCGCATGGTGAGCCTGCCTGGCGCCGCCGACTGCCCCGGTGCCGAACTGGCGCTGCGTGTGCCCGCGCTGGTGCGCTCGCCCCAGACCGTGGTGGTGGTGAATTGCGCCGGCCGCACGCGCTCCATCATCGGCTGCCAGAGCCTGCTCAATGCGGGAATCACGAACCAGGTGTTCGCACTGAAGAACGGCACCATGGGTTGGCAACTCGCCGGCTTCCAGCCGCTGCATGGCCGTGACAACCTGGCGCCCGAACCCGACGCCGAAGGACTGGCCGCGGCGCGTGCCTGTGCGCAAGACGTGGCACAGCGCTACGACGTTCGCTTCATCGACAGGGCGCAGCTGCGCGCCTTCCAGGCCGAACCACAGCGCACCACCTACCTGCTGGACGTACGGCTGGCCGACGCCTTTGCAGCCGGGCATCTTGCGGGCAGCGTTCATGCGCCCGGTGGCCAGCTGGTTCAGGCCACTGACACCTATGCCGCCGTGCGGCACGCGCGTATCGTCCTGGTGGACCGCGACGGGGTGCAGGCCGTGATGACGGCACACTGGCTGCTGCAGATGGGCTGGGACGACGTGCACGTGCTGCGCGGCGGCCTGGATGCCGATCTCGAAACCGGCCCCGCATGCCTGCCGATGCTGGGCGAACAGCAACTGAATGCCCCGCTGCTGACAGTAGCGCAATTGCAGGAGCGCATTGCGGCGGCCAATGCCGTGGTGGTCGATGTCGGTGAAAGCTACTGGTATCGCAGCGCACGCATTCCCGGTGCGCACTACGCCATGCGCTCGCAGCTCGAACGGGCGCTGTCGCGGTTCGACCGAAGCGCGCCGCTGGTCTTCACCTGTGCTGACGGGCGCGTCTCGCGCTGTGCTGCACAAGACGCACGGACTCTGGGCTATACGCGTGCTGCGGTACTCGGCGGTGGTCGTGCCGCGTGGCGCGCCGCAGGCGCCCCGACCGAGGTCTGCCCCGCCGACGACGACCCGCTGTTGCTCACCGCCACAGACGACATGTGGTACCCACCCTGGGCACGAAACAGCGGCGTCACCGAGGCCATGCAGCAGTACCTCACCTGGGAGGTGAACCTGCTCGAGCAACTTGCCCACGAGCCATACCTCCAGTTTCGAGTGGGCAGGCCGCCGGCGCACGCAGCGCCCTGAGACCGGGCGGGCCCGGCCGTCCTCAACCATCACGACCGACAGGAGCTTCCATGCCTGCTTTTGCCCCCGTTCTTCGCGCCCTGGCCGCCGGTGCGCTGATGATTACCACCCTGGCCGCCTCGGCGCAGACGCTGAAGGTGGTGATGCACTCCGACCTGAAGGTGATGGACCCGCTGGTCAGCACTGCCTATATCTCGCGCAACCACGGCTTCATGATCTTCGACCAGCTCGTAGCGCGCGACGAGAAGGGCGTGGTTCGTCCGCAGATGGCCGACACGTGGGAGACCAGCAAGGACGGGCTGACCTGGACCTTCACGCTGCGCGACGGGCTCGAATGGCACGACGGCACGCCCGTCACGGCCGAAGACTGCATCGCGTCGATCAGGCGTTATGCCGCGCGCGACTCCACCGGTCTGCGCCTGGCTGCCGTGGTTGCAGGCTACGACGCCGTCAACGCCAAGACACTGCGCATCCGTCTGAAGACGCCCTATGGCCTGCTGCTCGACGCCCTGTCCAAGCCCAGTCTCTCGCCGCTGCTGATGATGCCGAAGGCGGTGGCCGAGACTTCGCCCGCCGAGCCCTTGAAGCCCGAGCAGATGATCGGCTCGGGCCCCTTCATCTTCAAGCGCGACGAGTGGAAGCCGGGCGAGAAGGTGGTCTACATCAAGAACCCCAAGTACCGGCCGCGCGCCGAGCCCGCCTCGGGCCTGGCGGGGGGCAAAGTCGCCCACCTGGACCGCGTCGAATGGATCGCCATCTCCGACGGCCAGACTGCGCTGGCAGCGCTGAACCGCGACGAGGTCGACATGGTGGAGATGCTCGCCAACGACCTGGTGCCGCTGGCGCGACAGAGCAAGGCACTGATCGTCGAGCCGCTGTGGCAGCAGACCTACTTCTTCAGGCCCAACTGGTTGCACCCGCCGTTCAACAACGCCAAGGTTCGCCAGGCCGCGATGGTGGCGCTCAACCAGGTGCAGGTGCTCAAAGGCATGGTCGGCGACCCCAAGAGCTTCAAGCCCTGCTACTCGGCCTACGCCTGCAATTCCCCCTACTTCAGCGAGAGCGGCATGGCCGGCATGGTGCGTGGCGACATCAAGCGCGCCCAGGCACTCTTGCAGGAGGCCGGGTACGACGGCACGCCCGTGGTCATTCCGCACACCACGGACATCCCCGTGCTGAACAACCTGGGCCCGCTGGCCAAGCAGCAGCTCGAGCGCGCCGGATTCAAGGTTCAGCTGGTTGCGGGCGACTGGCAGTCGATGATCGGCCGACTGCGCAAGAAGGACAAGCCGACCGAGGGCGGCTGGAGTGCCTACCTCTCTTCGCTGGACCTGAACGACGCCACCAACCCCATCGACCGCGGCCACTTCAACACCGACTGCAAGACTTCGTTCCTCGGCTGGCCTTGCGACGACAAGATGGAGCAGATGCGCGATGCCTTTGCCCGCACCGATGACCCGGCCGCACGAAAAGGCCTGGCGCGCGAAATCCAGGAACGCAATGCGGACATTGTGGCGTTCGTACCGCTGGGTGAGTACTCGGCCGTGACCGCCAGAAGCAACAAGCTGGAGATCAGCTTCCGCCAGCCGCTCACGGTGTTCTGGGGCGTGAAGAAGAAGCCCTGAGCGCCTGCGGGCACGCCGGCAAGCACCACGACAAACCGCTCGAGACAGCTGGCATGACCGCCTTTCTGCTGCGCCGGACGCTCTCGCTTGTGCCCGTGCTGTTGGTGGTGGCGCTGGTGGTCTTCATGCTGTTGCGTTGGGTGCCCGGCGACCCGGCCGCGGTGATCGCCGGCGAGTCGGCTACCGCGGAACAGGTGGCTGCAATTCGCATGCACATGGGGCTGGACCAGCCCATAGCGAGCCAGTTCCTCATCTGGATCGGCCATGTGCTGCGCGGCGACTTCGGCGAGAGCTACTTCTTCAAGCAGCCGGTCATCGACCTGATCCTGCAGCGCATGGAGCCGACGCTGGCGCTCGGCGCCTTCGCGCTGGCGCTGGCGGTGATCGTCGCCGTGCCGATGGGTGTGCTGGCCGCGTTTCGCCAGGGCGAATGGGTGGATCGCCTCGTCATGGGCCTGTCGGTACTCGGCTTCTCGATGCCGGTGTTCGTGGTCGGCTATGGTCTGATGTACGTGTTCGCGGTGGCGCTGGAGTGGCTGCCGGTTCAGGGTTACGCACGCCTCAGTGAAGGCTTCGGACCCTTTCTGCAGCGGCTGATCCTGCCCGGCGTGACGCTGGCGCTGGTATACATCGCACTCGTGGCGCGCATGACGCGAACCAGCGTACTCGAGGTGCTGGACGAAGACTACATCCGCACCGCCCGCGCCAAGGGCCTGAGCGACCGCGAGGTGCTGATTCACCACGCGCTGCGCAATGCAGCGGTGCCGGTGCTCACGGTCATCGGCATCGGACTGGCGGTGCTGATAGGCGGCGCCGTCGTTACCGAAAGCGTATTCGCCATTCCCGGCCTGGGCCGGCTCACGGTGGAGGCGGTGCTCTCGCGCGACTTCCCGGTCATCCAGGCCCTGATTCTCCTGTTCGCGGTAGGTTACGTGTTCGTCAACCTGCTCATAGACGTCGGCTATGCCCTCCTCGACCCGCGCATCCGTTACTGAGCCGGCATGGCGCCGCGCGCTGCGCCAGCGCGCCGTGGCCCTGGGTGGGGCGATCCTGGTCGCCCTGCTGGTGCTGGCCGTGGGCGCGCCGTGGCTGGGCACCGTGGACCCCACGATCATCGACCCCGGCTCGCGCAACCTCAAGCCGGGGACCGAATACAGCGTAGCGTTGGACGATGGTGGCGAATTGCTGCACCGTGCCTGGTTCGGAACGGACAACCTGGGCCGTGACGTATACAGCCGCGTGGTCTACGGCACGCGTGTGTCGCTGATGGTCGGGGCTGCGGTGGCTGCGCTCAGCATTGCCATCGGCCTGCTGATCGGTCTGGTCGCCGGCTTCTTCCGCCGTGCCGACGGCCCCGTGATGCGCGTGATGGACGGCCTGATGGCCATACCCGGCATCCTGCTGGCCATCGCGCTGGTGGCCATCTGGGGCGGCGGGCTGCTGACGGTGATCCTCGCCATCGTCGTGCCCGACGTGCCACGGGTCGTGCGGCTGGTCCGGTCGGTGGTGCTGAGCGTGCGCGAGGAGCCTTATGTAGAAGCCGCCGTCTCCGTGGGCGCGCCGCTGCCCATGCTGCTGCTGCGCCATGTGCTGCCCAACACCATTGCACCGCTCATCGTGCAGGGCACCTTCCTCTGTGCGGCGGCCATGCTGTCGGAGGCGGCGCTGTCGTTCCTGGGCGTGGGCATACCGCCAGAAATACCTAGCTGGGGCAACATCATCGCGGAGGGTCGCTCGCTGTTCCGGGTGCATCCGCACAACATCTTCTACCCCGGCCTCTTTCTCGCCGTGACCGTGCTGGCGGTGAACCTGCTGGGCGACGGCCTGCGCGACACGCTGGACCCGAAGTTGAGCCGTCGCGTCTGACCATGGTGACGACTGAATGGCGTACTGCATCGCCTGTCGAGACGCCCGCGCTCGATATCCGCGCTCTGAGCATCGCCCTGCCACCGGGCGGCGACCGGGAGCTGGCCGTGAACGGCGTCGATCTGCGCGTGAACCGCGGCGAGCTGATGTGCCTGGTCGGCGAATCGGGTTCTGGCAAGTCCGTCGTGGCGCAGGCGGTGATGGGCCTGCTGCCGCGCAGCCTGCGTGCCAGCGCCGGGCAGATCCTGCTGGCAGGCACCGATGTGCTGACGGCAAGCCCCGAGTGGCTGCGCGGCGCGCGCGCCACCCGCATGTCCATGGTCTTCCAGGAGCCGATGACTGCGTTGAACCCGGTCCACACCTGCGGCCGGCAGATCGACGAGGTGCTGCGCAAGCACACCGCGCTGAACACCGGGGCGCGCCGCGCCAAGGTGCTTGCGATGCTGGAGCAGGTGCAACTGCCCGACCCGCCACGCATCTACGCAGCCTATCCGCACCAGCTCTCCGGCGGGCAGCGCCAGCGCATCATGATTGCGATGGCGCTGATCCTCGACCCCGCGCTGCTGATCGCCGACGAGCCAACCACGGCGCTGGACGTCACCACGCAGGCACAGATTCTCGCGCTGATCCGCGAGCTGCAGCGTTCGCACGGCACGGCCGTGCTGTTCATCACCCACGACTTCGGTGTCGTGGCCGACGTGGCAGATCGCGTCGCCGTGCTGCGCAGGGGCGAGCTGGTGGAGCAGGGACCGGCAGCGCAGATGCTGAGCGAACCCCGGCATGACTACACCAGGGCCCTCCTTGACGCCGTTCCATCGCTGACACCAGCGCACCGACCCGACGGGCCGGTGCGCGACCTAGTCTTGCGCGTCGAGCATCTGTCGAAGACCTACAGCAGCGGCATGTTCCAGCCCAAGCGGACTGTTCCCGCGGTAGACGACCTGAGCATTGAATTGCACAAGGGCGAGACTGTCGGTATCGTCGGAGAGTCGGGTTCGGGCAAGAGCACCGTAGCCCGCTGCGTGGCACGCCTGATCGACCTGTCCGAAGGCCGTATCTGGCTGGGCGGGGACGAGATCGGGCAGGCTTCACGCCGCGCGCTACGTCAGCACCGCCATCGCATCCAGATCGTCTTCCAGGACCCTTACCGGTCGCTCAACCCCCGCCGCACCGTTGGCGACTCGATCATCGAAGGCCCGATGTATTTCGGCGTCTCGCGCGAGGATGCACGGCTGCGCGCGCAGGGTCTGATGCGCCTGGTGCGTCTGGACCCGGCCGCGCTGGCGCGCTATCCGCACGAGTTCTCCGGCGGACAGCGTCAGCGCATCTGCATCGCCCGCGCGCTGGCCATGCAGCCGCAGGTGCTGATCGCCGACGAGGCCGTCTCCGCGCTGGATGTATCGGTGCAGGAGCAAGTGCTTGAGTTGCTCGACGACATCCGCGTCGAGCTCGAGCTTGCAGTCTTGTTCATCACTCACGACCTGCGTGTGGCCGCCACCATCTGCGACCGCGTGGGCGTGATGAGCCGTGGCCGCCTGGTCGAGTTCGGCAGCGCGAGCGAAGTTCTCGGCCAGCCGCGGCATGACTACACGCGCGCACTCATGGCAGCAGCACCGGGCCGGAGCCTGGATGCAGCGCGCCACGCGAGGTCCAGGCCTGATTTCCGCTGATCAACGACTTACGCGCGCCGGTTCGCACTGAACCATGGCCGTCGGTCCGGCCTCGAACGAGCGGGTGCTTGCGCGAGGATTCCCGGCTGCGCGCAAGGAGCGCAGGGGGAGCAAGTTCGCAGAAAGAACCAGTTGCAAGTATTGTTTACTGCGGGTAAAGTATACTTGTCTAAGTTACAATTCGAAAGGTTCCCGCGATGAATGCTCTGAGCCTGTCCAACCCGGTGTTCGCCGCTTACGTCATCTGCGCATCGTTGCTGGTCCTCAAGATGGCCGCCATGTCCTGGCTCACGGTCTATCGGATGATTCGCGTCAACGGCGGGATGCGAAATCCGGAAGACCTCAACCCCGGCCCCGCCAATCCCAAGCCGCGGGCGGGGCAACTCGACCCTGTGGATTACGTGGACCGCGTGCGGCGCATCCATCAGAACGACCAGGAGAATCTGCTCCCCTTTCTGGCGATCGGCTGGCTGTACGTCATCACGAGTCCCGACCCGACGCTCGCCAAGTTTCTGCTCTACGGCTACGTCATCTCGCGGCTGCTTCATTCCGCGGCCTACCTCGCAGCGCGTCCTCACGAATGGCGTGCGGCGCTCTGGTCGGTGGGCGCGTTCATCCTGATCGGCATGGCGATGGTGACGCTGCTGGCCGGCCTGCAGGCGTGAAGCCGGCACAGGCGCCCGCACCGGCCACCGCTCGGGAGCGTCACCGGGAGCGTCTGCGCGCGCTCACCCGCCAGGCGATCCTCCAGGCCGCCGAAGCGGTGGTGCTGCGCGACGGCCTCGATGCACTGACGCTGGATGCCATCGCTGCGGAGTTGGGGCTGACCAAGCAGGGGCTTTACTACCACTACGCGTCCAAGGAAGCCCTGGTCGCCGAACTTGCGCTTCAGGAGTGGACGGCCGCGGCCGACGCGGTCCACGAGGCCACGCAGGCGGCCAGCAGTGCCGCGGACGCGCTGGAGTCTCTGGTGCGCAGCTACGTGGGCCGCTATGCAGGGAGACTGCAGATGTTCCGGTTGGCGACCCAGGGCACGCAGCTCTCGCCACTTGCCGCGAATCTGGGTCGCGAAATGCTTGACGCCATCAGGCCGCTGAACGATCGCATGTACGGGCCTACCGAACGCAAACTGCGCGACGCGCAGGGCGCCGGCCATGCGGCGAGGTCACTGGATCCACGCCGGCTCGCGTTCATCGCCCACACGTCGGCGATGGGCCTGCTGGCGATGCAGCTGATGGTCAGCAACGTCGGTGACCCGCTGCGCCATCCGGAGACGCAGCTTGTCGACGAACTTTGCAGTGTGTTGCGGCTTGCGGCGGCCTCGGGCGATTGACGCTCCGATCCTGCGCGATCTCGTGAATGACGCGGTGGGCTTCGAGGCGCCGGCCGACTAGATCCACAAGCCAGCCAAGCGTCTTCACCGGGTTGCTTTCGAAGTCGGGCAACCCGACCATGGGCAATGCGTCCGCGATCTTTGCCGCCATCAAGCGTGCCCTCAAGATCGAGTTTCGTGCCCGGGTCGTGACGGCCTGAGCCGAATTCAGCGCATCACGCGTCGAACCGCGTCAGGATCTGCCGATGCGGCGCGCGGTCGGTCGGCAGCGGACGCCTCCGAAGCGCCGCACCCGCCGGCCAGACGGCGCGTGCTGCGGACGATCAGCCGGGCGTCACCGCCGCGACGATGACGAATTCGGCGGGTACCCGGTAGCCAGCTCCGTCACGCCAGGCCGCCAGGCTGTCGAGGTATCGGGCACGGACGCGGTTACGGGTCTCTTCCCGGAACCGCGACCAGGCCAGGGCGACCGGCCCGCCGACGAACGCGGCACGGCAGGCTTCGTCGGCGCTGGCGTAGTCCAGCGTGGCGGCCTGGCGCTGCTGCCGGATCTGCGCGAGGCCCGCTTCGACGCACAGGCCTGCCAGGGCATCCTGGCCCCCCAGGCCGAAGAACAAGGGGCAGACTTCGCTCGCCACCTCGGCGTCGACGATCTCGAACAGCGCCGCCCAGCCGCATCGCGAGCGCTGCCCCCACACCGACAACACCAGGCGCCCGCCGGGCCGCAGCACGCGCCGCATCTCGCGCACGGCCCGCGCCGGGTCGGGCACGTACATCAGGCCGAGCGAGCACAGCACCACGTCGAACTCGGCGTCGGGCAGCGCCAGTCGCTCGGCACCCATGCGCGCGAACGCGACGTTGGGGATCGACCGCTGGGCGGCGCGCTGCCTGGCGGAGTCGACCATGCGCTGCGACAGGTCGGTGCCGAGCACGACGGCCTGCGCCCCCACGGCCTCGGCAGCCTGCAAGGTGACCTGCCCGCTGCCGCAGGCCACGTCGAGCACACGCTCGCCCGGGGCCAGCGCGGCGGCCGCCAGCAGCCCGGCCTGCACGCCAGCCAGCTGGGCCGCCCACGCCGGCTCGTAGTCGTCCGACGCGAGATCCCAGCCGTAGCGCTGGATACGGGTCTGGAGTCGGGCGTCCATGGCGAGCCGCTGCGCGAGAGGTGGATGGGTAGGGCCGCTCAGCGCCGCGTGACGACGACTTCGAGGTAGGCGCTGGGCACCACCAGCGAGCCGGCACCCGCCAGGTTCATCTCGTCGAGCAACGCGATCAGGTCCTGCTCCAGCACCTGCCCCTTGTCGGCGGGCAAGGCCGCGAAGGCCTTGTGCACCGGCCCGTACCACTGGCGGAAGACGTCGACGAAGTGGGCTGCCGAGCGATAGCGGAAGTTGAAGACCCGCGGGGTGACCTGCAGCCTCGCGGCGCTGTCGCCGAACAGGGACTGCAGGTGCGTCTCCACGCCCCACAGCGACGGCGGCTGCACACCGGCCGGCGGCGGCAGCTGGCGCCCCAGCACCTTGAACATGCGGCCGACCAGACTGTCGGGCGTCCAGTTGGCCAGCCCGATGCGACCGCCCGGCCTGCACACCCGCGCCATCTCGGCCGCGGCACGGCCATGGTCGGGCGAGAACATCACGCCGAAGGTCGACAGCACGCAGTCGAACTGCGCGTCGCGAAAGGGCAGCGCCTCGGCGTCGGCCATCTGGAAGTCCACCTTCAGGCCCTCGGCGCGGGCGCGCTCGGCGCCTTGCTCGAGCAGGCCCGGAACGTAGTCGGTCGAGGTGACCCGGGCACCGCGTCGTGCGGCGGCCAGCGTGGCATTGCCGTTGCCCGCGGCCACGTCGAGCACCTGTTCGTCGCAGCGCAGGTCGCACGCCTCGGCAAGCAGTTCGCCGACCAGCTGGAGCGTGGTGCCGATGACGGCGTAGTCGCCGCTCGCCCAGGCCGTCTGCTGGCGGGTCTTGAGCGCGTTGAGGTCGACGGGTGCATTCATGATGGGACTCCTTGGGGTGGTGAGGTCTGAGGTGGCCGCGGGCGGACTGCAGCGCGATCGCATTGAAGCGCGGGCGCCGCGCGGCCGTCCTGCCCGAACGGCCTGCGTGCCTGCCCGTTCGTCCGCGCGTTGCGCCGGCTTTCGCCGTCCCGCACCGCTGCACCCGCTTCGGCAGCCTCGCATTCGTCGACTAACGTGGCGCCGCGCGGCGCTCCAGCACATGCGCGCCAAGACTGCGCCCCATGGCGAGTCCGGTCTCGTTGGAGAAGCGGAAGTGGATGCCGCCGTAGATCCTGGAGACGCCGACTTCCTGGACGAAGTCCTCCATGCGGGTCCAGCGCCGCGTGGCGCCCTTCGCGGTGGGGCTGCTCGTGCTCAGCTGCAGCGCCTGTTGCCCTGCATCGGACTGCAGGATCGTCCCGACGGTGGCCGCGAGGATGCTGTGGGCGCTCGGATACTCGGGGTGCAGCGGCGCCTCGATCAGCGACACCCAGCCCGGATCGCGATCCGTACCGGGATGGCCGTCGATGTCACCGTTGCGGATCGCGGTGATCGGACGCCAGAAGCTGTAGTGGTACTTCGCATCGAGGACCGCGATCAGCGCGTCGTCCATGGCCTGCGCCACGGTCGCGTACAGCCTGGCGTTGCGCACGGTGTCCCGGCCTGGCAGCTGCGCCACCGAGCGCACCACGCCGTAGTAGATCGGCGGCAGGGAGTAGTCCCAGAACTGACCGATCTCGGTCTGCTCGGGCGTGCGAACCGCGCTCATGCGGCTGCCAAGCGACTTGACCTCGGCGTAGTCGCGCTGCCACGCCGCGCTGTCCGTCGACGGCGGGGGGCCCGGTCGGAACTGCGACGGGCTGCTCATGATCCACGGCTTGCGCGCAGGCCATTGCGGCACCGCGACCGCGGACGTCGGCACGTAGGCGCCCACGGTCGTCTGCGGACGGTAGCTCTCCGAGGCGCCGACCATGTCCTGCGCCCGCTGCGCGAACACCGCAGCGGCCGCCCGTTCGCCCGCCTGAACGCCGGCGGACTTCTGCGGACCATCGGCGAGCGCCGCCAGCGCGGCGGCGCTGGCCGACTCGATCGCCGCGGCCTGCGCCGGGAGCAGCCGCGACAGGGTCGCCCGATTCGCCGAGACCACCGCGGCCTGCAGCGAGACGCTCGCGGCGTCCGACGCCTGGCCGGTGCCGTCGTTCGTGACCGCCAGCACGCCGTCGAGCACCGCGGTCTGCACCAGCGCCATCACACGCACGGCGGGCGGTGTTCCCATACGCGCCTCGGCGATGAACCCGCCCGCTCGCTGGTTCCAGTCGATGACCACGTCGGCCTGCGCCGCGCCGCCCACTGCCAGCCAGGACACGGCTGCCGAAAGAAGCGTTCTGAGTCTGAGCATGCTGAGTTCTCTCCAGGTCGATTCGATGGCGCGTCAGCGCGGATGGATGCCGTTGCCAGGTACCCGCCCGGAGCAACCGGGCAGCGCTGGCCCAGGTGCATCGCTCGGGTCACGGCGCGGTGCCGTTGACGGCTCGGTCGCGGCCGACTTCGCGGTGGCCGCGGGCGGACTGCACCGCGAGCGCATTGGAGCGCGGGCGCCGCGCGGCCGTCCTGCCCGAACGGCCTGCAGGTCTGCCCCATCGTCCGCGGGTCGCGGGCGGCGTGCCGGCCGGCTGTCCAGGCGTCCGAAAGTCTTGACCGGGCGTCCTGCCGGCCCGCGGCGAGCCCCGTGACGGTTGGCCTCGGGCACGCCGGGGCCCACAATCCATCGACGCTCCGCCACACTGCACAAGCCCGCATGTCGACACCCTCCCGCATGTCCGCGAAGCCGGCGCCGCCCCGGGGCGCCGTCGGCCTGCTCGACGCGGCCGACGGCATTCGCCTGGCGGTGGCCGAGGCTGCGCTGGCTCGGGGCGACACCGGGGGCTGCCGCCGCCCTTGCCATCGACTGCCGGATGGGTGCAGGTGCCTGGGCCGCCATCGCCCGTTCTCTGGACACTCGCCGCTGAGCGGCACCCCTCTGCAAGGAACCGGACCATGACCCCCACGCTCGAACCCATCGCCACGGCGGTGCACCGCATCCACAGCGCGCTGCAGCGGCGCCCCGAGGCGGGGATGCACGACGACGCACCGGCCACGGCCCGCTGGCAGGGCGGCGCCCGCGTGATCACGTCCCATGCCGACGGCGCGCAGGTGATCACCGACATGCCGGCCGCGATGGGCGGCAGCGGCGATCAGGTGACGCCGGGCTGGCTGTTCCGCGCCGGGCTGGCCGCGTGCGCGACCACCTCCATCGTGCTGGCAGCCGCCGCCGAGGGCGTCGCGATCGTCGCGCTCGACGTCTCGGTGGGCAGCCGGTCGGATCTGCGCGGCCTGCTCGGCATGAGCGACGAGGCCGGGCAGCCGGTGAATGCGGGCCCCGCCGATCTGCACCTGCAGGTGCGGGTCGACGCACCCGGTGTCGCGGCAGAACGGGTGCGTGCGCTGGTCGAGGGCGCGGTGCGATGCTCTCCGGTGCCCACCCTGGTGCGGCAGGTCACGCCGCTGGCGCTGCGGCTCGACATCGCCGGCGCCTGACGACGGCCTGGCGATGGACGCGCTCTCGGAAACCCTCCGTGTCGTGCGCCTGGTCGGCGCGATCTTCCTGCAGGGCCGTTTCACGGCGCCCTGGTGCTACCAGTCGCCCAGCGCCGACAGCGCGGCACCGATCCTGGAGCCCACCGCCGAGCGGGTGGTGATCTTCCACCTGATCATGGAGGGCGAGTGCCATGTGGAGATGGCGGGCCAGCCGCCGGTGCGCCTGTGCGCCGGCGACGCGGTGATCTTCCCTCAGGGGGATGCGCACCGCATGGGGTCCGAGCCGGGCCTGGCGCCCGCGGCGGGCGCGCGGCTGCACGAGGTGCTGTCGCGCCGGCCGCGCACGCTGATGTACGGCGGCGGTGGCGCCGCCACCCGGCTGGTCTGTGGCTACATGGCCTGCGATGCGCGCCTGGCCAGCCTGCTGCTGGCCGGGCTGCCGCCGCTGCTGCGCGTCAACGTGCGCGGCTCGAATGCAGGCATGTGGCTGGAGTCCTCGGTGCGCTATGCGCTGGCCGAGGCGCGTTCGCCCCGGCCCGGCGGCGCCGGCGTGCTGTCCAAGCTGGCCGAGGTGCTGTTCATCGAGGTGCTGCGCCTGTACATGAACGAGCAGGGTGGCGATCGACGGGGCTGGCTGGCTGGCGTGGGCGACCGCATCGTCGGCGCCGCGCTCGGTGCGCTGCACGGCCGCCCGGCGCACGACTGGACACTCGAGGAGCTGGCGCGCACGGCGCACACGTCGCGGTCGGTGCTGGCCGAGCGGTTCCAGGACCTGGTGGGCACCTCGCCGATGCAATACCTGACGCAGTGGCGCATGCTGCTGGCCGCCAACCTGCTTTGCCGGAGCAACGCGCCGCTGGCGCGCATCGCCGAGGACGTCGGCTACCAGACCGACACCGCCTTCAGCCGGGCCTTCCGACGCGAGTACGGCACACCGCCGGCGGCCTGGCGGCGACAGCGGGTGCTCGGCCCGCCGACGGGTCGAGCCGACGGGCGCAGCCCCGCACAGGCCTTGCCGCCCAGGGCGCGAGGGTGACGCTGGAGCCCGACATCGGGCGCAGGGGGAGCATGCCCGCGACAGCGCGTCGCGAGTGGCCGGACGCGCGACCGGGCGCCTGAGCGCACGACACGTTCCGGCCCGCCTCGGTCGCGCGACGACAAAAAGGTCGCATCCGCGTGCTCGACGCTATAGGCTTGCCGGTTTCGTCCTCTGCCGGCATGACCGGCCCTAAGGAAAACCATGACCTATACCCGAGCCTCCGCACAGAAGCTGTGCACAGCCGTCGAGCTGGACCTCATCCTCGCGGGGATGCGCGACGCGATCGGTACGCTGACACCCACGCAACTGGGGTCCCGCATCAAGCGCGCCCGCGCGCTTTGCGACAAGCACGCCGCGCTGCTGAAGAAGCAGGCGGCGGCAGCGCGGACCGCGACCGGGCGCGGGCGTGACGCGTCCGACGCGAACCGTCGCACGCAGCAGAAGCTCGCGCTGTTCGAGGAGGCGCTGCGCCGCTTCGAGACGCGACGCTCCGCACTCGATGCGGCTCCCTCGGCCGCGGCTGCCCGTACCGGGCGCGGCGGCACGCCGTCGACCAAGGCCGCCCCGCGGCGCACGCCCGCCGCACCGGCCCGGCTGAAGAAGTCGACCACGCGCAAGGCGGCTGCCAAGCAGGCCGCGAAGTCCACCAGGTCGGGCAAGCCCGCGACGCTCGCCAAAGCCACCAGGGCGGTCAAGGCCACCAAGGCAGTCAAGCCCGCCAAGGCCGCCCGCGCGCCGGCCATGCCGGCACGCTCGCCCAAGGCGCCCGCGGTCGCGCGGCCCGCTGCGAAGGCGCGTGCTCCGAAGACCGGCAACCCGGTATCGGCGACAGTCCGGGTGCGCGGCAAGGTGATCGGCTCGCACGTGCGCGCGGCCACCGCCCGTAACCAGGCGCGTCGCGACGGCCGCTGATCCGGGCACGACCGCGGGGACCGCGATGCGTCGCGGACCGAGACCCGCGGTCGTTCCTGAGGATGCGAAAGCAGCCGCGACAGACGACGGGTATCACCACGATCCGGGCACCGCGCCCGGTGGCTGCGGATCACCGACCCGCGAGCTCGCTTCGGTCCCGATCGAACCGATCAGCGCAGCATCTTCGGCAGCCAGAGCGTGAGCTCTGGAAACAGGACGATGATGACGAGCGCGACGAACAGCGGAACGTAGAACGGCACCAGCGCCTTCAGGATCGCCGGCATCGGCACCTTGGCGATGTCGCTGATCAGAAACAGCGCGAGCCCCATCGGGGGCGTGACGATGCCGATCATCAGCGTGAAGATGAAGACGATGCCGAGGTGGACCGGGTCCACGCCCGCCAGCGTCAGCGGTACCGACACCAGCGGCGCGACCAGCAGCGTCGCCGTCGTCGAATCGATGAACATGCCGATCACCAGCAGCATGACGGTGACGATCACCATCAGCGCCATCGGATCGGTCGAGATCGACAGGATCGCCTTCGTGAACGTCTGCGGCAGCTGCTCGATCGTCAGGATCCAGCCGAAGAGCGCCGCGGCCGACACGATGATCAGGATCGCGGAGGTGGACTTGACGGTGTCGAAGAGCGCGAAACGCAGGTGCGCCCAGCTCATCCCTCCGTAGAAGACGAGCGACACCACGATGACGTAGGCGACCGTGACCGAGGCGGCCTCGGTCGGCGTGAAGAAGCCCAGCAGCATGCCGCTGACAAGCAGCACGGGCGCGAACAGCGCCGGGGCAGCAGGCACGAACACACGCCACAATTCCCGAAGCGTCGGCCACCGCGGCGAGCGCGGATGCCCGTACCGGCGCGCCAGCACCGCGACCGTGAGCATCAGCAGGACGACGTAGACCAGCGCCGGGACGATGCCTGCCACCAGCAGCTGCACGATCGAGACGCTGGTCACGGAACCGTAGATGATGATCGGTATCGACGGCGGAAAGATCGGTCCGACGATCGCGGACGCACAGGTGATAGCGCCGGCATAGGCCCGGGAGAATCCGGCGCGGACCATCGCCCGGACCTCGATCCGGCCGAGCCCGCCGATGTCGGCCAGCGCCGCCCCGGACACGCCTGAGAAGATCAGCGACCCCATCACGTTGACCTGGGCGAGCCCTCCAGGCAGACGGCCTGCCAGCGCATGCGCGAACCGATAGATGTCGGTCGTGATGCCGCTCTGGTTCATCAGGCTGCCGACGAAGATGAAGACCGGCACCGCCACCAGCGGAAAGCTGTCCAGCGCGTACGTCATCCGCTGCGCGATGAGCTCGGGCGGGAAACCGGCGGCGAACACGTAGATGATCGCGGGCACCGCGATCGCGAGCACCACCGGGAAGCCGAAGAAGAACAGGATCGTGAACGCGAGGATGACGGTGAGGGCCAAGGCGGGACGTCTCCGGCGTCAGTCGCGGTTGCCGACCGGCAGGTCGAGCAGCTCTTGCGGCTCGTGCTCCTGCGGGAAGGTGACGTACAGCGGGCGGTTCTGCAGTGCCTTGACGAACTGGACCGCGCATTCGATCGTCGTCATCCCGAAGCCGATGGCGGCAGCGCCCAGGAAGATCCAGTACGGGATGCCCAGGGTCGGCGTCGCGTTGTTGAGATTCCTCTGGATCGCGATCACGCTGGTCACCGCCGCCGCCGCGAACGCGACGATCGCGGCGACGGCGATCGCGAGCTTGACGAACCGGACGAATCCGGGCGGCAGGAGCGCCTGGAACTCCTCCATCCGGATATTGGACCCTGCGGAGACGATGTAGGGCAGCGCCAGGAACACGGTGCAGATCAGCATGAACCTCGCCAGCTCCTCCACGCCGATGATCGGCCGCGAGAAGAGCTCGCGCATCACGACCTGGACGAACGGCAGCGCGACCATCACCACCAGCATGGCGAGGCTGCCCCAGCGAAAGCACCAGCGCAGCGGCTCGAGCGCCCGGTCGATGGCGAAATGCCGACTGTCGACCGCCACCGGTGGTGGCGGTCGATCCTGCTGCGTGTCGTCGCCTGCCGTCATGCCGTCGACTACTTGACCGCGGCAATCCGCTCGAGATACGGGCCCCAGGTCGGGAAGTCGGCCTTGACCTGCGCGTTCACGCCTGCGCGGAACTGATCGTTCCTGAGCCCTTCCTTCTCGGTGATGAAGGTCATGCCCCGCTTCTTCAGCTCCTCCACCAGCTTGGCCTCGGCCTCGTTGCCCATCTTCAGCGTCTCGGCGCCGACGTCCTTCGTGACCCTCTCGATGATCGCGCGATCGGCCTGCGGGATCGACTGCCAGGTCTTCTCGTTGATGAAGAGCGGCAGGACGTTCTGCATGTGGCTCGTCATCATGACGTGCGTCTGCACCTCGAAGAGCTTGTTGGCGTTGATCATCGTCAGCGGATTTTCCTGGCCGATCACCATGCCCGTCATCAGCGCAGTCGGCAGCTCGGCGACCTCGACCGGCGTCGGAATCGCGCCCATGCCCTTGATCATCGTCGTCCAGAGCTGCAGCGGCACGCCACGGAAGCGCTTGTCCTTCAGATCGGCCGGCGAATACACGGCCATCTTGGCGGTCATCTGCCGGGCGCCGCGATACAGCCGCCCGATGATCCGGATGTTGGCCGAGGAGATCAGCTTGTCGTTGACCTCCTTCATCACCTCGGACGACACCGGGTCGGTGGCGGCCATCGCGTGCGTGCCGTCGCGGTACGCATAGGGCGCGGCGAACACGGCGATCTCCGGCAGCAGCCGGGAGAGCGAGGCGAACTCGTGATGCGCCATCGGAATGGCGCCGCTGCGCACGCCGTCGATCGTTTCCTGGACGCCCCCGAGCTGCGAGTTCGGGAAGACCTGGATGACGACCCGGCCACCCGTCTCCGCATTCACGCGCTTGGCGATCTCATCGGCGTACCAATGCTGGATGTCTCCGGGGGAGCCTACATGGGCGTACCGGATGCGCACCTGGGCTTCGGCGGCAGCGCTCACACCCAGGCCGATCGCCGACGCCAGCACCAGCGCGCCCATACCGAACAAGCTTCGTCTCTTCATGATTAGTCTCCTTGTAGGATCGAACTCGATACACGGCCTGCGATCGGGTTCCCGCGGGCCGACGCTGAACGGCGGATGCATCCGCGTTCGTCGCGGTTGGTCAGGCATTCACTCGGGCTTCGTCGCCCCGGCCTCGTAGAGCCTGATCAGCGACGCGGGATCGTCCAGCGCATGACCCGCCGCGACATATTCCGCGAAGCGGGCGGTCGCCTGCTCCACCAGCGGCAGGCGACACGCATGATCCGACGCGAACGCCGTCACCGCCTTCAGATCCTTGAGCAGCTGGCGCGTGTAGGCGGTCGGCGGATCGAACTCCCGCTGCTGGATCCGCGGGTAGAGTTTTCGAAGCAGCGCGCTGTCGGCGAAGCCGCCTGCGAGGCACTCCGGCAGGCGCGCCGCGTCGATGCCAGCCGCCTCGGCCAGCACCGCCGCCTCGGTCATCAGCACGTACCCTGCGCCGACGATCGCCTGGTTGATGATCTTCGTGGTCTGTCCGGCGCCCAACGGACCCATGCGGGTCACGTTGCCGCCGAGCTCGGCGAGTACTGCAGCGCCGCGCGCGAAGTCGTCGGCGTCACCCCCGGCCATGATGGTCAGGGAGCCGTCGCGCGCCGCGCCGGGCCCCCCGGACACCGGGCAGTCGATCCAGCGCAGACCCGCCTCGGCGGCGGCGCGAGCCGCCATGTCGCGGGTCGACGACGGATCGATCGTGGACAGGTCGATCAGCAGCTTGCCGCGGGCCTGGCTTGAGGTCGCGATGCCGCCGTCGCCGAACAGGCAGTCGTGGACAGCCTTGCCGTCGAGCACGCACATCAGGACCACATCGCTCGCGGCGGCGACCGCTGCCGGCGACGCGGCCGCCTGCGCGCCATGCGGGATCACCAGGTCGAGCCGCTCGCGCTCCAGGTTCCAGACCGTCACCTGCCAACCGCGGTCGAGCAGCCGTCGGGTCATTGCCTCGCCCATCAGGCCGATGCCGACGAAGCCGAGGGTGGGTCGCATCAGGCGGTCTCCGGTTACGAGGGGCGTTCCAGCCGCCTTCGGCAGTTCAGCTTCCAAGCTGCCGGCAAGACGAGCAATCACCGGGTCCGGAGGCCCGGCACAGCGCAGCCGACGGCCGCACCCCCACTGCGACGCGCAGTCTAGCCGCGCAGCGCGAGCCGCGTCAAACGACGCGGAGCGCACGGGCGCATCGAGTCCACCGAGCTGCGGCCGCCGGGGGTTGGCGAAGCGCCTCCATGCCACCCGCGTGAGCGCATCGCACACCGGGCGGCACGCCCTACCGGGGCGAGGTCAGTCGCTCTCGAGCGTGACCTCGACCCGGCCTGACCGCGTCGCCGCGACCAGCGCTGAATGGTCGCGTTCGTTCAGATCGGCGTAATGCATCGCGAACTCGGCGATCGCATCCGACAGGGCCTCGCCATCGCCGATGTAGCCGGCGATCAGCGCGGGATCGCCCGACCGCGCATGCGCACGGGCCAGCGCCCAGCCGGTGTTCCGTGCGAAGCCGCGCATGTTCTGCGGCGTGAAGATCTCGACCATCGGCTTGACCTTCACGTCGCGCAGCTGGCGTACGTAGTAGTGCGTGTCGCTCACGCCGATGAAATGGCCGAGGAAGATGTCGGAGGCGGCCTGCATCAGTCGCTGGCCGAAGACCACGCGTTCGCCCTCCGAGGCGAACGGCGGCGCATCCACATAGGGCGCGAGCACCGAGCTGCGGGCCTCCTTGAGCTGCAGGAAGAGCGGATCGTCCTCGGCCGCGAAGAACAAGCCCAGCGCGCACAAGGTGCCGACGCTGCCGACGCCCACCACCTTGACCGCCAGGTCGGCGAGCTCGTAGCGGTCGAGGAGCACCCGTCGGTCCGGCGGCAGCGAGGCACGGTAGCGCGAGAGGTTCTCGTCCATCGTGGCGCGAAACGCAGCGCTGCGCCACGCCTCGGGATGGAAGATCAGCGGCGGCGCGTCCTTGATGCGGGGCAGGCCGTCGTCGACATGCGCCAGCTTGACGAACTCGGCCGTCGAGTCGCGGGCGAGCGCCTTGTCGAGCAAGCGACGCCGACGGCGCTTGAGCTCCTCGTCCTCGGTGATCTCGATGAGCTGCTCGTAATCGACGTAGGCGTACCAGGCCGACAGCGTGCTGACCGAGGCGAGCTCGCGCAATCGATCCCGGTAACTGCTGACGACTCGCGCGGCCGCGGCACGACAGTCGGCCGGCTTGTGGCCGTTGTGACGGCTGGCGATCACGAAGCTGGCCGCCAGGCGCTTCAGGTCCCATTCCCAGGGCGCTGGAAACGTCTCGTCGAAGTCGTTGATGTCGAACACGATGCGCCGCTCGGGCGATGCGAACGCACCGAAGTTCATCAGATGGCAATCGCCGCAGGACTGCACGGCCAGGTGCGTGCTGGGCAGCCTCGCAAGATCGGCCGCCATGATCGAGGCCGCGCCCCGGTAGAAGGCGAACGGCGAGACCATCATGCGGCCGTAGCGGATGGGGACCAGCTCCTCGATGCGGCCTTCGCTTGAGGCGATCAGCAGATCGATCGGATCGGCGCGGCCATCCGCAGGCGGCACCTTCGCATGCGACTCGCGCGGACACACTGCGCGCAACGACCGGCCCGCCTCGAGGCGCTCGGCGCGGGTGCGAAGGTGCGCGGGCTTCTTGAGGTAGGCCGCTTCCACGTGCGCGCGGGTCGCGAGGGGCGAGACGGTCGACGAGCTCGACACCTTGGCTGCCTGCGTTGCCGGCGCGCCGGATGCCGGCGTCGTCGCGGTCCGGCGGCGGGCGGGCAATGGGGCAGCGGGCGCTGCGGGGCGGGGATGTCGAGCAGACACGTGGGCTTCTCCGTGATGACGGGCTCGCTGCACCGGCGTATCGGTCGCCGGCCGCGGGGCTTCGAGGCGGCCGGAGCCGTCTGGCCCGGCAACCCCGCCCAACGGGTCAGTGTAGCAACGCGGCTCGACCGGAATCGGGTACCGCCGCCGGGACTGCTCCCGCGCAAGGGTCCCGGCCGCCGCCATGGCGTCGGGTCGGCGCAAACGAAGAAGCCCGCACGAGCGCGGGCTTCTTCTGCCGGTCACCGGCGGCAGCGGAGCCCGGCGCGAGCCGGCCCCCCTGCCGCCACCCTGCGATCACTGCGACGCGATCACCGGCCTGTACCAGTTGTACGACCGCATCAGCGTCCGCTGCTCGGCGTCCTTGCCCCACAGCTCGGAGTAGCTCATCCAGGTGTACGGGTTGTAGCCGCCGACCTGACCGCTGCCCACGGCGTCCGCGCAATGCTTGTCCGCGAGCGACTGGCGCGAGCAGAACACCTGCATCGACGTGGTCGACGAGGCCACCGTCCGCTGGTCGTCCCAGCGTGCGGAGGAGCGGGTGGCCGGCGGGGAGCCCGCGCTGACGTTGTCGTTGCTGCTGACCCAGGTCTTGAAGGCAGCCGTCGCCGGGTCGGCGGCGTACAGCTTGCCATTGAGCGAGCCCGACACCCACAGCGAGGTGATCGGCACCGAGCCCGCCGTCCAGGTCATCGGGAAGCCACCGGCGGCCGGCGCAGGCACGGGCGCCTGGGCCGGGATGCAGGCGGTGTCGGTGGGATGGCAGGGCGTGAGCACCGACGCGGTCTTGAGCGCCTTGATGGCATCGACGTTCGTGAGCCGGCCGACCTGCCGCTCGGGGCCGCTCGGCCCGAGCAGCTCGGCCGTGGTCATGGGGCGAGCCGCCGACCAGGTACGCTGCACCAGCACCGGACGCGCATCGCGGAAGTGGTACTCCGCGCGCCACAGGCCCATCGACTTCCAGGTGGACACCTCTTCGTCGCCCGGCGTGTAGGGTACGAACTCGCCGCCAACCTGCTTGAGCGGCCGGATGATGCCTGCGTTGGTGATCGTCTGCGAGGGCAGGCGCGTGTCGGCGTCGCTCACGAAGCGCTCGGTGACGGTGATCGCCTTCGAGCCCGAGCAGTAGAACGCGCCCGAGTCGGTCAGCGCCGGGATCAGGCCGCGCGCCGGGTCCTGCACCACCTCGCCGCGCTTGCAGATCTGCAGGTCACGCTGGGCGCCGCCCAGGCCCGGCGCCATCACGATCAGCTTGCCGCTCGGCGAGGTCACGCGCACAAAGTCGATGGCGCTGACGCCGGCGGCGACGACGTCGTTGACGGCGATCAGCCAGTTGCCCTGAACATAGTCGAGGTCGGCGCCGTCGCGCAGCGGGAACTCGCGCTTCTGGTTGTGCGAGTTGACGAAGAAGCCGTAGGTGTTCTGGTCGCCCGAGGCGCCCAGGACCTCCTTGCCGTCCAGCACGTACCGGGTCACGTACAGCGCGATGTTCTCGCGGTTGCCGTCGGTGTTGATCCAGGAGGTCGAGACGATCGCGCGGCCCTTGCCGTCGGCCGAGCGCGCGCCCGCCAGGTCCTGGACGAGGTAGGCGCGGGTCAGCGCCTTGAATACGACGCTGCCGCCGTAGGTGAACAGGCCGCCGAACGCACCGCCCGCCCTCACCCGCGCGCCGCCGTGCAGGTAACGCGCCGGGTCGGCATCGACGAACAGGCCGCGGCACACGGGCGACAGCAGGTTGGCGCTGCGGTCGCTGCGGGTCTCGACCGGCTCTGCGTAACAGGCGTTGAGCCGGTCGATGAAGTCCTGGTAGAGCGCGCCGGCGCTGTCGGGCGGCAAGTCGCTGGCGGAGATCGACACGGCCGCCGCCTGCGCGGTGACCGCCTGCAGGTCGCTGGTGTTCGAGAGGGTGATGGTCGGGTTGTCGGCCGATGCGTTGACCGGATCGGTCGCGGTCTTGAAGGTCAGCTCGACGCGGGCGGTGCCGTCCTTGTCGAGGGACTTCGCGACCGTGAGCGAGTCCAGCACCTTGTCGAGGTTCGTGCCGTTCGTCGTGAGGGCGCCGGTGAACGGGTCGGATCGCACGCCGACCGCGGCGAGCAGCGGCTGCAGCGCGGCGCGAAGCATCTCCTGCTTCGAGGCCACGGCGGCCGCGGTGGGCGCGGCGGTGCCGGCCTGCAGCAGCGCGAGGACGTCGGAGCCCTGCGTGTAGAGCAGTGAGACGACCGCATCGGAGATCGGCGTCACGTTGACGTTGCCATCGGCCGAGGCGGTGAAGATCGCGGCGAGCCGGATCTCGTCCTTCTCCGCCAACAGCACGTACGGTGCCACACCCGTCTGGGTCAGGGTCACCGAGAAGCCACCGTCGGCGCCGGTCGTGCCCGACCCGACCTCGACGCCGCGCGAGTCGTAGGCCTTGACGGCCGCGCCGGCCAAGGCGGCGCCGGTGGCGACCACTCCCTTGACGACCGGTGCGCCGGCATCGGTGCCGCCGGGCGGGGTGCCGCCGGGCGGGGTGCCGACGGGCGAGGTGCCGACGGGCGGGGTGCCGCCTCCGGTCGCCACGGCCGGAGCGTCGGGTTCGCCCGCGCCGCCGCCGCAGGCTGCGACGAGCATTCCAGTGGCGATCAGTGTCGCCAGTCGAGTCATTTGCATTGCCGCTCCCTCTTTCGGGTTCGTTCGCCGTCCCGTGACGGCGTGCCCGCCCCGCTTCGAACCGAATGTTGCGACCAGAAAAGCGCGTTCTCGAAAACGCAGTACCGGCGGCAAGCTTCGACTGATCGGTGGCATATCGGGTGCGCCGTGCGGCGGACGACCACGACGAGATCACCGCCGAGCGCCTCGGCGCGAAGCTCACCGGGCCCATGGCGTGATCGCGCGGTGCGACCC
>CAYNRU010000034.1:0-215477 GCA_964399635.1 uncultured Bordetella sp.
CCATCCTGTCGTCGGTCATCGGTTCACCTATTCGGTTTGGTTGAAGCCTCGTAACTCCAACCCTACCGGACGAACCGATGACCCCCGCAAGGGCCCGCCTTTACCGCTCAGCTTCTACACCACGTCCGGGGACGCCACCACATGATCCGGAATGCATCGTGCATCCTGCGCGAAGGTATCCGGAATGTAGAAGCCTTCCGGGCCCGGGTCGATCGGTGGCCAGCTCTGGAGCGAACCGCAGACACCGATGCTGTGTCCGGCCGCGCGCAGATCTTCCCAGATGGTCGTACCGAGGAAGGTCGCTGGATCCTGTCCGAGGTCCCTCACCCGATGCCGTTCGTTGCTGATGCCGCGATGCAGGGTTGGCCGGGTGACCCAAGGTGAAAGCTCGCCCGAATCCACCGCGACCGATGTGAACTGTGTCGAACGGTCGAAGAACTCCCTGAGGTTCGGCAGTGACGGATCGTCGCGATAGCGGTCGATCAGCCGCCACGGAACTTCATTGATCTCGAGCAGTAGAATGGGAGTCATGTCACTGCGGTGTGTCGAACATCGGACAACGCGGTGTGGATCACGGATCGGTAGGCGTCGATGACCACGGTTTCGTCGAACTGAGCGACAACACGTGCTCGCGCCGCCAGGCCCATCGCATCGCGTTCGGCAGCCGACGTGTCCAGGAACTCGATCATCGCCCCCGCGAGCGCCCGAGCGTCGCGCGCCGGCACGAGCCAGCCGGTCGTGCCGGGCACGACCGCTTCACGGCATCCGGGCACATCCGTCGTGATCACGGGCTTGCCCATCGCCGCCGCCTCGAGGAGCGAGCGGGGCATACCTTCACGGTAAGACGGCAACACAACGCAGGCGGCACCGGAATACACGGGCACCATGTCGTCGAACGAGCCCAGGTATTCGATGAGACCCTCCGACTCCCAGGAGGCGACGACCGAGCGGGAGATCGCAGAGGGGTTGTCGACGTCGACGAAGCCAGCCAGGCAAAAGCGGGCATCGGGATGCGTGGACTTCACGAGGCGAGCTGCCTCGACGAACTCCCCGACGCCCTTGTCCCACATCAGACGCGCGACCAGCAGGAAGCAGGGTCGCTCTGAACCGGTTCGGGGGGCGGGGCGAAAGCGCGTGGTGTCCACGCCCGATCCCGGCAACCGGCGTGTCCGCGCGGCATCGACGAGACCATCGTGCACGAAGGCGGCGAGGTCGTCGCGATTCTGAAAGAACACCGTCCTCGGCCATCGCAGCGCAGCTCTATACAGGAGGTGTGTCACCCGCGCAAGCCATCCGCCGGAGATCGATGCGCGTCCCAAGCCGGACACGTTGGCGACGACCGGAATCGCGAGTGCCCTCGCAGCGAGCGACACGTAGATGTTGACCTTGGGCGTCCATGTCAGGACCATCGACGGGCGCAGTCGCGAGAGCGTCGATGCGAGGCGCAGCAACGACAGGATCTCAGCCGCGGGGTTGGTGCCAGCGTTGGCGATCCGCATCGGCACGTGAACGGCACCCAGTGCCTCGAGTCGCTCGACATAGCGATCCGTCGGCGAGACGACCACCACCTTCAGGCCGTCCGCCACGAGGGCCTCGATGAGACGCGCCCGAAAGTTCACGACGTACCAGGTCGTGTTCGCGCACAGGCACACACTGGGGGAGACGCCCGCGGGTCCGGTTGGTGAGAGTCGGAGCATGGATCGATCCTAGGCTTCAATCGGGAGCCGCAGCACCGGTATGCCGTCAGGCGGGGCGGCCAACCCGAAGGGCGGCGCGGCCCCTGACGAGGCGTTGGTCGATCGCTCGAATTCCCGGTGCATGGCCCGGCTTTTTCGAGACGGTGGCCGCGTCGCGGTCGTCGGGCGAGCGCAGGGATCCGGCGAAACGAAGACGCTGCGGTTCGGATGCAGCTTGCTCCGGCAGGTCGAGGCGGACACTGGGCTCGCGGTGGCGCTCCTCGCCGCCGGAGCGTCCTCCGTCCAGTGTCAAAGAGGCGTCGACGCGACGAAGTACGCCGTCCGTCGGCAGCAGTGGTGCCGCTATCTGCACCGCGGTCGTCACGGGGAACAGTCCCGACGGCTGCCCCTACACTAGGGCGACTTCATTGGACGGACGAACCAGCATGGGGACGGTCGCGGTTGTCGGGCTCGGATATGTCGGGCTGCCACTCGCAGTCGAGTTTGGTCGTGTGTTCGACACGATCGGTTTCGACGTAGCCGAGCAGAAGGTTGCGCTCTTCCGTCGGCACGAAGACCCGACCGGCGAAGTGAGCCGCCAGCAGTTCGAGTCCGCAAACCGGCTGACGGTCACCCATGACGCGGCCATGCTGAAGGCGGCGGATTATGTGATCGTCGCGGTTCCGACACCGGTCGATCTGGCGCACCAACCGGACTTCGGGCCGTTGCTCTCGGCGAGTCGCAGCGTTGGCGCCAATCTCAAGCCTGGTGCGATCGTGATCTACGAATCGACGGTCTATCCGGGCGCGACGGAAGAGGTTTGCATCCCGGTTCTGGAGAAGGCCTCGGGGCTGAAGTGGAAGAAGGACTTCTTCGTCGGCTACTCGCCCGAGAGGATCAATCCGGGCGACAAGGAGCACACGCTGACGCGCATCGTCAAGGTGGTGTCGGGCGACACACCGGCGACACTCGACAAGGTGGGGCAGCTCTACGAGGCGGTCATCTCGGCGGGCGTCCACCGTGCCAGCAGCATCAAGGTCGCCGAGGCGGCCAAAGTGATCGAGAACACGCAGCGCGACCTGAACATCGCGCTGATGAACGAGTTGTCGCTGATCTTCGAGCGTGTCGGGATCGACACCACCGAGGTGCTCAAGGCGGCCGGTACCAAATGGAACTTCCTGCCCTTTCGCCCTGGCCTCGTCGGAGGTCATTGCATCGGCGTCGATCCCTACTATCTGACGCGCAAGGCCGAGATGCTGGGATACCACCCGCAAGTGATCCTGGCCGGGCGCAGGATCAACGACGGCATGGGCAAGTTCGTGGGCGAGCAGGTGGTCAAGCGACTGATCCAGAACGCGCAGCCCGTGACCAGTCAGGCGGTGATCGTGCTGGGGCTCACGTTCAAGGAAGACGTGCCCGACCTGCGCAACTCCAAGGTCATCGATGTGATTCGCGAGCTCGAGTCATACGGGATGAAGGTGTACGTGCACGATCCGATCGCGTCCCCCGAAGAGGCGATGCACGAGTACGGGGTTGCACTGGTGCCCTGGGCCGAGCTTCCGCCTGCGAAGGCGATCGTCGCGGCCGTCAGCCATGCGCACTACCGCAGCATGCCCCTGGACGAGTTGACCGCGAAGCTCGTGCGCGGCGGCGTGTTCGCCGACGTGAAGGCCTCCTACGACCGCGCGAAGCTCGAGAAGCTGGGCCACCTCGTTTGGCGACTGTGAGCCCGGTCGCGCTGCTTGCCGGGCAGCCTGCGAAGCGATGGCTGGTGACCGGCGCTGCGGGCTTCATCGGATCCCATCTCGTCGAGACGCTGCTGGCTGGCGGTCAGAGCGTCACCGGTTTCGACAATCTCTCCACTGGATATCGGCGCAACCTAGACGATGTACGGGCTGTGGTCGGGGAGGCTGCCTGGTCGCAATTCGAGTTCATCGAGGCCGACCTGACCGATGCGGCCGCCTGCGATCGGGCGACGGCTGGTGTCGACATGGTCCTGCACCAGGCTGCACTTGGCTCGGTGCCGCGCTCGATCGAGGACCCGATGCGCTCGTTCGGCTCCAACGCTACCGGGTTCGCGCAGCTTCTCACGGCCGCTCGCAAGGCGGGTGTTCGCCGGTTCGTCTATGCCTCGTCGAGTTCCGTGTACGGAGACCACCCGGCATTGCCGAAGGTCGAGGACCAGACGGGCAGACCGTTGTCGCCCTACGCGGCCACCAAGGCGATCGACGAGCTGCTCGCGGGTGTCTACGCGCACACCTACGGCATCGAATGCGTTGGCCTGCGCTATTTCAACGTCTTCGGACCGCGCCAGGATCCGGACGGGGCTTATGCGGCAGTCATCCCGAAGTGGACGGCCTCCATCCTGAAGGGCGAGTCCGTCTGGATCAACGGCGACGGCGAGACCAGCCGCGACTTCTGCTACGTGGCCAATGCCGTGCAGGCCAACCTGCGCGCTGCGCTCGCCCCGACGTTGCCGTCCGGACACGAGGTCTTCAACGTCGCCGCGGGCAGACGCACCACGCTCCTGGAATTGTTCGGCGAGATCCGCGCGCGCCTGTCGCAGCTGCTCGGCACACAGCTCGTAGCCGAGCCGGGCTTCAGGGACTTTCGAGCCGGGGACGTACGGCACTCACTCGCGGACGTCTCAAAGGCGGCGCGCCTCCTCGGCTACGCCCCGACCCACGATGTGAACGCGGGGCTCGAGGCGGCCATGGCCTGGTACGTCGCCTTCATCCGCGCCACGGCCCCGGGCGGTCAGGCCCGCTGATCCTGGCAGCAGGGACGTAGCGCCCGCCGGGGCGCGCGATCGGGCGCGGCCGGCGCCTTCATGGGCGGAACGGGTTAGACGCCGCGGTCACCCCTCGCCCCCCGGCTCGACACCGAAGCCTCCGTCGATCCCTTCCTGCCCGCCTCCTGTTGGGTGCTGCTCAAGCGGCGTGCGCCCGGTGACGAAGTTCACGGTGGACACCCCGCTCTTCCGTCGGCCGCCGAAGCACCAGACGCGAACCGCCCCCCCGCCTGCACTCGCTCCCTCGCCCATGGCCCCCGCCACCAGCCTCGCCCCCATCCTCGCGAGCGCGACCCTCGCCCTGACCGTTGCCTTCAGTGTCTCGCTGCTGCTGGTCCTGACCCGCCGCCTGCACATCCGATTCACCGGCGACACCATGCTTCACATGCCGCAGAAGATCCATCGCGAGCCGGTGCCGCGGGTGGGCGGCTTCGCGATCGTGACGGGCTTCGTCGCAGGGCTGGTGCACCTGGTGTGGTTCGGCGCGGTGCCGCCCGCGGTGTCGGTGCAGACGGCGACGCTGCTGCTGATGGGCCTTGCGCCGGTCGCGCTGATCGGGTTCACCGAGGACGTGACCAAGCGCATCGGCGCGCGTCAGCGGCTGTTCTGGCTGGCGCTGGGCAGCGTGATCGTGCTGCAGGTGCGGCACACGGTGCTCGATCGTATCGGCGTGCCCGCGCTCGACCCGCTGTTCGAGAACTGGGGCTTTGCGATCACCTTCACGGTCTTCGCCTGCGTGGGCGCGGCCAACGCCTACAACATCGTCGACGGGCTCAATGGGCTGCTCGCCGGGGTCTCGCTGATCACGCTCGCCGCCGTCGCCTGGATCGCGGCCTCGGTGGGCGACCAGAAGGTGTTCTCGCTGGCCGTGCTGCTCGGCGTGGCCACGCTCGGCTGGCTGCCCTTCAACTGGCCGCGCGCGCGGCTGTTCGCCGGTGACGGCGGCGCCTATGCGCTGGGGTTCCTGTCGGCGGCGCTGCTGCTGCGGCTGGTCCATGCGCACCCCGAGGTCAGCCCGTGGATCGGCCTGACGACCGCGGCACTGCCCGTCTGGGAGACGCTCTACAGCATCTGGCGCCGCTCGCGGACCGGGCTCTCCACGATGGAGCCCGACCAGTCGCACCTGCACCAGCTGGTGCGCACCCGGCTGCACTGGCTGCTGAAGTACCGCGCGTTGCGCAAGGCGGGCGTCTGGGCGATGGACTGGACGCCGCCCACGGGGCCCGTCGCGCCCGTCCGCGTAAGCGCCCCCAACGGCCTGGCCAGTCCGCTGCTGTGGTGCCTGCACGCCTGCGCCGCGGCCAGCGGCGCGATCTTCTACGACTCGACCTTCATGCAGGCGGTGACGATGGTCGTATTCGCGACGCTCTACGTCCTGCTGCACCGTCGGCTGCTGCGCTCGCGCACGAAGTACAAGCTCTCGCTGGCCGGCTGAACCGCCCGGGAATCCGCTTGCGGCGCGGGTCTTGCCGCAGCGCAACATCGAAGCTGCTTGACCCGCGGCGCGCGCCACCGAATAATCCGGCCTCGACGATCCGGCGCTCCGATGATCGGGCGGCTCTCGGGCCGCGCTCGGTGGGCGGCGGATCCTGGTCAGCATCGCGACCGACCAGCCTGCGACATGATTCGGAGGCGGAGGAGACATCTCGATGCAGCCGCCGCGGATACGTCCGCGGCGGTCGTCGGATCGGCGCCGTCAGGCGCAAGCCACCCATTGCGCACCGCGGCCTCGGCGCCGCGGCCCCGGTGCCGTGCGCCCGGACCTTCAGACCCTCAGGTGTTTTCCGTCGGGCAGCGTCACGCTGACCGACAGCACCTCCATCTCGCGGTCGCTGTCGAGGTCGATGGCGATGTCCTCGGGCCTGACCGGCACGAAGCGCGACACCGCTTCGATGATGGCCTGCTTGATCTGGTGCAGCAGCTCCGGGTTGGACGAACGGTTGCCTTCGCGGGCGATGATGACCTGCAGGCGCTCCTTGGCGAGCGACGCGCTGCGGGGCGTACGCCCCAGGATCCGGTCGAGTAGCGACATCATGGCGGGCCCCTTCATGCGGCCTTGCGGCTGACGGAATCGAGCAGGCGGCGCAGGAAGCCGCGGTCTTCCTCGGCAACGAAGCGCAGCGGCACCTGCCGGCCCAGGAAACGGTCGATCGCGTCGCCGTAGGCCTGCGCGACCTCGGACTGCCCGTCGTGCACCGCGGGCACACCCGAGTTGGACGACTCGAGCACGCGCTGGGACTCGGGTATGACGCCCATCAGCGGCACCTTCAGGATCTCGAGGATGTCGAGGTAGGACAGCATCTCGCCGTTGCGCACGCGGCGCGGCGAGTAGCGCGTGATCAGCAGGCGCTCCTGGACCGGCTCGCGGCCTTCCTTGGCGCGGCGCGAGCGCGACTGGAGGATGCCGATGATCCGGTCGGAGTCACGCACCGAGGACACCTCGGGGTTCACCACCACGATCGCGTGGTCGGCGAAGGTCAGCGCCATGATCGCGCCGTTCTCGATGCCGGCCGGGGAGTCGCAGACGATGTAGTCGAAGCCCATCGTCTTCAGGTCGGTGATGACCTTCTCGACGCCCGCCTCGGTCAGCGCTTCCTTGTCGCGGGTCTGCGAGGCCGGGAGGATGAACAGGTTGGGCGCGTGCTTGTCGCGGATCAGCGCCTGGTTCAGCGTGGCCTCGCCGTTGATCACGTTGACGAAGTCGTAGACGACGCGACGCTCGCAGCCCATGACCAGGTCGAGGTTGCGCAGGCCGACGTCGAAGTCGATCACCGCCACCTTCTTGCCGCGGAGGGCGAGACCTGCCGACAGGTTGGCCGAGCTGGTCGTCTTGCCGACGCCGCCCTTGCCCGAGGTCACCACGATCACTTCACTCATTGGCCATTCCTTTTACGAAGTGCAGTCTTTCGATCGGGCGGCATGCCGCCCGCGTTCACAGCGTCCGCAGCGACAGCGTGTCGGTGTCGGTCTCGAGGCTGATCCGCACCGGCTTGCCGGCCTGCGCGGCGGGCGGCCCGTCCTCGAAGGTTCGATAGATCCCGCAGACCGCCACCAGCTCGGCCTGCAGGTCAAGGGTGAAGATGGCGGCCTGGCGCATCCCGCGGGCCCCCGCGATCGCGCGGCCGCCGAGCGTGCCGTACACGTGCACGTTGCCGTCGGCGATCACCTCGGCGCCCGGCGACACGTCGCCGATCACGATCAGGTCGCGCTCGCGGGCATAGATCTGCTGGCCGGAACGCACGGGGCGCTCGACGATCATGGCCTCGAGCCGTGGGGTGTCCGGCGCGCGCTCGTCGGGCGCGGCGGCGGTGGCGCCGGCCGCGGGCTCGGCGGGCGCCGGCTCGGCCGCCGGGGCAGGCCCGGCGTCGGTGGCGGGCGCCGCCTGAGTGCCGTCGGCGCCGTCGGCGGGCGTGCCGCGGCGCCGCGGCTCGGGCAGCGCCGCCAGCCAGCCGAGCTGCAGGCGCTCGGCCGCCTCGCGCAGCGATTCGGGGGCACCCGCGATCGCGACCGGATGCAGCCGCAGGCCGCGCACCTGCGCGAGCAGCGCCTCGCAGTCGAGCGCGGCGTCGGGGTCGAGCCGGCTCGCGTCGATCACGACCGCCTGCCACTCGAAGCCGGCGTCGCTGGTCTCGGCGATCTGGGCGAAGGCGCTCGCGAGCGCCGCGGGCGATGCGTCGTGCAGCGCCAGGCGAAGCGCCGGATGCGACAGGCCCTTGAGCTCGAGGGCGGGGCGCGACTGCACCCGCACCGTCGGCGGGGCGGTGTCGGCCTGCGGCGGGCTCGCGGGCGGGGAGAGCGCGGAGTGACTTGGGGGCATCGACCGGGGGGAGCGTGTCCGGCCTGCGGGCAGGCTGGGCGCTGCAGTAGCGGCGAGGACCGACCCACCGAGGCGGCCCGTCTTCCCGATGATGCAGGAGCGCAGCGAGTCGGCGGCCCGGATCGGTTGGCTACATGGAAACTGAAACGATTGTACCCGAGCACCGACCCCTTCTCGGGCGCGCGGCGCGCAGCGCCGCGTTTTCCACAGCCCGGCCCGGTCGGGATCCGGGGCGCGGCGGCGCTCAGCCGCGCAGGGTGCGCTCTGGCATCGCGCGGAACAGGGCCAGCACCAGCGCGCTGCCGACCCCGCAGGCCGCGAAGATCAGCATGAACGAGCGCTCGGCGACCGGCTGCATCCGCGCCCGCAGGCCGTCGGCGCCGACCTCGGTCAGCGCCCGCAGTACGTCGGCGCCGCCGGTGCCGCCGGCCAGCTCGGGTGCGCCGCGACGCAGCAGCTCGAGCAGCGCGGTGGACAGCACCGCGATGCCGAGCGCGCCGCCCAGCGAGCGCACGAAGTTCACCGCCGCGATCGCCGAGCCCAGGCTCTCCGGCGGGGTCGCGTTCTGGATCGCGACCAGCGTCGTCGGGAACTGCATCCCGAAGCCCACGCCCGCGAAGAACAGCAGCGCGAGTGCCGCGCCGTGCGGCGCGTGCAGCCCGATCGAGGCGGCCAGGCCGAACACCGCCGCGCAGGTGAGGCAAGCACCGATCGTCTGCAGGAGCCGGTAGCGGCCGGTGCGGGCCATGCTGCGGCCGGCCAGCATCGAGCCGCAGGGCGGCCCGAGCGACAGCGCGATCAGCTGCGCGGCGGCCGCCGCCGGCGCCATGCCAGACACCAGTTGCAGCTCGAGCGGGACCATCACGGTCAAGGTGATCATCGTGCCGTGCGCGAGGAACTGCGTCAGCAGGCCGAGTGCGACGATGCGCTGGCGCAGCAGCGGCAGCGGCAGCACCGGGTCCTCGGCGCCGCGCTCGCGCCAGCCGTAGCCCGACAGCAACAGCGCCGCTGCGGCCAGCCAGGCGAGGTTGGGCGCGTCGAACCACGGGTGGCCCTGGCCGGCCCGGGTGATCGCGATCAGCAGCGCCGACAGGCCCGACGACAGCAGGAGCGCGCCCGCGACGTCGATCGGCCTGCGTCGCCCGGGAATGGGAAGCGGGCGCAGCGCGCGGTGCGTGCTGAGCAGCGCGGCCACCGCCAGCGGCAGGTTGGCGAAGAACACCCACTCCCACGACAGGTGTTCGGTCAGCCAGCCCCCGAGCACCGGGCCGAGCACGCTCGCCACCGCGAACATGCTGCTGATGTAGCCCTGGTAGCGGCCGCGCTCGCGCAGCGACACCGCCTGCGAGATGGCCGCATGGGCGCTCGAGATCAGCCCGCCGCCGCCCACGCCCTGCAGCACGCGGAACCCGACCAGCATCGGCATCGAACTCGACAGCGCGCAGCCCAGCGTGGCCGCCGCGAAGATGGCGAGTGCGCCCATCAGAACGATCCGCACGCCGTGGCGGTCGCACAGCTTGCCGTAGATGGGGGTGGTGACGGTGGCCGCGACCAGGTAGCCGCTGACGACCCAGGCGATCAGCGCGAAGCCGTCGAGGCGCTCGGCGATGCGCGGCAGGGCCACCGCGACGATGGTCTGGTTCATCGCGCCGAGCAGCAGCACGAGCATCACGCCGATGATGATGCGGCGGGGATCGGGTGGGGCGTCCATGGGGGCGGGCGAGCGTAGCACGCGACCCCCGCGCGGCACGGCCGGTCGGGCACGGCCACGGTGGCCGAATCTATAATCGGTTGATGACACCGACACCCGATACGCCATCGCCCGCCGACGAGGCCCCGGCCTCGCGCCTCGTCGCCGCCGGCCGGCGCTTCGAGCGCCGCGTCGCCACCGTGAACCTGCCGGTGACCCGCGCCTCGAGCGTGCTCTTCGAGACCCTCGCGCAGGCCGACGCGGAGGGCGCAGCCGCGATGAAGGGCGAGCGGCACCGCAGCACCTACGCGACCGCCGGCACCCCGACCACCTTCGCGCTGACCGACGCGCTCGCCGAGATCGAGGGCGGCCCGCACGCGTGCCGCGCCGCGGTGATGCCCTCCGGGCTCGCCGCGATCTCGGTGCCGCTGCTGGCCTACTGCAGCCCCGGCGACCACGTGCTGATGAGCGACTCGGTCTACGGGCCGGCGCGCGGCTTCGCGACCACGATGCTCGCGCGCTACGGCGTCGAGACCGAGTTCTACGATCCGCTGGTGGGCGCCGGCATCGAGGCGCTGCTGCGCCCGAACACCCGTATCGTGTACCTCGAGAGCCCGGGCAGCTACACCTTCGAGATTCAGGACGTGCCGGCGATCTGCCGCGTGGCGCGCGCCCGCGGCGTGCTCACGATGATCGACAACGCCTGGGCGTCGCCGGTCTTCGCGCGGCCCTTCGACTGGGGCGTCGACGTGTCGCTGCTGCCGCTCACCAAGTACTGGGGCGGCCATGCCGACCTGCTCATGGGCGCGGCGATCGTGCGCGAGGAGCACTGGCTGCCGCTTTGGCAGGCGATCCGCCAGATGGGCGTGTGCGTCGGCGGCGATGACGCCTTCATGGTGCTGCGCGGGCTGCGCACCGCCGACGTCCGGATGCGCCGGCACGAGGCCACCGCGCTCGAGGTCGCGCGCTGGCTCGAGTCGCGCCCCGAGGTCGCGCGGGTGCTGCATCCGGCGCTTCCCTCGCATCCGCAGCACACGCTCTGGAAGCGCGACTTCTCGGGCTCGAGCGGGCTGTTCTCGTTCGAGCTGAAGACTGCCGGGCCGGCGCAGCTCGCGGCGCTCTGCGAGGCCCGCCGGTTCTTCCGGATCGGCTACTCGTGGGGCGGCTTCGAGAGCCTGATCATGCCTGCCAAGATCGCCACGCTGCGCACCGCGTCGCCCTGGACCGGCGGGCCGCTGGTGCGGCTGCACTGCGGGCTGGAGGACCCGGCCGACCTGATCGCCGACCTCGCGCAGGGCCTGGACGCGATGGCCGCGGCGGGCTGAGCGTCGGGGCCGATGGCCGACACCCTCAAGTCGCAGTACGGCCCGGAGGTCGCCGAGCGCATCGCCGCGATGATTGGTCGGGTGCACCCGACCTTCGCGACGCGCGCCTTCGTCGCGCAGGCGCTCGAAGGCTACGAGGCGCTCGAGCTGCTGCCGCGGGCGCGCCACATCGCCCGCGCGATGGCCGCGCACCTGCCGCCCCGCTACACGGACGCGCTCGACGTCGTGCTGCGCTCGCTCGGCCCGCCCGCCGAGCGCACGATGGGCAACGGCATGGCGTCGTTCGTGTACCTGCCGCACGTGTTCTGGATCGCCGAGCACGGCCTCGACGATCTCGCGCCGTCGGTCGAGGCGATGCACGCGATCACGCGGCGCTTCAGCTTCGAGTTCGGCATCCGGCCCTTCATCGAGCGCCATCCCGAGGCGATGCTCGAGGTGCTGTCGCGCTGGGCCGCCGACCCCGACGTCCACGTGCGCAGGCTGGTCTCCGAGGGCACGCGCCCGCGCCTGCCCTGGGCGCCGCGGCTGCGGGTGTTCGAGCGCGACCCGCGCCCGGTGATCGCGCTGCTCGAGCGGCTGCGCGACGACCCCGACGACTACGTCCGGCGCTCGGTGGCCAACCACCTGAACGACCTGGGGCGCGACGACCCCGCGTTGCTGGTCGAGCTCTGCACGCGCTGGGCCCGTGGCGCGCCCGCGCCTCGGCTGCGCCTGATCCGCCATGCGCTGCGCACGCTGGTCAAGCGCGGCGACCCGCATGCGCTCGCGGTGCTGGGCTATCCGAAGGGCGCGCGGGTGGCGCTGCAGGCCCCGTCCGTGACGCCGGCACGGGCGCGCATCGGGGACGTGGTCACGATCGCATTCGGGCTCGCCTCGACCTCTGACGAGGCGCAGCCGGTGCTGGTCGACCTGCGGATCGGGTATGCGAGTGCGCCGGCCCGCGCGGGCGCCGCCCGCTCGAAGGTCTTCAAGCTGAGCTCGGCGCTGCTCGGGCCGGGCGCGATGCTCGCGCTGTCGCACCGGCTGGCGCTGCGGCAGATGTCGACCCGGACCCACCACCCCGGCCTGCATCGGGTGGAGGCGCTGGTCAACGGGGTCGCGATGCCCCTGGGCAGCTTCGAGATCGTCGGGGACTGACCGCAGTGCGTCGACGCCCCCGGGGTCCGGTCCGTGTCGGGCCGGCGCCGCAGTCATCCTCCCGGCTGACCCGGCATCGCCTCGACAACCGGGTGGACGGGTGTACCGACCCGACGAGACTGCCGACCGACAGCACCGGGCGGGCGTCCACCGCCGCCCCGGCAGCCGCGCCGGTTCGTCAGACCCGCGCGGCGAGCGCCCGCTTCAGCGCGGCCGCGCACATCGCCACCGCCTCGTTCGCCTCGTCGATGGCCCGGCCCATCGGCACGAAGCCGTGGATCTGCCGCTCGAAGCTCACATGGGTCGCGCGGTTGCCCGCCTCGGTCAGGCGCTGGGCGTACTGGATGCCCTCGTCGCGCAGCGGGTCGTAGCCGGCGGTCAGCACCAGCGCGGGCGGCAGCTGGCCGAGGTCTTCGCGCAGCAGCGGCGACGCGCGCCAGTCGAGGTCGTGCCGGGCGTCGTCGATGTAGTGGTCGTGGTACCACCGGATCGAGTCCGCGGTCAGCAGGTAGCCCTGCGCGTTGGTGGTGTGCGAGGGCGCGACGCGGCGCATGTCGGTCGCGGGATAGATCAGCAGCTGGTAGGCGATCGGGAGGTCGCCCGCGTCGCGCGCGCCGATCGCGACCGCCGCCGCGAGGTTGCCGCCGGCGCTGTCGCCGCCCACCGCCAGCCGCGCCGCGTCGATGCCGAGCGACGCGGCGTTGCGCCGCACCCAGTACGCGGCGGCGATGCAGTCGTCGACCGCGGCCGGGAACCGGTGCTCCGGGCCCATCCGGTAGTCGACCGCGACCACCGCGCAGCCCGAGCCGAGCGCCAGCTCGCGGCACAGCACGTCGTGCGTGTCGAGGTCGCCGATCACCCAGCCGCCGCCGTGGTAGTAGACGAGCACCGGCAGCGGGCCCGCCGACGTGGCCAGCGGGCGGTACAGGCGCAGCGGGATCTCGCCGTGGGGGCCGTCGGCCGCGACGTCGCGCACCTCGGGCAGCGGCGGCGCGTCGGGCTGCGTGAAGCGGCGGCGCTCGCGGTAGAAGCGGCGCGCCTCGTCGGGGGTCAGCCGGTGCGTCGGCGGCATGCCGCTCTGCTCGATGAGGTCCAGCAGCGCGCGGGCCTGGGGATGCAGCATGGTCGGGTCTCCTCGTGGACAGTCCCCATCGTAGACCGGCCGGGGGCCGGTCCGCTCGCCGCGGTGCCGGGATCCGGACCGCGGGCGTGGCAGCGCGGCGCATGGGCCCTTCGCGCGAAACATCGTACGATCGCCCGTCGACCCCCGTGGCCCCAGCAAGCGACCGCCGCTCTCGTCGTGTCATCGCACCGCACCGCAGCGCACTGCAGCGCATTGCGCTGCGCCCCGGCCCGCCGTCCGGCCGGCCGGGCCTGCGCCGTCGCGCTCGCGGTGCTGCTCGCCGCGCTCGCCCATGCGCCCGCGCTCGCGCTCGATGACCGCGCCGACGTCGAGCGCAACGAGGTGCCGTCCGCGCAACGCGCGTTCGCCTGGAAGGCCACGCTCGGGCGCTACGCGATCCGCGATGGCGGCGTCTCCTTCGACGCGAACCTGCGCGCGAGCGACGACGACGACACCGCCTGGGTCGGCGTCTACCGGCAGCAGGACGGGAGCGTCGACCAGTGGCGGCTAGGCTGGGAGCGCCAGCTGAAGCTGCCGATCGGGCGGCTCGTCCCGTCGGTTCAGGTCGCCACCGGCGGCTTCGTCGGCGGCAGCGCGACCTGGGTCGCCTACCCCGGTGGCCACGACGCGCTCTACGCGCTGGTCGGGATCGGCCGCACGAACCTCAGGCCCTACTTCAACCTGAACTTCGATCCGAACGACTCGACGCTGCTGGGCTTCGGCTGGCGACCGTCTGCGGGCACGCTGCTGTCGGCCTGGCAGGTCCGCGACGACCGGCTCGGCACCGGCCAGCGCGTCACCCACGCGGTGCTGGTGTCGGGGGTCGGCGCCGCGCAGCGGATCGGGATCGACCTGTCGTGGCGCAGCGGTCGGGCCGATCCGTCGCAGGCCGAGCCCTCGAGCGGCATGGGCGTCGCATTGACCTGGGACCATCGCAGCGCCTTCGTGCGCGTCGCGCGCGATGCAAACTGGGATTTCGCCGGCGGGACGATGGTCCGCGTCGCGATCGGCCTGCGGCTCTGATCCGGCGCGGGCCATCCCGTCGCGCGCGGCGCCGTCGGCTAACATCGCCACCATGAATGCCGCCGCCCTGACCGACGCCGCCGCCCTCCTGTGGCGCCACTGGACCGACCGCAGCCGCCTCGACGCGCTGCCGCCGGCCTGCCGGCCCGCCGACCGAGCCGAGGGCTACGCGGTCCAGGCGGAGCTGGCGCGCCTCTCGGGTCAGCCGGTGGTCGGCTGGAAGATCGCCGCGACCAGCACGGCCGGCCAGCAGCACATCGGCGTCGATGGGCCGCTCGCGGGACGGCTGCTGCGCGACCGCGTGCTCGGTCCGGGCGCCGTGCTGCCGCTCGCCGGCAACGCGATGCGGGTCGCGGAGGTCGAGTTCGCGTTCCGCATGGCGCGCGCGCTGCCGCCGCGCGAGGCCGCCTACGCGCTCGACGAGGTGATGGACGCGGTCGCGTCGCTGCACCCGTCGGTCGAGGTGCCCGATTCACGCTATGCGGACTTCCTGAAGGTCGGCGCGGCCCAGCTGATCGCCGACGACGCCTGCGCCTGCTGGCTCGTGCTGGGCGAGGCCACCGGCGACGACTGGCGAGCGCGCGACCTGTCCCGGCATCCGGTCGGTGCCACGATCGGCGGGGTCGCGGTCGCGCAGGGCAGCGGCGCGGCGGCGCTGGGCGACCCGCGCCTCGCGCTCGCCTGGATCGCAAACGAGCTGCGCGTGCACGGCCCCGGGCTGAAGGCGGGCGACGTGGTGACCACCGGTACCTGCATCGTGCCGGCCGCGGTCGCGCCGGGCGACGTGTTCGTCGCGGACTACGGTCCGATCGGGACGCTGTCGCTGTCGTTCGAGCCGGCCTGAGCGAGCGACCCGGCCAAGCGACCCGGCCAAGCGACCTGCCCCCGGCCCGGCCCCGGTCCGCGCCCGCCTCGACCCCGGACGGCGCCCGCCACGCTGCCGCCGATCCGCATGCGCTGCGGGCTTGCCCCGCCTGCGACCGCTGCCATGCGGGGATGCCCGCCGCCCGCTGGCTATGATGCGCGTCCCACGCACTCGCGCAGCCCCGTCATGCCCCCCGATTCCCCGCCCGCCGCGCCCGTCCTCACCGTCTACTTCGACGGCGCCTGCCCGGTGTGCTCGCGCGAGATCGCGATGTACCGGCGTCAGCCGGGCGCCGAGGCCTGCGAATGGATCGATGCGTCCGCCTGCCCCGAGGCGGCGCTCGGGCCCGACCTGACGCGCGACGCGGCGTTGGCCCGGTTCCACGTGCGGGCTGCGGACGGCCGGCTGGTCGACGGCATGGGCGGGTTCGCGGCGCTGTGGCGGGCGCTGCCGCGCACCGCCTGGCTGGGGCGCATCGCCTCGACGTGGCCGATGCCCCCGCTGCTCGACGCCGCCTACCGGGCCTTCCTCGCCGTGCGCGCCCTGTGGCGACCGGCGGGGGCGGCGGCGGCGCCATGGCCGCCGCTGGTCGTGGCCGACCTGCGCAGCGACCATGCGGGGGAGGTGGGCGCGGTCCGGATCTACCGCGGCATCCTGGCCGTCACCCGTGATCCGGCGCTGCGCGAGTTCGCGACGCGGCACCTGGCGACCGAGCTGGAGCACCTGTCTGTTGTAAGCACACACTTGCCCGCTGTGTACCACAGCAGGCTGCTGCCGGCATGGCGGCTGGCCGGCTGGCTGACCGGGGCGCTGCCCGCGCTGGCCGGCCCGCGGGCGGTCTACGCGACGATCGCGGCGGTGGAGGACTTCGTGGACCGGCACTACGCCGAGCAGATCGAGCGGCTCGACGCGATGCCGTGCGATCCGCGGCGCGCGGCGCTGCGCGCCGACCTGGAGCGCTGCCGGCTCGACGAGCTCGCGCATCGCGACGAGGCGCTCGGCGCCGGCCCGGGCACCGGTGCACTGCTGCGGCTCTGGACAGGATCGGTGGGCCGCGGGTCGGCGGCGGCGGTGGCGCTGGCGCGGCGGGTCTGATCGGGGCCCGGGTGGGTGGCGGCTCAGCCTCCCGCCCGCCCCAGCGACGCGATCGCCGCCGCCGGCAGCATCGCGTCCACTCGGCCCCGCGCGTCCGCCGCCAGCGCCGCGTAGGCGACGCGCAGCGCCAGCAGGCAGCGCACCGGGTAGGCGGCGACGCCCTGCTCGTAGGCCATGCCCCAGGCCTCGAAGCGCATCGTCCGCGCGCCCGCCGCGATCGCGACGGCGTTGGCCTCCAGGTAGGGCAGGTAGACCTCCGCCGCGATCGCGAGCAGGCCCGAGACCGCCGCCGGCAGCGGCGCCTGCGGATCGCGCCAAGCGCCCTCGACGCCGGATGCGTCGTCGAGCTGCATCAGCCACCGGAAGAGGAAGGGAAACCGCGTCCGCAGGTGCTCGGCGGGCGTGGGATCGACGGCGAGCTGCGACAGCTGGCCGAGCCAGCCGAAGTCCGCCAGCGAGGGCCGCGTGCCGAACAGATAGCGCTCGCCGGTCACGTGCGACTCGAGCAGCGCCATGATCCGGTCGGCGCTCGCCTCGACCAGTGGCGCGTTGGCCGGCGTGCAGCCCACGATCGCCATCCGGCCGACCTGCCGGTCGCGGAACCGCGCCGCGTGCTCGAGGATGGCGGGCAGGCCGTGCCCGCCGAGGCGGTCGAAGGCGAGCCACTCGCTCATCTGCCGCTGGTCTCGCTCGCGCAGCCAGCGGTACAGGAACATCGCCTTGGTGCCCCACTCGTCGGCCATGTCCTCCAGCAGGCTCGCGACGAAGGCCTGCGCGGCGTCGGCCGGCACGATCGAGCGCTCGCCCGGATGCAGCCGCTCCAGCTCGTGCAGCAGCGGCGTCGAGTCGTTGGCGTGGCGGCCGCCGGGAAAGCGCAGCACCGGGATCACCGGCACCTTGACGCGCGACAGCACGTCAGGCGCCCCTGGCGTACCGAGCTGCACCCAGTCGTGGGGCAGGCGCCGGTAGCGCAGGATCGCGCGCAGCTTCATCGAGTAGGGCGAGCCCAGCCCGCCGTACAGCGTGTAGCGCCCGTCCGGTGCGTCCGTGGCCAGATCGCCGCCCATGTCGTCTCTCCCGCGGCGCGCCGCGTCGGTGCCTCGGCGCGCCCAGCCGCGCCGCCCGCGCCGATGATACCGAGGCCAGCGGGCCTGCGGGCCGCGGCGCGCGCACCTTGACGCCGCCCGGTCTGCCCCCCATCTTGACCGGGTGCCTGCGCGGCCGGCCCGGTCGCGAGAGGGCCACTTCACGTCGAGGACTCGCCCGCATGGACACGTTGCTCTGGACCCTGGCTGTGGTGCTGATCGTGGCGGGCGTGGTCGGCACGGTGCTGCCGATGCTGCCGGGCGCCGCGCTGGTGTTCGCGGGCATCCTCCTCGCCGCGTGGATCGACGACTTCCAGCGCGTCACGATGGCCACGGTGATCGTCTGCGGGCTGCTGACGCTCGTGGCCTGGGGCACGGACTACGCGTCGGCGATGCTCGGCGCGAAGAAGGCGGGCGCGAGCCGGCTGGCGGTGATCGGCGCCGCGGTCGGCACGGTGCTGGGCCTGTTCACCGGGTTCGTCGGCCTGCTGTTCATGCCGCTGGTGGGGGCGGCCATCGGCGAGTACGTGTCCGACCGCGACGCGGTGCGCGCCGCGCACGTCGGCGTCGCCACCTGGGTCGGGCTGCTGCTGGGGACGGTCGCCAAAGTGGTCGTCACCTTCATGATGGCGGGCCTGTTCGTCGCGGCGCTGCTGATCGATTGAGCGGCCCGCGGAGCGGCAGCGCATCCGCCGCTCCTCGCGCCCCGGCCGCCGCTCGTCCACGGCTTTCGCCCGCCTGTGACGTTCGTCATCCGCGGCGCCGGCCGTCGCAGGGATGCTCGCGGCCATGCCCACTGCACTCGCCGCCGCGACCCCCCCCGCGACCGACCCGGACTACGGCCGGCTGCACGCGCTCGTGGTGGACGAGAACGCCGCTTCACGGGCCGCGGTCAAGGGCCTGCTGCAGTCGATCGGCATGGTCAACATCCAGCAGGCGGGCGACCCGATCCGCGCGATCCGGCTGATGGAACTCGACCAGTTCGACCTCGTGCTGTGCGAGGCGCGGTTCCATTCGCAGATGGACGGCTGCCAGGTCCTCGAATACGTGCGTACCCGCCGGCTGCTGCAGCCCGCGTCGGCCTTCGTGATGCTGAGCGGCGACGCGGACCGCTCGCTCATCGAGAGCGCGCGCGAATGGCAGCCCGACGGATTCGTCCTCAAGCCCCTCACCGCCGGCTCCCTGAACCCGCGTATCGAGCAGGCGCTGCGCATGCGCCGCGTGCGCGCGCCGCTCTACGAGGCAGCCGAGCGAGGCGACGCCGAGGCGGTGCTGCTCAACGCCCGCCGGCTCGCGCAGGAGGCCGGCGGCCAGTCGCTCGAGCTGCTGCGCTGGCAGGCGCAGGCGCTGATCGACCTGGGCCGCTACTGGCAGGCCCGGGAGATCTGCGAGCAGGCCTGGGTGCTGAAGGCCGACATCCCGTGGGCGGAGGTGGCGATGGGCCACTGCGAGCGCGCCGCGGGCCGCCTCGAGCAGGCGAGCGAGCGGATGCGCGCCACGCTGCGCGCCCACCCCTTCCTCGGTGGCGCCTACGATCTGCTGATCGAGTTGCTGCAGGAGCAGGGCCACACCGCGCGCGCGCTGGCGGTGGCACGCTCCGCGCTCGAGCAGCTGGCCACCTCGCAGCGGATGCGCACGCTGGGGGAGATCGCTTACGCGCACGGCGACTTCGAGACCGCCGAGCAGAGCTATACCGACCTGATCCGCAAGACCAGCACCTCGCTCACCCGCAGCCTGCTCGACGTCGGCATGCTCGGCCAGGTCTACGTCACGCAGGGCGACGCCGACAAGGCGCTGCGGCTGGTCTCGACGGTGCAGGAGAGCGCCGACTCGCCGTCGCAAGCGCTCGCCGCCGCGGTGCAGGCGCAGGCGCTGCACGCCAAGGGCGACGCGCCGGCCGCGCTGATCGCCAGCCGCCGGGCGCTGAGCCTGACCGATGCGGTCAAGCCGCCCGAGAACGTGGCGATGCTGGTGGCGCACAGCGCGTTCGCGACCGGGATGCGCACCGAGGCCGAGGCGCTCGTGACAAGGACGATCGCGTCGCGCAAGCGGCCCACCGGGCCGGGCGCGCTCGAGCGCAAGGTGCTCACGCAGGCGGGGCTGGACGCCGAGGTGTTCTCGCGATCCGTGCAGCAGGCGGCCAGGCAGACGCAGACGGGTACCGGCGGCGAGGGCGGCGCGCTCGCCGGATCCGCGGGGGGCTCGTCCGGGAGCGACGCGGCCGGCGCGGCGCCCGGCAGGTCGTCCGCCGTTGCGCGGCCAGCCAGCCAGTCGGTGTCCGACGACGTGGCCCGCGCGCTCGAGTGCCTGCAGGGCGCCCGCTTCGACGAGGCCGCCGAGCTTGTGGACCGCGCCCGCGAGCGGCTGCCCACCAACCCGATGGTCCTGATGGCCACCGTGCAGGTCTACCTGCTGCGCATGCGCGCCCAGGGCCACGATGCCGCCGCCGCGCGGGAGGTGCGCCGCTGCCTGGTGGAGATCGACCGTCAGGTGCCGGGCGAGGAGCGGGTCTTCCAGTTCGCGGTCAGCTGACCCGCGGCGCGCGCGGCTACCCGCCTCGACCCGAGCGCGAGCCGACGGCGTCCGAGCGTCGTGGCCGACGCCGTGCCTGCTGGCGGGGCGCCCCCCGGCTCAGCCCAGCAGCGACGCGTACAGCGCCGCGTAGCGTGCCGCCGGCGCCCGCCACGACGTGTCCTGCGCCATCGCGCGGCGCATCACCCGCTGCCACGCGGCCGGGTGCTTCCAGCCGTCCAGTGCGTGGCGCATCGCCTGGGCGAGCGCCTCCGGCGTCGCGCCGTCGTAGGCGAAGCCGGTCGCGCGGTCCTCGCGCAGCGCCGCCTCGTCGGCGTCGACCACGGTGTCGGCGAGCCCGCCCACCCGGTGCACCAGCGGCAGCGTCCCGTAGCGCAGGCCATAGAGCTGCGTGAGCCCGCAGGGCTCGAAGCGCGAGGGCACGCCGATCAGGTCGGCGCCCGCGACGATCCGGTGGGCCATCGCCTCGTCGTAGCCGATCCGCACCGCGATCCGGTCGGGCGCGGCCTGCGCGGCGGCCCGCCACGCATGCTCGAGCGCCGGCTCGCCCGCGCCGAGCAGCACGACCTGACCGCCCGCGCCGACCCACTGAGGCAGGGCCGACAGCAGCAGGTCGAGGCCCTTCTGCGACGTGAGTCTGCTCACCACGCCGAGCACCGCCGCGCGCGACTCCTCGCGCAGCCCGAACTCGGCCTGCAGCGCGCGCTTGCAGGCCGCCTTGCCCTCGGGCCGCGCCGCGTCGTAGCGCGCGGCGATCGCGGGATCGGTGGCCGGGTTCCAGACCGCGGTGTCGATGCCGTTGACGATGCCGGACAGGCGATCGGCGCGGTGCTGCAGCACGACCTCCATCTGGTGCCCCTCGGCCGGCGTGAGGATCTCGCGCGCGTACGTGGGGCTTACCGTGGTGATGCGGTCGGCGAACATCAGGCCGCCCTTGAGCAGGCGCAGCTCGCCGTGGAACTCGATGCCCGCGGGGCCGGACATCCAGGCGGGCAGGCCCAGCTCGGCGAACCGGTCGGGCGGGAAGGTGCCCTGGAAGGCCAGGTTGTGCACGGTGAGCACGCTGCGCGCGCGGGCGGCGCTCGTGTGCGCGGCGCCGTGCGCGGCGAGGTAGGCGGGCGCGAGCGCCGCGTGCCAGTCGTGCGCGTGCACCACCTGCGGCGACCAGTCGGGGTCGAGCGCGCCCTCGGCCAGCTGCGCGGCGATCCAGCCGAGCAGCGCGAAGCGCCGGTGGCTGTCGGGCCATTCGCGGCCGTCGGGCGCGAGGTAGGGGTTGCCGCCGCGCGCGTAGAGCCAGGGTGCGTCGATCAGGTAGGCCGGCACCTCGCTGCCGGGCAGGCGCCCGCGCAGCAGGGTGACGCGCGCCGCGCCGAAGGCGGGCCCGGCGCGCGCCACCTCGACGCCCTCGAGCAGCGCCCCGCACAGCGCCGGCAGCCCCGGCAGCAGCAGCCGCGCGTCGAGCCCGGCGGCGCGCTGCGCCTCGGGCAGCGCCGCCGCGACGTCCGCCAGCCCGCCGGTCTTGACCAGCGGGAACCACTCGGCGGCGACGTGAAGGACGCGGATGGCCCCGGCCGGCATCACCCTAGGCGCGCGAGCATCTCGCGCGTGATCAGCGTGACGCCGCTTTCGGTGCGGTTGAAGCGCGCGGCGTCGGCCACCGGGTCTTCGCCCACCACCAGGCCGTCCGGGATCACGCAGCCGCGGTCGACGATGGTCTTGGTGAGCCGCGCACCGCGTCCGACCTGCACCTCGGGCAGCAGCACCGACCAGCCGACCTTCGCGAAGGAGTGCACGCGGCAGCTCGAGAACAGCAGCGAGCGGACCAGCTCGCCCGACACGATGCAGCCGCCCGACACCATCGACTCCACCGCCATGCCGCGGCGGTCGCCCATGTTGTGCACGAACTTGGCCGGCGGCAGCTGTTCCTGGTAGGTCCAGATCGGCCAGTCGCGGTCGTAGAGGTTGAGCAGGGGGTCGGTGGCGGTGAGGTCGATGTTGGCCTCCCAGTACGCGTCGAGCGTGCCGACGTCGCGCCAGTACGCCGCCTTGCCCGGCGCGCCGTTCACGCAGCTCAGGCCGAAGGGATGGGCCACCGCGCGACCCTGGCGCACCAGCGCCGGGATCACGTCGCGCCCGAAGTCATGCTGGGTGCTGTCGCCGCTCATGTGCTGCGGCAGTTCGTCGTAGAGGAACTGCGCATCGAACAGGTAGATGCCCATGCTCGCGAGCGCCATGTCGGGGCGGCCCGGCATCGGCTCGGGATGCACCGGCTTCTCGGCGAAGTCCAGGATGCGGTGGCTGCCGTCGATCTTCATGACGCCGAAGCTGCTCGCCTCGGCGAGCGGCACCTCGATGCATCCGACCGTGCAGGGCTGGCCGTGCTCGACGTGGTCGACCAGCATCCGCGCGTAGTCCATCTTGTAGACGTGGTCGCCGGCGAGCACCAGCACGTACTCGGGACGGTTGTGCCGGATGATGTCCAGGTTCTGGAACACCGCGTCGGCGGTGCCGCGGTACCAGGAGGCCTCGTCGAGGCGCTGCTGCGCCGGCAGCAGGTCGACGAACTCGTTCATCTCGGATTTCAGGAAGCCCCACCCGCGCTGGATGTGGCGCAGCAGGCTGTGCGACTTGTACTGCGTGAGCACCGCCATGCGCCGGATGCCCGAGTTCAGGCAGTTGGACATCGCGAAGTCGATGATGCGGAACTTGCCGCCGAAGTACACGGCCGGCTTCGCCCGGATGTCGGTCAGCTGCTGCAGGCGGCTGCCGCGACCACCTGCCAGGATCAGTGCCATGGCGCGTCGCGGCAGTTGCAGTCGGGCGAGCGCTTCGTCGCTCATCGGGCGGTCTCCAGGGTGCCGGGGCTCGTCGACCAGTGTACGTAATTACCGGGGCGGGCGGGCGCGCGGCGGCGTGCCGCACGCACCGTGTTTCAGGCGACCGGCACCCGCTTCGCGTGTTTGCCCGCCCAGCGCGAGCTGGCGCGGCGCATCGGCCTGTTCCTGATGTGGATGGTGATCGGGGTGGTGCTGATCGCCGACGGCTTCGGCCATCACGTGCCCAAGGGCGATGTGTACTTCGCGATGGCGTTCTCGATGGGCGTCGAGCTGCTCAACATCCGGCTGCGCGGGCGCCGCGGCGTCCGTCCCGGCCTCAAGCCTCGTCGGCCGAGTCGCCCGCTGCGTGCGGCTGCGATCCGCGCTTGACCTCGACCATGTCGAGCTCGCGGACCTGCCGCAGCACGTCCTCCACCGCACCCCTGGACAGCGCGCCCGGCTGCTGGAACACGATGACCTGCTCGCGGAAGATCATCAGGGTCGGAATCGAGCGGATGCCGAAGTGACCGGCCAGCGCGCCTTCCTCGTCGGTGTTCACCTTCACGAACTTGACGTCGGTGTTGTCGCCTGCGACCTGCTCGAACACCGGCGCGAACGCCTTGCAGGGGCCGCACCAGGGGGCCCAGAAGTCGACGACGACGATGTCGTTGCCGCCGATCGTGGCATCGAACTCGGGGGTGGTCAGGGCTACGACGGACATGGGTGCGCTCCCGCGCGCGTGTCGGATCGGCTCGACTATACCAAGGGCGCAGGCGCCGCCGCGGGGCGTCAGGCCGGGGTCGCGGTCAGCGCCGCCGCCAGCCGCCAGGGCGCGCGCAGCGCGAGGTCGACCAGGGTGAGCTGGTACGCGGCCAACTCCTGGCCGAGCGTGAACGGCGTCGCCGGCGCCAGCTCGATCCAGGCGTCGGTGTCGGCGCCCTCGACCAGGATGCGCATGCCGGCGTTGCGGGCGATGCGTCGCATCGCCTGGTTCTCGGTCAGGCAATGCACGAACAGCTCGACCACGCCGCGGTTGCGGGCGTGCAGGACGCCGCGCTCGAACATCGCCGATGCGATGCCGCGGCGGCGGTGGCCGGGCAGCACGCTCAGGCCGAGCTCGGCTGCGCCCTCGAAGAGCGCGACATGGGTCACGCCGGCCAGGTCCGCGCCGTCGCGCACGCCGATCACCGCGTCGCGCGTGAAGTCGATCCCGTCCACGTAGTGGCGTAGCCACTCGGGATCGGGCAGCCGTCCGAAGCGAAGGCGCAGGTCCTCGGTGTGGAGCCGCGCGAAGTGCTGGTGCAGTGCATCACGGTCGGTGACGCCAAGCACATGGACGAGATGGGGCATGGAGACTCCTTTTGGGCATCCCTGACGCGCCAGACTAGCAGCTTCATGCTGCGTTGCAATAAGGGCTTGCACCAGCTTCCGCACCCGCTGCGCGCCCGCCCGCCGCCCTGCCCGCCTAGAATCCCGGAAACACCGACCCAGATCCGGGAGACGCCATGCCGACCCATCCCAACCCCTACCGCCAGGGGCTCGACCGCAATGCCGCGAACCACGTGCCGCTGACCCCGCTGTCGCTGCTCGGCTGGGCCGCGGATGTCTATCCGGACCGATGCGCCGTCGTCCACGGGCCGTTGCGCCGGAGTTGGCGCCAACTTCGGGAGCGCGCGATCCGGCTCGCGTCCAGCCTGTCGGCGCTCGGCATGGGCGAGGGCGACACGGTCGCGGTGATGCTGCCCAACACCCCGCCGATGATCGAGGCGCACTACGGTGTGCCGATGTCCGGGGCTGTGCTCCACTGCATCAACACTCGGCTGGACGCGGCCACGGTCGCCTTCGTGCTCGAGCATTCCGACAGCCGGGTGCTGATCGTCGACCGCGAGTTCGCGCCGGCCGCGAGCGCCGCCGTCGCCCTGCTCGAGGCCGCCGGCAAGCGCGTGCCCACCGTCGTCGACGTCGACGACCCGGAGTACGACGGCCCGGGCGAGTGCTTCGGCTCGATCGGGTACGAGGCCTTCGTGGCCGGCGGCGACCCCGGCCACGCGTGGGCGATGCCCGGCGACGAGTGGGACGCGATCGGCCTGAACTACACCTCCGGCACCACCGGCAACCCCAAGGGCGTGGTCGTCCATCACCGCGGCGCGTACCTGAACGCGGTCGGCAACGTGCTCGCCTGGAGCCTGCCGCGCCATCCGGTCTATCTCTGGACGCTGCCGATGTTCCACTGCAACGGCTGGTGCTTCCCGTGGACGCTGGCCGCGGTGGCCGGCACCAGCATCTGCCTGCGCCGGGTCGATGCCGGGCTGATCTTCGGGCTGATCCGCGAGCACCGGGTCACCCACTACTGCGGCGCGCCGATCGTGCACGCGACGCTGATCGCAGCCCCCGCGGCATTCAAGGGCGGCATCGACTGGACCGTCCGGGCGATGGTGGCCGGCGCAGCGCCCCCGGCCTCGATGATCGAGGGGATGGCGACGCTGGGCTTCGAGGTGACCCACGTCTACGGGCTGACCGAGGTCTACGGCCCGGCCGCGGCCTGCGCCAGGCATGAGGCGTGGGCCGCGCTGCCACTGGCCGAGCAGGTCGATCTCAACGGCCGCCAGGGCGTCCGCTACCAGCTGCAGGAGGGCTGCACGGTGATGGACCCGCTGACCATGCGCGAGGTGCCGCGCGACGGCCAGACGATGGGCGAGGTGGTGTTCCGCGGCAACGTCGTGATGAAGGGCTACCTGAAGAACGAGGCGGCCACGCGCGAGGCCTTCGCGGGGGGCTGGTTCCACACCGGCGACCTCGGCGTGCTGCACGCCGACGGCTACGTGAAGCTCAAGGACCGCGCCAAGGACATCATCATCTCGGGCGGCGAGAACATCTCCTCGATCGAGGTCGAGGACGCGCTGTACAAGCACCCGGCGGTGATGGGCGCGGGCGTGGTGGCGCGCCCCGACCCCAAGTGGGGCGAGACGCCGGTTGCGTTCGTGGAGCTGCGCCCCGACCACCGACCGGCCGATGCCGCGGGCGAGCAGGCGCTCGCGTCCGAGCTGGTCGCGCACTGCCGCGCCCACCTCGCGCACTTCAAGTGCCCGCGCGAGATCCGCTTCGTCGAGCTGCCCAAGACCTCCACCGGCAAGATCCAGAAGCACCTGCTGCGCGCGCTGGTGAAGTCGACGGCGGCGATCGGGTAGGCGCCGCGGCTGGATGCGTGTCGGGCCGGCGGCGCGCGCGCGGCGCGCCGATTGACCTGCGTCAACCGAGCCCCGGGGCGGTGGCCGAAAATGGACCGTTCGATGTGCCACCGCGGCGGTGGCATCGCCTCGACACCCGGGAGGTCCCCATGAATGCAATCACCGAGCACCGATCGCTCGCCGACGGGTTCGCCGACGAGGCGATCGAGAGCTTCTCCCGCTCGCACGTCCACATCATCGACACGATGAACCGGCTGCGCGTGCTGCCGCAGCAGTTCGCCGCGCGCGGGCTCGACGAGGGCGTGCGCGCGAGCGCCGCCGGCGTCTACCGCTTCTTCAACGATGCCGTGCTCGAGCACCACGACGAGGAGGAGCGCGAGCTGTTCCCGTCCCTGCGCCACAGCGCGTCGCCGGGCGACGAGGCGGGGCTGGTGCAGTCGCTGATCGCGCGGCTCGAGCGCGAGCACCGCGAGCTCGAGGCGATGTGGGACAAGATCGAGCCCGCGCTGCGTCGCCTCGGGCGAGGCAAGGCGGCCGAGCTCGACGAGCAGGTGATCGAGCAGCTGGTGTCGTCCTACCTCGCGCATGCGCGCTTCGAGGAGGCGGCGGTGCTGCCGCTGGCCCAGAGCATCCTCAAGTCGGGCGACCGCGCGGCGCTCGCGCTGGGCCTGGCGATGCGCCGCCTGCCCTCGCGCGCCTACGGCTACATCTGAGCGCCCAGGCGGGCCGCGGCCGATGCCCGGTCGCCGACGGCGCGCGCGCGGCGACGGCGACACGCCGTCTCGCCGTCCGGACGTCGCGCCTGCCCGTTCGTCCGCGCCGCGCTGGCGGCCCGGTGCGCAGGTCATACGCTTGGCCGGCCTCGTGACTTAATTCACGGTCCTGGCGTCCCGTTCCGGAGATGAGCGCATGAACTTCGTCGCAGTTGCCACCGCCGCCGCCCTGACCCTGGCCGCTGCCGCTCCGGGCGCGTTCGCGACCAACCTGCCGCCGGGCTTCGACGACAACCCTACGGTGATGGACGCGGTCGCCAAGGCACGCGGCACCGGCAAGCCGGTGATCGTCTACTACACCGAGCACAACTGCACCGCCTGCGGCGCGCTCGACGGCTGGCTGCTGCGCGCCGACATCCGCCAGGCGTTCGCGCCGGCCTATCACTTCTCGATGGTCTTCGGCGACGACATGGTGCCCGCGGAGCGCGACCGCTGGCGCGCCACCTACAGCCCCAAGGGCGCGCCCTCGTGGGTGGTGCTCGCCGCCGACGGCAGCTACCTGTGCACCGCGACCGGCGGCTTCACCAACGCCACCACCGCGCTCGAGCTGCACAAGCTGCTGAGCCGCGCGACCTCGCGTCCCGGCGAGGCGTCCAAGCTCGTCGAGGGGCCGGTCAAGCCGCGCCCCTGCAACGCCAGCACGATGGGCAGCCTGGGCCTCTGATCCGGCCGGGTGGACTGCCCGCAGCCACTCAGCGCGGCTGGGCGGCCGCGAACTCCTTGCCGATCCAGCTGCGCTCGCTGGCGCTCAGCACCCGGGTATCGAACGGGTGCCGGTCGAACGGGTACAACGCCCGGATCCGCTGCACGTAGGCGATGGTCTCGGTGAACGGCGGCACGCCCCGGTAGCGGTCGACCGCACCCTCGCCCGCGTTGTAGGCGGCCAGGCTAAGCGGCACGTCGCCACGGTAGTACGCGAGCAGCCAGCGCAGGTAGGCCATGCCCCCGCGCAGGTTCTCGGCCGGATCGAACGCGTTCTGCACGTTGAAGCGCAGCGCCGTATCCGGGATCAGCTGCATCAGCCCCTGCGCGTTCTTGGGCGATCGGGCCAGCGGATCGAAGTTGGACTCGGCCCGCATCACCGCCAGCACGAGCCGCGGATCGAGCCTGAAGGCGCGCGCCTCCTGCACGACCAGCTGCACGAGCGCGCGCTGGTCGGCCGGGGCGGGGCCGGCGCGGAACTGCACCGGGTTCTCGATCACGGCGTTCGCCGCGACCGGTGCCGGGCCGGCCGCCGCCGCGACGGCCTTGTGCCGCGCGCGCATCGCGTCGAGGCTCGTCACGCCGATGCTGGCGAGGCAGTGCGGCGCGATCTCGGTCGGGGTGGGCAGCGCGCTCGCCAGGCCGGAAGCCCGCTCGTCGCCGAGGTCGGATGCCCACTTGAACAGCGTGCCCGCGACCTGCTCGTTGACCGGCACGCCGCGGCCCTTGAAGTACATCCACCCCAGGCGCTGCAGCGCCTCGGCACTGCCGGCGACGGCGGCACGGCAGTACAGGTCCCGCGCCTTGACCAGATCCTGGGAGGGCGGCTCCGACTGATCGAAGAACCTGCCCATCTCGGTGAGGCGCGCGCCCTCGGACTGCGGGCCCGCCGGCGGCTCGTCGGCGGCCGCGGCCGCGCCGGTTCCCAGCACCAGCGCGAGCAGCGACGCCACCGCCGCGCGCGACAGGCGGCGCGTGCGAGGAGGACGTGAGTCCGCTCGGTGGGAACACTCAGACATCGTTGCCGCGTCACAACAACCAGGGTAGGTAGAGTGTACAACGCGCCGTTCGTCTGAGTGGCGGAACGATTCGTCGGAGAAGGCCCACTTCTTGCGGAGCGCGCGAGCAAGGGGTCGCCGGGTGCCCGGCCGGGCTCGCCGCCTGTCCGGACGGGGGTCTGGTCGCGGTCGCGGACGCTGGGACTGGCCGGCCGGAGGGCCGGAAAAGCAGGGGCAGGGCCACGCCGATTGCGCCGTGCCGGATCGGATCGGTGCCCTGCCGGTCGGCCATTGGCGGCGCCCGGCGACAAGGGCTAGAGTGCGCCGGATGACATCGCCCACCCCCGCCCCCGCCGCCACGCCCCGCGGCGCCCCGGCCGCCGATGCCGACCCGGTCGTGCTCCGTGAGGTCGGCCTGCGCGACGGGCTGCAATCCATCGCCCGCGTCGTGCCCACCGCGGTCAAGCTGCAGTGGCTGCGCGACGCCCACGCCGCCGGCCTGCGCGAGATCGAGGTCGGGTCGTTCGTGCCGGCGCGGCTGCTGCCGCAGCTCGCCGACACCGCCGAGGTGCTGGCCCTCGCCCAGACCCTGCCGGGCCTGGTCGCGTCGGTGCTCGTGCCGAACCTCAAGGGCGCCGAGCGCGCACTCGAGTGCGGCGCCCACGCGATGCTGCTGCCACTGTCGGCGAGCCACGCGCACAGTCTCGCCAACCTGCGCAAGGCGCCCGACGACGTGGTCCGCGAGATCGCCGCGATCCGCGCGGCGCGCGACGGTGCCGGCACTGCCGGCACGGGCTCGCGGTGCACGATCGAGGTCGGCATCAGCACCGCGTTCGGCTGCACGATCCAGGGCCGGGTCGAGCCCGACGAGGTGCTGCGCCTGGTGCAGTCGGTGCTCGACGCCGGCGCCGACCGCGTCGGGCTCGCCGACACCGTCGGCTTCGCCGATCCGGCGATGGTCGCCTCGCTGTTCGAGCGCGCGCGCGCGGTCGCCGGCGACCGGCTGGGCTGCGGCCACTTCCACGACACGCGCGGTCTGGGCCTGGCCAACGTCTACGCCGCCTGGGGCGCCGGCATCCGCCGCTTCGACGCCTGCGTGGGCGGCATCGGCGGCTGCCCGCACTCGCCCGGCGCGAGCGGCAACGTCGCCACCGAGGACGTCGCCTGGCTGTTCGCGAGCATGGGCCGGCCCACCGGCCTGGACTTCGAGCGGCTGATCGCGCTGCGCGCGCGCATCGCGACCTGGCTCGAGGGCGAGCCGCTGCACGGCGCGATCTGGCGCGCCGGCCTGCCCCGCACGCTGCGCGCGGACGTGGCCGCGTGAGCGCCGCCGCCGCCGCGTCCGATCCCGCCGCGACCGCGCGCACCACTGCGGCGAGCACCGCGCCGCAGCCGCTCGCCGGCCTGCGCGTGGTCGAGTTCACCCACATGGTGATGGGTCCGACCTGCGGCATGGTGCTCGCCGACATGGGCGCCGAGGTCATCAAGGTCGAGCCCCTCGGCGGCGAGGGCACCCGCCGGCTGCTGGGCGCGGGCGCGGGCTTCTTCCCGATGTTCAACCGGAACAAGAAGAGCGTCGAGATCGACCTGCACAACGCCGAGGGCGCGGCCGTCGCACGCGCGCTCGCCGCGAGCGCCGACGTCGTGATCGAGAACTTCAAGCCCGGCACGATGGCCAAGTACGGGCTCGACCACGCCTCGCTGTCTGCGGTCGCGCCGCGGCTCATCTACGTCAGCGCGAAGGGCTTCCTGCCCGGCCCCTACGAGCACCGCACCGCGCTCGACGAGGTCGTGCAGATGATGGGCGGGCTCGCCTACATGACCGGCCGCCCGGGCGACCCGCTGCGCGCGGGCAGCAGCGTCAACGACATCATGGGCGGCATGTTCGGCGCGATCGGCGTGCTCGGCGCGCTGGTGCAGCGCGGCATCACCGGCCGCGGCATGGAGGTGCAGTCGGCGCTCTTCGAGAACAACGTGTTCCTCGTCGGCCAGCACATGCTGCAGTACGCGCTGACCGGCGTGCCCGCCGCACCGATGCCCGAGCGGATCAGCGCCTGGGGGATCTACGACGTGTTCACCGTGCTGGGCGGCGAGCAGATCTTCCTCGCCGCCGTCAGCGATGCACAGTGGGCCGTGTTCTGCGACGTGCTCGGCTTGGACGACCTGAAGGCCGACCCGGCGCTGTCCAGCAACAACCAGCGGGTGCTCGAGCGCGCCCGGCTGATCCCGGCCTTGCGCGAGCGGCTCGCGTCGCGCCCGGCCGCCGGGCTCGCCTCGATCTTCGAGCGCGCGGGGTTGCCGTTCGCGCTCATCCGCAGGCCCGAGGAGCTGTTCGACGACCCGCACCTGGCCGCCACCGGCGCGCTCGCCGACGTGGTCGTGCCCGACGGGCCGAGGGCGGGCGAAACCGTGCGCGCCGCGCTGTTGCCGGTGACGATGGACGGGGCGCGCCTGGGCCTGCGGCTCGACCCGCCGCGCCACGGCGAGCACACTGACGCGGTGCTGCGCTCGATCGGCGTGGACGACGCGCGGATCGCGGCGCTGCGCGCGGCGCGCGCCATCGCCTGACCGGGTGCCGCGCCCGACCGCCAAGACGCGCCCGCGCGCACCCCGACGACACCCACGAGGAGACGACCATGACCCGCTGCCCGCACCGATCCACCCGCCGCCGCGCGCTGCAGGCGCTCGCCGCGCTGTCGCTGCCCGCCACGCCGCTCGCCGCCCGCGCGCAGGGCGACCGGGTGGTCAAGTTCCTGCTGCCCAACGCCACCGGCTCGGGCGTGGACGCCATCACCCGCGCGATGCAGCCCGCGTTCGCGCGGGTCATCGGCGCGAACGTGATCGTCGAGAACCAGCCCGGCGCGGGCGGCATCCTGGGCCTGCAGCAGCTCGCGCGCGCCGCGCCCGACGGCACGACCCTGAGCGTGGTGTCCAACAACGTGGTGATCTTCCCGAGCATCCACAAGACGCTGCCCTTCGACATGCCCGGCGACTTCACCGCGATCGCGATCTGCGGCTTCACGCCGCTGGTGCTGGTGACGAACCCCAAGGTGCCGGCGAAGGACGCGAAGGAGCTGGTCGCGCTGCTCAAGGCCCGGCCCGACGCCATCACCTACGCCTCCAGCGGCGCGGGCACCATCCTGCACCTGGCCGCCGCGATGTTTCTCGACGAGGTCGGCGCGCAGTCGCGCCACGTGCCGTACAAGGGCGTGGGCCCGATGGTCACCGACCTGCTCGGCGGCCACGTCGACTGGGGCGTCGCGGCGCTGCCGAGCGTGCAGCAGCACGTGCGCAGCGGCGCGCTGCGCGCGATCGGGGTCGTCACCGACAAGCGCCTGGCCGCCGCGCCCGACATCCCGACCTTCGCCGAGCAGGGCTTCGGCGCGTACAAGGCCGAGGCGTGGTTCGGCGTGCTCGGCCCCAAGGGCATGGCGCCGACCGAGGTGCAGCGCATCCGCGACGCGGTGGCCGCCGCGCTGACCGCGCCCGAGACCCGCGAGATCATGGACAAGCAGGGCAACGTCATCGACGTCAGCACCGTCGAGCAGGCGCACAGGCACCTGCGCGCCGAGCTCGCCAAGTACGCGGCCGTGTCGAAGCGGATCGGCCTCGAGGCGCAGTGAGCCTGGGCGTGACGATGCACGGCGCATCCGCATGACCCTGCTGCGGTTCCCACCGCGCGTGCTGTGGCTCGCGCAGGACCCGGCGCGCGTGCGCGAGCAGCTCGCCGGGCGCAGCCTGGGCCGCGCGCAGGCCGGCCCGCTGCGCGACGAGATCTCCACCGACGAGATCACGCCGCTGCCGGTCATGGTGCACTTCGACGCCGAGCTCGGCCGCCATCCGTATACCGGCTTCACCGCCGGCGGCGAGCGCCCGATCGGCCGCGACGCGATCCGGACGGCCGGCATCGCGGTGGTCGTCGCCGGCGCTCGCTACGGCAAGGGCAGCTCGCGCGAGCACAGCCCGGTGGCCGAGCGCGCCGCCGGCGTGCGGCTGGTCATCGCCGACAGCTTCGAGCGGATCTACCGCCAGAATGCCGACAACGTCGGCCTGCTGACTTCCACCGACACCGCGCTCGCCGAGCGGATCCTGCGGGGCGACCCGATCTCGCTCGACGAGATCCTGGCCGGCCGCGACGCGCTCGCCGCCGCGATCGTGCGCGCGGGCGGGCTGCTCGCGTACGGCGAGGCGCGGCTGCGCGACCGCGCGCCCGGCGCCGCGCCCGCGGGCCCCGACGCCGGCCCGCTCACGCTGTTCGAGAAGATCGTGCACCGGCACGCGCTGCCCACCGCCGAGACCGGCACGAGGCTGGCGCCCGGCGAGGGCGGCTTCGTGCGCGCCGACTGGCGCTTCATCCACGAGTACTACACCGGCATGGCCGCGTGGCTGCTCGAGGAGCGCCACGGCGAGGCGCTCTCGCTGCACGAGCCGGCGGGCATCGTCGCCTTCGAGGACCACCTGTCCTACGTCCACCGCAGCCCGGTGCACGTGTCGCAGGGGCTGGTGCCTGCGGTCGGCGGGCTGTCGCGCGCGCATCGGGCGTTCGTCGGCCGCTTCGGGCTGCGGCACCACGGCTACGTCGAGGCGTTCGAGGCCGGCGACCCGGCCAACCAGGGCTCGGAGGGCATCTCGCACGCGATGATGGCCGAGCGCTACGCGCTGCCCGGCGCCCTGATCGCCGGCACCGACTCGCACACCCCGCACAGCGGCGCGCTCGGCTGCGTGGCGTTTGGCGTCGGCACCACCGACATGGCCAACGCCTTCGTCACCGGCGCCGTCCGGCTCACGATGCCCGAGGTGCTGCGCGTCGAGCTGGAGGGCACGCTGGCGGCCGGCGTGACCGCCAAGGACGTGGTGCTGCACCTGCTCGCCGAGCCCGCGATCCGCGCGGGCGCAGGCGTCGGCCGGGTCTTCGAGTTTGCCGGCCTCGCGGTGCGCGCGATGGGCACCGACGAGCGCGCGACGCTCACCAACATGGTGGCTGAGCTCGGCGGCTTCACCGGCCTGGTCGAGCCCGACGCCGAGACGGTGCGCTTCGTGCGCGAGCGGCGCGCAATCGACGTCGAGATCGAGCCGTGGATGCGCAGCGATCCGGGCGCGCGCTATGCCGACGTGCTGCGCGTGGACTGCGGCGCGCTGTCGCCGATGGTCGCGCGGCCCGGCGATCCTGGCCTGGGCGTGCCGCTGGCCGCGCTCGAGGCGCCGGTGCGCATCGACATCGCCTACGGCGGCAGCTGCACCGCCGGCAAGCGCGAGGATTTCGACCACTATCACGCGGTGCTCGCCTGGGCCGCCGCACGTGGCCTGCGGGTGGCCGACGGCGTGCGCCTGTACCTGCAGTTCGGTACCGAGGACGTGCGCGCCTACTGCGTCGGGCGCGGCTACCTGGCCGCGTTCGAGGCGGTCGGCGCCGAGCTGCTGCGGCCGGCCTGCGGTGCCTGCGCCAACTGCGGACCGGGATCGTCGACCGACGCGGGGCAGGTGACGGTGAGCGCGATCAACCGCAACTTCCCCGGCCGCTCCGGGCCCGGGAGCGTCTGGCTCGCGAGCCCGCCCACGGTCGCCGCGAGCGCGATCCTCGGGCGGCTCGCGTCGTTCGAGGCCCTGCAGCGCGCGGCCGAGGCGGGCTGATCGGGCCGGCGCGGTCGGCGGGCCCGCGGCCCGACGCCGGCCTTCAGGCGCCTGCAGCCGGCGGCTGCAGCATCGGGGCGCCCAGGTGCCCCACCTTCACCAGGATGGTCGCACCCTCGGCGCCGGTGAACGGCGTGTGCGTGCTCCAGCGCGGGCTGCGCAGCCAGGTGCCGCGCGGATACGCGCCGTGCTCGTCGTGGAACACCCCGTCGAGCACGTAGATCTCCTCGCCGCCCGGATGCGCGTGCGTCTGGAACCGCGTGTCCGGGGCCCAGCGCACCAGCGCCGTGTCGATGCCGCCGTGCGAGTGCAGCGGCATCACCGACAGGCCGTCCACGAGCCCCCTGCGCCACGGCATCGCGCGCGTGTCGAGGCGCACCGGCTCGGTGTCACCCTCGCAGAACTGCCAGAGCTTCACGAGGATCGTGCAACCCTCGCGGGAGAACGGCGTGTGGGACGTGCCGGGCGGGTTGCGCACGTAGAAGCCCGCCGGACAGTCGCCGTGCTCGTCCGAGAACGTCCCCTCCAGCACCACGAACTCCTCGCCGCCGCCGTGGACGTGCCGCTCGAAGACCGAGCCGGGGGCGTAGCGCACCACGCTGGTCGCGCGGGCCACCTCGCCGCCGATGCGGTCCAGCATGTGGCGCTCGACGCCCGGCAGCGGCGAGGCGAGCCAGTCCGTCCCGGCGGGGGGCGGGACGACCTCGCGACGGGCGAAGTCGGATCGGAGTCGGGTGGGTGTCATGCTCAGCGTCCACGCTTCATCCAGGCCCCGATCTGCGGCACGAACAGCCCCGCCAGCGCCACCACGAAGGCCACCACGGTCGCGCCGCCGGCGCGCGGATCGGCAGGGCCCAGCGCCAGCACGGCGGCCCAGCAGGCCACCAGCAGCACGCCCCAGGCGCTTGCCACGGTCCGTCGCCGCCCCGCGTCGCCCGTGCCCTTGAGGCTCCAGGTGACGACGACGACGACCGACAGGATCGACAGGATCAGCAGGGGCAGACCGGCATTCATTCGATTCGACCTCGGGGTGACGGGGGCGGGGACGGCCGACATCCGGCCACACGGCGCGCGGGCGGAGCGGGGGTGCAGGCGCGGACCGCGCGTAAGGCTACCATCGTGATCCCATCGCCCCGCCGCCCCTGTCGCCGTGAACGCCTCTCCCGCTGCAATCTTCGACGCCGGCGACCTCCGCCTGAGCTCCGGCCACACCTACCGGGGCGCCAGGCTGTCGTACCGCACCTACGGCACGCTCTCGCCCGCGCGCGACAACGTCGTGCTGTACCCGACCTCCTTCGCCGCGCAGCACCCCGACACCCAGTGGCTGATCGAGCCCGGCGGCATCCTCGATCCGCAGCGCTGGTTCGTCGTGATCCCCGACATGTTCGGCAACGGCCTGTCCTCGTCGCCGAGCAGCACGCCCCCACCCTACGACCGCAGCCGCTATCCGCAGTTCTCGGTGCTGGACAACGTGCGCGTGCAGCGCCGGCTGCTGCGCGAGGTGCTGGGCGTCGAGCGCCTGAAGATGGTCTATGGCTGGTCGATGGGGGGCATGCAGGCCTACCAGTGGGCCGCCAGCTTCCCCGACGAAGTCGAGCGCATCGCGGTGGTGTGCGGCGCGGCGCGCTGCTCGCCGCACAACTACGTGTTCCTCGAGGGCGTGAAGGCGGCGCTCACCGCCGACCCCGCCTGGCGCGACGGCGCGTTCGACGGCAGGCCCGAGCGCGGCCTGCGCGCGATGGGGCGTGTGTACGCCGGCTGGGCGCTGTCGCAGAACTTCTATCGCGACCGGCTCTGGACGCAGCTCGGCTACTCGTCGCTCGAGGACTGGCTGGTCGGCAGCTGGGAGGGCAACTTCCTGCGGCGCGACGCGCTCGACCTGCTCGCGCACGTGCACACCTGGCAGCACTTCGACATCGCGCACGACCCCTCGCACGGCGGCGACTTCGAGCGCGCGCTGCGTGCGATCACCTGCGAGGTGCTGTTGATGCCTGGCCGCACCGACCTGTATTTCCGTCATGAGGACAACGCGGCCGAGCTGCCCTTCCTCGCGCGCGGGTGCCTCGAGGTCATCGAGTCGGACTGGGGGCACCGCGCGGGCAACCCGGTGCACCGCGGGGCGGACTGGGCGTTCGTGCGCGACAGGGTGCAGGCGCTGCTGGCGCGCTGACGCACCGCGTCTGGAATCGGGTCGCGGCCGCGCCTCGCGCCAGGTCGGCAACGCCATCCCGGTGTTCTTCATCCGGGAGGCGATGAAGTTCCCCGACCCGCAACCGACGAAGAACATGCATCATCGCGACTGCCTCCATCTCAGCGAGATCGCAATGGTCACCTTGTCCCGGACCCTTCGCGTCGCGCTCGTCGCCGCCACCCTGACGCTCGCCGCATGCGGCAGCATGATGGCCTCGAACACCGTGACGTTCGGCGCCACGCTGACGGGCGCGGCGGAAGTACCCCCCGTCGCCACACCGGGCAACGGCACGCTGACGGCGTCGCTGAACAAGGACACCAGCGAGCTGACCTGGAAGATCACCTACACCGGGCTGACCGGCCCGGCCATCGGCGCGCACTTCCACGGTCCGGCACCTGCCGGTGCGAACGCCCCCGTGGCGCTGGGATTCGCGAACCCCGCCAGCCCGATCGAAGGCAAGGCCACGCTCACGCCCGCGCCGGTCGCCGATCTCATGGCCGGCAGGTGGTACGCGAACGTGCACACCGCCGCCAACAAGGGCGGGGAGATTAGAGGTCAGCTGGCCCCGAAGCAAGCGACCGGCCGCCCCGTGCACGGCCGCAATGCCGAGCACGCTCATGGGCGGTTACCGCTGTGTATCGGGCGTGCCCGCAGGCGCACCGTTCGCCGGTTCGGGTCGGTCTGGGCTCTCGCCAACCCTTCGTCCCCGCCCGAAGGTCGATTCGGCGCACCCGCCGCGCCCCTCGCTGCTCACCGCAGCAGCGACCTGACGTCCACGCACGCCTGCCCGAGCTCCGCCACCGACGCCGCCCCGAGGTGCGCCATCGTCAGGTGCATCTCCTCCACCAGCAGCTCCAGGCAGCGCCTCACGCCCGCGGCACCCCCGGCCGCGGCAGCGTAGAGCGTCGGCCGGCCGATCAGCACGCCCTGGGCGCCGAGCGCGAGCGCGGCCACCACGTCGCTGCCGCGACGGATGCCGCCATCGACCAGCAGCGGCACGCGCGCGGCGGCCTGCGGGCCCCAGTCGGCGAGCGCGCGGATCGTCGACGAGGTGCCATCGATCTGCCGGCCGCCGTGGTTCGACACCACCACCGCGTCGACCCCATGGTCGGCCGCGCGCAGCACGTCGTCGAGCGCAAGCAGGCCCTTCACCAGCAGCGGCCCGGTCCAGCGCGCACGCAGCCAGGCGAGCGCCTCCCAGGTAAGGCCCGGGTCGTAGAGCGCGCCCACCACCTCGGCGTGCGAGCGGCCGCCGAGCTCGCCGAGCTCGTAGTTGCGCATGGTCGGCATGCCGTGACGCGCGAGGTCGAGGCACCACCGCGGATGCATCGCGAAATCGAGCAGCGTGCCGGGCGACAACCGCAGCGGCACCGTGAAGCCGTTGCGCCGGTCGCGGTCGCGCTTGCCGACCATCGGCACGTCGACGGTCAGCACCAGCGCCTCGTAGCCGGCGGCGGCCGCGCGCTCGATCAGCCGCTCGGTGACCGCGCGGTCGCGGAACACGTAGAGCTGGAACCAGCGTCGCCCCGGGCCCACCGCGGCCACGTCCTCGAGCGCGGTGCCGGCGGCGGTCGACAGCGCGAACGGGATGCCGGCGCGGGCGGCCTCGCGCGCGAGCACGCGGTCGGCATCGGGGTGGACCAGGGTCGCGAGGCCGGTCGGTGCGATTGCGATCGGCGCGGCCGACGGCATGCCGAGCAGCCTCGTCGCCACCGAAGTGCGCGACACGTCGCGCAGCAGCCGCGGCACGAAGCGCACCAGGCCGTAGTCGTCGACGTTGGCGCGCGCGCCGCGCTCGTCGCAGGCGGCGCCGTCGACGAAGTCGAACACCGCACGCGGCAGTCGGGCGCGTGCCATCCGGCGCAGGTCGTCGACCGATACCGCTCGGGAAGGGTGCATGGGCTGCGCGCATCGGCTCTGAAGTACGATGCCGGGCATCATACCGACGCGATCCCGCGCGGCGGCGGGCGCGACGCCCGTCGCCTCGAGTCGATCGACGCCGGCCGGCGCGGGCACTGCCCGCCCGCCGACGAATCCCCCGACGAGGAGACCTCCCGATGAAAGTCACGGCGATCGAGACCACGCGCCTCGATGCATTCCCCAACATCCTCTGGACGCGCGTCCACACCGACGAGGGCCTGACCGGCCTGGGCGAGACCTTCTACGGCTCGCACTCGGCCGAGGCGCACGTCCATCAGATGATCGCCCCCTACCTGATCGGCAAGGACCCGCGCAACATCGAGCGCCACCAGGCGCACCTGACCGGCTACGTCGGCTTCTCGGGCGCGAGCGCCGAGACCCGCGGGCGCTCGTCGGTCGACATCGCGCTGTGGGATCTGTTCGGCAAGTCGGTGAACCTGCCGCTGTGCGACCTGCTCGGGGGGCGCGTGCGCGACGACATCCGCGTCTACAACACCTGCGCGGGCTACAGCTACGTGCAGACGCGGCCCACGCAGGGCACGGACAACTTCGGCCTGAACGCGAAGAAGGGGCAGTACGAGGACCTCCAGGGCTTCCTCGAGCGGGCCGACGAAGTCGCATTGAGCCTGCTCGAGATGGGCATCGACGCGATGAAGATCTGGCCGTTCGACTACGCGGCCGAGCGCTGCGGCGGCAACTACATCTCCAGCGCCGACCTGAAGCAGGCGCTCGGGCCCTTCGAGAAGATCCGGCGCGCGGTCGGCGACCGCATGGACGTGATGTGCGAGCTGCACTCGCTGTGGAACCGGCCGCAGGCCACCCGCATCGCGCGCGCGCTCGAGCCCTACGACCCGCTGTGGGTCGAGGACCCGGTCGTGATGGACCACATGGACGCGATCGGCGAGGTGGCCCGCGCCACCCGCTCCCCGATCGCGGTCGGCGAGACGCGCGGCATGGCGGCCGACTACCGTTACCTGCTCGACCTGAACGCGCTGAGCATGGTGATCATGGACATGGCCTGGTGCGGCGGCGTGTCCGAGGCCCGCAAGATCGCCGCCATGGCGCAGACCTACAAGGTGCCGGTCGCCTTCCATGACTGTACTGGGCCGGTGGTGCTGACCGCCTCCACCCACCTCGCGCTGCACGTGCCCAACTGCCACCTGCAGGAAATCGTGCGCGCCTTCTACTACGGCTGGTACGCCGACGTGGTGACCGGCCTGCCCCCGATCGCCGGCGGCCGCATCACCGTGCCCGACGCGCCGGGCATCGGCATCGACCTGCTGCCCGATCTGCACCTGCGCGCCGACTGCCATCGGCGCACCACCACCGCGAAGGACCTGTGATGGCCGATCGGCCCCTGAACGTCGCGCTGATCGGCGACATGGTCGTCGCCAACCTGCATCGCATGCAGGCCAGGGCGGACTTCCCGTACACCGTCGCCTGCGTGCCCGGCACCGCGACGCCCGCCGAGCGCGACGCCGCGATCGCGGCCGCCGACGCCGCAGTGGTCACCGCCTTCCCCTGGCCCGCCCGGGGGTCGTCGCTGAAGCTGGTGCAGGTGCAGGGCGCCGGCTGGGAGAAGGTCGACGTCGCATGCCTGCCCGCGTCCACGACCGTGTGCAACGCCTTCGGGCACGTGCGCGCGGCCGCCGAGTACGCGCTGATGACGATGCTGATGTGGACCCACCGCTGGAAGGAGGTCGAGGACAGCTTCCGCGGCGGCTCCTGGGCGTGGAGCGGTGCGGCGGGCGCGCCCTTTCGCCACGAGCTCAACAGCAAGACGGTCGGCATCGTGGGCCTGGGCCACATGGGCCGCGAGATCGCCGACCGCCTGCACGCGATGGGCGTGCGCGTGCTCGGCTGCGCGCGCACCGCGCCGCCCGACACCGGCTCGCTCGCGCGCTTCTACCCGATGGCCGAGCTCGACGCGTTTGTAGCCGAGTGCGACTTCGTGATCCTGAGCATCGCGCTGGTCCCCGAGACCACCGGCCTGTTCGACGCCGCCCGGCTCGCCCGGATGAAGCGCGACGCGGTGATCGTGAACCTCGCGCGCGGGCCTGTGATCGACGAGCGCGCCCTCTACGCAGCGCTGACCGGCGGCACCCTCGCGGGCGCCGTGCTCGACGTCTGGTGGCGCTACCCCGACGCGCAGGACGCGAGCCCGCGCCCCTCTGCGATGCCCTTCCACGAGTTGCCCAACGTGATGATGACGCCGCACTCGTCGCAATGGACCGAGCAGATGATCGACCGGCGCTGGGACATGATCGTCGCCAACCTGCGGCGGCTGCACCGCGGCGAGCCGCTGCACGACGTGGTGCGCGCGGCGCTGGCCTGACGCGGGCGGGGTGATGACCGCGCGCCCCGCCTGCGGGATGGCAGAATGAGGGGGACATGTCCAAGCTCGCGCTGACTCGCGAAACCATCCTCGACGGCAGTCTCCACGCCTCGGTGAGGGCGGTGCTCGGGCCGGACGTCCCCTTCATGACCGACGACGAGCGCCGCGCCCAGGTGGACGGCATGCTCGCGCGCGCGCCGGAGCCCGGCCGCGTGTGGGTCTTCGCCTTCGGGTCGCTGATCTGGAACCCGGCCTTTCGCCACGTCGAGCGCCGCACCGCGCGCATCCACGGCTTCCACCGCGAGTTCTGCCTGTGGGTGCGGGCCGGGCGCGGCAGCGTCGAGCGCCCCGGTCTGATGCTGTCCCTCGAGTCGGGCGGCAGCTGTACCGGCGTCGCCTACCGGCTCGCGCCGGGCACCGAGGCCACCGAGCTCGACGTGCTGTGGCGCCGCGAGATGTTCACCCAGTCCTACCGGCCGGTCTGGACGGCCGCGCGCACGCCCGAGGGCCCGGTGTCGGCGATCGCGTTCAGCGCCAACCGGCACCACGAGCGCTATGCGCCCGGCCTGGACGCCGACACGGTGGCCCACCACCTCGCCAGCGGCTCGGGCGTGCTCGGGCGCTGCTGCGACTACCTGTTCGACACCGTCGCGCACCTGCGCGAGCTGGGCATCCGCGACCGCTCGCTCGAGTCCCTCGAGGCGAAGGTCCGCGCGCGCTGCGCGGCCGGCTGACCAACCCCCCCCCCGCATCGCCCGGGGCGCTCAGCCGGCGAGCCGCGGCGCGCCGGCCTCGTCCTTGAGCCCGATGCCGGTCGCGCCGAGCCGGCGAGCGCCCTCGAGCAACCCCGCCAGGACCCGCGCCGCCGCGCCGCAGTCGAGGCCCTCCGGGCGCACGTTCGAGATGCAGTTGCGCTCGGCGTCGGTCCGCCCCACGCGCGGCGCCCAGGTGAGGTAGATGCCCAGGCTGTCGGGCGAGCTCAGGCCCGGGCGCTCGCCCACCAGCAGCGCCACCGCGCGGGCGCCGAGGAGCTCGCCCGCCTCGTCGCCGAGCGCCACGCGCGCCTGCTCGGCGACCACCACCGGCCCGATCGACCAGCCCGCGAGCAGCGCCCGCGCGGCCTCGATCAGCGGCACCGCATGGCGGTTCACCGCGAGCGCCGACAGGCCATCGGCGATCACGAACACCAGGTCGGGGCTCGGGCGCGTCGCGGCCTCGCGCAGGCGCGTCGCGCTCGCGTCGTCGAGCCTGCGGCCGAGGTCGGGGCGGCGCAGGTAGGTCGGCCGGTCGGGTGCGCGGCTGTGCACGTGCAGCACGTCCAGGCCAGCCTGCGCGAGCGCGCCGGCCAGCCCCGCCGGTGACAGCGGCTCGTGCACCGCGTCGCGCGCCTGGGCGTGGGCGAGCGAGAACGCGAGCAGCGCGGAGGTCGGCTGGCTCGCGCCGGTGCGCCCGAGCGCGATGCGGGCGGGCGTGAAGGCGCGCAGCGCGGTCCAGGGGTCCGGCTCGACGACCGGCGCGGCCGGCCGGTCCCTCGACGGGGCGACCGACGGGCCACCCGGCATCGCGGGCGCGGACCCGTCCGCGCTCACGCGGCCCCGCCCGCCATCGCCAGCAGTGCGTGGCCGCCGCGCGCCGCGCCCCCGAGCAGGCGCCCGTCGGCGCCGGTCACCTGCATCGTCTCGAGCCAGGCCTCGAACTCGGGCGCGCGCCGCAGGCCCAGCGCCTCGCGCAGGTACAGCGCGTCATGGAAGGAGGTGCTCTGGTAGTTGAGCATCACGTCGTCGGCGCCGGGCACGCCCATCACGAAGTTCACGCCCGCCACGCCCAGCATGGTCAGCAGCGTGTCCATGTCGTCCTGGTCGGCCTCGGCGTGGTTCGTGTAGCAGACGTCGCAGCCCATCGGCACGCCGAGCAGCTTGCCGCAGAAGTGGTCCTCCAGCCCCGCGCGCAGGATCTGCTTGCCGTCGTACAGGTACTCCGGCCCGATGAAGCCCACCACCGTGTTGACGAGCAGGGGCCGATAGCGGCGCGCGACCGCGTAGGCGCGCGCCTCGCAGGTCTGCTGGTCGACGCCGTGGTGGGCGTCGGCCGACAGCGCGCTGCCCTGGCCGGTCTCGAAGTACATGGCGTTGCTGCCGACCGTGCCGCGAGACAGGCTGGCGACCGCGTCGGCGGCCTCGTCGAGCAGCGCGAGCGAGATGCCGAAGCCGGCGTTGGCCTTCTGCGTGCCCGCGATCGACTGGAACACCAGGTCGACCGGCGCGCCGCGCCGGATCGCCTCGATCGACTGCGTCACGTGCGTCAGCACGCAGCTCTGCGTGGGGATGGCGAAGCGTTCGCGCATCTCGTCGAGGCCGCGCAGCAGCGTGACGATGCCGGCCAGGTTGTCGCTGGCCGGGTTGATTCCGATGACCGCGTCGCCGCAGCCGTACATGAGGCCGTCGAGCACCGAGGCGACGATGCCGCGCGGGTCGTCGGTCGGGTGGTTGGGCTGGAGCCGGACCGCGAGGCGCCCGGGCAGCCCGATGGTGGTACGAAATGCCGTGACCACGCGGCAGCGGCGCGCGGCCAGCACCAGGTCCTGGTTGCGCATCAGCTTGCTGACCGCGGCCGCCATCTCGGGCGTCAGCCCCCGCGCGATGCCGCGCACCGCCGCGTCGTCGACCGCATCCGACAGCAGCCAGTCGCGCAGGCCGCCCACGGTCAGGTGCGCCACCGGCGCGAACGCCGCCGGATCGTGCTGCGCGAGGATCAGCCGGCTGACCTCGTCGTCCTCGGGCGGGATCACCGGCTCCTCGAGGACGCGGCGCAGCGGCACGTCGGCCAGCGCGATGCGCGCGGCCACCCGTTCCTGCGCCGACTCCGCGGCCACGCCGGCGAGCAGGTCGCCCGAGCGCAGCGGCCCCGCGCGCGCCAGCAGCGTCCTGAGGTCGGGGAACAGGAAGCGTCGCGCGCCGATCGTGCAGGCGTAGCTCATCGGGCCGGGCCGCAGGGTGGAGCACCGATTCTATTGCGCCGTGGCATCGGCGGGGGCGATGGCCGCGCCGGAGCGCTCCGAACCCGACGATTCCCCCGACTTAACTGCTTCGTTACCATAGGGGCATGGACGCCAAGGCCACGCCCCGCAGCAAAGCAGGATCGGCGACCCCGCACACGCGGGACCCGGAGGCGACGCGGGCCGCGATCCTGAAGGCCGCCACCGAGGAGTTCGCGTATCACGGGCTGGGCGGCGCGCGGGTCGATCGCATCGCCGCCAAGGCCGACATCAACAAGCGGATGCTGTACTACTACTTCGGCAACAAGGCGGACCTGTTCCTCGCCGTGCTGGAGCAGTCCTACCGGGACATCCGCGACGCCGAGGTCGCCCTCGAGCTGTCCAAGACCGACCCCGTGGAGGGCATCCGCAGCCTGATCGCCTTCACCTGGAACTACTACCTCGAGCACCCGGAGTTCATGAGGCTGCTCAACAGCGAGAACCTGCACCGCGCCGAGCACCTCAAGCGCAGCAGCGAGATCCGGGCGCTGCACTCGCCCTTCGTCGCGATGATCGACGATCTGCTCGAGCGCGGCCGGCGCGCCGGCGTCTTCAGGGCGGGCGTGGACCCGGTGCAGCTCTACATCTCGATCGCATCGCTGTCGTACTTCTACCTCTCCAACCGTCACACGCTGTCGACGATCTTCGGGCGCGAGCTGCTCGCGCCGCGCGAGCGCGCCGAGCGCCTCGGCCACATGACGGACCTGGTGCTGGGCTACCTGATCCGCAACTGAGCCGCAACTGAGCCGCGCCCGGGGGCAACGGTACAGGATGGTCATCAGCGCAACCGTGCCCGCGAGCGGCCGCGCGAGGTCGGGTGCGATCGTGGCGCCGGCGTCATCGTCGTCGTGATCGTCGGTGTTCAAGGCGTGCTCCATGGCTTGGGCGGGGTGCGTGGCGCGCCACCCTCGCCCGGCAGGCAGGCACGCGTCGATGCAGGGTTGCGAGCCCACCGAGCGTGGGCATACAATTAACCAACGAGTTACCAACCGGCCGTCCGCGGGCATCGCCCGCCAGGATGCGGCCCGCACGGAGGAGTCCCCCATGCACCTGTCCCGCAGAACGGCGCTCGCCGCCCCCTTCGCCGCCGCGCTCGTGCTGGCCCTCCCGATGGCCGCGCATGCGCAGTGGCAGCCGACCAAGCCGATCACGATCATCGTGCCGTGGGCCGCAGGCGGCGCCACCGACCAGATCACGCGGCTGGCCGCCGCCGAGCTCGAGCCCGCGCTCGGCCAGAAGATCGTCGTGGTGAACCAGCCCGGCGGTGCCGGCTCCATCGGCACCAAGAGCGCGATGGACGCGCCCAAGGACGGCTACACCTGGACCGCCGGCGCGGCCAAGCAGCTCGGCACCTACCCGCTGCTGGGCATGCTCAACAGCAAGGTCGACGACTTCCACCTGTTCCTGTCGGTGACCAACGTCTCGATCGTCGCGGTCAACCCGGCCACGCCCTACCAGACGCTGCCGCAGCTGATCGAGGTGATGAAGGCCAAGCCGGTCTCGGTCGCCACGGCCGGCAACAGCTCGTCTGGCCACTTCGCGATGGAGACCATCGCCAAGGCCACCGGCGCCAAGTACCGGCATGTGACCTATGACGGCGGCAACCCGGCGGTCGTGGCCACCGTGTCCGGCGAGGCCGAGGTGACGACCCAGCTGGCCGTCGAGATGGCCGAGATGATCAAGGCCAAGCGGCTGCGCCCGCTCGCGGTGGTGGCCGACCAGCCGCTGACCATCGAGGGCTTCGGCACCATCCCGCCGATCACCCAGTTCGTGAGCAATTTTCCGAAGGTCACCTCCGGCTTCGGCATCTTCATCCCCAAGGGCGTGCCGCCCGAGGTGGTCGCGACGGTCGAGAAGCTGTGGGCCGAGAAGATCGCCACCTCCGAGAAGATCAAGACCTATGCGACCCAGCGCGGCGCGCTGTTCACGCCGCTGACCGGCAAGGCCGCCTACGACGCGGTGTGGCCCACGGTCGTGTCCGACGCCTTCCTGCTGCAGGACGCCGGGATGGCCAAGGTGACGCCGGAGTCGATCGGCATCCGCCGCTGACCTCGCGGCGCGCCTCCCCGAGACCGCGCGCCCGATGGCCTTCGCGCTGGGCTGGATCGTCCTCGGCATCGCGATCTCCATCGCGAGCTGGCGGATGGACCGGCTCACCCAGATGCACATCGAGCCGTGGTCCGCGCCGGGCGTCGTGCCCGGGCTGCTGGGCGCGCTGATCGCGCTGTTCGGCCTGGTGCTGGCGCTGCGCGAGCGGCGCGGCACGGCGGCTGCGCCCGATCCGACCGGCGCCGCGCCCACGGCGCCGATCGACCGCCGGATCGTGCCGGTGCTGGCGCTCAGCGCGATCTTCGTGTTCGCCCTGCTGGGCCGCGGCCTGCCCTTCACCGCCACCTCGGCGGCGCTGGTGTTCTCCTGGATCGTGCTGCTGCGCCTGCCCGAGTGGCGCGCGGCCGGAACCGTGCCGCGGGGCGTCGCCGTCGCCGCCGTGATCGCGCTGGCCTCGTGCTTTGTGATCGCCCACCTCTTCCAGGACGTGTTCCTGGTGCGCCTGCCCTGAGCGATGGAAGGCCTCGCGCTGCTGGCCGACTCGCTCGTGAAGCTCGCGGGTCCGATGCAGGTGTTCTATGCGCTCGGGTCCACGCTGGTGGGCATCGTGATCGGCCTGCTGCCCGGCCTGTCGGCGACGCTGGGTATCGCGCTGTTCACCACCCTGACCGTGCGGATGCAGCCGAATGACGCGATCCTGATCCTGGTGTGCGTGTACGTCGGCGCCATCTACGGCGGCAGCCGCACCGCCATCCTGCTGAACATCCCCGGCACCGCGGCCAACGCGGCGGCCTGCCTCGACGGCAACATGCTGGCGCGCAAGGGTCAGGCGGGGCGTGCGATGGGCATCGCCACCACCGGGTCGGTCGCGGGCTCGCTGTTCGGCGTGCTGTGCCTGGCGGCCTTCACGCCGCTGCTGGCCGAGTTCGCGCTCAAGTTCGGCGCCTTCGAGTTCTTCTGGCTGGGCCTGCTGGGCGTGCTCATGTCCGGCACGCTGACCGGATCGGATCCGCTCAAGGGCTGGCTGATGGGCCTGCTCGGGCTGTTCGTCGCCGGCATCGGCCTGGATCCCGTCCATGCCCATGAGCGCTTCACCTTCGGCTGGAACGAGCTGACCGGCGGCATCAACCTGATTCCCGCGCTGGTCGGCGCCTTCGGGTTCGCCGAGGTGCTGATCGTGATGGCCGAGGCGAGCCCGCGGCCAGTCGTCGAGACGCTCGACTCGGTGCTGCCCAGGATCCGCGACGTCGTGCGCTACTGGCGGACCGTGCTGCGCTCGGGCGTGATCGGCGTGTTCATCGGCATCCTGCCGGGTGTGGGCGAGGACATGGCCGCCTGGACCTCGTACGCTGCGGCGCGCCGCGCGAGCAAGGAGCGCGAGCAGTTCGGCAAGGGCTCCATCGAAGGCCTGATGGCGGCCGAGACCGGCGACAACGCGGCCGTCCCCGGCGCGATGATCCCGGCGCTCGCCCTGGGCGTACCCGGCTCGGCGCCGGCGGCGGTGCTGATGGCCGCGATGATCATCCACGGCGTGCAGCCCGGCCCGATGCTGATGACCACCCAGCCGCAGTTCGTGTTCGACGTGGTCGCGATCACGCTGGTGGCGACCCTCGCGATCCTCCTGTTCGGCCTGATCATGGTGCGCCCCATCCTGTGGGTGCTGCGCGTGCCGCGCGAGGTCATCATGCCGATCGTCTTCGTGCTGTGCGTGCTCGGCTCCTACTCGATCGCGTCGCGCCTGTTCGACGTGTACGTGATGCTGGTGGTCGGCGTGATCTGCTTCATGCTCAGGCGGCGGGGCTATCCGGTCGCGCCGTTCGTGCTCGGCCTGGTGCTCGGCGACATCGTCGACAAGTCCCTGCGCCGCGGGCTGGTGCTGTCCGACGGCAGCCTCGTGCCCTTCTTCACCCGCCCCATCAGCGCGCTGCTCGCCGCGGTGGCCATCGCGATGCTGCTGTCGCAGGTGCCGGCGGTGAAGCGGCTGATGGCGCGCAGGGCCGTGGCGGGATGAGGCGCGCAGGGCGCGCGGCGCCTCCACCGGTATGCTGCGCCCCATGATCGCCCGCCTCGCCCTCTGCAACGAAGTCCTCGCGCCGATGCCCTTCGCGGCGCAATGCGCGCACGCCGCGGCGCTCGGCTACACGGCCCTCGAGGTCGCACCCTTCACGCTGGCCGACGACCCCGCCGCGATCACCGCCGCGCAGGCGCTCGAGTGGCGCCGCATCGCCGCCGACCATGGCCTGGGCCTCTGCGGCCTGCACTGGCTGCTGGTCGCGCCCAAGGGGCTGTCGATCACCTCGCCGGACGACGCGCTGCGGGCCCGCAGCGTGGACCTGATGCGGCGCCTGGTCGAGCTGTGTGCCGCGCTCGGCGGCAGCTACCTCGTGCACGGGTCGCCCGCGCAGCGCGCGATCGCGCCCGGGCAGTCGCACGCGGACGCGCTCGCGCGCGCCGCCGAGTGCTGGACGCAGGCGGGCGAGGCCGCCGCGCAGGCGGGCGTCGTGTACTGCATCGAGCCGCTGTCGGCCGACCAGACCCCGATCGTCAACACCGTCGCGCAGGCCGCCGAGATCGTGCGCGCCGCCGGCCTGCCGGCGCTGCGCACGATGCTCGACACCGCGTCGGCGGGGGTGTCCGAGGCCGAGCCGCTGCCGGCGCTGATCGACCGCTGGTGGCCCACCGGCCTGCTCGCGCACGTGCAGCTCAACGACCGCAACCGCCGCGCGCCGGTGCAGGGCGAGGACCGCTTCGGCCCGATCCTCGCCGCGCTCGCGCGCAACGGCTACGCCGGCTGGATCGCGGTGGAGCCCTTCGACTACCGGCCGGACGGTCCCGGCTGCGCGGCCTTCGCGGCGGGCTACCTGCGCGGGCTGCTCGAAGGCTCGTCGCAGCCCTGACCCGACCGACGCAAGGCGCCGCGCGCTTACCCGGGGCGGCGCGTCCGGGTGCGTCGTCGGTATACTCGCCCCCCGGTCGCCGGCCGGTCCGACCCGACATGTCCCCCACGCTCCCGTCCGCAGCACTCCGTCCCGCGATGCGTCGCGGCGGTCGCGCATCCGGCGCGGTCGCGGTCGCGATAGCGGTCGCGTGCTGGAGCGCGGGCGCGACGGCCGCGGCGGGCGCCATCGCCGGCGCGGGCGCCGCGGCAGCGGCCACGGCGCCTGCCGGCGCGCACGCCGCGCCGCCCGACGCCCTCGCGCCGCGGCTGGCCGCCTGCACGGCCTGCCACGGCGCCGAGGGCCGCGCCACCGCCGACGGCTACTACCCCAGGATCGCGGGCAAGCCGGCCGGCTACCTGTACAACCAGCTGAGGGCCTTCCGCGAGGGGCGAAGGGCGGTGCCCTCGATGACGTGGATGGTCGACCCGCTGCCCGATCCCTACCTGCGCGAGATCGCCGCGCATTTCGCCGCGCAGCACCCGCCGTATGCGCCGCCGGTGGCGCCGGCCGCGCCGGCCGCCACGCTCGAGCGCGGTCGGCGGATCGTCGCTCAAGGCGACGCGGCGCGCGGCATTCCGGCCTGCGTCGCCTGTCACGGCGAGGCGATGCTGGGCGTGGAGCCGGCGATCCCCGGCCTGCTCGGCCTGCCGCGCGACTATCTCAACGCGCAGCTCGGCGCATGGCGCGAGGGGACGCGCCGGGCGGTCGCGCCCGACTGCATGGCCACCATCGCCAGGCGCCTCGCGGCCGAGGACGTCGCCGCGCTCACCGCGTGGCTGGCGGCGCAGCCGGTGCCCGCCGGCGCGCGCGCCGCCGCGCCCGCGTCGGCGCGTCTGCCGCTGGACTGCGGCGGCCTGGCGCCGTGAGCACGCGCCTTCGCACGCTGGTGTCGGTGGCCGCGGTGGCCGCGGTGGCGCTCGGCGGCCTCGCGGTGACGGCCTGGCTCGACGGGCGCGGGCCTGGCGGCGATGCCCCGCGCGACGCGCAGCCCGGCGTCGCCACGGTGCCCGCAGCGCAGGCCGCGGCGTCCGCCACCGCCATCGCCGCCTCGATCCGCCCCGATCCGGACTCACCCGACCCCGTCGCCCGTGGCGCCTACCTGGCGCTCGCCGGCCACTGCGCCGGCTGCCATACCGCGCGGGGCGGAGCGCCCTACGCGGGCGGCCACCCGGTGCAGACGCCCTTCGGCACCATCCATGCGTCCAACCTCACGCCGGATGACGAGACCGGCCTGGGCCGCTGGAGCGCCGACGACTTCCGCCGCGCGATGCACGACGGCGTGTCGCGCGACGGCCGCGCGCTGTACCCGGCCTTCCCGTACCCGGACTACACGCGCCTCACCCGCGCCGACACCGACGCGCTCCACGCCTGGCTGCGCACGCTCGAGCCGGTGCGCGCGCCCAACCGCCCGCACGCGCTGCGCTTTCCGTGGGGCCTGCCGCTGCTGCTGTTGGGGTGGCGCGCGCTGTACTTCCGTCCGGCCGACTTCGCGCCGAACGCATCGAAGGACGCCGCCTGGAATCGCGGCGCCTACCTCGTGCAGGGGCTCGGGCACTGCGGCGCCTGCCACACGCCGCGCGACGCGCTGGGCGGCCCGCGCGGCACGCCGCTCGCCGGCAGCCCGATGCCCGGCGGCGGCTGGTACGCGCCGTCGCTGCACGATCCGGCGCAGGGCAGCGTCGCCGCCTGGGGCGTGGAGGCCGCCGCCGCATGGCTCGGCACGGGCGTGAGCGAGCGCGCCGTCGCCACCGGGCCGATGGCGCGCGTGGTCATCGGCAGCCTGCAGCACCTGACCGACACGGACCTGCGCGCGATGGCCAGCTACCTCGTCGCACTGCCCGACACGCCTGCCGCGCCGGCCCGCGCGCGCGGATCGGCGCCGCCCTTCCCGGCCGGGGCGCAGACGCTCGCGCAGGGCGAGTCGCTGCACCGCGAGCATTGCGAGGACTGCCACGGCGCGCAGGGCCGCGGTGCGCCGCCCGACCAGCCGGCGCTCGCCGGCAACCGCGCGCTGACGATGGACTCGCCGGTCAACGCGATCCGCGCGGTGCTGCACGGCGGCTTCGCGCCCGGCACGCGGGGCAACCCGCGGCCCTACGGCATGCCGCCCTTCGGGCCGCGACTGGACGACCGCGAGGTCGCGGCCGTGGTGTCGTGGCTGCGCCAGGCCTGGGGGCACCGCGCCACGCCGGTGCAGGCGCGCGACGTGGCGCCGCTCAGGCCGGCGCCGGTGGAGTGATCGCCACCGGCTTGCGCATCAGCCCGGCGTCCACGGATCCGGCATGGCCCGCAGCGACGCCCAGTCGGGCATCGCGCCCGACGCGAACCCCGGGCAGCGCAGCGACCCGATCGACAGCATGCCGTCTCGGATCGCGACCCGCGTCGCGCCGTGCGAGTGCTCGTAGAGGTCAGGGTGCGCATGCAGGAATGCGCGCTGCTCGGACTCGGGCAGCGCGGCCATGCCGTTCACGTAGTGGTGCCCGTTGCGCTCGACGTGGTCGATGCCGAGCAGCGACACCAGTGCGAGGTCCTGCTGCAGCGCGAGGCCGGCCTGGATGGTCAGGTCCTCGGCGGTCATGAAGTAGCGCGCGCCGCCCTCGGCGGCATTCCAGGCGGCGCAGCGCGCGCGGTTGATCATCGACTTGTACAGGCCCTTGCAGGTCTTGGACGACACGCCCGAGTAGCCGAGCGCGCGGGCCCGCGGGAAGGCGTCCAGGCTGTCGTCGGACTCGTCGACGATCACCGGGCGCAAGCCGGCCAGGCCGCGGATGTCGCGCTCGAGCGCGGCGCTGCGGCGGATCGGCTGCTCGAGGAAGGCGACCGAGGCCACCATCCGCGCGAGCCGCGGCTCGGCGTTCATCGCCGACCACAGCCCGATCACCGCGTCGACGTCGTCGTACTGCTCGTTGCCGTCGAGCGAGACGCGGTAGGGATGCGGCGAGCGGTCGAGCACGCCCGCGATCGCGACCAGACGCGCGACGTCCGACACCGGGTCGCCCGCCACCTTGAGCTTGAACCAGCGGTGGCCGTAGGCGGCGACCACCTCCTCGAGCGTGCGCGGCAGGCCGTCGTCGACCGGCTCGGACGGGTCGGCGTGGGTGATCGCGTCGACCAGCCCCACCGTGTGGCGCGCGGCGATCGTCGGCGCCATCCTGAGCCCCGCGAGGAAGCCGGGCAGATCGAACCCCTCGAGGTCGGGCGCGAGCCCGGCCATCACGCGCGCATCGGCGCCCACGCCAGCCAGGCCGCTCGTGACCGCCTGCTCGAACGACACCGCCTGCGCGCGGCACAGCGCGTCCAGCACCGCGCGATCGATCAGCGCCGGCCCGAAGCCCGCCACCAGCGCGCCCAGCCCCTGCGCCGCGCAGCGCGCGACGTGCGCGCGGTGGTGCGCGGCGAAGTGCCCGAAGGCGCTCGCCGCCGGCCCGGCGAGGTAGGCGTCGCGGGCCAGCGCGAGCGCCCGGCGCAGCTGGTCGAAGTTGTCCTCGTTGCTGAGCGCCGGGTCCTTGTCGAACCACTTGGGCGCGAGCAGCTCGGCCGCGGCGCCGGTGGCCTCGCGGCCGTCGGCGAACCTGAGCGTCGCGCGCGCGAAGGCCTGGGGGGCCGCGCGCAGCGTCACCACCCCGAACCGGAAGGGCATGCGCAGGCGCACGTCGCGCTCGAGGAGCTCGACGGCGGTGACGGTGAAGGGGATCGCGGTCGCCATGCGGCGTCACTCCATGCCCAGCAGCTTGTAGATCCGCCGCGTGTAGACGCCGAAGTCCTGGCGCGTCTTGATGTCGAGCGTACGCGGATGCGGCAGGTCGATCTCGAAGTTGTCGGCCATGCGGGCCGGCCCCGCCGTCAGCACCACCACGCGGGTGCCGAGGAACACCGCCTCCGAGATGCCGTGCGTGACGAAGATGATCGTCTTGCCCGACTCCTTCCAGATGCGCAGCAGCTCGAGGTTCATCTTCTCGCGGGTCAGCGCGTCGAGCGCCCCGAAGGGCTCGTCCATCAGCACCAGCTTGGGGTCGTGCACCAGCGATCGTGCGATCGCGGCGCGCTGCTGCATGCCGCCCGACAGCTCGTAGGGGAACTTGTCCTCGGCGCCCGCCAGGCCCACCAGCGCGAGCAGGTCGCGGGCGCGCGCGCGCGCCGCGGCCATCGGCAGGCCGAGGATCTCGGCGGGCAGCAGCACGTTGTCGAGGATGCGCCGCCACTTCAGGAGCAGCGGCTGCTGGAACACCATGCCGACGTCGCGCGCCGGATCGAAGGGGTGGCTGGCCGACCCGATGCGCACCTCGCCGCCGTCGTGAGGATGCAGGCCCGACAGGATCTTGAGCAGCGTCGACTTGCCGCAGCCCGAGGGTCCCACCAGCGCCACCAGCTCGCCCGGCTGCACGTCGAAGCTCGCATCCGAGATGGCGAGGTGCTCGCGCTTGCCGGTCCGGTAGACCTTGCGCACGCCCGACAGGTGGATGAAGGGCGCCACGGCCGCTGCCGGGCCGTTCACGAGAGCCTCGCGTCACGCACGACCAGCAGGCGCTCGAGCAGCAAGACCATTCCGTAGAGCAGCATGCCGATCAGGGTGATCAGGATCACCGCCATGAACATGGCCGGCGTGTCGAGGGTGACCTGCACCTGCAGCATCAGGTAGCCCAGGCCCTTGTCGGAGCCGAGGAATTCGCCGACGATCGCGCCGGCCACGGCGAGGATCGAGGCGACCTTCATGCCCGAGAAGATGTAGGGCAGCGCGCCCGGCAGCTGGATCTTGGTGAACAGCTGCCAGCGCGAGCCGCGCAGCGAGCGCACCAGGTCGAGCAGCTCGGGCTCGGTCTCGCGCAGGCCGCGTGCGGTGGTCAGCAGGATCGGGAAGACCGCGATCGAGAAGGCCATCAGCATGTTGGGGAACACGCCGTACTTGAACCACACGATGATCAGCGGGCCCAGCGCCACCTTGGGGATCATGTTGAGCGTCACCAGCAGCGGCAGGAACACCGCCTCCAGCGTGCGCGACCAGGTGAACACCAGCGCGAGCAGCACGCCCACGAACAGCGCGAGGAAGTAGCCCCCGAAGATCTCGGTGCCGGTGACGGCGATGTTGGTCCACCATCCGTAGTCGGGGACCAGCAGCGCGTTGAGCGTCGCCTGCGGGGACGGCATCACGAACTTGGGGACATTGCCGATCTCGACGAACAGGTACCAGGCGAGCACGAGGCCCGCGTGGCCGATCAGGGCGAAGGTCCAGCGTGCGGCGTTGCTGTCGAAGCGGTTCATGGGGGCGCTCAGTCTGCGAGCCAGCGGGCGAGGTTCGCGTGGACGAAGGCGTCGTCCGAGAGGTCGGCGTGCTCGCGGCACACGCGGTCGATCTCCTCCGATTGTCCCGGCGACAGCACCTCGTCGGGGTCCAGCACCCAGAGGCCCTCGAGCAACCCCTGGCGGCGCAGCACCTCGTGGCAGCCGGGGATGCACCCCGCGAAGTCGTGGGCCACATCGAAGAACGCGCTGTTGCAGTCGGTGACGCGGGCGTCGAGCGCCAGCAGGTCGTCGTCGAGGCGGTCCTCCTCGATCGCACGGTGGATGCGCTCGAACAGCTGCACCGCGCCATGCGTCCAGACGCTCCAGTGGCCCAGCAGCCCGCCGCGGATCTGCATCCGGACCTCGTCGACGCCTTGCGCCGTGGTGCGCCGCACCGCAAGCGGGGCGAGCAGGTCGAGCACGATGTGGTCGTCGTTGCCGGTGTAGAGGGTGACCCGGTCGTCGGCGCCGGCGAGCACCACCCCGCGCGCGACGTCCAGCGTGCGGTAGCGGTCGAAGGGCGCGATCTTGATCGCGACGACGTTGTCGATGGCGGCGAAGCGTCGCCAGAACTCGACGGGCAGGGCGATGCCGCCAACCGCCGTCTGCAGGTAGAACCCGATCAGCGGAATCTCGGCGGCCACCGCCTCGCAGTGCGCGATCAGCGCGTCGATGGACGCGCCCTTCATCGCGGCGAGGGACAGCATGCCGCAGTGGTAGCCGAGCGAGACGGCGAGCCGCGCCTCGGCGACCACCTGCGCGGTGCGCCCCGAGAGCCCAGCGATCATCACCAGAGGGCGGTCGGTCCAGGCGCGCGCGGTCTGCGCCGCGAGCGCGAGCACCGGCTCGTACAGGCCCACCTCGCGAATCGCGAACTGGGTCGAGTGCACGCCGACCGCGAGGCCGCCCGCGCCGGCATCGATGTAGTAGCGGGTCAGCGCGCGCTGGCGCCGGGCGTCGAGCCTGCGCGACGCGTCGAGGGCGAGCGGATGGGCGGGAATGACCGTGCCGCGGCGCAGCAGGGCGAGCACGGCTTCGGGGAGGGCGGACCGGTGCAGTGTCATCGGGTCCGTGTTATCGTCGGATGCATCTTGTAACCATCCAGTTAAATTAATCGAAGGGTCCGGCAGCGTCAACGGTCACGCGTCCGAGAGGACCGCGTTGACACCGCCGGAAACCGGTCGATACCATCGGCCGGCCCCGCCCGGGGCCGACCCGCGACTACGGAGGAGATGAACATGTTGAAGGCTCGCCTGAAGCCGGCTGCGCTGTTCTGCGCAGGCCTCGTCGCCGCGCTCGCGGCAGTCCCTGCCGCCGCCCAGACCAAGGTCGACTTCGTGCTCAACTGGGTGCCCGGCGGCGATCACGCGCCCTACTACTTCGCCAAGAAGCAGGGCTGGTACGCCAAGGAAGGCATCGACCTGAACCTCGAGCCCGGCCGCGGTTCGGCGCTGGCGACCCAGAAGGTCGGCGCGGGCGCCAACCCGATCGGCCTGGCCGACATGGGCGGCGTGCTGGTGGCCAAGGGCCGCGGCGCCGACCTGGTCGCGGTCTACAACGTCTACGCCAATTCGCCGCAGGGGCTCTACTGGCTCAAGAGCTCGGGCATCAAGTCGGTCAAGGACCTCGCGGGCAAGAAGATCGGCAACCCGGCGGGCGACGGCGCCCGCACGATGTGGCCGGCGCTCGCCAAGTCGAGCGGCCTCGACCCCAAGTCGGTCACCTGGGTCAACATCGACGCCAACGCCAAGCTGTCGGCGCTCAAGGCCAAGTCGATCGACGCGACCACGTCGTTCTACAACATCCACCACGTGTTCCAGGGCGAGCTCGGCGACGACATGGGCTTCCTCGCATGGAAGGACGCCGGCGTGAACCCGTACGGCAACTCCATCATCGTCAACGCCGACTTCCTCGCCAAGAACCGGCCGCTGGTCGACAAGTTCGTCAAGGTCACGCAGCGCGCGTTCGCCGCCTGCGTCGCCCAGCCCAACCCCTGCGTGCAGGCGCTGATCGAGGCCAACGGCGCGCTCAAGTTCGACAACGAACTCACCAACTGGAAGCTGGTCGAGGTGCTGATGAGCGACAAGCACTCGCGCGAGGTCGCGCTCGGCATACACGACGACGACCGGATGAAGGCGGACTTCGAGCTGGTGCGCGAGTACATCGGCCTGGAGAAGCCCTTCGACGTGAAGTCCACGTACACCAACGAGTTCCTCGACCGCTCGATCAAGATGCCCAAGTAGGCCCCCGGCGCGGGCCCGCGGCCCGCGCCCTTCCCGCCCGCGATCGCCGCGCGGAGACTGCGATGACCCCGACCCCCCCGGCCTCGATCGACGTGCTGGTGCGCCGCACCGACCTGCGGGACGTCCGTGTGGTCGAGGGCCCTGTGCCGGGCGCGGCGGGTCTGGAGCCCGGGCGTGTCGTGTTGCGCGTGGAGCGCTTCGCGCTCACCGCCAACAACGTCACCTACGCGGTGTTCGGCGAGACGCCCTCGCTCGAGTACTGGCGCTTCTTCCCGGCGCCCGAGGGCTGGGGCCGCGTGCCGGTCTGGGGCTTCGCGACCGCGGTCGCCTCGAGCCATCCGGCGGTCACGCCCGGCGAGCGCTTCTACGGCTATCTGCCGATGTCGACCCACGTGGTGCTCGAGCCGGTGGACGCGGGCCCGCAGGGCTTCGCCGACGGCGCCGCGCACCGCGCGGGCCTGAGCCCCATCTACAACACCTACCAGCGCGTGGCGCCGCCGCGCCCGGGCGAGGACCCGGCGGCGCGGGCCGCCGTCGAGGCCGGGCAGATGCTGTTCCGCCCGCTGTTCACGACCTCCTTCCTGATCGACGACTTCCTCGCCGACGAGGGCTTCTTCGGGGCGACCCGCGTGGTGCTGTCGAGCGCGTCGAGCAAGACCGCCTACGGCACCGCCTTCCTGCTCGCGCGGCGTCCCGGTATCGAGGTGGTGGGCCTGACCTCGGCCGCCAACCGCGGCTTCGTCGAGGGCCTGGGTTGCTACGGGCGCGTGCTCGCCTATGGCGAGCTGGGCGCGCTCGACCCCGCCGTGCCGACGGTGTACGTCGACATGTCGGGCGACGCCGGCCTGCGCGCCGCATTGCACGAGCGGCTCGGCGACACACTGCGCCACGACTGCGCGGTGGGCGGCACGCACTGGGAGCGGGTGTCGCGCCCGGGCGGCGTGCGCCCGCCGGCGCTGCCCGGCCCGCGGCCGGTGATGTTCTTCGCCCCCGGGCGCTGGAAGAAGCGCGCGGCGCAATGGGGCGAGGCGGAGTTCGGCCGGCGCCTGTCGCAGGCGCGCGACGCGTTCGGCGTCAGGCTGCAGGGCGAGGGCCGCTGGATGACCGTGGTCGAGGGCACCGGGCCCGAGGCGGTCGCCGCGGTGTGGCGCGAGCTCGTCGACGGACGCGGCGATCCGCAGGCCGGACACGTGCTGGCGCTCGCGCCGCGGGTCTGAGCCCGCGGCACCCCGTCCGCGGCATCGCGACTCGCTGCGGTTCCGGCGTATAACCTAGCCGACGAAGACGGCGCCTGCGGCGCGCCGCAGGCCGAGGAGGGCTGACCCTGGTGGCGAGGCGTTGTGACGGACGAGGCTGAGCCCAAGGCGCGCGCACCGGCGCGCCCGCGCGCGCCGAGCGCCTCGACGCTCGGGCGGCTTGCAATCGGGGCGTTGCGCCGGCTGATGCGCGGCTGGGTCGACGTCCAGGTGGTGGGGGCCGACGCGCTGCTCGCCGGCCTCGATCGCGGCAAGCCGGTGTGCTGGGCACTTCAGTTGCGCCAGCTGTCGTCGCTGGTGGTGCTCGACGAGCAGGTGCGCCGCCTCGGGCTGCCGCTGCCGCTGGCGCCGCTGGCGGCCGAGGGCGCCGACGGCACGCGCGCCGCGGTCGAGGCGCATTCCTTTTTCTATCTCACGCGCGACGGCCAGCCCTCGCCGCTGCGCAGCCGCCCCTACGCCTATGCGCCGCGGCTGCAGCGGCTCGCGGCGATGGTCCGCGCCGACCCCGCGGCCGACGTGACGATCGTGCCGGTCCATGTGTTCTGGGGCCGCGCGCCGAGGAACCAGGACTCCATCCTGAAGGCGCTGTTCGCCGAGGGCTGGGGGATTCCCGGGCCGCTGCGCCAGCTCCTGCGGGTGCTGATCCACGGGCGCCAGACCCTGCTCGAGTTCGGCGAGCCGATGTCGCTGCGCGCGATGGTCGAGGGTGCCGAGGACGACCGGCATGCGGTGCGCCGGGCCGCCCGCCTGCTGCGCGCGGCCTACCGGCGCGAGCGCGAGCGGGTGATCGGCCCCGACCTGTCGCATCGCCACACGCTGATCAACGCGGTGATCGCGGCGAACCCGGTGCAGGAGGCGATCGACGAGGCGACGCGCGCCCGCGGCGTGCCGCGCGAGCGCGCCGAGCGCGGCGCGCGCCGCGCCGCGTGGGAGATCGCCTCCAACTATTCCTACCCGTTCATCCGCGCCTACGACCTCGCGCTGCAGCTGCTCTGGAACCGGCTGTACGACGGCATCGCCTCGCACCGGCTGGACGAGCTGCGCACGGTCGCCGCCGGCGCGACGGTGGTCTACGTGCCCTGCCACCGCAGCCATATCGACTACCTGCTGCTGTCCTTCCTGATCTACGACCGGGGCCTGCCGCCGCCGCACGTCGCGGCGGGCGCGAACCTGAACCTCCCGGTGGTGGGCGGGCTGTTGCGCCGCGGCGGTGCCTTCTTCCTGCGGCGCAGTTTCCGCGGCGACGCGGTGTACGGCGCGGTGTTCGCCGAGTACCTGCACGCGGTGATCGCCCGCGGCTTCCCGATCGAGTACTTCGTCGAGGGCGGGCGCAGCCGCACCGGCCGCACGCTCGCGCCCAAGGCCGGGCTGCTGGCGATGACCGTCGAGAGCTGGCTGCGCGCCCCGCAGCGCCCGCTGGTCTTCGTGCCGATCTACATCGGCTACGAGCGGCTGCTGGAGGGCGACAGCTACGTGGCGGAGCTGTCCGGGCGGCCCAAGCGCAAGGAGTCCCTGATGGGGCTCGTGAAGTCGCTGCGGCGCCTGAAGGAGCACTTCGGGCGCGTCCACGTGAACGTCGGCGAGCCGATCGCGCTCGAGGCCTTCCTGCGCGAGCGGGGCGCGGTGCCCGAGCCGTTGGCCGCGGTCGCGTCGCGCGATGCGCTCGCGCCCGGCGCCGACCTCGCGGCGACCCCCGCGCCGCCGCCCTCCGCGCACCGCCTCGCGGCCGATCTGTCGCGCGCCGACGCCGCGCGGCGCGCCGCGGTCGGCGCGCTCGCGATCGCGATCGTCACCCGCATCAACGACGCCGTGGTCATCGGACCGGTGAACCTGGTCTCGGTCGCGATGCTCGGCACGCCGCGCCATGCGATGGACGCCGCCGAGCTCGCCCGGCAGATCGACCTGCTGCGCGAGCTGCTGCTGCGGGTGCCCTACGCCGCGCGCACCGTGGTCAGCGATGCGCCCGGCGCCGAGATCGTCGCGCAGGCCGAGCACACCGGGCTGCTGTGGCGCATCGCGCACCCGCTGGGCGACGTGCTGCAGGTGACCGGCACGCAGGCGCCGCTGCTCGCCTACTTCCGCAACAACGTGCTGCACGCCTGGGCGGTGCCGGCGCTGCTGGCCGCCCTGCTCGCGCAGCACCCGGGCGTCGAGCACGGACGGCTGCTCGCGATCGCGCACCGCGTCTTCCCCTTCCTGCGCGCCGACCTGTTCCTGTCATGGGACGCGGACGTGCTGACCGCGCGCGTCGGCGACTGCCTGGCGGCCTTCGAGGCGCTCGGCATGACCGGGGCCGCGCCCAGCGACCCGGGCCCGGCCGCGCTGCGCACGCTCGCGCAGCTGATGCGCCAGCCGCTCGAGCGCTACTTCATCACCCTCGCCGTGCTGACTGGGCAGGGCTCGGGCATGCTCGCGCCCAAGCCGCTCGAGGACCTGTGCTTCCTGCTTGCGCAGCGGATGGCCTTCCTGCACGAGGCGGGCTCGCCCGAGTTCTTCGACCGGGCGGCGTTCCGCGCGATCATCGCGACGCTCGGCGAGCTCGGGTGGGTCCGCACCGTGGACGGGCGCCTCGCGTTCGACGCCGCGCTGCGCGAGGCGGCCGAGGACGCGGGCTGGCTGTTGTCGCCGGACGTGCGCGCGGCGATCGCGCAGGTGACGCGGCTGTCGGACGACGACGTCAGGCGCGCCGAGGCCCTGTTTCCCATGACCTGAGCCGCGCGGCGGGGGTCAGCCGTCGACCGTGACCCGGTTGCGCCCGGACTGCTTGGACGCATAGAGCGCGCGGTCGGCGCGGGTCACCAGCGAGGTCGGATCCTCGCCTGACACGTGCTGCGCGACGCCGGCCGAGAGGGTGATGTTGGTGATCGGCGCCTCGCCGTTGCCGCGCTTGATGTGCCCGCGCGCGATGGCGGCGCGGATGCGTTCGGCCACGTCGCGCCCGCCGGAGAGCGGCGTGTTGGGCAGCAGCAGCGCGAACTCCTCGCCGCCGTAGCGCGCGGCCACGTCCTGGCGTTGCGTCATCCCCGCCAGGGCCTGCGCGACGCCGCGAATGACCTGGTCGCCGAAAGGGTGGCCGTAGGTGTCGTTGACCCGCTTGAACAGGTCGATGTCGAACATCACCAGCGTGAAGGGCACGCCCGACTCGGTGGACGCGCGGCACAGCTGCAGCAGCTCGATGTCGAAGCCGCGTCGGTTGCGGATGCCCGACAGCGGGTCGAGCGAGGCCTCTTCGCGCGCGCTCTTGAGCTCGCCCTGCAGCCGGGAGACCTCCTGGTGGCTGCTCTCGAGGCGGTCGTTGAGCGCGGTGAGCGAGCGGTTCATGCGGCCGACGTCGTCGCGCATCGTGTCGACGTGCTGGCGCACGTCCGCGACCGACCCCGCCGACGCGATGACTTCATCGAACGCGGCCAGCTGCGCGTCGAACTCGGAGGCGTCGGAGCTCGCGGCCTTGACCGAACTGCGCATCGTGTGGACGAGCTCGAGCAGCCCGGTGCCGGAGCGCCGGATCGTCTCCTCGGCACGGTCGGCGACGTGCTTCTGGTGCATCTCGAAGGTGACCTCGGGCGACAGCCGCTCGCAGCGTCGCACCAGCGAGTCGATTTCGTCGCGCAGCGCCGGGTTTCCGCCGCGCACGTATTCGTACCAGAGCGCGTACGAGTCGGGCGAGTACCCGGCCGCGTGCCGGCTCATCAGCGGCAGCGTGCGGCGCAGCAGCTCCGCGCTGCCGTCGGCATGGCGGCCAGGGGCGTCGCCGGGCGCGGCAGCGCGGGTCGGGGCGTTCGCGGCGGGCGCTGCCGCGTCGTGTGGCGCGGTGGGCCCGGTCGCCGCCTGCGCGGGTCGGGTCGGGTCGGGTGGCATCGGGGAACCGGAAGTCGCCTCTCGGAATTCAATCGGGTCTCGCAGCCAAGATGCATCCGGCTCCGGCGCCCGGATCGACGGATGAGCGGGACCCGGTCCCGCCAATTCGGCTGGAGACGCCCGGGCGGCCGGCGGTCGATCCGTACCCGCCGCCGGCGCGGTTGCGCGCCGCCGAGCGCGAGGCGGGGCGCCCCCCGTGCCCGCGCTCGCGCTGACCGCGTTCGCCGGTCCGGCGCATCGGGCGCGGGCCTCAGCCCAGCTCCGGCCCGGCCACCAGCCTCAGGCGCGACGGATCGCCCGGCGCACGCGGCGCGCCGCCGGCGTCGCGGACCATCCGGGTGAAGGGCCGCTGCCTCGCGAAGCCCCGCGCGGCGAGCGCGGCGCCGAAGCCCTCGTGCATCGCGGGGGCGTCGGCGAAGACCGGCCCGGGCGCGGCGGCCAGCGCCGCGTCCAGCAGCGCCGTCGCGATCAGGTCGTCGCGGGCCAGCAGCGGGCCCACCTGCACCGCCTCGCGCCCGGGCCGCCCGAACACCGCGCCCTCGATGCGCCCCTCGCGCAGCGCGACCCGTGCGCAGGCGGGCAGCCGCGCGGCGAGCGCGCGCAGCAGCGCGCCGCGCTCGGCGCCGAACGCGGGCGCGTCGAGGGCCAGCACCGCCGGCCAGTCCTGCGGCGCGAGCGCGCGGATCCCGATGCCCGGCGGTGGCGCGGGCGGGTGCGGCGAGGCCGCGGCCTCGCGCTGCCAGCGCTCGAAGACCCAGGTGTCCCGGAAGCCCTGCTGCCGGTACACCGTGTGCCCGGCCGGCGTCGCGTCCAGGATGGGGGTCATGCCGCGCGCGTGCAGCCAGCCGGTCGCGAGGTCCAGCAGCCGCGATGCGTGGCCGTGCCGCCGGTGGTCCGGCAGCACCAGCACCATGCTCACCCAGCCGAAGCCGCCTGAGCCCTGCGACCACGGCAGCGCGACGGTGGATGCGACCACGGTGCCGTCCGGCAGCGACAGGCCCCAGCCGGCGCCCGCCGACAGCATGAAGCGCCAGTCGTCGGCGTCCTGGTTCCAGCCCGCGGCGCGCGACAGCGCGAGCAGGCCGTCGAGGTAGGCGGTGCCGAGCGGATGCTCGATCACGCCCGGCTCAGTACTTGCCATCGCGCGTCTCGAAATGCGTGGGCTTGCCCAGGCTCGCGCCGCCGCGCGCGACCCAGTCGGCGGTCCAGTCGATCATCGCGGCCAGCGGCACGCGCGGCGCGCCGAACAGGCGCTGCGCCTGCGCGGTGTCGATCAGCCAGGCGGTCGGCGCCTCGGCGCCGGCCAGCACCGGCGCGCGTCCGAAGCGCCGCCCGAACTCGCCCGCCAGCCAGCGGATCGAGGTATGCGACGGCCCGGTGACGTTGATCGGCGTGGCGGGCGCCGTGCAGTGGGCGAGCAGGCGCAGCGCCTGCTCGTTGGCGTCGCCCTGCCAGATCACGTCGGCATGGCCCATCGTCACGTCGAGCGGGCGGCCCTGGAAGACCGCGTCGGCCACGTCGCGCAGCACGCCGTAGCGCAGGTCGATCGCATACGAGAGCCGGACGATCCGGCCGGGCGTGCCCCAGGTCCGCGAGCCGTGCTCGAACATCCGCTCGCGGCCCACGCAGGACCACGCGTAGTCGCCGGGCGGGGGCGCGGCGGCCATCGTCTCGGGGGCGCCCGGGCCGGTCACGTCGACGAAGGGATAGACGCAGGCGGTCGAGAACGACACGATCCGGCAGTCGCGGAAGGCCTCGGCGACCATCCACGGCACCGCCGCGTTCATCGCCCAGGTGAGCGAGGCGTTGCCGCTCGCGCCGAACTTGTGGCCGGCCATGAACACCACGTTGGTCGCGTCCGGCAGCGACGCGCGCAGGCGCGCGAGCGCGGCGCGCTCGAGCAGGTCGCAGGCGACGGGCTCGACGCCCGCCTCGCGCAGCGCCGCCGGCAGCGACGCGTCCGAGAAGCGTGCCACGCCGATCACCCGCTTGCCCGGCGCGGCGCGGCGCGCCATGCGGGCGAGCGTCGGGCCCATCTTGCCGCCGACCCCGAGCACGAGGATGTCGCCGGGCACGCGGGCGAGGTCGTCGACCAGCGCCTGCGACGGGGCGGTCATGAAGTCCTCGAGCGCGGCCAGGTCCTGGAAGCCTGCGGGCAGTGCGTGGTCCATCGTGCGTGTCCTCGTGGGCCGGCCACCCGGCGCCTGCGGCATTGTGGCATCGACGCGGGCGGCTCCGCCCGGCGGCGCCGCGCCCGCGGTGGACCGGGGCCGCGGCGTCGCGCGATACTGCGCAGGCCACATGTCGGGCACAAGGAGGCACGCGATGATCCTCGACCACATCGGCCTGTCGGTCGCAGACGCCCGGCGCAGCGGGGCGTTCTACACGGCGGCGCTGGCGCCGCTGGGCATCGGGCCAGTCCGGTCCGGCGGCGGCTGGACCGGCTTCGGGCGGGACGGCCACAACGTCGAGGCGGTCTGCCACGCCCCGGGGGGATGAGCCCGCCATCGGGCCGGTCATCGTGATGCGTATCGGCCTGATCTCGGACACCCACGGGCTGCTGCGGCCCGAGGCGCTCGAGGCGCTGCGCGGCTGCGCGCGCATCGTCCACGCGGGCGACGTCGGCTCGGCGGCCATCCTCGAGGCGCTCGGCGCGATCGCGCCGGTCTGCGCGGTGCGGGGCAACAACGACCACGGCCCGTGGGCCGACGCGCTGCCGGCGTCCGTCACGATCGACTGCGGCGGCCTGCTGCTGCACGTGCTGCACGACCTGGCCGGCCTCGCGATCGACCCGGCGGCCAGCGGCGTGGCGGTGGTCGTGGCCGGGCACTCGCACCGGCCCGCGGTCGTCGAGCGCGATGGCGTGCTGCTCGTCAACCCGGGCAGCGCCGGCCCGCGGCGCTTCAGCCTGCCGATCAGCGTCGCGGTGCTGGAGGCCGGCGGGCCGGGGCCGCGCGCGCGGATCGTCGAGCTGGCGGTGACGCCGGCGCGACGGCCTCGCTGAGCGCCCCGGTCAGCGCCCGCCAGCCTTCTCGAACAGGTCCCGCCCCGCCGCCAGCGCGCGGATCTTCGCGTCCGCGATCGGGCGCTTGAGCATCCAGAAGCCGCAGTCGGGGTGGATGTAGCGCACGCGCCCGGCGCCCAGCGTCTTCTCGGCCCGGTCGATGGCGCGCGCCACGTCCTCGGCCGACTCCACCCCGTTGGCCTTGATGTCGATCACGCCGAGGCCAAAGCCGATCTCCGGCGCGAGCGACCTGAAGGCGGCGAGCTCCTCGGGCGGACGGTGCGCGACCTCCATCACGATGTGGTCGGCGTGCAGCGCGTTGAGGTACTGCATCAGCCGGTCCCAGGTGCCCTTCTGCACCGACTGCCCGCCGTAGTTGCCGAAGCACAGGTGCACCGCCGACTTGCCGGGCACCGCGTCGAGCACGCGGTTGATGGCGGCGGCCGCCCACGCCCACTCTTCGGGATGGCCGGGCAGGTTGGCCTCGTCGATCTGGATCACGTCGGCCTCGCAATGCGCGACCTGCTGGGCGAGCGCGTCGGCGATCGCGTTGGCGAGGTCGGGCAGGTTGCCGTAGTGCCGGTCGATCAGCGTCTTGGCGAGCATGTGCGGGCCGGTGACGGTGAACTTGAGCGGCTTGCTGGCAAGCGCCCTGGCGCGGGCGCAGGCGAGCGGCAGGTCGAGCGAGCCGCTGCCGATCGGGCCGATCACCGTCCCCGGGGGGCGGGTGCGGAACCTCATGCCCGAGCTCGCTCGGTAGGCGATCAGATCCTCGAACGAGAAGCGCTGCGTGATGCCGTCCATCGGCTTGACGAAGTACTCGATCATCCCGTTGGTCTCGGGGTGGTTGACGTCGAAGCGGTAGAGCTCGCCGTCGCACACCACGTCGATGCCCGCCTGCTCCTGGGTGCCGATCACCACCCGTGTCGCGTCGGCGAGGGCCTGCTCGCTGGGGCTGGCGACCAGCCAGTCGGGCACCGGGTACGAGCCGACGACGGTGGTCTGGATGCGGGGCATGCGGGTCTCCTGGAACGGCCGGGTCCGCCGGGGGCGTCGCTGCGGCCGTGTTAACCGGTTAGTGAGGAAACGATGGTATCGACCGGCCTGCGACGCCGCAAGGGTTGACGAACCGGCCTGTGGTACGCAAAATAATTAACCAACAGGTTACAAGACAGGTTCCGGGAGGGGGCATGGGCATCGACCCGTATCGCCAGGCGATCTACCGCCAGTTCGGCCACCTGACCGTACCCGGACTGTTCGCCCCAGAGCAGGCGCAGGCGGCCATCCGGGACATCGAAACCTGGGGCGAGCAGGTGCTCGCCGACCTCCCGCCCTCGCAGCGCGCCTGGTACGTCGACGGCGGCGTCAAGGCGCGCACCGTGCTGCGCAAGCTCGACAACCCGCACCACCATCGCGAGGCCATCGGCGCGCTGGCCTTCCATCCGCCGCTGGTGTCGGCGGTGGAGTCGCTGATCGGGCCGGGGGTGTCGGTGTACTTCAGCCAGGTCTTCTTCAAGCCGCCCGAGGGTGGCGGGCCCAAGCCCGCGCACCAGGACAATTTCTACTTCGGGCCCAACGACGAGGAGGGCGTGGTCACCGCCTGGATCGCGCTGGACGACGCGACGCTCGAGAACGGCTGCCTGTACTTCGGCGACGGCAGCAACCTCGGGCCGGTCTACCCGCACGAGGCGCCCGCCGGCGAGCCCTACAACCTGCAGCTGCCCGCGGCCCTGCTCGCGCGCCAGCCGATGACACCGGCGCCGGTGCGCCGCGGCGCGGTGTCCTTTCACCACGGCAACACCTTCCACCAGTCAGGGCCCAACCACTCGACGCACTGGCGGCGCGCGGTCGCGCTGCACTTCGTGAACCACCGGACCTTCTTCGAGCACCCGGCCCTGCCGTACGATCATGCGCTGAAGCTGCGCGTGACCTGACCTGACCCGAGCCTGCCGGGCGCGCGCGCCGCCCGCTTCCCCACGACACGCGTTCCCCGCGGATTCCTTCGGAGCACACCAACGATGAGCACCCAACGCCTCGGCATCGTGATGCATGGCGTCACCGGCCGGATGGGCCTTAACCAGCACCTGATCCGCTCCATCAAGGCGATCCGCGAGCAGGGCGGCGTGACGCTGTCCGACGGCACGCGCGTGATGCCCGACCCCATCCTGGTCGGCCGCGGCGCCGAGCGCATGCAGGCGCTCGCCGCGCAGCACGGCGGCCTGCGCTGGAGCACCGACCTCGACGCCGCGCTCGCCGACCCCAAGGACACCGTGTTCTTCGACGCGGCCACCACGCAGATGCGCCCGTCGCTGGTGATGAAGGCGATCGCCGCCGGCAAGCACGTCTATTGCGAGAAGCCCTCGGCCACCAGCCTCGAGGAGGCGACCGCGATCTGGCGCGCCGCGCGCAAGGCCGGCGTCAGGCACGGCGTGGTGCAGGACAAGCTGTGGCTGCCCGGTCTGCTCAAGCTGAAGATGCTGATCGACTCGGGCTACTTCGGGAAGATCCTGTCGGTGCGCGGCGAGTTCGGGTACTGGGTGTTCGAAGGCGACCTGCAGCCCGCGCAGCGCCCGAGCTGGAACTATCGCAAGGAGGACGGCGGGGGCATCATCCTCGACATGCTGTGCCACTGGCGCTATGTGATCGACAACCTGTTCGGCGAGGTGAAGAGCGTGTCGTGCCTCGGCGCCACGCACATCCCCAGGCGCTGGGACGAGCGCGGCGAGCCCTACGCGGCCACCGCCGACGACGCCGCCTACGCGACCTTCGAGACCGCCTCCGGCGTGATCGCGCACTTCAACAGCTCGTGGTGCGTGCGGGTGCGCCGCGACGAGCTGCTGACGCTGCAGGTCGACGGCACGCACGGCTCGGCGGTCGCCGGGCTGCGCGGCTGCAAGGTGCAGCCCCGGGTGTCCACGCCCAAGCCGGTGTGGAACCCGGATGTGCCGCAGACCATCGACTTCATGGCCGGCTGGCAGGACGTGCCGGAAACAAGCGTCGCCGACAACGCGTTCAAGGCGCAGTGGGAGCTCTTCATCCGCCACGTCGTGGAGGGCTCGCCCTTCCCCTGGGACCTGGGCGCCGGCGCCAAGGGCGTGCAGCTGGTGGAGGCCGGCCTGAAGTCCTGGCAGGAGCGGCGCTGGGTCGACGTCGGGCCGTTGCAGGACTGACACAAGGAGGCATCCATGAGCGCACTGCACACCGACCGGTCACGCCGCAGCATCGTTTCGGCCGCACTCGGCGGGCTGACCGCGCTCGCGCTGCCGGGCGCCGCCCGCGCGCAGGCGGTCTTTCCGGCCCGGCCGCTGCGCATCGTCGTGCCGTTCCCGCCGGGCGGGCCGGTGGACGCGCTGGCGCGCAACATCGCCCAGGGCCTCACTGCTGCGCTCGGCCAGAACGTGTCGGTCGAGAACCGCGCCGGCGGCAACAGCGTGATCGGCTCGGACGCCGTGGCCCGCAGCCCGGGCGACGGCTACACGCTGCTGATCAACGCCGGCAACCTGGTGATCAACCAGCACCTGATCAAGACGCCCTACGACCTCGAGCGGGACTTCACGCCGGTCGCGCTGCTGGCCAAGGGCGCGCTGATCGTGTGCGTGACGCCGGCCCTCGAGGCGCGGACCTTTCCCGAGCTGGTCGCCCAGGCCAGGGCGCAGCCGGGCAAGCTCAACTTCGCGATCGGCAGTGTCGGTTCGGCCGGGCACATCGCCACCGAGCTGCTCAAGCGGCGCACCGGCATGGACCTGTTCGTGATTCCCTACAAGGGCTCGGCGCCGGCCTACACCGATCTGATGGCCGGGCAGATCCAGGGCTTCGTCGAACCTGCGCTGGGCGCGATGCCGCACGTGTCGAGCGGCAAGATCCGCGCGCTCGCCGTCACCTCGGGGCGGCGCGTGGCGGCGCTGCCCGATGTTCCCACGGTCGCGGAGTCCGGCGTCCCGGGTTTCGAGTTCTACTCCTGGTACGGCATGTGGGCGCCGCCCGGCACGCCGCGCGACGTGGTGGCGCGGCTCAACACCGAGGTCAACCGGATCCTGGCCGCCCCGGAGCTCAAGGGCCGGCTCGCCGCGCAGGGCTTCGACACCCAGAACGGCAGCCCCGAGGACTTCGGGCGCTTCGTGCGGGACGACTATGCCTCGATCGGGCAGATCATCCGGGACGCGGGCATCCGTGCCGAGTGAGCCGATGGCCGCGCCGCCGCGCCTGGGCATCGCCGGCCTGGGTCTGGTGGGCAGCGCGCTGGCCCGACGCGCGCATGCGCTGGGCTGGACGGTCGTGGCCTGCGACCCGGCATCCGGCACCGCGCAGCGCGCCGCCGCGATCGGTATCCGCGTCGTGCCCGATGCCGCGGCGCTGGCCGCGCGCTGCGACCTGCTGATCGCCTGCGTGCTCGACGACACGCAGCTCGACCAGGTGATCGACGCGGTGCTCGGCGAGCCGGCGCACAGCGCCACGGCCTGCGGCGGCGGCGCAGCCTCCGATGTCGGGTCGACGGTCGGCGCGGCGCGCCTCGCACCCGCAGGCGCTGCCGCCTTCGTCAACGCCGTCACCTGCAGCCCCGCCGCCGCCGACCGCGCCGCCGCCCGCCTGCGGGCGAGCGGCATCGCGCCGATCGAGCTGCCGTTCTCCGGCTCCAGCGCCCAGATCGAGGCGGGCGAGGCGCTGGCGCTGGTCGGTGCCGAGGCCGACGACTGGGCGCGGCACGGCGACGCGCTCTCGTTGCTCGCCCCCAATCGTATCCACGCCGGCCCCCCGGGCGCCGCCGCGCGGGCCAAGCTCGCCTCCAATCTCGTGCTCGGGCTGAACCGCGCCGCCCTCGCCGAAGGCCTGGCGCTGGCGCAGGGCCTGGGCCTTGCGCCCGGTGCGTTCCTCGAGTTGCTGCGTCGCTCGCCGGCCTATTCGCGGGCGGTCGACGTCGCCGGGCCGCGGATGGTCGCACGCGACTTCACGCCGGTCTCCCGGCTGTCGCAGCACCGCAAGGACTTGCGCCTGATCGCGCAGGCCGCTGCCTCGGCCGGCCTTGCGCTGCCGCTCGCCACCGCGCATGCCACCTTGCTCGATGCCGCGATCGCGCTGGGCCTGGGCGAGCTCGACAACGTCGCGGTCATCGACGCCCTGCGCCCGCAGGGCGCCGCCCTCAACGCCACCGCGCGGCCCGCCGCCGACTGACATGCCGATCCAGATCCAGTCCCCGACCCTGACGCTGCCGGGCCCCGACGGCCGCCTCGCCCCGTTCGCCTGCTCCGCCCCGCGCGGCTTTCCCGACACCGTCCAGGGCCCGTTCAACCGGGTGGCGTTCTCGGCGGTGCACGTGGTCGCCGACCCGATGTCGGCGGTCGACCCCTGGGTCGGCTGCGCGGTCGACTGGGACGCGACCATCGCCTACCGCAGCCGGCTGTGGAGCCTGGGCCTGGGCGTGGCCGAGGCGATGGACACCGCGCAGCGCGGCATGGGCCTCGACTGGCCAACCTCGCTCGAGCTGATCCGCCGCTCCGTGGACGCCTCGCGCGACCATCCGGGCGCGCTGGTGTTCTCCGGCTGCGGCACCGACCACCTCGCGCCGTCGCAGACGCTGCATCCTGCCGACGTGCTGGCGGCCTACGAGATGCAGGCAGAGGCCATCGAAAAGCTGGGAGGCCGGATGATCGTGATGGCGAGCCGCGCGCTGGCCGCCTGCGCGCGCTCGCCGGACCAGTACGGGCTGGTGTACGACCGGCTGCTGAGCCAGGTGCGCGAGCCGGTGATCATCCACTGGCTGGGCGACATGTTCGACCCGGCGCTCGCCGGCTACTGGGGCGGCGAGACGCTCGACGAGGCGATGGACGTGGCGGTGGCGGTGATCAACCGCAACGCCGCCAAGATCGACGGCGTGAAGGTCTCGCTGCTCGACAAGGACCGCGAGATCGCGATGCGCCGGCGCCTCGCGCCCGGCATCCGCATGTACACCGGCGACGACTTCAACTTCGCCGAGCTGATCGCAGGCGACGAGCAGGGCCACTCGGACGCGCTGCTGGGCATCTTCGACGCGATCGCGCCGGCGGCCTCGGCCGCGCTGACGGCGCTGGGCCGTGGCGACGTCGCGCGCTTCCACGAGATCCTGGGCCCCACGGTGCCGCTGTCGCGGCACATGTTCTGCGCGCCCACCCGCTTCTACAAGACGGGCGTGGTGTTCATGGCCTGGCTCAACGGGCTGCAGGACCACTTCGTGATGGTCGGCGGCCAGCAGTCCACGCGCAGCATCGTCCACCTGTCGGAGCTGTTCAGGCTGGCCGACGCCGCGGGCCTGCTGCGCGACCCCGGGCTCGCCGCCGCGCGCATGCGCGCGCTGCTGGTCACGCACGGCATCGCGCAGTGAGCGCCGCGTCCAGCGCAGCTGCCGACGGTGCGTCCGATGGCGCGCCCGATCCGCGCGCGCTGTCGCTGAACACCGCGACGGTGAAGCTCAAGTGGTCGCTCGCGCAGATGATCGAGGGCTGCGCGCGCCACGGCATCCGGGGCATCGCGCCGTGGCGCGACAAGCTCGCCGAGCTGGGCGCCGCCGAGGCGGGCCGCCGCATCCGGGCGGCAGGCCTGACGGTCACCGGCCTGTGTCGCGGCGGCATGTTCCCGGCCGCCGACGCCGCCGGCCGGCGCGCGGCCGTCGAGGACAACCTGCGCGCAATCGACGACGCGGCCGAGTTGCGCGCGCAGTGCCTGGTGCTGGTCGTGGGCGGCATGCCTCGGGGCTCGAAGGACCTCGCCGGGGCGCGCGCGCAGGTGCACGACGGCATCGCCGAGGTGCTCGGCCACGCGCGCGCGGCCGGTGTGCCGCTCGCCATCGAGCCGCTCCACCCGATGTACGCGGCCGACCGCGCCTGCGTGAACACGCTCGGCCAGGCGCTGGACCTGTGCGACGCGCTGGATCCGGGCGGCAAGGGGGTGCATGCGCGCTCCGCAGCCGATGGCGGCGCGTGGGCGTCGGCGTCGGCGCTCGGGGTGGCGGCCGACGTCTACCATGTGTGGTGGGACCCGCAGCTCGACGCGCAGCTCGCGCGCGCAGGCGCCGCGCGGCTGCACGGCTTCCATGTGTGCGACTGGCTGGTGCCCACCGTCGACCTGCTCGAGGACCGCGGCATGATGGGCGATGGCGTGATCGACATCCGGCGCATCCGCGGCCGTGTCGAGGCGGCCGGCTTCCGCGGGCTGCACGAGTGCGAGATCTTCTCGGCGCGCAACTGGTGGCAGCGCGACCCGGACGAGGTGCTGGCCGTCATGAAGGCGCGGCACGCGGCGCACTGCTGAGCGCCGGTCGCCGTGCGGGCCCGCGCCGCCGCCGGGCGCCGCGGCTCAGCGCCGCCGGAACACCGGCGCGCGGCGCGCGGCCATCGCGGCCACGCCCTCCCGGAAGTCGTCCGTCCCCGAGTGGATCGCCTGCTCGGTGGTCTCCCGCAGGACCGCCGCGCGGATCGCATCCACCAGCCCCAGCCTGAAGGTCTGGCGGATCGACTCCACCGCGATGGGCGCGGAGGCGGCGATCTCGGCCGCGAGCTCGAGCGCGCGCGGACGCACGGCGTCGCGCGCGACCAGCAGGTCGGCCAGCCCCATCGACACCGCCTCGTCGCCCGGCACGCGCCGGCCGGTGTAGGCGAGCAGCGCCGCGCGCTGCACGCCGAGGATGCGCGGCATCGTCACCGACATGCCGAAGCCGGGATGGATGCCCAGCCGGCTGAAGTTGGCGCTGAAGCGCGCCTCGGGGCAGGTGACCCGGAAGTCGGCCATCAGCGCGAGGCCCAGGCCCCCGCCCACGGCCGCGCCGTGCACCGCCGCCACCACCGGCTTGCGGCATGAGAAGAGCCGCAGCGCCTGCTCGTAGATCGGGTTGAGGGCGCCCGGGGCCGGGGCGCCGGCGATCGGGTTGTCCCGCCCGAAGTCGGCGCCCGCGCAGAAGACGCTGCCCGCCGCGCAGAGCACGATGGCCCGCAGCGCGGGGTCGGCGTCGACCGCCTCGAACGCGTCGGCGAGCTCCACGACCAGCGCCCGGTCGAAGAAGTTGAGCGGGGGTCGGTCGATCTCGATGACGGCGACGTGGCCGTCGCGGCCGATGGCGAGGCTCATGCGAAGCACCTCTCGGTGAGTGCCGGCCAGAAACCGGCGGCGCGGCCCTCGATCGCGTGCCGGCCGAGCCAGGCGGCCCACTGCGCGTCGGTGCCGTACTCGTCGCGCCAGGCCCACAGCCGGCGCGTTGCGAAGTGCAGCGAATGTTCGCGCGTGAATCCGATCGCGCCGTGCACCTGGTGGGCGATGGCGGCGGTGCGCCCGGCCGCCTCGCCGGCCCGCGTCTTGGCGACCGCGACGCCAAACTCCGCGCGCCGCGGGCCGACCGCGCCGGCGGTGGCGGCGCCGCCGAGGTCCGCCATCGCGACCAGCGTGGCCACGCGGGCGGCGGCGACCTCGCCCGCCATCAGCGCGACCTGCTGCTGGATGGCCTGGTAGCGCCCGATGGGCTTGCCGAACTGCACGCGGTCGTTGGCGTACTGCACGGTCTGCGCGAGCACCGACTCCATCGCGCCGACCATCATCGCGGCGCGCGCGGCCGCGCCGAGCAGCGCCACCGGGCGTGGCAGCGCGCCGGGCGGCGCGGGCGCGCGGGCCAGGACGGCCGCGCCGTCGAGCACCACGGTGTCGGAGGGCAGCCCGGCGACGTCGGCGAGCGGCTCGATCCGGAGATGCGCGGGCTGGCGCAGGTCGACCAGCAGCACGTCCCCGTCCGGCGTCACCGCCGCCGCCCACCCGCAGTGGCGGGCCCAGGGCACGCGGATCGCGCGGCCGTGGAGGCGCGGCGATGCCCGGCTCCCGGACAGCGCGACGTCGCCCGAGGCCTCGAGCAGGGTGATCGGGCCCTCGGGCGGCTGCAGGCCGGCGCCCGACAGCAGGTGCGCGGCGATCATGGTCTCGGCGAGCGGCAGCGGCACCTGCCAGTGGCCGATGCCGCGCAGGATTGCGCAGGCGTCCGGCCAGCTCGCGCCGATGCCGCCGGCGGCCTCGGTGGCGAGCGCCCATGGGAAGCCGCTCTCGGCGACCCGGTCCCAGAGCGCGCCCGGCCACCCGCCCGCCTCGACCTCCTCGCGGACCGTCCGGTCGGCGGTGTCCGCGAACAGCCGCGCGGCGCTGCGTTCGATCATCGAGTCGCTCATCGCAGCCCCAGCCCCTTGGCGATGATGCCGCGCAGGATCTCCCGCGTGCCCCCGCGCAGCGAGAACGACGGCGCGGCGAGCGTCGTGTAGGCGGCCGTGCGCGCGAGCGGGGAGTCGAGCGCCATGCGCCCGCCGAACAGGTCGTGGGCGAGCTCGGGCAGCGACTGCTCGAGCAGCGCGCCCTGGTCCTTGACGAGGGCGGCGGCGAGCGCCGGATCCTCGCCGTCCGCGAGCATCAGCGCGACGCCGACCGACATCTGGCGCATCGTCGCGTAGCCCGCGACCGCGCGCCCGAGCGACTCGGCATGACGCGGGTCGGCGGTGTCGGCAGCCTCCAGCATCTCGAGCAGCAGCTGCGTGCCGCTCAGGTAGCGCTCCGGGCCCGCGCGCTCGAACGCGAGCTCGGCGACCACCTGCTTCCAGCCGTCGCCCTCCTCGCCGATCAGGTTCTCGTGCGGCACCACCGCGCCGTCGAAGGTCACCTCGTTGAAGTCGTGCTCGCCCAGCTGGTTGACGATGGGGCGCACCGTGATGCCCGGGGTCGTCATGTCGACCAGCAACTGCGACATGCCGGCGTGGCGGTTCTCGCCGCGCTCGCTGGTGCGCACCAGCGCGATCATGTAGTGGGCGCGGTGGGCGCGCGAGGTCCAGACCTTGCGCCCGTCGATGCGCCAGCCCCGGTCCGTGCGCGTGGCGCGGGTGCGGATCGAGGCGAGGTCGGAGCCGGTGTCGGGCTCGCTCATGCCGATGCAGAAGAACACCTCGCCGCGCACGATCCGCGGCACGATGCGCGGCGCGAGCGTGTCGGGCGCGTAGCGCATCAGCATCGGGCCGCTCTGCCGGTCGGCGACCCAGTGCGCGCCCACTGGCGCACCGGCCGCGAGCAGCTCCTCGAGGACCACGTAGCGCTCGAGCATCGAGCGCTCTGCGCCGCCGTAGCGCGCGGGCCAGGTCATGCCGATCCAGCCGCGCTCGCCCAGCTTGCGGCTGAAGTCGGCGTCCGACCCCATCCAGCTGCGCGCGCGCAGTGCCGGGTCGTGGTCGCGCAACGCCTCGGCGAGGAAGGCGCGCACCTGCGCGCGCAGCGCGTCGCACTCGGCGGGAAGGGCGCCGGGGGTGATGTCGAGGCCTTGCATCGTCGCGTGTCTCCCCGCGTGCTGGTTCGTCGGCCCATTCTGGGGGAAGCATGCTTGTCGATCAACAAGCATGTCGGTACGATGGATCGATCGCGGCCACGCCGCCCCCGATCGCCGCCATCGGCCGCCGGACGGGGTGCCGTCCGCGCCGGGTGCCGCGTCGCAGGATGAGCAAGCCGTTCTCCCACACTGCGCGGCGCGATGCCGCCGCCCCGTCCGGTGCCGAGCCGGAGCGGGCCCGCGCGCGGCCCCTCGCCGTCCGTGCGACACCGCTCCGGCCTGCCGGAGTGCGGCCCGTGGCCCCGCCACGCCGGTCTGCCGCGACGACGCCTGCCGAGCCGGCGCGCCCCACGCAGGCCCAGCGGCGCGAGGCCGCCGAATCCCGGCTGCTTCAGGCGGCGCTGCAGATCGTCGCGCGTCGGGGCACGGTCGGGATGACGCTCGCCGAGGTCGGCGAGGCGGCCGGCTACAGCCGCGGCCTGCCCGCCCACCACTTCGGCAGCAAGGCGGGGCTGGTGCGCGCGCTGTGCGCGCTGATCCGCGGCACCTTCCGCGACGACCTGCAGGCCGCACCCGCGCGCGCGCCCGGCCTCGACGCGCTGCGCGGCAACATCGAGGTCTACTTCGGTCGCGGGCGGCGCCGGCGCACGACCACCCGCGCGTTGCTGGCGATGATGACCGAGGCCTTCATGGGCGTGCCGGGGCTGCGCCAGGAGATGACCGCCTACAACCGGATCGCGGTCGATGCGTTCGCACAGGACATCCGCGACGCCATCGCGGTGGGCGAGGTTCGCGCCGACGTCGACCCGCGCGGCACCGCGGTGCTGGTCCTGGGCGCGATGCGCGGCGCGATGCAGCAGTGGCTGGTCGACGAGTCCATCGACCTCGTCGCGGTGCGCGACCTGCTCCTCGCCGCGGTCGATCGCCTGCTCCCCCCCGTCGTGCCCGGCGTCGCCGTCGTCCCGGGAAGGCCTGCCGGTGCGCCGCACGCGCGCCGGCAGACGCCGCGCACGCCCCGATGACCCGCCCCGCCGCTGCCGGCGGCGAGCCCCCTACCCGAAGATCCGCGCCCGGGGCATCGAGGTGCCCGACATGTACCGCGTGATCGGGCACGCGCCCGCGGTGCTGCGCGGCTGGCTGGAGTGGGAGCGCTTCGGGCAAAAGGGCGCGGACGAGCGGGTGATGACCGCCTGCATCTACGTGTGCGTGGGCCGCTTCCTGGGTTCGATGGGCATCGAGCCCGAGGCGGGGCAAGCGGTCACGCCGCTTGCCCCGCTGAGGCGGCGTCCCGCCGTTGCCCGCGCCGTCGGTGCGCAGCGACCGCGGATGCCGCCGCCGTGGCCGCCGGGTACGATGTCCGGCCACCCCGACGACGGCCGCGCGCCGAGCCCGCCATGTACGAGTCACGCCGGCAGCGGCCGCTGCCCCGCCCCGCCTTTGCGCAGCGCCTCGCCGCGCACGTCGCGGTCGCGGCGCTCCTGCTCGCCTGCTCGCTGCTGGTGGGCATGTCGGGCTACGTACGCTTCGAGCGCCTGACCTGGCTCGACGCCTTCCTCAACGCCGCGATGCTGCTCGGCGGCATGGGGCCGGTCGACCCGCCGCGCACCGACGCCGGCAAGCTCTTCGCGGGCGCCTATGCGCTCTATGCCGGGCTGGTGTTCATCGTCACCGCCGCGCTCGTGCTGACGCCGGTGCTCCATCGGGTGCTGCACCGCTTCCACTGGGACGAGCGGGGCTGAGCGCCGGCCCGCGGCGCACGCCCGGTGCTCCGGTACGCTCGGGGCCCGAGCTCGGCCGATCCCCGGCGGGCCGCATCCACCCCCGGGAGACGACCATGGGCTGGTTCTCGAGATCCGATTCCGCCTTCTTCCTCTCCACCGTGCTGCCCAACGGCGAGGGCGCCCGCGTCGGCGCCTTCCTGGGCGTCGTCAACGGCGAGGCGATCATCGGCGCCAACATCTTCCGCGACCTGTTCTCGTCGGTGCGCGACGTGGTCGGCGGCCGCGCCGGCGGCTACGAGCGCGCGCTGGCCGCCGCGCGCGACTCGGCGCTCGAGGACATGAAGGCGGCGGCGAAGGAGCTCGGCGCCGACGGCATCGTCGGCATCGACTTCGACTACGAGGTGCTCGGCGAGGCCAACGGCATGATGATGGTCAGCGTCAGCGGCACCGCGGTGAAGATGGCCTGACGGGCGCCGGCGCGCGCGGTCCGCCCCCGCATGGGGCAGGTTGATGGACGCGTCGCCGTTGAGGATGTGCCCGGCCCCTGCGGCCCTGTGTGCGATCGCCGCGGTGAGGCCCGGCCGCGGGTCTGCGGTTCGCTAGCGTGCCGGGGTCGTCGGCGCGCCGCCCAGCAGCGTGTCGATCGTCTCGTCCTTGGCGCGCCATTGCTCGCCGACCCAGTCGCCGATGCGGTCGCGATAGGCCTTGTCGGCGATGGGGTCGCCGCCCAGCACCTGCGCCGGGATCGGGCGCTGCTCGATGCGCACGATCACCGCGTCCAGACGGCCGCACAGCAGGTCCCAGAAGGTGGGCGTGCCGCCGGGGTACACGATGGTCACGTCGAGCAGCGCCTCGAACTGCTCGCCCATCGTTGCCAGCGCGATGCCCAGGCCACCGAGCTTGGGCTTGAGCAGGTGCCGGTAGGGGCTGCGCTGCTGCGCGTGCTTGGCCGCCGTGAAGCGCGTGCCCTCGACGAAGTTGATCACCGAGGTCGGCACGTGCCGGAACTTCTCGCAGGCCTCGCGCGTGGTCTTGAGGTCGGCATGGCGCGCACCCGCGCCGCGCCCGCGCTTCATGAACGGGAAGTCGAGCGCCCACCAGGCCAGCCCGATCACCGGCACCCAGATCAGCTCGCGCTTGAGGAAGAACTTGAGGAACGGGATGCGGCGGTGGAACACCCGCTGCAGCACCAGGATGTCGACCCAGCTCTGGTGGTTGCTCGACACCAGGTACCAGCCCCGGCGATGCAGGCCCTCCAGGCCCCGGACGTCCCACCGCGCCGGGTTCACCGCCTCGATCCACGCGTTGTTGATCCCGACCCACGCCGACGCCTGCGCGTTGAGCAGTCGGTCGCAGGCGCGGCGCACCGGCAGCAGCGGGACGATGCGCTTGAGCAGCGCGGGGAGCACCATGCTCGTGAACACGACGACGGTGTTCAGCGCGAGCGCGGTGCCGGTGACGACGCCGCGCACCACGGGAGGAAGGAGCCTGAGCATGGCCCGATTATGCAGCCTCGAGCCGGGGCCCAGCCCCCAGCTCTGCGCCGTGACGCGCCCGCCATGCAGCACGACCAGCTGCTTGACCATCGCGAGCCCGATGCCCACCCCCCGCGGGCGCGGTCGATCGTGGTGTCGATCTGGCTGAAGTGCTCGAACAGCAGCGGGATCCGGTGGGCGGCAATGCCCACGCGCGTGTCGGCCACGCGGATCGCGACCTCGTCGCGCGAATCGATGACCGGCATGGCGCAATCCAGGCATGCGGCCACGCCGACTGGCGCGCATCGGACGAGCCGTCACGCGGCCGGGCGGCGGCCTATCGGGCCAGGTAGCCCGAGTCCACCGCGAGGATGTGGCCGGTGATCGAGGCGGCAGCGCCGCTTGCGAGGAACAGCACCGCCTGCGCGACGTCGTCGGGCGTCGGCAGCCGCCCGAGCGGTGCGTGGGCCATCACCGTGGCCAGGCGCTGGGGGTCCGAGAAGATCGGCTCGGTGAGCGGCGTATCGACGTAGTTGGGCGCGACCGCGTTGACGCGGATGCCGAGCGCCGCCCACTCGAGCGCGAGCGCGCGCGTCAGGTTCACGACCGCCCCCTTGCTCGCCTGGTACGCGGCGTTGGGAAACAGCCCGCCCGACAGGCCCATCACCGAGGCGAGGTTCACGATCGCGCCGCCGCGGCCCTGCATGCGCCGCGCGGCGAGCCGGTTGCTGAAGAACAGGCCGTTGAGGTTGACGTCGACGACCCGCTCGAAGTCCGCCCGCGGCACGTCCAGCGCGGGGCCGCGGATGCCGATGCCGGCGTTGGCGACCAGCACGTCGGGCGCGCCCAGCGTGTCGGACACGCGCCCGAACGCGAGGTCGAGGGCGTCGTGGTCGGTGATGTCGACGGCGATGCGCAGTGCGGCGGCGGGCGCGCCCGCCTCGAGCGCATCCGCGTCGCGGTCGATCGCGGCGACGCGGGCGCCGGCGTGTGCGAAGGCGGCCGCGATCGCCGCGCCCAGGCCGCGGGCGGCGCCGGTCACGATCACGCAGCGATCGTCGAAGTGCCAGGTCGGGAGGCGGGCGGCGGGAGTCGGCATGGGTCGTGTCTCGTCGGTCGTGAAGGGGTGCGCCGTGCGACGCGGGTCAGCGGTTGCGGTCGAGCCATTCGCGGATCCGCACCAGGCCGGGCAGCAGCCGCTCGAAGAGGGGATCCCCGAGCTCGTCCTGCAGCCGCGCGAGCTCGGGGTCCAGGGCCGCGACCGCCTCGCCGCGCAGCACTCTGCCCGCGGTGGTGATCGACACCAGCTTGCCGCGGCTGTCGTCAGGGTTGTCTCGCACGGCCACGAGCGCCTGCTCCTCGAGCTTGTGGACCAGCTTTCCCATCGCGGGCTTGCTGACCTGGAACGACCGGGCGAGCTCGACCAGGCTGCGCTCGCCGCCCAGCCGGACGAAGTGGTTCAGCACCCCGAACTGCGCGACGGTCAGGCCACCCGGCAGCACCCGCTCGAAGCGGTTGCGCGAGAGCTGGCCGATGATGCCGATCTCGTTCATGAAGCGGAACGCCGGCGGGTCGGCGACGGGCGAGGCGGGCTCGCGGCGCGCCGGGGCGGCGCGTGCGGGGCGTACGGCAGGGGGGCGGGCGGGCACGGCCGCATTCTACGGCCTGCGCCGGCGCCGCCCGCCGCTGCCGGCAGCCGGGGCGCGGGCGGGCGCGGCGCTCAGGACCGCACGAAGGCGTCGAGCGGCCGGCGCGGGCTGCGCGGCGGCGACGACGACGGATGGCCCACCCGCACCAGCATCTGCACCTTGTCGCCCGGGCGCTGTCCGACCAGGCGTTCGAACTCGCGCTGCAGCGGCTGCATCTCCTCGAACTCCTGCAGCACCTGGCTCGGCGGCTGCGTGACCAGCCCGAGCGCCGACGCCTGCAGCTGCAGGCGGACGAACGCGCGGCCGGCCTCGAGCTGCGCGGCGCGTCCGCCGGCCGCGGTCGTCAGCCACACCCAGGTGCCCGTGCCGGGCACCCAGTCGCGCACGCGCTTCAGGCCCGACTCGAAGTAGGCCGACGCCGGGTCCATCGCCTTCGCGGGGGTCATCTGCCCGGCCAGCTTCAGCGCCTCCATCATCGGCCCCGAGAGCGAGATGCCGTCGCGGTGCCGCGCGATCTCGGCGCTGCCCACGCGGGTGAGGTCGACGCTCTCCTTCCAGGTCCGCGGCGTGCGCTGCTCGATCTCCCAGGCCCGGACCATCACGTCGTTCAGGCGCCCGACCAGCTCCGACGCCTGCGTGCCTTGCGCCGCGACGCCCGGACGGGAGGCCGCCGCGAGGAGCGCGGCGAGGGCGTCGGGTGCCACCGGCTGCAGCGCGAACGGCTGCTTGTACGTGCCGCGCACGCCGACCCGGGACCACAGCGGGTCGGTCGACGGTGGGGCTGCGGCGAGCCGCACGCGCGCGATCGGCCGCGCGTCGAGGCGGTCCGGGCCGGGCTCGCCCTCGGGGAAGGGCTCGATGATCGCGCGTCGCCCCTCGACGGCCGCGGCCATCGCCAGCAGCTCCAGGAACGCGCCGTGGCCGATCACGATCTGCCTGGACATCGGGTCGGTCATCGGCAGCGCGCGCTGCGGGTCGTGGTACAGCACGATGGTGTCGTCTTGGCGCAGGTCGACCAGCCAGGGCTGCAGGTTGTGCGGGTTGGGCGCGAGGATGGCCCAGGACAGCAGGCGCCGGCGCAGGTCGGCCGGCTCGCCCGCGGTGCGCCAGGCCTCGGTGGCCTCGGCGGGCATCGCGCTGCAGCCGCCGAGCGCCGGCAGCGCGGCGGAAACGACGGTGCCCGACCCGATCACGCGGATGAAGCGGCGACGGCCGGTGGCGGGAGAGACGGTGGGGCGGGGGATGGAATCGGTCATCGCGGCCTCGCGGTGGGGAGCGCGACCGGCGGCGCGCAATCAGTAAACCGGTTTACTGAGTGCGATGATAGTTAACCAGTTCACCAATGTCAACGCCCCGGCAGGGCCTCGCGTCAGTCGTCCTCGTCGCCGATCACGACCTCCCCGCGCGGCGTCTCGAACGTGGCCCGCAGCCAGCCCGGCGCGTCGGGGTCGGCCGCCTCGATCCATTCGATCGGGACCGGCGCGCTCACGGCGGGGCGCCGCTCGACGATCGCCCGCGGGCCCCGCACGGCCAGCCCGGCGAGCCTCACGCCGGCGTCGGGCAGGCGCAGGCCCGGGCGCTGCGCTTCGGGCACGTCCCACTGGATCACCGTCGGCAGCAGCCCGTCGCCGGGCGGGTGGCCGCCGGTGGGCACGGTGATGCGCCAGCGCAGCGCGCCGCGGGTCATCGGCATCGCGGGGCCGGGCAGGTACTTCAGGCGTCGGATGTCGGCGTCGAGGTCGTCGCTGCGGGCCAGCCAGTGCACGAGTCGCGGGGCGCGCCGCAGGCGCTTGCGCATCGCCGGGTCGTCGAGCATGAAGGGCCGCGGCGTGGCCGGGTCGGGCTGCGACGGGTCGGTCGCGATCAGCTCGAGGTAGGTGCCGCCGCCCAGGCCCAGCAGCCGGTTGTGGGTGCCCCAGCCGACGTGCTGGCCGCCAGGCACGAGCGGCACGCCCAGGCGCTCGCTCAGCCAGGCTTCGCCGGTGTCGAGGTCGGTGGCGGCGATCACGAGATGGTCGAGTTCGAGCATGGAAGGGTCCGGTGGTTGAGCGCGGCGATGCTGACCCGCGGTTGCGGGCGCCGGGCCGCTTCGGGGCCACGGTGTCCGCCGCCGCCCGTCGGCTGCCCGCGGCCGGCCCGGTAGAATGCCGCGCCATGCTCAACGAACACAAGCAACGACTCGCGCAGGCCTTCGAGGCCGCCGCCGTCGCACTCGCGGCCACCTCCGGCGACGCCGCCGCCATCGAGGCGGCGGGGCGCGCCCGCGCGGTGCTCGACCGGCCCAAGCAGGCCGACCACGGCGACCTCGCCTGCAACCTCGCGCTGCAACTCGCCAAGGCGCTCAGGCGCAATCCGCGCGAGGTCGCGCAGGCGCTGGTCGACGCGGTCCGTGCATCGCCCGCGGGCGAGCTGCTCGAGTCGGCCGAGATCGCCGGCCCCGGCTTCGTGAACCTGAGGCTCGCGCCGTCGGCCAAGCGCCAGGTGATCGGGCAGGTCTTCGCCGAGGGAGAGCGCTACGGGCGCGCCGTGCCGGCCACGTCCCCGGGGCGCGTGCTGGTCGAGTTCGTGTCGGCCAACCCCACCGGCCCGCTGCACGTGGGTCACGGCCGCCAGGCGGCGCTCGGCGATGCGATCGCCACGCTGCTCGAGGCGGTCGGATGGCAGGTGCAGCGCGAGTTCTACTACAACGACGCCGGCGCCCAGATCGCCAACCTCGCGCTGTCGGTGCAGGCGCGCGCCCGCGGCATCGGTCCCGACGACGAGCGCTTCCCGAAGGACGGCTACCGCGGCGACTACATCGCCGACATCGCGCGCGGCTACATGGCGGGCGTCACCGTGTCAGCGCAGCGCGTCGAGCCGGTGACAGGCCGCGCCGACCCCGACGACCTCGACGCGATCCGCGCGTTCGCCGTTGCGTGCCTGCGCCACGAGCAGGACCTCGACCTGCAGGCCTTCGGGGTGCGCTTCGACATGTACTACCTCGAGTCCTCGCTGTATTCCGAGGGCAAGGTCGCGGCCACCGTCGAGGGCCTGGGGCGCACCGGCCACACCTACGAGCAGGACGGCGCGCTGTGGCTGCGCTCGACCGACTTCGGCGACGACAAGGACCGCGTGATGCGCAAGTCCGACGGCGGGTACACCTACTTCGTGCCCGACGTCGCCTACCACGTCACCAAGTGGCAGCGCGGCTTTGCCCGCGCGATCAACATCCAGGGCTCGGACCACCACGGCACGATCTCGCGCGTGCGGGCCGGGCTGCAGGCGCTCGACATCGGGATCCCCAGGGGCTACCCCGACTACGTGCTGCACAAGATGGTCACCGTGATGCGTGGCGGCGAGGAGGTGAAGATCTCCAAGCGCGCGGGCGCCTACGTGACGCTGCGCGACCTGATCGAGTGGTCGGGCGGGATCGGCCCCGACGGCACCCCGCCCGAGGGCGTGACGCGCGAGGAAGCGCTGCGCCGCGGGCGCGACGCGGTGCGCTTCTTCCTGATCCTGCGCAAGGCCGACTCCGAGTTCGTGTTCGACGTGGACCTCGCGCTGTCGCGATCGGACGAGAACCCGGTGTACTACGTGCAGTACGCGCACGCCCGCATCTGCTCGGTGCTCGGGCAGGCGGGCGCCGACGAGGCACGGTTGCGCGCGGCCGACCTGACGCTGCTGACGGGGCCGCGCGAGTTCGCGCTGATGGCGCTGCTGGCGGAGTTTCCACAGCTGCTCCAGACCGCGGCCGAGGACCTGGCGCCGCATGCGCTGGCCTTCTGGCTCAAGGATCTCGCCTCGGAGTTTCACGGTTACTATAACGCCGAGCGGTTCCTGGTCGACGATGCCGCGCTGCGTGCGGCCCGGCTCGCACTGCTGCTCGCCGTCAGGCAGGTGCTGCGCAACGGGCTCGCGCTGATCGGCGTGTCGGCCCCCGACCGGATGTGAGGGCGCAGCAGCGATGGTGACCGCAGTCGAGCGCAAGAGAAGCCGTCGCCGCGCCGGCGGCGGCATGCTGCTGGGCGTCGTGATCGGGCTGCTGGTCGGCCTGGCCGTCGCGGTCGCGGCGGCGCTGTACATGACCCGCTCCTCGGTCCCCTTCCTCGACCGCACCAAGCGCCCGCCCGCCGCCGAGCCGGGCAAGGCGGCCGACCTGCCCGACCCCAACCGCCCCGGCCAGAAGGCCCGTCCGCCCGGCGCCGACGCGCCCGCGGCCCCGCCGCCGGTGGCAGCGCCGGCCGTCCCGCCGGCCACGCCCGCTGCGCCGCCCGCCCCGCCCGGGGCCGCCGTGCCGCCGGTCGCCACGGCCCCGCCGTCCGCGCCGCCGGTGTCTGGCGCGACCCCTGCGCCCGACGCCGCCGCGGACCGTGTCGTCTACCTGCTGCAGGCTGGCGCGTTCAAGGGACAGGAAGACGCCGACGGCATGAAGGCCAAGCTCGCGCTGATCGGCTTCGAGGCCAGGATCGTCACCGCCGAGGTCAACGGCGTCACCTTCTACCGGGTTCGGGTCGGCCCCTACGGCCAGCTCGACGACATGAACAAGGCGCGCACCCGCCTTGCCGAAAACGGCATCGAGGCATCGGTGGTGCGTCAACGATGAGGACGCGATGAAGACATTCACACGGCGCGAATTCGTGGCGGCGGTCGGCCTGGCTGGCGTCGCAGCAGGTGCCGGCGCGCAGGGCGGCAGCGGCGACGGCTTCGAGTACCGCTCGGTCAAGCCCCAGGCGCCCACCGACGCGCCCGCGGGCAAGGTCGAGATCGTCGAGTTCTTCTGGTATGGCTGCCCGCACTGCTTCGCGCTGGAGCCTGCGCTCAAGGAGTGGCTGAGGAAGCTGCCCGCCGACGTCGCGTTCCGCAAGGTGCACGTGCCCTGGCAGGTGCAGGCGCACCAGCAGCTCTTCTTCACCCTCGAGACGCTGAACCAGGCCGATGCGCTCAACGAGAAGGTCTTCACCGCGATCCACACCGACCGCAACAAGCTCGACACCGCCGACCTGATGGCCGAGCTCGTGTCGCGCAACGGCGTCGACCGCAAGCAGTTCCTCGACACCTTCGCATCGTTCGGGGTGCGCACGCGCATGCAGCGCGCCGCGCAGCTCGCCGCCGCCTACAAGGTCGACGGCGTGCCGACCTTCGGTGTCGCCGGCAAGTGGGTCACCGCGCCGTCCATGGCGGGGTCCAACGCCGCGGCACTCAAGGTGGTCGACATGCTGGCCGACCGGGCGCGCAAGGGCGGCTGACGCCGCCCCGCCGCAGGGTCGGCGAGCGGTCCGATGCGGGTCTTCCTGACGGGCGCCTCGAGCGGGCTGGGCGAGGCGCTTGCCCTCGAGTACGCGCGCCGCCACCCCGGACTCGTGCTGGGCCTGGCGGCTCGCCGCGCGCAGGCGCTGCAGGCGCTCGCGGCCCGCATGCCGCAGACCACCGTCGCGACCTATCCGCTCGACGTCACCGATCGCACCGCGCTCGCCGACGCGGGGCGCGACTTCATCGAGCGCTTCGGCCCCCCCGACGTGGTGATCGCCAACGCCGGCATCAACGGCCCGACGATCACCGGCACACCGGGTGACGCCGAGACCTTCGAGCGCATCCTGCGCACCAACGTCGCCGGCGTGTTCGACACCTTCGCGCCATTCGCCCCCGCCATGCGCACGCGCGGCAGCGGCAGGCTCGTCGGCATAGCGAGCGTGGCCGCAGTGCGCGGCTTCCCGTCGCTCGGGGGCTACTGCGCGTCCAAGGCGGCCGTGGTCGCCTACCTGGAGAGCCTGCGGCTCGAGCTGCGCAGCAGCGGCGTACGCGTGGTCACCGTGGCGCCCGGCTACGTACGCACGCCGATGACTGCCCCCAACCGCTACCGGATGCCCTTCCTGATGGACGCCGACGCGTTCGCGAGGCGTGCGCATGACGCGATCGCGCGGGGCCGTCCGTTCGCGACCATCCCGTGGCAGATGGGCTGGGTCGCGCGGGTGCTGCGGATCCTCCCGCCCGCGGTGTTCGACGCCGCGTTTGCCCGCGCGCCGCACAAGCCCCGCGCCGGACCGGTGCCGCCCGAGGCGCCGTGAGCGCGCCGCCGCGCATCGTCAGCCTGGTGCCGAGCCTGACGGAGCTGCTCTTCGAGCTGGGGCTCGGCGAGCACGTGGTCGGGCGGACCGGATTCTGCGTGCATCCGCGCGATGCGGTGCGGGCCGTGCCCAAGGTCGGCGGCACCAAGACCGTCGACGTGGACGCGGTGATCGCGCTCGCGCCGACGCACCTGGTGGTCAACGTCGACGAGAACGAGAAGCCGACGGTGGAGCGCCTCGCGCGCCACGTGCCGCAGGTGGTGGTCACCCATCCGCTGAAGGCGCTCGACAACCTCGCGCTCTACGAGCAGTTCGGCCGGACCTTCGATCGCGCCGCGCAGTCCGCCCGTCTGGCGGAACGGCTGCAGGCGGCCCTGGCCGAAGCGCGAGCGCGACAATGGGCATCCCGTGACGTGCTGTACCTCATCTGGAAATCCCCCTGGATGACCGTTTCGAGCGACACCTACATCGCCGACATGCTCGCCCAGGTCGGGCTGCGCACGCTGGCCCCGCCGTCGGAGCGCCGGTATCCCGAGCTCGACTGGGCGACGCTGCCCCCGCAGCGCGCCGACCTGGTGCTGTTCTCGAGCGAGCCGTACCGGTTCAGGGCGCGCGACGCGCTCGCCTTCGCGACGGAGCACGGGATGGCGCCGTCGCGCTGCCTCACCATCGACGGCGAGATGACCTCCTGGTATGGGCCGCGCGCCATCGAAGGCCTTCGCTACCTCGTGCGCCTGCGCGAGACGCTCGAGGCGCAGCCGGGATGACGCCGGCCGCCACGCGCTCCCGCCTGCTCGCGGGCGCGGCCCTGCTGGCGACGGCGCTCGTCGCGGGCTGCGGCAGCGTACCGGTGCGCCCGCCCCCCGCCGCCGCGGCCCCCGCGCCGGCCCCCGCCCCCGACCCCGCGCCGTCGGCCGCGCCGTCCGCCGAGCCGCCGGCACCCCGCGAGCCGGTCAACGGCGCGCGTCCGGCGCCGCCCCCGCGCCAGGCTGCGCGCCCGCCCGCCCGCGCGCCCCGCGGCGGGGGCTACTACCTCGACGACGGCCCGGGCGACTCGCCCCCGCCCAACCTCGGCGCCATCCCGGACGCGGTGCCGCGTGCCGAGCCCCTGCATCCGGCGGCCAACCGCCGCTATGTGGTGTTCGGCCGCGAGTACGTGCCGCGCACCGACCTCGTCACGCACCGCGAGCGTGGCTTCGCCTCGTGGTACGGCCGCAAGTTCCACGGCCGGCCGACCTCCAGCGGCGAGCGCTACGACATGTACGCGATGACCGCGGCGCACCCCACGCTGCCGATCCCCAGCTACGTGCGCGTGACCAACGTGCGCAATGGCCGCTCGGTGGTGCTGCGGGTCAACGACCGCGGCCCGTTCCTGAACCAGCGCGTGATCGACCTCACCTACACCGCGGCCTGGAAGCTCGGCTACGTCGACACCGGCAGCGCCGAGGTCGAGCTCGAGCTGCTCGCGCCGCGCGACTCGGCGCGGCCACTGCAGACCGCCGTGCGCTCGGACGTCGCCGATGACGCCGGCGGCGCCGTGGCGCCGACGCCGATGCCGATACCGATGCTCGCCGAGGCGGCCGCGCAGCGCCTGTCGATCGAGACCACGGTCGACGACCGGCTGGCAGTCGCCGTGGTGATGCCTGCGCCCGCGCCGCCCGCCGAGTCGCGGGCGCAGGCGCCCGGCGCGTCGCAGGCCGTCGCTGCGCCACCCGCCGGACCGGCCACCTGGCTGCAGCTGGGTGCGTTCTCGAGCCGCGACAACGCCGAGTCGGCGCGCGCCCGCCATGCGCGCGAGCTGCCGTGGCTCGCGGTGCCGATCGAGGTCGTGCAGGGGGGCGAGGTGTGGCGGGTGCAGGTCGGTCCCTGGACCCGGCGCGAGGACGCCCTCGCGGCGAGTGAGCGAATCGCGTCGCGCGGCACGGTCAGGCCGATCGCCGTGGTCCGCTGAGCGGGGCGCCCGCGGGACCGCGGGCTCAGTCGCCCTCGCCCGCTGCGCCCTGCCCGTCGCTGCCCGCGGCGCTGTCCGCATCCCCGTCCTCGTCCGGCCCGGCATCCGCCGCGTCGCCGGCGGCGGCGAGCCGCAGCGCGAGCGCGCGCCGGTACAGGTCGTTGGCGCGCAGGCCGGTCGCGCGGGCCGCGATCCGCGCCGCCTGGCGCACCGGCAGCTCCGCGCACAGCGCCGCGAGCAGTGGATCGACCGTCTCCATCGCGGTGACCGCCGCCGGCGCCGCCTCGAAGGCGATCACGAACTCGCCGCGGCGGCGGTCCGGGTCGGCGGCGAGCCAGGCCACGAGTCCGCCCGCCGTGCCGCGGTGCACCTGCTCGAAGCGCTTGGTCAGCTCGCGCCCCAGCACCACGATCCGCTCGGGCTTGAGCGTGGCGGCGAGGTCCTCGACCGTCTCGACGATGCGGTGCGGCGACTCGTAGATCACCACCACCGCGTCGCTGCGCGCGAGCGCCGCGAGCCGGTCGCGCCGCGCCTTCGGCCTGGCCGGCAGGAAGCCCTCGAAGCGGAAGCGCGACGCGTCGAAGCCCGCGACCGACAGCAGCGCGACGACCGCCGACGGGCCAGGCACCGCGACCACCGGCAGGCCGGCAGCGTGCACGGCAGCGACCACCCGGGAGCCCGGGTCGCTGATGCCTGGCGTGCCCGCGTCGCTGGTCAGCGCGACGCGCTGCCCCGCGCGCAGGCGCTCGACGATCGACTGCGCGCTGCGGGCCTCGTTGTGCTCGTGGCTGGCGACCACGACGGGGCGCGCGCCGACGTGATCGAGCAGCACGCGGGCCACGCGGGTATCCTCGGCGGCGAGCACGTCGACATGTTTGAGAATGTGAATCGCGCGCGCGCTGAGGTCCGACAGATGCCCGATGGGGGTGGCCACTACGTATAATCCGGCAGCTAGTCCGCCCGTCTCGTGGCCGGTCTGTTCGAGATCCTGGGGGCTCATGCGTTCTCGTCGGTGGTTCGTGGCTTCGTGCGTCGGTGCGGCGGTGTCCGGCTCGATCGCCGCGCCATTGTCGGCGCTCGCACAGGCCGCCGCAAACCCGACGCCTGCCGGCTCGCCGCCGCCGCGTCCCCGGATCGGCAAGGGGACGCCCACCGTGGCGCTGCTGCTGCCGCGCCAGGACGGCCCCTTCGCGCGCGCCGCCACCGCCCTGATGGCTGGCGTGGCCGCCGCCCATGCGCGCGACGGTGCCGACCTCGTGGTCGAGGCCATCGAGGTCGACGACCAGGCCGACGGGCTCGCCCTGGTGTTCGCGGAGCTGCGCGAGCGCAATTTCGTGCTGGTGATCGGACCGGTGACTCGCAACGGCGCCACCGCACTCGTCGAGCTCGGCTCGGTGGGCCTGCCCACGCTGGCGCTCAACCTGCCAGAGGGCGATGCGCCGGTGCCGGCGCGCATGGCCTTCATGGGCCTGGCCACCGAGCCGGAGTCGCGCCAGGCGGCCACGCAGGCCTATGCGCAGTCGCTCGAGCGCGCCGGGTCGCGCCGGCCGCGCGCGGTCGCCATCGTGGTCGCCTCGCCGCTGGCGCGGCGCAGCCTGCAGGCCTTTCGCGAGACCTGGACCGGGCTCGGCGGCGAGCTGCGCGAGGTCATCGAGTTCGCGGGCCCGCTCCCCCCGCGCGACCTGCGCGCGCGCCTGGGCTCCCCGCCGCCCGACGTCGCCTTCCTCGCGATGGGCGCCGAGCAGGCGCGCGTGCTGCGTGTGGCGCTCGGCGAGAAGACCGCCGTCTGGAGCACCTCGCTCGCGAGCATCGGCAACACCGCGCTGCTGAGGCTGCCGGAGCTCGACGGCATGCGTCTGCTCGAGATGCCGTGGCAGGTCGAGCCCGAGCATCCCGCAGTCCTGTCCTATGCCAAGGCACCCGTCGGCTTCAACGTGGAGATGCAGCGGCTCTATGCGCTCGGCATCGACGCGTTTCGCGTCGGCCGCCAGCTGCTCGGGGGCGGCGCGCCCTTCGAGCTCAACGGCGTCACCGGGCGCCTGCGCTACGACCCGCAGGTCTCGCCGCGCATCGAGCGCCAGGCGGTGGTCGCCGTGTACCGCAACGGCATCCCGGTCGCGCTCCCCAGCCAGTAGCGCACCGATGGTCGCCCCGCGGCAGCAGGCAGGCTTCGATGCGGAGGCGAAGGCCGCGCTCTACCTGCAGGAGCGCGGGATGGTGACCGTCGATCGCAACGTGCGCTTTCGCGGCGGCGAGATCGACCTGGTGATGCGCGACGGTCCGGAATGGGTCTTCGTCGAGGTGCGTGCCCGCGCGGACGCGCGCTACGGCGGCGCGGCGGCGAGCGTCGACGCACGCAAGCAGCAGCGCGTGGCGCTCGCCGCGCAGCTCTACCTGCTGCGGCGCTTCGGCCAGCGTTCCTGGCCCGCCTGCCGCTTCGACGTGGTCGCGTTCGAGGCCGGCGAGCCCCGCTGGATCCGCGCTGCGTTCTCGCCGGGCTGACCGCCGCGCCGCGCCGATATAATCGCGTCGGGCCGCGTTCCGCGCATTCCGCCGGATGCCGCGTGCCCAGTCAGGAGAACACATGTCCCCGATCCGAAGGCTCGCCGTGGTCGCTGCCCTGCTCGCGTCCACGCTCGCGGCGAGCGGCTGCCTGCCGATCGTCGCCACCGGCGCCGCGGTCGGTGCGCTCGCCGCGATCGATCGCCGCACTGTCGGCGCCCAGACCGAGGACACCGAACTCGAGATCCGCGGCATCAACCGCATGCCCGAGGCGATCAAGGGCTCCAAGGGCGTCTCGATCACCAGCTACAACCGGCGCGTGCTCCTCACCGGCCAGGTGCCCGACGCGGCCACGAAGGCTGACGCCGAGCGCGCGATGCGCCAGGTGCCGGGCGTGCGCGAAGTCTTCAACGAGCTCGAGATCGCCGACCGGGTGAGCTTATCCACGACCGCCAGCGACAGCGTGATCACCTCGCGCGTGAAGGCCGGCTTCCTCGAGCAGAAGGCGCTCAGCGCCAATGCCGTGAAGGTCGTGACCGAGAACGGCGTCGTGTTCCTGATGGGCCTGGTCACGCAACGCGAGGGCCCCGCCTACGCGACGGTCGCCAGCCGCGTGCCGGGCGTGCGGCGCGTGGTCACGCTGTTCGAGTACATCACCGACGAGGAGCTCGCGAAGATCACCGCGCGCTGAAGTGCCGCCGGACCTGCACCGCGCGTCCGGCGCCTCGCTTCGGTCGAGTCCGACCGTCAATCGGGCGAAGCGGGCGGACTAGCCCGAAGTGACTACGCTTGGCTCTCGGTGCGCACCCTGCGCGTGCCCGGAGTCGAGGATGTCCACGGGACTGCTGCTGTTCCTCCTGATGTGCGCCGTGCCCGCCGTATGGGCCGCGGTCGCCTACAACCGGCTGGTCGGCCTGCGCAATGCGTTCCGTAACGGGTTCGCGCAGATCGACGTGCAGCTCAAGCGTCGCCACGACCTCGTGCCGGGCCTCGTCGAGGTCGCGCGCGCCTACCTCAAGCACGAGCGCCAGACCCTCGAGTCGGTGATCGCCGCGCGCCAGGGTGCGGCCTCCGCGCGGGCATCCGCGGCGGCCCGCCCGACCGACGCACAGGCGATCTCGAAGCTCGACGCGGCCGAGGCAGCCCTGTCGGGCGCGGTCGGCCGCCTGTTCGCGGTCGTCGAGGCCTACCCCGAGCTGCAAGCCGATGCGACGCTGGCGCGCCTCACGGAGGAGCTCACCTCGACCGAGAACCGGATCGGCTTCGCGCGGCAGTCCTACAACGACCTGGTGACCGACTACAACGTCGGCGCTGAGCGCTTCCCGGCCAACCTTGTCGCGGCCGCATTCGGCTTTCGCGAGGCCGGCCTGCTGCATGCGACCCGCAGCCACGCCGAGCGGCAAGCGGTGCCGGTGACCCTCTAGTGCGCGGACCCCGCCCGGTGCCGGTGCCCGCGCTCCGGGGGCTGCCGCCCGCGCTCGCCCCCCTCTCGATGCCTTGCCGCCCGTCCCGCCGTCCGTCGACCCTGCACATCCCGTCATCCGTGTGCCTCGCGATGGGCGGGTGCGGTCGATGAACTTCGCGCGGCACCAGGAGCAGGCCGAGCGAGCGGGGCGGCGCCTGATGTGGCTGCACGGCCTGGCCACGCTGGCCGTGGTGCTGGCCGTCGACGCCATCGCCATGGCGATCTGGCATCTGCTCTTCGGCGACGCGCCGCCGCCGCGCGGCTTCCTGCTGACCAACACCGGCGTGGTGCTGGGCCTGGTGGCGGGCGGCGCGTGGCTCGAGACGTCCCGCCTGCGCGAGGACGGTGCGCTGATCGCGCGCCGGCTCGGCGCGGTGGCCGTGGACACCGTGTCCGACCCCCTGCACCGGCGGCTGCAGAACCTGCTCGAGGAGCTGACCATCTCGGCCAGGATCGGCGTGCCGCGCGCCTTCGTGCTGGAGGACGAGCCGACGATCAACGCGCTCACCGCCGGATTCGACCGCAACCACGCGGTGGTGGTGGTGACCCGCGGCGCGCTGTCGCGGCTGACCCGCGACGAGCTGCAGGGCGTGCTGGCGCACGAGGTATCGCATATCGTCAACGGCGACGTGCGGCTCAACACGCGGCTGGTCGCGATGAACCACGGGCTGGAGCTGGTCGCGCTGTTCGGGCGGTCGATGCTCGGGCGCGTGGGCGCGACCCTGCACGGCGGGCCGATCGGCCTGTTCTCGGGCCTCGCGCTCGTGCCGATGATGCTCGCCGGCGGCACGCTCGCCGCGGCCGGCTCGATCGGGGCGCTGGCCGCGCGCGCGATCAAGGCGGGTGTCGGCCGTCAGCGCGAGTTCTTCGCGGATGCGCAGGCGGTGGCGTTCACGCGGCACCCGGACGGCCTGGGCGGCGCGCTGCGCAAGATCGCCGGGCTGGCCCGGCGCCTGCAGGCCGAGTCGGCCGGAGGCGGTGAGGCGGGCGCCCCCGCGCGCGACCCGCGGCGCGCGGCGGCGCTGCGCCATCCGTACTGGCAGAACGTCAGCCACCTGCTGCTGGCCGGTCCGACGCCCTCGCGCCGCTGGTTCGCGACCCACCCGTCGCTGCGCGATCGGCTGTACCGGATCTATGGGCGCCATCGCGACCCGCTCGACCCGCTGCCGCTCGCGGAGGCGCAGCGGCGCGAGCCCGAGCTGCCGGCCTTCGAGTTCGGGGGGGTGGGTGCCGAGATCGACGCGCATGACGCGCACGACGCGCAGGATGCGCACGACGCGCAGGATGCGCACGACCCGTACGAGGCACGTGACCGCTACGAGATGCAGCGCGCGCAGGGTACCGCGGGCATATCCGACACGCAGGACACGCAGGACACGCACGGGAAGCCGGGCACGCACCGCGGCCAAGGCCTGCCCGACACGTCGCCCGCATCCCTCGCCCGCGATGCCGTCGCGTCGCCGCGTCGCCTGGGCGAGGTCTTCGGCCGCTCGGGCCGGATCCGCGACGACGCGCCCCACGAACGCGGCCTGCCGACCGCCTCGATGCGGCTCATGCAGGCGACACGCGATCCGGCCAGTGCGGCGGCGCTGGTCGTCGCGCTGCTGCAGGATCCGGGCTCGCCGCCGCCGCGCTGGGGCGAGGGCTGGGGCAGCGCGGCGAGCCGCCACGGGGCCTTGCGCGCCGCGGTGGCGGCGCTGCCCGAGCACGCCTTGCGCTCGCTGCGATGGCCGCTGATCGAGCTGGCCGTGGCCCGCCTGCGGCCGCTGTCGATGCCGGCGCGCGAGTCGCTGCTGACCACCGTGCGCGAGGTCGCGGCCGCCGACGGCCGCGTGACCCTGTGCGAGTGGGTCTACGTATCGCTGCTGCGCCTTCGCCTGGCGCCGCGCCTCGCGGGTCCGCGCCTGCCGGCGCTCGCCGACCCGATCGACGCGCGCAGCATCCGCGTGCTGTTCGCGCTGGTCGCGCACGCCGCGCACGTCAGCGAGACCCGCGCCGACCGCGCGGCCAACGCGGCCATCCGCTCGCTCGACCTCGCATCCATCGGCGGTTCGGCGGGCGCGCTGACGCTCGACGCGCTCGAGCGCGCGGTGACGCGGGTCGCGCAGCTGCCCCCGCTCGCGCGCCCGCTGCTGGTCAGGCAACTGGTCGCGGTGCTGCCGCCCGACGCCGACAGCTCGGTGCGCGACTTCCTGCGGGTGTTGTGCATCGCGATCGACTGCCCGCCGCCGAACCTGCCGCCGCGGATGCACGCGGCGAGCGTGCTGGCGCCGGCGACCCTGACGGGGGCGGCGCAGCCGCTTTAGGGCCGGCCACTCGATTCGGGCAAGCCTGTACTCCTTGCACGGGGCATCTAGGCGCTGATCGACGACGCGTCGTCGGTGATCGCCGCCTTCGGTCCTTCATGCGCGTCCGCGAGCGCCAGACTCGGGCAGCGCCCTCGCCCACGAGCCACTCGTCTCCAGGAACCGCGCCAAGCAACCGCCCCAGCGCAGCTTCGGGATTCGCGGCGGCAGCGATGGAATGTTCCCGCGGCGGGATCGCGGATCGGCATCCCAGCCCGCGACCGCGGCGTGCGCCGGGTCGAACGTGCCGCCGCCGGCGATCGGCCGCGGCGTCGTCCCGAGGACTGGGTCGGATCGAATCGGATCGGGTCGCGGCCGGGCGGTTAGACTCACCGGCCGGCCTGGCGCCGCGCCGGCCGCCTCGGCCGGTTCGACCATCCGTACGCACACACGCCCCTCCGATGCCCTCCCGCCCCCACGCCTTGCCTGCCGCCGGCCCGCCACGGCGCCGCCGCGCGCTGGCCCTCGGCCTGGCCGCGGCCGGCGCGGCGGGGCTCGGCGCCTGGGGCCTGCAGCGCGCGCGCGCGCCGCGGGGCCCCGCCACGCTGCCCGACCTCGCCTACCCCGGGATAGACGGGCGGCGCATCGGGCCGGCCGAGCTGCGCGGGCGGGTGGTGCTGGTGAACTTCTGGGCGACGAGCTGCGCCGTGTGCGTGGCCGAGATGCCCGAGCTGGTCGCGCTGCACCGCGACCTCGCGCCGCGCGGCCTGGCGCTGCTCGCGATCGCGATGCCCTACGACCGGCCGGACCACGTGCTGCACTTCGCGCGGACCCGCGAGCTGCCGTTCACCGTGGCGCTCGACCCGGTGGGCGCCGCGGTGGCCGCCTGGGGCGGCGTGGCGGCGACGCCCGCGTCGTGGCTCGTGGCGCCCGACGGCCGCGTGCTGCGGCACTGGCTGGGGCGGCCGGACTTCGCGCGGCTGCGCCGCGAGATCGAGGCCCTGCTGCCGGTGCGCGGCGCCTGAGCGGCCCGGCCGGCGTCAGCGCCCGAGGTCCCGCCGGATTCGACCCGCCCCCGCCGGATGCGCCCTGCAGGCAGTCATCCCGCTGTCACAATCGCGGTCTACATTTCCACGTTCATCGAATCGTCGGCCGCGCCCGCAGGGCCCTGCAGCCGCCCATCCTCCGGAGCTCCAGAGCGCATGCGAGTCGGCATCAACGGCATGGGCCGCATCGGCCGCCTGGCGCTGCGCGCCGCCTTCGGGGCCGCCGAGCGGCCCTCGGATGATCCGCGCGCCGGCAACCGGCTCGAGGTCGCGCACGTCAACGAGATCAAGGGCGGCGCCGCCGCCGCCGCGCACCTGCTCGCCTTCGACAGCGTGCAGGGCCGCTGGCGCACCGGGATCGAGGCGCACGGGGACGTGGCACTCGAGATCGCCGGCCGTACCGTGTCCTTCTCGGCCCACGCAGCGCCGTCCGAGATCCCCTGGGGCGAGCTGGGCGTCGACGTGGTGCTCGAGTGCACCGGCCGTTTCCTGACCCCGCAGACGCTGCAGGGCCACCTCGACCGGGGCGCGCGCCGGGTGATCGTCGCCGCACCGGTGAAGACCGGCGACGTGCTCAACGTGGTGATGGGCGTCAACGACGGCCTGTACGACCCGGCCCGGCATGCCATCGTGACCGCGGCCTCGTGCACCACCAACTGCCTCGCCCCGGTCGTGAAGGTGGTCCACGAGGCGATCGGCATCCGCCACGGCCAGATCACGACGATCCACGACCCGACCAACACCAACCTCATCGTGGACGCCCCGCACAAGGACCTGCGCCGCGCGCGCAGCGCGATGCTCAGCCTGGCGCCGACCACCACCGGCAGCGCCACCGCCATCGCGCTGATCTACCCCGAGCTCAAGGGCAGGCTGAACGGGCACGCGGTGCGCGCCCCGGTGCTCAACGCCTCGCTGACCGACTGCGTGTTCGAGCTGCGGCGCGAGACCACCGCCGAGGAGGTCAACCGGCTGTTCGAGGAGGCCGCGCGCGGCCCGCTGGCGGGCATCCTCGGCTACGAGACGCGCCCGCTCGTCAGCGCCGACTATGCGCGCGACACGCGCAGCGCGATCGTCGATGCGCCCTGCACGATGGTCACCGACGGGACGATGCTCAAGGTCTACGCCTGGTACGACAACGAGATGGCCTACGCCTGCCGCATGGTCGACCTCGCCTGCCTGATCCGCGCGCGTGGCGTCTGAGGGGGGCTGGGCCTTGGACCGTGGCACCCGCGACTACGCGACCGTCACCGCGGCCTACTGGGGCTTCACGCTGACCGACGGCGCCCTGCGCATGCTGGTGCTGATGCACTTCTACGGTCTGGGCTACTCGCCGTTCACGCTGGCGTTCCTGTTCCTGCTCTACGAGGCCGCCGGCGTGCCGGCCAACCTGATCGGCGGCTGGCTCGCGACGCGCCACGGCATCGCGCGGATGCTGGCGGTGGGGCTGGCGCTGCAGATCGCGGGCTTCCTGCTGCTGTCGGCGCTGTCGCCGTCCTGGACGGCCGCGATGTCGGTCGCCTGGGTGGTGGCGGCGCAGGGCCTGTGCGGCGTGGCCAAGGACCTCACCAAGACCGCCAGCAAGTCGGCGATCAAGCTGACCGCCGGCTCGGCCTCGGGCCGGCTGTTCCGATGGGTGGCCTTCTTCACCGGCAGCAAGAACGCGATGAAGGGCGTCGGCTACTTCCTCGGCGGCCTGCTGCTGCAGTCGCTCGGGTTCCAGGCTGCGCTCTGGGCGATGGCCGGCCTGCTCGCCGCGGTGCTCGCCGCGGTCGTGGCGTTCGTGCCCGCGCTGATGGGCCGCAGCAGAGCCTCCCGGTCCGCCAGGGAGCTCTTCGCCAAGAACCGCGGCATCAACCTGCTGGCCGGGGCGCGCGTCGCGCTGTTCGGCGCCCGCGACGTCTGGTTCGTCGTGGGCGTCCCGGTGTTCCTCTACGCGGCCGGCTGGAGCTTCACGATGGTGGGCGGCTTCCTCGCGCTGTGGACCATCGGCTACGGCGCGGTGCAGGCCCTCGCGCCTGCCCTCGTCAGGCGCAGCGATGATGGCCTGAGCAGCGAGGTCCCGGCCGCGCGCGCGTGGTCCGCCGCGCTCGCACTGGTGCCGCTGACGCTCGCCGGGCTGGTCGTCGCGGACGTCCCCCATCTGGAGTGGGTGGTGGTGGCCGGGCTCGGGCTCTTCGGCGTCGCCTTCGCGGTCAACTCGTCGGTGCATTCCTACCTGATCCTCGCCTACGCCGGGTCCGAGAAGGCCGCCGAGGACGTCGGCTTCTACTACGCTGCCAACGCGCTCGGCCGCTTCATTGGGACGCTGATGTCCGGCCTGCTCTACCAGTGGGGCGGACTGGCCTGGTCGCTGTTCGGATCGGCCGCGATGCTCGCGGCGTGCTGGCTGGTGACCCTGGCGCTGCCGGTGGCGATGCCTGCCCGGGCGGGCGCCCGATGAGCGCGGCGCACCGCGCGCCGATCCTTCCGACCTCCTGCGAGGCAGCATCCCGATGAGCGACCCCGTCCACAACGTCCTGTTCATCTGCACCCGCAACTCGGCCCGCTCGATCATGGCCGAGGCGATCCTCAACGCCGCGGGCCAGGGCCGCCTCCGCGCGTTCTCGGCCGGCAGCCGGCCCGCGGGCGCCGTGGATCCCGACGCGCTCGCGACGCTCGAGTCGCTGAACCTGTCCACCGAAGGCTGCCGCAGCAAGGATTGGAGCGAGTTCGCGCAGCCGGGCGCGCCGCGCCTGGACTTCGTGTTCACCGTCTGCGACGACGCGGCCGGCGAGGTCTGCCCGGTCTGGCCCGGCCAGCCCATGACCGCGCACTGGGGCGTCGCGGACCCCGCTGCCTTCGAAGGCGACGCCGACGCCAGGCGCCGGGTCTTTCGCGACACCGCGATCGTCCTCAAGCGCCGCATCGAGCTGATGCTGGCGCTGCCCCTGGCGTCGCTCGACCGGATGGCGATCCAGCGCGAGATCGCCGACATCGGTCGGCGCTGATCGCGCCAGGGGCGCGGCCGCGTTGAAGCGATCCGGTCGGCCGGCGTCGCCCGGCATCGCGGCGCGCGTCGTCGCGTCGACGGCGCCGTCGGCCGACCCTCAGGCCGCTGTCTCGACCGGCTGGCGCACGGGCTCGAGGGGCGCCGCGCGCGCGCGCAGGACCCGCTCGAGGATGCCGGGCAGCTCGAGCACCGCGCGGTTGCCGGCGCGCGCGACCGCCTGCCGGTATCCGTCGAGTCCGTCGAGCAGGGCATGCATCGCCTGCGGCAGCTCGCGCGTCGAGTCGACCACCCGCCCGACCCCCTCGCGGACGATCCAGTCGGTGTCGCCGGGCGGGCGGGCCGTGCCCCAGTCGTTGCGGAAGGTCAGGACCGGCAGCCCGCATTGCAGCGCCTCGGCGAGCACGACCGGGCCGGGCTTGCCGACGAAGCAGTCCGCAATGCCCATGTAGTGCCGCGGCGCCGCGGTGTAGCCGACCACGGCGTGCGGCGCGCCGCGGGAGGCGCCGCGCAGCCGCCCCGCCAGCGCGGCGTTGTGGCCGCACATCAGGATCAGCTGCAGGTCGTCCAGGCGCTCGGCGATCCTCAGCATCCGGGGCGAGCCGTAGCTGCCGTACATCACCAGCCCGGTCGGCCGGTCAGGGTCCAGGCCGAGCGAGCGCCGCGCCGCGCGCCGCGCCGATGCATCCGGACGGCAGGGCTCGGGCCGGACGATCGCGCCGCGAGTCCGGTGGATCCGGTCGGGCGGCAGGCCGGCGGCGCTCGCCATCGCCACCGCCTGGTCGGTGCCGCAGACGAGGTGACGGTCGGTGCCGGGTGCGACGCCCCAGCGCGTCGGCGCATCGGCCGGATCGGTCATCGCCGTGACGAAGGGCAGGCCCGGCGCAGCCTGCGCGAGCCCCTGCATCAGCACGCGCTCGGCGCCCGGCACGAGCGAGACGACGAGATCGGGCGCCGCGTCAGGGGCCCAATGGCGGGCCAGGGTCGCCGCTAGCCGCGGCTGGCCGGCGCGGAGCATGGCCTGCAGCAGCAGGCGCTCGGGCAGGCGTCCGGCGAGCCGCCCGAGTCGCCCGGACGGATCGAGCAGCTGCGGTAGCGCCACCGGCCGGACGGTCCAGGCCTGGCCCTGCCGGCGCAACGCGCCCTTCAGGGCGTGGGCGGCGGCGCGCTGGCCGCCGGCGTCGAGGTGGATTAGGTCGATCGTCGGCATCGTGCGATGTTGCACCCGGCAGATGACAGGGCATTGACGGATCGATGGCGGGACCGCCTCGCCGCACGGGCCCGCGCCCGCCTCAGCCGGGGCCCTGCGCGGCGCGCCGCAGCGTCGCGACGATCTCGGGCACGAACTCCGAGAAGCCCGGCATCGCCTCGTCCGGATCCTTGCCGCTGTCGTCGATCCGGCGCAGCAGCACCGCATCCAACGCGAAGGGACGCGTCGTGAACCGGGCGGCCTCCACCGCCGACATCGCGCCACCCTGCAGCGCGAGGCTCTCGACCGAGTCCCGCGTCAGCCGCGCCGCGTAGGTGCTGTCGATCGCGCACAGGTAGCGCTTGGCCTCGACGTGAAGCCGCACCGGCTCGGCCACCTCGGGCCCGAAGCGGGCGGCCAGCCAGTCGGCGCCGACCTGCTCGTGGTGGTCGTCGATGCCCTGCGCGGCCGGGTGCTCGCCGAGCCCGTGAAGCATGTGCCCGATGTCGTGCAGCAGCGCGGCGACCACCAGCGCGTCGGGCAGTCCGGCGGCACGCGCCCGCGCCGCGCACTGCACGGCGTGGGCGTGCTGGCTGAGGGCGGCGAGCCCGTAGCGGCGCAGGCCGCGCTCGCCGAACAGCGTGGCCAGCTCCACGGGGAGGGCCGCCTCGCGGCCGGGTTCAGTGTGCATCCGCGGGCTCCATGCGGATGCCCATGTCGGCGAGGGTGGCGGCGACCGCATCGAGCATCCGCCCGATGTCGCCGGTCGAGATCGCGCCGATGCATCCGACGCGGAAGGTATCGACCTGAGTGAGCTTGCCGGGGTAGAGGATGAAGCCGCGCTCGCGCATGCGCCGGTAGAACTCCGGGAAGCCCCAGGTGGGATCGCCCGGTGCGTGGAAGGTGACGATGATCGGCGCCTGCACCGCGGCCGGCAGGAAGGGCACGAAGCCCAGCGCACGCATGCCGTCCACCAGCGCGGTGCATTGCGCCCGGTAGCGGGCGGCCCGCGCGGGCAGGCCGCCCTCGTCGCGGTACTGCGCGAGCGCGGCGTGCAGGGCCGCGACGACGTGCGTCGGCGGCGTGAACCGCCACTGCGTGGTCGCCAGCATGTAGCGCCACTGGTCGTGCAGGTCCAGCGACAGGGAGTGGCTGTTGCCCTGCGCCGACTCGAGCGTGGCCTGCCGGACGATGGCCATGCCCATGCCGGGCACGCCCTCGAGGCACTTGCCCGAGGCGGTGACCACCGCATCGGCGGGCGTCTCGCGCAGGTCGATGTCGATGGCGCCGAACGAGCTCATCGCGTCGACGATCAGCCGCCGGCCGTGCCGCGCGACGACGTCGGCGATCGCGCCCAGCGGATTGAGGATGCCGGTGCCGGTCTCGCAGTGGACCATCGCCACGTGCGTGATCGACGGATCGGCCGCAAGCGCCTCGCTGATGCGGGAGGCGTCGGTGACCTCGTCCTCGCCGAAGCGCAGCGCGACAGCGTCGCGACCCAGGATCTCCAGGATGCGCAGGATCCGGCGGCAGTACGCGCCGTTGTCCGGCACCAGCACCTTGCCAGCGCGCGGCACCAGCGTGCCGAGTGCCGCCTCGACGGCGAAGGTGCCGCTGCCCTGCAGGGGCACGCACACGTGGGTGCCCTCGCCGTGCGCGATCGACACCAGGTCGCGGCACACCGACGCGGTGAGCGCGTTGAAGGCCGCGTCCCACGAGCCCCGGTCGTGCAGCATCGCGGCGCGGGTGGCCGCGCTGGTGGTCAGCGGCCCCGGGGTCAGGAGGACCGGGTCGTCCGTCGCGGGCCGCGTCGTCATGGCGCGATCGCCGCCCGCAGCACGCGATGCGCGGCCGCGTCGTCCATCGCGCGGCCCACGTCGGCCAGCCCATAGCGCCCGTCGACCAGCTCTCGGAACGGGAAGCGGTCGCGGTTGGCGACCACGAAGGCCAGTGCCTGCGGCAGGTGGCGCGGGTGGTAGTTGTGCACGCCGGTCAGCGTCAGGAGCTTGCGCAGGATCAGGTTGGCGTCGACGGTCGCCATCGAGCCCGGGTTCACCACGCCGGCCAGCACGTAGCGCCCGCCCACGCGCAGCCAGTCGATGCCGGCGCCGATCACCGATGCGTCGCCGCACACCTCGATGACCGCGTCGGCCCCGCTCGCGGCCACCGCGGCGTCGCGCGGGTCGACCGCGAGGTCCACCCCGAAGCGCAGCGCGAGCGCCCGCCGGGACGGCACCCCGTCCACGCCGACCACGCGGGCCGCGCCGCGCGCCTTGGCCAGCGCCGCGCCGTACAGGCCGAGCAGGCCCAGCCCCTGCACCACGATCGTCTGGCCGATGTCGACCTGCGCCGCCTCCACGACCGCGCACATCGTGGCCACGCCGCAATTGAGCGGCGCCGCCTCCTCGTCGCTCAGCGCGTCGGGCAGGCGCAGGATCCATGAGTCCGGCCGGATGTAGCAGAACTCGCCGAAACCGCCGTGGTGGTGCGGCGGCGTCTCGCTCGACATGTGGCCGTACTTGTCGACGCCCGGCGCCTTGTGCGGCAGGTTGCGTACGTCGCGGGCGTGGCTGCGCCCCGGCACGAAGTACTCGCTCCAGGTGATGCGGTCGCCGACCGACAGCGGCGCGTCGCACATGTCGCGCACCACGTCCTCGCCGAGCGCGACCAGGGTGCCGACGATCTCGTGACCGAGCAGGCCCGGGCAGGGCGAGGGCCGATGCCCCTGCCACGAGTGGATGTCCGAGCGGCAGATCGTGGACAGGCGCACGCGGGCGAGCGCCTCGTCGCGGGCGGGCGCGCGCAGCGGGTAGTCGGCGAGCCGGAACGGGCCGTTGGGCGCGTCGAAGACCGCGACGCGACCGGTGGCGGGAAGGGCCGATGCGAGCGCGTCCATGTCAGCGCGTCCCGTTGATCGCGAGGTCGAACACCTGGTGGCTCTTCAGCCGGCCCGCCGCCGCGCGCGTGCGCCACGTGTCGCGCAGCGGCAGGTTCAGGATGACCGGCACGCGCGCCTCCGAGGTACCGCCGTGGCTGCGCAGCCGCGCATCGGCCAGCGCCGACAGGTCGTGGTCGGCGGCCGACGCCCCGATCACCACGTTGCGCTGCGCGATCACGGCGACGTCGCCCTCGCGGTCGGGCGGCAGTGCGTAGCGCTCGCAGACGGTCGCCCGGTCGAGCACCTCGGCGAGCCCGGGCAGGCCGGCGAGGCACGCCACCACCTGCGCCGCGTCGACTTCCGGCCCGGTGCACCACACCCGCACGAACCCGCCGAGCGCGCCGTGATGGCGTACGAAGGCGTCGGTGATCGGGCAGATCACCCGAGTCGTGCCGGCGCCGAGCTCGCGGTCGAGCACGTCCTGCAGGAAGACGACGTTGGGCCGGCCGTCGGGCAGGGACTTGTCGCTCATGCCGTGGTCGGCCGTCAGCGCGACCACCGCGCCGAGCGCGTCGAGCCGTCCGAAGCAGTCGTCGATCGCGCGGTAGAACGCGTCGGCCTCGGGGGCGCCTGGCGCGTGCTTGTGCTGGACGTAGTCGGTCAGGGACAGGAACATCAGCTGCGGGCGGGACCGCTCGAGCAGCCGGATGCCGGCCTCGAGCACGAACAGCGACAGCGCCGCCGAGTACATGTCGGGCTGCGGCATGCCGACCAGCGCCAGCACGTCCTCGATGCCGTTGTCGGCGAGCGTGCAGCGGTCGGCCATCTCCGCCGAGAAGCTGACGTTGCCGCGCCGCAGGTCGAGGTCCTTGCCGAGCTGGCGGCGCAGCTTGTCCTTGGCGGTGATCGAGACCACCCGGGCGCCGACGTCCGCGAACTCGGCGAGCAGCGTGCGGCTGCGCAGCAGCTCCGGCCCGGTCATCACCACCGCCTCGCCGGTGGCGGCGTCGAGGTAGTAGTTGCCCGAGATGCCGTGCACCGAGGGCGGCGCGCCGGTGATCAGCGACATGTTATTGGGGCAGGTGAAGCTCGGCACCGTGCCGTCGGCCTCGGCCGAGAAGCCCTCGCGCACGAAGCGGGCGATGTTGGGGAGGATCCCGTCGCGCAGCCCGCGCTCCAGGTAGGCGGGATCACCGCCGTCGATGCACACGACCACCACCGGGCGCTCGGGCCACGCATAGTCGACGCCGTTCAGGTGGATCCTGCGGGCCATGGGCTCTCTCATGTCGGGAATCGGTGCCGGTCAGGTCGCCCAGCGGCGGATCCGCGCGGACACGACGTCGATCAGCGTGACCGACGCGATGATGATGAGCAGCACGGCGGAGGTCTGCGCGTACTCGAAGCCGCGGATCACCTCGTGCAGGATGACGCCGATGCCGCCCGCGCCCACCATCCCGACGACGGACGCCGAGCGCACGTTGGACTCGAAGCGGTACAGCGAGTAGGAGATCCACAGCGGCAGCACCTGCGGGATCACCCCGTACAGGATCTCCTCGAGCTGCGTGGCGCCGGTGGCGCGCACGCCCTCGACCGGGCGTGGGTCGACGGTCTCGACCGCCTCCGAGAAGAGCTTGGCGAGCACGCCCGTCGTGTGGATCCAGAGCGCCATCACGCCCGCGAACGGCCCGAGCCCCACCGCGACGATGAACAGCATCGCGAACACCATCTCGTTGATCGCGCGGCAGGCGTCCATCGCCCGCCGGATCGGCTGGTGCACCCACGCCGGCGCCACGTTGGCCGACGACAGCAGGCCCAGCGGCACGGCGCACACGATCGCCAGCACCGTGCCCCATACGGCGATGTGGATGGTGATCACCATCTCCTGCAGGTAGATGCGCCAGTCGTGGAAGTCGGGCGGGAAGAAGTCCTTCGCGAAGGTCGCCATGTTGGCGGAGTCCCGCCACAGCGCCATCGGCCGGATGTCCGCGCCCTCCCAGGCCCAGACCAGGGTGCCCAGCAGCAGTCCCCAGGCGATCAGCGTGGTGAGCCGCGTGCGGGGCGGCATCAGTCGGGGGTCCCGTTCGACGGGCAGCGTGCTCATGAGGCGCTTCCTGAGGGGCCAGCGGCGCGGCGTCGCGCGCGCGGTGACCCGGGGGGCCTCGCGCGCGGCGCCGGCGGGATCACATCTGCCGGGCAAGCACGGCGAGCCGTGCGTCGATGTCGGCCAGACGGGCCTTGCGGTCGGCCTCCGACATGTTCGGATCGTCCTCGAACTTCTTGCGGTCCTTGGCGAGCTCGAGCTGGCGGATCGGCACGAGCTGCGCGTCGGTCGAGGCCTTGAAGCCCGCCAGCCGGTACATGTTCTTCAGGATCTCCTTCTCGCGGGCGTCCTTGCCGTAGCCGATCACGAAGGCCTGCACCTTCTTCTTCATGTCGGCGGGCAGGTCCTTGCGCCAGACCAGCGGGTCGCGCGGGATCAGCGGCGAGGTCCACAGGATCCGGATCTGCTCCATGCGCTCCGGGTTCTTCTCGCGCACCTTCTCGGTCATCTCGCTGTTGCTGGTCGCGACGTCGACCTGGCGGTTCAGCACCGCGAGGAAGTTGCCCTCGTGGTTCGAGGAGCGCGACACCTTGAAGTGCGTGCGCGGATCGAGGCCGTTCATCGTGAACACGTAGTACGTCGGCACCAGCGTGCCGGAGGTCGAGGCCGGGTCGCCGATGCCGAAGCTGTAGGACTTGCCGTTCTTCAGGACCTGGTCGAGCGAGGTGATGCCCGAGTCCCGGTGGGTGATCAGGTACGAGTAGTAGCCCGGCGTGCCGTCGAGGTCGACGAACTGCGCGAACACCTCGCCGCCCGAGCGGTCCACCGCGTCCATCGCGGAGCGGTTGCCGTACCAGGCGATCTGGACCTTGTTGAAGCGCTGCGCCTCGATGATGCCTGCATAGTCGGTTGCATAGAAGCCGTTGACCTTGACGCCGATCGCGCGGGACATGTCATCGAGGAAGGGCTCCCACATCTGGCGCAGCGCGCCTGCCTTCTCGGTGGCGATGATGCCGAAATTGAGTTCCTTGATCTCCTGCGCGCCGGCGGTGGCGGTGGCGGCCAGGGCGACCGCGGCCAGAGCGGTCCTGAGTGGCTTGAGCATGGGGCGTGTCCTCGTCTTGAAGGTCGGTCTATGGGGGGGCTCAGGCGGCGAGCAGCGCCGCGGGTGTGTGCGACGGCGCGGGGCCGCCGGCAGGTGCTTCGGGCTCGAGCAGCTCATGCGCGCGCCGGCCGTAGAGCGTGTCGAGCATGGCGGGCGTGAGCGCTGCCGACGGTCCGTCGTAGACGACGCGCCCGGCGTCCAGGGCGATCGTCCGCGCGCAGTACCGGACCGCGAACTCGACCTGGTGCAGCGACACCAGCACGGTGCAGCCGTGGCGGCGGTTGATGTCCGCGAGCAGCTCCATCACCTTGCGCGAGGACTCCGGGTCGAGCGAGGCGATGGGTTCGTCTGCCAGGATCAGGCGGGCGTCCTGCACCAGGCAGCGCGCGAGCGCGGCGCGCTGCTGCTGCCCGCCCGACAGCGTGGAGGCGCGCTGCCAGCAGGTATCGCCGATGCCGACCGAGCACAGCGCGCGGATCGCCTCGCGCCGCTCGTGGACCGAGAACCTCATCAGGGCGCGCCGCCACCACGCGGACCGGTGCAGCAGGCCGATCATCACGTTGGTGATGACCGGCAAGCGGCCGACGAGGTTGAACTGCTGGAACACGAAGCCGACCCGGCTGCGCTCGTGCCGGATGCGGCGCGACACGCGCCCGTCCCGCTGCATCGTCCGGCCGAACACCTCGACCTCGCCGCCGTCGGCGGCGACGAAGCCGGGGATGTGCCGCAGCAGGGTCGACTTGCCGGAGCCGGACGCGCCGATCAGCGCGACCATCTCGCCCTGCTCGATGCGGATGCAGACGTCGTCGAGTGCCTTGAGGCCCGCGAAGGACTTGTGGATGTTCCGGATCTCGACCGCGATCGTCACGTCAGCCGCTCCTGTGTCATCGGAATGCAATGCCCTGCGGGTAGGGTCGATCGGTTGAACGCCAGACCCGATCCGCCGCGAGCGGCGCCAGTGCGTGCATGATTCCCCGCTCCGGTGACAGCCGGATGACACCCGCAGACATTCAGTACGACGAGGCCCGAGCTTCCATGACCGCAGCCGTGTTCCACACCGAGTCGATGCGCATCGGCGGCGAGCGCGCCGCGGGCGGAGGACGCGTCATCGAGGTCCGCGATCCCTGGTCGGGGACCACGATCGGGACCGTGCCGATGGCCGGCGTGCACGACGTGCGCGATGCGATCGCCTTCGCGCGACGCCACCGCTGCACGCTGTCGCGGGCGCAGCGTGCCGCCATCCTCGAGCGTGCCGCGCAGATCGTCGTCGCGCGGATCGATGCGCTCGCCGCGCTGATCACGCTGGAGTCGGGCCTGTGCGTGAAGGACGCGCGCTACGAGGTCGGGCGCGTGCGCGACGTCCTCGTGTTCGCGGCGCAGGCCGCGCTGCAGGACGACGGGCAGATCTTCTCGTGCGACATCACGCCGCACGGGAGGCAGCGCCGCGTCTACACGCAGCGCGATCCGCTGCTGGGCGTGATCGTCGCGATCACGCCCTTCAACCACCCGATGAACCAGGTGGCGCACAAGGTCGCGCCCGCCATCGCGACCGGCAACCGGATGGTGCTCAAGCCGTCCGAGAAGGTGCCGCTGTCGGCGCTCGCGCTTGCCGACGTGCTGTACGAGGCGGGTCTGCCGCCCGCCATGTTCCAGGTGGTCACCGGCGACCCGGCGGAGATCGGCGACGCGCTGCTCACGCACCCGGACGTCGACCTGGTGAGCTTCACCGGCGGCGTCGCGATCGGCAAGTACATCGCGGGCAAGGTCGGCTACCGGCGGGTCGTGCTGGAGCTGGGCGGCAACGACCCGCTGATCGTGATGGACGATGCGGACCTCGACGAGGCCGCCGGGCTGGCGGTCGCGGGCTCGTACAAGAACTCGGGCCAGCGGTGCACGGCGGTCAAGCGTATCCTGGTGCAGCACGCGGTCGCCGACCAGTTCGTCGAGCGCCTGGTCGAGCGCAGCCGGGCGTGGCGTCACGGCGATCCGGCCGACGAGACCGTGGACATGGGCACCGTCATCGACGAGGCGGCCGCGACGCTGTTCGAGCGGCGCGTCGACGAGGCGGTCGCGCAGGGCGCGCGGCTGCTGCTCGGCAACCAGCGCCGGGGGGCGTCCTACTCGGCCACGGTGCTCGACGGCGTGACGCCGGACATGACGCTGGTGCGCGAGGAGACCTTCGGGCCGGTGTCGCCGGTGATCCGCTTCGGCACGCTCGACGAGGCGATCGCGATCGTGAACCGCTCTGCCTTCGGGCTGTCGTCGGCGGTGTGCACCAACCGGCTCGACGTGATCTCGCGCCTGGTCGCCGAGCTCGAGGTCGGCTCGCTCAACGTGCGCGAGGTGCCGGGCTACCGGCTCGAGCTGACGCCCTTCGGCGGGATCAAGGACTCCGGTCTCGGCTACAAGGAGGGCGTCCAGGAGGCGATGAAGGGCTTCACCAACGTCAAGACCTACTCGCTGCCCTGGCCGGCCTGAAGGCGGGCCGGCGCCTTCAGTACCGCTCGGGCACGAACAGCTCGGGGGGCGTCGGCCGGCGACTGTACTCCGGGTTTCGCGTGCGCTCGGGCAGCGCCACCGAGGGCTTCTCGACCTCCTCGTAGGGCATCAGCGACAGCAGGTGCGCGATGCAGTTGAGGCGCGCCTTCTTCTTGTCGTCGGCCGCGACCACCCACCACGGCGCCTCGGGGATGTGGGTGTGCTCCAGCATCGCCTCCTTCGCCTTGGTGTACTGCTCCCAGCGCCGACGGCTCTCCAGGTCCATCGGGCTCAGCTTCCACTGCTTGAGCGGATCGTGGATGCGGCCGAGGAAGCGCAGGTGCTGCTCCTCGTCGCTGATCGAGAACCAGTACTTGATCACGCGGATGCCGGAGCGCGCGAGCATGCGCTCGAACTCCGGCACCGAGCGGAAGAACTCGTCGACCTCGTCCTCGGTGCAGAAGCCCATCACCCGCTCGACGCCGGCGCGGTTGTACCAGCTGCGGTCGAACAGGACCATCTCGCCGGCCGCCGGCAGGTGGGCCGCGTAGCGCTGGAAGTACCACTGGCTGCGCTCGCGGTCGTTGGGCGCGGGCAGCGCGACCACCCGGCACACCCGGGGGTTGAGCCGCTGCGTGATGCGCTTGATGGCGCCGCCCTTGCCGGCGGCATCGCGCCCCTCGAACAGGATCACCACCTTCTGGCCGGTCTGCGCGATCCAGTCCTGGAGCTTGACCAGCTCGCGCTGCAGCCTGAAGAGCTCGCGGAAGTAGGCCTGTCGCGCCTCCCGGCGGGCGCGGTCCTCCGGACCGTCGAGATCGGCCAGCTCGTCGAGAATCCGGTCCTCGATCTCCTGCTCGAGTTCCTCGTCGTAGCCGTCGAGCAGGTCGGCCTCGATGCGCTTGAGAAATTCGTCGTGACTGCCGAGGATGTCGGAGCTCATGGTCGGTGCCCGCGGAGTGGGCAGGCGAGCTTGACCGCGAGATGTGACCGGACGATGACCGCCGCCGGCCCGCGCGCGCCCGCCGTGCTCCGGACCGGGGTCAAGCGCGGATGAAGCGCCGGGAGTAGCGTGCGCTGAGCTGGTCGAGGGCGAGCAGCATCGGCAGGTCGGCGCACCCGAACACGACGTCCTCGCAAGGCTCGCCGATCAGCATGCCGCCCGCGCGCAGGTAGCCCTTGACGAGGGGCGGCACGACGACGTCGAACTCGTGCGCCAGGGCCTCGACCTGCAGCCGCCGCTTCGGGAACACACGCCACTCCTCGGGCGCGGCGTGCCGTGCCCACAGGTGGCGCCACAGGCTGGCCGCGAACCGGCCACCGTCGGTCAGCGGCACGCTCGCGCACCCGATCACGTAGCGGTAGGGCAGGGCGCCCAGCATCTCGCCGAGCCCGGCCCAGAGCAGGCGGATGGCCGCGCCGCTGCGGTAGTCCGCGTGCACGCAGGACCGCCCGAGCTCGACGAGGTCATGGCGGATCGGACGCAGGCGAGTGGTGAAGAACTCGCCCTCGGTGTAGAGGCCGCCGGCACGCAGTGCGTCGTCGGGGAGCATGACCCGGTAGGTGCCCACCACCCGGCCGGCCTGCTCGTCCTCGACGATCAGGTGCCGGCAGTACGCATCGAAGCCGTCCCGGTCGATCCCGGGCGAGCCGCCGTAGAGCCGCGCGCCGAGTTCCCCGGCGAAGACGTTCCAGCGCAGGCGCTGCGCGGCCTCGATGTCGGCGGGGCTCGTCGCCATCCGCGCCACCAGGTGCCCGGCGCGCGCGAGCGCTGCCTCACCAGTCCTGTACTCGACCATTGTCGCCATCGCCGCCTCTCGCGCGCATCAGGTGGCGCGAAGCGTGCGCCGTGCGCGTTGCGGTGACGTGACTCTGCGGTGACCGGTTGATGACGCAGGCCGCTCGCCTCTGCGGCCGATCCCGGCCGCGCCCGGTCAGGCTGCGCTCACCCTCGCGTCGGCCAGCTCCAGGTGTCCGGATCCGGTTTCCGACCGGCATGCCATGTCGGTGAAATCGAGGATCTCGAGCCGACCGTCGGCGTGTTCGACCAGTGCCGTGAGGCTCTCGACCCAGTCGCCGTCGTTACAGTAGAGCACGCCGTCGATCGTACGGATCTCGGCGTGGTGGATGTGGCCGCAGACGACTCCGTGCGCGCCGCGTCGCTTCGCCTCGCGCGCGACCGCGGCCTCGAAGTCGCCCACGTAGCTGACCGCGCGCTTGACCTTGAGCTTCAGGTATCGCGACAGGCTCCAGTACGGCAGGCCCATCCGCGCGCGCGCCACGTTGAACCAGCGGTTCAATCGCAGCGTGAATTCGTAGGCCGCATCGCCGAGATGCGCGAGCCACCTGGCGCACTGCACGACGCCGTCGAACAGGTCGCCGTGCGTGACCCAGAGCCGCCTTCCATCTGCGGTCACGTGCGTGCATTCCTCGACCACCTGCACGCCTCCGAAGTCGTGGCCGACGTAGCGGCGCGCGAACTCGTCGTGGTTGCCGGGAACGAATACGACCCGCGTCCCCTTGCGCGCCTTGCGCAGGACCTTCTGGACGACGTCGTTGTGGGACTGCGGCCAGTACCAGGAGCGCCGAAGCTGCCAGCCGTCGATGATGTCGCCGACCAAGTACAGCGTGTCGCACTCGACCACCCGCAGGAACTCGAGCAGCGCGTCGGCCCGGCAGCCCGGTGTGCCGAGGTGGAGGTCAGATATCCAGACGGTGCGCACGCGCAGCGCCGGCGGGGCGTCGATCGGCTCGGCGAAGGCGTTCACGCGACCCGCTTGTCGGGCGCAATGCCCGAGACGCGCCGCAAGGCGCCGGGCGAATCGAGCGTGCGCATCGGCTGGACGGATCGCAATGCTCCGCAACCCCGTTGCGCCGAGGCCAGATCCCGGCGTGCGCAGACTGAAGCGCGAAGTCCGCCCCCGGTGTCGAGATACACGAGATCGATGGTCTCCATAACGCGTGCGAATTCTGTCGCACGTCGGTGACGCTGGTGTGACCGCGATGCGTCATATCGATGACGCCCGACCGCCGAGCCGGTGGGGTCGACGGCTCGGGATATCGAGCCGACATGCGGGTCGAGCCGTACGAAGGCCGCACCAGTCGGCACTTCGGCCTGGTCACGGTGGCTTCACGCGGCGCAGGCGTGATCGGGGACCACCGTCCGCATCGCGGGCCAGCCCTAAGCGGGCTCGGTGGGACGCGCCGTCTCCGTCGCCAGCGGTCGGGACACCGACAGCGCCCGCAGCAGCGCGCGCTTCTTGTCGTGGTGCGTCCGCATCCGGGTGAGCACATCCGACAGGAACGCGACCGCCTCGACGATGAAGGGGCCCTTGTTCAGCATCACGCATTCGGCGCGCGCCCCCATCGCCGCGTCGGTCACCTCGGCGCGCGTCGGCACGCCGTCGCGGGCCAGGCCGTCGAGCACCTGAGTCGCCCAGATCACCGGCACGTGCGCCGCCTCGCACAGCCACATGATCTCCTCTTGCACCTCGGCCATGCGCTCGAAGCCGACCTCGACCGCGAGGTCGCCGCGCGCGACCATCACCCCGACGCCGCCCGGATGTCGCAGCGCCGCGAGCAGCAGTTCCGGGAGCGCCGCGAAGCCCGCCGCAGTCTCGATCTTCAGCACGATCGCGACCTGGGCCGTACCGAGCGCGTCCAGCGCTTCGCGCAGCGCGTCGACGTCCTGCGGGTCGCGGACGAACGAGGCCGAGACGATGTCCACGCGGGAGGCCGCGAAGGCGAGGTGCTCGCGGTCCCGTGCCGTCAGCGAAGGCAGCGTGAGCACCGTGTCGGGCAGGTTGATGCCTCTCTCCGCGCGCAGCACGGCGCTGCCGTGCGAACAGTGCACGACCTCCAGCAGCGCGCGGTCCGGCGCGACCTCGCGTACCACTGTGCACAGCAGGCCGTCGTCGAAGAGGACGCGGTGTCCGGGCCGCAGCGCGTCGAACACCTCGCGCACATCGCAGGATACCGTCGCGGGCAGGGCCGGCGAGGAGCCGAGCGCGGGCCGGCGCGCGTGCCCTCGCGCCGTGCCGCGCACGAGGCAGAGCCGGTCCCCTGTCCGAAGCTCGACCCCGCCCGGCCGGTGCGCCAGCGGGCCGATCTCGCCTTCGCAGATCTTGCGCTTGCCGCGGCGCAACGTCATCGGCGTGCCCGGCACCAGGTAGACGGACCGGTCGGTCGAGCAGACCGGGCTGCCGTCCGGCGCGCGGCCCGTCACCCGCAGCCGGCGCTTGCGGCCACGTGCGTCGACGAGCTCCAGCACGTCGTCCGCAAGCAGCTGGCGCAGCAGCCTCGGGTCGACCGGCAGCACGCCGCCGCGCGGATCCGGCTCCCGGCCCGCCGCGACTAGGCGGATGGTCGCCGGCCCCAGCTCGCGGCCGAGGGCGTCGCGCTGCGGCCGCAGCCGCAGCACGGCGTGGCCGGGCTCGAGCGGCCCGGTGCGCAGCTTGGGGCCGGCGAGGTCGAACGACACGCGGCACACGCGGTGGGTCGACGTCCGCGCGAGGTCGAGCCGCCCGAGCATCCGTTCCCAGACGTCGACATCGTCGTGGGCGGCGTTGATCCGGACGAGATCGGTTCCCCGTTCGAGCAGTGCATGCAGCAGCTCGGGGTCGTCAGCGGCCTCGGTGGGCAGCGTCACCATGATTCGGGTATCCCGCCCCGGCGTCGTCGGGCCGTAAAGGCGGTACGCATGGTCGTCGAGCAGCGCCTCGCCGAGGTCGAATCGCGGGTCCGGCCCGGAGGCGGGCAGGTCCTCGCCGTCGAGCCCCCGCAGCGCCCGTGCCACCGCGTCGAGCGTGGCCATGACATACGGCTCCATGCGGCCGAGCGAACTGAGCCCGAGGCGGGTGAGCGACCGCTGCAGCGGGCGGAGGTCGTGACGGCGAAGCGCCAGGTAGTGCAGCAGGTTGCGCGCACTGTCCCGTAACGCGGGCGCGCAGCGCTCGACGTCGTCGCGGCGTTCCCGCTCCAGCGCGAGCGCGGCCGCGCGCAAGGTGTCGATCGTGGCCGCGGGCTCGGATAGGGGGGGAGACGCACCCCGAGCAGGCGCCCGGCGTGCGGCGCCACCCAGGCGCGACGCCCGGCTCGGATCGCGTGATTCGTGGTTCATCTTCGGTCCGGCGCGGCCGGGAGGAGGAAAGGCCGAGCGTTCATCCTCGGCGCCGGGCGTGACATCCTGATGACGACCGGCCGTGCCTCCCAGGGGAAGGGTCACGTCGGTGGCAAGGACGCGCCTGGCCGCGGCGTCCCTGCCGCGCGCCTTTCCTGCTACGGCCGATCCACAGGGACCCCCGCCGCGTGGGCCTGCTGGTCGGCGTGGTACGAGGACCGGACCATCGCACCCACCGCGGCGTGCGTGAAGCCCAGCGCCCGCGCCTGCGCCTCCAGCTGCACGAACGCGTCCGGATGCACGTAGCGGCGCACCGGCAGGTGGTGGCTGCTGGGAGCGAGGTACTGGCCGATGGTGATCATGTCGATGTCGTGCGCGCGCATGTCGCGCATCGTCTGCACGATCTCGTCGTCGGTCTCGCCCAGGCCCACCATCAGCCCGGACTTGGTCGGCACGCCGGGCACGCGCCGCCTGAACTCGGCGAGCAGCTTCAGCGAATGGCCGTAGTCGGAGCCCGGGCGGGCCTCCTTGTAGAGCCGCGGCACGGTCTCGAGGTTGTGGTTCATCACGTCGGGCGGCGCGGCCTCGAGGATGGCGAGCGCGCGGTCGAGGCGGCCGCGGAAGTCGGGTACCAGCACCTCGATTCGGGTGGCCGGGGACTGTGCGCGGACCGCGCGGATGCAGTCGACGAAGTGCTGTGCGCCGCCGTCGCGCAGGTCGTCGCGGTCGACCGAGGTGATCACCACGTAGGACAGGCGCAGCGCCGCGACGGTGCGTCCGAGGTTGGCCGGCTCCTCGGCGTCGAGCGGATCGGGGCGGCCGTGGCCCACGTCGCAGAAGGGGCAGCGCCGGGTGCATTTGTCGCCCATGACCATGAAGGTGGCGGTGCCGCTGCCGAAGCATTCGCCGATGTTGGGGCAGGACGCCTCCTCGCAGACCGTGTGCAGCCGGTGCTCGCGCAGGATCCGCTTGATCTCGTGGAAGCGGCTGCCGGGCGAGGGCGCGCGCACGCGGATCCAGTCGGGCTTGCGCAGTACCTCGCCCGCCGGCACGACCTTGATCGGGATGCGCGAGGTCTTGCCGGCACCCTTGTGCTTGGCGCTCGGGTCGTAGGCGGGGACGGCGGTGGCGGCGTCGGCCGGGGTCGCGACGGGCGGGAGAGGGTCGGTCATGGTCGGTCGATGTGGGCGGCGAGGGTATCGCCGAAGCGCCGGGCGACCGCGGCCGGATCGGGCGCGGGGCCGGCCGCGGCGCGGGCCAGGTCGGTCACCTTCAGGCCAGCATACCCGCATGGGTTGATGCGCTCAAACGGCGCCAGGTCCATCACGACGTTGAGCGCGATGCCGTGGTACGTGCAGCCGCGGCTCACCTTCAGCCCGAGCGACGCGAGCTTGGCGCCGGGCGAGTCGCCCGCGCCGGCCAGGTAGAGCCCCGGCGCGCCCGGCCGGCGCACCGCGCGCACCCCCTCCCCGGCGCAGGTCTCGATCGCGGCGGCCTCGAGCCGGCACACCAGCTCGCGCACCGCGATGCCGCGCCGGCGCAGGTCGAGCAGCACGTAGGCCACCACCTGGCCAGGCCCGTGGTAGGTGACCTGTCCGCCGCGCTCAGTCCGGATCACGGGAATCTCGCCGGGAGTGAGCACATGCTCTGGTTTGCCGGCTAGCCCCTGGGTGAAGACTGGCGGATGCTCGACCAGCCAGATCTCGTCGGGGGTGTCGTCGCGGCGGGCGGCGGTGAAGGCGCGCATCGCCTCGAGCGTCGGCAGGTAGGCGGCGGGCGCGAACGGGCGGACGTGGATCAAGGCGCTTGCCGGAATCCCGGGCTCTGGTGGAGGATGGGCGATGGTACCCGCGCGTCGCCCCCGGCCCACGGGAGGCGTGCCGCCGGGCAGGGTTCCTGCCCCGGCTGCGCGGCGCGGCGGGCGGGACGGTGGCGATCACAAGGAGGCGCGGGCGGGGATGGCTGAATCGATGCGAACCGTCGAGCTGATCGGGGCCGCGATCGGGGAGGGCGCGCCCGACCGCCGCACCCGGGGCGGGCCGGGCTCGCTGCGCCAGTGGGGGCTCGGGCGCCGCCTGAGCGCGCGCGGCCGGCAGGTCCGCTGGGGGCCACAGGTGGCCTCCGACCTGTCGCTGCTGCCCCAGGGGCCGATGACCGTGGTCGCCGAGTTCTCGGTCCGGCTCGCGGCCTGCGTGAGCGCCTCGCTGGCGGCCGGGCGCCTGCCGGTGGTGATCGGCGGCGACCACTCCTGCGCGGTCGGCACCTGGAGCGCGGCGGCGGCGGCGCTGCGCGCGGCTGGGCGGGGCGGGCAGGGCGGGCGCCTGGGCCTGGTCTGGATCGACGCGCACCTGGACGCGCACACGCCCGAGACCTCCGAGTCCCAGATGCCCCACGGCATGCCGATCGCCTCGCTGCTCGGCCACGGCCCGACTGCGCTCACCGGCGTCGCCGACGCCGCCCCCAAGCTGCGGCCCGAGGACCTCGTGCTGATCGGGCCGCGCAGCTGGGAACACGGCGAGGCGGCGCTGCTCGAGCGCCTGGGCGTGCGGGTGATGACCGGCGGCGAGGTCGCGCGGCGCGGCTTTGCGGACTGCATGCGCGAGGCGGTCCGGCGGGTGACCGCCGCGACCGCGGGCTGGGGCGTGAGCGTCGACCTGGACGCGCTCGATCCGCGGGACGCGCCGGGCACCGGGTCGCGGGTCGCCGACGGGCTGCGGCTGGCCGAGGTGTCGGCCGCGCTGCACGGGCTGGCGGGGGATGCGCGGCTGATCGCCTGCGAGCTGGTCGAGTACACGCCGGAGCTCGACACCGACCGGGTCACCGCGGGCGCCGCCGAATGCGTGCTCGGCGCGCTGGTGGATCGGCGCAGCCGCGAGGCGGCGGGCCCCTGCGTGCCGCCGGAGCGGCGCCGGGCACAGCCGCCTGCCGCCTAGAGCACCACCTTGACCATCGGGTGCGCGGTGAGCTCGCGGTACAGCGCGTCGAGCTGCACGCGCGACACCGCGCGGATGGTCGCGGTCAGCCCCACGTAGGTGCCCTGGCGCGACGGGCGCGCCTCGAGCGTGGCCGGGTCGAAGTCCGGCGCGTGCCGCCGCACCACGACCGTGATCTCGGCCGCGAAGCCCTCGACGTTGCGGCCCATCACCTTGATCGGGAAGTCGGTCGGGAACTGCAGCAGCTCGGCGGACGGGTCGTCGGGGCCCGCCGGGTCGTCTGGATGGGGCATGGTCGGCCTCCGGGCCGCTGGCGGGATCGAGGCCCTAGTGCGTCGCGTGCCCGGCGACGGCGCTCGCCGCCTTGGCGCGCTGGTAGGCCGCGTGCAGCCTGCGGAATACCGGCCCGGGGACGCCGGCGCCCACCGGCCTGCCGTCGAGGCGGGCGATCGGCATGACTTCCTTGGTCGCCGACGACAGCATCAGCTCGTCGGCCGACTCCACCTCGGCCCGCGCCACCGGGCGCACCTCGAAGGCGATGCCCTCGGCCTCGCACAGCTCCTGCATCAGGCCGTAGCGGATGCCCTCGAGGATCAGCCGGTCGCGCGGGGGCGCCAGCACGCGGCCCTCGCGCACGACCCAGATGTTGCTGGCCGAGCCCTCGGTCAGGAAGCCGTCGCGAAACATCACGCATTCCATCGCGCCCGCGTCGACGGCCGCCTGACGCGCCAGCACGTTGCCCAGCAGCGAGGTCGACTTGATGTCGCAATGCAGCCAGCGCTCATCGGTCAGGGTGACGGTCGCGACGCCGCGCTCGAGTATCTCGGCCGGAATCACCGGCAGCGGGCTGCTCATCGCGAACACGGTCGGGGTCACGCCCTTGGGGAAGGCATGGTCGCGTCTGGCGACGCCGCGGGTGACCTGGATGTAGACGAACTGATCGTCCCACGGATGGCGCGCAATCAGCGTGTCGATCAGGGTGCGCCAGCCGGCTGCGTTCATCGGGTCGTCGATGCGCACTTTGGCAAGGCTGCGAACGAGGCGCGCGTGGTGCTGCGTCCAGCGGAACGGCACCCGCCCGTAGACCGGCACGACCTCGTAGATGCCGTCGCCGAAGATGAAGCCTCGGTCGAGGACGGGAATGCGTGCCTCGGCGGCCGGCATGAACTCGCCGTTGAGGTAGACGGTGGGGTCTTCGGTCATCGTGCGCGCGGGATGGAGCGGGCCGGACGGCCGCGGGAGGGGCTCACTTGAACCAGAGCCGCATCGTATCCCAGGCCCGCCCGAACCAGCCGGCCTGCTCGATCGACTCCATCGCGATCAGCGGGTGCTCCGCGATCACGCGGTCGTCCAGCCGCACGCGCAGCGTGCCCAGGCGCTGCCCCTTCTCGACGGGGGCGAGCAGGGGCTGGGTCCGCTCGATCTCGCCCTTGACGCGCTCGGCCTGCCCGCGCGCCACGGTGACGAGCACGTTGCCCCCGAAGCCCGCCTTGATCTCGGCCGCCTTGCCTTTCCAGATCGGGTAGCTCGCAGCGACCTGGTCCTTCTGGTAGAGCCGCACGACGTCGAAGTTGGCGAAGCCGTAGTTGAGCAGTTTCTGCGACTCGATCGCGCGTGCCGACTCCGACGCGGTGCCGAGCACCACGGTCAGCAGCCGCCGCGAGAAGCCCGCGCCGGGCTGCTCGCGCTTGCTCGAGGCGATCAGGCAGAAGCCGGCCGCGTCGGTGTGGCCGGTCTTGACGCCGTCGACCGTGGGGTCGACGAACAGCAGGCGGTTCCGGTTGGGCTGCTTGATGTTGTTGTAGGTGTAGTCGCGCTGCGAATACATCCGGTAGTAGTCAGGATGCTCGTCGATCAGGCGCGACGTGAGGATCGCGAGGTCGCGCGCCGTGGAGTAGTGCTGCGGGTCGGGGAGGCCCGACGCGTTCGTGAAGCTGGTGTTCTTCATCCCGAGGCGCAGCGCCTCGCGGTTCATCTGGGTCGCGAACGCGGCCTCGCTGCCGCCGAGCGCCTCGGCGAGGATGATGGCCGCGTCGTTGCCGGACTGGATGATCAGGCCGTGCAGCAGCTCGTCGACGGTCGCGGGCTTGGCCGGATCGACGAACATCCGCGACCCGATCGCCTTGTGCGCAAGCGGCGACACCGGCGGGCGCGAATCGATGGCGAGCTTCTTCTCCTTGATCGCGTTGAACACCAGGTAGGCGGTCATCAGCTTGGTCAGGGAGGCTGGCTCGACCTTCATGTCGGGGTCGCCCGCGGCCAGCAGCTGGCCGGTCGTGACGTCGACGAGCAGCCACGAGCGGGCTGCGATCTGCGGGGCGCCCTGCAGCGCGATGCCCTGGGTCGCCGGCGTGGTGGCCGGCGGCGCGGGTGCCGCGGCGGCGGCTTTCCCCTTGGGTGTTGCAGCGTCTGCCGGCGGGGCGATCGACGCGATCGCCGCGATCAGGGCGGCAGCGATCGGAGCGTGAATGCGGAGGCCCATGGGTGCGGATCCTTCCCGTTCGCGGCGGGACGTGAAAGTGGTCGGAAAAGGCCGCGAATTATACGGGCCGACCGGGCCGCGCCCGCGAGCCCGATGGGTGTCTCGGCCCGGCGGCGGTGTCCGGCCGCGAGCCGGCGTCCGTCCGTGGCGCCGCGGCATCGCCGCGGGCGTTCCTCGCGGCGGCCTTCGGCGGCTCGCCGCGCGACCCCCCGGGCGCGTCGTCCGGGCGACCGGCGGCGTCGGGCTCCCGACGGGCGGCATCGCCCGGACCTGCCTGATTGCGTTCTGCCCAGGCGCGGCCGGCGGCCTGCGCGGCCGCGGCGAGCCGCTCGGCCGCCCCGTCGTTGGCGCGCTGACGCACGAGGTTGATGATCTCGCGCATCACCCCGCGCATCACCGTCATGTTCACGCAGTCCTGCAGCCGGGCTTCGAGGACGCGGCCGCTGGGGCCCAGCTCGCGCTCGACCGCCCCCTGCACGCGCTGCTTGAAGTCCTCGAGCCGCGGGTCACGCACGTCGTTCCAGCCGGGCGGCAGCTCCTCGACGATGCCCGAGAGTCCGATCAGGCCGGCGCCGAGCAACTCCTCCACCAGGACGGGGAGCTCTCCCGGGCGTGCGTTGCCGGGCAGCTGCGCGAGCGAGCGGCGACCGTCGATGAGGAGCAGCATCCGGCGCGCGCCCGGCGACAGGGTCTCCAGGCGGTTGGTGGCCGCGGACATGCCGGCGGCGGTCTTGCCGTACACCAGGCGGGGATCGAGCGGCTCGGCCATCAGAGGGGTCCCACTTCATCCAGAAAGGCAGCCATCATCGAACGGCCGCGGGTCGCCTCCACCAGCGATGCGATGGTGGGCAGCAGTTGCCGGATCTCGTCGACCGACCGGCAGCGCTCGATGCGCACCGCCATCGTGTCGGCGTTCGGGCCGATGGTGTCGATCAGTTGCCGCACCAGCTGGCGGCGCACCGACTCGAGGTCGTGGCCCTGCGCCGGCGGGGGCGCTTGGGGTGCGAGCTGAAGGGGGGGCGCGGCCGGCGCATCGGCGCCGGCGCCGATCGGCACGGCGGGCGGCGGCACGCCCGCGACCGCGACCGCGACGAAGCCCTGGTCCAGCAGCAGCGCCAGGTTCGCGCGCAGCTCGGTGTCCGGCATCATCCGGGCGAGATCGGCCACGCTGCGGCGCCCGTCGATCAGGATCAGCAACTGTCGCACCCTCATGCTCAGGCCGTGCCGGCGGGTCGCGATCTCGTCGCTGCCCTGCGAGGTCTTCGCGTACACCGTCTCGGGGACCAGCTCGACCATGGCGTGCAGGCGGTCCGTCAGCGCAGCTCGCGCAGGAGCAGCTGCTTGAGCCCGGTGAGCCGGCGATGGAAGAAGTGGTCGGCGCCTGGATAGACCACCACCGGCAGCTCCTGGGGGCGCGCCCAGTCGAGCACCGCCGACAGCGGCACGGTGTCGTCGACCTCGCCGTGGATCACCAGCGTGTCGGCCGGAACCGGCTCGACCTCGAAGCGCGACGCCGCCGTGCCCACGAACACCAGGCGCGCCGCCGGCCTGCCCGCCTGCACGAGGCGCCGCGCGACCCGCGACTGCACGAAGCTGCCGAAGGAGAAGCCGGCGAGCACCAGCGGCAGCGCGTCGCCCTGCGGCTGCGCGGCGCGCGCGGCGGCGACCACCGCGAGCAGGTCCTCGGTCTCGCCGCGGCCCTCGTCGTGGACGCCATCGCTCGCGCCCACGCCCCGGAAATCGGGCCGCCAGCAGACCATGCCGAGCCCGAGGAGCGCGCGAGCGATCGTCTGCACCACCTTGTTGTCGCGCGTGCCGCCGAACAGCGGATGGGGATGGGCGATCACCGCGATGCCGCGTACCGGGAGGCCGTCGGGCCGGTCGAGCGCCGTGTCGATGCGGCCAACGGGCCCCTCGATGCCGGTGATGCGGGTGCCGGCGTTCATGGCTCAGTCGAGCCGCAGCCGCTCCACCGGCTTGCCGTCGCGCAGGTGGCTCTCGACGATCTCGTCGATGTCGTGCTCGTCGACGAAGGTGTACCAGATCGCTTCCGGGTAGACGACCGCGACCGGCCCGAGCTCGCATCGGTCCAGGCATCCGGCCTTGTTGACCCGGACCTTGCCCGGCCCATTCAGGCCGAGCGCCTTGACCCGGTCCTTCGCATAGGCCTGCAGCGCATCGGCGCGATGCTCGGCGCAGCACGCCCGGCCCTCGTCGCGCCGGTTCAGGCAGAAAAAGATGTGCTTGGCGTAGTGGCTCACGGCGGAGGGTCCGGTTGGCTGCGTCGGCGGCGGCGGGCGGGCTCGCCCGGGGCCTGGCGCCCCGCGGGGGGCGGACGCGCCGCAGGGCTGCGCCGCGCCCCCGCGATCGCCCGGATTATAGCGATCGTGCGCCGGTGCGCCGGGCGCGGCGCCAGAACCAGACGATCGCGAGCAGCGGCCAGACGAGCGATACCGTCCGCAGCAGCCCCTGCAGGTTGCCCAGCTGCCCGGCCTGCATCCCGGCAAGCGTCGTCTCGAAGTAGCGGTCCTCGGGCGCGACGTTGACCAGCAGCGTGCCGACCGTCAGCAGCAGCGCCGCCGCGGCGGCCCGCGTCCGGGGCCCGAGGGTCTCGAGCCCGTAGAGCAGCGCGGCGCCGACCACCAGACCGCCCTGGGCGCCGGGGGTCAGCCACGCGAAGGGGGCGCTCACGCCGTACACGCTCTGGGTGGCGATGCTGCGCAGCCCGAAGGCGACCACCGCGATGCCCGCCAGCAGCGCGAGCCGCCGCCGCGAGCCCCGCACCAGCGAGAACGCGATCGAGCCGACCACGCAGACCGCGCACACCACCGCCACTGCCTCGATGGCCACGCCATAGCCGGTGGGCGCGGTATCGCCCCACAGCGCATCGGTCAGGCGCGACAGGTCGGGTGCGTTGCCGGGCAGCAGGCCGTCGAGCAGGCGCTGCAGCGCGGGCTCGACGTGGCCGGTGGCGAACAGCAGCCGCTGGGGCACCAGCTGCACCGCGAGCCACAGCAGCAGCAGCACCCAGCCGCCGGGGGGCGCCTGCTCGTACCAGCGGTCGGGCACCGGCACCGCGATCCGCTCGGGCCGCTGGTCGGCGCGGTTGAGCAGCGCGCCGAGCCAGGCGCCCGCCAGCCCGCCGCCGGTGTTGGCGATCCAGTCGAGCAGCGAGGGCACGCGCGCCGGCAGGTAGCTCTGGGCGGTCTCGAGCGCCAGCGACAGGGCGGCGCAGGCGAGGGTCGCCACGATCACCGCGGCCGCGGGCCGCAGCCCCGCCAGCCAGCCCACGGTCAGCAGCAGCCCGAGCACCAGGTAGGCCACGAAGTTGCTCAGCACGTCGAACCAGGTCCACCACCGGGGCAGGCCGCCAGTCAGGAAGGCCATCGGGCCCGGCGCGTGCAGCCGCCACTCGGTGAGCGGGTAGAGCGTGGCGAATGCGATCGCCGCGAGGAACACCAGGCTCAGCGCGCGCATCAGCGCCGTGGTGCGGGGCGCCTGGGGCGGCGCGTCGGTCTTGTTTAACATGGGGGTCGAGTCGCTCGGAGCTTACATGAACGACCCCCTGCATCCCGCGACGCGCGCATCCGGACCGCAAGGCGCCGCGCTCGTCTTCGAGCACGTCGCCCGCATCGGATCGACCAGCGCAGAGCTGATGCGCCGGCCGTTCGGCGCGGCGCCCGCGGCGCCGCTGCTGCTGCTCGCCGACGCGCAGGATGCGGGCCGCGGGCGCAACGGCCGACGCTGGCTGTCCGATCCGGCGCGCTCGGTCACCTTCTCGGTGGCCGTCGAGAGGCGTGCCGACGGCGCGGGCCTGCTCGGGCTGCCGCTGGCGGTGGGCGCGACCATCGCCGACCTGCTGGCGGCGCACGGCGCCCGGCCGCGCCTCAAGTGGCCCAACGACCTCTGGTGCGAGCCGCCCGAGGGCGGCGCCAAGGCGGGCGGGATCCTGGTCGAAGTCCGCCAGCTCGGCGCATTGCAGCGCGTGGTGGTCGGCTGCGGGTTGAACCTGGAGCCGAGCGATGCGCTCGACGAGGCCGAGGTCGGCCAGCCGGTCGCGGCCATGTTCGGTCGCGGCGCGACGCCCGGCAGGGTCGCGCTCGCCCGTGAGCTCGGCGCGGCGGTCGCGGCAGTCGTGCAGGGATTCGCGCGGACGGGCCTCGCGCCCTATCTCGACCGATGGCGCGCCCGCGACCTGCTCGCTGGCCGGCCGATCGAGGTGCTGCATCCGGACGGTAGACGGGCGTCGGGCCTCGCCCGGGGCGTGGACGACGACGGCGCGCTGCGGGTGGACTTCGACGACGGGCGCCGCGACCGGCTGATCGGCGGCGAGGTCAGCGTCCGCCGGCGCTGATCCCGGTGCGCCACGATGCATGAATGCGGTGCGCGTCGCACCAAATAAAGGAGTGTTTCGGCGCCAGCGGTGCAACTCGAGCCATTTTGTGGCATAAAACCGGGCACGGACGCCTCTCGGGTATCCGGACGACCGGGCTACGGGGGCTGGCACGGCCCTTGCGCTAGGGATTCGCCGCGCCTGCATCGCAGGCTCCCCCCATTGGAGACACGCATGGTTCGCAAGACTGGTCTGTTCGATACGGTATCCGCCGCCTGCATGACGTCCGCCGTGGTGCTCGCCGCGACGTTCGGCGCCACTGCGGCCCTCGCCCAGGAAAAGACGCTTCGCATCGCGATGACCGCCGCCGACATTCCCCGCACGCTCGGCCAGCCCGACCAGGGCTTCGAGGGCAACCGGTTCACCGGCATCCCGATGTACGACGCGCTGACCCACTGGGACCTCTCCAAGAAGGACGAGGCGAGCGTGCTGATTCCGGGCCTGGCCACCTCGTGGGCGGTCGATGCCAAGGACCGGACCAAGTGGACCTTCAAGCTGCGCCCGGGCGTGAAGTTCCACGACGGATCGGCCTTCAATGCCGACGCGGTCGTCTGGAACGTGCGCAAGGTGCTCGACAAGGACGCGCCGCACTTCGACGCGAGCCAGGTGGGCGTCACCGCGTCGCGGATGCCGACCCTGCGCAGCGCGCGCAAGATCGACGACATGACTGTCGAGCTGACCACCAGTGAGCCCGACTCCTTCATCCCGATCAACCTGACCAACCTGTTCATGGCGTCGCCCGCGCACTGGGAGGCCAAGCTCAAGGCCGTGCCCGCCAGCGTTGCCGACCCCGCCGAGCGCGCCAAGCAGGCCTGGGTCGCGTTCGCGGCCGACGCGTCGGGCACCGGACCGTTCAGGATGACCCGCTTCGTGGCGCGCGAGCGGCTCGAGGTCGCCGCCAACAAGGCCTACTGGGATCCGAAGCGCACGCCCAAGATCGACCGCGTCGTGATGATCCCGATGCCCGAGGCCAACGCGCGCACCGCGGCGCTGCTGTCGGGCCAGGTCGACTGGATCGAGGCGCCCGCCCCGGATGCGATGGCGCAGATCAGGCAGCGCGGCTTCGTGATGTACAGCAACCCGCAGCCGCACGTGTGGCCGTGGCAGCTGTCCTTCGCCGAGGGCTCGCCCTGGCTGAACCGCGACGTACGCCACGCCGCCAACCTGTGCGTCGACCGCGCCGGTCTGAGCACCCTGCTCGGCGGGATGATGGGCGAGCCCAAGGGCACGGTGCCGCCCGGCCACCCGTGGTGGGGCAACCCCAAGTTCGACATCAAGTACGACCCGAAGGCCGCGCAGGCGCTGATGTCCAAGGCCGGCCACTCGGCCGCCAACCCGCTCAAGGTCAAGGTGCAGATCTCGGCGTCCGGCTCGGGCCAGATGCAGCCGCTGCCGATGAACGAATTCGTCCAGCAATCGCTCAAGCAGTGCTACTTCGACGTGTCGTTCGACGTGATCGAGTGGAACACGCTGTTCACGAACTGGCGCAAGGGCTCCAAGGACCCGAGTGCCAACGGCGCGAACGCGACCAACGTCAGCTTCGCGGCGATGGATCCGTTCTTCGCGATGGTCCGCTTCACCAGCACCAAGGCCTTCCCGCCCGTCTCCAACAACTGGGGCTACTTCGGCAACGACGAGTTCGACAAGCTGATCGCCGACGCGCGCACCAGCTTCGACGACAAGGCGCGCGACGCCGCCCTGGCCCGCCTGCATGCGCGGATCGTGGAGGAGGCGCCGTTCGTGTGGATCGCCCACGACGTCGGACCGCGTGCGATGAGCGCGAAGGTCAAGAACGTGGTGCAACCCAAGAGCTGGTTCATCGACATCGCCACGATGACGATGGACTGACCCGGCCGACCCCACGCCACGCGCCTCGACGCCCCGTTGCTCGCCTACCTCGCCCGCCGAGTCGTCTACACGCTCCCGATCATGATCGGCGTGGCGCTGGTGTGCTTCGCGCTGGTGCACCTCGCGCCGGGCGATCCGCTGGTGTCGGTGCTGCCGCCGGACGCGTCGGCGGAGCTGCAGGCGCAGCTGCGCACGCTGTACGGCTTCGACCGCTCCTATCCCGAGCAGTTCGCGAGCTGGGTCTGGCGGGCGTTGCAGGGTGATCTCGGCACCTCGATCGCGACCGGGCGCGCGGTCGCCGCCGAGGTGCTCAAGGCGGTGGGCAACACGCTGATCCTCGCCGGGGTGGCGACGATGATCGGCTTCTTCTTCGGCTGTCTGTTCGGCTTCGTGGCGGGCTACTTCCGCGACTCCTGGGTCGACAAGTCGGCGTCCTTCCTGTCGGTGGTGGGTGTCAGCGTGCCGCACTACTGGCTCGGCATGGTGCTGGTGATCGTGTTCGCGGTGCAGCTCAACTGGCTGCCCGCGACCGGCGCCGGCCCCGGCGGCTCGGGCGACTGGACCTGGGACTGGGCGCACATCCGCCACCTGGTGCTGCCAGCGGTCACGATGAGCGTGATCCCGATGGGCATCATCAGCCGCACCGTGCGCGCGCTGGTGGCCGACATGCTCGCGCAGGAGTTCGTCGTGGGCCTGCGCGCCAAGGGCCTGACCGACGTCGGCGTGTTCGCGCACGTGGTCAAGAACGTGGCCCCGACCGCGCTTGCGGTGATGGGCCTGCAGCTGGGCTACCTGCTTGGCGGCTCCATCCTGATCGAGACCGTGTTCAGCTGGCCGGGCACGGGCTTCCTGCTCAACAGCGCGATCTTCCAGCGCGACCTGCCGCTGCTGCAGGGGACCATCCTCGTGCTGGCCATGTTCTTCGTGCTGCTCAACCTGCTGGTGGACGTCGTGCAGAGCACGCTCGACCCCCGCATCTCCCGCGGGTGACGCGATGATGCAGGTCGTGGTCGACCCCACCAAGATCCCGGCGCCGGTCTTCGAGCGCAGCCCGGGCTACTGGCGCACCACGCTGCGCCGCTTCTCGCGCGACCGCGTCGCGATGATCGCGCTCGGGGTGGTGTCCTTGCTGCTGCTGATGGCGCTGCTCGGGCCCTACCTGACGCCGGCCGACCCCTACAAGGCCTCGATGCTGAGCCGGCTCAAGCCGATCGGCACGCCGGGTTTCCCGCTCGGCACGGACGAGCTCGGCCGCGACATGCTGTCGCGCCTGATGGTCGGCTCGCGCCTGTCGCTGTTCATGGGCATCGCACCGGTGATCGCCGCGTTCTTCATCGGCTCGGGCCTGGGCATCCTGTCGGGCTATGCCGGCGGCAAGGTCAACACCGTGATCATGCGCACGATCGACGTGTTCTACGCCTTCCCGTCGGTGCTGCTCGCGATCGCGCTGTCGGGCGCGCTCGGCGCGGGCATCTTCAACGCGCTGCTGTCGCTGACCATCGTGTTCATCCCGCCGATCGCTCGGGTGGCCGAGAGCGTGACCACGCAGGTGCGCGGGCGCGACTTCGTCGAGGCCGCGCGCGCCTCGGGCGCCGACGCCTTCACCATCGTGCGCGTCCACGTGCTGGGCAACGTGCTCGGCCCGATCTTCATCTACGCGACCAGCCTGATCGCGGTGTCGATGATCCTGGCCTCCGGGCTGTCCTTCCTCGGCCTGGGCGTCAAGCCGCCCGAGCCCGAGTGGGGCCTGATGCTCAACACCCTGCGCACCGCCATCTACTCCCAGCCCTGGATCGCCGCGCTGCCCGGCGTGATGATCTTCATCACCTCCATGTCCTTCAACATGCTGTCCGACGGCCTGCGCTCGGCAATGGACGTCAAGCAATGAGCGCGATCCCCGGCAATGCAGACGTCGGCGGCCCGGCCCAGCCGCTGCTGAGCGTGCGCAGCCTGGTCAAGCACTTCCCGCTCAAGGGCAAGCGCATCGACGGCAGCCCAGCTGTGGTGCGCGCCGTCGACGGCATCGACTTCGACGTATTCAAGGGCGAGACGCTCGGCGTGGTCGGCGAGTCGGGCTGCGGCAAGAGCACGACCGCCCGCCTGCTGATGCGGCTGATCGAGCCGGGCGCGGGCGAGGTCGTCTTCGACGGGCGCACCGTCGGCAGCCGCGACCTGCCGCTCAAGGCATTCCGCCGCCAGGTGCAGATGGTGTTCCAGGACAGCTACTCGTCCCTGAACCCGCGCCTGACCATCGAGGACTCGGTCGCCTTCGGCCCGCAGGTGCACGGCGTGGCGCGCCGCGAGGCGGTGGAGCGCGCGCGCGACCTGCTCGCCCGGGTGGGCCTCGAGCCGCGCCGCTTCGCCGAGCGCTATCCGCACGAGCTCTCCGGCGGCCAGCGCCAGCGCGTGAACATCGCGCGCGCGCTCGCGCTGCAGCCGCGCCTGGTGATCCTCGACGAGGCGGTGTCGGCGCTCGACAAGTCGGTCGAGGCGCAGGTGCTGAACCTGCTGCTCGACCTGAAGGACGCGTTCGGGCTGACCTACATCTTCATCAGCCACGACCTGCACGTCGTCCGCTACGTGTCGGACCGCGTGATGGTGATGTACCTCGGGCAGGTGGCCGAGCTCGGCCCGGTGGAGTCGCTGTTCCACGCGCCGCGCCATCCGTACACGCAGGCCCTGCTCGCGTCCATGCCCACCATGGACCCCGACAACCGCACCGAGGAGGCGCCGCTCGCCGGCGACCCGCCCAACCCGATCAACCCGCCGAGCGGCTGCCGCTTCCACACCCGTTGTACCTCCGCCGAGGCGGTGTGCAGCCAGCGCGTGCCGCGGCTGGTCGAGGACGCGCCGCTGCACGAGGTGTCCTGCCTGATGGCCGAGTCCGGCTCGGGCCACTCGCGCGCGCCCGCCGCGGCCGCGAGGGCGGCCGCATGAGCGCCGTGCCCGCAGGCGCCGTCGCCGGGCCGCTGGTGTCGGTTCGCGGCCTGACCGTCAGCTTCATGGGTGCTGCGCGCGCGCGGGCCCGGCCGGTGCAGGCGGTCAACGGTGTCGACCTGACGGTGGCGCGCGGCGAGACCGTCGCGCTGATCGGCGAGTCCGGCTCGGGCAAGAGCGTGACGCTGCGCGCGCTGCTGCGCCTGCACGACGAGCGGCGCACGCGGATCGGCGGCAGCATGCAGGTCGCCGGCCACGACGTGCTATCGCTCGGCGCCCGCGCGCTTGCCGACTACCGCGGCAAGGTCGCCTCGATGATCTTCCAGGAGCCACTGCTCGCGCTCGACCCGGTGTACACCGTGGGCCAGCAGATCGTCGAGTCGATCCGCCGGCACGAGCCGGTGTCGGCCGCGCAGGCGCGCGACCGCGCGCTGAAGCTCTTCGAGCGCGTGCGCATCCCGAGCCCCGAGCGCCGCCTGGACGCCTACCCGCACGAGATGAGCGGCGGCATGCGCCAGCGCGCGATGATCGCGCTCGCGCTGGCCTGCCGGCCGCAGCTGCTGCTGGCCGACGAGCCGACCACCGCGCTCGACGCCACCGTGCAGATCCAGATCCTGCTGCTGCTGCGCGAGCTGCAGCGCGAGCTCGGCCTGTCGATCGTGTTCGTCACCCACGACATCGGCGCCGCCATCGAGGTCGCCGACCGGATCGCAGTGATGTACGCCGGGCGCATCGTCGAGGAGGGTCCGGCGCGCGACATGGTCCGCGAGCCGCGCCACCCCTACACGCTCGCGCTGCTCGAGGGCCGCGCCGGCGGCGCCGGCGCGCATGCGATGGCGCGCGGCGCGCGCCTCAAGACCATCGGCGGCTCCCCACCCGACCTCGCCGACCTGCCTGCCGGCTGCGCGTTCGCGGCGCGCTGCCGGTTCGCGGCGGAGGCCTGCAGCGTGACCCAGCCGGAGCCGGTCGCGATCACCCCGCGTCACTTCGCCCGGTGCCTGCGCACCGACGCGACCGGCCTCGCGGCGACCTTGTCGCCCGCCTGAGCAGGAGTCCCGATCCGCCGGCCCGACACCATGCCCGGTTCTGTGGTGTGCGGTAGAGGATCCGTGTGCGCCACCCCGATCCGCTTACTCACGCGGCCCCGCCCCCGCTCCTTACTTCCCCGTCCCCGCCATGCTGCAGAGCCACGACCCCGCCCATGCCTTCGTGCCCTACCCTCCCGTGCCAGTGCCCGGGGCGTCGACCGGTCCGCTGGCCGGACTGAGCTTCGCCGCCAAGGACCTGTTCGACGTGGCCGGCTACCCGACCGGCGGGGGCAATCCGCTGATCCTCGCGATGTCCGGCATCAAGACCGGGACCGCGCCCGCGGTGCAGGCGCTGCTCGACGCGGGCGCGCGCTTCGTGGGCAAGACGCACACCGACGAGCTCGCCTTCAGCATGAACGGACGCAATGTGCACTTCGGCACGCCGCGTAACGGCGCCGCCCCCGACCGCATCCCCGGCGGGTCATCCAGCGGCTCGGCATCGGCGGTCAGCAATCGCGCCTGCGACATCGCGCTCGGCACCGACACCGGCGGCTCGGTGCGCGCGCCAGCCAGCCACTGCGGGCTGTTCGGCATCCGCCCGACCCACGGTCGCGTGTCGCTGAGCCGGGTGCTCGACCTGTCGCCGAGCTTCGACACCTGCGGCTTCTTCGCGCGCGATGCATCCACCTTCGAGCGTGTCGCCGATGTGCTGCTCGGCACCGATCCCGCGCCGCTGCCGGCCCGCGTGCGGCTGCTGCGTCCGCGCGACGTCTGGGCGCTGATCGCCCCGGAGGTGCTCGCAGCGCTCGAACCGGCCGTCGCGCAGGCCGAGCGTGCCGCCGGCGCGGCGGCGCCCTGCGACGCGGCGCTCGACACATTCGAGGCGATGTACCGGCACTTCCGCTGCCTGCAGGGCCGCGAGGCCTGGGGCGTGGACGGTCCGTTCATCGAGCGGCACGCGCCGGTGCTGGGCCCGGACGTGGCCGGCCGCTTCGCATGGGCGAGCACGCTGACGGACGCGCAGGTGGTGGAGGCGACCGCCTTCCGCGTGCGCTTCCGCGAGCATCTCGCGCGCCTGCTCGGCGCCGACGGGGTGCTGGTGCTGCCGACGATGCCGGACGTCGCGCCGCTGCTGAGCGCGGACGACGCGGGCCTTGAGGCCTACCGGGCCGCGGCGATCCGGATGCTGTGCATCGCAGGGCTGTCTGGCTTTCCGCAGGTGTCGATGCCGCTCGCGCGGCGCCTCGATGCACCGCTCGGCCTGTCGGTGCTCGGACCGGCGGGCTGCGACCGGTCGCTGGTGGCGCTCGCCTCGGGCATCGCGGCGGCCTGATATCGCGGGCGCGACGCGCGCCTGGCACGGCAGTTGCCTGAGCTGGGAACGCCCCGGGCCATGCACGGTTCGAGTGCATGCCATCCCGAAATACATCGCACCGAGGAATCTCATGTTCCAAGACCTCCCCGCGCGCCCCCGCATATCCGTTGCGCCGGGTGCCGCGCGCGCCGTCCTCGTCCGGCGGATCCACCGGACGGCGGGCGGCCTGCTCGCCTCGGCACTGCTCTACGCCGCCGCCGGACCGCTCGCCTGCGTTGCCGCCCAGGGCACGCTGCGCATCGGCATGACGGCCTCCGACATCCCGCTCACTACCGGGCAGGCGGATCAGGGCGGCGAAGGCCAGCGCTTCATGGCCAACACCGTCTACGACCAGCTGGTGATGTGGGACCTCAGCAGCGCCGACAAGCCGTCGGTGCTGGTGCCTGGGCTCGCGCTGTCCTGGGTCGCCGATGCGAAGGACCGCAACAAGTGGACCTTCAAGCTGCGCCCCGGCGTGAAGTTCCACGACGGCTCCACCTTCGACGCCCAGGCGGCGGTGTGGAACTTCGACAAGCTGCTCAACGAGCGGGCGCAGCAGTTCGACGTCAAGCAGGCGGCGCAGGGCCGCACGCGCATCCCGTCGATCGCGAGCTACCGCGCCGTCGACCCGATGACGCTCGAGATCGTCACCAAGGAGCCCGACGCCTTCCTGCCTTACCAGCTCGCGTGGATCCCGATGTCTTCGCCCGCGCACTGGGAGAAGATGGGCCGCGACTGGAACGCCTACGCCAAGACTCCGTCGGGCACCGGCCCGTGGAAGCTCACCGCGTGGACGCCGCGCGAGCGCGCCGAGATGGTGCCGAACCCCGACTACTGGGACAAGGCGCGCGTGCCGAGGCTCGACAAACTGGTGCTTGTGCCGCTGCCCGAGGCGAACGCGCGGATCGCCGCGCTGCGCTCGGGCCAGGTCGACTGGATCGAGGCGCCGCCGCCGGATGCCGTGCAGAGCCTGAAGGGCGCCGGTTTCCAGATCGTCACCAACGCCTACCCGCACAGCTGGGTCTGGCACTTCTCGATGGTCGAGGGCTCGCCGTTCCGTGACCCCAAGGTCCGGCAGGCGGTGAACCTCGCGATCGACCGCGAGGGCCTCGACAAGTTCCTGAGCGGCCTGTCCATCCCGGCCAAGGGGTTCATGCCGCCTGGGCATGCGTGGTTCGGCAAGCCGGACCCGCTGCGCTTCGACGCGCCCGCCGCCCGCAAGCTGCTCGCCGACGCCGGTTTCACGGCGGCCAAGCCGCTGACGATCAAGGTGGTGGTGCCGTCCTCCGGCTCGGGGATGATGCAGCCGCTGCCGATGAACGAGTTCCTGCAGCAGAACCTGCGCGACGTTGGCGTGAAGGTCGACCTCGAGGTGATGGAGTGGAACTCGCTGGTCGCTGCCTGGCGGGCCGGCGTGAAGGATCCCTCGAACCGCAGCGCGGTCGCGATGAACTACAGCTACTTCGTGCAGGACCCGTTCACCGCGTTCGTTCGGCATGTGCAGTCCGGGCTGGTGGCGCCGCGCGGCACCAACTGGGGCTACTACGCCGACAAGGAGATGGACGGGTTGCTGAGCGCCGCGCAGAACGCGTTCGACCCGGCCGCGCAGACGGCGGCTTTGCAGCGCGTGCACGAGAAGTTCGTGAACGACCAGCTGTTCCTGATGGTCACGCACGACGTCAACGCGCGGGCGATGAGCGCGAAGGTGAAGGGATTCGTGCAGGCGCAGAACTGGTTCCAGAACTTCTCCACCATCACGATGGCGAAGTAGGGGCGGCTGCTTCGTTCTTGGGTTGGCGCGAGGCGCCGCTGCGGGTAGCGCAGGGGGCCTCGCCGTCTGGCCGCGAGGACTCTGCCGATGGCGCCCTGGGTCAGCTGCTCGCGCCGCGCGCGGTGATCGGCCAAAGCGCCTCGACGCGTCCGCCGCGCACGGCGACATACCAGTCGTGGAGGTTGACGGTCGGGTCGCAGTGGCCGGGGATCAGCATGACCTTGTCGCCCAGGCGCAGGGGCCGCGCACGCGGGCCGAGCCTCAGCGTGCCGTGCTCGTCGGACATGCCGACATGCTCGACGTCCTCCAGCCCGTGCACCCAGGGCGGGCCCTTCTCGCCGCTGTAGGACTTGAGGCCGGCGTCGACGATGGCGCGACCGGGCGCGGTGGCGCTCATCACGGTGGCGAGCACGAAGAGGCTGTGGCGGAACTCGGTGTAGAGCCCGCCCTCGCGCCCGCCGATGCGCGCGTAGTCGGTGTCCATGAAGACGTAGGAGCCCGCCTGCAGCTCGTTCCAGATGCCGCTCGCGCTCTCGAGCCGGAAGGTGCCGGTGCCCGCGCCGCTGACGACGGCGCAGTGCAGACCGGCTGCCTCGAGCAGGGCGAGCGTGTCGCGGACCGCAGCCCCGGCGCTCGCGATCGCGGCCTGGCGGGCCTCGAAGGACGGCAGGTGCTGGGCGCTGCCGTGATAGGCCTGCAGGCCGCGGAACTCGAGGCCGGGTGCCTGCGCGATGCGCTGCGCGAGCTCGCGCGCCGCAGCGCCTGGCGGCACGCCGCAGCGCGCCATCCCGACGTCGATCTCGACCAGGCCGCCGAGCGTCACGCCGAACGCGGTGGCCGCCCGCGACGCGGCCGCCACCTGCTCGGCGGAGTCGAAGCACAGCGCGACCGTCGCCTGCGTGGCCAGCGACGCCAGGCGCGCGAGCTTGGCCGCCCCGACCACCTGGTTGCTGACCAGCACGTCGCGCACGCCGCCGCGTACCAGCGCCTCGGCCTCGCCGACCTTCTGGCAGCACTGGCCCACCGCGCCCGCCTCGATCTGGCGCATCGCGATCGAGGGGCACTTGTGGGTCTTGGCGTGGGGGCGCAGGCGCACGCCGGCTTCGCGGGCAAACGACGCCATGTGTCGCAGGTTGTGCTCGAAGGCATCGAGCTCGACGATCAGCGCCGGCGTGTCGATCTCGTCGACCGGCATGCCCACGCTGGCGGGAATCAGGTTCATCGCGGGCTCGCGGGGTCGGGGATCATCGGAGGGACGCTCAGGCCGCCGCCAGCCCGCCGAAGTCGAAGCCCCGGCCGGGCGCCGCCTCGAACAGCGCGCGCGTGTACGCGTGCTGCGGCGACCCGAACACGGACCGGGCCGGGCCGTACTCCACCACCTGCCCCTTGGACATCACCGCCACGTCGTCGCAGATCTGCGCCGCGACCCGCAGGTCGTGGGTGATGAAGAGCATCGCGAGGTTCAGGCGCGTGCGGATGTCGTCGAACAGCTCCAGCACCTGCTTCTGCACCGACACGTCCAGCGCCGAGACCGCCTCGTCGGCCACCAGCAGCTCAGGGCGCATCGCGAGCGCCCGCGCGATGCACAGCCGCTGGCGCTGCCCGCCCGAGAACTGGTGCGGGTAGCGATCGAGCGCCGACGCGTCCATGCGAACGAGGTCGAGCAGCGAGCGGCAGCGCTCGAGCGCCTCGGCGCGCGAGACGCCGAAGTTCATCGGCCCCTCGATCATCGCCTCCGCGATGGTGCGGCGCGGGTTCAGCGACCGGTACGGGTCCTGAAACACGATCTGGACCTTGTCGCGCATAGCGCGCAGCGTGCCGTGCGGGGTGCGCGCGATGTCGCGGCCCGACAGCAGCACCTCGCCGCCGCTCGGGTCGATCAGGCGCACGATGCAGCGCGCCACCGTGGACTTGCCCGATCCCGATTCGCCGACGATGCCCAGCGTGCGCCCGCGCCGGATGTCGAAGGACACGTCCTGCGCCGCGTTGACCTTGCGGTGCGCCCCGAACCAGCCGCGCGTCTCGTAGATCTTGGACAGGCCGCGGACCTCGAGCACCACCGGCGCTGCGTCGTCGAGCGCGCGGTCGGGCACGGTGAGCTTGGGGACCGATGCCATCAGCATCTTCGTGTATGGGTGCGTGGGTCGACGCAGCACGGTCTGCTTGTCGCCGATCTCGACGAGGTCACCCAGGCGCAGCACCGCGACCCGGTGCGCCACCTCAGCGACCACGCCGAAGTCGTGCGTGATGAAGAGCACGCCGGTGCCATGGCGCGCCTGCAGCTCGACCACGAGCTTGAGGATCTGCGCCTGCGTGGTCACGTCGAGCGCGGTGGTGGGCTCGTCGGCGATCAGCAGCACCGGGTCGAGCACCAGCGCGATCGCGATCACGATCCGCTGGCGCTGCCCGCCCGACAGCTGGTGCGGATAGCTCGCGACGATGCGCTCCGGGTCGGGGAGCATCACCTCGCGGATGATGTCGAGCACCTTCCTGCGGCGGTCCGCCGCCGACAGCGAGGTGTGCTCGCTCAGCACCTCGTCGATCTGGTCGCCGCAGGTCATGACCGGGTTGAGCGCGGTCATCGGCTCCTGGAAGATCATCGACATGCGGGTCGCGCGCAGCTCGCGCAGCCGCGACGGGCTCGCATGGGTGATGTCCTCGCCCTGCAGCAGGATGCGCCCGCCGGTGACCGGCAGGGTCTTGGGCAGCAGGCCCATCACGGCCTGCGCGATCACCGACTTGCCCGAGCCCGATTCGCCGACCAGGCACAGCACCTCGCCGCGGCCCACGCTGAACGACACCTCGGTGACCGCCGAGGAGCGGTCGGCGCCGCCCGGCAGGCCCACCGTGAGCCCGCGGACCTCGAGGATCGGACCGTCGGTGGCGGCGCTCATGTGCGACGCGCCATCTTCGGGTCGAGCGTGTCGCGCAGACCGTCGCCCAGGATGTTGACCGCCAGCACCGTGACCGCGAGGAAGATGCCGGGGAAGAAGATGTTGTGCGGGAACTCGCTGAACTGCGTGCGACCCTCGGCCATCACGTTGCCCCAGGTCGGGATGTCGGGCGGCAGGCCCACGCCCAGGAAGGACAGGATCGCCTCGACCAGGATGCCCGAGGCGCAGATGAAGGTGCCCTGCACGATCAGTGGCGCCAGCGTATTGGGCAGGATGTGCCGGATCATGATCCGCCAGGTCGGCGTGCCCATCGAGATCGCGGCCTCGACGTAGGGCTCCTCGCGCACGGTCAGCACCAGCGAGCGCACCAGCCGCGTGACCCGCGGTATCTCGGGGATCGCGATCGCGATCACCACCGTCAGCAGGCTGCCGCGCCACAGCGCCACCAGCGCGATCGCGATCAGGATCGCCGGGATCGACATCACCCCGTCCATCACGCGCATCAACGGCCCGTCGAGCCAGCGCAGGTAGCCCGCCGACAGGCCGAACAGCACACCGAAGGCGACCGCGACCACCGCGGTCGCCAGCCCCACGACCAGCGACACCCGGGTGCCGTAGATGACGCGGCTGTAGATATCGCGCCCGAAGCTGTCGGAGCCCATCCAGAAGGTGTGCTCGAAGCTGTTGCCGTCGAGGTCGGTGATCTCGCCGGTCTTGCCGGGCACCAGGTCGCGGCTGACCGGATCGAACAGCGACGGGTCGACCGTGCCGAGCCAGGGCGCGGCGAGCGCAACCAGCACCAGCACCGCCAGCACCACGCCGCCCAGGCGCACGGACCCGTTGCGGCGCACGCGCTGCCAGGTGGAGGGGCGCGAGACGATCGTCGCGGCTTCGATGGACAGGGATGCGTCCGGGATGATCGGGCTGGCCATGGTGTCAGTACCGGATGCGCGGATCGAAGAACACGTAGGACAGGTCGACCAGCAGGTTGACCAGCACGTAGACGAACGAGAAGAACAGGATCACGCCCTGGATCGTCGGGAAGTCGCGCGCCAGCACGGCGTCGACCGTCAGTCGGCCGAGCCCCGGGATCGCATAGACCGACTCGGTCACCACCACGCCGCCGATCAGCAGCGCGATGCCGATGCCGATCACCGTGATGATCGGCACCGCCGCGTTGGTGAGCGCGTGGCGCAGCAGCACCTTGGACTCGGGCAGGCCCTTGGCCCGCGCGGTGCGGATGTAGTCCTCGCCGAGCGTCTCGAGCACGGAGGCGCGGGTCACGCGCGCGATCAGCGCCACGTACACGACGGACAGCGTGATCGCGGGGAGCGCCAGGTGGCGCAGCCACAGGCCCACGCCGCCCGACAGCCGCTGGTAGCCCTGCACCGGCAGCCAGCCGAGCTTCATCGCGAGCAGCCAGATCAGCAGGTAGGCGAGCACGAACACGGGGATCGAGAAGCCCAGCACCGAGAAGCCCATCAGCGAGCGGTCGAGCCAGCCGCCGTGGCGCCATGCGGCGAGCACGCCGAGCGGCACCGACACCAGCACCGCGACCAGCATGGTGATCACGGTGAGCGACAGCGTCGGCTCGAGGCGCTGGCCGATCAGCGAGACGACGTCGGTCTTGTAGTAGAAGGACTGGCCGAGGTCGCCCTGCAGCAGGTGGGAGGCCCAGATCAGGTACTGCTCGACGATGGACCGGTCCAGGCCGAGGTTGGTTCGGATCTGCGCGATCTGCTCGCTGGTGGCCTGGTCGCCGGCGAGGATCGCCGCCGGGTCGCCCGGCGTCAGCCGAAGCAGCAGGAACACCAGCACCGAGACGATCAGCAGCACCGGGATCGTCGAGAGGAGCCGACGTGCGAGAAAGGCGAGCATGAAGACCTGCTTGAAACGCGCGGGGCCGGTCGAGCCGGCCCCGCCGGGGCATCACGGGGACGCCATCAGTTCTTCTTGAGGTTCCAGTAGACGTTGGAGTTGCTGACGAAGAAGCCCGAGATGTTCTTGCGGGCGGCCTGGGGCTGGTCGAACTCGCCGAGCGGCGCGTGCGTGCCGACCTCGTAGGCGCGCGTGTGGATCGCGCCGGCCAGCTTCTTCTTCTCGCCCTCGTCGGTGGCGCGCATGAACTGGTCGCGCAGCTTGGGCAGCTTGTCGTCCGTCGCCCAGCCGAACCAGACCGACTTCTCGCCCCGGGTGTCCATCGTGGGGTTCGAGATCGGGCTCCAGATGTCCTGGGCGGTCCAGGCCGTCAGGAACATGTGCCAGCCGCCCTTCTCCGGGGCGTCCTTCTTGGCCCGGCGCCCGACCAGGGTCTGCCAGTCCATCGCCTGCAGGTCGACCTTGAAGCCGGCCTGGCGCAGCAGCTGGGCGGCCACGTCGGGCAGCTTCTGGATCGACGCGAGGTCGGTCGGCTTGAGGATCACGATCGGTGTGCCGTCGTAGCCCGACTCCTTCAGCAGCTCCTGCGCCTTGCGCATGCCGCCCTTGGACTGCAGCTCGCTGCCCGCGGTGGTGCCGTAGGGCGTGTTGCAGAAGAACATCGAGTAGCAGGGCTTGAAGAGCTCCTTCACGCCCACCTGGGCGCGCAGGAACGGCTCCTGCGCGAATGCGGCGATCGCGGCCTGGCGCACCTTCGGGTTGTCGAAGGGCTTGTGCAGGTGGTTGAACCGGGCCATGTACTGCAGGCCGATGTTCGAGTAGTTGGTGATCTGCAGGCTGGGGTCCTTCTTGACCCCCTCGAAGAAGTCGAAGCCCAGCTGCTCGATGATGTCGACCTCGCCCTTCTGGAGCGCGGCCACCTGGGCCTGGCCGTCGCGCAGGGCGAGGTTCCACTCGACGCGGTCGACGTACACCCGCTTGCCGCCGGTGGTGCCGGACGGCGGCTCGCTGCGCGGCACGTACTTCTCGAACTTGGTGTAGACCGCCTTGTCGCCGGGCTTGAACTCGTCGCGCTTGAACACGTACGGGCCCGAGCCGATGTACTCCTCGATCTGCTTGAAGGGGTCGGTCTCGGCGACGCGCTTGGGCATCATGAACGGCACGGACGAGCCAGGCTTGCCGAGCGCCTCGAGCACGAAGCCGCAGGCCTCGCCGAGGAAGATCCGGAAGGTGTCGGGCGCGGGCGAGTCCATGCGGGACACGAACTGCATCAGCGCCGAGCCCATCGCGTCGCGCTTGCCCCAGCGGCCGATGGAGGCGATGACGTCCTCGCCGGTGACCGGCTGGCCGTCGTGCCACAGAAGGCCCTTGCGCAGCTTGAAGGTGTAGAGGCGGTTGTCGGGGCTGACCGTCCAGCTCTCGACCATCTGGGGCTTGACCACGCCCTTCTCGTCGGTGCCGAACAGCGTGTCGTAGATCATGTAGCCGTGGTTGCGGCTCATGTACGCGGTCGTCCAGATCGGATCGAGCACCGCCAGGTTGGAGTGAGGCACCACCTTCAGCACGTTCTGCTGGGCGGAGGCGGGCGCGACGGCCGCCAGGGCGCCCACGGCCAGCAGGCCTGCGGCGACGCGCTTGAGTCGGGTGGACAATGGCAAGATGGACTCCTGGTGTTGTGACGTTCGGGCGATCCGGTGACGCCCGGAGGCGTGACCATAGTCTATGGGCGCATCCTGACGCAAGGTTCGGGCTGTCGGCCCGGCTCGCGCGGCACGCTCCACGGGCTCACAGCGGCGGGCGCATCGCCCCCCACGGCGTCACCATCTCATAGGCCCGCGCCGCGCGCAGGCACAGGTCCTCGCGGTGGTTGGGCGCGACCAGCTGCAGCGACAGCGGCAGCCCGGCTCGTGAGAAGCCGCAGCCCATCACCAGCGCGGGCTGCTGCGTCAGGTTGAACGGGAAGGAAAAGGGCGTCCACCAGGTCCAGTCGGAGCCGTTGACCGGCGTGACGCCCGGGGGCAGCGCCGGCATCGTGAGGCCCACGTCGAAGGGCTGCACCGCGGTGCCAGGCGTGAGCATCAGGTCCCACGACCGGTGGAAGGCCTGCATCTGCATGGCGAGCGCGCCGCGGGCCGTCTGCGCGTCGAGGAAGTCGGTGACCGTGTAGCGCGCCGCGAACTCGACCGACTCGCGCAGGCCCGGGTCGAGCAGCGCGAGCTGCTCGGGCGGCAGTCGGTGCAGCAGGTTGCGGGCCGACGAGAACCAGTGGACCGCGAAGATGCCCGCGCTGTCGGGGATGCCCGGGTCGATCTGCTCGACGGTGGCGCCGAGCTCGGCGAACACCTTGGCGGCGGCGGCGACCGCCGCCTCGATCTCGGGGTCCACGTGCGGCACGTAGCCCATCCGCGGGCTGTAGGCGATCCGCAGGCCCTTCAGCGAGGTGCCGAGCGCCAGCCCCCCGGCGCGCGACGCATCGCCGGCGAGTGCCGCCGCGAAGCTGGCGTCCGACGGGGGCAGCGCCATCCAGTCGCGGTGGTCCGGGCGCGCGAGCACGTCCAGCATCAGCGCGGCGTCCTCGACCGTGCGGGCCTGCGGCCCGACGTGCGCGACGGTGCCCATCGGGGACAGCGGCCACGCGGGTACGCGCCCGAAGTGCGCCTTGATGCCGACCGTGCCGGTGAAGGCGGCAGGGATGCGGATCGAGCCGCCGCCGTCGGTGCCGGTGGCGAGCGCGCCCATCCCGGCGGTGATGGCCGACACCGCGCCGCCGGACGATCCGCCCGGCGTCTTGGAGAGGTCCCAGGGGTTGCGCGTGATGCCGGACAGCGGGCTGTCGGTGCTGCCGCGCCAGCCGAACTCCGGCGTCGCGGTCTTGCCGAGCAGCACGGCGCCGGCCTCGCGCAGCCGCGCGGTGGACGGTGCGTCCACGTCCCAGGACTGCCTGGGGTCGACGGTGCGCGAGCCGCGCAGCGTGGGCCAGCCGCGGGTGAGCAGCAGGTCCTTGACGGAGGTGGGCACGCCGTCGAGCGGGCCCGCGGGCGCCCCCTTCATCCAGCGCGCCTCGGACGCGCGGGCGTCGCGCATCGCGGACTCGTGGTCCACCAACACGAAGGCGTTGAGCCGGGGGTTCAGCGCGTCGATGCGGGCGAGCGCGTTGCGGGTGGCCTCCACCGGCGACAGCGAGCGGTCGCGGTAGGCCGCGACCAGCTCGGTCGCGCTCAAGTAGGCGAGGTCTTCGGCATCCATGGCGCGGTCCGGCATGCGGATTTGTAGGGTTCGGGCCAGCGTAGCACAATGATTTCGGCGCGGCCGGCGCGGCCGGCGCGGCCCGTCGCGCCGAGGTGCGTCCCCCCATCCCCTACCTCCTGGAGCACACCGAGTGGCGACGATCGCGATCGGCGGCATGCAGCACGAGACCAACACCTTCGCGCCGTCCAAGGCCGACTACACCGCCTTCGAGCACGGCGGGGGCTGGCCGTCGGTGCAGCGCGGCGAGCCGCTGTTCGAGGCGGTGGCCGGGGCCAACATCCCGATCCAGGGCGCCATCGACGCGCTGCGCGCGCGCGGCCACGCCCTGGTCCCGCTCACCTGGGCCGCGGCCTCGCCGTCGGCCCACGTCACGCGCGAGGCCTTCGAGACGATCGTCGGTGACCTGATCGGGCGGCTGCGCGCGGCCGGCCAGGTCGAGGGCGTCTACCTGGACCTGCACGGCGCGATGGTCTGCGAGCACCACGACGACGGCGAGGGCGAGATCCTGCGGCGCGTGCGCGAGGCGGTGGGCCCCAAGGTGCCGGTGGTGGCGAGCCTCGACCTGCATGCCAACGTCACCCGCCAGATGGTCGCGCAGTCCGATGCGCTGACCATCTACCGCACCTATCCGCACGTCGACATGGCCGAGACCGGCGCTCGCGCGGGCGCGATGCTCGACGCGATGCTCGCGCGCGGCCGCAGGCCGGCCAAGGCGCACCGCCAGTTCGATTTCCTGACCGGCATCCCGTCGCAGAGCACCTTCATCGAGCCCTGCCGCGGGCTGTACGCGAGGATCGCCGAGATCGAGCGCCGCCACGCCGCGTCGGTGGACTTCGCGCCCGGCTTCCCGATGGCCGACTTCCCGGAGTGCGGCATGTCGGTCGTCGCCTACGCCGACACCGACGCCGCCGCGCAGGCCGCGCTCGCCGAGATCGGCGACGCGGTCGCCGCGGCCGAGCCGGACTTCGCGCTGGAGCTGCTCACGCCCGACGAGGCGGTGATGCGCGCGATGCGCGTGGGCACGCCCGGCGCGCCGGTGGTGCTGGCCGACACGCAGGACAACCCGGGGGCCGGCGGCAACGGCGACACCACCGGGCTGCTCGCGGCGATGATCCGTCACCGCGCGCCGGACGCGGTGCTCGGCCTGCTGATCGACGGGGCGAGCGCGGCGCGCGCGCACCAGGCCGGCCGGGGCGCGACGCTCGAGTTCGCGCTCGGCGCCGTCTCGGGCGTCGCGGGCCATGCGCCGCTTGCAGGGCGCTTCGTCGTGGAGCGGCTCGGGGACGGCAGGTTCACCTGCACCGGCCCGATGTTCCGCGGCTTCCGGATGATGCTCGGGCCGATGGCGCTGCTGCGCGAGGAGGCCTCCGGCGTGCGGGTGGTGCTGGCGACCCGCAAGTGCCAGGCCGCCGACCAGGAGATGTTCCGGCACGTGGGCATCGAGCCGGTGCGCCAGCGCGTGCTGGCGCTCAAGAGCTCGGTGCACTTCCGCGCCGACTTCCAGCCGATCGCGCGCGAGGTGCTGGTGGTGCGCTCGCCCGGGCCCGCGCTCGCCGACCCGGTGGACTTCCCCTGGAAGCGGCTGCGGCCGGGCATCCGGATGCGCCCGCTCGGGCCGGTGTTCGGGGGGCGGTCCTGACCGGGTCGGTGGAGCGGGCCGGCCGGGCCTGCTGACGACGCGCGCATCGAGCGGGGGGTCCCGGGCGGGCATGACGGCGGCGCGCCGAGCGCACCCTGCTGCCCCACCGGCTCGCGATTCGCGTGCCCGACGCCCTGTCGTGGGAGCGCGCCGCGGCTGTACCGGTGGCGCTGCTGACCGCGCACGACGCGCTGGTGACCAACGGCGCGATGCGGGCCGGCGACACGGTGCTGGTGCTGGGCGCGGCCACCAGGGTGGGCATCGTCGCGGTCCAGGCCGCGCGGCTGCTCGGTGCGGCCCGCGTGCTCGGCACCAGCACCTCGCCGTCCAAGCACGCGCCGCTCGCCGCGCTCGGCATCGACGCGGTGCTCGACGGGCGCGGCGACTTCGCCGCGGCGGTGCTCGAGGCAACCGGCGGCCATGGCGCCGACGTCGTCATCGACATGGTCGGCGCGTCAGCAGCCCTCGGGATCATGCGTTGCGCCGCGGTCGGCGCGCTCTGGGTCCAGGTCGGGCGGGTCGGCGGCTCGAGTCACCGGTGGACGGCACCTGGCCGCTCGAGGCGACGGCGCAGGCGCACGCCCGGATGCGCGAGAACCTGCAGTTGGGCAAGGTGGTGCTGGTGCCCTGAGGGCACGACCGCCGGAGGTCGGCGCGGCGTCTTGCCGCGCCGACCCTCCCGGCTCAGACCTCGCCGCCGAAGGCCGCGATCAGGTTGTCGACATAGGTGTCGACCATCCCCTCGAACTCGCCCTTGACCACCGGCGTGACGATCGCCTTCATCAGGCCCGGCAGCGGCACGTCCACCGTGCCGCTGATCTTCAGCACCAGGTCGGTGGACTTCTTCTTGTCGGTGATCTGCCAGCTGCCGCCCACCAGCGCGTTGCCCACGCCCTTGACCGGCGTCCAGATCACCGTGCCGCGGGCCTTGTCGGACACGTACTTGGACGCGTAGACGGTCTGCAGGTTGGCCTGCGCGATGCCGATCTTGTGCATCTCCCAGCGGTAGACGCCGTCGCCCATGTCCACCAGCTGGTCGACCTTGGGGAAGTGGCTCACCGACTCGGGCACGTTGGAAAGCACGGCGAACACGTTCTTGAACGGTGCCTTGACCGAGAACTCGTATCCCAGATCGATGGGGATGCTGATCGCCATGGAGGTCTCCGCGTGCCGAAAGGCGTGGGTGCGCCCGGCGCGGGACCGCCGGATCTGCGGTCAGTCTAGCGGCTCGCGCCGGTTCCGGCCAAGGAGCGTGCCGCGCGACACGGCCCGGGGCCATGGGCGACAATCGCGCTCCACCGAAGAGGCGCTCCGATGACCGAACCCTGGCGCTGGCCGGCCACCGAGCTGGCGCATGCGATCCGCACCCGCCGCATCTCCAGCCGCGAGGCGACCGAGTCCTGCCTCGCCCGCACGCGCGAGGTCAACCCCGCGCTCAACGCGATCGTCCAGGTGCTCGAAGATGAGGCGCTCGCCGCGGCCGACGAGGCCGATCGCGCGGTCGGGCGCGGCGAGGCGCTCGGCCTGCTGCACGGCGTGCCGGTGACCACCAAGGTCAACGTCGACCAGCGTGGCTGCGCGACCACCAACGGCATCGTCGCCTTCGCCGATGCCATCGCCGCCGAGGACAGCCCGGTCGTCGCCAACCTGCGGCGCGCGGGCGCGGTGATCTTCGGGCGGACCAACACGCCAGCCTTCTCGTTCCGGTGGTTCACCGAGAACGACCTGCACGGACGCACGCTCAACCCCTGGTCGCGCGGCACGACCCCCGGTGGCTCGAGCGGCGGCGCGTCGTCGGCGGTCGCGGCCGGCATGGGCCCCATCGCCCACGGCAACGACCTGGCGGGCTCGGTGCGCTACCCGGCGTACTGCACCGGCATCTACGGCCTGCGCCCCTCGTTCGGGCGCGTGCCTGCGTTCCTGCCGAGCGCGAAGGAGGAGCGCCCGCCGGGCATGCAGATGATGTCGGTGCAGGGGCCGCTCGCCCGCACGGTGGCGGACCTGCGGCTCGCGCTCCACGCGATGGCCGCGCGCGACGTGCGCGACCCGTGGTGGGTGCCGGCGCCGCTCGAGGGCCCGCCGCCGGCGCGCCCGCTGCGCGTCGCGATGACGACCCGCATCCCGGGCGCCGAGGTGCACCCCGCGATCGTGCGCGCCGTGGAGCAGGCGGGCGAGTGGCTCGCGCAGGCGGGCTACGCGGTCGAGGCGGTCGAGCCGCCCGACATGGAGGCGGCGCAGGCGCTGTGGTTCGCCATCGCCGACGTCGAGGTCGCCGCGACGATGGCCGAGCCGGTGGCGCGCCTGGGCGATGCGAACCTGCGCCAGGCGGTGGCGGCGATGCACGGGCAGCCGGCCGCCGCCGACACGCTCGGCTACCTGCGCGTGCTCGCGCGCCGCACGACGCTGGTCAGGAACTGGCAGGTGTTCCTCGAGCGGTATCCGCTGGTGCTCGGCCCGGTATGCGCGGAGCCGCCCTTCCCCTGGGGCCTGGACGCGGGGCCCGGTGCCGACATGGCCCGGATCCGCCGTGCGCAGGGCCCGCAGATGATGGTGCCGCTGCTCGGGCTGCCCGGGTTGTCCGCGCCGCTGGGCAGCGTAGACGGCGTGCCGATCGGGGTGCAGCTGATCGCCGGGCGCTTCCGCGAGGACCTGCTGCTGCAGGCTGCCGAGGTGCTCGAGTCCCGGCATCCGTCGCCCACCCCCGTCGACCCCGCGTGGGCGCGATGATGTCCGGCGATGCGGCGCCCGCGCTGCCGCCCGAGCAGACCGGACCCGCCGCCTGGTACGGCCCGCAGTGGCGCGACCGCGACGACTGGATCCTGCACCTGACCGACGCCGACGTGGCCGAGGTCGAGGCCGCGCTGCGGGCCTGGTCGGCGCGCGGCATGCAGCCCGACACGCCGCCCGACGCGGCCGACTTCCCGCTGCCTGGCCTGGCGCCGCGGCTCGCAGCGATCCGCGACGCGCTGCTGCACGGCCGCGGCTTCGCGCTGGTCAGGGGCATGCCGGTGGGCCGCTGGCACGCCCGCGACGCGGCGCTCGCGTTCGTGGGGCTGGGTGCGCACCTGGGCCGCGCGCGCTCTCAAAACGCGGCCGGCCACCTGCTCGGGCACGTGAAGGACCTCGGGCTCTCCAGCGCCGACCCGGCGGTGCGCATCTACCAGACCCACGAGCGCCAGACCTTCCACACCGACTCCTGCGACGTGGTCGGGCTGATGTGCCTGAGCGAGGCGAGGCGCGGCGGCGACTCGCTGCTGGTGAGCAGCACCACGATCTTCAACGAGCTGCGCCGGCGCCGGCCGGACCTGGCCGCGCTGCTGCTCGAGCCGCTCGCCACCGACCGTCGCGGCGAGGTGCCCGCGGGCATGAAGCCGTACTTCGAGATCCCGGTGTTCAACTGGCATGCGGGCCTGCTCAGCGCGATCTACCAGCGCCAGTACATCGACAGCGCGCAGCGCTTCCCCGAGGCGCCGCGCCTGACGCCGCGCCACGTCGAGGCGCTCGACGCCTTCGATGCGCTCGCCGAGGATCCGGCCCTGCACCTCACGATGCGGCTCGCGCCGGGCGACATGCAGTTCGTGCACAACCACACGATGCTGCACGACCGCAGCGCCTTCGAGGACTGGCCCGAGCCGCAGCGGCGCCGCCACCTGCTGCGGCTGTGGCTGGCCGTGCCGGGCGCGCGTCCGCTGCCGGCGGTGTTCGCCCAGCGCTACGGCAGCGTGACGGTGGGCGACCGGGGCGGCGTGCTGGTGCCGGGTACCCGCCTGCGGATGCCGCTCGACGCCTGAGAGCGCGGCGGGTCAGCCGTCGCGGCGCAGGCCCGCCCGGCTGGCCCGGTCGCGCGGCCATGACACGCCCGCCCGATGCCGCGCCCACTGCACCGGGCGGCGCGGCCGGGGCGGGGCTACCGTGGTCGGCCCTGCAGCGCCACGGTGCCGACCATGACCGAGACCCTCTCCCGCCGCGCCCGCGCGATGAAGCGCTCCGACGTGCGCGACCTGTTGCGCCACGCGAGCCTGCCCGACATGGTGTCCCTCGCGGGCGGGCTGCCCGCGCCGGAGCTCTTCGACGTCGAGGGCATCCGCGCGGCCACGCTGGAGGCGCTCGACGCCGACCCGGCAGCCGCGCTGCAGTACGGCATGACCGAGGGTCAGCCGGCGCTGCGCGAGGCGCTGGTGCGCGTGCTCGCGGCGCGCGGGATCGCGGCCGATGCCGACGGGCTGGTGGTCACGGCCGGCTCCCAGCAGGGGCTCGACCTGGTCGCGCGGGCCCTGCTCGACGACGGCGACCCGGTGGTCGTCGAGCGCCCGTCCTACGTCGCCGCGCTCCAGGCGATCGGGCTGGCCAGCCCGCGCTGGCTGTCGATCGGCGTCGATGCCGACGGAGGGCAGGTCGAAGCGCTGGAGGCGCTGCCCGCGGCGCTGCGCCCCAAGCTCGTCTACGTCGTTCCAGATTTCGCGAACCCCTCGGGCGCGACGATGTCGCTCGCGCGCCGCCGCCGGCTCGCGCAGTGGGCGGCGCGGCACCGGGTGGTGGTGCTCGAGGACGACCCGTACGGCGAGCTGCGCACCCGCGGCGAGGCGATCGCCTCGGTCGTCTCGCTGGCGCGCGAGATCCCCGGCGCGTCGCAGTGGGTCGGCTACGCCTCCTCGCTGTCCAAGACCGTGGCGCCCGGCCTGCGGGTCGGCTGGCTGCTGCTGCCGCCCTGGCTGCACGACGCGGTCGTGCGCATCAAGCAGGCGGCCGACCTGCACACCTCGTCGTTCGCCCAGGAGATCGCGGCCCGCTACCTCGCGTCGGGGCGCCTGCCGGCTCATCTCGAGCGCATCCGCGCCGAGTACGCGCGGCGCCGCGACGCGCTGGTCGATGCGCTGCGCGAAGGCTTCGGCGAGCGGCTCGCGTTCGAGGTGCCCGAGGGCGGCATGTTCGCGTGGGCCCGCTTCGTGGATGGCACCGACACCCGCGCGCTGCTGCCGTACGCGCTCGAGCAGCGGGTGATGTTCGTGCCCGGCGACTGCTTCTTCGTCGACGCGCCCGATACGGCGTCGCTGCGGCTCAACTTCAGTGCGTCGTCGCCGCAGCGGCTGCGCGAGGGGGTGCGGCGGCTGGCCGCGGCGCACGGCGCCTGCCGTGGGCGGGCGGCATGCGCCGGCAGGCCCGCGGCATCGACCTCCAGGGCTCCGGCCGCCTGAGCGGCCCGCCGCCCGGGCTGGGACGCGCGTGCGCGCCACCAGGCTCGCGCGGTGTGCGGCGCGCGGCCGCGTCGGTGCGGTCTGCCGACCGCCTGGCGGGCCGCGCAAGCGGTGCATCGCCCGTTCGTCGGCGACGCGTGCGTCCTGCGCTGCCGGCGGTCGGGTGCCACCGCTCGGGCATCGGCCTCGCACGATCGGACGCCGCGGGCCGGTCTAGGCTTTGGTCGTGCCGAAGCTCCGTCACCGAGTGCCCCCACCCCGCCCCGTGCCTGCGCGCGAAAACTCCCTGTGCCACGACCGATGACCGTCCGACTCCGAACCGCCGCCATCGCCGTCGCATGCCTGCTCGGATCGACCATGTCCGACGACCCGCTGGCCGCCACCTACAAGTGCAGCCTCGGGGGCAAGCACACCTATCAGGATCAGCCCTGCGCGACCGACGTGTCCGAGCGCGGCAGCGAGTCTCGGGTAGACACCCTCGTGCCCCGGACCGGCATGGGCCGCTCGATGTCTCGCGAGGACATCACGCGGCTCAACGCGCGGGTGCAGGCCGACCTCGTCCCGATCGCCCGCACCGCGTTCGAGGCGCTGCGCGCCGGCGACGTAGGCAGCTACCTCAACCTGCTGTGCCCGCGGGCCCGCATCGCCGCGGCCGGCTCGCCGACCGTGCGCGCCAGCCTGGCGCAGCAGGGCGACAGCTTCGCCCGCGGCGGCACGCGCCTGCTGTCGATCGCCTCGAGCGACTACCAGAAGGTGACGTTCTCCGCGATCGACGAGACCGTGCTGCCCGGCAAGGTGCCCCTGTCGGGCGTGATCATCACGCAGTTCGACTACGAAGGCGACCGCCCCTGCATACGCGCCGTCGAGCGCGCAGGCTCCTAGCCGACACGAGGCGGCGCTTCGCGCTCGGCCGGCAGGCAGCGCGCCAGCAGCTCCGCCGGCCAGGGCAGCGACTGGCCGGTGGCCCGGTCGATCCACACGTGCACCGCACGGCCCCGTCCCGCGAGGCGCGACGGCCCGCTGCCGTCGGCGCCCAGGTCGTGCATCTCGATCGCATGGTGCAGGCTCGTGCGGCCGGCACGCACCGTCTCGATCCGGCACTCGAGGACGCCGGGGGGTTTCACCTCGTGCAGGAAGTCGTACTCGAGGTGCGCCATCACCGCGGTACGCCCGGGGACGCCGCCGCGGATGCCCATCGCGACGTACCACTCGCGGAACGTGAGGTTGATGAAGGCGAAGTAGCGCGCGTTGTTGACGTGGTCCGAGAACCGGTCGTCGGGGAGGTCGGCGTCGCCGACAGGGATGCGCATCGCGTGGCTGCGCAGCGGGGCGTCGATCATCGGGGCAGTGTCGCACGGCCGGCCCCCGCGCCGCCAGCGTGCGTCAGGCCGGCAGCGCGTCCCGCCCCGTCCGGGGCGCCGCGTCGAACACGTCGGGCGCGTCCGAGGTGGTCGCCCGCTGCATGTCGCGCGGCCAGCGGGTGTCGTCGAAGGGCGTGCCGCGGTGCATCGTGCAGCGGTTGTCCCACATCACCAGGTCGCCGACGCGCCAGCGGTGCAGGTAGGTGAATCGACGCTCGGTGGCGTGCGCGACCAGCCGCTCGACCAGCGCCTGCGCCTCGTCGTCCGGCAGCCCGCGCACGCGCCCGATATGCGACGCGAGGTACAGCGAGCGGCGGCCCGACTCGGGGATGGTGCGCACCAGCGGCCGGGCGACCGGCGCGAACGCAACGCGCTCCTGCTCGGACCAGTCGGTGAAGCCGAGCTTCTTCCTCGAGAACAGCAGCGAGTGCTCCGCGACCAGCCCCTCGATGCGGGCGCGCGTCGTGTCGTCGAGCGCGTCCCACGCGGCTCGCAGGTCGGCGAACTCGGTGTGGCCGCCGATCGGCGCGACCGAGCGCGCGTAGAGCATGGACACGCGCCCGGTCGGCTGCTTGAACGAGCTGTCGGTGTGCCAGAGTCGATTGCCCATCTGGAACAGGCGCAGCCGGTGATCGGCGCCCCAGACGCGGCCATCGGCGGTGAGGTTCGCGATGTCAGCGATCTCGGGCGGCGCGCGCAGCGTCTCGCCGGGCATCACCGTCTGCACCGAGCGCTCGAGCGGGCCGAAGTGACGCGCGAACGCGAGGTGCTGCGCGACGCTCAGGTCCTGCGACGTGAAGATCAGCACCGCGAAGTCGGCCGACGCCCGGCGCACCGCGGCCAGGTCCGCGTCGGGCAGCGGACGGCTCAGGTCGATGTCGCCGACCTCGCAGGCGAAGCCTGGGGTCATCGGGGACAGGGTGATCGGCATGGTCGTCTCCTCGCCGGCGCGCGAACGCGCATCGCCATCGAGCTTATCGCCTGCGGTGCGGTCACGCCCGCGCGGGCCAGCGCCGGGCGTTCCGCAAAGGGGGCCGCCCACCGCGCCGGTCGGCGTCCCGCCGCCGGCGCCGCCGGGGCCCGGCGGTCCGATCCGGCGGGAATCGGAGTGCGCGGTGCGCCGATCGCGCCGATAATCGCATTCAACCCGTCCGGCCGCGCCTCGCGTCGCCGCGGCGCCCGCCGCAGGGGCGCCCGTCCGCACACGGCTCGCCCGTCACCCCGCCGACCTCCCAGGATCCCGCCGCATGCCGCAACTGATCATCCGCACCGACGGGCCCGTCGGCCGCGTCGTGTTCTCCAACCCCGACAAGTACAACGCGATGTCCCGCGACATGTGGGAGGCGCTGCCGCCGGCGCTGGCGGCCTTCGATGCCGACCCGGCCGTGCGCCTGGTCGTGCTCGAGGGCGACGGCACGAAGGCCTTCGTGTCGGGCGCGGACATCTCGCAGTTCGAGGCGCAGCGCACCGACCCGGCCGCGCAGGCCCGCTACAACGCCGCGGTCGACGCCGCCTACTCGGCCCCCGGCCGCTGCAGCAAGCCGGTGATCGCCAAGATCCGCGGCATCTGCATGGGCGGTGGCCTGGGCCTGGCCGCCGCCTGCGACCTGCGCTTTTGCACCGACGACGCCCGCTTCCGCATGCCCGCCGGGCGCCTGGGCCTGGGCTACGGCACGAACGGCGTTCACCGGTTCCTGACGGTGCTGGGTCTGCAGAACACGCTCGACGTCTTCTTTTCGGCGCGCATCTTCGGTGCGGCCGATGCCCTGCGCATGGGCTTCGTGACCCGGGTCGAGCCGCCCGGGGCGTTCGACGCGGCCATCGACGGCTGGTGCGGCGAGGTTGCGCAGAACGCGCCGCTCACCCTGCGCGCGCTCAAGCTCACCACCAACGCGCTGACCGCCAACCCGTCGGTCGACCAGGCCGCCGCGATGGCCGCCGCGCAAGCCGCGATCGCCGCGTGCTTCGCGAGCGACGACTACCGTGAGGGCGCGCGCGCCTTCATGGACAAGCGCGCGCCGCGCTTCACCGGCACCTGAGCCCCGCGGCCCGCACCGTGCCCGAGCTGATCGCTCTGCTCAATGCCAGCCCTGGCGTGGCCTGCGGCACCTCCGGGGTCGGTGGCGCCGGCTATCTCGCGGCCGAGCTGCTGCAGGCGATGGCCGGCGTGCGCATGACGCACGTGCCGCTGCTCTTCTCGTCGATGGCGACCGCGATCCCGTTCGTCCAGGGCGGCAAGATCAACGCGCTCGCGGTGACCTCCACGATCCGCGCGGCGGCGCTGCCCGACGTGCCCACCGTCGCCGAGCAGGGCCTGGCGGGCTTCGAGGCGAGCCTGTGGTTCGGGATGGTCGGGCCGGCCAGGCTGCCCGCCGACATCGTCGCGCGTGTCAACGCCGCGCAGAACGCCGCGCTCGCCGATCCGGCGGTGCAGGCCGCGATCCGCAAGCAGGGCTACGAGGCGCAGCCCGGCAGCCCGGCCGACCTCGCGCGGCCGATTCGCGGCGACGGCGAGAAGTGGGCCCGCGTCATCCGTGACGCCAAGATCGCGTTCGACTGAGCCATGGCGCACGACCCCGTGGACACCGCTTCGCGCCCCGGGCCGGACGCGCCCGATCGCGAGGCGCTGCTCGATCGCGTTGCCGCCTTCGCGCGCGAGGTGGTCGCGCCGGGCGCGCCCGAGTGGGAGCGCGAGCGCCGCGTCGGGCGCGAGGCGATCGTCGCGGCCGCGGCGCTCGGCCTGTGCCGGTTGGAGGTTCCCGAGGCGCACGGCGGGCTCGGCCTGCCGTATTCGGTGAAGGTGGCCGTCGCCGAGCGCCTGGCCGCGGCCGACTTCGGGTTCGCGTTCTCGCTGGTCAACACGCACAACGTCGCGGCCAAGCTCGCGCGCGAGGCGGCGCCCCGCCTCGTCGAGCGCTGGGTGCCCGGGCTGATGGCGGGCCGGCTGATCGGGTGCACCGCGCTCACCGAGCCCGGCGCGGGGTCCGACTTCGGCGCGATCGCGACGCGCGCGGTGCGCACCGACCGCGGCTGGCGGCTCGACGGTGCCAAGGCCTGGATCACCAACGCGTCGCAGGCCGACGTGGCCGTGCTGTATGCGCAGACCGAGCCCGGCTCGGGCGCGCGCGGTATCGCGGGCTTCGCGATCGACGCGCACCGGGCGGGCTTCGTGCGCGAGCCGGCGTTCGCGCTCGCCGGCCAGCATGCCATCGGCGCGGGGGGCTTCAGGCTAGAGGCTTACGTCGCCACCGACGACGAGATGCTGCAGCCGCCGGGCCACGCGTTCAAGGCGGCGCTGGGTTCGATCAACGGCGCGCGCACCTACGTCGCCGCGATGTGCTGCGGCATGGTGGGCGAGGCCTTGCGCGTGGCCGCCGGCCACGGCGAGCGCAGGCGGGCCTTCGGGCAGCCGCTCGCCGACCACCAGGGCTGGCGCTGGCGGCTGGCGGAGGCGTCGGCCGAGCTCGCCGCCTGCCGGTTGATGGTGGCCGACGCGGTCGCGCGCATCGACGCCGGCGCCGACGCCCAGCTCGCCGCGGCCCAGGCCAAGCTGCTCGCGACCCGCATGGCCGAGCGCCAGCTGCCGGTCCTCGCGCAGTCGATGGGCGCCGAGGGCCTGCGCGAGACGCATCCCTTCGGACGCCACCAGGCCGGCGCGCGCGTCGCGTCCTTCGTGGACGGCTCGAGCGAGATGCTGCTCGAGCGGATCGCGGCCATCGGGCGCGCCGCCGGTCGCGACGCGCTCGCATGAACCGGCCGGGCCGGTCGCCGGGCGCTGCGCGTCAGTCGCGCACCTGCAGGATCATCTCGACCTCGACGGCGATCTGCGAGGGCAGCGACGCCATGCCCACCGCCGAGCGCGCGCCGCGCCCGCGGTCGGGCCCGAAGACCTCGACGAACAGGTCGGAGAAGCCGTCGATGACCTTGGGCTGCGCCTCGAAGCCGGGCGCCGAGTTCACCATGCCGAGCGTCTTGACGACCCGCTCGACGCGGTCGAGCGAGCCGAGCACCGCGCGGATGTTGGCGAGCATGTTCAGGCCGACCAGCCGCGCGGCCTCGCGGCCGAGCTGCACGTCGACGTCGGCGCCGAGCTTGCCGGCGATCATCGTGCCGTCCGGCCGCCGCGGCCCCACGCCCGACATGAAGAGCAGGGCACCGACCCGCACGCCGGGCACGTAGTTGCCCATCGGCTTGGGGGCGGGGGGCAGCTCGATGCCGAGCTCCACCAGTCGTCGTTCCGGATTCATCGTCGGTCTCCTGCGGGTGGCGCCGCTCCGGGCCGATCCCGGGTGCCGCGGCCCATAATACCGGCGAGCGCGGCCCGCCCCGCGCCGCGGCCCCGCAGCGCGCCGTCCCCATCGCCCGGCGCCGTCCCCCTCACCCCTTGAACGCCCCCGTCATCGCCGCAACCACCGCCGCAGAGGTCTTCCTCACCAATCGCCGCGGCATCCGCTTCATGGTGATCGCGATGTGCTGCTTCATCGCCAACGACGCGCTGGTCAAGCTCGCGAGCGAGTCGCTGCCGGCGGGGCAGCTGATCTTCGTGCGCGGTGCGATGGCCACGGCCTGGGTGCTCGCGGTGGCGCGCGCCACCTCGACCCCGCTGCCGGTGGCCCGGCTCGCGCACCGCTGGGTCGCGATCCGCGCCGGCATCGACTCGGTCGCGACCGTGCTGCTGGTGATCGTGCTCGCGCACCTGCCGATCGCCAACGCGACCGCGATCAACATGGCCTCGCCGCTGTTCATCGTGGCGCTGGCGGTGCCGCTGCTCGGCGAGCGTGTCGATGCGCGCCGCTGGGCCGCGATCGGGCTCGGCTTCGCGGGCGTGCTGATGGTCATCCAGCCGCGGATCGACGACTTCAACGGCTACGCGCTGCTGTGCCTGTTCGTGACGCTGCTGCACGCGCTGCGCGATCTGGCCACCCGCCGCATCCCCCCGGGCATCCCCTCGCTCGCGATCACGATGTCGAGCGCGGCCACGGTCACGGTCCTGGCCGGGCTGATGTCGGCCGTGCAGGGCTGGCAGCCGCTCGAGGCGCGCAGCCTGGCGCTGGTGGGCGCCGCCTCCCTGTTCCTCGCCGGCGGCTACCACTTCATCGTGCGCAGCACCCGCGAGGGCGACTTCTCGGTGATCGCGCCGTTCCGCTACACCGGCCTGGTGCTCGCGCTGCTCATCGGCTGGGTGGTGTGGGGCGATCTGCCCGATGCGCTCGGCTGGGCCGGCCTCGCGCTGCTGATGGCCACCGGCGTGTACCTGATCCGCGCCGAGCGGCGGCGGGCCACGGGCTGAGCGAGCGCCCGGGCCTGTGGCCGGGGAGGCTATGATCGGCCGGTCGCCCCGCCCGCCCTGCCCGCCGATGACCGATCCCGAATCGCTGATCTCGCCCGCCTACCGCAACATCGGCGAGTCGCTGGTGCGCGAGCTCGGCAAGCTGATGTCGCAGCCCGACATGGTCTCGCTGGCGGGCGGCTACCCCGGCCCCGAGCTGTTCGATCGCGAGGGCCTGCGCGAGTCGGCCGACGCCGCGCTGCGCGACGCGCCGACCGCCTGCCTGCAGTACGGCCCGACCGAGGGCCTGGCGTCGCTGCGCGAGGCGATCGCCGTGCTGCTCGCGTCGCGCGGCACCGCCTGCAGCCCTGACGACATCCTGGTCACGGCCGGCTCGCAGCAGGGCTTCGACCTGCTGGTGCGCACGCTGCTGCGCGCCGGCGACGCCGCGGTCCTCGAGCGGCCCACCTACACCGGGCCGCTGCGCGTGCTCAAGGTCGCGGGCGTCACCGCGATGACGGTCGGTGTGGACGCGCAGGGCCTGGACGTGGACGAGCTCGAGGCGATGCTGCGCGATCCGGCGCAGCCGCGGCCGCGCCTGCTGTACGTCGTGCCGACCTTCGCCAACCCGAGCGGCGCGACCATGCCGCTCGCGCGGCGCCTGCGGCTGCTCGAGCTCGCGGTGGAGTACGGCTTCGTGGTGGTCGAGGACGACCCCTACGGGCAGCTCAGGTTCGAGGGCGAGCCGGTGCCGCACATCGCGGCGCTGGTCGAGCGCGTGCCCGGCTCGCGGCCCTGGGTCGTGCACCTGGGCAGCCTCTCCAAGGTGATCGCGCCGGGGCTGCGGGTGGGCTTCATGGTGGCCTCGCCCGCGCTGCGCCGCGCCTGCGTGCTCGCCAAGCAGCTCGACGACCTGTCCAATCCCGGCTTCACTCAGGCCACCGTGCAGCGCTACCTCGCCGACGGGCGGCTCGACGCGCACCTGCCGGTGATCCTGAACGCCTACCGCGAGCGGGCCGGGGCGATGCGCGACGCGATCGCCACCCACCTCGCCGGCCGCATCGCCTTCAACATCCCCCAGGGCGGGATGTTCATGTGGGGCCGGCTGGAGCGCGACGCGAGCACGCGCACGCTGCTGCCGCTCGCGATCGGGGAGCGGGTGACCTTCGTGCCGGGCGACATCTACTACGCCGACCGGCCCGACCTGCGCACCATGCGGCTGTCCTTCTCGACGCCCAACCCCGCGCAGATCCGCGAGGGCATCGCGCGGATCGGGCGCGCGCTCGACCGGATGGGCTGACGGCGCCCGCGCGGCACCCGGATCCGTGCTCGGTGCAGCCGGTCTTCGTGATGGAGACGGACGGCACCGAGGCCATGCCGGCCGCCCTGTTCGGCAGCGCGCCTACACCCGCCTGAAGCGCCGCTCGAGCACGTGGGTCTCGCCGTAGCCCGCGCCCTCGGGGATGCGGAAGACCCGGCCCTCGGCACTGTCGAGCGGCTCGGCCGTGATCGTGACGATGGGCCGGCCGCGGGCCGAGGCAAGCGCATCGGCAGCCGACCCGTGGGCCGCGAGCCAGCGCAGGTTCATGTAGGTCGCGAACATCAGGTTGATCCGCTCTGCCTCGGCTGCGGCGACCACCTCCGACGGCCGCGACCAGACGGCCGACACCACCTCGCCGCGATCGGCGCGGGCGGTCTGGTCGGGCGGCGCCGCCGCGACGAAGAAGTGCGTGTCGAAGCGCTTCGGCGCGTGCGTCGGCGTGATCCAGTGCGCGAACGGCAGCAGCGCGTCCACCGACAGCCGCAGGCCCGCGCCGCGCACCAGCGCGCCGAAGTCGCCGCCGGGCGCGGCCTGCGAGCGCGCGCCCTCGGCGAGCAGCAGGCCGCACTCCTCCCAGGTCTCGCGGATCGCAGCGACGCGCAGCACCGCGTCGGGCTCCGCCGACACGGCAAGCCCGGCATCGGCCGGATCGACCGTGCCGCCGGGAAACACGAACTTGCCGGCGGCGAAGCTCGCCGTGCCGGTGCGCTCGACCAGCATCACCTCGAGGCCCGCGTCGCCGTCGCGCAGCAGGATCAGGGTCGATGCGAGCCGGGGCGTGGCGATGGGACCGGACATGGGGTGGTCTCCCGGAAGGGGTCAGTCGGATGAGGGGACGATCTGTGCGGGCGACCGGAAGGCGCGCATCAGCACGAAGGGGGCGGCGGCGACCAGGATGCCCGCCACCGCGAGCGCGAGCCCGGGCCGGTAGCTGCCGCTCCAGTCGTGCAGGAAGCCCGAGGCCCAGGAGCCCAGGCCCGCGCCGACCATGCTCGACGCATAGACGATGCCGTAGAGCGCGACCGCCGCGGGACCGACGAACAGGCGGTTGGTGAGCGTCGCGATGATCGGACCGCGCGCGCCCTGCGCCAGCCCGAAGCCGATCACGAAGCTCGCGACGATCCACTCGGCCGACACATAGCTGAGCGCGAGCAGGCTCAGCATGCCGGTCAGGGTCAGCCCGAAGCTCAGCAGCGCGATCGGGCGCAGCCCGAAGCGATCGGACAGCCAGCCGCAGGACACCACACCCCCGATCGACAGCATCCCGCACATGCCGAACAGCGTCGCCGCCCGCAGCGGTGTGTGGCCGATCTCGATCAGGAAGGGCACGGTCTGCACGATCACCACGTACATCGCGAAGCCGGTGAACCCGAAGGTGATCATCAGGCCCGCAAACTCAGGCCGGCGCAGCGACTGCGCGAGGGTGATCGCGGCGCCGGCCGATCCCGGCGGCGCGCCCGGCCGGGCGTCCTCGCCGGGGTGCCCGGCGATGCGCCGCCACGGCAGCAGCACCGTCAGGACCGCCACCCCCGCCAGCGCGAGGCCCAACCAGGCATAGGTCGCGCGCCAGCCCTGCCGTTCGATCGACCACTGCGCCAGCGGCACCAGCAGCAGCGAGCCGGTGCCGAGCCCCGCATAGGCGACGGCCATCGCGGTGGACATGCGGCGCCGGAAGCTGCGCCCGATCAGCGCCGAGGCGGGCACGATGCCCAGCGCCGAGATGCCCAGGCTCACCAACAGGCCGATGCACACGTACAGGTGCCACAAGGCCCCCGCGAACGAGGCGAGCCCGATGCCCAGCGTCACCAGCAGCGCGCCCGACGTGTAGCAGGCGCGCGCCCCGAAGCGGCGCAGCGCCAGGCCCACCAGCGGCGCGCTCAGGCCCGAGACGACCATGTAGGTCGAGTACACGCCGGTGGTCTGCTGGCGCGTCGCTGCGAAGTCGCGCTCGATCGGCAGCAGGAAGACCATCCAGATGTCGGCCACGCCGCGCGAGACGAACACGAACCCGAACGCCACCGCGAGCACGAGGGCTCCCCGGCGGACGTCCTCGCCCCGGTGCGTGGCGCCGGCCGGATCCGACATCGGCCGGCCTACGGGGCCAGCGTGGAGGGCAGCCAGGTGATCAGGCTCGGGAACGCCGAGAGCACCAGCAGGATCAGCAGGTGCGCGACCACGTGCGGGGCCACGCCGATGAACACGTCCTGGATCGGGATCTTGGAGTAGGCCGAGACCACGAATGCGTTGAGCCCCACCGGCGGCGTCACCAGCCCGATCTCGGCGGTGATGATCACGATGATGCCGAACCAGATCGGATCGAAGCCGAGCGACACGATCACCGGCAGCACCACCGGCACCGTCAGGAACAGGATCGCGATCTGGTCGAGCACGCAGCCGAGCGCGAGGTACATCAGGATGATCAGGAAGTAGATCACCCAGCGCGACACGTCGAGCGCGCCCACGTAGGCGACCAGCGACTGCGTGAAGCCGGTCAGCGTGAAGTAGTAGCCGAAGACCTGCGCGCACATCACGATCAGGATGATCATGCAGGAGGTGCGCGCGGCGCGGCCGAGCGACTCGACCAGGGTGCGCAGGCTCAGGCGGCGGCGCATCAGCGCGATCGTCATCGCCCCGAACGCCCCGAGGCTCGCGGCCTCGGTGGGCGTGGCGATGCCAAGGTACACGCAGCCCGTCACCAGCATGATCAGCGCCAGCATCGGCCCGACCACGCGCAGCGACGCGAACTTCTCGCGCATCGTGTAGCTGGCGCCGGCGGGGGCGTGCGAGGGATTGATCGCCGCGAGCACCAGCACCGTCAGGATGATCACCAGCGTCACCAGCAGACCCGGGATGATGCCCGCGATCAGCAGCTTGCTGATGCTCACCTGCGCGATCAGCCCGTACAGCACGATCGCGATCGAGGGCGGGATCAGCATCGCGAGCGTGCCCGAGATCGCGACCACGCCGGCGGCGAGCCGCGGGTCGTACTTGTGGCGGATCATCGCGGGGATGCTGGTGCCCGACAGCGTGGAGGCCGACGCCGTCGAGGACCCGGAGATGGCGCCGAAGCCCGCGCCCGCCAGCGCCGTGCTGATCGCGAGCCCGGCCGGCACGCGCCCGAGCCAGACCCTGGCGCTGTCGAAGAGTTCCTCGGCGATGCGACTCACGATGATGAACTCGGCCATCAGCATGAACATCGGCACCGTGATCAGCTCGTAGGACGAGGTGGTCGCCAGCGGCGTCGTGCGCAGGATGCCCATCACCATGTCGGGCCCGCCCTTGAGCAGCAGCCCGAGCATGCCGGCGATGCCGAGCGCGAACGCCACCGGCATGCCGAACAGCAGCAGCACCAGCAGCGCGGTGAGACCGGCGGCGATGATCACTCGGCACGCTCCGCGGCGGGGTCGTGCGCCTCGGGGTCGACGTAGGCCTGACCCGCGGCGATGGCCGCCACGCGGGCGGCCAGCGCGAGCGCGAGCCGCAGGATCAGCAGGCCGACGCCGGCCGCGCCGACGAAGTAGGGCGGCCAGGTCGGCCACGCGATCGCACCGTCCATCACCTCGTCGGCGACGAAGCCCTCCCAGCCGCTCGTGGCCATCAGCCGGAAGATCAGCCCGAAGAACACGATGGCGGCGGCCAGCCCGGCGACCTGGCAGGCCGCGAACACCCGCGAGCGGCCCCAGGATGCGAACAGGTCGATCTTGATGTGGCCGCCGCTGCGGAAGGTGTCGGCGAGCGCCATGTAGAACACCAGGGTCACGAGGTACATCGAGATCACGTCGTACGACCAGCTCAGCGGTGCCGCGAACACGTACCTCAGCACCACGTCGGCCACGACCACCAGCATGATCGCCATCAGCCCGGCCGCGGCGAGCATCATGAATGCGCGCTCCAGCGCCTTCGTCAACCGGTCCAGCCCCTTCATCCCGCCCCCGTCCTCGTTCTTCTCGTCGCGGCCTGCCGGCCGTGGCGCGTCAGCGCCCCGTCCATCTCGGGGCCCGCTTCTCCTTGAAGGAGCGCGGACCCTCCTGCGCATCATCGCTGCCGTAGACCCGCTCGAACAAGTGATAGCCGGCGCGCAGCGCCGCGGAGCGGCCCATCTCGGTCGACAGGTAGACGAGCTCGCGGGCGGCGCGCACGGTCAGCGGCGCGTTGGCGGCGATGCGCTCGGCCATCGCCATCGCCGCCGTCATCAGCTCGGCGGCGGGCACCACGCGGTTCACGAAGCCGATCTCGTAGGCGCGGCGCGCATCGATCGGGTCGCCGGTCAGCAGCAGCTCCATCATCACGCGCTGCGGGATGATGTGGCCGAGCGGCGCGGCCCAGGGCATGCCGCGCCCGACCTTCGCCTCGCTGATCGCGAAGGTGGCGTGCTCGGCGGCGACGCACAGGTCGCACATCTGCGCCAGCAGCCAGCCGCCGGCATAGGCCACGCCGTTGACCGCGGCGATCACCGGCTTGGTGACCTGGACCGTGTCGCCGACGATCGGGATGAAGTCGCGCGGCGGCACGCCCAGCATGGTGTCGGCCGCTTCCTTCAGGTCCATGCCCGCGCAGAAGGCCTTGTCGCCCGCGCCGGTGAGGATCGCGACCTGCGCGGCGGCGTCGGCCTCGAAGCGCAGGAAGGCCGCACGCAGCCCCTCGCGCACACCGCGGCTGATCGCGTTGCGATTCGCGGGGCGGTTGATGGTGATTACCGCCACCGCGCCGCGCAGCTCGTACAGGATGTCGTCGCTCATGCCTCGTGCTCCCTGTCGCCCGTGTTGGCGCCCGTGTTGGCGTCCGTGCCCTTGCCCGCGCCCCCGGCCCCGCCGGCCCAGCGCCTGATGGCCCCCCGCGCCTCGAGCGCGTCGAGCTGCTCGTCGGTCACGCCGATCTCGCGCAGCACCTCGGCGGTGTGCTCGCCCAGCATCGGCCCGGCGCGCGTGAATCCGCCGGGGGTCTTCGAGAACTTGAGCGGATAGCCGGGCAGCCGCAGGCTGCCGTCCTGCGGATCCTCGATGCGCCTGAAGAAGCCCACGTCCTCGAGGTGCGGATCGTCGTAGAGGTCCCGCGTCGTGTTGAGCGGCGCCACCGGGATCTCGGCCTGCTCGAGCAGCGCGATCCACTCGGCGGTGCCGCGCTGCTCGAGGATGGTCGCCACCATCGCGCAGAACGCCGCCATGTTCGCGCTGCGGTCGGCCTGGCTCCGGAAGCGCGGGTCGGCCGCGAGATCGGGCCGCTCGATGAGCTCGGCGAAGCGCCGCCACTGCTTGTCGTTGTAGACCAGCACCGCGACGTGCCCGTCCAGCGTGCGGTAGGGCCTGCGATGCGGCGTCGTTGCGCGGGTGTAGACCGGCGGCCCGATCGGCGGGTCGTAGGCCGCGCCCACCACGTGCTCCACCAGCAGGAAGGAGGCCATCACCTCGAACATCGGGATCTCGATCTCCTGCCCGCCGCCGCCGCGCTCGCGATGGAAGAGCGCGGCCATCACCGCGTAGGCGGCATTCAGGGAGGAGACCTTGTCGCCGAGCACGGTAGTGACGTATTGCGGCTCGGGGTTGATCTCGCCCTGCAGCATCGCCATGCCGCTGATCGCCTGGATGGTGTCGTCGTAGGCGGGCTTGCCGGCATAGCGGCCGTCGCGCCCGAAGCCGTAGAGGTTCGCGTACACCACCTCCGGGTTCACCGCGCGGACCGACGCGTAGTCGAGCCCGAGCCTGGCGATGGCCTGGCTGCGCATCGAGTGCATCACCACGTCTGCCCCGGCGGCCAGGCGCAGGCACAGCGCGCGCCCCTCGGGCGTGACCAGGTCGAGCACCACGCCGCGCTTGCCGCGGTTCATGTTGAGGAAGGTGCCGCGCCGGTCGGGCGTCTTGCCCGGGCCGATGTAGCGCGAGGTGTCGCCCGCGGGGCTCTCCACCTTGATCACGTCGGCGCCGAGGTCGGCCATGATCTGGGTGCAGTAGGGCCCCATCAGCACCGAGGTCAGGTCGAGGACCTTGACCCCCGAGAGGGGCCCGGCGGGCCGGGCCGCGTCGCCCCGCCCCGGCGCGCTCGCGCCAGCGTCGCCGCCGGTCACGCCGCGCCCCCCGCGGTGAAGACCCGCGCGAAGGTCGCGCCGGCCTCCTCCACGATGTCGCGCACGATCTCGCCCGCGGGCTTGACCCCGTGGATCAGCGCGACGCTCTGGCCGGCCGGCAGCACGCCGTTGTCGACGTCGCCCTCGATGCGTCCGAGCACCGAGGCGGGCTCGCCCACCTGCTTGAGCTGATGCGGGTAGCGCAGGATCTCGTCTTCGTGCTGCGCCCAGTGCTCGGTGAACCGGTTACGCAGCATCCGCACGGTCTTGCCGCTGTGCGCGCGGCTGATCACCGTGCCCTCCTCGTCGCGCTCGACCAGCAGGTTCTTGTAGTTGGCGTGCGCGCGCGCCTCCTCGGAGGCGATGAAGCGCGTGCCCATCCACACGCCGGCCGCGCCGAAGGCGAGCGCAGCGAGCAGGCCGCGGCCGTCGGCGAACCCGCCGCCGGCGATGACCGGGATGCGCACCGCGTCCACCACCGCCGGCACCAGCACCGCCGTGCCCACGCGCCCCACGTGGCCGCCGCCGTCGCCGCCCGATGCGATCAGCATGTCGACGCCCTGCGCCTCGAGCATCCGCGCCTGGCGCACGTTGCCGACCACGCTCATCACCGTGATGCCCAGCGCATGCGCCTCGTCGATCACGCCCAGCGGATTGCCCAGGCCCGAGATCAGCACCGGCACGCGCGCCTCGAGGCTCGCCGCGATCTGGTCCTGGACCTGATTGGTGTAGCTGACCGAGGCCTCGTCGTCGCCCGCCACCTTGGCGAACAGGATGTCGACGCCAAAGGGCTTGTCGGTCATGTCGCGGATCACGCGGATCTCGTGGCGCAACGCCTCGCCGGTCAGGTAGCCGGCGCCGATGACGCCCAGGCCGCCGGCGGCCGACACGGCGCCGGCCAGCCGGCCGTAGGCGACCTGGCCCATGCCGGCCTGGACGATCGGATAGGCGAGCCCCAGGCGCCGGCACAACGCGGTGGAGGCGAGGACCCGTTCGATGCTCACGATGCGCACTCCGGTCGGGGCGTCAGTAGGACTTGGGCAGGCCGAGCACCTTCTCGGCGATGAAGCACAGGATCATCTCCCTGCTCACCGGCGCGATGCGCGGGATCATCACTTCGCGCATGTAGCGCTCGACGTGGTATTCCTTGGCGTAGCCGTAGCCGCCGTGCGTCATCACGGCCTGCGTGCAGGCCTCGAAGCCGGCCTCGGCGGCCAGGTACTTCGCGGCGTTCGCCTCGGCGCCACAGGGCTTGCCGGCGTCGTAGAGCTGCGCGGCCTGCATCGTCATCAGGTTGGCCGCCTCGAGCTCCATCCAGTTGCGCGCGAGCGGATGCTGGATCGCCTGGTTCATCCCGATCGGGCGGTCGAACACCACCCGCTCCTTCGCGTAGCGGGTCGCGCGGGCGAGCGCGACGCGGCCCAGGCCCACCGCCTCGGCCGCGAGCAGGATGCGCTCGGGGTTCAGTCCCATCAGGATGTACTCGAAGCCCCGACCCTCCTCGCCGATGCGGTCGGTCACGGGGATCTCCAGGTCGTCGATGAAGAACTGGTTCGAGTCGATGCACTTGCGCCCCATCTTCTCGATCTCGCGGGCCTCGCAGCGGGTCCGGTCGAGGTCGGTGTAGAAGAGCGTGATGCCGTCGGTGGGTCGGGCGCAGGCCTCGCGCGGGGTGGTGCGCGCGAGCAGGAAGAGCTTGGAGGCGCGCTGCGCGAGCGTGGTCCAGACCTTGCGCCCGTTGACCACGTAGCGGTCGCCGTGCAGCACGGCCCGGGTCTTGATGTTGGTGGTCTCCAGCCCCGCGTCCGGCTCGGTGACCGCGAAGGCCGAGACCACCTCGCCGCGGATGATCGGCGGCAGCATCCGTGCCTTCTGCTCGTCGGTGCCGAACTTGTCGATCATCTTCGGGGCGAAGATGTTCGAGTGGATGGCCGACGCGCCGCTCATGCCGGCGCCCGACTCGGCGATCGCCTGCATCATCACCGCGCCCTCGGTGATGCCCAGCCCCGCGCCGCCGTACGCCACCGGCAGCGTCAGGCCGGTCCAGCCGCCGTCGGCCATCGCCTGCTTGAACGCCTCCGGGTACTCGCCGTCGCGGTCGCGGGCCAGCCAGTAGTCGTCGCCGAAGCGCGCGCACAGCTTCAGCACGTTCTCGCGGATGGTCTGCTGGTCGTCGGTCAGGCTGTGGCTCACCCTGGGTCCCTGTATTCAGATATCGGAATGTTGTGCGGATTTCGGAACATCGTAGGTGTTCGGGTTTCCGCTTGTCAACGCGGCCCTGGTCGGGTGCGCGCAACGCGCAAGACGCGGCGGCGGTCGGGGGGGCGGCACGGGCGCCTCCGGCCATGCGCTCACGCCGTGCCGGGATAGCGGCCGGCGAAGCCCAGGGTCCGCGACGCGCGCTCTGCGATCGTGTGCACGATCGACGACAGCTTGCCTTCGTTGAGCCTCAGGCGCCCGATCGGGGCCGCCGAGGACAGCACGCAGACCAGCCGGCCGTCCCGGTCCAGCACCGGCGCGGCGATGCCGCCCGCGCCGTCCACGATCTCCTCGAAGGAGGTGCTCAGGCCGGTCGCGCGGATGCGATGCAGCCGCGCCAGCACCTCGCCCCGGTCGAGCCGCTGCCCGCCGTTGGGCAGCAACAGCGGGGTCGCGTCCAGGTAGGCCTCGACGGCGGCGGGCTCCAGGAAGGCGAGCAGCACCTTGCCGAAGGCCGAGCAGAACAGCGGCCGGCGCGTGCCGACGACCGACGAGAAGCGGATCGCGCCGCGGCCCTCGGCAATGTCGACGTAGACGCCGTGCCCGCGGTCGTCGCCCATCACGCCGAGCAGCGCGGTCTCGCCGGTCTGCTCCATCAGCTCGACGAGGAAGGGCCGCATCGCGCTCGAGATGGAGGCGTCGCCGGGCAGGCGGGAGGCGATCAGCGTGCCCAGCCGCATCGCCTGCGCCCCGAGCTGGTAGAGGCCGCCCGCCTGGGTCACGTAGCCGCCGGCCTCGAGGGCGCGCAGCAAGCTCAGCAGCGAGGTCTTGGGCGTCTTGAGCCGCTCGCTCAGGCGGGCGAGCGACAGGCCGTCGCGACTGAGTGCGAGCTCGTCGAGCGCGGCCATCACGCGCAGCGCCGAGCGCGGCCCCTCGCTCGTGCCCCGGATGGGCTCGCCGTCGTCCATGCTTGAATCGTTCATGAATTGGAATATTATTCCGTTATTGGAATACGTTGCACGCTGGCAGGCACACGCCATCGCGGGTACCGGCCGGCGCAGCGACGGCTGCCGCATCGCACCCACGCGAGGAGACCGCATGAACCGCCACACGGCCATCGCAGCCGGCATCGCCGCCCTCGGATTTGCGGGCGCCCCGGCGCACGCCCAGTCCGGGGACACCATCACGCTGAAGGTGGCGGACTCGTTCCCGGCCGGTCACTTCATCCCCAAGGGCTCGACGATCCCCTTCATGGAGGCGATCACGAAGCGCAGCGGCGGCAAGGTGAAGTTCGAGTACTACCCCGCGCAGCAGCTCGGCAAGGCCGCCGACCTGCTCAACCTCACACAGAGCGGCGTCACCGAGATCGGCTATGTCGGCATGTCCTACGTGTCCGACAAGATGCCCCTGTCGGCGGTCGCGCAGCTGCCCGGCAGCTTCAGCACCGCCTGCGAGGGCACGCTCGCCTACTGGAAGCTCGCGCAGAGCGACACGCTCGGCAAGAACGAGTTCGGCGCCAACAAAGTGCGGCCGCTGTGGGTCGTGGTGCTCGAGCCCTACCAGTTCTACATGGTGTCCAGGCCGGTGCGCACGACCGACGACCTCAAGGGCATGAAGCTGCGCAGCACCGGCGGCGCGATGGACCTCTTCGCCCGCAAGATCGGCGCGGTGCCGGTCCGCATGGCCGCCCCCGAGGTCCGCGAGTCGCTGTCGCGCGGCACGCTCGACGGCCTGATCTTCCCGAACGAGAGCGTGCTGGCCTATGACCTGCAGACGCTGGTCAAGCACGCCACCCGGGGCGGCAACTTCGGCAGCTTCGTGGCGGCCTACGTGATCAGCGACGCGGTCTGGCGCAAGCTGCCCAAGGCCACCCAGGACGCGATGACCGAGGTCGGTGACGCGGTCACGAAGTCGATGTGCAAGGAGATCGACGCCAACGTCGAGAAGGCGCAGGGCCAGCTCGCCGCCGCTGGCGTCAAGTTCCACACGCTGACGCCGGCCGAGCTCAAGCCCTTCGAGGACGTGTCGGACGAGGTCGCCAAGGACTGGGCCGACGGCCTGGACAAGCGCGGCAAGCCGGGCACGCGGACCCTTAACGAGTTCCGCGCGGCGCTCAAGGAAGTGCGCCGCTGACGGCGGCAGCCCGCGCCCCGGCGCGTGCCGGGGTTCGGGGCCTGCCCGCGGCAGCCGGCCGGTGGGCGCGCGTCGCGCCCGCCGGCGTCAGATCTGGCGCAGCCAGACCTCCCCGATGCCGTGGTCCGGCCGCTTTCGCAGCACCACGTTGGCCCGCTCCCGGCTCGGCAGGATGTTCTCGAGCAGGTTGGCGAGGTTGATGTCGCGCCAGATGCCGAGCGCCACCTCGCGGGCCTGCGCCGCGTCGAGGTCCCTGTAGTGGTGGAAGTAGGACGAGGGATCCTGGAACACCGTGCGCTGCAGCTTCAGGAAGCGGCGGACGTACCACTCCTGGATGTGCGCCTCGTCGGCATCGAGGTACAGCGAGAAGTCGAAGAAGTCCGACACGATGATGGACGGCGAGCGCCCGCCTTCCATCGTGCCGGTCTGCAGCACGTTCAGCCCCTCGAAGATCAGGATGTCCGGGCTCGCCACCGTCAGGGACGCGCCGGGCACGATGTCGTAGCCCTGGTGCGAGTAGACCGGCGCGCTGACCTGGGCGCGGCCCGCCTTGATGTCGGCGAGGAACTCGATCATCCGGCGCCGGTCGTAGCTCTCCGGGAAGCCCTTGCGCTTCATCAGCCCGCGCTCGAGCAGCGTCGCGTTCGGGTACAGGAAGCCGTCGGTGGTCACCAGCGCGACCGACGGGTGATCGGGCCAGCGCGCGAGCAGGGCCTGCAGCGTGCGCGCGAAGGTGCTCTTGCCGACCGCGACGCTGCCCGCGATGCCGATCACGTAGGGCCGCCGCCCGACCAGTCGGCCGAGGAACTCGTCCTTGACGCCCGATAGCTGGCGCGCCGACCGGAAGTGCAGGTTGAGCAGTCGGGACAGCGGCAGGTAGACCTGCACGACGTCTTCGATCGAGACCTGCTCGAGCACGCCCTGCAAGGCCGCGAGGTCGGGCTCGGACAGCGTCATCGGGGTGCTCGCGCGCAGCGCGGCCCACTCGTCGCGTCCGAAGACCACGTAGGCCGAGAATTCGGTGCCGGTCTCTTCGTTCATGGCGGGCAAGCTTACCGCAGGCGCGTTGCGCGAGCCCCGCAGCCGGGCGCCCCGGTGCAGCCCTCTGTCGTACACTCGGATCACCATGGCGCCTGGCGGTCGACGGGGTGTCCGCCCGGGCGTCACGGGGCCGACCCCGCCGTCGTGACCGCCGCCGGTGGCGGTCCGCAACGGCTCACGACGCTCCGGACCGACCCCCAACGACCGACCCGACCCGAGACGATGATCCCGCTGGACGAACCCTCCGGAGCAGACGGCCCGGCGCGCGGCGCACCGTGGGCCCGGCCCTCGCCCGGGGCATCCGCGCGATGAAGCTGTTCCTGAGCCTGCTGGTGGTCGCCAACGTGCTGCTGTTCGGCTGGTTCCGTGGCTGGATGGCGCCCCTCGGCGGCGACGGCCGCGATCCTGGCCGCATCGCGCGGCAGGTCGAACCCGAGCGGCTCCGCGTGCTGCCCGCCTCACGGCTGCCGGGCGGGGCGGGCGCGCCCGCGGCGGGGACCGCGCCGTCCGCGCCTGGCGGCCAGGCGCCTGCGGCCGCCGGCGCCTCGCCCGCGTCCGCGCCCGCGCCCGCCGGCGCTGCCTCCGCGGCCGCGGCGGCTTCGCCTGCGCCGGCCGCTTCGCCCGCCCCGGTGGTGACACCGGGCGGTGCCTCGCAGGCCGACCCTGCCGCCATCGCCGCGCTGCTCAAGGGCGCCGCCTGCGTCGAGATCGGCCCGATGGGCGAGGTCGAGGCGGTTCGGGTGCAGGTCGCGCTCGATGCGGTCGCCCCCGACCTGGCGGTCAGCACCCGCCGGGCGGAGGACATCACGTCGTACTGGGTCTACCTGCCGCCGTCGTCGGCCGACCTGGCCAAGCGGCTCGCCGAGCTGCGCGCGCGTGGCGTCACCGACACCTACCTGATGCCCGATGGCACCTGGAAGGGGGCGATATCGCTGGGTCTGTTCCGACAGGAGGAGCTGGCGGCGGCGCTGCAGCGCTCGATCACCGAGCGCGGCGTCAAGGGCGCGCGCGTCGCGCCTCGAGGGCCGTCGCCGGGCCGGATCACGCTGCAGGTGAGGCCGGTGCCAGACGCTGTCGTAGCCGAGCTGGGCCGGCTGCGCGCATCGATGCCCGAGGCGGTCGCGCGGCCCTGCGCGCCCAAGGGCTGAGCGCGGCCGGCGCTACGGCTCAGGCTGTTGGCTTGGTCTCGCTGCGGTCGTCGACCACCGCGCCGGAGTTCTTCTTCACCGACTCGATGCCGTTGTCGCGGGCCTTGACCGACGAGTACATCTCACTCTTGCCGATGACCTGGCCGTTGGCCGCGACGAGGTTGAAGTACGGCTCGCCGCGTGCGGAGTCCAGGCGCTGGTAGCGCTCGTCGAGCGGACCGTTCACGCGGACCGACTCGATGCCCTGCTTGGCGCCGTCCAGGCTCGCGTAGAGCTGGCTGGAGAGGATCGTCTCGCCGTTGGCGGCTTTCAGCGCGAAATGGATCTTGCCGTTGGATGCAGTCGAGATCAGGTACTTGGCGGCCATCGGGGTACTCCCGTGTCGGTGTGTCCGTGGGAAAGGGCGTGCGCGAGCAAGACACGCGGCGTGAGTGTAACGGCGCGGCGCAGCGTGTGGAATGGGCAGGATACAGATTGTCACGTCGCGTGCGCCTGGCGAAGCGCGGCGTGTTCGACGGGTGAGCAGGGGCACGGATGCACGCCGTTGCGGTCCGCCTCGCCCGGCGCGCGCAGGCATCCCACGGCCCATCCGGTCGGTTCGGGCAGAATCGCGGCAAGGTCCCGATCGGGATGCGACGCACGGGATGGCCGGTATGGATGGGAGGCGGGCGGTGCTGGTGATCGAGCACTCGGAGGGCGACGGCCCCGGTCACTTCGGCGAATGGCTGGCGGCCCGGGACCGCCCGATGACGCTGGTGCGCGTCCATGCAGGCGAGGCCATTCCAAAAGATGTGAGCGCCTACTCTGGTCTATGCGTTCTCGGCGGTCCGATGAGCGCCAACGACGAGCACCTCGAGCACATCCGCGCCGAGCTCCGGCTGATCCGCCATGCGATCGACCGCGGCGTGCCGATGATCGGCCATTGCCTGGGCGGCCAGCTCCTGGCGCGCGTGCTGGGCGCGACCGTGGGCCGCAGTCCGATGCCCGAGATCGGCTGGCATGCGATCGAGGTTGGTGACGACGCGGCGTCGCGCCGCTGGTTCGGCGAGGTGCGCTCGCCGGTGGTGATGCAGTGGCACTACGAGGCCTTCGGGCTGCCGACGGGTGCGGTGCCGCTCGCCGCCAACGCCTCCTGCCCGCAGCAGGCCTTCACGTGGGGCGGCCTGCACCTGGGAATGCAGTTCCACCCTGAAGCGGATCGGGCCAAGGTCGAGTTCTGGATCGCGAAGGACCGCGGCGAGGCGGTGTCGATGGCCGGGGTGGCGACGGTACAGGCGCCGGATCGGATCGCGGCCGGGCTCGCCCTGCACCTCGACGCGCAGCGCGCGCTGGCGCACCGGCTCTACGACGTCTGGGCGGCCGGGCTCGAGGCCTGATCGGCCGCGGCGAGCCGGGCGCCGTCGCGCCGTCGTCCTACTCGGCCCTGGCTGCTTCGACGATGGCGAAGTCGTCCTTGCTGCGGCCCTGCGCGATCTGCGTCGCCAGCCAGACCGGCGTACGGCCGCGGCCCGACCAGGTGGTGCCGGACTCGGGGTCGCGGTACTTGGGGGCGACCGTCGCGCGGGCGCCCTTCCTGGCCGCCCTGGAGGCGGGTGCCTTGCCGGGGGCGCCGGCCTTCGCGGCCCGGCGGCCCTTGGGCGGGACCGGGCTCGCGAGGTCGGCCACCTCGACGCCGAGCTTCTTCATCAGCGCTCGCACCCGCTCTACTGAGCGTGCCTTGGTGCCGTCGCGGGCGGCTTCGATGGCCTTGGCTTGCGCCTCGAGTCGGGCGATCTGTTTCTTGATCGTTTCGTAGCTGGGACGTGCCATGGGTGTGTTCGGATCCTGGGAGTGGATCGAATGACTAAGCCGCTCAGGATAGCACTGCCTCCCGGGTCGAGCGCAACATCGGGGGGCGAACGGCGCCCGGCAGGACGTCGGCCCCGACCGGCGCGGACGCCGCCGCCGGCGGCGCGACCGCGGGTTGCCCGGCCGGCAATCGGCTCAGGCCGCGGCTGCCGCGTTCAGCTCGCGCCGGTACTTGTTCAGGGCCTGCACCGTGGTGAGTTCGCGCCCGAACAGCAGCGACAGGTTGTGCAGGATGCGGTCGACGACCTTGCCTTCCCACACCGCGTCGAAGCGGATCTGCCCGTCGAGCCAGTGCTCGAGCCAGCCCGGCTCGGGCGTGCGGCTCTGCACGGTGTCATTGGGAAACAGGTCCTTGTTGACGTGAAGGTTGGTCGGATGGAGCGCCTGCGCGGTACGCCGTGCGCTCGCCATCAGCAGGCCGATCTTCGCGAAGGCGGTGCGCGCGCCGTCGCCGACGTCCGCGATCGCCTTCTTCATGTACTGCAGGTAGGCGCCGCCGTGGCGGGCCTCGTCGCGCGAGATGATGTCGTAGATGTGCTTGATCACCGGCTCCGTGTGCCACTCGGAGGCGCAGCGGTACCAGTGGTTGAGGCGGATCTCGCCGCAGAAGTGCAGCATCAGCGTCTCGAGCGGCGGCGCGGGGTCGAACTCGAAGCGCACCGCGTGCAGTTCGGCCTCGGTGGGCACCATGTCGGGCCGGAAGCGCCGCAGGTACTCCATCAGCACGAGCGCGTGCTTCTGCTCCTCGTAGAACCACACCGACATGAAGGCGCTGAAGTCGGAGTCGTGGCGGTTGTCGCGCAGGAACATCTCGGTGGCCGGCAGCGCCGCCCACTCGGTGATGGCATTCAGCTTGATCGTCTGTGCCTGCTCGTCGGACAGCAGGGATGGATCGAACTGGCCCCAGGGGATGTCGTCGAGGCTCCAGCGCACGCGCTCCAGCGTCTTGAACAGTTCGGGATAAAGCATGGACTCTCGCGAAATGAGGGCTGCCGGAGATGAGTCGCGCCGGGACCGTAAACCTGTCCGCCAAGGTCGCGACACGCCTGCCCACCGATTCTAGCAGCGGGGATTGGATGCGGCGATAGCGCCAGTCACCGGCGCGGGGCCGTCCAGACCCGGGACACCCGCCGTCGCCGCCTCCGTCCGTCGTGCCGGTCAAGCCTCGCGAACCGCGCCGCGCCGGCGCAGAAGTCGCATCACTGCGCCCAGAACGGGCAGTTTCTCGTACAACTCCTCGGCCACGTCCCAGTAGTCCCGGTGCCGGGCGACGCGCCCGTCCGCATCGAAGCGCAGGTGCGAGCAGCCATGGATGCATTGCGGGCCGGCAGGCAGCGGCCGACGGAAGGCGAACTCGAAGTCCCACACCAGCAGCGCCGCGTCGCCCTGCGCCACGGTGTCGCGCACCACGAAGCGGGGGCCGTCCACCTGCTCGAACATGTGCTCGAAGATCCGTGCGATTGCGGCAACGCCGCGGACCTCGTTGAAGGGGTCCTTGAACCACGCGTCGGCCGCATAGACCTCACCGATACGCGCGACGTCCTGCGGGCCGATCGACTCGAAGAACGCGCGCACCCGCGCCACGTGGGTCGCGACCGGGTCGGGCGCGCGCGGGGCGGGCGGATGCGGGTCGGACATGGAGGGCTCCAGGCTGCGCTCAGGTGCCGGTCACCCGCCGCACCAGTGCGAAGTAGAGGCGATAGGGCAGCAGCCGGGCGAGCTTGAGCCACAGGGTGAAGCGCTTGGGGTAGTGGATCTCGAAGCGGCCGGCGGCGATGCCGTCGAGCGTCTCCGCCGCCGCCTCGCGCGCGCTGATCAGCGCCGGCATGCGGTAGGCGTTGGAGGCGGTGGCCGGCGTGTCGACGTAGCCCGGCGACACCAGGTAGACGCCGATGCCCGACGGGTGGAGGTCCAGGTACAGCGACTCGGCGAGGTTGATCATAGCCGCCTTGGTGGGCCCGTACACCAGCGCCTGGGGCAGGCCGCTGTAGCCCGCGACGCTCGAGATCAGCGCGATGCCGCCGGCGCGCTGCTCGAGCAGCATCGGCAGCAGCGCCGCCAGCCCGCCAAACACCGAGACCAGGTTGGTGTCCAGCATGCGCCGTGCCGCGCCGAGCTCGAAGGTGTCGGCCTGCATCGGGGAGTAGGTGCCGGCCACCCACAGCACGAGGTCGATGCCGCCCCAGCGCTCGCGCAGCACCCGGCATGCGTCGGCGACCGCATCGGCTTCGTTGACGTCGAGCGGCAGGATCTCAGCGGGCAGGGTCGGGTCCTCGGCGTCCAGCGGGGGCCCAGGCTGCGCGGCCATCACCTCGCGCAGCGCGTCGGCGCGCCGGGCCGACACCGCGACGCGCGCGCCGCGCCGTTGCAGCGTGCGGGCGAGCTCGGCGCCGATGCCGCTCGAGGCGCCGACGACCCACACGCGGCGCCCCGACCAGTCGTCGAAGGCGGGGTTGAGGGGGGCGAAGAGGGGACGGGACGCGCGCATCGGAGGGCCCGGCATGAAGGGTGTCTGCATCGCGGCTCAGCGCTTGGTGAACGACAGCAGGACTTCGCCCAGCCGGACGCCGAACTTGCTCATCGTCGCGCGGTTGAGCATCACGCGGTCGTCGATCAGGTACATCCAGTCGTCGAACTGGACGTTCCAGGTGCTGCCGTCGACCACCAGGGCAAGGGTGTAGCGCCAGTTGAGCGCGTTGCCCGACGCGACGCCCTGAGCCTCGCCGACCACGTCGCCCGCGGTGCCCACGTAGCGCCCGCCCGGCAGCTTGCGGACCGTCCAGACGCGCCTTTCCTTCGTGCCGTCGGAGTAGGTGAAGTCCTCGTCGAGCGTGCCGGTGTCGCCCTGCCACGCGCACTTCATCTTGACGGTGAAGCGGCGCACCACCTTGCCCGACCGGTCCTGGAACAGGCCCCAGGCGTCGAGTTCGCCGTCAAAGTAGCTGCGCAGGTCGAGCACCGGCCTCTCGGTGGCATAGGCGGCCGGGTCGGGCCCTGCGCAACCGCCGGCAAGCACGAGCGCGCCGACGAGACCGCCGAGGGCGGCGCGACGCGGCAGCCGGGCGGTCCCGGTGGTGGGGGTCGGGGCGAAGGTCATGGGCGGATCTCGATGGGGCGGTCGTCGGGGGGCAGCGGCGCGAGCAGCAGCACGATACCCGCCAGCAGCTTGAGCGCGCTCGGCAGCAGCGCGTAGGTCACGGACAGCGCGACCGTGTTGCCGGCATGCGCGCCGGGCGTGTACCCGAGCAGGCCGAGCACGGGCAGCGCGAGGCCGGCGGCGGCGGCGAGGTTGAGCTTGGTGGCGAGGCTCCACACGCCGAAGAAGGCGCCATCGCGTGCGCGCGGCGCGTCCTCCTCGGCGAGCACCGTGGCGAGCAGCGCGGGCGGGACGGCGAGGTCGGCGCCGAGCGCGAAGCCGGTCACGATGCACACCGCGAGGAAGGCGGTGGTGTCGCCCGCGCCCAGCCCGAAGGCCCACACGAAGGCGAACACCGCCAGCGCCATGCCGAACAGCCAGGCGTTGCGCAGACCCGCGACGCGCGCGATGCGTACCCATACCGGCATGCCGATCGCGGCGGCGAGGAAATAGGCGATCAGGAACAGCGGCGCCTGCTGCGGCACCTGCAGCACGTCGCCGACGTAGAACAGGACCAGGGTCGCGGGGATCGCGGTGGCGATGCCGTTGACCATGAACGCGCCCAGCATCCAGCGAAATGCGCGGCTCCCCGAGACGTCGCGCCAGGTCGAGCCGAGCTGCGCGCGCAGGCTGGGCATCGCCGGGGTCGTGCCGTCGGCGGCGCCTGCGTGGGGCGCCGACGGCACGGCAGGCCGCGGCAGGGGCGCGCGCGCGATCGCGACCGCGCCGATCGCGGCGGAGGCGACGAACAGCGCGACCAGCCACCCGGCCCGCTCGGGGAGCAGCAGGCTCGCCGACAGCAGCACGCCCAGCAGGCCGAAGCTCTCGCGGCTCGCGGTCACGCGCACCCGTTCGAGGGGACCATCGCCCAGTCGCGCGCCCCAGGCCTGGTAGGAGATCGACACCACCGAGTAGGCGAGGTAGGTGACCACCGAGGAGACCGCGAGCCACGCCGGCAGGGACACCCCGGACGGCGGCGTGAAGACCGCGCAGTATCCGAGGGCGAGCACCGGCAGCGCCCACAGGATCCAGCGTCGATAGGTGTCCGCTGCGGGGCGGCGGTCGAGCAGTACGCCGACGGTCGGATCAGCGACTGCGTCGACGAGCCGCGTGAAGAACAGGATCGCACCGATCACCGTGAGGTCGACCCCGAGCTTCTCGGCGTAGAAGGTGGGCAGCAGCACGAACAGCGGCAGCTCGAGCAGCGCAAGCGGCGCACGCAGCGCGCCGTAGGCGAGGTAGTCCCGCGGGCGCAGCGGTGTGCCGGTCGGGGCGGCGGCAGGCGCCACCGGGACCGCCGCATCGACGCCGGCGGGGCCGGCGATGGTCACGGCTTCGCCCCGGCGCCCAGCAAGGCCTGCCGCAGCAGCGCATCGCGCAGCGACGGCGCCACCGTCCGCTCGTCCAGCCAGATCGCGAAGAAGGCCGTCGCGAAATCCGGGTCCGCGACCGAGCCGATGGGGCGGTCGTTGTGGAAGAAGCGCGCGCCCCGGCCCGGCTCGTGCACGCCGGTGAGGCGGTCGCCGCGCGCGACGTCCGGGAACAGCTGCTTCATGTCGGTGAACCACCGGCCGCGACGCTGCGTGTCGCCGAAGCCCATCCGCTCGATCTCCTGGATGCTGCGCTCGGCGATCGCGAGCCCCTTCATGCCGGTGGCGTAGCTCAGATGCAGCGCGAAGGGCAGCGCAGCGGCACGCTCGACACGCATACCGCGGGGCCCCACCCACAGCTGCGCGGTGTAGACCTTCAGCCCGAACCAGCGCAGCTCGCCCTCCCCCGCCAGGCGCGCGTCATCCAGCGTCGAGGCGACCGATGCAGGCACCGCGATGGAGGCTGCCGCCGGCGCCGCGGCGCCGAGCAGGGCCGCTGCGAGCAGGCAGGCGGCGAACGGATTGCGGATACCCATGGCGTTCAGGCCGGTGCGCGCAGCGTGAACTGCACGACGTCGGTGTTGCGCCGGGCGAAGCCAGCCTCGCAGTAGGCGAGGTAGAACTCCCAGGTCCGCGCGAAGCGCGCGTCGAAGCCCTGCGCGGCGATGCGGGGCAGCTCGGCCATGAACGACTCGCGCCACAGCTTGAGCGTGCGCGCGTAGTCGAGTCCGAACCCGAATCGGTCCTCCATCGCGAGGCGCGCGACACCCGCGCTGCGCTCGAACACGGTGGGCGAGGGCAGCATGCCGCCCGGGAAGATGTACTGCTGGATGAAGTCGGTGCTGCGCCGGTAGCGCTCGAACAGCGACTCGTCGATGGTGATGGTCTGCACCACCGCGCGCCCGCCCGGCACGAGGCAGCGGCGCAGCGTCTCGAAGTAGCCGGGCCAGTACTGCTCGCCAACCGCCTCGAACATCTCGATGGAGACGATCGCGTCATAGCGGCCGTGCTCGTCCCGGTAGTCCTGGAGCAGGAAGCGCGCACGGTCGGCGAGGCCCGCGTCGGCGAGTCGACGGGTCGCCCATGCGTGCTGTTCGGTCGACAGCGTCAGGCCGGTGACCAGCAGCCCGTCGCGTGCCGCGAGCTCGGCGAAGCCGCCCCAGCCGCAGCCGATCTCGAGCACGCGGGCACCTGCGGGCAGGGCCAGCTGGTCGAGGATGCGGCGGTACTTGGCCGTCTGCGCGTCCTGCAGGGAGCGTGCCGGGTCGTCGCCGAACAGCGCGCTCGAATAGGTCATGCTCGGGTCGAGCCACACGGCGTAGAACGGGTTGCCTAGGTCGTAGTGCGCATGGATGTTGCGCCGCGACCCGGCCCGGCTGTTGCGGTTGAACAGGTGCCGTATCCGGTACAGCGCCTGGCCCCACCAGTGTCCGTAGATGGCGCGCTCGACCACGTCGCGGTTGGCCACCAGCACCTCGAGCAGCGCCGCGAGCGAGTCGGTGTGCCAGTCGCCGTCGATCCAGCTCTCGGCGAATCCGATGTCCCCCCGCGACAGCGCCGCGCCGAACACCTTCCAGTTGCTCAGGCGGATGGACGCGTGCGGCTCGCCGGCCCCGAAGCTCATCACCTCGCCGTCGGGCGTGGTCAGCACGATCCGTCCGTGCTGGAGTCGCTGCAGCAGCGCCAGCACCGCGTGCGCGGCCGCTGGCATCGGCCCTGCCGGGACGCGCGCAGCCGGGCCGCCGGCCAGCTGCGTGCCGTCGAGCATCGGGGCGGCGGCCGGGTTCAGCAGCCGGGTGGATTGCGAATCAAGCATCGGGCGCCGGCTGGCGGAGCGGTTCATCGGTGACCCCTGGAAACGAATGCCTCGGGCGGATCGGGCTTGCGGTGGAAGGGAACGTGCGCGCGCCAGAGCTTAAGCGCTTGCCAATGGATCCGGGCGATCACCCCGATCGTGAACAGCGGATGGCCGAACAGCGCGCGGCGCGCCACCGAGCGGTCGGCCGGCATCAGCTCGCCGCTCAGGCTGGTGAGGAGCAGCGGCCCCTCGGCGTCGTGATAGTCGATACGGGCGAGTGCGCGGTCGCGGCGGTTCATGAAGCGGAAGGCGTAGTCGCCCTCGAGCGAGCAGAACGGAGAGACGTGGAAGACCTTTCTTGCGCGCAGTTCGCGGCCCTGCGCGAGCTGCGCGCCGTCGGGCTCGGCGAGCAGGTAGCAGTGCCGCTCGCCGAAGGTGTTGTTGACCTCGGCCACCACCGCCACCAGCGCGCCGTCGGCACGGTGGCAGAACCAGAAGCTGACCGGCTTGAACGCGTACCCGAGCACGCGAGGAAAGGCGTGCAGCCACAGCGGCCCGTCCGCCACCACGCCGGCCCGCGTGCAGAGTCCGCGCACCCAGGCGTCGAGCGGCGTGCAGCCGTCGCCGTGGTCGGCACTGCGAAACGACATCGCGCCGCGGCGGTCGTAGCCGAACCAGACGCCCAGCCCCGCCGACGCGCGGCGTGCGGCGTCGCCGTCGATCCGCATGCGCAGGAAGAAGCCCGCGTAGCTGAACGCATGGCGCACCGGGCGCAGGCGCGCGTGGCGGATCGGCCCGAACCCGAACTGCAAGGCCGGGCCGGTCAGTGCGCTGTCGTCCATGGTGCCGGTCCTTCGCCTCTGCCCGCGCTGCCGTTCAGGCGGCCACCGGCAGCGCGACGCTCGGGCCGCGCCGGGCGTCTTCCCGCGCCAGCAGGTCGCGCGCCACGTCCAGCCCGGAGCGCAAGCCGTCCTCGTGGAAGCCGAAGCCCGTCCAGGCCCCGGCGAACCAGGTGTTGCGCTGTCCCTGGATCGCCGGGATCCGGCGCTGCGCCTCGATCGCACCAGTGTCGAACACCGGGTGAGCGTAGTCGAAGACGCCCAGCGTGAGCTCGTCGCGCGGCGCCTCGGCAGGGTTCAGCGTGACCAGCACCGGCCGGTCGAAGGGCAGCGGCTGCAGGCGGTTGAGCCAGTAGGTCACGGCCACCGACGGGTCGCCGGCGGCGGCCTGCCCGGGCGCGCCGAACCGGCCCGAGCTGAGGTAGTTCCAGGCGGCCCAAGCCCGCCGCCGACGCGGCATGAGGGCCAGGTCGGTGTGCAGGTAGGCGCGGTTGGGCTGGTAGGGCACGGCTGCGAGGATCGCACGTTCGTCGGGCTGCGGATCGAGCAGCATCGCCAGCGACTGGTCGCTGTGGCATGCGAGCACCACGTGGTCGAAGGTCTCGCGGCCCGCGTCGGTGATCACCCCGACCGTGTCGCGCTCGGCGCCGAGCGGCGAGCGCAGGATGCCACGGACCGGCGTGCCGGTGCGCACGTCGTGCAGCCCTGCGAGGATCTTGCTGACGTACTGCCGGGCGCCGCCCTGCACGGTGAACCAGCGGGGGCGGTCGGCGACCTGGAGCAGCCCGTGGTTGTCGCAGAAGCGCGCGAAGCTGCCGACCGGGAAGGCCAGCATCGTGGCCGTCGGGCACGACCAGATCGCGGCCGCCATCGGCAGGAGGTAGCCGTCGCGAAACGGGCTGCCGAAGCCCTGCCGCGCCAGCCAGGTGCCCAGCGGCACGGCGGCGTCCGCGGCGCGGGCCGCATCGCGGGCGAGCGCGGTCGCCTCTCGGTTGAAGCGCAGGATGTCGCGCAGCATCGACCAGAAGCGCGGCGACAGCGCGTTGGTCGGCTGCGCGAACAGTGCCGCCAGGTTGCTGCCGCACCACTCGAAGTCGTGCGGGCCGACCGACACCGAGAACGACATCTCGGACATGGCCGTGGGCACGTCCAGCGACTCGAAGAGCGCGATCAGGTTGGGGTAGGTGCGCTCGTTGAACACCAGGAAGCCGGTGTCCACCGGGTAGGTGGTGCCGCCGACCGTGGCATCGACCGTGTTCGTGTGCCCCCCGACACGGTCGGCCGCCTCGAACAGCGTGACCCGGTGGTGCGGCGCCAGCCGGTGGGCCGCCCCCAGGCCGGCGATGCCCCCGCCGACGACCGCGATCCTGAGTGGCGCGTGCATGGGCGCAGACCGCTCAGGCAGCGGCCCGGGCGCGTTCGATGCGCGCGTAGGCCGAGTGGTTGTGGATCGACTCGAAGTTCGCGGACCCGACCGTGTAGGCCGCGACCCCGTCGTCGATGCTGGCCACGGTGGGTTGCGGGCCGCGCGCGGTGCGGACGGTCAGCGGGAACACCACGTCCTTGACCCCAACCCCCTGGATGGCGAGCTTGCGCAGCTCGGTTGTCGACTGGACGTCGGGCAGGAAGATCTTCTCGGGGGCGTTCATGGTTCGGCTCCGTCCAAGGGGCGCGCAGTCTGGGATCATACCCGATTTGTACCGGATAGTCACATAATGACTTAACAGTTACGGTTGCTGTCGGTCGCTAGCGGACCAGGATCCTTTCAATCTCGCCGAACAGGCGCGGATCCAGGGGGCCGGGCAGCGCCCGTTCCAGAAAACCGGGGGCAGGCGGCAGAAGCGGGCCGTTGGGCGCGTTCCGCGGCGGGTGCGACCGATGTCTTGTCCAGGTCAAAAGGCGGGCAAAACAACACAGCGGCGCCGCCGGTCACCGCAGCGGGGCGGAAAACGGCGATCATGCCTTTTCTGCCAAACATGTTGTCCTAGTCAAATCGATTTTCCGAACCTATACTACGGAGCTTGATGTGTCCGGTCAATAGTTGTCCAGGACAAAGCCCCCGGTGTCCAGGTCAGGGCCAGTCGAGCGTGTCCGGCAACCGAGCATCGCGCCCATGAACGATCGCAGTTCCACTCCTTCACTGTCGCGCACCATCGCCGCCGTCGAGCGCGACACGGGACTGTCCAAGGATACCTTGAGGGTCTGGGAGCGCCGCTACGGCTTCCCGACACCGGATCGCGACCAGTTCGGCGAGCGCATCTACCCGATCGATCAGGTCGACAAGCTTCGCGTGCTGCGTCGGCTCATGGACGGCGGGCACCGGCCAGGCAAGGTGATCCACCTCGCCATCGAGGACCTCCAGACGCTCGCCGCCGAGGCCCAGCAGTCCAGCGTCTCGCCCCGCTCGATGGTCGACGTCATGGCCGAGCACGAGGACCTGCAGCGCTACCTGGATCTCGTCAAGGCCCACCAGGTGGAAGGCCTGCGCCGCGCGCTGTCGCAGGCGCAGCTTCGCCTGGGCATGGAGCGTTTCGTGATGGAGGTGGTCGCGCCTCTCACGCAGATGATCGGCGACGCCTGGGCGCGCGGCTACGTCGAGGTCTTCGAGGAGCACCTGTTCACCGAGTCGCTGCAGGTCGTGCTGCGCAACGCGATCAGCACCATCCCGGAACCGGCGCGCCAGCCGCGCGTGCTGCTGACCACCATCCCCCAGGAGTCGCACGGGCTGGGCCTGCTGATGGCCGAGGCGATCCTCGCGCTGGAGGGCTGCCGCTGCGTGTCGCTCGGCGTGCAGACGCCCGTGTGGGACATCGTGCTGGCCGCCAACGCGCACCGCTCCGACGTCGTGGCGCTGTCGTTCTCGGCGGTGGCCAACCCCAACCACGTGGTCGACAGCCTGACCGAGCTGCGCGAGAAGCTGCCCGCGGCCACCGAGATCTGGGCAGGCGGGCACTGCCCGATCCTGCAGCGTCGTCCGCCGGGGCAGGTCACGGTGCTGGCCGACCTGCGCGACATCCAGCCGGCGCTGCGCCGGTGGCGGGACGCGCACCGGGACGCGTAAACGTCGCTGGGCTGGCCGGCCCGGCGGCAACGAGTCCATTCCCGTCGAGCGCGCAGTGCGCGCGAGCGGTGACCCGAGGCCAGCGCCGCCACCACAGGGATGCCCATCGACGCGCCGCGCCTGGCGCGTGGCGGTCCGCCGGCCGTTGGCGATCGGCTATAGTCCATCGATGACCGATCCCCGATCGGAGGCGCGGCTGCTGCTCGCGCTTGCCGCGATCCAGTTCGTCTACGTCGCGGATTTCATGGTGATGTCGCCGCTCGGCCCCGTGCTGATGCGGACCTTCGGTATCGGCCCCGGGGAGTTCGGGCTGCTGGTGTCGGTGTACACCTTCTCGGCGGCGGCCGCGGGCTTCCTCGGCGCGCTGTTCGTCGACCGCTTCGACCGGCGTCGCGTGCTGCTGGTGCTGTTCGGCATCTACGTCGCGGCGCTGCTCGGCGCGGCCTTCGCCCCGGGCTACCCGATGCTGCTGGCGGCGCGCGCGCTGGGCGGCGCCGCCGGCGGCCTGATGGGCGCGACCGTCTACACCGTGATCGCCGACCAGATCCCCGAGGAGCGGCGCGGCGCGGCCACCGGCATGGTGATGTCGGCCTTCTCGCTCGCCACCATCGCGGGCGTGCCGATCGGCCTGCTGTTCGCCGGCTGGTTCGGCTGGCATGCGCCCTTCTTCTTCGTCGCCGCGATGGCCGCGGTCGCTTGGTGGAACGCGCGCCGCGTGCTGCCGCCGATGAACGCCCACCTGCGCGAGCGCGACGCCGACGTGCATCCGGTGAAGGCGGCGTTCTGGCCGGTCTTGGCGGTGCTGCGCAACCCCAACCACCTGCGCGCCTATGCCTTCGTCGTGCTGCTGATGTTCTCGGCGTTCATGGTGATCCCGTTCATCAGCCTGTACATGACGGGTACCGTCGGCATCACCGAGCAGCAGTTGCCCCTGCTCTATCTGGTGGGTGGGACCGCGACGCTGATCACCTCGCGGCTGGTGGGGCGCTGGTCGGACCGGATCGGGCGCAGGCGCATGTACCGCCTGCTCGCGATCGCCTCGATCGTGCCGCTGCTGCTGACCACGCACCTGCCGCCGCTGCCGCTGTGGTGGGCCGTGGCCGCCTCGACATTGTTCTTCGTGGTCGTGCCTGCGCGCATGATCCCGGCGATCGCGATCATCACCTCGAGCGCCGTGCCGCGGCTGCGCGGCACCTTCATGAGCCTGAACGCATCGGTGCAGTCGCTGTCGCAGGCAGGGGCCGCCTACGTCGGTGGCGCCATCCTCGTGCGCACGCCCGACGGTCGCATCGAGCACTACGGGGTGCTGGGCTGGCTGGCGGTGGCCGCCACGGTCGCGGCCATCGTCTGGGTCGAGGCGCTGCACCCGGGCGCCGACCCGCGCGACTGACCCGGGCGGCCCCGGTTCAGTCCTCGGCGCGCGGTCCGGTGAACAGGGTGAGCACGCCGGTGTACCCGTACAGCTGGTGGTTGGCGATCTCGCCATTGGCGAAGAAGCCCACCATCGGGAACTCGCCGAGCTGCGACTGGATCAGCGCGACCTCCGCCGACGGCGACCCGAACAGCGAGCGGCCGCGCGCGACGCAGGACACGTAGACCGCGCCGCGCACGGCCAGCCCGTCGGTCTCGAGCTCGTCGCGCAGCTCCGTGCAAATGCGCACCAGGTCGGCGCGCGCGGCCTTCGCATCGCGGGTGCAGAACACCACGCGGTCGCCCTCCTGCGGGAGCGCGGCGACCGCGACCAGTCGGTTGTGCGGATCGATGCCCACGAGGTTGCGCACGATGTAGTCGCCGAAGCCGGGCCGCGGCCCGCGCGCCGGCGCCTGACCGTCGGCCAGCCCGACGAACAGCCCCGCGCGCAAGCGCTCGGCGGGCAGCGCGCGCATCAGCGCCGCGCCGTCCCGGCTCGCGCGCGCCTCCTCGCCGACGCCGAGGTCGGCGAGCAGCACGTCGAGGGCCGGCTGGCCGTCGAGCGTGCGGATCAGGTTGGAGCTGCACCCCGAGATCACGTGCTCGCCTGCCAGCGGCGAGCAGCCCTGTGTGACCCGCATGCGAAGGTCGACCTCCGACGAGAACACGACCCCCGACAGTCCGCCGGCGAGCACCTGGTTGGCAAGCTGCGGCAGCGGCGCGACGCGCCCGCTCGCGATGCCGCCGAACAGCATGCCGTGGGCCACCTTGCCTGCCATGTCGCCCACCAGCTCGGCGAGGTCGGGCGTCGCCGGGTCGGCGTGCACCAGCGCCGCCTGCGCCGCGACCGCGCCGCCCGCGGTGGTAGCCCCGAGCGGGGGCGGGGGCAGCGCCCCGGAGAACACCCTGAAGCCGTCGGGCGGCAGGTCGGCGAGCATCAGCGAGATCGCCGGCTCGTCGTCGTATTCGGCGCCGGTGGCGATCACGCCCTGGCCGCAGGTGCCGACCCAGTCGTCGATGCCGGTGCGCTGGCGAAGCAGCTCGAGGATGTCGCCGGCCTGCGGTGCGAGGGCGGCGGTGAAGTACACCAGGCCGAGGTTGCCGCCGGGCGACCAGCCGGGCGTGCGCTCGCGGGCCTCGACCTGGGCGAGCGCGAGCTCGGTCGCCATCCGCCAGTCGGGATGGGTCGCATGGCCGTGCCGGAAACGGTTCATCGATGTGCCGTTGGGCGCCTCAGGGGGCGCCGCGCGGCGCGCGCGACGGCGCGGCCCGCTTCCTGGCGGGCGCGCGCTTCCTGGCGGGGGGCGCCTTCGCGCCGGCCGCACGCTTCGGGGCTGGCGACGTGCGCGGGGCGGTCGCGTCGGCCGCCGCCTTGAGCGCCCCGGCGGCTGCGGCGCCCTGCAGCCCGACGCCGGACATCGCGGCCTCGGCCACCTGGTTGAAGTTCTGCTGCAGCAAGGTCCACCACGCGCCGGGGTTGATGCCGGCAATCATCGGCGGCACTGCGGCGGCCGGGGCGGGGGGCGGCTCGGGCGGCGGGGCGGGTGCCGCGGCCGCGGGCGCGGGCGCGGCCGGGGCGGGGCGGGGCCGCGCCGCCTGCGCCTGGGCGGTGCCCGGCATGCCCATGCCGCCCATCGACGCGCCGAAGGCCTTGACCGCGGCGAGCGTGCCGCGCTGGATCTCGAGGCCCTGGATCGTGCCGCGCAGCAGGCTCAGGTTGAGATTCAGCCACTGCTCGACCGCCTTCAGGTCGGCGATGCGCTTGTCGAGTTCCTCCACGTCTACCGTGGGCACCAGCGTGCCCGGGATGTTCAGGCCCGACCATGCGCGCTTGACGAGTTCGACGCTGTCGAACATCTGCCCGAAGCCGCCCATCGCCATCTTGCTCATGTCGAATGCATTGCCTGGTCCGGACATCGTGCGCCCCTTGTTGGGAGTCCTGCGGCGGCTGGAAGTGACCGTGCTGCGGCGGTCCGGGGCCGCCCCCGGACACAGCGAACGATAGCAGCAGGGCTCAGGCCCCCACAACGACGTCCGCGGCCGGCGCGGTGTCAGTACCCCCGCAGGGCGTCGACCGGATGGGCGAGCGCCTCGCCGCGCGCCTGCCGCGCCACCTCGTCCATGAACTGCGCAACGGTCGCGAGCGGATCGAGCTGGCCGGCGACGTGCGGCGTGATCGTGAGGTTGGGCGCGTCCCACAGCGGGTCGTCCGCCGGCATGGGCTCGCGCGCCTGCACGTCGAGCGCCGCGCCGCCGAGCCGTCCGTCGCGCAGCGCCGCGAGCAGGTCGGCCTCGACGACATGGCCGCCGCGCCCGATGTTCACGAAGAACGCGCCGCGCGGCAGCAACGACAGGACCCGCGCGTCGATCAGGCCCGCGGTCTGCGCGGTGAGCGGCAGGGCGCACACCAGCACGCGCGCCGCCGGCAGCGCGCCGGCCAGGCCCTCGGCGCCGCTGCAGGTCCGCAGGCCGGGCTCGGTGCGCGGGCCGCGGCTCCAGCCCGTCACCTCGAAGCCGAGCGCCGCGAGCGAGCGCGCGATCCGCAGGCCGATCGGCCCCAGGCCCAGCACCAGCGCAGGCACGCCGACCGAGGGCGCGCGATGCCGGGTCCAGTCGCGCGCCGCCTGCTGAGCGCGGTAGCGCGGTGCGAGGCGCAGGTGGTCGAGCGCGGCGTGCACCACGTACTGCGAGAGCTCGGTCGCCTGCGCGTCGTCGGCCACCCGGGCGACCGGCAGGCCGGGCGGCAGGTCGGGCGTGGCGAGCAGCTTGTCGGCGCCGGCCGCGCAGCAGAACAGCAGCTCCAGGTTCGGCAGGCGCGCGAGCACGCCCGCGGGCAGCCGCCACGCGATCAGCCAGCGCACCGAGGCCGGGTCGACCCCGTCGAGCGAGGTGTGGATCGGATGACCGAAGCCGCGCGCGCGCAGCGCCTGCGCGAAGGTCTCGGGCGGCATCGGCTTGCTCAGGATCAGGACGGACATGGGGGGACCGGTGGCCGGAAAGAGAGGTGGTGCATGGGGCGGGAGAGACCGTCCTCGGGCGGAGCCGCGCCCGATTATGACGCGCCCCGCAGCCGTCGCCGGCGCATGAGCACATGCGCGCCGGGCAGGAACGTGGCGCGGCCGCGCCGGCGGCGTTACCCTGCCCGATCGACCTGGAGCGGAGCGCACGACATGAAGGCAGGCAGCATCCTCGAGACCATCGGCAACACGCCGCACATCCGCATCAACCGGCTGTTCGGTGCGGCCGAGGTCTGGATCAAGTCCGAGCGCGCCAACCCCGGCGGCTCGATCAAGGACCGTATCGCGCTGGCGATGGTCGAGGAGGCCGAGCGCAGCGGCACGCTCAGGCCCGGCGGCACGATCATCGAGCCGACCTCCGGCAACACCGGCGTCGGGCTGGCGATGGTCGCTGCGGTGAAGGGCTACCCGCTGGTGCTGGTGATGCCCGACAGCATGTCCGTCGAGCGCCGGCGCCTGATGCTCGCCTACGGCGCCAAGTTCGTGCTGACGCCGCGCGAGAAGGGCATGAAGGGCTCGATCGCGCGCGCGCACGAGCTGGCCGCCGAGACGCCCGGGTCGTGGATCCCGCAGCAGTTCGAGAATCCCGCCAACGTCGAGGTCCATGTCCGCGAGAGCGCCCGCGAGATCCTGCGCGACTTCCCCGACGGGCTCGACGCGATGATCACCGGCGTCGGCACGGGCGGCCACCTGACCGGCTGCGCGCGCGTGCTCAAGGCCGCCTGGCCTAAGCTCAAGGTGTTCGCGGTCGAGCCGGCGGCATCGCCGGTCATCTCCGGCGGCCAGCCCTCGCCGCACCCCATCCAGGGCATCGGCGCCGGGTTCATCCCGGCCAACCTGGACACCTCGCTGCTCGACGGCGTGATCCAGGTCGAGGCCGAGGAGGCGCGGGAGATGGCGCGCCGCTCGGCACGCGAGGAAGGCATCCTGGTGGGGATCTCGTCGGGCGCGACGCTTGCGGCCATCGGCAGGAAGCTGCCGGAGCTGCCCGCCGGCAGCCGGGTGCTCGGCTTCAACTACGACACCGGCGAGCGCTACCTGTCGATCGAGGGCTTCCTGCCGACCGAGTGACCGAGTGACCGAGTGACCGGGCGATCGCGCGGGTCGCCCCGCGTCCCGCGCCATGCCCGCAGCCGCTCAGCCGCCGGCCTTCACCACCTTCTGCTCGATCGCCCCGAACACCGATTGGCCGTCGGTGCCGACCATCTCGATCCGGATGGTGTCGCCGAACTTCATGAACTCGGTCCGGGGCGTGCCCGACTCGATCATCTCGAGGGCGCGGACCTCGGCGATGCACGACCAGCCGCGGCTCGCGTCCTTGTTCGACACGGTGCCCGAGCCGACGATGCTGCCGGCGCGCGCGCGCCGGGTCTTGGTCACGTGCGCGACCAGGCGGGGGAAGTCGAACACCATGTCCTCGCCGGCCAGCGCCTCGCCCACCAAGCGGCCGTTCCAGCGGCAGTGCATCGGCAGGTGGACCTTGCCGTCGTGCCACGCGTCGCCGAGCTCGTCGGGCGTCACCGCGACCGGCCCGAACGCGGTCGCGGGCTTGCTCTGGAAAAATCCGAAGCCCTTGGCCAGCTCCGCCGGAATCAGGTTGCGCAGGCTCCAGTCGTTGACCAGCATCAGCAGCCGGATGTGGTCGGCGCACTGCTCGGGCGTCGCGCCGATCGGCACGTCGTCGGTCACGACGGCGACCTCGGCCTCGAAGTCGATGCCCCAGTCCTCCGACACGAAGGGCGCGTCGTCGCGCGGCCCCAGGAAGTCGTCGGATCCGCCCTGGTACATCAGCGGGTCCTTCCAGAAGGACTCAGGCATGTCGGCGTTGCGCGCGCGGCGCACCAGCTCGACGTGGTTCACGTAGGCCGATCCGTCGGCCCACTGGCAGGCGCGCGGCAGCGGTGCCGCGCAGCGCTCCGGCTCGAAGGCGAACGCGTGCCGCGCCTTGCCGCCATTGAGCGTCGCGTAGAGGTCGGCGAGCTGGGGCGAGACGAAGGCCCAGTCGTCGAGCGCCCGCTGCAGGGTCGGCGCGATGCCCTGCGCGACGTGGGCGCTCGAGAGGTCGCGCGACACTACGAGCAGCTGCCCGTCGCGACTGCCGTCCTTGAGCGTGGCGAGCTTCATGGTGTCACTCCGGTGGATCGGGGCATGCATGGATGGGTGGCGCCGAGCATAGCAAAGCCGCCGGCGGGCCCGGGTCTGGAAAGGTCCATGGTGTCCGCCGATCACGGCCCTCGAGGCCGTGCTTGCGCGCCGCACCCAGGCGGCCGAGACTGACGGGTCTTCGCCACCTGCGCCCGGATCCGATGCCCGACCTCGCCACGCTGCGCCGCATCCTCTGCACGAACCGCACGATCGCGGTCGTCGGCCTGTCGGCCGACTGGTTCCGGCCGAGCTATTTCGCGGCCAAGTACATGCTCGCCCACGGCTACCGGATCGTCCCGGTCAACCCCAGGTATCCCGAGATACTGGGTCAGAAGGCCTATGCGTCGCTGCGCGACATCCCGTTTCCGGTCGACATGGTCGACGTGTTCCGCAAGGCCGCGGACGTGCCGCCGATCGCGCGGGACGCAATCGCCATCGGCGCCCGGACCCTGTGGCAGCAGCTCGGCGTCGTCAACGCCGAGGCCGACGCGCTCGCCCGCGAGGCGGGCCTCGACTCGGTGACCGACCGCTGCGTGAAGATCGAGCACGGCCGGCTGTTCGGTGGCCTGGGCTGGGCCGGCGTCGACACCGGCGTGATCTCGGCCCGGCGCAGGCCCGTCGCGCCCTGAGCGACCGGCCCGGGCCGCCATTGGGTATCGTCGATCGGTCGCCTGCGGTTCGTCGGGAGCGTCCTGCGCGCCACATCGAGGCGTCGCCAATGCCCGGCCCCGCCGCCCTCGGACTGCCCCGTGCCCGACGGCCAGGCCGCGCGGGTCTCGAGCGCCACGACGCCGGGCGTGGCGCCGGCGATGCAGGAGCGCCCGCGCGGGGCCACCGGCCGGGCTGTCCGCGACCGGTAGACTGCCGGGCACCACGTCGGCCCGCCCCACCCACTCCGAACGGATCCGCAATGCCCGACCGCGACTTCGGCATCGAAACCCTCTGCCTGCACGCCGGGCATGTCCCCGATGCCGAGACCGGCTCGCGGGCCGTGCCGATCCACCAGACCGCCGCCTACGTGTTCGACTCCGCCGAGCACGCCGCGAGCCTGTTCGACCTGCAGACCTTCGGCAACGTCTACAGCCGGATCGGCAACCCGACGGTGGCCGTGCTCGAGCAGCGCATCGCCGCGCTCGAGGGCGGGCGCGCCGCGCTTGCGACCGCCAGCGGCATGGCCGCCGAGATGGTCGCGCTGCTGACGCTGTGCCGGCAGGGCGATCACATCGTCGCGGCCGACACGCTGTACGGCGGCACCGTGTCGCTGCTGTCGGTCACGCTCGCGCGCTTCGGTATCGAGTGCAGCTTCGTGAACCCGGACGAGCCGGAGCACTTTCGGGCGGCGCTACGCCCGAACACCCGGGTCGTGTTCGTCGAGACCGTCGCCAACCCGCGGCTCAACGTCATCGACCTGGAGGCGGTCGCCGAGATCGCGCACGCGCACGGCGTGCCGCTGATGGTCGACAACACGCTCGCCTCGCCCTACCTGTGCCGCCCGATCGCCCACGGCGCCGACATCGTCGTCCACTCGGTGACCAAGTACCTCGGTGGCCACGGCACGACGCTCGGCGGCGCGATCGTCGAGAGCGGGCGCTTTCCCTGGGACAACGGCCGCTTCCCCGAGATGGTCGAACCGTCCAGGGGCTACCACGGCGTGCGCTTCTTCGAGACCTTCGGCGACTTCGCGTTCACCATGCGCTGCCGGATGGAGACCGCCCGAACGATGGGGCCGACGCTCGCGCCGCTGTCGGCCTTCCTGCTGCTGCAGGGCATCGAGACGCTGCCGGTGCGCATGGACCGCCACGTGCAGAACGCCGAGCGGGTGGCCGCGTTCCTGGTGGCGCATCCGCGCGTCGCCTGGGTCAACTATCCGGGGCTCGAGTCCAGCCCCTACCGCGCGCTCGCGCGGCGCTACCTGCCACGCGGCGCGGGCGGCATCCTGTCGTTCGGCGTGAAGCCCGGCGCGCAGGGCGATGCGCGGCGCGCCGGCGAGCGTTTCATCGACGCCTGCACCTTCCTCTCGCACCTCGCCAACGTGGGCGACGCCAAGACGCTGGTGATCCATCCCGGCTCGACCACCCACCGCCAGCTGGGCGAGGCCGAGCAGCGCGCCGCGGGCGTCTCGCCCGACATGGTCCGGCTGTCGGTCGGGATCGAGTCGATCGACGACATCCTGTGGGACCTCGACCAGGCGCTGCAGGCGTCGGGGCGGGCGCCGGCCGGGTCGCCGGGCGCGGCTTAGGCGAGGGCAGTCGACGGGCAGGTTCGCGCGCCGCGGTCGGATCAAGACGCAGCGCACGCCGGAGTTCGCACTCGATCGGGATCCCGCGGTGGTCACGAACCACCTCGCCATCAGCCTGTTCCGGCTCGGGCTGGCCTTCACCCTCACGGTCCTAGTCGCCATTGCGCTCGGGCGCTGGATGACCCTGGGGTCCGCTCGCGCCCTGGCGCCTTGCGCCGGTGGCCGACCGTCAGCCTGGGGCGTGGACCTCGATCCGCACCGGCGTCGACGTCCCGCCGTTGCAGTCACCCGACTCGAGCGGGCACACCGATAGCGCGACGAGCAGCGGCATTTCGGCCCGGAACTCCACGTGGTCTCCGGCGCGGCTCGCCGGCAGGCCGATCACCCAGCGGTGCCGCGAGCAGTCGTGCTCGTAGCGCATGTTGATGTCGAAGGTGTCCGGGATGTCCTCGGGGAGCAGCCCGTAGGGCGAGACCGCGCGCGCGATGATCTCGTGGCAACCGTCCTGTGGCTCGAGTCCGAGCTGCGTCTCGTACAGGAAGCGGTTGCACATCCGGTTGTGGCAGTCGTGCACACCCTTTTCCGGCGCGGTCTCCTCGACGAAGGTCATCATCGGGCGGCACAGCGTGGACATCAGCGTGTCGCCGACATGGATCCGATCGCGCGGCACGTAGTCGCCCACCGTGCGCGGCAGGTAGCGCGTTCGCGAGTACGAGGTCGACAGCTTCTCGCGCAGGTTGTCGAGGTTGAAGAGCGCCATGTCGACGACCTGTCGCCCCTCGAGGTCCACCACCCGCAGGTGCTGGCCGGGCTGTATCTCCAGAGCCAGGCCTTGCTTGCCTGGCACGACGCGTTCGAATCGCTTCTTCATGGTGTCCTCCTGTCGGGCGCGGGTTCGGTCGACCTCGGCCCTGCTCGTGGAATGCGGTGCAGCGTTGCGAGTGTCCGGCCGGGCGGGGCCGGGTGCAACCGCAGCACATCCATCATGCCGAACATTCGTCGACCCGAGCACCCCCGGCCAGCATGTCGCGCCGGCCGCGGCGACGTCACCGGCTCGCTACACAGTAGTTGCCGCTCGAGAAAAACCCCGACGGGCAGCTGCCGGCGCGCGGGATCGCGAGCTTCGAGTCGTCCGAGCTCGCCACGCAGTAGTTGCCGCTGGAAAAATACCCGCTCGGGCACGACCCGTTGCGCGCGAGCGCGAACCGGGCGTTCGAGCCGGGGACGCAGTAGCTACCGCTGCTGTAGAAGCTGCTCGGACAGCTGCCGTCGCGAGCGACGGGCTGGGGCGCAGGTGAGGCGGCGGCCAGCGACGGCAGGCTCAGGCAGAGCGCGACGGCGAGTGCGGCGTTGGAAATCGACCGGGGCAGGCGCATGGAGGAACCTCGTGATGGCGGGCGCAGGTGCGCTGCCCGTCTGGCTCACAACGTCCGACAGGCGGGTCCGGGATGACATCGGGTGCCGGTTCGATGTCGCCACCCGCGTGCCGGCTGCGACGCTCCGGGCCGGCCGGAACCGCTGCAGGTCGGTCTCGTGACCCCGGCGACCCCATGTCGCGAGGTGCGTCGCCAACCCGGGCCTCGACACCAGCGCTGCTATCCTTCCCCCGATGGACTTTCGCCTCACTCCCGAACAGCAGGACTTCCAGGACTCGGTGCTGCGCTTCGCCAAGCGGCACCTCGCGGACGGCGCCGTCGCGCGCGCCCACGAGCCCGCCTATCCCTGGGACGTCGCCCGCCTGATGGCCGCCAACGGCCTGCTCGGCATCACCATCCCGGAGGCCGACGGCGGCCAGGGCGGCACGCTGATGGATGCCGTGCTCGCCATCGAGGCAGTCGCCTCGGTCTGCCCGCGCAGCGCCGACGTCATCCAGGCCGGCAGCTTCGGTGCGATCCGCGTGCTCGCCGAGTACGGCACCGCCGACCAGAAGGCCCGGTTCCTCAGGCGGCTGCTCGCCGGCGAGGGCATCGTCTCGGTCGGCATGACCGAGCCCGAGGCCGGCTCCGCGGTCACCGACCTGCAGACCACCGCGACCCCGGACGGCGACGGCTTTCGCATCAACGGCACCAAGGTCTTCACCACGCACGCGTGGTATGCGGACGTGATCGTCGCCTACGTGCGCTACGGCCCGGGCGTGGGCGGCATCGGCTCGGTGCTGATCGACACCAAGAGCGAGGGCGTGCGCTTCGGCAAACGCACCGCGTTCATGTCGGGCGAGGAGTGGGCGCAGACCTGGTTCGACGACGTCTACGTGCCGCCCGAGAACGTGCTGCTGCGCGAGGGCGGCTTTCGCAAGCAGATCGCCGGCTTCAACGTCGAGCGCATCGGCAACACCGCGCGCTCGCTCGCGCTCGGGCGCTACGCCTACGAGGCGGCGCGCGGCTGGGCGATGCAGCGCAAGCAGTTCGGCCGGCTGCTCGCCGAGTTCCAGGGCCTGCAGTGGAAGTTCGCCGACATGAAGGTCAAGCTCGACGCGGGTCAGTTGCTGCTCTACCGCGCCGCCACCAACGCCGACAGCGGCTTCCCCTCGCCCGAGGAGACCTCCATCGCGAAGGCCTTCTGCAACCAGGCCGGGTTCGACATCGCCAACGAGGCGATCCAGGTGATGGGCGGCATGGGCTACAGCCAGGATTCGCTGGTGGAGTACTGCATGCGGCGCTGCCGGGGCTGGATGATCGCCGGCGGCTCCATCGAGATCCTCAAGAACCGCATCGCCGAGGGTGTGTTCGGCCGCAGCTTCGCGCAGCGGCCCTGAGCGCATGGGCACCCCGGGTCCGCTGTTCCGCGCGCTGTTCGAGCCGCGCGCGGTCGCGCTGGTGGGCGCCTCCGGCGAGGCCGGCAAGAACACCGCGCGGCCGCAGCAGTTCATGCGCCGCCACGGCTGGACGGGCACGCTCTACCCGGTCAACCGCGGGCGCAGCGAGATCTTCGGCGAGCCGGCCTACCCCGACCTCGATGCGGTGCCGGGCGACATCGACCATGCCTTCGTGATGCTGCCGGCCGCGCAGGTGGCCGACGCGCTCGAGGCCTGCGGGCGCAGGCACGTGCCGGTGGTCACGATCTACTCCGACGGATTCGCCGAGTCGGGCCCCGAGGGCACCGCCGCGCAGCAGGCGCTGGCCGACCGCGCGCGCGCGCTGGGCATCCGGCTGCTCGGGCCCAACTGCATCGGGCTGATCGACGTGGTGGGGCGCATGCCGCTCACCGTCAACGCGACGCTGGCCGGCGAGCTGCTGCCGGCAGGCCGCACCGCGGTCGTCTCGCAGAGCGGCTCGATGCTCGGCACGCTGCTGTCGCGCGGGCAGGCGCGCGGCACCGGCTTCTCCCGCCTGGTGTCGGTGGGCAACGAGGCCGACCTCGGTGTCGGCGAGATCACGGGCATGCTGGTCGAGGATCCGCACACCGACGTCGTGCTGCTGTTCCTCGAGACCCTGCGCGACGCGCCGGCGCTGGCCGCGGCAGCGCACGCCGCGCATGCCGCCGGCAAGGCCATCGTCGCCTACAAGCTCGGCCGCTCGGCGCTCGGCGCCCAGCTCGCCGTCTCGCACACCGGCGCGATCGCGGGCGAGGACGCCACGTTCGACGCTTTCTTCCGCGCGCACGGCATCCTGCGCGTCGACCTGATCGAGGCGCTGCTCGAGATCCCGCCGCTGCTGGCCGGCGCGCGGGCCACGGCACCGCGTCAGGCCGGCGCGCCGCGCGTCGCGGTGGTCAGCACCACCGGCGGCGGCGCGGCAATGGTCGTCGACCGGCTCGGCGGGCTGGGCCTGCAGGCGGCGCTGCCGCCCGAGTCCTTCATCGCCGCGATGGCGGCGCAGGGTGTGGCGCTGCGCGCGGCGCCGGTGATCGACCTGACGCTCGCCGCCACGCCGCACAAGTACGCGGCGGTGCTGCGGGGCCTGCTCGAGGGCGACTTCTGCGACGCGGTGCTGGCGGTGGCGGGCTCGTCGGCGCAGTTCCAGCCGGCGCTTGCCGTCGAGCCGATCGTGCGCGTCGCGGGCGAGCGGGACTGGGACAAGCCGCTGGCCGTCTTCCTCGCGCCGCAGGCCGACGCGTCGCTCGCGCTGCTCGCGCGGCACGGCATCGCGGGCTTCCGCACGCCCGAGTCCTGTGCCGACGCGCTCGCCGCGCGGCTGCGCTGGCATGCGCCCCGCGTGCTCGCGGCGCCCGTGCCCGAAGCGGCGGCCCGGCTGCTGGCCGCGCTCGGCGCGACGCAGGCCGGGTCGCGCGGCGACGCATCCCGCGCGGGCTTGGCGCCCGCCGACGCATCCCACGCGGGCGCACCGCCCGCCGCCGCCGGCCGCGTCCTAGACGAGGTGCGGTCGCTGGACGTCTTCGATGCGCTCGGTGTGCCGACGGTCGCGCGCGCGGTGCTGCGCGAGGCGCCCTGGTCGCATTCGCTGGCGTGGCCCGTGGTCGCCAAGCTGGTCTCGGCCGACCTGCCGCACAAGACCGAGGCCGGCGCGGTGACGCTGGGCATCGAGGGCCTCGCGGGGCTGGCCGAGGCGATCGACACGATGCGCGCGAGCGCCCAGCGCCATGCGCCCGGCGCGCGCATCGACGGCGTGCTGGTGCAGCCGATGGTGCGCGGCCTGGCCGAGGCGCTGCTCGGCTACCGGCACGACCCGCAGCTCGGCCCGATCGTGATCCTCGGGGTCGGCGGGCGCCTCGCCGAGCTGCATCGCGACGCCGCGATCCGGGTGGCGCCGGTCGACGCGGCCACCGCCGGCGCGATGATCGACGAGGTCGCGGGGCTCGCGCCCATCCGCGGCTGGCGCGGCCTGCCGCGTGGCGACCTGGACGCGCTCGCGGCGGCGGTGGTCGCGGTATCCTCGCTCGCGGCGCTGCCGGGCCAGCCGGTGGCCGAGGCGGAGGTCAATCCGCTGATCGTCGACCGCGACCGGGTGGTGGCGGTCGATGCGCTGGTGGTGATGCGCGCGGCCGGCTGACGCCCGCGCGGCGCGACGATCGGCGGGCGGGGTGGCGAGGCGAAGGCGGGTCCTGGGCCGGGCCCCGCCGCAGGGACGGAACGACGTAAGGACACGACGACACGACGCGGCGACGCGGGAAGGCGAGGCGGACACATGGACAAGCTCGAACGATGGCAGGGGCACGTGCCCGACGAGGAGCTCGAGGTCTACCGCAAGGCGGGCTTCGGCCAGCGGATCGGCATGGGCCGCCGGGCGGCGCTGCTCAATGTCGACACCACCTGGATGTTCATGGATCCGGCCTACGCGATGTGCGGGCGCCGCATGCCCGAGCTAGAGTCGGCGCTGGTTCGGATCACGCTGGCCTTCCGCGAGCTCGGCCTGCCGATCCACTACAGCCGGCGCGACGATCGCAGCCACCCCACCTATCGGGGCGTCTGGAACCACAAGCTCGGCACCGCGGACACCTTCCAGTACACCAGCGACCCGCGCGCCGACCAGTGGCCCGATGCCTATGCACCGCGCCCCGTCGACCGCATCGTGCTCAAGAACAAGCCCTCGGCCTTCTTCGCGACGCCGCTCGAGGCCTTCCTGCGCTACGACGACGTCGACACCCTGGTCGTGGTCGGCGTGTCCACCAGCGGCTGCGTGCGCGCGGCCGTCGAGGACGCGTTCTCGCACAACTTCCGCGTGATCGTCGTGCCGCAGTGCTGCGGCGACCGCAGCCCGTCCGCCCACCGCGCCAACCTGTTCGACATGGACATGAAGTTCGCCGACGTCGAGGACCTCGACACGGTGCTCGCGGCGCTGCCGGCCCACGCCGGCGCCTGACCCGATTGCCTCGCCAGGAAGACCACGACCATGAATGAACGACGCAGCCTGCTCCTGACCCTCGGCCGCAGCGGACTCGCCGCTGCCGCGCTCGGCCCGCTCCACGTATCGAATGCCCGCGCGCAGGACGCGGCCGCCGGCTATCCGTCCAGGCCGATCCGCATCGTGGTGGGCTTCGCGCCGGGCGGCGCGACCGACCTCGTCGCCCGTGCAGTCGCGCAGAAGATGCAGGAGGCTTGGGGCCAGCCGGTCACGATCGACAACAAGCCCGGCGCCGGCTCCAACATCGGTGCCGAGATCGTGGCGCGCGCCGAGCCGGACGGCTACACGCTGCTGCTCGGCACGATCGCCAACGCGACCAACATGTCGCTCTACAAGAACCTCAAGTACGACACGCTGCGCGACTTCGTGCCGGTCACGCAGTTCATGGCTGCGCCGAGCGTGCTGGTCGTGGCCCCCTCGCTGCCGGTGGACGACCTCAAGGGCCTGATCGCGCTCGCCCGCGCCAAGCCCGGCACGCTGACCTATGCGTCGTCGGGCGCCGGCGGCTCGCCGCACCTGGCCGGCGTGCTGCTCGAGCAGCGTGCCGGCATCCAGATGATCCACGTGCCGTACAAGGGCGCGGCGCCCGCGCTGGCCGACGTGATCGCGGGCCAGGTGAACCTGGGCTTCAAGACCGCGCTGTCGGCGATCCCCTCGATGCAGGCGGGCAAGCTCAAGCCGCTCGCGGTGGCGGCCGACCGGCGCCTGCCGCAGATCCCGAACGTGCCCACCATGGCCGAGGCCGGCATGCCGGACTTCGAGGTCAGCTCCTGGAACGGGCTGCTCGCCCCGGCCAGGACGCCGCCCGCGATCGTCGCGAAGCTGCACCGCGAGGTGGTGCGCATCCTCGCGCTGCCCGACGTGCGCGAGCGCTTCGCCGCCCAGGCGGCCGAGCCGGTGGGCAGCACGCCGGAGGCATTCCGGGCCTATATCCAGTCCGAGATCGACCGCTGGAGCGCGGTCTCGAAGAAGGCGAACGTGGTGCTCGAGTAGCGCGCGCCGCAGGTCGCTCAGGCGGCGGCGCGCCGCGTCAGCGCCGGATGAAGGGGTTGGGCACGTCCAGGTCGGTCGAGATCCACACCGACTTGACCTGCTGGTACTCGCGCACCGCGTCGACGCCGTTCTCGCGGCCGACGCCGGAGCGCTTGTAGCCCCCGAACGGCGAGGTCATGCTGGTGGCGCGGTAGTTGTTGACCCACACCGTGCCCGCGCGCAGCTTCTCGGACAGCTTGATCGCGCGCGCGAGGCTGCGCGTCCAGACGCCGGCCGCCAGCCCGTAGACCACGTCGTTGCCGATCCGGATCGCCTCGTCCTCGTCCTCGAAGGGGATCACCGCGAGCACCGGCCCGAACACCTCCTCCTGCGCGATCCGCATGCGGTTGTGCACGCCGGTGAAGATGGTCGGCTCGACGTACCAGCCCGAGCCGATGTCCGGGCGCGCGCGCCCGCCGAGCACGCAGGTCGCGCCGTCGGCGCGCGCCACGTCCAGGTAGTGCAGGATCTTCTCGAATTGCGGCCGGGTCGCGATCGGGCCGATGCGGGTGGCCGGGTCGGTCGGATCGCCCATCGGCACGTCGCGCACGAAGTCGATCAGGCGCTTCACGAACGCATCGTGGATCGGGCGGTGCAGCAGCAGCCGCGAGCCCGCGAGGCAGGTCTGCCCGGCCGCGGCGAAGATGCCCGACACCACGCCCTTGACCGCCTGGTCGAGGTCGGCGTCGTCGAACACGATGTTCGGCGACTTGCCGCCCAGCTCCAGCGTCACCGTCTTGAGCCCGCGGGCGGCCGCCTCGTAGACGCGGATGCCGGCCGCCTCGCCGCCGGTGAACGCGATGTGCGCGACCGCCGGATGGGACACCAGGTGCTGGCCGACCTCGTCACCGAAGCCGGTGATCACGTTGACCACACCGGGCGGAAAGCCCGCCTCGGCGAACAGCCGTGCCATCTCGAGCATCGACGCCGACGTGTACTCGGACGGCTTGACGACCGCGGTGCAGCCGACCGCCAGCGCCGGCGCGAGCTTCCAGGAGGTGAGCGTCAGCGGCGAGTTGAAGGGCGTGAGGATCGCGACCACGCCCTTGGGCTCGTGCCGCGTGAAGTTGAACACGCCGGGCTTGTCGGTCGGGATGACCGCCGACTGCAGTTTGTCGGCGAGGCCGGCGTAGTAGCGGAAGTAGTCGGCGATCGCGCGGACCTGCACCGACACCTCGGCCATCAGCTTGCCGTTGTCGCGCTGCTCGAGCTCGGCGAGCCGCGGGGCGTCGCGCGCGATCAGGTCTGCGAGCCGGTAGAGCAGCGCGCCGCGCGCCGTGGGCGTCAGCGCCGGCCAGGGTCCGTCCTCGAAGGCGCGCTGCGCCGCCGACACGGCGGCCTCGACGTCGGTGGCGTCGCAGCGCGGCACCTCGGCCCACGCACGGCCGGTGGCCGGGCTCTCGGATTCGAGCCAGCGGCCCGAGGCGGACTCGCAGCTGCGGCCGTCGATGGTCAGCGCAAAGCGCTGCAGGGAAGGGGCGGTCATCTCGGGGGCGTCCGCGTCAGACCCTGGTGCGCCACTCGGCGTGGTCGGGCACCAGGCCGCGGACCACCTCGAAGTAGCGTTCGCGCAGTCGGGCGGTGAGCGGCCCGGGCCGGCCGTCGCCGACCGGCAGGCGGTCGATCTGGGTGACCGGCAGGATCTCCTGCCCGGTGCCGCACAGGAAGGCCTCCTCGGCGAAGTAGAGCTCGCTGCGGTCGACCTCGCGCTGCTCGGCGATCTCGCCCGTCAGCTCGCGGTAGAGCGTCAGCACGGTGTCGCGCGTGATGCTCTCCAGGATGTTGCTGGTGAGCGAGGGCGTGATCAGACGCCCGTCGCGAACCATGAAGAAGCAGGCGATCGGGGCCTCCGACACGCGGCCCTGCGGCGTCAGCATCAGCGCGCCGTCATAGCCGTCCGACTTGGCCTGCAGCTGCGTGAGGCGGGCGTTGTGGTAGTTGGCGGTCGCCTTGATGCGCGGCGGGCTGGCGTTGTCGGACAGGCGGCTCCAGGAGCTCACGCCCAGGCTCAGCCCGGCCTCGGCGAGCCTGGAGCGCTCGCGCGGCATCGCGGCCGCGGTGAACCCGACCGGTCCGGTGGTGGCCATCAGGCCCTGGCCCGCGATGTAGACGAGCAGCCTCACGTAGACGTCGTCGTCGGGCTCGTTGGCGCGGATGAGGCGCGACAGGCACTCGTGCAGGTAGGCGGTCTCGTAGGTCCGCTCGAAGCGCATCACCTTCATGCCGACCTGCAGGCGCCGCACGTGCTCGGCGAGCCGGAAGATCGCGAACTCGCCGGTCTGCGGATGACGGTAGGCGCGCAGCCCCTCGAACACCGTGGTCGCGTAAGTGACCGCGAGCGACAGCGGGTGCAGGCGTGCGTCGGCGAACGGCATCAGCTCGCCGTCCATCATGATCGTGCGGGGTTGCCACATCGTGGGTCGGTGCCTGGGCGCGGGGCCGGTGGGTCGGTGAGGGGTCAGCCGCGCATCGCGGCGAGCTGCGCCGCGTAGCCGCTGGCGTCAACGTGCAGGTCGATCAGCGCGGGGCGTCCGCAGGCCAGCGCCTCGGCCAGCGCCTGCTCGTACTCGGCGACGCCCTGCGCTCGCCAGGCCTGCCCGCCCAGGCCGCGCATGACCTGCGCGAAGTCCGGCCGCGCCCAGTGCACGCCGGCCGCGGGCAGGCTGCGCGACTGCTGCTTGATGTCGATCAGCGACAGCGCGCCGTCGTTGAACACGACCACCAGCAGCGGTGCGCCGGTCTCGGCCGCGGTCGCGAGCTCGCCCAGGCACATCAGCAGCCCGCCGTCGCCGGTGAACGCGATCACCGGCCGGGCGGGCTCGTGCAGCGCCGACGCGATCGCCGCGGGCAGCGCGAAGCCCATGGTGGCGAGGCCGTTGGAGATCAGCAGGTCGCGCGGCGCGTGGCAGGGCCAGAACGCGGTCGCCGAAAACATGTGGGCGCCGGCGTCCACCGTGACCCTGGGCCACGCCGGCAGGCGCGCGGCCGCGGCGGCCGCGAGCTCGACTGCCTGCTGGGGTGTCACGCCCTCGCCGTCGCCCCGATAGGCGAGCGACGCGCGCATCGCGTCGCGCAGCCTGCCGATCTCGTCGTCCGTCCAGCCGGTGCAGCGGCGTGCGCCCCCGGCGAGCGCATCGAGGCTCGCATCGAGCCGTCCGCGCACCTCGAGCGCAGGCCTCACGTAGTGGACCGGCCGCGCGCACTCGGCGAGGTCGAGCACCGGTGCCGAATACGCCCAGGGCTGCAGGATCAGCTCGACCGGATCGACGCCGGCCAGCACGATCAGGTCGGCGCCGGAGACGGTCGGCTGCTCGGCAGCGCCGCCGGTGAAGATGCCGACGCACTGCGGCGCGTCGTCGTCGATCGTGCCCTTGGCCTTGTAGGTCACCAGCGCCGGGCAGCCCAGCGCTTCGACCAGCCGGCGCAGCGCGGCCGACCCGGCGGGCGTGCAGGCCTCGAGCCCGGCCACGACGACCGGACGGCGCGCAGCGGCGAGCAGCGCGCGGGCGCGCTCGAGGGCCATGGCCTCGGGCGCGGCTGCGGGCACGGCCGTGGCCGGCGCGTGCGGCGCGGCGGGCGCGCGTGCAGCCGTACCGGTCAGCTCGACGTGCACCGGCCCGCGGGCCGGCTCGAAGGCCCGCGCGAGCAGCCGGTCGATGTCGCCGGCCGCGTCGGGGCCGTCGAGCGTCGCATGGCCCTTAACCAGCGGCGCGAGCAGCGCGCGCTGGTCGAACCACTGGTGCGTGACGTAGGTGCGCAGCGCGGGCGCGAAACCGTCGGTGACCACCGCGACCGCGCAGCGGTCGAGCGCGGCGTGCGCCGCGCCGTTGACCGCGTTGGCGGTGCCCGGCCCCTTGGTGGTGAGGGCCACGCCGAGCGAGCCGTCGAGCTCGGCGGTGGCCGCCGCCATGAACACCGCCGAGCACTCGTGACGGGCGAGCACGAAGTCGAGGCCGGCCTCGCGCGCTGCCTCGATCAGGTCGAGGCTGCTGCCGCCGCCCGGCAGGCCGAACAGTCGGCGCGTGCCATGCACGGAGAATGCGCGAACGAGCGCGGTGGCGACGTCCGCGCGCGCGGCGACGGCCGGCTGCGGTGTGCGTGCTTCCGGAATTGCTGCGGGCATGGGCGGGTCGCTCGAGTGAGTCGGTATTATCGCCCCCTCACGGCGGCGCGCGAGCCGCATTCCCTGCCGTTCGGCAGGAATCGAAAACACCAGGCCCGGACGGCCGCCCCGCGGCGGGTGCCCGCGTCCGACGGAGCAAGGGCAGATGGCGCATCTCGGAGCACTGCAGGTCGGGCTGATCTGGCGCAGGCTCACCGGATTCATCGACGAGGCAGCCGAAGTCTTCGTGCGCACCTCGTTCTCGTCGGTCGTGCGCGACAACTGGGACATGGCGGTCGGCCTGATGGACGCCCAGGGCCGCCAGATCGTGCAGTCGAGCAAGAGCGTGCCCTCCTTCGTGGGCACGATGCCGCGCACGCTCGCCGCGATGCTCGAGCGCATCCCGCGCGAGCGGCTCGCCGCGGGCGACGTGATGATCTCCAACGACGCGTGGCTCGGCACCGGCCACCTCAACGACATCACGCTCGTCAGGCCGATCTTCCGCGGCGAGCGCCTGATCGCGTTCGTCGGCAGCACCTTCCACAGCGTCGACATCGGCGGGGCGCCGTCGCTCGAGGCGCGCGACGCGTGGGAGGAGGGGCTGACCATCCCGGTCTGCCGCATCGTCGAGCGCGGCGTGGAAAATCCCGACGTGATCGCCTTCCTTGAGGCCAACCTGCGCGCGCCGCAGGAGACCCTCGGCGACATCCGGGCCCAGTTCGCCGCCTACGCGCAGGCCGAGTCCCGGCTGCTGCGCCTGCTGGACGCGGAGGGTCTCGACGGCCTGGACGCGCTGGTCGACGACATCCTCGCGCGTTCCGAGGCCAGCATGCGGCGCGCGATCGAGGCGGTGCCCGAGGGCACCTACACCGACACGCTGCAGCTCGACGGCTTCGAGACGCCGCTGACCGTGTGCTGCACGGTGCGGGTCGGCGGCGGACGCATCGCGGTGGACTTCGCCGGCACGTCCCCGCAGGTCGGGCGCCCGATCAACTCGGTGATGGCCTACACCACCGCTTATGCGCACTACGCGCTCAAGTGCCTGCTCGACCCGGGCACGCCGCACAACGACGGCAGCTTCAGGCCGATCACCGTCACCGCCCCGGAGGGCTCGCTGCTGAACCCGCGGCGCCCGGCGCCGGTGTGGGCGCGGCACCTGTCGGGCCACTACGTGCCGCCGGCGATCTTCGGCGCCCTCGCGCGCGCGCTGCCCGACCGCGTGATCGCCGACTGCGGCTCGCCGCTGTGGAACGTGTACTTCCAGGGTCGGCGCGCCGACGGCGATCCGTTCTTCAAGATGTTCTTCATGAACGGCGGCCACGGCGCGCGCCAGGGCCGCGACGGTCCCGCCTGCCTGTCCTTCCCGTCCAACGTCGCGACGGTGTCGGTCGAGCGCTTCGAGTCGAGCGTGCCGCTGCGCATCCTCGAGAAGTCGATCCTGCCGGAGTCGGGCGGCGCCGGCCGCTGGCGGGGCGGCCCCGGCCAGCGGATCGCCTTCGAGGTCGCGGGCGAACACCCGCTCACGATGACCATCCGCCACGAGCGCGTGAAGTGCCCGCCGCGCGGGCTGCTCGGCGGGGGCCACGGCGCGCCGGGTCGCGACCGCGTCAACGGGGAAACGGTCGCGCCCAAGGGGCGCTACGTGCTGCGCCCGGGGGACGTGGCCACCTTCGACACGCCGGGTGGCGGGGGCTTCGGCGAGGCGGTGCAGCCGGCCGTCGCGGCCGCGGAGGTGTCCCGATGAGCGCCGCGGGTGAGGGGCGCTGGCGGATCGGCGTCGACATCGGCGGGACCTTCACCGACTTCGTGCTGCTCGATACCCTGACGGGGCGGCTGTTCAACGAAAAGCTGCTGACCACACCGCACGACCCGTCGGTCGCGCTGCTCGAGGGCGTGCGCCGATTGCTCGTTGCCCACGGCGCCGACGCGCGCGACGTGCAGAGCGTGATCCACGGCACCACGCTGGTCGCCAACGCGCTGATCGAGCGCAAGGGCGTGCCGGTGGCGCTGGTCACCACGCGCGGCTTCGCCGACGTGCCCGAGATCGGGCTCGAGTGGCGCTACGACACCTACGACCTGCAGCTCGAGCTGCCCCAGCCGCTCGCCCCGCGCGAGCGGCGCATCGAGGTCGACGAGCGCGTCGCGGCCGACGGCCGCGTGCTGCGCCCGCTGGACGAGGCGTCGGTGGCCGCCGCCGCCGCGCGCATCCGCTCGAGCGGCGCTCAGGCGGTCGCGGTGTGCCTGCTGCACGCCTTTCGCAACCCCGTGCACGAGCTGCGCGTGGCCGAGCTGCTGCGCGCCGCGCTGCCCGACCTGGTCGTCTGCACCTCCAGCGACGTCGTGCCCGAGATCGGCGAGTACGAGCGCATGTCGACCGTGCTCGCCAACGCCTACGTGCTGCCGATCTTCGACCGCTACCTCGCCGCGGTGGGGCGCGGGCTGCGCGGCCTGGGCATCGACCGCCCGCTGCACCTGATGCTGTCCGACGGCGGCACGGTGCACGAGAGCACCGCGATCCGCCACCCGATCCGGCTGGTCCAGTCCGGTCCGGCCGGCGGCGTCGAGGCGGCGATGCGCGTCGGCGCGGGGGCCGGTGCGCCCGACGTGCTGTGCTTCGACATGGGCGGCACCACCGCCAAGGCCTGCCTGATCGACGGCGGCGAGCCGCTGCGCACGACCGAGTTCGAGGTCGCGCGGGTCTGGCGGTTCCGCCGCGGCAGCGGGCTGCCGCTGCGCATCCCGGTGATCGACATGATCGAGATCGGCGCGGGCGGCGGCTCGATCGCGCGGGTCGACCGGCTGGGCCTGCTGCAGGTGGGCCCCGACAGCTCGAGCGCCGACCCCGGCCCGGCCTGCTACGGGCTGGGCGGGCGCGACCCGACGGTGACCGACGCCGACCTCGTGCTCGGCTATCTCGGTGCCGACAGCTTCCTCGGCGGCGACATGCGGCTCGACGTCGCCGCGGCCCGCGACGCGATCGCGCGCGCCGTGGGCACGCCGCTCGGCCTGTCGGTGGAGGATGCCGCCTGGGGCATCCACGAACTGGTCAACGAGAACATGGCGCGCGCGGCCGCGATCCACGCCCTCGAGCGCGCGCGCCGCATCGACGACTACGCGATGGTCCCCATCGGCGGCGCGGGGCCGGTGCATGCCGCGCACATCGCGCTCAAGCTCGGCGTGCGCACGGTGATCTGCCCGCCGGGCGCGGGGGTCGCATCGGCCTACGGCTTCCTCGCCGCCCGCACGGCGTTCTCGTTCGTGCGCGGACGCATCGAGCCGCTCGACGCGCTCGACTTCGCGTCGGCCGACGCGATGCTCTCGGAGCTGGAGGCGCAGGGCCGCGAGCTGGTCGCGACCGCCGGCGTCGACCCGTCGCAGGTCGAGGTGGTCGTGGAGGCGGCGATGCGCTACGTGGGGCAGGGCTACGAGATCGAGGTGCCGCTCGCGCGCGCCGCGGTCGCCCGGGCCGATCCGGCGGCCGTGCGCGAGGCCTTCGCGCGGACCTACGCGAAGCTGTTCGGCCGCACCGAGGCGGGCGTGCCGATCGAGGTCGTGTCGTGGCGGCTGTCGGTGCTCGGCCCGCGACCCGCCGGGCAGGCGGGCGATGGCGCGGCGCCGCTGACCGCGTCCGAGCTCGTGGCCGAGCACAGCCGCGAGGCCTGGTTCGACGACGCGCTCGGCTATCGTCCGACGCCGGTCTACCGGCGCGAGTGCTTCGTGCCCGGCAGCACGGTCGCGGGGCCGGCGCTGATCGAGGAGCGCGAATCGACCGTCGTGGTGCCGCCCGGGGCGCGCGTGCGCTGCGATGCGCGGCTGAACCTGGTGGTCGATCTGCCGGATGAAGAAGCACGGCGGCGCACGCAACAACTGTAACAGGGGCAACGCCAGGTAATCCCCCTGGAGGGGCCGGTGCGGGGCGCCCACCATCGGGGCTCTTCCACCCTGTTCCGGAGTGCCTCATGAACGTCTCCAAGACCACCCCGTGGTTCGCAGTCGCCGCCCTCGTCGCCGCCATCGGCGTCGGGAGCGCCGCTGCCCAGTCCACCCCCGCCGCGCCGCAGGCGGCGCCCCAGCCCGGGCCCATGGGTCAGATGGGCGGCATGGGCCCCGGCATGCACGGCGCCCATCATGCTGGCCGCGGCGCCGACGCCGGCACCTGGCTCCAGCGCCTCGACACCGACCAGGACGGCCAGGTCAGCCGTGCCGAGTTCGAGGCGGCGCAGCAGGCCGCGATGCAGCAGCGGCTCAAGGCCTTCGAGGCGGCCGACGCCGACAAGAACGGCAAGCTGAGCACCGAAGAGATGCGTGCATTGCGCGACTCGATGCGCGCGCAGCTCGGCGCCCAGGGCGGCCACCGCCACGGCGAGCAGGGCGCCCGCGGTCCCCGCGGCGGGCCCGCTGCGGTGCCGCCCGCCGCCCCGCCGACGCCGCGTCCCGGCGCCTGACCCGGCGCCTGACCCGGCCCCGACGCGCGGGGGTCGTTCGGGCCGGGTCGCCTTCGCTCGATGCAACCGACGCCCCGGCACGTCCGGGGCGTCTCGTTCGCGGCCCCGCCCCGTCCGGGATCCGCCCTGCTGCGCCCGTCGGCCAGTCATCGGCCATCGCACTGAAAGCGGTACGCCCCGGGCCCTGATCCCCCGATCGCCGGGTCCGCGCGCGGTACAGCATCACGTGATGAACGCCGCCACCGATCCCGACTTCTCCGCCCGTCCGCCCCACGCCGACGGCGTCGACCCGATGATCGATGTCTACCGCCGTGCCGACCGCATGCTGCTCGTGTTCCTCACGACCTGCTTCGGCGCTGCCGTCGTGCTGTCGCTGCACTTCGGCGGCACGGCGCTTGCGCTCGCCGCGGGCCTGCCGATCGTGGGGCTCGCCGGCCTGCTGGTGGCGATCGCCCCCGGCGCGCTGGTGACGCGCCTGTACATGGCGTTCGCGCTCATGGCGATCATCGCGCTGCAGATCCAGATCGCGCGCGGCATGAGCGACCTGCATTTAGGCGTGTTCGTGAGCCTGGCCTTCCTGCTGGCCTACCGGGACTGGCGGCCCATCGTGGTCGCCGCGGGCGTCATCGCTGCCCACCACGCCGGCTTCAACCTGCTCCAGCAGATGGGCTGGGGCACGGTGTGCTTCGCCGAGCCGAGCTGGGTGCTGGTCGCGCTGCATGCGTCCTACGTCGTCGTGCAGAGCGCGCTCCAGATCACGATGGCGCGCCGTCTCGAGCACGATGCGCGCCTCGGCGCGGAACTGGCCCGTCTGACGCAGTCGATGCACGCCGGTGGCGATCGGCTGCGGCTCGATCTGTCCGCGGTCCGCGTGGAGACCCCGCTCGGACGCGACCTGCACGACGCCCTCGAGCGCATCGGCCGGGTGCTGCGCGAGGTTGCGGCATCCGCCGAGTCGGTCCGGACCGCGTCGGTGGAGATCGCGCAGGGCAACGGCGACCTGTCGGAGCGCACCGAGCTGACCGCGGCCAACCTGCAGAAGACCGCGTCCTCGATGGAGGAGCTCGCCGCGACGGTGCGCCAGACCGCCGAGCACGCAGGCGACGCGGACCGGCTGTCCACGGTCGCCTCGGAGGTCGCCACGCGCGGCGGCCAGGCGGTCGAGCAGGTGGTATCGACCATGGCCGAGATCACCCAGAGCAGCCGCAAGATCGCCGACATCATCGGGGTGATCGACGGCATCGCGTTCCAGACCAACATCCTGGCGCTGAACGCCGCGGTCGAGGCGGCCCGCGCGGGCGAGCAGGGTCGGGGCTTCGCGGTGGTGGCCTCGGAGGTCCGCATGCTGGCCCAGCGCAGCGCAGGCGCCGCCCGCGAGATCAAGTCGCTGATCGAGGAGTCGGTTTCGCGCGTCGAGCAGGGCTCGCGCCTGGTCGCCGACGCCGGCGCGACCATGAACCGGATCGTCGACTCGGTGCGCGAGACCGGCGTGCTGATCGGCGAGATCAGCCGCGCGGCCCAGGAGCAGAGCGTCGGCGTCGGGCAGGTCAACGACTCGGTCGGCGAGCTGGACGGCATGACCCAGCAGAACGCCGCGCTGGTCGAGCAGAGCGCGGCGGCCGCGATGAGCCTCAAGGACCAGGCCGAGCGCCTGGCGTCTGCGGTCAACCAGTTCGAGCTCGCCCGGGGCTGAGCCCCGCGGCCTGCCGGCTCAGGGCGAGGCCCCGGGGCCCGCGCCGACGCTCAGGGCGTCCCGGCCAGGGTACGCGCCAGCAATTGCGGCGGGCAAGGCTTGGGAAGCAGCTCGAAGCCGTCCCAGGCCGCCCGATGGACCTCGGTCGTGTACCCGGTCATCAGCACCACCCGCAACCCGGGGCGCATCCTGCGCAGGTGGACCGCCAGCTCGACGCCGTCGAACTCGCCCGGCATCGCGATGTCGGTCAGCACCACGTCGAAGGCCTGCACGCCGCCCTCGATCAGGTCGAGCGCCGCCTCCGCGCTGCTGGAGTGTGCGACCGTCCAGCCGAAGCTCCGGATCAGCGCGGCGGTGGCGGCGGCGCCATCGAGGTCGTCCTCCACCAGCAGGACGCGGCCCGGTGCCGGGGAATCCGCCGAATCGGATTGCCGTGCCGAACCGGGCGCGAAATCGGGCGTGATGTCGTTCATGGGCTGCCGGGCGGAGGGGCTCTCGTCGCTCGTGGCGGTCAGGCCAGAATAGGCGCCGCGGATCCCGGTCGTCACTGTGGATATCCCGCGCGACGCCTCCGAATGGGCGTGCGCCAGTCTCCGATCGGGTCGGTCTTCCAGGCGCGGCGCGGCCGGGCGCCGGTTGGGCGGCCGTCCAACCGGCCCCCGCAGCCCGCCCCGTTATCGACCGCCGGCGCATGCCATCGGGTACCCTTTCGGCCCATCCGACCCGTCCACCGCACCCGCCCGATCGCCATGACCGACCGCAGACGCTTCCTCTCGCTTGCCGCCGGTGCCTGCACCGGCGCCGCCCTGCCCGCCGCCGCGCAGGCGCCGTGGGCGCCGACGCGCCCCGTCTCGATCGTCGTGCCCTACCCGGCCGGCGGCCCCACCGACCTCCTCGCCCGCACGCTCGCGCAGGAGCTCGCACGGGTGCTCGGCGGCTCGGTGGTCGTCGAGAACGTGCCGGGTGGTGCCGGGGCCATCGGCACGCGCCGCGTCGCCCAGGCCGCGCCCGACGGCCACACGGTCGTGCTCGGCACCAACCAGACGCACGCGACCAACATCTCACTGCTGCCCCAGGGCGGCGGCTACGACCCCGTGCGCGACTTCGCGCCCATCGCGGGCCTCGCCGACCTGCAGCACCTCGTCGTGGTCGGCAGCGACGTGCCGGTGAAGACCGCGGCCGACCTGGTCGCGCTCGCGCGGCGCGAGCCGGGCAGGCTGACCGCCGGCTCGACCGGCCCCGGCTCGGCCTCGCACCTGGCGCTGGAGCTGTTCAAGGTGCGCACCGGCGCCGACATCGCCCACGTGCCGTACAAGGGCTCCGCGCCGTTGCTGCAGGACCTGCTCGGCGGCTTCGTGAACCTGAGCTTCGCGACGACGCCCACGGTGCTGCCGCAGGTGCAGGCGGGCAAGCTGCGCGCGATCGCGGTCGCCTCGCCCAACCGCTCGCCCTACCTGCCCGAGCTGCCCACGCTCGCCGAGGCCGGCGTGCGCGGCGTCGAGGCCGACGCCTGGCTCGCGCTCTTCGCGCCGGTGGCGACGCCCGCGCCGGTGCTCGCGCGCTGGCGCGAGGTGGTGCTGGAGGCGATGAAGCAAGAGCCGATGCGCGCGACCGCCCAGAAGTACGGCATGAACCCCAACGCGCGCGACGGCGCGGCTTTCGGCGCCTTCGTGAAGGAGGACGTCGCGCGCTGGGCCGAGGTGGTGCGCACCGCGAACGTCAAGGCCGAGTAGCCGCCTTCGCCCGATGGCAGCGGCCCGCCGTGTGGGCCGCCGCGCAGTCAGCCCTTCACGATGCCGCGCCGGATCTGGTCGAGCTCGATGGACTCGAACAGCGCCTTGAAGTTGCCCTCGCCGAAGCCCTCGTCGCCCTTCCTCTGGATGATCTCGAAGAAGATCGGTCCGACCATCGTCTTCGTGAAGATCTGCAGCAGCAGCCCGCCGGTCGGGCCGCCGTCCACCAGGATCGCGCGCTGGCGCAGCCGGGCGACGTTCTCGCCATGGCGCGGCAGCCGCGTGTCGATCAGCTCGTAGTAGGTGTCCGGCGTCTCGAGGAAGGCGACGCCGGCGCCGCGCAGCAGGTCGACGGCGCCATGGATGTCTGCGCTGCCCAGCGCGATGTGCTGGATGCCTTCGCCGTGGTACTGCTCGAGGTACTCCTGGATCTGCCCGCCGCCCTGATCGGTGCCTTCCTCGTTGATCGGGATGCGGATCTTCCCGCAGGGCGAGGTCATCGCCTTGGACTTGACGCCGGTGACCTTACCCTCGATGTCGAAGTAGCGGACCTCGCGGAACTCGAACAGCCGCTCGTAGAACGACGACCACTCGGCCATCCGCCCGCGGTGCACGTTGTGCGTCAGGTGGTCGACGTAGGTGAGGCCGGCGCCCGGATGCTCGAAGCCGGCCTCCCCGATGGGCTCGAAGTCCACGTCGTAGATCGAGATGTCGCCGATGCCCCCGTGCCGGCCGTTCTTGCCGCGCCAGCGGTCGACCAGGTAGATCAGCGAATCGCCGATCCCCTTGATCGCCGGGATGTTCAGCTCCATCGGGCCGGAGCGCGAGTCGAAGCCCCAGGCGCCGAGTTCGAGCGCGCGCCGGTAGGCCGAGGCCGCGTCCTGCACGCGGAACGCGATCGCGCAGATGGAGGGGCCGTGCAGCCGCGCGAAGCGCTGCGCGAAGGAGTCGGGCTCGGCGTTCAGGATGAAGTTGACCTCGCCCTGCCGATACAGCGTGACGCGCTTGTGGCGGTGCCGCGCGACCGCCCTGAACCCCATCTGCTCGAACACCTGCCCCATCGCGGCCGGATCGGGCGCGGCGTACTCGATGAACTCGAAGCCGTCGGTGCCCATGGGGTTGGGCCAGGCGGCGGGCTGCGGCGTGTCGGGCATGTCGGGGGTCCTGGGTCGGGCCGGGGCGGCCGGGCGTTGGGGTCGATCCGATGATTCTAGGTGCGATGGGCGCAAGCCGATTGCCGAATCATGGCGTGATCCGGCGCTACGTGGCGCTGCTCGAGCCGCGCGCGGTGGGCCTGGACGTGATCGCCTAAGCACTCGTGCCGGCTCCCGCCGGATTCCCGTGCTGGACGCAGCAGCCCGGGCCCGGTGGTCCGGTCGTTCGCCTTCGGGCGAGCAGTGCTCGCCCGTAGGCTCACCCCTGCAGCGACTTCCACATCTCGACGTCGCGCTCCGCGGTCCAGATGCGCGGGTGCTTGATGCCCTGGGCCTCGTCGTAGGCGCGCGTCACGTCGAAGGGCAGGCAGTGCTCGTAGATGAACACGCCGCCGAACACCGGATCCATCACCGTGCGCACGTCCGCGAACACCTGCTTGAGGTCCTTGCCCGCCGCCACGCCCCGGCGCGCCGTCGCGTACAGGTCGGTCACCCATTTCTCGGTGTAGGCGATCGCCTTCTCGCAATCCTCGGGCGTGGTCATCGCGGTGCCGCGCCCGGGCACGAGCTTGTGCGGCTTGAGCGCGCGCAGCTTGGCGAGCGTCGCGGGCCACTCCTCGAGCTGCGCGTCGCCGGTGTAGACCCCGGCGTTGTACTCGACCAGGTCGCCCGAGAAGATCACGTCCTGCGAGGGCACCCAGGCGATCGTGTCGCCCTTGGTGTGGCCGGGGCCGATGTGCTTGAGCCGCACCTCGAGCTTGCCGAGGAACAGGGTCAGGTCCTGCTCGAAGACCATCGTCGGCCAGGTCAGGCCCGGTACCGTCTCCACGCCGGCGAACAGCCGCGGGAAGCGCTCGATCTCGCTCTTCATGTCCTGCGCGCCGCGCTCGACGATCAGCTCGTAGGTGCCGCGCGACGCGATCACTTCGGTGGCGCCTTCGGCGAAGTAGGCCGATGCGCCGAGCACGCGCACCGCATGGTAATGCGACAGCACGACGTACTTGATCGGCTTGTCGGTGACCCGGCGGATCCGCGCGATCAGGTCCTGCGCCATCGCGGGGGTCGCCGTCGTGTCGATCACCATGCACGCGTCGTCGCCGACGATCACGCCCGAGTTCGGGTCGCCCTCGGCGGTGTAGGCCCAGCAGTTCTCGGACAGCTGCGTGAAGGTGACCTGCTTGGCGGTGAGGTCCGCCTTGGAGGCGAATGCGGTGGTCATGATGGTCGGCCTCGATGTCGGGACGGCCCGAAGCGGGCGTCGATGGATTATACGAACCCAGTGCCCGGGCCGCCCGATCGGCGCCTCAGGCGCCGGCGCGCAGCCTCGGCGTGTCCTCGACGGCGGGCAGGCCCGCCGTCACGCCATGCTCCCACAGGTCGGTCACCAGCGCGGCGTAGCGCTCGTAGCTCATCGGTCCGTCGGGACGCAGCCACGCGAACGTGAAGTTGATCATGCCCAGCAGCGCCATCGTCGCCGGCCGGCGCTCCTCCGGCGCGAACCGGCCGGGCGAGACCCGGTGCAGTGTGTCGGACAGGGCGTCCACCACTGCGCGCTCCTGCGCCTTGATCCGCTCGCGCTGCTCGGGCGCGAGGAACTTCACGTCGTTGAGCAGCGCGACGTGGTGGGGGCGCGAGTCCCGGTACGCCACCAGCAGGGTGCGCAGCAGCTCGGCCAGCTCCTCGCGCGGCGCGAGGCCCCGGGCCCGCACCGCCGCCGCCAGCCCGGCAAGCCGACGGGTGTAGCGGTCGAGCGACTCGAAGAGTATCGCCTCCTTGCTGGGGAAGTAGTGATAGAGCCCGGCCTTGGAGGTGCCGCAGCCCTCGGCGAGCTGTGCCATCGACGCGCTGGCGTAGCCCAGCTCCGCGAAGGCGGCGGTCGCCAGCGCGAGGATGCGGTCGCGCTGCGCGTCGTAGTCGGGAGCCTTGGGGCGAGCCAAGCCGCGTGCCTATCGCTCGTCGTAGCTGATCACCACGCGCTCGCTGACCGGGTGCGACTGGCAGGTCAGCACGAAGCCCTGGGCGATCTCGGCGGGCTCGAGCGTGTAGTTCTTGTCCATGCGGACCTCCCCCTCGAGCACCTTGGCGCGGCAGGTGCAGCACACGCCGCCCTTGCACGCATAGGGCAGGTTCGCGCCCGCCGCGAGCCCCGCGTCGAGGATCGCCTGGCCCGAGTACGGCACGCGCAGGTGACGCTCCTTGCCATCCACCACGATCACGACCCGCGCCGCGGGCGCGTCCGAGGCCAATGCCACCGGCGCGGCGGCGCGGGCCGGCGCCGGCGTGCCGAAACGCTCGATGTGGATGCGCTCGCGCGGCACGCCCGCTTGCGTGAGCGCCGCCTCGGCCGCGTCCATCATCGGCGCCGGGCCGCAGATGAAGGCCTCGTCGATCGCCTCGTCCTGCAGCACCGTGCGCACCAGTTCGCTGCAGCGTTCAGCATCGAGCAGGCCGGACAGCAGGTCGACTTCCTGCGGCTCGTCGGACAGTACGTGCACCAGCCGCAGCCGCTCCATGTACGTGTTCTTCAGCTCTTCGAGCGTCTCGAGGAACATGATCGAGCTGACCGTCGGGTTGCCGTAGACCAGCGCGAAGCTGCTCGCGGGCTCTGCGGCCAGCGTGGTCTTGATCAGCGACAGCATCGGCGTGATGCCAGAGCCGCCCGCGAAGCCCAGGTAGCGGCGCGCGCGCGAGGCATCGAGCTCGGTGAAGAACCGTCCGTCCGGCGTCATCACGTCGATCGCCCGGCCCGGCGCGAGCGACGCGTTCGCCCAGTTGGAGAAGCGCCCGCCCGCCACCCGCTTGATCGCCACCCGCAACTCGCCGTGGGCCTCGTACTCCGGCACGCCGACGCACACCGAGTACGAGCGGCGCACGTCCTCGCCGTCGAGGATCTCGCGCAGGGTCAGGAACTGCCCCTGCCGGAAGCGGTACGCGTCGCGCAGCGCCGGGGGCACCTCGAACGCGACCGAGATCGAGTCGGCCGTCTCGGGCCTGACGTCGCGGATGGTGAGCCGATGGAATTGCGGGACGGCCATGGTCAGTAGGGCTTGAAGTAGTCGAAGGGTTCGCGGCAGGCTAGGCACCGGTAGAGCGACTTGCACGGCGTCGATCCGTACTCCGACAGCCGCTCGACGTCGGTGGCGGCGCAGCGCGGGCAGGCGATGGCGCCGCTGCCGGCCGCGAGGCCGCCGACCTCGGGCGGGGCCGGCGCGGCGGCCGTCCGGCGCACGAACCGCAGCACCGCGGTGCCGGCGGGCGCCGCGTGGGCGGGCGGTGCGATGCCGTACTCGCGCAACTTGCGGCGGCCCTCGGCGCTGATCCAGTCGGTGGTCCACGGTGGCGACAGCGTCAGGCGCACCTGCGCGTCCGCGATGCCCTCGTCCGACAAGGCGCGCCGCACGTCGTCGGCGATCACCTGGGTGGCGGGGCAGCCGGTGTAGGTCGGCGTCAGCGTCACCACGATGCGCCCGTCCTCGCTGTGCACCGAGCGCAGGATGCCGAGTTCCTCCAGCGTCACCGCCGGGATCTCCGGGTCGGGCACGGCGCCGGCCAGCGCACGCGCGCGGGCCAGCTGCGCGTCGACGACCTCGGTCATGGTGTCGGTCACCAGGAGGCGCCCGGGTGCTGGCGGGCGAGCGTCTGCATCTCGGCCAGCAGGAAGCCCATGTGCTCGCTGTGCACGCCGAGCTTGCCGCTCGACACGAAGGGGACGTCGGCCGGCCGCAGCAGCGTCGCCTGCTTGAGCATATCGTCGACCGTCGCGTCCCAGGCCGGCTTCAGGTCGGCGACCACCGGTCCGATCCCGGCCGCCGCCGCGTCTCGCTCGACGGCATCCGGCACCCACCACTCGTTGGTGTACGGCCAGAGCCGGGCGAGCGCCGCCTGCGCGCGCGCGTGCGACGCGTCCGTGCCGTCGCCCATGCGCACCAGCCACTCCGACGCGTGCCGGAAGTGCGCGCGCGCCTCCTTGACCGACTTTGCGGCGATCTGCGCGAGCTCGGTGTCCGACGAGCGCGCCAGCGCCTCCCACAGCGGCGCGGCGAGCGCCGAATACAGGGCGTTGCGCGCCGTGGTGAGCCCGTAGTCGTCGTGGGCGGCCTCGCCGTTGGGCAGCTCGACCAGCGTCCAGTTCCGGAAGTCGGCCTCGTCGCGGAAGTAGGCCAGCGCGTTCTCGTCCCGCCCGCGGCCCTCGAGGCGCCCGGCGTGGGAGAGCAGCAGCCGCGCCTGCCCGATCAGGTCCAGCGCGATGTTGGTCATCGCGATGTCCTCCTCGAGCATTGGGCCGTGGCCGCACCATTCGGACAGGCGCTGGCCGAGCACCAGCGCGTTGTCGGCGAGGCGCAGGACGTACTGGGTGTGGAAGGCGGGGGCGGTCATCTCGGTCGCCCCGCTCACATGTGCTTCACTTCGTCGGGCAGCTCGTAGAAGGTCGGGTGCCGGTAGATCTTGTCGGCCATCGGACCGAAGTCGATGTCCTTGTCCTCCGGCGCCGACGCGGTGATCGCCGCCGACGGCACGACCCACAGGCTCACGCCTTCCATGCGGCGCGTGTAGACGTCGCGCGCCATGCGCAGCGCCATCTGCGCGTCGGCCGCGTGCAGGCTGCCGCAGTGCTTGTGGTCCAGGCCCTGCTTGCTGCGCACGAACACTTCCCAAAGGGGGAGTTCCTTCTCGCTCATCGTCGATGCCTCGCTGGAAGAATGGGGCCGTGCGCCTCGATCGGGGCGCCACGGCGCGATGGGTTCAGGCCGCCGCTCTCGCGTCGCGGGCACGCTGCTTCTCGGCATGCGCGAGCGCCGCCTCTCGCACCCAGGCGCCCTTCTCGTGGGCACGCACGCGCGCCGCGAGCCGCTCCCGGTTGCACGGCCCCTCACCGTTGACCACCTTCCAGAACTCGGCCCAGTCGATGGGGCCATGGTCGTAATGGCCTATCTGCGCGTTCCACTTCAGGTCCGGGTCCGGAATCGTCAGCCCGAGCAGCTCGGCCTGCGGCACGGTCGCATCGATGAACTTGCGGCGCAGGTCGTCGTTGCTGATCCGCTTGATGCCCCAGCGCATCGTCTGGGTCGAATGGATGGACTCGGCGTCGCTCGGACCGAACATCATCACCACCGGCCACCACCACCGGTTCAGCGCGTCCTGCGCCATCGCCTTCTGCGCCGGCGTGCCGCGCGCCAGCGTCAGCATGATGTCGAAGCCCTGGCGCTGGTGGAACGACTCCTCCTTGCAGATGCGGATCATCGCCCGCGCATACGGGCCGTATGAGCAGCGGCACAGCGGGATCTGGTTCATGATCGCCGCACCGTCCACCAGCCACCCGATCGCGCCCATGTCCGCCCAGGTCAGGGTCGGGTAGTTGAAGATGCTCGAGTACTTGGCCTTGCCCGAGTGCAGCGCCTCCACCATCTGGTCGCGCGAGGTGCCGAGCGTCTCGGCCGCGGCGTACAGGTACAGGCCGTGACCGCCCTCGTCCTGGATCTTCGCCAGCAGGATCGCCTTGCGGGCGAGGCTCGGTGCGCGGGTGACCCAGTTGCCCTCGGGCAGCATGCCGACGATCTCGGAGTGCGCGTGCTGCGAGATCTGCCGGACCAGCGTCCGACGGTAGGCGTCCGGCATCGTGTCCTGCGGCTCGACCTTGCGGTCGGCCGCGATGCGCGCCTCGAACCGGGCGTCGGCCTCGAGCGAGGCGGGGTCGGCGGCGGTGACGCTGCGCAGCTCGGCCGGCTGGCCCTGCGGGAGATCCATCGACTGGGTGTACATCGCGGCGGCCTCGGAAGTCGTGACAGGCCGCCAGTTTATTTCCCGACCGTCCGGTCGGTCAATCGGTTTCGGGTCCTGTCGTGGTGCCGGGCGTCGGGGCTCGTGGCCCGCCCCAGCGTACCGCCGCCGCGTCGTAGGGCAGCGACACGCCCTCGGCCAGCGCCCCCGCCTGCCACGCGCGCATCGCCGGATGGGCGAGCATCGCGTCGCGCCAGGCGGCGGCCACCGGGGGCAGCGCCACGTTGTAGGTCTCGAAGCGCCAGACGACCGGCGCGTACATCGCGTCGGCGACCGAGAAGTCGCCGAACAGCCAGGGCCCGGTGCTGCCGGATGTGGCCGCGAACCCTTCCCGCGCCTCGCTCCAGATCGACACGATCCGCTCTATGTCAGCGCTCACTTCCAATGAGGGTGTTGCGCCCCGGCACTTCAGCTTGACGTTCATCGGCATCGCGCTGCGCATCGCCGAGAACCCCGAGTGCATCTCCGCCGATACCGACCGGGCCCGCGCGCGGGCCTTCGGGTCCGCAGGCCACAAGCCGGCATGGCGCTCCGCCAGGTACTCGGCGATCGCCAGCGAGTCCCAGACCCGGAACCCGTCGTCGTGCAGGCAGGGCACGAGCCCGTTGTCCGAGTAGGCTCGGTGCGCCGGGTTGGGGCCCCGCCCGATCGGCACCGCCCGTTCCTCGAACACGATGCCGAAGTGCTTCATCAGGAGCCAGGGCCGCAGCGACCAGGACGAGTAGTTCCGGTCGCCGATGTAGAGGAGATAGGGCATGGGACCTCGCGATCGATGGCGCCGCCCACAATAGCAGCGGCTCGCCCGAAGCGATCGCGTCGGAGCCTGGGACCCACTGCGGCCGGCGATCCGTCACCGACCCGTGGCGGCGGATCGGCGCGCCCGCTTCTACCGATCCGGGTTCGGGCCGATGGCAAGCATTACAGGGTCGACCCGACCGGTCGCGCGTCGGCACGCCGGCCGGTCCGGCCGCCGCCCGCGGGCGACCGGGCCCGCGGCGGACTCAGCGCGAGCCGCTCCTGCGGCCCGCCTCCGACGCCCGTTCGCGCTCGCCGGTCTGGTCGGCGCCGGCCGCACCGGCGCTGCCGGCCGGCTGGACGCCCTGCAGGCCCGCCGCCGCGCGCCGCCCGCCGTGGCTCGCCTCGCCGCCCTTGCGGCCTGCTTGCGCGGCGAGCGCGCGGTCCTTGGAGAAGCTGCGTTCCTCGGGCGGCACGCTGCGACCGCCCTTGCTGGCGATCTCGCGCTGCATCGCTGGGTCCATCGAGGCGAAGCCCCGATTCGAGCTACCGGACGATCCGGTCTTGGTGTCCTGGGCCATGGAAGACGCTCCTTCATGCTCTGCGGAAGTGGGACGGGTGGTGTCGGGGCCCGGTTCGAGCGCCCGCAGGAACAGGCGTTGGCAGAAAGCGTGCCAGCCCTGCCGAGGGGGCGGGTGGCTGGCAGGGTCGTGGTGGGCCGATCCGCGCGCCGTTTGACAAAAGCCTCGCGCGTGGCAATAATTCGCGGTTCCCTGGAGGGGTGCCCGAGTGGCTAAAGGGGGCAGACTGTAAATCTGTTGGCTTACGCCTACGTTGGTTCGAATCCAACCTCCTCCACCAGGGTCGTTCCTCAGGGCGGTCAGCCATCGGGCGCGGTTTTTCCCCTCCGGTGGGGTTCAGTTCCGGAACGTCGATGTTTTTGGGTAGTTGCAGCGCGAGATGGGACGGGCCGGCGGCGCAGCGATGCGCAGGCTGCTTCGTCCAGGTCTGGTCAGGCGGGTGTAGCTCAATGGTAGAGCAGAAGCCTTCCAAGCTTATGACGAGGGTTCGATTCCCTTCACCCGCTCCAGCTACCGGAAGGCACTAGCGCCCATGTGGCTCAGTGGTAGAGCACTCCCTTGGTAAGGGAGAGGTCGCGCGTTCGATTCGCGCCATGGGCACCACGAACAACGCTGACAACACTGCGCACCCAGCACTCGTAGCGATCAGGAGTCTCTGTCATGGCAAAAAGCAAGTTTGAGCGCAACAAGCCGCACGTGAACGTGGGCACGATCGGTCACGTGGACCATGGCAAGACGACGCTGACGGCGGCGATCACGACGGTGCTGTCGAAGAAGTTCGGTGGTGAGGCGAAGGCGTACGACCAG
>CAYNRU010000035.1:0-23545 GCA_964399635.1 uncultured Bordetella sp.
GCTCGCGTCGAACACCGGGTTGTAGCTCGCCTGGATCCAGATTTCGCGCCCGCCCTTGGCGATGCGCTTGTACTGGCCGGCGTCGAACTCGCCGCGGCCTAGCTTGTCCCAGAACGCCCGGTACTCGGGGCTCGAGCGGTACTCGGGCGTGGCGAACATCGAGTGGTGCTGGCCCTTGATCTCGGCGAGCGTGTAGCCGAGTGCGCCGAGGAAGTTGTCGTTCGCGTCGAGGATCTGGCCCTGCAGGTCGAATTCGATGACCGCCTGCGAGCGGAGGATCGCGTCGACCTTGCCCTTGAGGTCGGCGAGTGCGGGTCCGCCGGTCTCGGGCGGCTGCTGCGCTTGGGACGATTGCGGCGAGATCAGTTCGTGACGGGTGCCGTTCAGCAGGCGGTCGAACCAGGATTGCTTGATCGTGCTCATGTTCAGGTTCCTTCGTGGGGGGCGACTCGGGTCGGTGTGCAGGGGAGGTCGGTGGGTCAACGGCCGGGCATCCGACGTTCGGCGGACGTCCGGCGGATGTTTCAGGTTCGGGCGAGGGCGGCGGCGTCCCGCTCGGTCGGGGCCGCCAGGATCGTGCGCGGGGTGCCGGGCGGTCCGTCGGATGCGGCGAGATCGCCGAGGGCGCTCACGTCGATGATCAGCGCCACCTCGCCGTTGCCGAGGATCGACGAGCCGGACATGCCGCGCAGGCTGCGGAACATGCGGCCGAGCGGCTTGATGACCGTCTGGTGCTGACCGAGCAGCTGGTCGACGACCACGCCGAAGCGGCGGCCCGCGGCCTGCAGCACCACGATGCTCGAGCGCTCGGGATGCCCCGATTCCAGCGCGTAGAGCGTGCGCAGCCCGACGATCGGCAGCGGCTGCCCGCGCAGCTCGACCAGGCCGCGGCCCCGGGCGTCGAACGCGTTCTGGCCGATCCGGCTCTCGATGACCTCGACGACCGTCTCCAGGGGCATGACGAACCGGCTCGTGCCGACGCCGATCAGGAACCCGTCGATGATCGCCAGCGTGAGCGGCAGGCGGATCTCGACGCTCGTGCCCTCGCCCTCGATGCTGCGGATGACGACATGGCCGCGAAGCGCCTCGATGTTGCGCTTGACCACGTCCATGCCGACGCCGCGGCCGGACAGGTTGGTGACCTGCTCGGCCGTCGAGAACCCGGGCTCGAAGATCAGCGCGCAGATCTCGTCGTCGGATGGCGTGACGCCGCGCTCGACCAGTCCGCGATCCCAAGCCCGGGCGAGCACCTTCTGGCGATCGATGCCGCGTCCGTCGTCGGTGATGCGGATCAGCACGCTGCCCGACTCGTGGCAGGCGGCGAGCACGAGCGTGCCGCGGGCGGGCTTGCCGGCCGCCGCGCGGTCCTCTGGCGATTCCAGCCCGTGATCCAGCGCATTGCGCACGAGGTGCATCATCGGATCGGCGATCCGCTCGACCATGCTCTTGTCGAGCTCGGTCTCGCCGCCGACCAGCTCGAGCGAGACGTCCTTGCCGAGTTGTGTCGCGGTGTCCCGCACCACGCGCCGGAAGCGCGCGAAGGTCTCGCCGATCGGCACCATCCTGAGCTGAAGCGTGCCGTTGCGGATCTCCTCGACGAGGCGACCGATCTGGGCGTTCGCCTCGACCAGCGTGCTCTGACCCGTCTGGCGGGCGAGCAGCGATGCGCCCGCGCCAGCGATCACGAGCTCGCCGAGCAGGTTGATCACCTCGTCGAGTCGGTCGGCCTGCACGCGGATGTATCGCGTGGCGTCGTCGGTGGGGGTGCCGTCGCGCGGCCGCCCGGTCCGTGCCGCGGCATTGCCGCCGGTCTCGCGTGCGGGCTCCTGCGTATCTCGGGCGTCACCCGGGGCCGGCAGCGGGGCGGCACCCGCTGCGGGCGTGGTGTCGTCGAGCGAGGTCACCTCCAGCTCGACCTCGTCGCGAACGAAGGCGAACGCGTGCTCGATCGCTGCGCGGCCGACGTCGGTTTCGATCTCGAGATCGAACGCCAGGTGGCAGGACTCGGGCTCGAGCTGCTCGAGCATGGGGACGTCCGCGTCGCGCCCGTCGACCGAGACCACACGGCCGAGGCCGGCGAGATAGGTGAGGATCGCCAGCGGATCCATGCCGTTGCGGAAGGTCTCCAGGCCGAAGGCGACCGACACGCGCCAACGGCGGGCCGAGGGGGCGGCGCCTGCGACGACCGCCCCGGTGGCCGGCGCCGCGACGGCTGCGGCCGAAGTGTCCGTGCCGTGGCCGTCAGCGGCCGCGCGCAGCCGCTCGATCAACGCCTCGCGCTCTTCGTCGCGGTCGTCCTCGCGGCGTCCGGCGGCAGCGTCGACGAGTCCGCGGATCTGGTCGTTGCAGCTGAGCAGCAGTGTCGACAGATCCGGCGTCAGCAGCAATTGCCCCTCGCGCAGCAGGTCGAGCAGCGTCTCGACGTGATGGGTGAACGCGACCACGGCGTCCAGACCGAACAAGCCGGCCGAGCCCTTGACCGTGTGCGCACAGCGAAAGAGCGCGTCGAGCAGGTCGCGGTCGTCGGGTACGGTTTCGAGCTGCAGCAGCAGCTGCTCGATGCCCTCGATCTGTTCGTGAGCCTCGCTGATGAACGCGGGCAGCGCTTCGGCGAAGAAGCGGCTGTCGGAATCGGTGTCGATGGGGCGGCTCATCGGGCGTCTCCGGCAGCGTGTGCCGCGATCAGTGCATGCGCGCCCAGGGTTCGGCAGGCGTCGCGCAGCGGGCCGGAAGGGGCCTGCAGCCGCAGGTGGCGGCCGCGCGAGGCGAGGGAGCGCGACAGCGCGACGAGCAGCTGCACGCCGGCCGCGTCGACCTCGTCGACCTGAGAGGCGTCGACGAGGTCGTCGGCGTCCTGCGCGTCCAGCCACTCGAGGCAGTCGAGGCGCAATGCCGCGACGGCGGGCACGCACAGCTCGTTGGGTAGTTCCAGGCGTCGGGTCACGGTCATCTCCGAGGGTCAGGCCGGCACGAGCCGCGAGACCGCATCGATCAGCTGTGGCGGGTTGAACGGCTTGAGGAGCCAGGCCTTCGCGCCAGCGGCCCGACCCTGCTCCTGCTTCGCGTCCTGCCCCTCGGTGGTCAGCATGATCACCGGCACGAAGCGGTGCTTCGGATGCGCCTTGACGGCTTTCACGAAGCTGATGCCGTCCATGTTCGGCATGTTCACGTCGCTCACCACCAGGTGCACCTTGGCCGCCTGGTCGAGGCGCGCGAGGGCGTCGCGGCCGTCGCTCGCCTCGATCACGTCGAACCCCGCGCGGGTGAGGGACATCTTGACGATGGTGCGCAGCGAGCTGCTGTCGTCGACGATCAGAATGGTCTTGGCCATCGGAGGGGCTCCCTTCAGAAGAATCTGGCCGTGGCGGGCCGTGGCCCGGCGGCGTCAGCCATGCCGCCGGCGTGTGTCTTGCGCTGCTCTTCCGTCGTGTAGCCGGCCTCGAGCAGCGCTCGCCACTCGGCCTGGTCAGGCGCGCGACCCTGCGTGATCGACTCGCGCACGAGCGCGTTCGCCTGCTCGATCGACGCGCCGACCTGGGCGGTGATCTGGTCGACGCGATCCTGGAACTGGAAGGCGACGAGCAGCCCTTCGACGAGTTCGCGCACCCGGGACCCACGCTCGGCGAGCGCGGCGGCGCGGGCGTCGAGTCCGCCTATCGTCGCGTCCATCCGCTCGATCACCGAGGCGATCGTCTGTTCCGAGTCGGCGGTGATGCGAGCATCCTCGGCGGTGCGATCGGCGGCCTGCGACATCGCGCTGCGCATCCGCGATTCGAACGCGTCGACGCGCTCGACGATGTCTCGGCTGGCGCGGGCCGAGTCCACCGACAGCCGTCGCACCTCGGCGGCGACTGCGGCGAATCCACGACCGGTCTCGCCGGCGCGGGCCGCCTCGACCGCGGCATTGACCGAGACCAGACCCGTCTGCCGCGACAAGCGGAAGACGTCGTCCGACAGGTCCCTCAGCTCGCGCGCGCGATCCGCTGCCGACCCGACGGTTTCCAGGGCGGCCTCCCGCGAGTTCGCCAGCGAGCGGATCGAACCGAGCAGCGTCCTAAGCTCGGACTCGGAACGGGCGAGCGCCGCGATCCGGTCGTCACCGCCGACACCATGCCCCGGCGCCATCTCGTCGAGCGTCTCGAGGATGGTCGAGAACCCGGCGAGCAGCGAGTCGGTCGCCTCGCGGGTCTGCCTGCGCACGGTGTCCAGGTGAGCCGCCCACACCGCGCCGGCTTCGTCGAGCCGGGCCAGCAGCGCCGCGTCCCGGTCGTCGATCGGGCGCGGCAGGCGGGCGGCCGCGGGGCGGCGCACGAGGTCGCGCAGCCGGCCGATAAGCGTCGGACGTGGCCGGGGGGAGGTGTGGTCGGCGGTCGCCGCACTGGAGATCGATCGGGAGTGCATGGCCGCACTTGACAACATGCAGGGTCGATACGTCCAAGACAAACGGGACGGCCGGCGCCGAACTGACGATGAGTGGACTGGCGAGCGCTGGAGAGATTCATGCGACTTGTGATTAATTCCAGAGGGATTTCTGCAAAACTGTGACTTCTCCGTGATGATTAGGAGCGAGACAGGTGCACTTTCGCCGTTTATGACCAAGAAGAGTGCAAGTCGGGCCACTGTCCAGCCAGAAAGCCACGATCCCGAGAGGTCGGCCGATGCTGCGCTCGTCTTGCCTCAGCGTCATTCTTGTCCAAGACGAACAGGCTTGGATGTCACCGGCCCGTGGCAGCTTCGGCTGTCCGATATGTCTGACGCCCGACGCAGGCTGATCCCAGGGGCTCAGAGGCCGACCACGTCCCCGTTCTTCGCGATCGCCACGACGACCGAGCAGAGTCGCCTGAGCTTGCAGGCAGCTCGGGCCTGTCTGAGCGACCTGTGTACGAGGCGGTCAGCAAGGATCTGCCCCGATGCTCGTCGTCCTCACGGTGCTATGGGGGGTGAACTGGCCGGTGATGAAGGCCGGCGTGCACGACTTCGCGCCGATCACCTTCCGCACCCTGTGCAGGGTGGGCGGCATCGTGCTGCTGGCGGTGGTGGCGCGGGCGCAGGGGCATTCGCTGCGGGTCCGGCGCGAGCACTGGCGCGAGCTCGTGCTGCTCGCGCTGACCAACGTGGTGATCTGGTACGTGCTGGCGATCTGGGGCGTGAAGCTGCCGTCCTCGGGCCGGGCCGCGCGTCTCGGCTACACGATGCCGGTATGGACGGCGCTGTTCGGCTGGTGGCTGTACCGCGGCCGGCTGGACGCGCGCACCGGCTTCGGCGTGCTGGCCGCGTTCGCCGCGGGCGCGCTGCTGCTCGGCAGCGAGCTGGCGACGCTGACCGGCCGCCCGCTGGGCACGCTCATCATGCTGGGCGCGGCCGCCGCCTGGGGCCGTCAGCGGCGCGATCGCCTGGGCGACCGAGCGCGAGATGTGGGTACGCTGGCCAGACACGATCGAGTGGTGGGTCATCGCCTACAACGTGCTCCTGGTGTTCGGCGTCTCGCAGCTGCTGTGGTTCCAGTTGGCGTCGATCCTTCCGCCGGTCGCTGTGGCGCTGCATCACGCGACCGGCGCTGTCGGACGAGCGCATCCGGGTGAACGCTGCAGGGCAGGTGGCGCTGGAGCTGAAGACGCGGTGGCGAGATGGAACGACGCCCCTGCTGATGAGCCCGCTTGCGTTCATGCAGCGGCTTGCGACGCTGCGGGCACGGGTGGTGCCGCAGGGGCTGGCTGCGGGGTGCGTTGCCTCGAGTCGCGCGCGACCGTCGGTGCGATGGTGCTGACGACCTGAGCGCCGCCCAGGGGCACGCTGCCGCGCCCGTCGCGGCTCAAGCGCGCCCGGTCGACGCCCGCAGCCAGTCGAGGTAGGCTGGCAAGCCGTCGGCCACCGGCAGCGCGATCATCTCCGGCACCTCGTAGGGATGCAGCGCTCGCAGCCGCTCGCGCAGCTCGGGCCAGCGCTCGGCCGTGGTCTTGATCAGCAGCGGCAACTCGTCGGCCGCCTCCACCTCCCCCTGCCAGCGGTACACCGAGCGCGCAGCGCCGAGCGTGGTCACGCACGCGGCCAGCCGCTCCTCGACCAGCGCGCGGGCGATCCGCTCGGCCTGCGCCGCGTCGGCCACCGTGGTGAGAACGAGCATGGTGTCGGTGGGCGCCATCGGATCCTCCTCGTCGTTGGACTGGGCACGGGCCGGTGAAGGTCGCACGCGGCGCGGTGCCGCCCGTTCAGGCGGCGAAGCGCCGCCGGGTCAGCACCGCGGCCAGCCAGAAGCCGCCGGCGGAATAGGCCACGAGCACCGCCAGCGGCTGCATCACCTCGGCTGGCCACTCGCCCAGCACCAGCGGGCGTGCGAGCGCGATCGCGGCGGTCAACGGCAGCGCCGCGCTCACCGACTGCAGCCAGCCGGGCAGCTGCGCCACCGGAAAGAACACGCCCGACAGGAAGGTCATCGGCGTGAGCACCAGCGTGAAATAGTACGAGAAGAAATCGTAGCTCCGCGCGACCGCGTTGACGCACAGGCCCAGCGCGCCGAAGGCAAGCCCGGTCAGCACCACCACCGGCAGCACCGCGAGCAGGGTCGGCTCGCGCGTCACCCCCAGGCCGAATGCGACCAGGATGATCGCCAGCCCCGACAGGCAGCCCTTGGCCGCCGCCCACAGCCACTCCGCCGCGAGCACGTCGTCGAGCAGCAGCGGTGCGTTGAGCAGCGACTCCCAGGTCCGCTGCACGTGCATCCGCGAGAAGGCCGAGTACAGCGACTCGAAGCTCGCCGCCATCATCGTGCTCATGCAGATCGAGCCGGCCGCGAGGAACAGGATGTAGGGCACGCCGCCGATCTCGCCGAGCAGCCCGCCCAGCCCGTAGCCGAATGCGACGAGCGTGATCAGCGGATCGGCGACGTTGGCGAGCAGGCTGGGCAGCGCCAGCTTGCGCCACACCAGGAAGTGCCGCCTGATCACCGGGATCAGGCGGGGCGACAGGATCGGGAGGCCATAGCGTGTCATCGCCTCAGTCCCTCAGGTCGCGGCCGGTCAGCTTCAGGAAGACGTCCTCGAGATTGGCCGGGCGGTGGAGCGTGCGCAGGTCGGTGCGCGACTGCAGCGACGCGAGCGCCGCCGACGGATCCCGGCAGTACGCGAAGGTGGTCTCGCCGACGGTCTCCAGCCGGTCGCAGGCGAGCGCGGCCGGTCCGCCCGCCCACTCGCCCCGCCCTGCCCCGTGTACCTCGATCACGTGCGGCTCGATCTCACTGCGGATCAGCGACGCCGGCGACGCCTCGGCGATCGGGCGGCCGTGGTCGATGATGGCGAGCCGGTCGCACAGCCGCTCGGCCTCGTCCATGAAGTGGGTCGTCAGCACGATCGTCTTGCCCTGCGCGAGCAGGCGCTTGAGGCGCTCCCAGATCAGGTGGCGCGCCTGCGGGTCGAGCCCGGTGGTCGGCTCGTCCAGGAACAGCACCTGCGGGTCGTTGATCAGCGCCCGCGCGATCGTGAGGCGGCGCTTCATGCCGCCCGACAGGTCCTGGATCCGCGCGTCTCGCTTGGGGGCGAGCTGCGCGAAGTCCAGCAGCGGGTCGATCCGCGCGCGCGTGACCAAATCCGGCTGACCGAAGTAGCGCCCGAAGACCAGCAGGTTCTCGGCGACGGTGAAGTCCGGGTCGAGCGGATCGTTCTGCGGCACCACGCCCACGCGTGCCCGCGCCTCGCGGGCCCGGGCGGGGATCGGAAAGCCGAGCAGATCGATCTCGCCGGCATCGTGCTCCAGCAGCCCGAGCACCAGCTTGAGCGTCGTGCTCTTGCCGGCGCCGTTGGGTCCGAGCAGACCGAAGCACTCGCCTCCCGCCACCGAGAAGCCGACGCCGTCGACCGCCCGCTGCGCGCCAAACGCCTTCACCAGCCCGTCGACTCGCAGCACCGTGTTCATCGCGCGGGGACCCCCGGTTCGCGCGCGGCCGCCCCGCGCCGTCCGCGGGGCCTGGACCGCAAAACGACCGCGGCGCCCCGAGGAGCGCCGCGATGTCGGATCGGAACGACCGTCGGCGTCAGGACGCCATGGCCGCTTCGCCGGCGGGCGCGTCGGTGGCTTCCGGCCGATCCAGCAGCTCGACCAGTGCCATCGGCGCGTTGTCGCCGATGCGAAAGCCGAACTTCAGGATGCGCAGGTAGCCGCCGTTGCGCGTCGCATAGCGCGGGCCGAGCTCGTTGAAGACCTTGACGACCATGTCGCGGTCGCGCAGGCGGTCGAAGGCGAGCCGGCGGTTGGCCAGCGAAGGCTTCTTGCCGAGCGTGATGATCGGCTCGATCACCCTGCGCAGCTCCTTGGCCTTGGGCAGCGTCGTCTTGATCACCTCGTGCTTGAGCAGCGAGACGGTCATGTTGCGCAGCATCGCCTGGCGATGGCTGCTGGTTCGGTTGAGTTTTCGAAGTCCGTGGCGGTGACGCATGATTCGATTCCTTGGTGTCCGGTCGCGCGCTTACGGGCGCTCGAGCCCTGCGGGCGGCCAGTTCTCCAGCCGCATGCCGAGGGTGAGCCCGCGCGAGGCCAGCACTTCCTTGATCTCGTTGAGCGACTTGCGCCCCAGGTTCGGTGTCTTGAGCAGCTCGTTTTCCGTACGCTGGATCAGGTCGCCGATGTAATAGATGTTCTCGGCCTTCAGGCAGTTGGCCGATCGAACGGTCAGCTCCAGGTCGTCGACCGGACGCAGCAGGATCGGGTCGATGGTCGGGCCGGGGCGCGGGATGCCGGGGGGGAACGTCGTGCCGCCGGGCTGATCGGTCGTCTCGGAGCCTCCTTCCAGTGCAGCGAACACCGACAACTGCTCGACCAGGATGCGGGCGGCTTGCCGAACCGCTTCCTCGGGCGCGATCACGCCGTTGGTCTCGACGTCGATCAGCAGCTTGTCGAGGTCGGTGCGGTTCTCGACGCGCGCGCTCTCGACCGCGTAGCTCACGCGACGCACCGGCGAGAACGACGCATCGAGCACGATCCGGCCGATGGTCTTGCTGTCGGCCAGGTTGCGCATCGTACCGGGCACGTAGCCGCGGCCCTTCTCGACCTTGATCTGCAGGTCGAGCTTGCCGCCCTGCGTCAGGTTGGCGATCACGTGCTCGGCGTTCACCAGTTCGACGTCGTGCGGCAGGTCGATGTCCGAGGCAAGCACCGGTCCGGGGCTGTCCTTACGGAGCGTCAGGAACACGTCGTCACGGTTATGCAGCTTGAAGACGATGCCCTTGAGGTTCAGCAGCAGGTCGACGACGTCCTCGCGCAGGCCGTCGATCGTGGAGTATTCGTGGACGACGCCCGAGATCTGGACCTCGGTCGGTGCGTAGCCGACCATCGACGACAGGAGCACGCGGCGAAGCGCGTTGCCCAGGGTGTGGCCGTAGCCTCGCTCGAACGGCTCCATGACCACGCGGGCATGCGAGGGTCCGAGCTGCTCGACGTCGACGATACGGGGCTTCAGCAATGCTGTCTGCATGGAGTGGATCCCTCGATTAACGCGAGTACAACTCGACGATCAGGCTCTCGTTGACATCGGCTGCAATGTCCGAACGCTCGGGCACCGACTTGAAGATGCCTTCCATCTTCACCTTGTCCACAGAAACCCAGGCCGGGAAACCGCTCTGTTCCGCGAGGCTCAACGAGTCCTGCACGCGGGTCTGCTTCTTCGCCTTCTCGCGGATCGTGATCACGTCGTTCGGACGGACCTGGGCCGACGGGATGTTCAGCGTCGTGCCGTTGACCGAGATCGCCTTGTGGCTCACCAGCTGGCGGGCTTCGGCGCGCGTGGACGCGAGGCCCATGCGGTAGACGACGTTGTCGAGCCTGCATTCGAGCAGCGCAAGCAGGTTCGCGCCAGTGTTGCCCCGGCGGCGCTCGGCCATCTCGAAGTAGCGCCGGAACTGGCGCTCGAGGATGCCGTACATCCGCTTGACCTTCTGCTTCTCGCGCAGCTGCAGCCCGTAGTCGGACGTGCGCGAGCCCGAGGTACGGCCGTGCTGGCCCGGCTTGCTGTCGAGCTTGCACTTGTCGGCGAGCGATCGGCGCGCGCTCTTCAGGAAGAGGTCGGTCCCTTCGCGTCGGGACAGTTTTGCTTTTGGTCCGGTATAGCGTGCCACGTGTCTTCTCTCTGTACGCAGCCGAGGCTGCGGTTAGTCCGCCCTTCGCGTCGTTGCCGACGGGGCGAACGGTGGGCTTCGGTCAGCGACCGAACGTCAGATCCGGCGCTTCTTGGGAGGCCGGCAGCCGTTGTGCGGCACCGGCGTCACGTCGGCGATCGACATGATCTTGATCCCCAGCGCGTTCAGCGCCCGCACCGACGACTCGCGGCCCGGGCCGGGGCCCTTGATGCGCACGTCGAGGTTACGGATGCCCTGCTCCTGGGCAGCACGACCAGCCGTCTCGGCAGCGACCTGCGCGGCGAACGGCGTCGACTTGCGCGAGCCCTTGAAGCCTGCGCCGCCCGACGACGCCCAAGAGAGCGCATTGCCCTGGCGATCGGTGATCGTGATGATGGTGTTGTTGAAGGACGCATGGACGTGCGCGATGCCGTCCGAGACGTTCTTCTTGACCTTCTTGCGTACGCGGTTGCCTTGCGAGCCCGCGCCGGAGGGTGATTTGGCCATGTTTGTCCGTTGTGTCCGTCTTTACTTCTTGAGCGCCACGCCGGCCTTGCGCGGTCCCTTGCGGGTCCGTGCATTGGTCCGGGTCCGCTGGCCGCGCAGGGGCAGGCCGCGACGATGCCGCACACCGCGGTAGCAGCCCAGGTCCATCAGCCGCTTGATCGACATCGTCACTTCGCGGCGCAGGTCGCCTTCGATGGTGAAGCGGTTGATCTGGTCGCGGATGCGCTCGAGCTCGGCGTCCGTCAGATCCTTGACCTTCTTGGTCATCGGAATATTGGCGGCCTCGCAGATCGCCCGCGCGCGCGGACGGCCGATACCGAAGATGGCCGTCAGGCCGATCTCGGTGTGCTGACGGTCTGGGACGTTGATGCCCGCAATACGTGCCATGCGAATCCTCTCAGCCTTGACGCTGCTTGTGCCGCGGCTCGGTGCAGATCACCCGAACCACGCCGTTGCGCTTGATGATCTTGCACTTGCGGCAGATCTTCTTGACGCTAGCCATTACTTTCATCTCGTTCCCCTGTGCGCGCCGGGCGCGCCGTTCTCGTCGTTCGGTGTTGCGGCGGGTCTCACCGCATCGGCGGTGTGCCCATGCCCTTGAAGCTGGTCTTCTTCAGCAGGCTCTCGTACTGGTGCGACATCAGGTAGGCCTGCACCTGAGCCATGAAGTCCATCGTGACGACCACGATGATCAGCAGCGACGTGCCGCCGAAGTAGAAGGGCACGTTCCAGCGCAGCACCAGGAACTCCGGCAGCAGGCAGACCGCGGTGATGTAGATCGCGCCGGCCAGCGTCAGCCGCATCAGGATCTTGTCGACGTAGCGCGCCGTCTGCTCGCCCGGTCGGATTCCCGGCACGAAGGCGCCGCTCTTCTTGAGGTTGTCGGCGGTCTCGCGGCTGTTGAACACCAGGGCCGTATAGAAGAAGCAGAAGAATACGATCGCCACCGCATACAGCGCGATGTAGACCGGCTGACCGGGCGACAGCGTTGCCGCCACGTCCTTGATGAAACGCACCACCGGGTTGGTCGTGTCGCCCGACGTGAACCACTGCGCGGCGGTCGCCGGGAACAGGATGATCGACGACGCGAAGATCGGCGGGATCACGCCCGACATGTTCAGCTTCAGCGGCAGGTAGGAACTCTGCCCGCCGTAGACCCGGTTGCCCACCTGGCGCTTCGCGTAGTTGATCGTGATGCGGCGCTGGCCGCGCTCCACGAACACCACGAACGCCGTGACCAGCACCACCAGCGCGACGATGATCAGCGCAACCAGCGGACCGAGCGAACCCGTGCGCACCAGTTCGCCCATGCCGGCGATCGCGCCCGGCAGGCCTGCTGCGATGCCGGCGAAGATGATGATCGAGATGCCGTTGCCCAGTCCGCGCTCGGTGATCTGCTCGCCCAGCCACATCAGGAACATGGTGCCGGTCACCAGCGACACCGCCGCGGTGAAGCGGAACATCATGCCCGGATCGATGACCAGCCCCGGCTGGGACTCCAGCGCGATGCTGATGCCGAATGCCTGGAAGGCCGCGAGCGCCAGCGTGAACCAGCGCGTGTACTGCGTGATCTTGCGCCGGCCAGCCTCGCCTTCCTTCTTGATCGCCTCGAGCTGCGGCACCACCACCGTCAGCAGCTGCATGATGATCGATGCCGAGATGTACGGCATGATCCCCAGCGCGAAGACGGTGAAGCGCGACAGCGCGCCGCCCGAGAACAGGTTGAACAGGCCGAGCACGCCACCCGACTGCGACTTGAACAGCTGGGACAGCTGCTCGGGGTCGATGCCGGGCACCGGGATGTGCGCCCCGATCCGGTACACGACCAGCGCGAGCAGCAGGAACCCCAGCCGACGCTTGAGGTCGCCGTACTTGCCGCCCTGCTTGATCTGGGCTGTGGGAGAGGTGGCCAACGAACTCGTCCTGCTCGATGCGTTCTGCGGGGGAGCCGTCAGGCCACCGAGCCGCCGGCAGCCTCGATGGCCGCCTTCGCGCCCTTGGAGACGCCGATGCCCTTGAGGGAGACCTTGCGGGTGATGGCGCCCGACAGGATCACCTTCGCCGACAGCGACAGGTGCGAGACGATGCCGGCCGCCTTCAGCGACAGCAGGTCGATCTCGTCTCCCTGCATCTGCTCGAGGTCGGTCAGGCGGACCTCGCCGCAGGTGCCGGCCGCGAGCGACTTGAAGCCGCGCTTGGGCAGACGACGCTGCAGCGGCATCTGGCCGCCCTCGAAACCGACCTTGTGAAAGCCGCCCGACCGCGACTTCTGGCCCTTGTGGCCCCGGCCAGCGGTCTTGCCCAGCCCCGAGCCGATGCCGCGCCCAACCCGCTTGCGCGGGTGCTTGCTGCCCTCGGCGGGCTTGATGTCGTTGAGTCGCATGTTCAGCCCTCGACCTTCACCAGGTACGAGACCTTGGTGATCATGCCGCGCACAGCCGGGGTGTCCTCCAGCTCGCGGGACTGGTTGATCTTCTTCAGGCCGAGCCCGAGCACCGTCTGGCGATGGGAATCGCGGGTGCCGATCGGGCTGCGGACCAGGGTGACCTTCAGGGTCTTCTTGCTCATGGCGTGGTCCTCGGCGTTCAGCCGAGGATCTCCTCGACGGACTTGCCGCGCTTGGCTGCGATCTCGGCCGGGGTGCTCATCCGCGAGAAGGCGTTCAGCGTGGCGCGGACCATGTTGTACGGATTGGTCGAGCCGTGACTCTTGGCGACGACGTTGGTCACGCCCATCACCTCGAAGATCGCGCGCATCGGACCGCCGGCGATGATGCCGGTGCCTGCCGCAGCCGGCGCGATGTAGACGCGGGCCGCGCCGTGCTGGCCGTGGACCGGGTGTTGCAACGTGCCGTTGCGCAGGGCGACGCGGACCATCTTGCGACGGGCCTCATCCATCGCCTTGGTGACCGCAACCGGCACCTCGCGCGACTTGCCCTTGCCCATGCCGATCTTGCCGTCGCCGTCGCCGACCACGGTCAGTGCGGCGAAACCGAGGATCCGGCCACCCTTCACCACCTTGGTGACGCGGTTGACCGCGATCATCTTTTCTTTCAGTCCGTCGTCGCGCTGCTCAGCGCCGACTCGTGCCTGGATCTTTGCCATCCTGGTTACTCCTGTGTCGGTCGCGTCAGAACTTCAGACCGGCTTCGCGGGCCGCCTCGGCCAGCGTCTTCACGCGGCCGTGGAACCGGTAGCCGGCCCGGTCGAATGCGACCGAGTCGATGCCGGCCGCGAGCGCCTTCTCGGCGAGGCGCTTGCCCACCAGCGCGGCCGCGGCGGCGTTGCCGCCCTTGCCGGTCTGGCCGGCGAGCTGCGCGCGCACCTCGGACTCGACCGTCGAGGCCGAGACCAGCACCTTGTCGCCGCTGGCGGCGACGATGTTCGCGTAGATGTGCAGATTGCTGCGGAAGACCGTGAGCCGGTTGACGCGCAGCTCGGCGATCTTGTGGCGCGTCTGCAGGGACCGGCGCAGACGGGATTGCTTCTTGTCCATGTTCGTCCTGCGGCTCGGTTACTTCTTCTTGGTTTCCTTGATGACCACGACCTCGTCGGCGTACCGCACGCCCTTGCCCTTGTAGGGCTCGGGAGGCTTGTACGCCCGGACCTCGGCCGCGACCTGGCCGACGCGCTGCTTGTCGGCTCCCTTGATCACGATCTCGGTCTGGGTCGGGGTCGCGACCGTGACGCCTTCGGGCATCCGGTGGACCACGGGGTGCGAGAACCCGAGCGACAGGTTCAGGGCAGCGCCCTGCGCCTGCGCGCGGTAGCCGACGCCGATCAGCGTCAGCTTGCGCTCGAACCCTTTCGTCACGCCCTGGACCATATTGGCCACCAGTGCGCGATACGTGCCGCTCATGGCCGCAGCCTCGCGCGACTCGCCGACTGCAGCGACCTTCAGCTCCTCGCCCTCGCGACGGATCACGACCAGCGGGTTGATCGCCTGCGTCAGGGTGCCCAGCGGGCCCTTGACGGTGATCGCCCCGGAGGCGATCTGGACGTCGGTGCCCGAAGGCACCACGACCGGTACTTTAGCGACTCGTGACATGCGGCCCCCGTTACGCGACGTAGCCGAGGACTTCACCGCCGATGCCCACCTGGCGGGCACGACGGTCGGTCATCACGCCCTTCGACGTGGTGACGATCGCCACGCCCAGGCCGTTGAGCACCTGGGGAAGACTGTCGCGGCCCTTGTAGATCCGCAGGCCGGGGCGCGAGACACGCTCCAGACGCTCGATCACGGGCTTGCCGGCGTAGTACTTCAGTTGAAGTTCGAGCTCGGGCTTGCCCGTCTCTCCCTTGATATGGAACCCATCGATGTAGCCCTCGTCCTTGAGGACGGTGGCGATCGCCACCTTGAGCTTCGAGGAGGGCATTGCCACCGTTTGTTTGTCGACGCGCTGCGCGTTGCGGATGCGCGTGAACATGTCGGCGACCGGATCGCTCATGCTCATTCTGTTTCGCTCCTTACCAGCTCGCCTTGGTCATGCCCGGCACTTCGCCGCGCATGGCGATCTCGCGCAGCTTGTTGCGCCCGAGACCGAACTTGCGGTACGTACCGCGGGGACGACCGGTCAGCTCGCAACGGTTGCGCAGCCGGGTCGGATTGGCGTTGCGCGGCAGTTGCTGCAGCTTGAGGCGAGCCTGGAAGCGCTCCTCCTCTGACCTGGACTGGTCGGCGATGATCGCGTTGAGCTCGGCACGCTTGGGTGCGTACTTCTTCACCAGCAATTCGCGCTTCTTCTGACGCTCGATCAGGGATGTCTTGGCCACGTGTCAACCCTTCAGTTGCGGAACGGGAAGCGGAACGCCGAGAGCAGCGCCTTGGCTTCTTCGTCGGACTTGGCGGTGGTCGTGATGCTGATGTTCAGCCCACGCACCTTGTCCACCTTGTCGTATTCGATCTCGGGGAAAATGATCTGCTCCTTCACCCCGAGGTTGTAGTTGCCGCGGCCATCGAAGGCCCGGCCCGAGATCCCGCGGAAGTCGCGCACGCGCGGGAGCGCGACCGTGACCAGCCGATCCAGGAACTCGTACATGCGGTTGCCGCGCAGCGTGACCATGCAGCCGATCGGGTAGCCGGCGCGGATCTTGAAGCCCGCGATGGCCTTTCGGGCCTTCGTGGTCACCGGCTTCTGGCCGGCGATCTTGATCATGTCGCCGGTCGCGGCCTCGAGCAGCTTCTTGTCGGCGACGGCTTCGCCGACACCCATGTTCAGCGTGATCTTGGTGATGCGCGGGACCTGCATGACCGACGTGTACCCGAACTGTTTCATCAGTTCGGGAGCGATCGTGTCGCGAAAGGTGTGTTGCAGACGAGCCATTGCGATGACTTCCTGTTTCTCGGCCTCAGGCCTTGACCTGATCGCCGTTGGAGCGGTAGACGCGGACCTTGGTGCCGTCTTCGAGCACCTTGAATCCCACGCGATCACCCTTGCCGGTCGCCGGATTGAACAGCATGACGTTGGACTGGTCCATCGGCATCGTCTTGTCGACGATGCCGCCGGTTACGCCCTTCATCGGATTGGGACGCGCGTGCTTCTTGACGACGTTGACGCCGTCGATGAGCAGATGACGTTCGTCGACGCGCGCGGACACCGTGCCGCGCTTACCCTTGTCGCGGCCGGTAATCACCACGACCTCGTCGCCCTTGCGGATCTTTTCCATCGCGATGCGCTCCTTACAGCACTTCCGGCGCGAGCGACACGATCTTCATGAAGCGCTCGGTGCGCAGCTCGCGCGTCACCGGCCCGAAGATGCGCGTGCCGATCGGCTCGAGCTTGGCATTGAGCAGGACCGCCGCGTTGGCATCGAACTTCACCAGCGACCCGTCCTGACGGCGCACACCCTTGGCGGTGCGCACGACCACGGCGTTGTAGATCTCGCCCTTCTTGACGCGGCCACGCGGCTGCGCCTCCTTGACCGAGACCTTGATGATGTCGCCGATACCGGCGTAGCGGCGCTTGGAGCCGCCCAGCACCTTGATACACATGACCGAACGCGCGCCGGTATTGTCGGCGACGTCCAACGTCGACTGCATCTGAATCATTTAGCTCGCTCCCAACTTGATCCGCTCGAACTGCCTGCCGTGTGCCGGAGGTTGCCGTCCGGCGGCAGCGCAGGTCCGCTGCGGTCAGTCTTGGTCCCGTAGAACGGGAAGGATTCCACTCCCACATCGTCCTGCCGAATGACAGGGATGCAAAAGCGAAGTTTTCTAGTATAGCACGGCGAAGGCGCCCGTCAACACGGGCGGCCCGCGCCAGCGTCAGGCGCTCTTCGAGGGCGTGACCACGCGCACGACCGTCCAGGCCTTGGTCTTCGAGATCGGCCTGCACTCCTTGATCTCCACCAGGTCGCCTTCGTTCAGCGCGGCCTCGGTGTGGGCGTGGTACTTGGTCGAGCGGGTGATGTACTTGCCGTACAGCGGGTGCTTGATCTTGCGCTCGATCAGCACCGTGACGGTCTTCATCATCTTGGTGCTGGTCACACGGCCGGTCAGCACATGCTGGCTGCCCGCGGCGACGGACGCCTCGGGGGTGGTCGCTTCGTTCATTTGGCGGTCGCCTTCTGGTTCATCACCGTGCGCGCACGCGCGATATCGCGGCGGACCTTGCGCAGCTGGGCGGTGTTGTTCTGCTGCTGCGTCGCGATCTGCATGCGCAGCGAGAATTGGGCCTTGAGCAGCTCGGAGATCTCCTTCTGGAGTTCTTCCGGGGCCTTGGTCCTCAGTTCATTGGCCTTCATGGCGGTCGTTCCTTTGCGCTCAGGCGCCGACGTGTCGGGCAACGAACACCGTCGCGATGGGCAGCTTGGCCGCGGCGAGGGCGAACGCCTCACGGGCCAGCGTCTCTTCGACGCCGTCCATCTCGTACAGCACCTTGCCCGGCTGGATCTCGGCGACGTAGTACTCGGGGTTGCCCTTGCCGTTGCCCATGCGGACCTCGGCGGGTTTCTGGGAGATCGGCTTGTCCGGGAAGATCCGGATCCAGATCCGACCGCCCCGCTTGATGTGACGGGTCATCGCCCGGCGCGCCGCCTCGATCTGGCGGGCGGTCAGTCGACCGCGGCCGGTGGCCTTCAGGCCGTATTCGCCGAACGAGACAGCAGTGCCGCGGGTCGCGATGCCCTTGTTGCGGCCCTTCTGCTCCTTCCGGTACTTGCGTCGTGCGGGTTGCAGCATGATCGTTCCTTATTCGCCCTTGCTCTCGGCGGGTTTGGGCTCCGCCGGTGCAGCGTCGGCGGGGGCCTTGCGGACCCGCTTGACCATCGTCTTGGGTGCGTCGGGAGCGCCGACCGCAGGCTTCGCATCGCCATCGGCCTGGGCCGGACGACGCCCGGCACCGGGACCGCCGGGGCCGCGGCGATCGCTGCTCGGACGGTCGCCACCGGGCCGGCCGGGACCACCCGGGCGGCGGGGGCGACGGTCGTCGCGGTCGGGCGGCGGCGCGGTGTCCTTCTCGGCGGCGGCGAGGTCGGTGCGACCCAGCGTGTCGCCCTTGTAGACCCACACCTTCACGCCGATGATTCCGTAGGTCGTGACCGCCTCGGAGAAGCCGTAGTCGATGTCGGCGCGCAGCGTGTGCAGCGGCACGCGACCCTCGCGGTACCACTCGGTCCGCGCGATCTCGATGCCGTTGAGGCGCCCGGCGCTCATGATCTTGATGCCCTGGGCGCCGAGCCGCATCGCGTTCTGCATCGCGCGCTTCATCGCGCGACGGAACATGATCCGCTTCTCGAGCTGCTGCGTGATCGAGTCGGCGATCAGCTGCGCATCGGTCTCGGGCTTGCGGATTTCTTCGATGTTGACGTGGACCGGAACCTTCAGCATCCGCTGCAGGTCGGCCTTGAGCAACTCGATGTCCTCGCCCTTCTTGCCGATGACCACGCCCGGCCGGGCCGAGAAGATCGTGATCCGCGCGTTCTTGGACGGGCGCTCGATCAGGACGCGGCCGACCGACGCGCTGCGCAGCTTCTTGCGCAGGTAGGCGCGGACCTTGATGTCCTCGTTGAGCATCTCCGCGTAGTCACGCCCATTGGCGTACCAGCGCGACGACCAGTTCCGGCTGACCGCGAGTCGGAATCCGGTCGGATGAATCTTTTGTCCCATCGTCCTTCCCCTGAGCTCAGTTGCCGACCGTCACGAAGATATGGCAGGTCTGCTTTTCGATCTTGACGCCCCGGCCCTTGGCCCGGGCGTCGAACCGACGCAGCGACGCGCCTTTCTCGACGTGGATCGTCTTGACCTTCAACTCGTCGACATCGGCACCGTCGTTGTGCTCGGCGTTGGCGATTGCCGACTCGAGCACTTTCTTGACGATCTTCGACGCCTTCTTGGGCGAGAAGGTAAGGATGTTCAGCGCCTGCTCCACCGGCTTTCCGCGGATCATGTCCGCGGCGAGCCTGCCCTTCTGGGCAGAGAGTCGGACGCCGTTGAGTGTGGCCTTGGTTTCCATGTGTCCCATCGCTCCTTACTTGCGGACGCCCTTGCCCTTCATGCCCGACTTCTTGTCGGCCGCGTGGCCCTTGAAGGTTCGGGTCAGGGCAAACTCGCCGAGCTTGTGGCCGACCATGTTCTCGTTGACGAAGACCGGGATGTGCTGCTTGCCGTTGTGCACGGCGATCGTCAGCCCGATGAACTCGGGCAGGATCGTCGAACGGCGCGACCAGGTCTTGATCGGCTTCTTGTCCTTGATGGCCTGGGCCGTGTCCACCTTCTTGATCAGGTGGTCATCGACGAAAGGACCTTTCTTAACTGAGCGTGCCATGGGTCACCCGTTATTTCTTGAACCGGCGCTGCACGATCATGGAGGTCGTGCGCTTGTTCCGGCGAGTACGATAGCCCTTGGTCGGCTGGCCCCAGGGATTGACCGGCACGCGTCCTTCGCCGGTCTTGCCTTCGCCGCCGCCGTGCGGGTGGTCGACCGGATTCATGGCCACGCCACGGACGGTCGGGCGGATGCCCTTCCAGCGCTTGGCACCGGCCTTGCCGATCTGCCGCAGGTTGTGCTCTTCGTTGCCGACTTCGCCGAGCGTCGCGCGGCACTCGATGTGCACGCGGCGGATCTCGCCCGAGCGCAGGCGGACCTGAGCGTACGTGCCTTCACGGGCCAGCAGCTGGGCGGACGCACCGGCCGAGCGAGCGATCTGACCACCCTTGCCCGGCTGCATCTCGATGTTGTGGATCGTGGAGCCCACCGGGATGTTGCGGATCGGCAGCGTGTTGCCCGACCGGATCGGCGCTTCGGCGCCAGACATCAGCGATGCACCCGCGGCGACGCCGCGCGGCGCCAGGATGTAGCGTCGCTCGCCGTCGGCGTAGCACAGCAGGGCCAGGTGCGCGCTGCGATTGGGGTCGTATTCGATGCGCTCGACCTTGGCGGCGATACCGTCCTTCAGGCGACGGAAGTCGACGACGCGGTAGTGCGACTTGTGGCCACCGCCGCGGTGACGCGTGGTGATGTGACCGAGGTTGTTGCGCCCCGACCCACGGATCTGGGGCTCGACCAGCGCAGCGTGCGGCTTGCCCTTGTGCAACCCCGGCGTGACCACCTTGACCATCGCGCGGCGGCCGGGCGATGTCGGCTTCAGCTTGACGACCGGCATTTACTTGGTCTCCGCGAAGTTGATTTCCTGGCCGGCCTTCAGGCTCACGTACGCCTTGCGCACGTTGCGCCGACGCCCGTTGAAGCGGCCGAAGCGCTTGGCCTTGCCCTTGTGGTTCAGCACCTGGACCGAGTCGACCTCGACCTTGAACATCAGCTCGACGGCGGCCTTGATCTCGGGCTTGGTGGCGTCCTGCATCACGCGGAACGCGATCTGGTTGCGCTTGTCGGCCAGCATCGTGCTCTTTTCGGAGACGATCGGCGCGAGCAGCACCTGCATCAGACGTTCTGGATTCATCCCAGCATCTCCTGGACCTTGGCGAGCGCCGGCTTGGTGATCAGCACCTTGTCGAAGTGCACCAGCGACACCGGATCTGCGTGGCGGACCTCGAGGACCAGGACGTTCGGCAGGTTGCGCGAAGCGAGCCAGAGGTTCTCGTCGAGACCGTCGGTGATCACGAGCACCGAGCCGAGGCCCATGCCCTTGAGCTTGTCGAGCAGAAGCTTGGTCTTGGGCGCGTCGATTGCGATCGACTCGACCACCGCGACGCGGTCTTCACGCGCGAGCTGCGACAGGATCGAGCACATGCCGGCCCGGTACATCTTGCGGTTGACCTTGTGCCCGAAGTTCTGGTCGGGCGAGTTCGGGAAGATCCGGCCGCCCCCACGCCACAGCGGGGAGGAGGTCATGCCCGCACGCGCACGGCCGGTACCTTTCTGGCGCCACGGCTTCTTGGTGCTGTGCCGGACCTCGGAGCGGTCCTTCTGCTTGCTGTTCGCGCTGCGCGCGTTGGCTTGGTAGGCGACCACGACCTGGTGAATCAGCGGCTCGTTGAAGTCGCGCCCGAACACGGTATCGGCGGCGGCGACCGTCGAGGACGGCTGGCCCTGCTCGTTCAGCAGTTTCAGTTCCATTGCCTGCGGCCTCCTTACTTCTTGGCCGGCGCGGCAGGCGCGCTGGCACGGGGAGCGGGCGGCACGCCGCCCTTGGCCAGCGGCGACTTGATCGCGGCCGTGACGACCACCTCGCCGTTCTTGGCGCCCGGGACCGCGCCGCGGACCATCAGCAGGCCACGCTCGGCATCGACGCGCGCGACCACCAGGTTCTGGATGGTCTTGGACACGTCGCCCATGTGGCCGGACATGCGCTTGCCGGGGAACACACGACCCGGGTCCTGCGCCATGCCGATCGAGCCGGGCACGTTGTGCGAACGCGAATTGCCGTGCGAGGCACGGCCCGAGCTGAAGTTGTGGCGCTTGATGGTGCCGGTGAAGCCCTTGCCGATCGACACGCCCGCCACGTCGACCTTCTGGCCGGCGGCGAACAGCGAAGCGGGGATCACCGAGCCGGCGGCGAGCTCGCCGAGGGCATCGGCCTTGACGCGGAACTCGCGAAGGTCGGTGCCTGCCTGCACACCCGCCTTGGCGAAATGGCCGGCCGTTGCCTTGTTGACTCGGGAGGCACGACGCTCGCCGTAGGCGACCTGCACCGCGGTGTAGCCGTCGGTTTCGACGGTCTTGATCTGGGCGACGCGGTTGTTCGACACATCGAGCACCGTCACCGGAACGGCGTCGCCGTCGTCGGTAAAGATGCGCATCATGCCGACCTTGCGTCCCACAAGGCCAAGGCTCATTTTCTTGCTCCGATCCCGGCTGCGATTGGCCGGGGTTGAATGCGTCCCGTGCATGGTGCCCGGGATCGCCGTGCTCCGCCCTGTGCCCCAAACGTATCGGTGCCAGGTCGCGGAAAGCCGGCCAGTGTACTCCGAGTCCGTACACCGTTGCAAGCGGTGTCAGCGATCGAGCTTCGGCGGCAGCAGGATCCAGAGCACGAAGGCCAGCACGAGGCCTGCGCAGGCCGCCTTCAGGGCGAGGTGCCAGCCGCGGTGGGCGGCCCGCAGGATCCGGGCTTCGGTGACCCAGATGGTCTCGCACGCGCCGTCGCCCTGATCGTCCCGGCGGATGCTGGTGCCGCGCCGGAACGGAAAGCCCGTGTCGTGGGCGTACTCGGCGAGGAAGCCGCCGAGCTCGATCTGGTCGCCGCGGCGCATGCCGCGCAGGCGGCGCACGATCGCGGGGTCGATCGCCAGCAGGTGGTTGTTGGCGATGGCGCCGGTGTCGAATCGCGCCCAGGTCTCCCGGCTCGCGGTCTCGACGTGGCAGGTGAAGGTGCCGCTGGCGTACAGCATGTCGCGATACACACCGCTCGCGAGGTTGCCGCCCCAGACCACGCACAGGTCCAGCACGTTCACATGGTCCTTCCACCAGGAGCGGTGGGTGGGGTTCCACCACGAGGACGTGTCGTGGCGGCTGACGACCATGCCACGCAGCGTGTAGCGGTACAGCGGCCGGATGGTGTAGTCGATGCCCGACGCGGTGACCACGAACGGCGCCTTCGCGACCGCCGTCTGCTCGGGCTCGGGCAGGGCGGCAGCGGCAACGCTGTGCCGCTCGGGCAGCGCGCGGGTCGCCCAGAGGCCGGCGGCGATCAGCGAGAGGCTGGCAGCGAGCAGGAGGCCGCAGAGGGAGTGGAGCATCGGCCGGTCCGGGTCCGCCAGGTCGCAGGTGACCAACGGTAGCCCGCGACCCGGGCGCTGCGGTCGGGCAGCGCGCCGGGCGGACCGGGATGCGCGACGGCCGGCACGCGCATGGCGCCGGTCAGCCGGGGGACGCCCCTCCGGGAGCGGGCACGGCGGGCACGGGCGCAGTTGCCGGATACGAAACGGGCCGCCCGAGGGCGGCCCGCTGGGGCTGCACGCATGCGCGCGGCAGGCGCGCGGCGCGGATCACTGCAGCTTGATCTCGACGTCGACGCCAGCCGGCAGGTCAAGCTTCATCAGCGCGTCGACCGTCTTGTCGGTCGGGTCGACGATGTCCATCAGGCGCTGGTGCGTGCGGATCTCGAACTGGTCGCGCGAGGTCTTGTTGACGTGCGGCGAACGCAGCACGTCGAAGCGCTGGATGCGCGTGGGCAGTGGTACCGGGCCACGCACCACCGCGCCGGTGCGCTTGGCGGTCTCGACGATCTCGGCTGCTGACTGGTCGATCAGTTTGTAGTCGAAGGCCTTCAGGCGGATCCGGATCTTCTGGCTGCTCATCTCGATTCCTTGCAAAGAGCGTGAGCGCCGCCGTGCGGCGGCGCTGTATTGACAAACGCGCGGGACCGACCGGCCCCGTGCGTCGTGACTGCGTTACTCGAAGATCTTGGCGACGACGCCGGCGCCGACGGTGCGGCCACCCTCGCGGATCGCGAAGCGCAGGCCCTGCTCCATCGCGATCGGGGCGATCAGCGTCACCACCATCTTCACGTTGTCGCCAGGCATCACCATCTCGG
>CAYNRU010000036.1:0-81409 GCA_964399635.1 uncultured Bordetella sp.
CCGGCAGCTCACCCGATGTCCGACGACGCCATCCTCGCCGCCCTGCGCGAGGCGACCACCGCCACGCTGACCACGCTGCTGCTCAAGCACGGGCTGCGCAACACCTGGCTGCGCGGCGCCGTGCCGCTCCGGGCTGGCGCGCCGCGGGTGGTCGGGCGCGCCTTCACGCTGCGCTTCGTGCCCGCCCGGGAAGACCTGGCCACGCCCGAGTCCTGGTCGTCGCCCGTGTCCACCCGGGCCGCCATCGAGGCAATGCCCAAGGACTGCATCGCCGTGGTCGATGCGATGGGCGTGACCGACGCGGGCATCTTCGGCGACATCCTCTGCGCCCGGATGGCACGGCGCGGCGTCGCCGCGCTGGTCACCGACGGCGTGGTGCGCGACGTCGCCGGTGTGATGGCCACCGGCCTGCCGATCTGGTGCCGCGGCACGGCCGCGCCGCCCTCGGTGGCCGGCCTGACCTTCGTCGGCTGGCAGCAGCCGGTCGCCTGCGGCGGCGTCGCGGTGTTTCCCGACGACTGGATCGTCGCCGACGGGGACGGCGCGGTCGTCGTGCCGGCTGCGCTGGCCGAAGCCATCGCGCAGGCCGCGCCCGAGCAGGAGCGGCTCGAGGCGTGGATCATGAGCCAGGTCGAGGCCGGCGCGTCGCTGCCGGGCCTGTACCCGCCCAATGCGGAGCAGCGTGCCCGCTACGAGGCGCAGCGGGGCCGCGGGTGAGCAGCCGGGCCCAGCCGCGCGCGCCCGCCCCGCCCTTCTCCCCTGCCGCGATGGACCTGCGCACCCGGAGCCTGCCCAACGGCCTGACCGTCGCGTCGGTGCGCCTTCCAGGCTTTCGCACCGCGGCGGTCGGCGCCTTCATCCGGGTCGGCTCGCGTGACGAGCCCGCGACGCTCAACGGCATCTCGCACTTCCTCGAGCACATGGCGTTCAAGGGCACCGAGCTGCGCGACGCGCGGCGCATCTCGCTCGAGATCGAGCGCGTCGGCGCCTCCATGAACGCCTACACCGCCAAGGACCACACCGCGTACCACACGGTGCTGCTGTCGGAACACATGCCGGTCGCGCTCGACGTGCTGGCCGACGTGATCCGCCGCTCGACCTTCCCGCCCGAGGAGATCGAGCGCGAGCGCCAGGTGATCCTGCAGGAGCTCGGCGACGCGGCCGACGACCCCGAGTCCATCGCGCAGGACGAGTTCGACCTCAAGGCCTTCCCGAAGCAGGCCTTCGGCCGCCCGATCCTGGGCAGCGCGCGCTTCGTGCGCAGCGTCACCCGCGACGACTTCCGCCATTACCTCGACACGCACTATGCCGCCGGCAACATGGTGATCGCAGGGGTCGGCGCGCTGGACCACGAGCAGTTCGCCGACCAGGTCGAGCGGCACTTCGGCGACATGACGGGCGGCAGCGCGGCGCCGCGCGAGGCGGCCCGCTACGTCGGCGGCTACCGCCACGTCGACGACGACTACGAGCAGACCTCGATCGCGCTCGGCTGGCCCATCCCGGCCCGGACCGACCCGACCTACCCCACCTACGAGTTGCTCGGCGAGCTGCTCGGCGGGGGCATGTCGTCGCCGCTGTTCCAGTCGGTGCGCGAGCAGCGCGGTCTGGCCTACCAGATCGACGCCTGGGGCGAGGGCCATGACGACTGCGGCACGCTGCAGGTCACCGCGGGCGTCGCGCCGCGCAACCTGCGGGTGTTCTTCGACGTGGTCTGCACCGAGCTCACCGCGCTCACGCGGCGCATCGCGCCCGAGGACCTCGAGCGCACGCGCAACCAGCAGGCGACCCAGCTCGCGCGCAGCCTGGAGCGCCCGATGGAGCTCGCCGAGACCATTGCCCGTGACCTGCTGGTGCACGGCCGGGTGCTGTCCCCGGACGAGCGCATCGCGACCACGATGGGCATCACCGACACAGCGCTGTGCGCCGCCGCGAGCGACCTGCTGTCGCGCACGCCGACCCTGGTGCTGGTGGGGCGGGCAGGCCGCGGCGACCATCACGAGGCGATTCGCAGGCGGCTGGCCGCCGCCTGAAGGCGCTGCCTCCGGACACGGGCGGGGCGCGCCGGCGCTGGCCGCTCGCCCGAGCGCTGCGATGAGGCACAAGGCACCGCAGCAGCCCCGTCGACTCCCGAGCGCTCCCGGGCCCGTCTCAGGCAGCGATCGCCACCTGCCCTGCCCGCGCGTCGGCGCGCACCAGCTCGACCGCCTTCTCGGCGATCATGATCGTCGGCGCATTGGTGTTGCCCCCGACGATGCGCGGCATGATCGACGCGTCGACCACCCGGAGCGCCCCGATGCCGTGCACGCGCAGCGACGCGTCGACGACCGCCTGCGGCCCCGGGCCCATCGCGCAGCTGCCCACCGGGTGATAGATCGTGTCGACCCGCTCGCGCAGGAAGGCCTCGATCTGCGCGTCGGTGCGCGCGCCGGCCGACGCGGGCAGCTCCACGCCGCCGAAACGCGCGAGCGCCGGCTGCCCGAGGATGCCGCGCATCAGCCTGAAGCCGCGGACCATCGCATCCACGTCCTCGCGCTCTGCGAGGAAGTTGGGATCGATCGCGGGCGCGGCCATCGGATCGGGGCCTGTGAGCCGCAGGCTGCCGCGGCTCTTGGGGCGCAGCAGGCACACGTGACAGGAGTAGCCGTGGCCGAACACCGTCTTGCGCCCGTGGTCGATCAGCTTGCCGATCACGAAGTGCAGCTGCAGGTCGGGCAGCGGCGCCTCCGGGCGCGAGCGCAGGAAGCCGCCGGCCTCGGCGAAGTTGGTGGTGAGCGGGCCGGTGCGCTGGCGGCGCCACTCCAGGACGCCGCGCAGCAGCCGCGCCGCGCCCGGCAGCGACAGGCCGAAGAGCTCGGTCAGGCTGGGCGCGTCCACCACCTGCACCACGTCCGGGTGGTCGTGCAGCCCCTGCCCGACGCCGGGCAGGTCGTGCACGACGCCGATGCCGTGCTCCCGCAGGTGCGCGCCCGGGCCGATGCCCGACAACATCAGCAGCTGCGGCGACTGCAGCGCGCCAGCGGCCACCAGCACCTCGCGCCGGGCCGTCACGCGCACGACGCGCCCGTCGTGCCGATACTCGACGCCGACCGCCCGCCGACCCTCGAGCAGCACGCGCGTCGCATGCGCCCCGGTGATCACGTTCAGGTTGCGGCGGCCCAGGTGGGGCGTCAGGTAGGCCTTGGCCGCGCTGCAGCGCTCGCCGTCGCGGTGCGTGACCTGGTAGAGGCCCACGCCCTCCTGGCTCGGGCCGTTGAAATCGGGGTTCTCGGTCAGGCCCGCCTGGACCCCCGCCTCCACGAAGCGGCGGGCGAAGGGGTTGGGCGAGCGCAGGTCGGCGACGTTCAGCGGCCCGCCCTGGCCGTGCAGCGCGTCGGCGCCCCGCTCGTTGTGCTCGGCGCGCCGAAAGAACGGCAGCACGTCCGACCAGCCCCAGCCCGGATTGCCGAGCGACGCCCAGTGGTCGTAATCGGCGGGATGGCCGCGCGCGTAGATCATCGCGTTGATCGAGCTCGAGCCGCCCAGCACCTTGCCGCGCGGCTGGTAGCCGCGGCGCCCGCCGAGCCCGGGCTGCGGGACCGTGTCGAACGCCCAGTTGGCCTGCCCGGTCTTGGCCAGCACGGCGAGGCCGGCGGGGCAGTGGATCAGCACGCTGCGGTCGGGCGGCCCGGCCTCGAGCAGCGCGACGGTGACCGAGGGATCCTCGCTGAGGCGCGCGGCGAGCACGCAGCCCGCCGAGCCTGCGCCCACGATCACGTAGTCGAAGGCGGGGGAATCGGGAGAGATGGCGGTGTCCATCCCGTCTTTGTAGCCGATTCGCCCCGGGAGTGCACTTGACATCGCGCAAACCCGACCGGCTTCGCACGGCCACGCCAGGCCCCGGGGGCGCGACGCCGCCGGCTTGGGGGTCAGGCGCGGACCGAGAACCCGCCGTCGACCGCCAGGCACTGCCCGGTGATGTACTCGGCCTCGTCGGAGGCGAGGAAGGCGGCGGCGCGGGCGATGTCCCAGCCGGTGCCCATCCGTCCGGTCGGGCACATCGCGTTGCGCTTGGCCATCATCTCCTCGGGCGATGCGTACTGGCCGGCGATCATGGCCTGGATGTGCGGCGTGTCCATCATGCCCGGCATGATCACGTTGGCGCGGATGCCCTTGCGCGCGTACTCGAGCGCGATCGACGCGGTCAGGTGGTTCACCGCCGCCTTGCTCGCGTAGTACGCCGGGTAGGGGTAGCCGGTGTAGCGGATCGCGGCCAGCGACGAGATGTTGACGATCGCGCCCTTGCCCTGGGCGACCATGATCGGCAGCACCGCCTGGCAGGTCAGGAACACGCTCTTGACGTTGACGTCCATCGCGAGGTCCCAGTCCGCCTCGGAGAGGGTTTCGGTCGTGCCCATCACCGGCAGGCCGACGTTGTTGTGCAGCACGTCGATCCGGCCGAATCGCGCGACGATGGCGCCGACCACCGCGGCGATGTCCTCACGCTTCGTGACGTCGCAGCGCCAGCCCTCGGCCGTGCCGCCCTCGCCTCGGATGATGCCCACGGTCTCCTGTGCGGCCTCGAGATTGATGTCGATCGCGGCGATCGTCGCGCCGTCGCGCGCGTACTGGACGGCTGCGGCCTTGCCGTTGCCCCAGCCCGGTCCGACCGAGCCTGCGCCGAACACCACGGCCACCCGGCCATCGAAACGTCGTGTCATGAGTCGTGCTTCCTGAAAGGGTCTGTGAGGAATGGAGCGCCGGCCCGCGGCCGCGGGGCCAGCACGGACCTTCAGCGCCCGCCCACCACCGAGGGCAGCCACAGCGACACCGCCGGCACGAAGGTGACCAGCAGCACCACCGCCACCGCCGCGGCGAGGAAAGGCAGCACCTCGCGGTTGACCTCGTCGGAGCGCGCGCCCGCTATCAGCGCGCCGATCGACAGGCTGATCGCAACCGGCGGGGTGATCAGCCCGATCAGCAGGTTGATGCCGACGATCATCGAGAAGTGGTAGGGGTCGATGCCGAACTTGGCGGCAACCGGATACAGCACCGGGCACAGCAGCACCAGCGACGGCCCGTTCTCCATGAAGGTGCCGACCACCAGCAGCAGCACGTTCACCAGCAGCAGGAACAGCATCGGGCTGCCGATGGAGCCGAGCATCCAGTCGGCGATGCGCTGCGGCGCCTGCTCGTAGGCGAGGAACCAGGACACCACCTGCGCGCCGCCTAGGATGATCATGATCACCGCGGTGGCGCGGGCCGAGCCCACCAGCGCGAGCCACAGCTTGCGCAGGTTCAGCTCACGGTGCACCGCCAGGCCCACGAACAGCGCGTAGGCGACCGCGACCGCCGAGGACTCGGTGACATTGAAGATGCCCATCCGGATGCCGCCCACCAGCAACACCGGCATCGCGAGCGCCCAGATCGCTCGCGTGAAGGCGCGCCAGATGCCCGCCGCCCCGACCCGCTCTGCGGTCGGGTAGTTGCGGCGCCTGCTGATCAGCACGGCCACGGTCATCATCGCCGCGGCATAGAGGATCCCGGGGATCACCGCGGCGATGAACAGCTTCAGCGGCGAGAGGTTGGTCAGCACGCTGATCATCAGGAAGGTGATGGACGGCGGGATGATCGGTCCGACGACGTTGGCCGCGGCGGTCAGCGCCGCGGAGAAGCCGCGGCCGTAGCCCGCCTTGACCATCGCGGGGATCAGCACCTTGCCGAGCGCCGAGGTGTCGGCGATCGCCGAGCCCGAGATGCCCGACATCAGCGTCGCCGACGCGACGTTGGTCATCGCCAGCCCGCCGCGGAAGCGGCCGAAGACCGCGTTGCAAAAGCCGAGCAGCCGCTCGGTCATGCCGCCCTGCGACATCAGCTCGCCAGCGAGCAGGAACAGCGGGATCGCCAGCAGCAGGAAGCTGTCGAGGCCCTGGTAGACCTGCTGCGGCACGATCATCAGGTCGATGCCGCCGACGAACAGCACCGCGATCGTCGCCGACAGCACGAGCGCGAAGGCGACCGGAACCGCCAGCAGCAGCAGCACCGTCAGGGACGCGAGGAGCACGCCGAGCATCGTCATCGCGGCCTCACTCGACGGGCAGTATGGAGTCGACCGGCGGCGTCTCGCCGCCCAGCCGCGCCAGCGCGAGCATGATCGCCAGCAGCACCGCGCCCACGCACATCGCCGAGTACGGAATCGACATCGGGATCTCGAGCGCGGCGGACTCCTGCGAGCCGTTCATCACCGCGAAGCGCGTGCCGGCCCAACCGAGGACGCCCGCAGTCGCCATCGTCGCGACGTCGCGCACCACGAGCAGCGCCGCGCGCACCCCGCGCGGCATCGCGTCGACCAGGGCCCCGACCGCGATATGCCCGCCGCTGCGCAGGCAGGCGGCGGTGCCCAGCATCGCCATCCAGGCCACCAGCATCCGCGCGACCTCCTCGGTCCAGCCGGGTGCTCGGCCGATGACGTATCGGCCGAACACCTGATAGAACAGCGAGAACGCGACCGCGAGCAGCATCAGCCCGAGGATCGTGTCCAGCGCGCGCTCGAGCCGCATCGCCCATGCGATCGCGGCATTCGGCGGGCGCGCCGGCGCCGCGGAGGCGCCGGTGCGCGGCGCCCCGACCTGCGGAGCGCCGGCGTTCACTTGACGTTGGAGAACTTGGCGGCCCACGGCGCGAGGTCAGGGAACTCCTTGCCGATGTCGGCGACGCGCGCCTTCATCGCGGCCGTGTCGATCGCGTTGAACTTCATGCCGTGGCCCTCGAGCTTCTTGCGCAGCGCGCCCTCGGTCGCGACCATCGTGTCGGTGGCCTCGAGCATCACACGCTCGCCCTCCTCCTTGAGCAGCTTCTGCACGTCGGCCGGCAGCTGCTTGAAGCGCGCATCCGAATAGATCCAGGTCATCGCGCCGATCACGTGGCGCGTGTCGATCGCGTACTTCTGCACTTCGTAGAACTTCATCGACTCGATGATCTCGAGCGGATTCTCCTGCCCGTCGATCACGCCCTGCTGCATCGACGTGAACAGCTCGGCGACGCCCATCGGCACCGGGCTCGCACCCAGCAGCTCCCAGGTCATCCGGTACATCTTGAGCGGCGGCACGCGCAGCTTAAGGCCCTTGAGGTCGGCGACCGACGCGACCGGCTTGTTGGAGCTCAGCCAGCGCGCGCCGCGGTAGCCCGCACCGATGATCCGGAACGAGGTCTTCTTGGCCACCTCGTCCATGAATTCGACGCCGACCGGGCCGTAGTAGACCTTCTTGAAGTGGTCGATGTCGCGCACCAGGTACGGATAGGCCTCGAGGCCCGGCAGCACGTTGTAGCGGTCGAGGGTGCCGATCGACTGCAGCACGATGTCGTTGGTGCCGATCTTCAGGCCCTCGATCGATGCCGGCCAGTCGCCTGTCGAGCCGCTCGCGGCGATCTGGATCTTCACCCTGCCGCCCGACTTCGCCTCCACCGCCTTGGCATAGGACTCGGCGGCGTTGAACCAGATGTTGCCCGGGTTGTAGATGTGGGCCATCTTCAGCACCAGCGGCTGCGACTGGGCCAGCGCCGGGGCGGCGGGCAGCATCGCCGCGAGGGCGGTGGCGCCGAGGGCCTGGATCAGGCCACGCTTGGTCGTTTTCATCGAGGTCTCCTTCATTCGTGCGGACGGGGGTGGGACGGTGCTGCGGGTGCCCTGCGCGCCGCGTGCGGCGGGCCGGCGGGTGGATTCATCGGGCGAGGCCCTCGCGCCAATACGCCATGTTACGGTCGGCAGCCTCGGCAGACGTGGTCACGCCGTCGCGGGCCGCATCGGCGTCGCGCTAGGATGCGCTGGAACTCGGACTCGTGCACGAACGTGCCGGTACCGTGGCGGACGTCGACGAGCCGCCCCGACCTCATCTTGCCCTTCACGTAGCCGACCAGCTCAGCGCGCCGCTTGGGACGGCGTATCGGGAGCCGCGTTGCACCGTCGAGGTGAAGGCTGGGGGTCATCTGCATTGACAGCGGGCGACGCAGGATATCGGTCATCCTGCAACCGTGCAAGCCAGCGCCCGAGGCTGCAGATTCGGCGGGCTTGCGGCCGGCCTCGACCCTCGTCGAGCCCGCGTCAGATCGCTGTCGCACCCCGCCGCCGCAGGGCCCGCTCGCCCCCATCGCGGCGGAAGGCGGCCCGGCCGCGGCAAAAGAAAAGGCCAGGGCGCACTGCCCTGACCTTTCCGGAGACTGGTGGACCGAAGGAGGATCGAACTCCCGACCTCCGCATTGCGAACGCGGCGCTCTCCCAGCTGAGCTATCGGCCCGGTGAAGCCCTCAACTATAGCGAATCGGACGCCCAGGGACAAATCACCCGGGCCGCCCGATCCGACCTCCGGTCACAAGCCCAGCGTCCTGGGCAGCCAGAGCGTGATGACCGGGAAGGCGATCAGCACGCCGAGCCGCAGGATGTCGGCGAACAGGAAGGGCATGACGCCCTTCCAGATCTGCCCGGTCGGGACGTCGGGCAGCACGCTGCGGAGCACGAACACGTTCATGCCGACCGGCGGGCTGATCATGCCGATCTCCACGACGCAGACGATCAGGATCCCGAACCACACCGGATCGAAGCCGAGGTGCGTGACCAGCGGAAAGAAGATCGGCACCGTCAGCAGGATCATCGACAGCTCCTCCATCGCCGTGCCGAGCACCACGTAGACGAAGCAGATCGCGACGATCACCGCGATCGGGTGGATCTGGAACTGCTCGACGAAGTCCTTCAGGTCCTGCGGCATCGTCGTGAAATTGGCGAAGCTCGCGAAGATCGATGCACCGATCAGGATGGTGAACAGCATCGCTGTGGTCCGCGCCGACTGCACGAGGATGTCGACGAGCACGGGGCCCGACAGCCGGCCCCGGACCAGCGCGAACAGAAAGCCGCCCATCGCACCGATGCCGGCCGCCTCGGTCGGCGTGAACCAGCCGCCGTACATGCCGCCCATCACGATGGCGAACAGCACCATCACGCCCCAGATGTCGCGCAGCGCGCGGCCGCGCTGCGCCCAGGTCGAGCGCTCGCCGGGCGGGCCGAGCCTGGGGTTGCGCGCGGTGACGACCGCGGCCGCGATCATGTAGAACGCGGTCGCCAGCAGGCCCGGCACCACGCCCGCCGCGAACAGCGCGCCGATGCTCTGCTCGGTCATGATCGCGTACAGCACCATGATCACCGACGGCGGGATCAGGATGCCGAGCGTGCCGCCGGCGGCGATCGAGCCGGCCGCGAACGAGTCCTGGTAGTTGAAGCGGCGCATCTCGGGCATCGCCACCCGTGCCATCGTCGCGGTGGTCGCGATCGAGGAGCCGCAGATGGCGCCGAAGCCCGCGCAGGCGGCCACGGTCGACATGGCCAGCCCGCCACGCTTGTGGCCGATGAAGGAATAGGCCGCCGCGTACAGCTCGCGCGACATGCCGGCCCGCGTCACGAAGTTGCCCATCAGCACGAACAGCGGCACCACCGACAGCGTGTACTTGGCGATGTCGAGGATCTCGGTGGTGGATGAGGCGACCGCGGCGGGCCAGGAGCGCATGAGCCCGATGCCCACCAGCCCGACCACGCCCATGCTGATGGCGATCGGGACGCGCAGCGCCATCAGCACGAACATGGCCGCGAAGCCCAGCAGCGCCTCGATCATCGAAGTGTCCTTCCGCTCGTCAGACCGCGCCCGCGGTCGGGTCGTCGTCGGCCAGGGGAGGACGGTAGGCGAGGTAGAGATGCATGACCGCGGTCAGCACGAGCATCACGCCCGCCGCGTAGTAGAACGGCGCCAGCGACAGCTGGAGCTGTGCGGTGGTGTCGCCCTGGGTGACGGTGCGCGCGGCCCGCACGAAGACCATCCAGGCCGCGCCCGCGAGCAGCGCCGCGCACATCAGGTTGGCGAGCGCGCCCTGGATCTTCTGCAACGGCGCGGGCAGCAGGTGGTCGAGCAGGTCGAAGATCACGTGCTCGCCGCGCAGCGAGGTCAGCGGCAGCCCGGCGAAGATCACCGCCAGCATCAGCAACTCGGTGACCTCGAGGCTGCCGGGGATCGAGCGGTCGAGCAGCTTGCGGCCCAGCACGTCGACGAAGGTCAGCAGCATCATGCCGAACAGGCTGCCTCCTGCGAGCCAGCCGAGCCATCGTTCGAGGTGTCGGATCACGGGCGTGGACGAGGATGGCTGTACGGCGGGCGCCGCGCCGGCAGGCGCATACCGGCGGCTCGGCGGCCCGCGCGCGTCACAGCTTGGCGATCTCGGCGCGGTACTCCTTCAGCACCTGCTCGGGGTTGGCCAGGCCCTTGGCCTTCGCGTCGGCGACCCACTTCGCCTCGAGGGCCGAGGTCTTGCCCTTGACCTCGTCGACGAAGGCCTTGCTCGCTTGGGTGGTAACCACGCCGTTGGACTGCATGAACGCGTTGCCGCGGCGATCGACCTGGTCCCAGCCCCGGCCGAACATGCGGGCCGCATATTCGCCCGACAGCTTGCTGATCGCTTCCTGGTCGGCCTTGGCGATCTTGTTCCAGGTCCCCTCGTTCATCACGAACGCGAAGCTCGTGTTGTACAGGCCACCGGGGAAGGTGGTCTTGTACTTGACCAGCTTCTCGAGCTTGAAGGATTCGACCGATTCGGCCGGGAAGAACACCCCGTCCATCACGCCGGAGGACAGCAGCTCGTAGGACTCGGGGGCGGGCTTGAGGGTCACGTTGACGCCCATCGCCTTGCCCACCTCGTTGACCATGCCTCCGCCGACGCGGATCTTCAGGCCCTGCAGGTCGGCGAGCGAATTCACCGCCTTCTTGGTGTTGAACACGATGCCGGGGCCGTGCGTGAACACGGTGATGACCTTCAGGCCCTTGTGCTCGCCGAGCTTGGCGAGGTGCTTCCCGAAGATGCGCTCGTAGGCGACCGAGGTGGCCTCGGCCGAATCGCCCATGAAGGGCAGTTCGGCGAACTGGGTCAGTGCGTAGCGGCCCGGCGTGTAGCCGTGGACACTGAAGGACAGGTCGGCCAGGCCGTCGCGGACGGCGTCGAAGGTGCCCGGCGGCGCGGTCACCGGCTTGGGCAGGATGTTGCAGCGGACCCGGTTGGCGGTGGCCTTGGACACTTCCTCGCACCATTTGGCCTGGGTGAGCGACAGCGTGTGCGTCGGCGGCAGCCAGCTCGATGCGGTCAGAACCTGGGCCGACGCACCGCCGGCTGCGAGCATCGCGGCGCCGAGCACCGCGGCTGCGATCGTGGTCTTGGTCATGTCTCCGACTCCTGTGACGTGGAACGGTGGCCCATCACCGGCCGGAACCGATGAAACGGCAATTGTTTAGGCTTCAAGAATTCTACACAAGGGCCCGGCCGACGCAACCACGCCGCCCCGGGGCCGCGGCAAGGTATCACAGGCGGGCGCCGGGCATGAACAGTTCGATGAACGCGGTCGCGAAGCCCCGCAGGAACGCGTCCTTGCGCACCGCGAGCCGGACCCGGTTCATGCCGAAGAGCGCTCCCGCCGGCAGCGTGCGCAGGCTGCGGTCGTGCCCGGGGTCGCTCGCCATCTCGGCCATGATGCCTACCCCCATGCCGATCGACACGTAGGTCTTGATGACGTCCGAGTCGATGGCCGCGAGCACGATGTCGGGGCGCAACCCCGCCTGCGCGAACGCGCGATCGATGCGGCGGCGCCCCGCGAACTCCTCGACATAGGTGACGATCGGGTGGCGTACCAGAGACTCCAGGGTCAGCGGCGCCATGAGCACCGGGTGGCGCGCCGGCGCGATCACCACGTGCTGCCACTCGAAGCCCTCGAGCGTGCGCAGCTCCGGCCGCTCGTCGACCACCTCGGTGGCGATCGCGAAGTCCACCTCGCGGTCGACGACCATCTGCGTGATCTGGCTGGGCGAGCCCTGCATCAGCGACAGCCGCACCGCCGGATAGCGCTTGCGGAAAGCCTTGACCACCGGCGGCAGAACGTAGCGCGCCTGCGTGTGGGTGGTCGCGATCCGCAGCTCGCCCGCATCGCGGGCGCGCCAGTCGGCGGTCGCCCGCTCGATGCCCTGGATCTCGGACAGCACGCGCTCGGCGCGCTCGACGACCGCCTTGCCCGGCTCGGTCAGGCCGAGGATGCGCTTGCCGTGCCGCACGAACAGGTCGACCCCGAGCTCGGCCTCGAGCTCGAGGATCGCCCGCGACAGCGCGGGCTGGGAGGTGCCGAGCGCACGCGCGGCCTGGGTGAGGCTGAACTCGCGGCGCGCGGCCTCGCGCACGAAGCGCAGCTGCTGCAGCGTCATGCACCGGCCCGCAGGACCCAGACGGTCGTCGCAAACCACGCGACACCCGACACGACCATGTGCGGGTCGCCGATCAGGTCACGGGTCGGGTCGCCGCCGGCGCCACGCTGGAACACGATGAACAGATAGCGGAACAGGCCGTAGGCGACGAAGGGCAGCGTCCAGAGCAGCTTGTCGGTGCCGTGGATCTGCACGGTCTCGCTGCTGACCGTGTAGACGCTGTAGGTGACCAGCACCGCGGTCGCGGTGATCGCCAGGAACTGGTCGAGCAGCGGCAGCGAGTAGCTCTCGAGGACCGCGCGATGCCCGATGGCGCTGTCGCCGAGCGCGGCGAGCTCGGCGCGCCGCTTGGCGAACGCGAGGAACAGCGTGACCGACAGGCCGCAGACGAGCAGCCAGCGCGAGGGCTCGATGCCGATCGCCCAGGTGCCGGCCAGGATGCGCAACATGAAGCCCAGCGCGATCAGCGCGCAGTCGAGGATGGGCACGCGCTTGAGCCCGAGCGAGTAGCCGAGGTTCATCGCCGCGTACAGCACGAGGATCAACGCCAGCCGAGCGCCGCCGTCGGCATCGGGCAGCCCGGCGACCGGCGGCGCGTAGGCCGCGCCGATCGCCAGGGCGAACATCATCGCGGCCAGCGCGAATGCGAGCCCGCCGCCGATGCGCCCGCTCGCGATCGGCCGGTGCCGCTTGATCGGATGCAGGCGGTCGCGCGCGCGATCGAACCAGTCGTTGACCACATACACCGCGCTCGCCATCGCGCAGAACGACACGAACGCGAGCATCGCGGCCTGCACGCGCTCGGGATCGTGCCAGGCGTGCGCAAACAGCAGGCCGACCAGCACGAAGGCGTTCTTTATCCACTGGTTGGGGCGCAGCAGCCGCAGCACGGCGAGCGCCAGGCTCGACCGACCCGGGGCGGGAGCGGCGGGGGCTTCGGAGTTCAACGGTGGCACGCCCGATCGGGAAAGTAGCGGTCGCAAAAATAGCACGGACCCGCGGGCAGCCATGCAGGCAGCGCGTACCAGCGGCGTCGCACCTCGTCGAGCACGTCGTCGCGGTAGGCCTCGTAGCGCAGGCCGATGCCGCGCACCAGGTGGAAGGTCGCACCGCGCACGGTCACCGTGATGTGCTCGGTACGCTCGAAATACGGCTCCCAGCGGCCAGGCGCGGGCGGCGCCTTGAGCACCAGCAGCACGTCGCGCCCGGCGAGCGCGCGAAAGTCGGTCGCGATGTCGTCGTGCCGCGCATGGCTCGACCCGGGCCCGAAGACGATCACCCGGTCGGCACCGGCACTGCGACGCGACCGGTCGTTGAAGCCGAGCGTGACCGCGGACGAGTAGCCGTCGGTGGCCCATACATGGCCCGCACGCCAGGGCTCGAGCGCCGCGATCAGCTCGTCGCCATGCACGGTCATCACCAGGCCCGGGTAGGACCGCCACTTCGCGAAGCGCTCGGTCGGCGTCACGGCCAGCACGCCGATGATCGCCCACGCGAGCAGCGCCACCACCAGCGCCCAGCCTATCGCGGTGCGCAGCCGCCGGGCCGCCTCGTCACGGCCGCGGCCGCCGGCCCGCAGCGCGAACAGCCAGATGGCCGGTGCGACGAACGCCGCCAGCCAGTGCAACCCGATCGTCTTGACCAGCGACAGCACGGCGAACAGCCCGAACGGCAGCCCGGCCATCCAGGCGAGCGCCGCGTCGCGGGTTCGGGCCACGCCAGGCTGTGCCGAGTAGCCGTCGGGGCGGTCGCGCAGCAGCCCGGCGAGCACCGGCAGGCCCAGCACGAAGGCGACCGAGACGGCATAGATCAGCGGCGAGCGCCACGACAGGCCGGCGCCGTCGTGGCGGTTGACCAGGTTGAACATGACGTTGGGCCAGCAGTTGGCCGCGTTCCAGGCGATCTGGATCGCCGCCCCCGGCAGGCTGCCGACGACCAGCAGCACGAAGCCGCGCCCGCGACCCGGCGCGCGCGACACCAGCCGATGGCCACCCATCGCCAGCGCCAGCATCCCCGCGAAGTACTTCGACAGCAGCGCCCCGCCGAGCAGCAGGCCCGCCAGCAGATAGTCGCTGCTGCGGCCAGTCCGCAGCGCCCGAAGGTAGGCGGCCATCGCGAAGAAGGCGAACACCATCAGCGGGATGTCGGTGGTGATCGCGACGTTGACCACGTTGAGCGGCGCGAGCAGCAGCAGCGTCGCCGCGCCCCACGCGACGATCGGGCCGGCCGGCGCGAGCATCGCGCGGGTGGCGAGCGCGAGCAGCGGGGGCGCGAGCAGCGCGGGCAGGCGCAGCACCGCCGGGTGGTCGGAGATCCGGTCCAGTGCGCCGAGCCACCAGCCCACCATCGGCGGGTGATCGTAGAAACCCCACTCGAGCCGGCGCCCCCAGTCGTGGAAATAGGCCTCGTCGCCGGTGAACGGCAACGCGATCGAGAGCGCGAGCCGCAGCGCGCTCGTGACGAGCAGGACGCCCCAGAACAGGCGGCGCCAGGCGGCCGGATCGTTCGCATGGAGCGAGGCGGTCAGTCGCATCGGGGCGGCGGGCAATGCAGTCGGTACATGGATCGGTCGGAGAGGTCGCGACGAGCGGACGCAAGCGGGCAGCGGGCCAGGCCCGGGTCGCCCAAAGAAAAAGGCGCACGTTGCCCTGCGCCTCGAAATGACAGCCTTGCTGCCTCTCCTCCTCCTCGATACTCGGGCCCCGGCGTCGCGCTCGCAAACCCCGGGAGTGCGCAGGATGCCAGCGAAACGTTCATGCGGCGTCCACCCCAGTGCGCGCGCTCGCGGGCACGGCACCGGGGAGGCCTGCAGGCTGTGCGAGCGCATCGAGACAGGCACGGGCCATCGCGTCGACGACCTGAGGGAGGCTGCCTAGCGCGGGCTCCACGCGCACCGACAGGCCGGGGTGGCGCGCCGCGATCGCAGCGAGCCGATCGGGCAGATCCCGCAGCACGTGGCCGCCCGATGCGAGGAAGACCGGCGCGACCACCACCGATCCGACCCCCTGCGCGACCAGTTCGTCGATCGCCCCGGCGAGGTCCGGCGCCATGAACTCGAGGAACGCGGTGCGCACCTGCAGGCCGGGCGAGACGACGCCGATCCGCGCCGCGATCGCGTCCATGGTGTCGGCCCAGCGCGGATCCCGCGCGCCATGCCCGAACAGCACCAGGCCGGCGCTCATCGCATCCGCCCGACGCGGCCGAGCATCGCTAGCGCGACCGCCAGCGCGGCGAGGCTCGGAATGCTCACCGACAGCCAGGCCGGCCAGGTGTTGAGCAGGCCCAGGTGCGAAAACAGGCCGTTCATGAAGTGGAAGGTCACACCCAGCATGATGCCCGCGAACACCTTGTAGCCGATGCTCCCCGCGCGGACCTGCAGGTATCCGAACGGCAACGCGAGCGTCATCATCACCACGACCGCGAGCGGATAGACGATCTTCTTCCAGAGCGCGATCTCGTACCGGTCGGCGCTCTGCCGGTTCTCCCTCAGGTGCCGAGAGTACTGCACCAGCGCGACCAGCGACATGCGGTCGGGATCGAGCATCGCGACCCGCACGATGTCCGGGCCGGTCTCGGACTGCCAGAGCCGCTGCGCCTCGCGAACGACCCGCGTCTGCAGCGTCGGCAGCCGGTCGAGCGTCTGCCCGGAGATGAACAGCGTCTCCTCGATGCCCGAGAGCAGCCAGCCCTGCGAACCGTCATGCACCGCGCGCCTGGCGCGCACCACCGAGCGAAGTGTGAACTCCGGGTCGAACTCGAAGATCTGCAGGTTCTCGAGCGTGGCGTCGGGCAACAGCACGCCGATGTTGACGAAGCGCAGCGCGACCGTCGCGCCGGCGGGGTCGCGCAGCGTGTCCTTGATCCACATGCCCGAGCGGAACTGGCCGCCCACCGCGGTGCCGAGCGCCGACAGCCGGAGAGTCTGGGCGAGGCGCTCGGCCGGCGGCGCCACCGCCTCGCCGATCAGCGCCATCAGGAGCGCGAACACCGCACCGACCGTGACCACGCCGCGCAGCGCGAGCGTGCGGCCCATGCCGGCCGCTCGCATCGCGGTGAACTCCGAGTGCGAGGCGAACTGTGCGAGCGCATAGATGGCGCCGATCAGCGCCGCGATCGGCATCAGCTCGTAGACGTGGACGGGCAAGGTCAGCGCCACGTACGCGATCGCGTGCTGGATGCGGTAGCCGCCGCGGCCCAGGTCGTCGAGCTCGTTGACAAGGTCGAAGAACGCGAACAGGCCGAGGAATCCGACCAGCACGAACACCACGCCGAGTGCGATCTCGCGCGCCAGGTAGCGGCCGATGACCGTCATCGCGGGCCGGCTTGGGCAGCCTGCGACGCAGGCGTCGCCGGGGCGCGCCGGGGCCAGCGCGGCCACAGGCGGGTGAGCGAGGTCCGGCGCCAGAACAGCCAGGCCGTGACGAGCAGCAGCACCGCATGGGTCGCGCCCACCGCGACGCCGAAGGACAGCCGTCCCTGCGAGACCCAGGCCTGCGTCAGCCCGTTGACGTTGTTGTAGATGACGTAGATGAGGACCGCGACGACGAGGTTCACCGACTGGCCGGCGCGCGGGTTCACGAAGGCCAGCGGAATCGCGAGCAGGGCGACCACGATGCCCGACAGCGGCAACCCGATGCGCCAGGCCAGCTCGCCCAGGTTGGGGCCCGTCGGCTCCGCGATCAGATCGTGCGTGGGCTTGAGGCGGGTCGAGGTGTCGGTGACGCCGGCGGCCTTGGGCTGGAGCCTCACGCCGTAGCGCTCGAACTCCATCAGCCGGTACTCGCTGCCGCCCCAGTCGCCGTCCCAGCGCCGACCGTCCTCGAGGACCAGGAAGCGGTCTCCGTCGGGCCTAACGACGATCCGCCCACCCGAGGAGGCGACCACCGTCAGCCTGCCGTCCTTGAACTGGGTGACGAAGACGTTGCGAACCTCGCTCTGGTCCTCGCTGATCGATTCGACGAAGAACACGCGGTTGGCGCCTGCCGACTCGCGGAACTGGCCCGCGGCGACCTGTGACACGTCCTCGCGCTGCTCGAAGCGCAGCCGGTACTCCGCGGCCTGGCGGTTCGCCCACGGCCCGACCACCAGCGCGACCACCGCGATCACCACGACGAAGGGGGCGGCGAAGCCCAGCACTGGCCTCACCCACGCGGTCAGCGCCTGGCCGCTTGCGAACCAGATCACCATCTCGGAATCCCGGTAGGCGCGCGACAGCGCCATCAGCACCGTCACGTACACGGTGAGCACCAGCAGCACCGGGATGTAGTTGATGGACGCGAACGCGATCAGCGGCAGCACGTCAGCGGTGGCCAGGCGGTTGGACGCCGCCCGGCCGAGCAGCCGGATCAAGGTGGTGGTCACCATGATCGTGAACAGCGTCGCGAAGACGGCGCCGGCCAGATTGATCAGGTCGCGACGAAGAGCCCTGGTGAACAGCATCGTCGGCTGGGAAGGCTCGCTTATAATCGGCCCGGTACACCCGAGAAGAAGATCCCAGGAAAAGCCGCAATGCAATTTAGCACAAAGACCTCGGCGCCCGAGAAGACCAAGAGCGGCTGCGCGATCCTCCCCGTTCGTGCCGGCAAGCCCGGTGCCGCCGCAGCGGCCATCGATGCGGCCACCGGCGGCGCCATCGCCGCGGCGCTCGCCCGTGGCGACCTCGCCGCCAAGGCCGGCTCGACGCTGCTGGTGGGCCTGTCCGGACCCCTCGAGCGCGCGCTGCTGGTCTCCCTGGGCGACGACGCGTCGGTCGGCGAGCAGGCCTACACCGACGCCACGCGCGCCGCGCTGCGCGCGCTGGCCACGACCGGCGCCAAGGATGCGGTGTCCTGGTTGGCCGAAGTCGCGGTCGAGGGTCGCGACCTCCGCTGGAAGGTCCGGACCCAGGCGCTGGCCGCGCGCGACCACGCCTACCGATTCGACCGCATGAAGAGCAAGCGCGACACTTCGCCGCGCGGCCCGGTCGCCCTCGCCTTCGGCTGCGATCGGGCCGACGCGGCTGGCCTGTCGGCCGAGCTCCGCACGGCCACCGCGTTGGCCGACGGCACCGACCTCGCACGCGATCTCGGCAACCTGCCGGGCAACGTGTGCACGCCCGCCTACCTCGCCGGCGCCGCCAGGCAGCTCGGCAAGGAGTACGGCCTGAAGGTCGAGGTCCTCGAGCGCAAGCAGATGGAGGCGCTGAAGATGGGCGCGCTGCTCGCGGTCGCACAGGGCTCCGACCAGCCCCCGAAGCTGATCGTGATCCGCTACCAGGGCGCCGGCCCCAAGCAGCCCCCGGTCGTGCTGGTCGGCAAGGGCATCACCTTCGACACCGGCGGCATCTCGATCAAGCCGGCCGCCGACATGGACGAGATGAAGTACGACATGTGCGGCGCGGCCTCGGTGCTGGGCACGATGCGGGCGGTGGCCGCGATCGGTCCCAGGATCAACCTGATCGGCGTGATCCCCGCCTGCGAGAACATGCCCTCGGGCCGCGCGGCGCGCCCGGGCGATGTCGTCACCAGCATGTCCGGCCAGACCGTCGAGATCCTGAACACCGACGCCGAGGGCCGGCTGATCCTGTGCGACGCGCTGACCTACGCCGAGCGGTTCAAGCCCGCCGCAGTGGTCGACATCGCCACGCTCACCGGCGCCTGCGTGGTCGCGCTCGGCCACCACCATAGCGGCCTCTTCACCAAGAACGACGCGCTGGCGGCAGAGCTGGCCGCCTGCGGCCGCGACGCCTCGGACACCTGCTGGCGGATGCCGCTGGACGACGCGTACCAGGAGGCGCTCAAGTCCAACTTTGCCGACATGGGCAACGTCGGCGGGCGCGCCGGCGGCGCGGTCACCGCAGCCTGCTTCCTCGCGCGCTTCACCAAGGCCTACGACTGGGCCCACCTCGACATCGCCGGCACCGCGTGGCGCTCGGGGGCGAGCAAGGGCTCGAGCGGCCGACCGGTGCCGCTGCTGACCCGCTTCGTGCTGGGCCGCGCCGGCTGAACGCCGCCGCGGTCATCGTGCCCCCGCGGCCGCTCCGATGACGCGCATCGACTTCCACGTCAACGTCCAGGACCGGCTCGCCTACGCCTGCCGGCTGGTCCGCAAGATCTACCGGTCGGGCCGGCCGGTGGTGGTGTGCTGCGACGACCCGGAGCGACTCGCCGCCTTCGACCGCGAGCTCTGGGTCTTCGACCCGCAGGACTTCGTGCCCCACGTGATGGCCGACGACGGCCTGGCCGCCGAGACGCCGGTGCTGCTGGCAGTGTCGCCCGACGGCCTGCCCCGCCACGAGGTGCTGGTGAACCTCGGAGACGCGACGCCGCAGGGATTCGCCCGCTACGAGCGGCTGGTCGAACTCGTCGGAGCCGGCGACCCGGACCGCAGCCATGGCCGTGAGCGCTGGCGCTTCTATCGCGACCGCGGCTATCTGCTCGAGATGCACGACGTCGCTGCCCCGTCCGCCGCCCGGCCCTGATCCGGCTCGCATCCCGCCTGCCCCCCCAGACGCAGCGCCCCTTCCCCGCCCTTGCCGCCCCGGCTCGCCCCATGACCGACCCGACCCGACCCGACCCGACCGACGCACCCGCGCCGGGGCAGGCCGGCGCGCCCGGGTCGGCGCCGGCCGGCCCGGACGAGGCGATCCCGATGCTCACGGAGATCGTCGAGGTGCCCCGCTACGCGATCGAGGACCTGCCGGCAACGCTCGAGGAGGTCGACTGGTCGGAGCTGGCCGAACGGGTCCGCGTCAACGTGACCGAACGGCTCACCCGCCGCTCGCAGGCGCTGCTCGACGCCCAGCTGCGCGACTCGCTCGAGGCGGTCGTGGACCGGGCGGCCGAGTCGCTGGCCGCCGAGCTGCGCGTGTCGCTGTCGCAGATGGTCCGCGACATCGTCGGCCGGGCGGTGACCGAGGAGCTCACCCGCGTCCACGCCGAGATCTCGCGGCGCAAGCCCTGAGGGCGGGCGCCAGCCACCGGTCCGGGCCACCTCGACCCGCCGGCCTATAATCGGCGGCTGTTCGCCATTCCCCTCCAGGCACCCGCTCCATGAACGCCCCGCAACCGCAGGGCGCGGCAGACGCTGCGCTCGCCAAGAGTTTCGAGCCCGCCGCGATCGAGGCGCGCTGGTACCCGCTGTGGGAGTCGCGCGGCCTGTTCCGCAATGCGCCCGCGCCGCCCGCCGGCGCCGCCCCGTCCCGCGAAGGCCTCGACGCCCGCGCGAGCGGCTACTGCATCCAGCTGCCCCCGCCCAATGTCACTGGCACCCTGCACATGGGCCACGCGTTCCAGCAGACGCTGATGGACACGCTGGCTCGCTGGCAGCGCATGAAGGGCGCCGACGTCAACTGGGTGGTCGGCACGGACCACGCGGGCATCGCGACCCAGGTGGTCGTCGAGCGCCAGCTGCAGGCCGAGGGCAAGACCCGCCACGACCTCGGGCGCACCGCCTTCCTCGAACGCGTCGCGCAGTGGAAGCAGCAGTCGGGGGCGACCATCATCGGGCAGATGCGCCGGATCGGCGCGTCGGGCAACTGGGACTACGCGGACGCCGACGGCGCGCGGGCCGGCTACTTCACGATGGACCCGGCGATGAGCGCCGCGGTGCTCGAGGTGTTCGTGCAGCTGCACGAGCAGGGGCTGATCTACCGCGGCAAGCGGCTCGTCAATTGGGACCCCACGCTGCAGACGGCGGTGTCCGACCTCGAGGTCGACAGCGAGGAGGAGGACGGCAAGCTCTGGGAGATCCGCTATCCGCTCGCAGGCGACCCGGTCGAGGTGAGCCTCGCTGCCACCGACACCGAGCCGGCCAGGAAGGTGATGGTCGACGCGCTGGTGGTGGCCACCACGCGTCCCGAGACCCTGCTCGGTGACACCGCCGTCGCGGTCCAACCTGGCGACGCACGCTACGCACCGCTGGTGGGCCGCGCGATCCGCCTGCCGCTGTCGGGCGACGGCACCGCGGCGTGGCGCGAGATACCCATCGTCGCCGACGACTACGTCGACCCGGCCTTCGGCACCGGCTGCGTGAAGATCACGCCGGCCCACGACTTCAACGACTGGAAGGTCGGCGAGCGACACGGGCTCGCGGCCATCAGCGTGCTCACGCCCACCGCGACCATCTCGGACGCAGCGCCGGCGCGTTATCGGGGGCTCGACCGCTACGAGGCCCGGACACGCGTGCTCGCGGACCTGCGCGCCGCCGGGCTGCTGGTGTCCGAGAAGCCGCACAAGCTGGTCGTGCCCCGCTCGGCGCGCACCGGCATCGTGGTCGAGCCGATGCTCACCGACCAGTGGTTCGTCGCGATGAGCCGGCGCGACCACCGCAACACCCGCTTCCCGGGCCAGTCGATCGCCGACGTCTGCCTGAAGGTCGTCGCCGACGGGCAGGTGCGCTTCGTGCCCGAGCACTGGGGGACCACCTACGACCACTGGATGGAGAACATCCAGGACTGGTGCATCTCGCGCCAGCTTTGGTGGGGACACCAGGTGCCCGCCTGGTACAAGGCCGACGCGGCGGGGGAGCCCATCCACGACGGCACGGTGTTCGTCGCGCGCGACGAGGCCGCGGCCCGCGGCCAGGCCGCGGCCGCCGGCTGGGCGGGGCCGCTGGTGCGCGACGCCGACGTCCTCGACACCTGGTTCTCCTCGGCGCTGGTGCCGTTCTCGTCGCTCGGCTGGCCCAAGGCATCGCCCGACCTCGACCGCTACCTGCCGTCGGCGGTGCTGGTCACCGGCTTCGACATCATCTTCTTCTGGGTGGCCCGGATGGTGATGATGACCACCTTCTTCACCGGCCGCGTGCCTTTTCGCGACGTCTACATCAACGCCATCGTGCGCGACGCCGAAGGCCAGAAAATGTCGAAGTCCAAGGGCAACACCATCGACCCGCTCGACCTGATCGACGGCGTGTCCCTCGAGCGGCTGCTCGAGAAGTCGACCTCGGGCCTGCTGCGCGCGGACCACAAGGCACGCATCGAGCGCGCGATACGCAAGAACTACCCCGAGGGCATCGCGGCCTACGGCGCCGACGCGGTGCGCTTCACCTTCGCGTCGCTCGCGAGCTTCGCGCGCACGCTGAACTTCGACCTGAGCCGCTGCGAGGGCTACCGCAACTTCTGCAACAAGCTCTGGAACGCGACGCGCTTCGTGCTGATGCAGACCGAGGGCCGCGACTGCGGCTTCGCGCCGCACACGGCCGACCAGTGCGTGCCCGGCGGCTACCTGCACTTCAACCACGTCGACCGCTGGATCGTGTCGCGGCTGCAGCGGGTCGAAGCCTCGGTCGAGCACGCGCTGCAGGAGTACCGCTTCGACAACGCCGCGCGCGAGCTCTACGAGTTCGTCTGGAACGAATACTGCGACTGGTACCTGGAGCTCGCCAAGGTCAACCTCGCCTCGCCCGACGAAGCCGTGCAGCGCGCCACGCGGCGCACGCTGCTGCGGGTGCTCGAGACGGTGCTGCGGCTCGCGCACCCGATGATCCCGTTCATCAGCGAGGAGCTGTGGCAGAAGGTCGCGCCGCTCGCCCACCGCTACGGCGAGCGCGGCGAGCAGCGCCTGGCGGGCGCGGCGCTCGAGGCCGCGGTCGCCGAGCAGCGGTTTTCGCTCATGACGCAGCGCTTCCCGGTGTCGGAGCCCGCCAAGATCGACCTGGTCGCCGAGGCGCAGCTGGCCGAACTGCGTGCGATGGTCGACGCCTGCCGCGCGCTGCGCGGCGAGATGAACGTGTCGCCGGCGCTGCGGCTGCCGCTGGCGGTGGCCGGCCCGCGCGAGCGCGTCGCGCTCCACGCACCCTACCTGCAGGCGCTCGCCAAGCTCTCCGGGGTCGAGGGGCTCGAGACGCTGGCGCAGGACTCGATCGCGCCGGTGCAGATCGTCGGCGACTTCCGGCTGATGCTGAAGGTCGAGATCGACGCCGCCGCCGAAGGCGAGCGGCTCGACAAGGAGATCGCGCGGGTGCGCGGCGAGGTCGGCCGCGCGCAGGCCAAGCTCGGCAACGCGAGCTTCGTGGAGCGGGCGCCGGCCGCGGTGGTCGGGCAGGAGCGCGAGAGGCTCGCGGGCTTCGAGGCGACGCTGCAGCGGCTCGTGGAGCAGCGCCAGCGGCTCGGCTGAGTCCGGGCGGGGCGGCCCCGGTCAGCGGCGCTTCAGGAAGAAGGTCCAGGTGCGATCGACCTCGGACTGGCCGACGATCTCGTTGCCGGTCTGGCGGGCGAATGCCTGGAAGTCGCGCAGCGACCCCGGGTCCGTGGAGACCACCTTCAGCACCTGGCCGCTGCCGAGCTCGGTGAGCGCCTTCTTGGCCTTCAGGATCGGCAGCGGGCAGTTCAGGCCGCGGGCGTCGACCTCGCGGTCGAAGACGGTCGGATCGGACATGGCGGGCTGGTGCGTCGGCAGGGTTGAGGAGCGCGGATTCTAACCCCCGATCGCCGGGCTCGGCGCGTCCGGGCCGCGGGCGGCCGCGTGGCCGACGGTTTCCTCCCAGATCATGCGCTGGGTCTCGTGCCGCACCGACGCATACTGCTCGGGGTGCACGCACGGGTTCACCGTCAGCGTGACATCCGACCCGCTGACCTTCAGGATGGAGACGTTCGGGGCGGGGTCGGCGAGCACGCCCGGAATCGCGGCGAGGCGCTGCTCGATCCGCCGGATCGCCTCCATCGGATCCGTGCCGGCGGGGATCGACGCGGTGCAGAGGATCCTGCGCGCCGGCGACTGGCTGTAGTTGTTGAGCGTGTTGCCGAGCAGCTTGCCGTTGCCCACCAGGATCGAGACGTTCTCTTCCGAAATCATGCGCGTCGCGAACAGACCGATCTCCTGGACCACGCCCTCGACGTCGCCGGAGGCGATGTGGTCCCCGACCCGGAACGGTCGCAGCACCACCAGGAAGGCGCCCGCCGCGAAGTTCGCGAGCAGGCCGCCCCAGGCCGCGCCGATGGCAAGCCCGGCCGCGGCCATCAGGGCCGCGAACGACGTCGTCTCGACACCCAGGAAGCCCAGGATGCCGATCGCGAGGACGATGTTCAACACCACCCCGACGATGGAGGAGAGGTAGCGCTGGAGCGTGAGGTCGATGTCGCGCACGGTCAGCGCGCGGCGGATGACCTCGATCGCGAACCCGATCAGCCAGCGCCCGACCCACCACAGGGCGAGCGCGCCGAGGAGCCGCAGGCCGAATGCGACTGCGATCCGGTTCGCGGCGTCGAGGGCGGTCGAGATGTCCATGCGGCAGCAGCGCCTGTATTGGGGTCAGGCCGTCCGCTTGCGCGCGGCGCACGCCGGCGCGCTCGGCTGCACCTCGTGCTGCGCGGGCGCCGCGTGGCCCGCCCCCGCAAACGCCTCGCGGATCACGCGGGTGGTGTCGTGCCAGACCTGCCAGTAGTGGTTTGCGAGACCGATCAGCCAGCGGCCGGACCACCACAGCGCGAAGGCGCCGAGCAGTTCGAGGCCGACGTTGACGACGATCTGCTGGGCGGTATCCGGGGTGTCCGAGCGCTGCATCGTGAGAGGCTCCGCCAGACAGGCGGCCCGCCGCGGCCAAAAACGCTTAGTCTAGCTCGGGCGACGCTGTGATCCGGAAGCCGGTTGTGTCGAATTGACACATCGCGGCACGCCGCGTCAGTCCCGCTCGCGGCGCAACGCGCGACCCACGCCGGCGAGCCCGCCCGCCAGGAGCGCCGCCATGCCCCAGAACAGCACTCCGATGCCGAACACGCCGCCCAGTGCGCCCAACGCGGTCGGCAGCACGGTCTGAGTGCCATTGACGAGCATCAGCCGCAGGCCGGTCGCCTCGCCGAGCCGGCTGGCCGGCGCCGAGCGCGCGAGGATCGACAAGGTCATCGGCTGCGACACGCCGAGCCCCAGGCCCAGCACGAAAGACAGCGCGATCAGCGACTCGAGCGTCGAGAAAGCCGGGTAGACCGCGTACACGCAGCCCGCGACGGCCATCGCCGCGAGGATCGCCCGCCACTCGGAGACGTCCATCAGGAACAGCGGCACGACCATTCGCACGACCATCGTCGCGATCGCGAACGCACCGAGGATCAGCCCGATGCCCGAGGCCGAAAGACCGATGCGCGCGCCGTAGATCGGCACCAGGAACTGGTGGACGTCCCAGGCCGACGAGATCAGCGCGACGACGATGTAGAGCCGGCGCAGCTCGGGCGTGCCGAGCAGGTCACGGATGCGCAGCGACCGCGAGGGGTCGGGCGGCGCGATGCGTCCGTCGGGCATCCGGTCGCGCAGCGCGCGCAGCCACAACGCCGCGACGAGCGGCAGCACCGCCAGGCACCCGAACGCGAACCGGTGCCCCAGCCCGTCGATCAGGAAGCCCGCGCTGGTCGGGCCGAGGAAGGCCGACACCGAAAAACCGATGGCCATCAGGCTCAGGTTGTGGCGGCGCTCCTCGAAGCTGCCGAGCTCGCTGACCAGCTTCTGAATGCCGAGATGGAAGGGCAGGAAGCCCAGGCCCACCAGTACCGAGGCGACCATCAGCGTCGGCAGCGACAGCCACGCGAAGGGCAGCAGCATGCCGACTGCGATCACCGCCGTGCCGAGCAGCATCGGCCAGCGCGCGCCGATGCGGTCGATCCATCGGCCGCCGGGGATCGCCAGCAGCATCGGCAGCAGGCTGTACAGCGACAGCAGCAGACCGATCTGGACAGTGGGCGCGCCCAGGTGCAACGCACTCAACGTCAGCGACACCCGGGTGCCGGCGAACGCGACGTGGTTGAGGACCGACAGCGCGATGAGGGTGCGGATCCCCAGGGGCCGGAAGGGCCCCTGCGCGCCGGTCACGTCCGATCCGCCACCCACCCGTGCACGGAGGCGAGCGCCTTGGGCAGCGCACTCGGATCGGTGCCACCGGCCATCGCCATGTCGGGCTTGCCGCCGCCCTTGCCGCCCACCTGCTGCGCGACGAAGTTGACCAGGTCGCCGGCCTTGATGCGGCCGACCGCATCGGCGCTGACGCCCGCGGCCAACTGGACCTTGCCGTCGGTGATCGTGGCCAGCACGATCGCGGCCGGCTTGAGCTTGTCCTTGAGCCGGTCGAGGGTCTCGCGCAGCACGCGGGCGTCGGCGCCGTCGAGCAGGGCTGCCAGTACCTTCAGGCCCTTGACGTCGACTGCGCGCGCGAGCAGATCGTCGCCCTGGCTGGAGGCGAGCCTGGACTTGAGCCGCGCGAGCTCGCGCTCGGCGACCCGTGCCGAGTCGAGCAGCTGCTCGATCTTGGCGGGCAGCTCGGCCGCGGGGATCTTGAAGGCGCCGGCTGCCGACTGCAGCATCGACTCCATCGACTGCACCCAGGCGAGCGCCGATTCGCCGGTGACGGCCTCGACGCGGCGCACCCCGGCCGCGACGCCCCCCTCGGACACGATCTTGAACAGGCCGATGTCGCCGGTGCGCGCCACATGCGTGCCACCGCAGAGCTCGCGGCTCGAGCCGATGTCCAGGACGCGCACCGTGTCGCCGTATTTCTCGCCGAACAGCGCCATCGCGCCGCCCGCGACCGCATCGTCGAAGGCCATGAGCTGCGCGCGCGTCGCCTGATTCTCGAGGATCTCGGCATTGACCAGCGCCTCGACCTCGCGGATCTGCGCCGCGGTCATCGGAGCGTTGTGCGAGAAGTCGAAGCGCGTCTTGTCGGCGTCGACCAGCGAGCCCTTCTGCTGCACATGGCCGCCTAGCACCTGGCGCAGCGCCTTGTGCATCAGATGGGTGGCCGAGTGGTTGCGGATGGTACGCGCACGCAGCTCGGTGCCGACCCGCGCCCGGATCTCGTCGCCGACCTGCAGCGTGCCGCGCTCGAGGCGCCCGTGGTGGCCGAACACCTCCGACTGGATCTTCAGCGTGTCGTCGACCGCGAAGTGGCCGTCGTGGCCGGGCGCCATCGCCTCGAGTGTCCCGCGGTCGCCGACCTGGCCGCCCGACTCCGCGTAGAACGGGGTCTGATCGAGCACCACCACCGCCGCGCTGCCGGCGGTGATCCGGGCGACCGGCGTGCCGTCGACGTACAGCGCCGCGATGCGCGCGCCGGCCACCTCGAGCTGCTCGTAGCCGTGGAAATGCGTGATCACACCCGAATAGTCGAGCGTGCCGCCCGCCTTGAACTTGCCGGCGGCGCGCGCCGTCAGGCGCTGGCGCGCCATCGCGGCCTCGAAGCCCGCCTCGTCGACGGCCAGGCCGCGCTCGCGGCAGACGTCCGCCGTGAGGTCGAGCGGAAAGCCGTAGGTGTCGTAGAGCTTGAACGCGGTCTCGCCGTCGAGCACCTTCGGGCCGGAGGCGAGCGCGGCGTTCAGGATCTGCATGCCGTTCTCGAGCGTCTCGCCGAAGCGCTCCTCCTCCTGGCGCAGCACCTCCGTGACGCGCTCGGCGGCCTCACGCAACTCGGGGTAGGCGTCGCCCATCGCCGCCACCAGGTCGGGGACCATCTTGTGGAAGAACGGCCGGGTCTGGCCGAGCTGGTGGCCGTGGCGCAGCGCACGGCGCGCGATACGCCGCAGCACGTAGCCGCGGCCTTCGCTGCCGGGGATCACGCCGTCGACGACCAGAAAGGCGCAGGCCCGGATGTGGTCGGCGATCACGCGCAGCGAAGGCGTCGCGAGGTCGGTGACGCCGGTCTCGCGCGCGGCGGCCCGGATCAGGTGCTGGAAGAGGTCGATCTCGTAGTTGCTGTGGACGCCCTGCAGCACCGCGGCGATGCGCTCCAGGCCCATGCCGGTGTCGACGCAGGGCTTGGGCAGCGGGTTGAGCGTGCCCGCGGCGTCCCGGTCGTACTGCATGAACACCAGGTTCCAGATCTCGATGTAGCGGTCGCCGTCGGCGTCGGGGCTGCCGGGCGGGCCGCCCGCCACATCGGGGCCGTGGTCGAAGAAGATCTCGGAGCACGGGCCGCAGGGGCCTGTGTCGGCCATCTGCCAGAAATTGTCGGACGCGTAGCGCGCGCCCTTGTTGTCGCCGATCCGCACGATGCGATCGCGCGGCACGCCGATCTCGTCGGCCCAGATCGCGTAGGCCTCGTCGTCGTCCTGGTAGACGGTCACCCACAGCTTGGCCGCAGGCAGGCCGTAGACTCCCGTCAGGAGCTGCCACGCGAAGCGGATGGCATCGCGCTTGAAGTAGTCCCCGAACGAGAAGTTGCCGAGCATCTCGAAGAACGTGTGGTGCCGGGCGGTGTAGCCCACGTTCTCGAGGTCGTTGTGCTTGCCGCCGGCGCGCACGCTGCGCTGCGAGGTGGTGGCGCGCGAATAGGGACGCGGGTCGCGTCCGAGGAACACGTCCTTGAACTGCACCATCCCGCTGTTCGTGAACAGGAGCGTCGGGTCGTTGGCCGGGACCAGCGACGACGATCGGACGATGGTGTGCCCCTGCGACTCGAAGTACTCGAGGAACTTCCGGCGGATGTCGGCCGACTTCATGTCGTTGATTCGATGAGGTATTTAGGTCAACTTTCTAGAGTAACACAGCCGCGCTCCCCGATGCCCGGACGATTCGCGGATCGGTTCGGCCGCGCGGGCTCGCCGCGGGTGTCGGTGGATGCCGCAGCGCAGCCGAAACTCCGCCCGAACCCGGCTAACATCGAACGAGCGCCGTCCCCATCAACCCTCCCTCGCACACCCCGTCCGATGCCAGCTGCCCTTGAAGGAATCCGTGTCCTCGACCTCTCCCGGGTGCTCGCCGGACCCTGGTGCTCACAGAACCTCGCCGACCTCGGCGCCGACGTCATCAAGGTCGAGCGCCCCGGCGCCGGTGACGACACGCGCGGATGGGGCCCACCCTTCCTGAAGGCCCGCGACGGCACCGACACCGAGGACTCCGCCTACTACCTCGCGGCCAACCGCGGCAAGCGCTCGATCGCGGTCGACCTCGCCACCGAGGCCGGCCGGCAGATCGTGCTGGGCCTGGCGGCCGTCAGCGACGTCGTGCTCGAGAACTACAAGGTCGGCGCGCTGCGCAAGTACGGCCTCGACTTCGACAGCCTGGCCAAGATCAACCCGAGCCTCGTGTACTGCTCCATCACCGGCTTCGGCCAGACCGGCCCGTGGTCCCATCGCGCGGGCTACGACTTCATCATCCAGGGGATCGGCGGGATGATGTCGATCACCGGCGAGGCCGACGACCGCCCGGGCGGCGGCCCCCAGAAGGTCGGCGTGGCCGTCGCCGACCTGATGACCGGCATGTACGCCACCCAGGCCGTGCTCGCCGCGCTGTTCCACCGCGAGCGGACCGGCGAGGGCCAGCACATCGACATGGCGCTGCTCGACGTGCAGGTCGCGATGACCGCGAACATGGCATCCAACTACCTGCACAGCGGCCGGGCGCCGCGCCGCTGGGGCAACGCCCACCCCAACCTCGTGCCCTACCAGACCTTCCGGACGGCCGACGGCTGGATCATCGTGGCCGCCGGCAACGACGGCCAGTGGCGCCGCTTCTGCGAGCTCGGCGGGCGCGCCGACCTCTGCGACGACGTGCGCTTCCGGCGCGTGCAGGACCGCATCCGAAACCGCGAAGCCCTCGCGCCGCTGCTCGAGGAGATGGTGGCCCGGCGCGGCTCGAAGGAATGGATCGACGGGATGGAGGCCGCCGGCGTGCCCTGCGGCCCGATCAACGACCTGAAGCAGGTGTTCGAGAATCCGCAGGTGCAGGCACGCGGCATGCGTATCGACATCGACCGGGCGGACGCGGGTCCGGTGAAGCTGGTCGCCAACCCCATCAAGGCCTCGCGCACGCCGCCGGCCTACCGCCTGCCGCCGCCGCGGCTGGGCGAGCACACCGACGAAGTGCTGACGGCCGTCCTCGGCTGGGATCCGGCACGGATCGAGGCCGCGCGCGCGGCGGGCGCGATCGGCGGCGCGCGGAGCGGCCCGGCTGGTGCCTGACCTCGAAGGCCCCGGGCCACGGTTCGATGCCGATGGGCGGATCGAGGCGTCCGGTCGTGCCGGTGCGTCTCAGTGGCGTACGTCCACCGTCGGGCCGCTGGTGGCGATCGCGCTGCTGGCGGCGACGATCATCGCGGCGGCGGTCTGGCTGTCGATCCTCGACGAGAGGCGCCAGCAGCAGGACCTGCTGACGCGCCAGGCTCATCACGTCGCGCTGCAGATCCGCGGCCGGCTGCTCGAGACCGAGCAGCTGCTGCTGATGGAGGGGAGCAACTACCCGGCCTCGCGCCCGCGCTTTCGCCTCGACATGGAGGAGTTGCTGCAGGCCAACGCCGCGCTGCTGCGGATCGAGTTGAGGACGCACGACGGCCTCCTGCTCGAAGGCGTCGATGCGCCCGCGCCGCGGCCGGCGCTGCCGGCGCCCTCGCGCCGGACGCTGGGCGCCGAGACGACCGCGGCGCTGGCGACGGCCGCGAGACTGAACCGGCTCACCTACTCCCGTCCCTACTTCGCGCGGATCGGCGAGTCGGGATTCGACCTGCTCGAGCTGGTCGTCCCGACCGGCGACCCGCAGGGTCCGCTGATCGTGGCCGTCTATGCGCCGCAGCGCATCCTCGACCACTTCATCCCGTCGGGGCAGCCGCCCGACCAGCTCTACAGCCTGGTCGAGGCCGACGGCACGGTGGTCGCCCGCCAGGCCTCGCTCGGCCAGGCGCGCGGCAGCCTGCATGCGATCAGCCCGCTCGCCCGCTCCGGCAACTCGCTGCAGCTGCGCGTCGACAGCCTGCTGCCGGCCGCCCGGCTGGTGCCGAACGTGCTCACCGGGCTGGTCGCGACCACCACGGTGGGGCTGGGCATCGCGATGTTCTACCTGGTGCGCGACGTGCGCCGCCGGGCCCGCGCCGAGCATGCGCTGCGAGAGCAGATGCAGTTTCGACGCACCATCGAGGACGCCATGATGGACGCGCTCCTCGTGTTCGACCTCGATGACCGCGTGCTGCATGTCAACGACACCCTGTGCCGGCTCACCGGCTACACCCGGGAGGAACTGATCGGACGCACCTCGCCGATGCCCTTCACCACGGCGGAGGCGAACACCGAGTACCGGGCCTACCTGGAGCGCATCGCCCTCGCCCGCCTGGAGAGCCAGGAGGCGGGGGATGCCGAGGCCGCCCGCGGCTGCGAGACGATCTACCGGTCGCGGTCCGGCGAGATCTTCCCGGCGCGTATCGTCGAGGCGCCCCTCTACGACGCGGACGGCAAGAAGTTCGGGCGGCTGCTGATGGGCGTGGACCTGCGCGACCAGCGGCGCGTCGAGGACCTGGCACGGCGCCAGCAGGAGGCGCTGCAGTCGCGATCGCGGCTCGCCACCCTGGGCGAGATGACATCGACGCTGTCGCACGAGCTCAACCAGCCGCTCGCCGCCATCACCAGCTACGCGACCGCCTGCGAGAACCTGATCGCGCAGCAGCCCTCGCACCCGGAACGGGTCGGCCAGGCGCTGCGCGGCATCCGGACCCAGGCCGAGCGGGCCGGCCAGGTCATCCGCAGCGTGCAGTCATTCCTGCGCCGGCGGGCGATCGAGCGCGGCGAAGTCGACCTGGGCGCCCTGGTCCGCGGCCTGGAGCCGCTGTTGCGGCTGCAGGCCGCGCGCACCGGCGCCAGGATCGAGATCGACACCGCGCCGGGCACGGTGGCGTTCGCCGACCGGATCATGCTCGAGCAGGTGCTCCTCAACCTGGCCCGCAACGGCTTCGAGGCAATGACCGAGGTGCCGCCGACCGAGCGGGTGCTCCGGATCGCCGCGTCGGCCAGCGCCGACGACGAGCGCGGCGAGCGCGTCGCCGTGCAGGTCACCGATCGCGGACGCGGCGTGCCGCCCGAGGCCGTGCCGCAGCTGTTCACCGCGTTCTTCACCACCAAGCGCGAGGGCATGGGCCTCGGGCTCAGCCTGTGCCGCTCGGTGATCGAGCAGCACGGCGGGCAGCTCGTCTACCGGCCGCGTCCGGAGGGCGGATCGGTGTTCGCGTTCGATCTGCCGCGCCGCGGCGATGCCGGCAGCCTGTCGGCCCGCCCCGACGTGCCGATGACCGAAATCCCGACGGGAGAGCCCTGATGACCGAATCCGCCCCAGCCGGCACGGTCCACGTGGTCGAGGACGATCCCGTCCTGGCCGATGCGCTGTGCCTGCTGCTGATGTCGCGCGGCCTGGACGCGGTCGCTCACCCGAGCGGCGAGCAGTTCCTCGCCTCCATTGACCCGGAGTGGCCGACCGGCCCGGCCTGCGTGCTGCTCGACGTGCGCATGCGCGAGCTGTCGGGCATCGAGACTTTCGACCGGCTGCGGGCGCGCAAGCCCGCCAACCCGGCCGCGGTCATCTTCCTGACCGGTCACGGCGACATCTCGATGGCGGTCGATTCGGTGAAGAACGGTGCCTTCGATTTCTTCGAGAAGCCCTTCAACGACAACCGACTGGTCGACCGGGTGATGCAGGCGCTTCAGGAGTCGGAATCCCGGCTCCAGCAGGCCGGCAGCAGCGAGCGGATCCGCAGCCGCCTCGACCGGCTGACGTCTCGGGAACGCGACGTGATGGGCCTGATCCTGAAGGGAAAGCTGAACAAGATCATCGCCGACGACCTCGGCATCAGCATGCGCACCGTCGAGGTGCATCGCTCCAACGTGTTCAGCAAGATGGGCGTGCGCAGCGCCGTCGAACTCGCACGCCTGCTCGAGAACCTCAAGGACCGAGGCGCCGGGCTCGCGGACGCCGTACCACCTGCTGGGTGACGCCGGCGTGATCCCCGGCCCACGGCGACGATGCCGCGGGCGGCGGGATCCTCGCCATGGGAAGCGACGCTTGCGGCGGCATACGGCTCGGGTAGTATTCCGCATCCGCGAGGGCCCGGTCACAGGGCCCCCTCACAGAGACCTTCGGGGGAGCACTTCAATGCGTATCCGCAATCACCGCGACTTCTGGGCCGGGGTGCTCTTCATCGTCACCGGTGTGCTGTTCATGCTGCTGTCTAGGCAGTACACGCTCGGCACGGCCGCCAAGATGGGCCCGGGCTACTTCCCGACGATCCTGGGCGGCCTGATGGCGCTGCTGGGGCTGGGCATCCTGCTCCCCTCCCTCGCCAAGCGCGCCCCCGAGCTCCGGGTGCCCAAGATCGAGTTCAAGATGGTCTTCATGGTGCTGCTGGCGGTGGCGGTCTACGCCGCCGCGCTGCCCAAGCTCGGGTTCATCGTCGCCCTGTTCCTGCTGATCCTGATCTCCTCGGTCGCCAGCCACGAGTTCAAGCTGCGCACGACGCTCGTCTCGTCGGTGGTGCTGCTCGGGTTCTCCTGGCTGGTTTTCGTCAAGGGCCTCGAACTGCAGTTCCCGTTCCTGCCCACGTTCCTGACGAAGTAAGCGTCGCACTCCGACGCACGAAGAGACACAGACACGATGGAACTCCTCGCCAACCTGTCGCTCGGCTTCCAGACCGCGGCGACCTTCAACAACCTGCTGTACTGCTTCATCGGCGTGGCGCTCGGAACGCTGATCGGCGTGCTGCCCGGCATCGGACCGCTCGCGACCATCGCGATGCTGCTGCCCGCCACCTACAAGATGTCGGACCCGACGACCGCGCTGATCATGCTGGCCGGCATCTACTACGGCGCGCAGTACGGCGGCTCCACCACCGCGATCCTGGTGAACCTGCCGGGCGAGTCGTCATCGGTCGTGACCACGCTGGACGGCTACCAGATGGCCCGGAAAGGGCGAGCCGGTCCAGCGCTGGCGATCGCGGCGATCGCCTCGTTCTTCGCCGGCACCGTCGCCACCTTCCTGCTGGCGGCGTTCGCCCCGCCGCTGGCCGAGATCGCCTTCAAGTTCGGCCCGGCCGAGTATTTCGCGCTGATGGTGCTGGGCCTGATCGCAGCGGTGGTGCTGGCCCACGGCTCGGTGTTCAAGGCGCTCGCGATGGTGGTATTCGGTCTGCTGCTCGGCATGATCGGCACCGACGTCAACTCCGGCGTCGCGCGCTTCTCGTTCGACGTTCCCGAACTCTCCGACGGCATCGAGTTTGTCGCGGTCGCGATGGGCATGTTCGGCTTCGCCGAGATCATCCTGAACCTGGAGCAGAAGGAGAAGCGCGAGGTCTTCACAGCGAAGGTCACCGGCCTGATGCCACGGATGGACGACTTCAAGAAGGCCTTCCCGGCGATCCTGCGGGGCACGTCCCTGGGCTCGCTGCTGGGCATCCTGCCGGGCGGGGGCGCCGTGCTCGCGTCGTTCTCCGCCTACGCGATCGAGAAGAAGCTCTCCAAGCACCCCGAGGAATTCGGCAAGGGCGCCATCCAGGGGGTCGCCGCGCCGGAGGCGGCCAACAACGCCGGCGCGCAGACCTCGTTCATCCCGATGCTGACCCTGGGCATCCCGACCACGCCGGTGATGGCGCTGATGGTCGCGGCGATGATGATCCACAACATCCAGCCGGGCCCCCAGGTGATGACCAGCAACCCCAAGCTGTTCTGGGGCCTGATCGTCTCGATGTGGATCGGCAATCTGTTCCTGGTGGTGCTGAACCTGCCGCTGGTGGGCATGTGGGTCAAGCTGCTGTCGGTGCCCTACCGGATCCTGTACCCGGCGATCCTGCTGTTCTGCTGCATCGGCGCCTACTCGATCAACAACAACGTCTTCGACGTGTTCATGACGATCCCGTTCGCGATCCTGGGCTATGTGTTCAAGAAGCTCGACTGCGAGCCCGCGCCGATGCTGCTGGGCTTCGTGCTCGGCAAGCTGATGGAGGAGTACCTGAGGCGGGCCATGACCATCTCGCGGGGCGACTGGACGGTGTTCGTCACGCGGCCGCTGTCGGCGACGCTGCTGGCGATGGCGGCCATCCTGCTGGTGATCGTGTTCATGCCGGCCATCTCCAGGAAGCGCGAGGAAGCGTTCGCCGGCGACGACTGACGCGGCCGCCCGCGGTGCCCCCGGGCACCGCGGCAGGCGCAGGAATGCAACGGGGCCGCAGCATGCGGCCCCTTCTTCGTTGGCGAGGCGCCCGGCCGGCGCCCGCGCGTCAGCCGAGCAGGCTGCGCAGCATCCAGGCGTTCTTCTCGTGGACCTGCATCCGCTGCGTCAGCAGGTCGCAGGTGGGCTGGTCGTTGGCCGCGCTGGCCGCGGCGAATACCTCGCGCGCGGTGCGTGCCACCGCCTGCTGACCCTCGACCAGCGAGCGGATCATCCGGTCGGCGCTCGGCACGCCCTCGCCCTCCTCGATGGAGGACAGCTTGCCGAACTCGGCGGTCGTGCCGGGCGCCGCGACGCCGAGCGCACGGATCCGCTCGGCGATGAGGTCGAGCGCGTTCCACTCTTCCGTGTACTGCTCCATGAACAGCACGTGCAGTGTCTGGAACATCGGCCCGGTGACGTTCCAGTGATAGTTGTGGGTCTTCAGATAGAGCCTGAAGCTGTCGGCGAGCAGGCGGGACAGGCCCTGCGCGATCGCCTCGCGCTGGGTGTCATCGATGCCGATGTCGATGCGGGGAGTCGGGCTGTTCATGTTCGGGGGTTCCTGTGGTGAAAGGCGAGCAGGGCGGTTACCTGCGATGCAGGCGGTGGGCCGGCATCGCGAACCACGAGTCTGACGCGCCCGCGCCGATCGGTCCAACGGGGAGTCCCGTTGGATCACATCGGCTTTCCCGATCGGGGATGCGGCGTGCGCGCCCTCAGCAGTCGACCGGGAAGCGCTGCCTGAGCACCGCGACCTCGTCGCAGCCGAGGCAGCGGCAGGTGCGCGCCCCGAGCGTCAGGAACAGGCGCGCGGTCGCCTCGAGTTCCTCGACCGCGTCGGTGGCCGCCGACAGGGAGCTGCCCGCGACCACCGGGCCATGGTTGGCGAGCAGCAGCGCGTGGTGCCGGCCGGCGAAACCGGCGACCGCGTCGGCCAGCGCCGGGTCGCCGGGCGGGTGATAGGGCACGAGCGGCAGGGTGCCGATCCGCATCACGTAGTAGGCGGTGAGCGGGGGCAGCACGTCGGCCGCGTCGACGTCGGCGAGGACCGACACGGCCACGGAATGCACCGAGTGCAGGTGCACCACCGCGCCGGCACGCGGTCGCGCCCGGTACATGGCGCGGTGCAGCACTGCCTCCTTGGACGGCGGGTCGCCGCAGAGCAGCCGGCCCTCGTCGTCGAGCAGGCTGATGCACGCCGGGTCGAGCGTGCCGAAGCTCGCGCCGGTCGGCGTCACCAGCCAGCGACCATCGGTGAGCCGGGCGCTGATGTTGCCCGTGCTGCCGTGGGTCAGGCCGCGGTCGTACAGCGAGCGGCCGGTCGCCGCGATCCGATCCCTGAGGGCGTGTTCGGTCATCGATCGAGGATAGCACCGGGAACGGGCACGGCGCCGGGCGCGCGGGGACGCAGGCCCGCGCAGGCCTCTGCTAGACTCGACAGGCCGGCGCAGCCTGCTGCGGCGCGGTGCGCAGCCGTCTCGCCCGCCGCTTCGGCGCACCCCCGATCCCTCCCGTCCCCCGCGATGAGCCCGACCCCTGCCGCCACGTCGTCGATCCGCAGCCGCCCGTGGGCCGCGCGGTTGCGGATCGCGGGCGTGCGCTGCGCCTGAGCGGGCCGTTCGCCGCACCGACCCCGGCATGGGCGACCTCGGCATCCAGCACCCAGGCGCCTTCGTGGCAGCCGGCCTGCTGCTCAACCTGACCCCCGGCCCCGACCTGCTGTTCGTCGCCGCCCGCGCCGGCGAGTCCGGTCACCGCGCGGCTTGGGTGGCCGCGCTCGGCATCGGCGCCGGCTGCCTCGTCCACGTGACGCTGGGTGCGCTCGGCGTCGCCGCGCTGCTGGCCACGTCGCCGCAGGCCTACGCGGTGCTGGAGGCCGCGGGCGCCGCCTGGCTGGTGTGGCTGGGGCTTCGGATGATGCTCGCAGGCCCCGCCCCCGCCGGCGTCCCGCCCGCGAGGCCCACAGGCGGCCCGGCACTGGCGGTCGCTGCGCCACCCCTGGGGCGGATCTTCCTCGACGGCATGCTGACCAACCTGACCAACCCCAAGGTCGCGCTGTTCTTCCTCGCCTTCGTGCCCCAGTTCATCTCGCCGCAGGCATCGCGCCCCGGGCTCGCCTTCGCGGTGCTCGGCGCGATCTTCGTCGCCAACGGCACGCTGCTCACCGGGACGGTCGGCAGCGCCGTGGCCGCGGCCGCCGGCGGGCTGCGGGCCGCCGCCTCGCCCCGCCTCGCGCGCGCAGTCCGACACGCGGCCGCGCTGGTGCCGCGGGCGATCGGCGCGCTGTTCGTCGCATTCGGGCTGCGGCTCGTCCTGGCCCACCGCTGAGCGGCCCCGGCCGCGGAGACACGATGACCCCTCCCCTTCCCTTTCCCGACGTCCGTGTCCTCGCCTTCGACGTCTTCGGCACGGTGGTCGACTGGCGCGGCGGCGTGGCGCGCGAGACCGCCGCGCTCGGGCTCGGCATCGACGCCGAGGCCTTCGCCGACGCCTGGCGAGCCCGCTACCAGCCGGCCATGGAGCAGGTGCGCAGCGGCGCCCGCCCGTGGGTCAGCCTCGATACGCTGCACCGCGAGAATCTCGACGCGGTGCTGCAGGCCTTCGGCGTCGCCGACCGGGTCGACGAGGCCGCGCGACGATCGCTCACGCTGGCCTGGCATCGGCTCGACCCGTGGCCGGAGGCGTTGGCCGGGCTGCACCGGCTCAAGGCGCGCTACCTGCTCACGCCGCTGTCCAACGGCAACATCGCCCTGCTCACCCACATGGCCAAGCGGGCCGGCCTGCCCTGGGACTGCGTGCTGTCGGCGGAGGTGTTCCACGCCTACAAGCCCGACCCGCGCGCCTATCTCGGCGTAGCGGAGCTGTTCTCGATCCAGCCGGCGCAGGTGATGATGTGTGCCGCGCACGCGGGCGACCTGCGCGCCGCGGCCGCCTGCGGCCTGCGCACCGCCTACGTCGACCGTCCGCTCGAATTCGGCGCCGGGCGGACCGGCGACGTGCCCCGACCCACCGACCGCTTCGACCTCTCTACCCGCGGATTCGACGACCTCGCCCTGCAGCTCGGCTGCTGAGCGCCCGCAGCACCCGCACCACGACCTCCGAGCCCGCCATGACGACCGACTTCGACTGGAACAACCCCTACCCCACCGTGCGCACGCCGGTGTTCGCGCGCAACGTCGTCGCGACCTCGCAGCCGCTGGCCGCGCAGGCCGGGCTGCGCATGCTGGCCGAAGGCGGCAACGCGATCGACGCGGTCATCGCGGCGGCCTCCACCATCGCGCTCACCGAGCCGGTCTCCAACGGCCTGGGCTCGGACGCCTTCGCGATCGTCTGGGATGGCGAGCGCCTGCACGGCCTGAACGCCTCGGGCTGGTCGCCCGCGACCTGGGATCCGGCGTACTACGCCCGCAAGCACGGCGGCGCGTTCCCGATGCGCGGCTGGGACAGCGTCACGGTGCCCGGGGCAGTCGCCGGCTGGGCAGCGCTGCATGCGAAGTTCGGCACGCTGCCCTTCGAGCGCTGCCTGGCGCCCGCGATCGAATACGCCGAGCGCGGCTACATCGTGTCGACCATCGTCCACCGGAAATGGCAGGCCCACGTCGATCTGCTCAAGGGCCAGCCGGGCTTCGCCGAGCACTTCCTGCCGCGCGGCCGAGCACCCGCGATCGGGGAGCGGTTCGTGCACCCCTCGGCCGCTGCCACCCTCAGGCGCATCGCGGCGACCCGGGGCCGCGACCTGTACGAGGGCGAGACCGCCGCGATGCTCGTCGCCCACGCCAGGGCCAACGGCGGCTCGATGAGCGCGGCCGACCTGGCCGAGTACCGCCCCGAGTGGGTCGACACCATCGGCATGGACCACCATGGGCACCGGCTGCACGAGATCCCGCCCAACGGCCAGGGCATCGCTGCCCTGATGGCGCTGGGCATCCTCAAGAACTTCGACATCGCCTCGCTGGCGCCCGACTCGGCGCAGAGCCGGCACCTGCAGATCGAGGCGATGAAGTGCGCGTTCGCGGACGTCTACGCGCACGTCGCCGACCCGCACCACATGCGTGTGACGCCGGCACAGCTGCTCGACCCGGCCTACCTCGCCGAGCGCGCGAAGCTCATCCGCCCCGACCGCGCGACCTCGTTCTCGCACGGCACGCCGCCCCCCGGTGGCACCATCTACCTGAGCGCCGCCGACGAGCGGGGCATGATGGTGAGCTTCATCCAGTCCAACTACATGGGCTTCGGCTCGGGCGTGGTGGTGCCGGGCACCGGCGTATCGATGCAGAACCGCGGCTACTGCTTCTCGCTGCAGCCCGGCCACCCCAACCTGGTCGCCCCCCGCAAGCGCCCCTTCCAGACCATCATCCCGGCCTTCCTCACGCGCGACGGCAAGCCGCAGATGAGCTTCGGCGTGATGGGCGGGAACATGCAGCCGCAGGGCCACCTGCAGACGCTGGTGCGCATGCTCGACTACCGGCAGAACCCGCAGGCCGCCTGCGACGCACCCCGGTGGAAGGTCAACCGCGGGCTCGACCTGGACGTCGAGGCCACGATGGAGCCAGCCGTGATCGAGTCGCTGCGCGCGATGGGACACAACCTGGCGCCGGTGGTCGATCCATACATGGACTTCGGATCCGGGCAGTTCATCTGGCGGCTCACCGACGCGATCGAGGACGGCTACGTCGCGGCGAGCGACAGCCGGCGCGACGGGCACGCCGCGGCCTTCTGACGGCGCCGCCACGGCACGGCCGCCGGCGGCTGCTGGCGGCGGCGCTGCTCGCGCCGGCAGCGGCGGCCGGCTGCGCCTACGGAAACCTGCCCGGCCTGCGCTATGCGCCGCCCGCGCTGGCACTGTCGCGCCCCGGCTCGCCCGGGCGCATCGTGCTGCTCGGCACGGTGCACGCCGGGCTGCGGCGCTTCTATCCGCTGCCCGATCCCGTCGAGCGCGAGTTCGCCGCGGCGCGACGCCTGCTGGTCGAGATCGACACGCCGGCGCGGGCCGAGGAGATCCGCGCCGCAGCCCGGGGCTACGCGCTGCTGCCCGAGGGCACGACGCTGCAGGACCTGCTGCGCCCCGAGACGATGGGCGCGCTGCGCCGCGCGTTCCATGGCAAGCCCTGGGCGCTGCGCGAGGTGCAGCGGCTGCAACCCTGGGCGCTGGCCCTGCTGCTGCCCAACGCCGACGACATCGTGCTCGACGCCGACCCCCGGGACGGCGTCGACCTGCACCTGATCCGCCGGGCCCGGACACGCGGCCTGCCCGTGATCGAGCTCGAGACGCCGGCGGCGCAGGTGCGCGCGTTCGCGGGCGGCCCGCTGGCCGAGCAGGAGGCGGCGCTGGCGCTGCGGCTCGCGCAGCGCGAATCCTGGGACCGCAGCTTCGTACGGATCGTCGACGCGTGGCGCAGCGGCGACCTGATCGCGCTGGCGGCGCTCAAGGACCACGCCTATCCGCCGGTCGGCCCGCTTGCCGACCTGCGCCGTCGCCTCTTCGCGGAGCGCGACGCGGCCATCGCCGTCCGCCTGGCCGATGCGCTGGAGGATCCCGTCCCGGGCCTCGCGACGATCGGCACGCTGCACCTCGCGGGTCCGGACGCGCTGCAGATCGAGCTCGAGCGGCTGGGCGTGCGCACGACGTTGCTGGCGGGCGCGGCCTGAACGGGGCATCGCGCCGGCCGTCGGCCGACCCGCCGAAGGTGCGAAGCATCACACCGCGGACGCGCGTCACGGAGGATGCTCGTCCGGGCGGGATCGCACCGCGGACAACCCGCCCGCAGCCCGACACCCACGACACCCGTCACCATGCCCGTACTCCAGGACCTCGCGACCGACACCCTGCAGGCTCCGTGGCAGCCGCGCCTCGAGATGCTGAGCCTGCGGGCGCGCACCGCCACGCGCCCGCCGATCCTGATGGTCCACGGCGCATACACCCACGCGCGCAGCTGGGCCGGGACCTTCATGCCGTGGTTCGCGGCACGCGGCCACGACGTCCACGCGGTGTCGCTGCGCGGGCACGGCGGCAGCGACGGGCACAACGTGATGGACGCCTGGGGCCTCGACGACTACCGCGGCGACGTCGAGCGCGCCCTCGCCGCGGTGGGGCCGTCGGCCATCGTGTTCGGCTCGTCGATGGGCGGCCTGGTGCTGCAGCGGCTGCTCGCGGCTGGCGCGCGCCCGCGCGCGGCCGTGCTGATCAACAGCGTCCCGCCCGGCGGCCTGATGGCCTCGATGTCGCGGATGGCGTTGCGCCGGCCGCAGGCGCTGGGCAGCCTGGTCCAGGTCGCGCTCGGCGCGCGGAACCGGCGCGGCCTGCTCGAACTCCTCGCGCACGACCCCCTGAAGATGGAGGGAGACGCCGCCGCCGACCGCCTGCTCGGGCGCGAGTCGAACCGCGCGCTGTGGGAGATGACCTGGGCGCCGCTGCCCCTGCGGGTCACCGCTTCGGCGGTGCCGATGCTGGCCGTCCACGGCGAGCAGGACCTGATGATCCCGGCCTCCGCGCTCGACGAGATCGCCGCGCGCTGGGGCGCCGATGCCGTGTCGGTGCCCGGCGTGGGGCACGTGCCGATGATCGAGCGGCGCTGGCGAACCGTCGCCGGCGCGATCGACCGCTGGCTGCACAAGATCGCCTGAGGATCGGCCTGCGTCCCGTAGAATCGGGGCCGGGAGGATTCGAGATGACGAAGACGTACGAGGCGGTGACACCGCAGCCGGTGGCATTCCTGGGGCTGGGCGTGATGGGCTACCCGATGGCGGGGCATCTGGCCCGCGCGGGTCACCAGGTCACGGTCTACAACCGCAGCGCCGCCAAGGCGCAGGCCTGGGTCGCCGAGTACGGCGGCCGATCGGCCCCCACGCCGCGCGAGGCCGCGACCGGCGCCCGGATCGTGTTCTGCTGCGTCGGCAACGACGACGACCTGCGCAGCGTCGTGCTCGGACCCGACGGCGCGCTCGCCGGCATGAAGCGCGGCACGCTCTTCGTGGACCACACCACCGCGTCGGCGGAGGTCGCCCGCGAGCTGTCGGCCATCGCCGGCGAGTCCGGCCTGGGTTTCGTGGACGCGCCGGTGTCCGGCGGCCAGGCAGGCGCGGTCAACGGCATGCTCACCGTGATGTGCGGGGGCGAGCAGGCGTCGTTCGACGCCGCCCGGCCGGTCGGCATGGCCTTCTCGCGCGCGTTCACGCTGATCGGACCGTCGGGCTCGGGGCAGCTCGCCAAGATGGTCAACCAGATCTGCATCGCGGGGCTGGTCCAGGGGCTGTCCGAGGGCATCAACTTCGGCCTGGCAGCCGGCATCGACATGAAGCTGGTGCTCGAGGTGATCGGCAAGGGCGCGGCACAGTCCTGGCAGATGGACAACCGCGGCGCGACGATGGTCGACGACAAGTTCGACTTCGGCTTCGCGGTCGACTGGATGCGCAAGGACCTCGGCCTGTGCCTGGACGAGTCGCGGCGCAACGGCGCGGCACTGCCGACGACGGCGCTGGTCGACCAGTTCTACGGCGATGTGCAGCGCATGGGCGGCGGACGCTGGGATACCTCCAGCCTCATCCGGCGCCTTCGGACGAAGCGTTGACGCACAAGGCCCTCGCATGAGCGAGGCGCCCGATCCCCGCGACGCCCACCCAGCCGCCCCCAGGCCGTTCTGGCGGCGGGCGGCGCTGGTCCTGGTCGCCACCCTCGCCCTCGTTCTCTCGGGAGCCCAGATGGGACTGCTCGCAGGCAAGCGCCCGGCCCGGCTCGGCCCGGTGGACGGCCAGCTCCAGCCTGTGCGCGCGCAGCTGAGCAATTCGGTCTCCAGCACGGCCACCACCGACTACCACCGGATCGCGCCGCTCGACGCCGGCCCCGATCCCAAGGCGGCGTTCGCGCGGCTGCGGGCCGTCATCGGCGCCACGGCCGGCGCGCAGGTGGTCACCGAGACGCCGGGCTACCTGCACGTCGAGTTTCGGACGCGGTGGCTCGGATTCGTCGACGACGCGGAGTTCCTGCTGGATGCGCCGGCCGGCACGATCCAGGTCCGCTCGGCGTCGCGCCTCGGGCGCAAGGATTTCGGGGTGAACCGGGCGCGCATCGAGGCGATCCGGGCCAGGCTCGCCGGCTGAGCGACCGGGCCGGCCGGCCCCCGCCCGATCGCCTGTACGCCGTCGGTGCTAGAGCGTGCTGCGCCAGTCGGCGCCGCGCGCCAGCGCCGCCTCCAGCGCCTCCCGATCGCCATCGGCCAGCGCCCGCTCGATGCGCTCGAGTTCGGCCCTGAAGGCCCTGGATGCGTCCAGCACGGCGTCGCGGTTGTCGAGAAGGATGCCTGCCCACAGCCCGGGCGGCGAGCCGCCCACGCGCGTTGTGTCGCGCAGCCCCGCGCCGTGGAAGCGGCGGGCGTCGTCGGCCAGCTCGCCGCCTCCCACCGATGCCGACAGCGCGAAAGCGACCGCGTGCGGCCAGTGCGAGACCTCGGCGAACAGCCGGTCGTGGCGCGCGGGGCTCATTGACGCCACGCGGGCGCCCAGCGCCATCCACAGCGACTCGACCCGGGCGACCGCGTCCGGCTCGCATTCCGCGGTCGGGCACATCAGCACCCAGGCGCCCTCGAGCAGGTCGGGCTTTGCGGCGGCCGGGCCGCCACGGTCCGAGCCCGCGATCGGGTGCGAGGCCACGAAGCGCCCGAGCCGCGCGCCCAGCCCCGCTCGCGCGGCCGCGACCACGCTCGACTTGGTGCTGGAGACATCGGTCACGACGGCACCCGGCGCAAGCGCCGCGACAAAGCCGGGCTCGCCCAGCAGGGCGCAGTTGACCGAGACCGGCGCGCACAGCACGACCAGCTCGGCCCCCTCGAGGGCCTCGCGCAGCGTCGGCGCGACGCGGTCGATGAGCCCGGCCTCGAGCGCCGCAGCGCCGTTGGCCGGATCGAAGCCGCAGACCTCGGCCGAAAGACCGCGCCGGCGCAGCGACGCGCCAATCGAGCCGCCGACCGCTCCGGTACCGACGACGGCGATCCTGCCGAAGCGGCTCACGCGCGGCCGAGCGCGCCGCGCAGCGCGGCGACGAAGGCCTCGTTCTCGGCGGGCAGCCCGACGGTGACGCGCAGCCAGCGCGGCAGGCCGTAGTTGCCCACGGGACGGACGATGACGCCCGCCCGCAGCAGCGCCTGGTTGACTGCCGCCGCGTCGCCGACCTCGACCAGCACGAAGTTGCCGTAGGGCTTCACATAGGGCAGCCCGAGCGCATCGAAGGCCGCGGACAGCATCCGCAGCCCCTCGGCGTTCAGCGCGCGGCTGCGCTCGAGGAAGGGCTGGTCGGAGAGCGCCGCGACCGCGGCGGCCTGCGCCAGCGAGTTCACGTTGAACGGCTGGCGCACCCGGTTCATCAGGTCGGTCAGCGCCGGCTGGGCCACGCCGTAGCCGACCCGCAGGCCCGCCAGGCCGTAGGCCTTGGAGAAGGTCCGCGACAGCACGAGGTTGGGGAAGCGCCGGACCCACTGCGTCGCGTCGAAGCGCAACGCCGGGTCGAGGTACTCGTTGTAGGCCTCGTCGAGCACGACCACGACCTGCTGCGGCACCGACTCCAGGAAGGCCGCGATCTCGGCCGCGGGCAGGAAGGTGCCGGTCGGGTTGTTGGGGTTGGCGATGAACACCACCCGGGTATCGGCGGCGATCGCGGCGCGCATCGCAGGCAGGTCGTGCCCGAAGTCCTTCGCGGGGGTCACGATGGCGCGCGCGCCGGTCTCCTGCGTGGCGAGCTCGTAGACCTGGAAGGAGTATTGCGAGTAGACCGCCGACAGACCAGGCTGCAGGACCGCGTGCGCGACCAGCTCCAGAATGTCGTTCGAGCCGTTGCCCAGCGTCAGCCAGTCCTGGGGCACGCCGAACCGCGCCGACAGCGCCGCCTTCAGTTCGAAGCCGTTGGCGTCCGGGTAGCGGCCGAGGTCGGCCGCCGCGGCCATCATCGCCGCGCGGGCCGACTCCGGCATGCCCAGCGGATTCTCGTTGGAGGCGAGCTTGACGATGCGCGACTCGTCCAGCCCGTATTCGCGGGCCACTTCGGAGATCGGCTTGCCGGCACGGTACGGCGCGATCGCCCTGACGTAGGCGGGTGCGAGCGAGGCGGCATCGGTGCGGGGTGCGGCGGCGGTCATGGCGTGGGCGGCGACGAGGTGGCGGTTGCGGTGGCAGTGGTGCCCGGGCGCGGCCCGCGCGGCAGCGCGACCTCGCGAGGATAGGACCCGAGCGACTTGAAGAAGGCGGCATGCGCGCGGATCTCGCCGAGCGCGCCGGCCACCGGCGGATCCTGCTCGTGGCCGAGCAGGTCGATGTAGAAGTAGTACTGCCAGCCGCCCTGGCGGGCGGGTCGGGACTCGAAGCGCTTCATCGACACGCCGTGGCGCGCCATCGGCTCGATCAGCGCGTGAACGGCGCCCGCACGATCCGGCACCGACAGGATCAGCGAGGTCTGGTCGACGCCCGACGGGTCGCAGGCGTGGTTGCCGATCACCGCGAACCGCGTGCGGTTCAGCGGATCGTCCTGGATCGCCTCGGCCACCTGCCGTACGTCGTAGCGCCCGAGCACGCCGTCGCCCGCGATCGCAGCTGTGTGCGGCTCGAGCGCCGAGAGCCGCGCGCCCTCGGCGTTGCTCGATACCGGCACGCGCTCGATCAGCGGGTGGTTGCGGTTGAGCCACCCGGTGCACTGCGCGAGCGCCTGCGCGTGCGCGCAGATGCGGGTCACGCCATCCATCGTGCCGCTGCGCGTCAGCAGGTGATGGCGCACCGGCACCGACACCTCGCCGCAAATGCGCAACGGGCTCTGCAGGAACAGGTCGAGGCTGCGATTGACCGCGCCCTCGCTCGAGTTCTCGACCGGCACGACGCCGAAGTCGACGGTACCGGCCTCGGCCGCGCGGAACACCTCGTCGATGCTCGCGCAGGGCACGGTCTCGACCGAGTGCCCGAACTGCGCCAGGGCGGCCTGCTCCGAGAAGGTGCCTACCGGCCCGAGGTAGCCGATCCGCAGCCGCCGCTCGAGGTCGCGGCAGGCCGAGATGACCTCGCGCCAGATCGCGGCGAGCCCGCCGTCCGACAGCGGCCCGCGGTTACGCTCGGCGAGCCGCCGCAGGATCTGGGCCTCGCGTTCGGGCCGCAGCACCGGCGCGTTCTCGGCATGCTTGAGCGCCCCCACCTGCAGCACCAGGTGCCCGCGCTCGGACAGCAGCTCGAGCATGCGCGCGTCGACATCGTCGATGCGTCGTCGGAGCTCGTTCAGGGGGTCGGTCATGGCGTGGGCTCGGGTTCTGCACTGCGTCGGGCCGCGCCGCCGGCGCGGCGCATCGATCGGGATCGTACCCGCGATCGCCGCGCGCCGCCTAGGCGTGCCGGCGTTCGAATGCCTGCATGTAGGCCACCAGCGCCTGCACGCCCTCGATCGGCATGGCGTTGTAGATCGACGCACGCATGCCGCCGACCGCCCGGTGCCCCTTGAGCTGCGCCAGCCCTGCCTCCCGGGCGCCCGCGAGGAACGCGTCGTCCAGCCGCCCTTCCTTCAGGAAGAACGGCACGTTCATGCGGGACCGATGCTCGGGCTGCACGCGGTTCTCGTAGAGGTCGCTCGCATCGATGGCGTCGTAGAGCAGCCGCGCCTTGGCGACGTTGACCGCCTCGATGCCGGCCACGCCGCCCTGCGCCTTGAGCCAGCGGAACACCAGGCCCGCGAGGTAGATCGCGTAGGTGGGGGGCGTGTTGAACATGGAGTCGTTGTCGGCGACCACCTTGTAGTCGAACGCGCTCGGGCACAGCGGGTGGGCCTGCCCGAGCAGGTCCTCGCGCACGATCACCAGCGTCAGGCCGGCCGGACCGATGTTCTTCTGCGCGCCGCCATACAGGCAGCCGAAGCGGCGCACGTCGAGGCTGCGCGACAGGATGTGCGAGGACACGTCCGCGACGATCGGCACGCCCGGCGGCACGTCGTGCGCCGCCATGCCCTGCGAGGGCGGCGCGTCGAACTCGACGCCGTCGATGGTCTCGTTGGTGCACACATGCAGGTAGGCCGCGTCGGGGGACAGCGTCCACTCGCGCTGCGGCGGCACGAAGGTGTAGCCGCGTCCGGCGCGCGCGGCGTCGGCCACGATGGCCACGCGCCCGTAGCGCGCCGCCTCCCTGGCGGACTTGATCGACCACTGCCCGGTGAGCAGGTAGTCGGCGTGGCCGCTGCGCGCCATCAGGTTGAGCGGCACGATCGCGTTTTCGGCGAGCGCCCCGCCCTGCATGAACAGCACCCTGTACTCGGGCGGCACATCGAGCAGCTCGCGCAGGTCGGCCTGCGCCTGGGCGTGGATCGACATGAACTCGCGGCCGCGATGGCTCATCTCCATCACCGACATGCCGCTGCCCTGCCAGTCGAGCATCTCCTCGGCGGCCTGGCGCAGCACCGGCTCTGGCAGCAGCGCCGGGCCAGCCGAGAAGTTGAAGACGCCGCGGGTCACGCCCCCGCCTCGCCCTCGCCTTCGGGCTCGCCGTCCTCGGGCGCGGCCTCGTCTGCCGAGCCCTCGATCAGCGAGACGACGTCGTCGGTCTCGACGACCCTTTGCACGCCCGACAGGGTCGTGCCCTCGTCGACCGCGATCAGCGTCACGCCCTGCGTGGCACGGCCCATCTCGCGGATCTCGGAGACGCGGGTGCGCACCAGCACGCCGCTGGTCGTGATCAGCATGATCTCGTCCTTCTGCTCGACCAGCACCGCGCCCACCACCTTGCCGTTGCGCTCGCTCGTCTGGATCGCGATCATGCCCTTGGTGCCGCGGCCGTGGCGGGTGTACTCGGTGATCGGGGTGCGCTTGCCGTAGCCGTTCTCGGTCGCGGTCAGCACCGACTGCGTCTCCGACTCGGCGACCAGCATCGAGATCACCGTCTGGCCCTCGTCGAGCGTCATGCCGCGCACGCCGCGCGCGTCGCGCCCGATCGGGCGGACGTCGTTCTCGTCGAAGCGCACGGCCTTGCCGGCATCCGAGAACAGCATCACGTCGTGCTGGCCGTCGGTGACCGCGGCGCCGATCAGGAAGTCGCCGTCGTCGAGCTTGACCGCGATGATGCCGCGGCGCATCGGCCGCGAGAACTCCGACAGCGGCGTTTTCTTGACCGTGCCGAGCGAGGTCGACATGAACACGAAGTGCTCGTCGTCGAACGCCTTGACGGGCAGCACGACGGTGATCTTCTCGCCATCGACCAGCGGGAACATGTTGACGATCGGCCGGCCGCGGGAGTTGCGCGAGCCCTGCGGCACCTCCCAGACCTTCAGCCAGTAGACACGGCCGCGATCGGAGAAGCACAGGATGAAGTCGTGGGTGTTCGCGATGAAGAGCTGGTCGATCCAGTCGTCCTCCTTCATCCGCGTGGTGGTGCGTCCGCGTCCGCCGCGGCGCTGCGCGCGGTACTCGGACAATGGCAGGCTCTTGATGTAGCCGGTGTGCGACAGCGTGACGACCATGTCGGTCGGCGCGATCAGGTCCTCGGTATCGAGCTCGGTCGCGTGCAGCTCGATGTAGGAGCGGCGTCCGTCCTTGTTCGGGTCGGCGTACTCGGCCTTGATGGCCTTGAGCTCGTCGCCGATGATCGTGCTGATGCGCTCGGGGCGCGCGAGGATGTCGAGCAGGTCGGCGATGGTCTCCATGACCTCGCGGTACTCCTGGACGATCTTGTCCTGCTCGAGGCCCGTCAGGCGCTGCAGGCGCATCTGCAGGATCTCCTGCGCCTGCACGTCCGAGAGCCGATAGCCGTCGTCGGCCAGCCCGATGCCGGGCTCCAGGCCGAGCGGCTTGAACGCGGACGCGTCGGCGCCCGCACGCATGACCATCTCGCGCGCCACGCCCGGGTTCCAGGTGCGCGCCATCAGCCGCTCCTTGGCCACCGGCGGCGTGGGCGAACCCTTGATCAGCTCGATCATCTCGTCGACATTGGCGATCGCGACCGCCAGGCCCTCGAGCACGTGGCCGCGATCGCGGGCACGGCGCAGCTCGAACACCGTGCGGCGTGTGACCACCTCGCGACGGTGCGACAGGAAGCACTCGAGCAGCTGCTTGAGGTTGAGCAGGCGCGGCTGGCCGTCCACCAGCGCGACCATGTTCATGCCGAAGGTGTCCTGCAGCTGGGTCTGCTTGAACAGATTGTTCAGCACGACCTCGGGCACCTCGCCGCGGCGCAGCTCGATCACCAGCCGCATCCCCGACTTGTCGGACTCGTCGCGGATGTCGGAGATGCCCTCGATCTTCTTGTCGTTGACCAGCTCGGCGATCTTCTCCTGCAGCGTGCGCTTGTTCACCTGGAACGGCAGCTGGTCGACGATGATCGCGATGCGGTTGCCTCGGTCGAACTCCTCGAAGTGCGTGAGGGCACGCATCACGACACGGCCGCGCCCGGTGCGATAGCCCTCGCGCACGCCGCTCACGCCGTAGATGATGCCGGCGGTGGGGAAGTCGGGCGCGGGAATCAGCTCGATCAGCTCGTCGATGCTGGCCTCGGGCCGGCGCAGCAGCAGCAGGCAGCCCTCGACGATCTCGCTCAAATTGTGTGGCGGGATGTTGGTCGCCATGCCGACCGCGATGCCCGAGCTGCCGTTGATCAGCAGGTTGGGGATGCGCGCGGGCAGCACCAGCGGCTCGTTCTCGGACCCGTCGTAGTTGGGCCCGAAGTCGACCGTCTCCTTGTCGATGTCGGCGAGCAGCTCGTGCGCGATCTTGGAGAGCCGGACCTCGGTGTAGCGCATGGCCGCCGCGCTGTCGCCGTCGACTGAACCGAAGTTGCCCTGGCCGTCGACCAGCAGGTAGCGCAGCGAGAAGTCCTGCGCCATCCGCACGATGGTGTCGTACACCGACTGATCGCCGTGCGGGTGGTACTTGCCGATCACGTCACCGACGATACGGGCCGATTTCTTGTACGGCCGGTTCCAGTCGTTGTTGAGCTCGTGCATCGCGAACAGCACGCGACGGTGCACTGGCTTGAGGCCGTCGCGCACGTCGGGCAGCGCCCGTCCCACGATCACGCTCATCGCGTAGTCGAGGTACGAGCGGCGCATTTCCTCTTCGAGGCTGACCGGCAGGGTTTCTTTGGCGAATTGATCCATGGGGGCGCGCTGGGGCGGCAACGGGTAAACCTTTGAATTTTAAACCATTCCGGATGTGCTTTAATCAAAAGTTGGGCCCGGGCGCCGGCGCGCGCCACGTCCAGCCTCCGTGCAGCCGCGCCAGACGCCCCTATCCATGCCCGATTCCGCCGATCCCCAGGCCTGCGGCCAGCCCCTCCTGATCACCCCGAAGTGGCTCGCGCCGGTCGCGCCCGCCGACACGGTTCTGGTCGACCACGCCGTGGTGGTGCGCGGCGAGCGCATCGAGGCGGTGCTGCCCCGCGCCGAGGCGCTGGCCCGCCACCCCGGCGCCCGCCGCACCGACCTGCCCGGCCATCTGCTGATTCCCGGGCTGGTGAACCTGCACAGCCATGCCGCGATGACGCTGCTGCGCGGCGCGGCCGACGACCTGCCGCTCGAGCGCTGGCTCGGCGAGCGGATCTGGCCCCTGGAAGCGGCGCTGGTGTCCGACGACTTCGTGCACGACGGCACCGTGATGGCCTGCCGCGAGATGCTCCGGGGCGGCGTCACCACGTTCAACGACATGTACTTCTTCCCGGAGGCGACCGCGCGGGCGGCGCTGGCGATGGGCATGCGGTCGGTGCTCGGGATCATCGTGCTCGACTTCCCGAGCGCCTACGGGAGCGGCCCGGCCGACTACCTCGCCAAGGGCCTGGCGCTGCGCGACGCGCTGCGCCACGAACCCATGATCGGCTTCGCGCTGGCGCCCCACGCGCCCTACACCGTGTCGGACGGGCCGTTCCGAGAAGTGGCAAAACTGTCGGCCGAGCTGCAGATGCCGGTCCACATCCACGTCCACGAGACCGCCCGGGAGGTCTCCGAGCACGTCGCCCGGCACGGCCGGCGGCCGCTCGCGCGGCTGGCCGATCTCGGGCTGGTCGGGCCGGACCTCATCGCGGTGCACGCCGTGCACCTCGACGATGCCGAGCTGCGCCTGCTCGCGGCCAACGGCGCAAGCGTCGCCCACTGCCCGCACTCCAATCTCAAACTGGGCAGCGGCTTCGCGCCGGTGACCCGGATGCTCGAGCTGGGCATCAACGTCGGGATCGGCACCGACGGCGCGGCCAGCAACAACCGCCTGGACCTCCTGCTCGAGACACGCACCGCGTCGCTGCTCGCGAAGGGGGCGAGCCGCGACGCCACCGCCTTCGATGCCCACCGGGCGTTGCGGGCGGCCACCCTGGACGGCGCACGCGCGCTGGGCCTGCAGGACCGGATCGGCAGCATCGAACCGGGCAAGTTCGCCGACCTCGCCGCCGTCGACCTGTCGGACCCGGACATGCAGCCGATCCACGACCCGGTGTCCCAGTTGATTTTCACAGCCGGTCGGGATCAGGTGACGGACGTCTGGATTGCCGGCACCGCTGTTGTCAACAAGCGACAATTGGCTGTCCAGCGGGCTCGGGACACCGCTTCAGAGGTACGTGCCCGCTACGTCGTGTGGCACAATCGACTCGGCAAAATCGTGCCGGAAGCCACTTGATGCGGGCGTCCAGGCGGGCTTCGGGTCCGTCCACGTTTGCCTCAGATCCGCCGTAGTTTTCCGGCACCAGGCAGGGTCAGGGGCGCTTTGCCGTGTAGGGGTGGCTCTGTATACTTCCCCGCAAGCGTCGCAAGGCGTTGATTTTACTGATGTGAGTCATCTCACCGAGAGGAGAAACATGAAGAAATCGGTCAAATTGGGGGCTCTGGCAGCGACGGTGCTGCTGGCCGCCTGCGCGACGGGCGGCGGGTCACCCCCGTCGGTCACGGCCAAGGCAAATCAATACGGATATGTCCAGAGCCCGGACGGCGGCATCGTCCTCTCGCAGTACTCCGACCCGAACAATCCGTTCGGCGCCTGCCTGCGTACGCCGTGGTGGGATCCGTCCAACGCCCAGAAAGGCTGCGACGAGGATCTGATCCCGAAACCCCCGCCGCCCCCGCCCCCGCCCCCGCCGCCTCCGCCTCCGCCGCCGCCGCTTCCGGTGGTCCCGCCGCCCAAGCCTCCGGCGCCCCCGCCGCCGGCCCCGCCGAAACCGACCAGCGAGAAGGTGACGTTCGCCGCCGACACGTTCTTCGACTTCGACAAAGCCGTTCTGAAGCCCGAAGGCAAGGCAAAACTGGACGATCTGGCAGGCAAGATCAAGCCGATCACGCTCGAGGTCATCATCGCCGTCGGCCACACCGACTGGATCGGCTCCGAGGCGTACAACCAGAAGCTGTCGCTGCGTCGTGCCGAAGCAGTCAAGGCCTACATGGTCAGCAAGGGCATCGAAGCCAACCGGATCTACACTGAAGGCAAGGGCGAGAAGCAGCCCGTCGCCGACAACAGGACCGCGGAAGGCCGGGCCAAGAACCGCCGCGTGGAGATCGAGGTCGTCGGTACCCGTCCGATCAAGTAACACGGACCACCGCGATCCGCGGGACCCTCGGGTCCCGCGCTCCGCAAGCCCCGCCTCGTGCGGGGCTTTTTCTTTTCTGTCCGTAGAATGGGCCGTCCCGAGCAGGATCCAAGACCGATGAACACCACCACCTCGAGCCCCGACGCCACGCAGGCGCCCGCCAACGCCGATGCCGCCGAGATCGCCAAGTTCCAGGCGCTGGCCGCCCGGTGGTGGGATCCCGAGTCCGAGTTCCGGCCGCTGCACCAGATCAACCCGCTTCGCCTGGGCTGGATCGAGCGGCTCGCTGGCAGCCTCGCCGGACGCAGCGCGATCGACGTCGGCTGCGGCGGTGGCATCCTCGCCGAGGCGATGGCCCGCCAGGGTGCGCACGTCACCGGCATCGACCTCGCCGACAAGGCGCTCAAGGTGGCCGAACTGCACGGCCTGGAATCGGGCGTTCAGGTGCGCTACGAGAAGATCGCCGCCGAGGCGATGGCCGAGCGCGAGCCGGCGGCGTTCGACGTCGTCACCTGCATGGAGATGCTGGAGCACGTGCCCGATCCGGCCTCGACGGTCGCTGCCTGCGCCCGCATGGCGCGCCCGGGCGGCTGGCTGTTCTTCTCCACGCTCAATCGCAACCCCAAGTCCTTCCTGTTCGCGATCATCGGCGCCGAGTACGTGCTCAAGCTGCTGCCACGCGGCACCCACGAGTTCGAGAAGTTCATCAAGCCGTCCGAGCTGATGACCGCCGCGCGCCGCGCGGGGCTCGAGGAGGCGGCGATGACCGGCCTCACCTACAACCCGCTGACGCGCGAGTACCGCCTCGCGGAGCGCGACGTCAGCGTCAACTACCTGGTCGCGCTGAGGCGGCCCGCGTGAGTGTCACCGCCCCCCTGCCTGGGGGCGCCTTCGGGCGGCTCCATTCGCCTCCCGGCGCGGTGTTCTTCGATCTCGACGGCACGCTGGCCGACACCGCCGCCGATCTCGCCGCGCCGGTCAACGCGATGCGCGCCGAGCGCGGCCTCGACGCCCTGCCCCTCGAGCAGCTGCGCCCCTTCGCCTCGATGGGTGCGCGCGGCCTGATCGGCCGCGGCCTGGGCGTGGCGCGCGAGAGCCCGGACTTCGAGGCGTTGCGCGTGGACTTCCTGCAACGCTACGAGGCGGCGATGATGGTGCACACCCGGCTGTTCGACGGGATGCACGAGGTACTCGCCGCGCTCGAGGCCGCCGGCGTGCCCTGGGGCGTCGTCAGCAACAAGGTCGAGCGCTACGTGCGGCCGATCCTGGCCGAGCTCGGTTTGCTCGACCGCGCCGCGACCGCGATCGGCGGCGACACCACGGCGTTCGCCAAGCCTCATCCCGAGCCGCTGCTCCACGCGGCCCGGCTGACCGGCCTGGCGCCGTCGGCCTGCGTCTACGTCGGCGACGACCTGCGCGACATCGAGGCGGGCCGTGCTGCGGGCATGCTCACGGTGGCCGCGGCCTACGGGTTCTGCGGGGAGGCCGAGCCGCCCCACGGCTGGGGCGCCGACGCGCTGATCGAGCACCCCGCCGAGCTGGTGCGCCTGCTGCGCCTGGGCCGTTGAGCCGGGCCGTCCGGCGCGGGGCGCAGGCGGGCGTCGCGGTGCGGTCGTAGTCGGCGCCGGTGTGAGGTCGATCGGATCCTCTAGAATCGATCGGTCACCCCCCACCTTGCCTGCGCTGCGCACTTGACATCCCCATCCCGCTCCACGGCGACGGCCTCCGTGCGGACCCCGGGGCTGCAGCCCCGTGCGTCACGGCGCAGACGCGCGCTGCGGCAAGGGCAATCGGGGCGCGTCGCGAAGGTCGTGCTCTGGACCCTCGCGGTCGTGCTGCTGCTCGGGGGGCTGCTGCTCGCCGGCCTCACCTGGGGACCCAACCTGCTGCGCGAGCCGATCGCGCGGTATATCGGCGAGACCATCGGGCGCGGGGTCCGGATCGGGCGCATCGACGTGTCGCCCTTCGCGGGCCGCATCGTCCTGTCGGAGGTGTCGGTCGCGAGCCTCGACCCGGGCAAGCCGATGCTGTCCGCGCGCACCGCGACCATCGACGTGGATCCGTTGGCCTACCTGCGCGGCGCAGTGGTGGTGAACGGCGTGAGCCTGGAGGCACCCGCGCTCCGGGTCCTGCGGACCGGTCCGGCGCGCTTCGACTTCTCCGACGTGCTCGATCGCTTCGCGAACCGTCCGGCCTCGCAGCGCAAGGTGGTCTGGCACGTCGAGCGCATCGCCGTGGCCGATGGCAGCGTCACGCTCGACGACCGGGTGGTCCGCAAGCTCACCACCCTCGACGCGATACGACTCGCGGTCGTCGGACTCACCAACCGTGACGCGCACGTGGATCGGCCGGTGACGCTGGACGCGACGTTCGCGCTGAACGGCCGCCCGGTGTCGATCGATGCGAGTGCCACGCCGTTCGCGCAGCCCGCGACGGCGCAGGGGCGGCTGCGGCTCGATGCGCTGCCCGTATCGGACCTGCTGCCCTACTTGCCGATGCCAGCCGACCTGCGGCCCGTCGCGGGCACGCTCGACCTCGACCTGCGGGCGGCCTGGGGCAGCCCGGGCAAGGCCGAGGGTCCGTTGAAGATCGAGGGGCGCGTGGCGCTCGGGGCGCCGAGGATCGAGGACGCGGCCGGTGGCGAGCGGGTCGCGGCGCGCGGCATCGTGGCGACGCTCGCGCCCTCGTTTCCGCTCGGCGGCACGGTGCACCTCACCGGGCTCGCCGTCGATGCGCCGGTGCTCGCGCTCGGTCGCGCCGCAGACGGATCGCCGGAATGGCCCGCGTCGGGGTTCGCGGGCTCGCGCCGAGCGGTCGGGGGCGATGCCACCGCCTCCCCCGTGGCGCCCGCCGCCCCGGTGACCGCGTCCCCCGCCCGCAGGCCCGGCGGCGGCCCGCGCGCGCTGCGCATCGACACGATCACGATCGACGGCGGGCAAGTCGCGTGGCGCGATGCCGCGCTGGCCGTGCCGCTCGCCCTGCGCATCGACCCGCTGAAGGTCTCGGTCGCGGAGCTGGTCATCGCGGACCTGTCTCGCCCGGAGGTGATCACCGGGCGCGCTCGCGTGGACGCCACCCTCGACGGCCACGCGCCGCTCGGCGCCGACCTGGACCTCCAGGGCGTATCGGGCCTGGCGACGCTGACGGTCGGCCGCCTCGAGCTGCAGCGCTACGCACCGCTCGCAGGTGGCGCGCTGAAGGCGACCCTCGAGCAGGGCCTGCTCGACGCGCGCGCGGCGGTGCGCTGGAACACCGCGGATGCGAGCTGGTCGATCGCCGACGGCGGCGCCGAGCTCTCCGACCTCAGGGTCGCGCACGAGGGCCGCAAGCCTGCTTCGATGCAGAAGCTCGCGGTCGCGGGCGTCGTCGTCGACGGCGTCGCGCGCAGCGTCGAGGTCGGCTCGGTGAAGCTCGACGGCGTGGTGCTCGCCGTGCGGCGCGGCGCCGACGGGCGCGCCGACCTGCAGGACTGGTACGTGCCGCAGCCCGTCGTGGCCGGCGACGCCGGGGCCAGCCGCAGCGATGCCCGGGGCGCGGCGAGCGCGGCTCCCTGGACGATGCTGCTGCGCCAGGTCGAGCTGTCGCGCCTCGACCTCGACTACACCGACGTGCTGATCGCGAAGGACCGCAGGCTGCCGCCGCTGACGCTGAGCGCAAAGGCCTCGGACGTGACGCTCGACCCACGCCGGCCGCTGCCCTTCGAGGCCGTCGCCACGCTCCCCGACGGCTCGCGGCTCGCCTCGAGCGGCACGGTGCGCCCGGTGCCGTTCGACATCGACGCCCGGCTGCGCCTGCAGCGCTTCACGCTCACGCACTTCGACCCCTACGTCGCGCCCTTCGTGAATCTGACGCTTGCGAGCGGCCAGCTCTGGAGCAACGGGCGCCTGCGGCTCGCGTCGGGCGAGGACGGCGCACTCGCGCGCATCGGCTTCGACGGCGAGGTCTCCGCCAACGAGTTCCGCGCGACCGACAAGCTCACCAGCGAGGACTTCGTGCGCTGGACGGCGCTCGCGCTGCCCTCGGTGAAGGTCGACTGGGACACGAAGCGCCCGGGCGCCAGCCTGGTCGAGATCGGGGCGGTCGCTTTCGTGGACTTCTACGCCCGGATCATCCTGTCGCCCGAGGGACGCCTGAACCTCTCCGACGTGTTCGTCGACCCGGACCGCCCGATCGGCGCACGCTCCCTCACCACCGCCCCCGACGCCGCCACCAGGCGCGCCGCCGCGGCGGCCGCGGCGGCCGCGGCACCGGCCTACACCGGCGAAGGCGAGGCGACCGCAGCGGGTACCGCGCAGGCCGCTCCCGCCCGCGGCGCGCCGGTCGCGCGCCGCGAGACGATCGTCGCCAAGCCCGCGCGCGAGCCGGGCAGCCAGCCCACGATCCGCGTGGGCACCGTGCGCATCGCGAGCGGCAACGTCAACTTCACCGACCTGTTCATCCGCCCCAACTACACCGCGAACCTGACCCAGCTGTCGGGTTCGATCGACGCCATCGCGAGCGACCGCGAGGCACCGTCGGACGTGCTCGTCACCGGACGCGTCGACGACGACACGCCGCTCGAGATCACCGGCAAGGTCAATCCGCTGTCGCCGCGCACATTCATCGACCTGCGCGCGATCGCGCGCGGCTTCGACCTGCCCAAGCTCAGCGCCTACTCGGGCCGCTGGGCGGGCTATACGATCGAGAAGGGCAAGATGACCGCCGACGTGCGCTACCGCATCGAGGGCGAGCGGCTCCAGGCCGAGAACAAGATCACGATCAACCAGCTCACCTTCGGCGACAAGGTCGAGAGCGCCGATGCGCTGAACCTGCCCGTACGTCTCGCCGTCTCGCTGCTCAAGGACCGCAACGGCAACATCGACCTCGACCTGCCGATCTCCGGCACCGTCTCCGACCCCCAGTTCTCGGTGGGCGGACTGATCCTGCGCGCGCTCGGCAACCTGATCGTCAAGGTCGTGACCTCGCCGTTCACCGCCCTGGCCTCGCTCGCTGGCGGCGGCACCGCCGCCGAGCTGAGCCACATCGACTTCGCGGCCGGCAGCGCGGCGCTCGACGACGACGACCGCAAGCGCCTGGACGCGCTGGGCCGGGCGCTGACCGAGCGGCCGGCCCTGTCGCTCGACATCGCGGGCTATGCCGACCCGCAGGCCGACCGGGACGCCATGCAGCGCGAGCGCCTCGACACGGCGCTGCGCAGCGCGAAGCTCGCGCAGATGAAGCGCGCGTCGCCCGGCGCCGAGCTGCCGGCGCTACGCGATGTGGAGCTCGAGGCCGGCGAGCGGCCCGCGCTCCTCGAACAGCTCTGGCGAGACGCCAAGCTGGATGCAGGCGGCGCCAAGACGCCCGCGCCCGAGGACATCGAGCGCCTGCTCGCCGAGCATGCGCCGGTGGCCACCGAGGAGGTCAAGCAGATCGCCCAGCAGCGCGCCCAGGCCGCGCGCGATTTCCTGCGCGACCACAATGGCATCTCCAACGAGCGGCTCTATCTGCTCGCCCCGCGCATCGCCGAGACCGCAGGCACGCTGCCGCCGCGGCGCGCAGACTTCGCGATCAAGTGAGCTTCCCGCCATGGACATCACCGCCGCCTCCGGGCCCGCCGCCAACGACACCCACCGCAAGACCATCGGGTACCTGCTCTGGATCTTCGGCTTCACGGGTGCGCACCGCTTCTACTACGGCAAACCGGTGACCGGGACGATCTGGTTCTTCACGCTCGGCCTGCTGGGCATCGGCTGGCTGATCGACCTGTTCCTGATACCGTCGATGGACCGTGGCGCCGACCGACGCTATCGCGCCGGGCGCATCGACTACACCATCGCCTGGATCCTGCAGACCTTCCTGGGCGTGTTCGGCGTGCACCGCTTCTATCTGGGCAAGTGGCTGACCGGCCTGCTGTGGCTGTTCACAGGCGGCCTCTTCCTGGTCGGCTGGCTCTACGACTACTGGACGCTGAACGGCCAGATCGACGAGATCAACCGGGCCGGCGCGCCGCGCGCCTGAGTGTCGAGCGGCTGCGCGGCGCCACCGCCGGGGCCGCGCCCGCGGCCACGTCGTGCGAGGGTCCGTCAGCGCCCCGCGAAGCTCGGCGGGCGCTTCTCCACGAAGGCCTTGGCCGCGCCCTTGTGGTCGTCGGTCTCGAAGGTCCGGATCATGTGGATCGCCTCGACGTCGAGCACGTCCGACAGCGAGCCACGCTGCGCCATGTTGAGGTTGCGCTTCATGTAGCCCACCGCAACCGTGGGCAGCGAGGCCAGCTCCTTCGCGTAGGCGCGCGCCGCCTGGCCGAGCTGCTCGAACGGCACGACCCGGTCGACCATCCCGAGCCGCAGCGCTTCGTCCGGCAGCACGACACGGCCGGTGAAGTACAGCTCGCGCGCCCGGGAGGCGCCCACCAGCTGGCTCAGGAACCAGCTCCCGCCGAAGTCGCCGGACAGCCCGATCTTGGAGAAAGCGGTCGTGAACTTGGCGTCGTCGGCGGTGATCCGCAGGTCGCAGGCCAGCGCGAGCGACAGCCCCGCGCCGGCGGCCGGGCCCGGGATCACCGCCAGCGTGGGCTTGGGCATCTCGTGCAGCCAGCGCACCGCGTCCATCCGCGCGCGCAGGTCCGTGACCTTCTGGTCGAAGCTCGGCCCTGCGGACGCACCGCCCGCGGCCTGCGCAAAGCCCTTGACGTCGCCGCCTGAGCAGAACGCCCGCCCTGCCCCGGTGAGCACCACCAGCCTGACCGCGGGGTCGGTCGCCAGCCGCTGCAGCGCATCCTGCAGCCCGAGCATCATCGAGCGCGACAGTGCGTTACGGGAATCGGGGCGGTTCATCGTCAGCGTGGCGATGCCGTCCTCGACGGTCTCGAGCAGGTCCTGGTTCATGGCGACTCCGTCCGTTCGGTGTGGGATACCGCCGAACATAGCCGATCCCGGCCGATCGGGTGCGCGGGGCACTTGAAATCCGCTCGAAGGTCTATACTTTCAACCTGAACACCGGGGCCGACCTGGTTTCGACGTGGGTAGTGAAGCGTTTCAGTGCATGCCGAGGACTCTAGTGCCCTCGTAAATCCTTCTAGAAAACTTCAAACGCCAACGATCAGCGTTTCGCTCTGGCCGCTTAAGGCCTAAGCCACTGCACCGGGTTGCCGATGGCCCGGGTTCCGCAAGGAACTGCAGTGTCATTCACATCGGATCGCGACCGGGCGGGTCACTTGGCCGGGAGCTAAAAAATAGGTGACTGGTTGTCTTCCTAGCCTGCCCGGCGGCGCGGTTGACGACGAGATCCAAATGACGTGGCTAAGCATGTAGAGCGGTTACGTAGATCACTTGCGGACGCGGGTTCGATTCCCGCCGGCTCCACCACTTACAAGGGCTCGGAAATCCTCCGGGCCCCTTTTCTTTGGCGTTTCCCCGGGGAAGCGCGGGACAGTGCTGCGGGTGGCGTGACGCCCGGTGCGTCCGAAACGGCCGTTTTCCGGGCCAGAGCCGTCTCCATTCTCCGTTTGTGCTGCGGGTAGTCGCAGCGGTCACACTCGGCAGATCAACGACTTACACGCGCTAGTTCGTCGTCAACCACGGCCACCAGAGCACCTGCCCGATAGGTCCCATTACCCTCGTCCCCATCGAGATTGATGACAAGGGGAACGGATGTGGTGACGAGGGAAGAACTGTACGAATTGGTGTGGTCGACGCCCATGATCAGGGTCGCCGAGAAGTTTGACGTCTCGGGCAGTTACCTCGCCCGCGTGTGCACCGAGCTTCGTGTGCCCCGTCCGGAGCGTGGCTACTGGGCCAAGCTGGCCGTGGGCAAGGCGCCGCAACGCCCGGCGCTACCGGAGCCGCTGCCAGGTGATCCCATCGTGTGGTCGCGCGCCGACGGATTGCCGGCACCAGTCGTGCCGAGGCTGCGTCAGGCACCCGCACCTCGCATTCCGCTACCAGCCCGGACCGTCGTCGGCGTCCATGGGTTGATCCGTGGCGCGAAGGCGCACTTCCTGGCCAGCCGCAAGGTCGATGACGAAGTCCACCTCAAGCCCTACAAGAAGCTGCTGGTCGACATCACCGCGTCCCGCGCCGGTCTCGACAAGGCCTTGGATTTCGCCAACGACCTGTTCAATGCCCTGGAGTCCGCCGGCCACCGCGTGGTGATCGCGCCACCGGATGCCCAGTTCTGGCGGGAGCGCATCGACGAGAAAGAAGTGCTGCCGAAGAAGGACCCTCGACACGATCCATACGGGTATGACCGGCGCTGGTCACCCTATCGGCCGACGGTCGCCTATGTCGACTCCGTAGCCTTCGGATTGGCGGTCATCGAGATGACCGAGTCCGTCGAGATGCGGTACGTCAATGGCAAGTACATCCGCGAATCGGAATACGTGCCTCCCAAGACCAGGCGCTACCACGATCACACCTGGACATCGACCCGAGACCTTCCATCTGGTCGATTGCGGCTGGTCGTCTACGCTGCGGACCGCAGCGTGTCCTGGTCGACCTCGTTTCAAGAGACCAAGGCTCGGACCCTGACGCAAGACATCCCCCGGATCGTGAAATCCATCGAGGGGGAAGTCGCGCCCATCATCGAGAAGATGAAGGAAGCGGAGCGCCAGGCTGAGATCCGACGACTTGAGTGGCTCGCAGAGGAAGAACGACGACGGCAGGAAGAAGACCGGCGTCGCATCGCACTGTCCGTAAAGGAAAGTCGGGACCAGCTCGAACAGGTCATTCAAGCCTGGTCGAAGATCATCAGCCTAGAACAGTTCTTCCGAGGCATCGAGGATCGGGCCCAACCCCTTCCGGAGTCGGAGCGTCGGAATGTCCTTGACCGCCTGCGACTCGCTCGAGAGTTCGTCGGCACCCAAGACCCATTGGATTTCTTCCGAGGATGGAAGACACCGCTCGAACGATATATGCCCCTATCCTATCGCGAACCGAGCACGCAGCCCGCCGATAACGATGACGATGAGGATCTTGACGACGGTGGCTGGTGAAGTCCGCTTCGGGTCAGCGGTCGAACGCCGCAATCACCTCCCGCTGTGCCGCCCATTCCGTCGGCAACGGGTTCCGCTGGAACCACAGCAGGCTCATGCACCGAGGCTGCTGCCCGGCGAGGATGGACTGGATGACGGCAGGCTCCAGCAGTGTCAGCCGCAGCAGTTCATTGACCGTCGAGTGGTGCAGGCCTTCCCACTGCGCGATCTCGCTGCCGCTGCCAACCACACCGTCGTCGATCAACTGCTGCCAGTAGAACGCCCGCGTCAACGCCACCCGCAGGGGCTGGTCGTGCTGGGTGGCCACCTTGCCCGGTGCTTCGATCTGGCCATCGGGTCGCACCACGACCTTGCTGGCGCCGCGCTTGCGGATCTTCAGCGGGATGAAGGTCGACAGCTTAACCTGCCCGCCGTCGCGGCATTCGCGGGCGACGGGCGCGCCCGTGGCCCTGACTCTGAGTGTCATACGGATTCCTCCAGTTCTTGCAACTCGGCGCCGAGGGTCCCGGGCATCAGTTCACCGGCCAGTTCCTGCCAGCCCTGGTCGCGCCAGACGATCTCCAGCCCGCCATCAGTGATCACCACGCGCTCGATCAGCAGCTGCGCCAGCCGGCATTGCTCAACCGGGAACAACTGCCGCCACATCGTGGCGAGCCTGCGCATCGGCAGCGCCACCTCGGGCTCTGACATCTGCGGGCTGAGTTCCTGCACCCGGTCCCACACCGCCTGCACGATGTGCGGCGCCGACAGCGCGGCCACGATCTGCTCGACCACCAATTCATCGACCGGCTGGGCTGGCAGTGGTCCGTGTTGGCTGGCCCAGGCTCCGAAGCGTCGGTGTTTGACCGGCGTGTAGTACCGGTAGGTCTTGCCGTTCTTGACCGTGTAGTTCGGCACCAACCGTTCGCCATCGGGCGTGAACAGCAGACCGCGCAGCAGCACCGGCTCGCGCAGTCGGTCGCTGGTGGCGTGGCGGCGCTCGACGGCGTCCGTGGCGATCAGCGCGTGCGCCGCGTTCCACTGCGCCTTGGTGATCAGCGGCTGATGCTGGCCGGCGAAGCTCTGCCCCTTGTGGACAATCTCGCCCAGGTACATCCTGTTGTGCAGCATCTTGTAGATGGTCTGCTTTGTGAAGGGTTTGCCGCCCTTGGTGACCGCGCCCTCGGCGCCGTAAGCCTTGGCCATGAGCGTGGCCGATCGCATCGACACGAAGTCGTAGAAGATGCGCCGTACCAGCTTCGCCTCGGCGTCGTTGACCACCAGCAGCCGGTCGCGCACGTCGTAGCCCAGCGGCACCGGCCCGCCCATCCACATACCCTTGGCCTTGCTGGCGGCGATCTTGTCGCGGATACGCTCGCCGGTGACCTCACGCTCGAACTGCGCGAAGGACAACAGGACGTTCAGCATCAGCCTGCCCATGGATGTTGCCGAGTTGATCTGCTGGGTGACGGCGCTGAAGCTGACGCGGTGGCGGTCGAACACATCGACCATCCGCGCGAAATCGGCCAACGAGCGCGACAGGCGGTCGATCTTGTAAACGACCACGATGTCGATCCTGCCAGCCTGGATATCGGCCATCAGGCGCTTGAGCGCGGGACGGTCCATATTTCCGCCGGAGAACCCACCATCCTCGTAGTCGTCGCCGACCGCAATCCAGCCCTCGTGGACCTGACTCTTGATGAAGGCGTGACCGGCTTCCTTCTGGGCATCGAGGGAGTTGAAGGACTGATCCAGGCGCTCGTCGCTGGAGACGCGGCAGTACACCGCGCAGCGCTTCGGCGGCACGAGCAAGGGTGCGTTCACCGATCTGCTCCCTGGCTATCACGCAGCCCGAAGAACTTCGGCCCGTTCCAGCGCGTGCCCGTGATGTAGCGCGCCGCCGCCGACAGGCTCTTGAACACCTGACCGTCGAGCGCATACAGGCCATCGGGCGTGACCGTGACGCGGAACTCGCGCTCCTCCCACTCGCGGATCAGCGTGGTGCCGGGCATCAGCAGGGTCTGCGCGCTGCGCCCGGCGGCCGACTTGATCTTGGAATGCTTGGCGCCAGCCTCGACCAGCATCTTGCGAATGTTGGAAGGCAGAGCACCGAAGGCCAGCTCCTGGATGCGGTAGGCCAGCCGCGATTCCACGTAATTGCGATTGCGATGGCTGGGTCGCCGGGGAAAGTGTTGATCCCACAGTGCCCAGAGCTCGACCATTGGCAGGGATGGCAGCGCCGCCAACTGGGCCGAGATGGGCGCGGCCGGGCCACCCGTGTTCTTGTTATCTGTCATTGCACAAACTCCTGTTGTTGAGACAGGTCCATGAACGCGCTGTGGCGACCAGAAGCCAAGTCAAACCGCGCTCTGTTCGAGGTCGTCGGCTTGACCTGTCGCAACCTCGACACGCTCGCCCAACAGCGTTTGCGGTTTGCCGATACGCCGGTCCTTGATACCCAGGATGTAGATCTCGCCGTCCCACACCCCGCAGGCCACGTCGGTGTCGCTGGCCGTGGCAGGCATCAACCAGCCGGTGATGCCATTGGGCAACTGCAGCAGTTCTTCCATCTGGTGGATAGGCCAGCGCATCGCCTCCTGGTAATGGTCGGCAAACTCCAGCAGTTGCTGAGGCACGTCCGGGAAGTTCTCCTGGCTGAGGATGGGAATCCAGACCAGCGGCGCTCCACTGGCAAACCAGCCTTGCACGCGGTGTTCGACTTCTGGGTTGTAGTGCTGCAGCCGTTCAACGGGCACGTGGCGGGCGCCATCGCTGGCTTGGGGTTCTGTCGTGCGGTTCACCAAAAGCTCCTTGAGTGGTAACCCGGCACGGCGCCGGGCGGTAACCGGGGTGGTAACTGGTAACCCCGTTTCGGGGTCTGTCGGTAGCGGGGCAGCGCGCTCGCGCCCCCCGTATGGCGTTTTGGCGAGGAAGGACCCAATTCGCCTGTGGGCCGGTTGCGTGACGATCAGGCCGCTGGCATTTCTGCCGCCAGTGCATCGCCAGCGGCCTCGATCAACGCTCGAGGAATCTCAACCGGGAAGCGACTTTCCTCGTGGTGGTAGTTGATCTGGCGCCGGGCCGCCGAGGCGCGAGCCAGTGCGTTCATGACCGGCATCAACTGCTCGTGCAGCTCGATTTCGGCCATTGCCGCACGGCAGTGGATGAAGTGGTCCCTCGCCTTGCGCACGGCATCGGGCATGCCAGCCAGTTGACCTTGAATCGCATCACGCTGACGCTCAAGTTCAGCCTGCGATGCCCGGGTGATGCGCAGCTCCACCTCCAGCTTGGTCAAGGTTTCAGGCACGACGAATTCGGCTTCGGTGTCCAGCAGCGTCCGGGATGCCGACTTCGTCTCGACAGCAATGCGCGTTTCGAGGTCCGCCAGCCGCTTGGCAATCTTGGTCAGTTGGCCATCGACCGTCTGCACCTCAGCGCTGAGCGCCTTGCGTTGTGCCATCAGATCGTCAAGCTGCTTGCGGGCCAGTGCGAAGCGCTCGGGCGTGGCCAGGGCCTGCTGCAGCGGTCGCAGTTGGCCCTCCAGGTTGGACACCTTCGACTTGAGCCTTTCCATCCGCTGATTTGCCTCGCACAGGATGGGCCAGTGGGCTTTGGCGGCCGGTGGCGTGTTCATCGACAGAGAGCCGGCGGCATCACGCAGCCGGGTTTGCTTCTCGCGTGCCGCAGCGTGCTCGGCTTCAGCCTCTGCCAATTCGGCCTTGAGGGGCGCGAGTTCCAGGTTGAGCGCGTCGCGCTCAGCCTTGACTTTGTCGAGGTAGGGGTTGGACTTCTTGCCGAACGGGTTCAGTTTCATGGTGATGGTCTCCAGGTTTGATCAGGGATGGATGGGGTAGTGGGTATCGCCGGGCCGCGCGACGGTGCTGACCCACAGGCCGGGGCCCACCTGCTTCTTGATGCCGACCGGCGCGCCGGGGCGGCGGGGATGGCTGGTGGCCAGCCAACCCCGGTGGGAGTTGGTTTGCCCGGTCATCGCCGCAATCGCGGCAGCCAGCGGGGACAGCTGCGTTTCGGCAGAGGTGGATGGGCTGGTGGTCTGCGGCGTGATGCCGAGAACCTTGGCCCAGATGGGATGCAAGTTGGGATTACTCACGGTGAGCTCCATATCGAGTGCCACCCTCGATGCCGGGTGGCGTGGCAGGATTGGTTTGGGAACGGGTCTGGGCAATGCGCCAGCGCGCGCCCTCACGGCTGTGGCCGAGATGCGTGATGTCGATGCCCTTGGCGCGGTAGGCCGGGGCGATGCGGCGCAACTGATCCGACAGACCTTTGGGTGATCGCGGCCAACTGCTGCGGTCGGGGATGCTGTGGGTGTTCAGCAGGTCGTAGAGCTGGCCGGCGGTGCCCTGCCAGTTCAAGGGAAGCACACGGTCCGCGAGGTACTTGTCCAGTGCCTGCGCGACGGCGTTGCTTTCCAAGGCCCGGTCGATGCCCGCGCGCACGAGTTCGGCGTACTGCTGCTGGAATTCACCAGCGGCGAAGCCCAGGGCGCGGGCTACTGCCTCGCCCAGGCGCTCGTAATCAGCCATGCGCTGCTTCTGGGTGAGCTTGACCGTCGGCAGAATGGCCAGCGCCGCCGAGAACAGATCGAGCAAGCCAGCGAACACCTTGGGTTGATCACGTTCCCAGCCTGCTTGGGTGTCGGCATCGTCACGCCGGGCATCTGCGGGGATGGTCGGCAGATCGACGTGAATCACCCGGTCGATCAGGTCCGGTCGCGTGGCAACCACGGCGATGCCGTTGAGCACCACCGGCCGCTTGGTCTCCATCACGTGCTCTTCGCCATTGGTGTAGAGCTGGCGCGAGGCAAAGCCGCCGCCGGTGGCCAGGGTGCAAAAGGCATCCTGTTGCTCGGGCGTGAGGCCGGAGAGGTTCTCGTAGCTGACCAGCCAGTTGTTGGCGGCGGCGACGAACACGTCCTCCACCGTCTTGGGCCGCCCACGCAGCATCACCTTGTTGGGATCGACCAGGCTGCGCAGCACGGATTGCGTGGTGGACTTGGCCGAGCCTTGTTCGCCCACCAGCTCCAGCACCGGGAAAGGGGTGTCCGGACGGAAGCAGTCCAGTAGCCACGCCAGTACCATCACGCGGCTGTGCGCAGGGATGTTGGTGTGCTGCCAGAGCAATCCGACATCGCCATGGGTCGCCCCCATCGGCACAGGCATCGGCAGCGGGCGCATGGAGGGCGTGCGGGTGAAATACACCGGCGACTCGTTCACCACCCGCCAGCCCTGGGGGGTGACGTGAATGGCCTGCCACTGCTCATCGGCCAGATCGATCAGGTAGCCATCGTCATACCGGGTGGCGCGGACGTGGACTTCGATCTCGTTGCCATCGTTGATGCCCGCAGCGGCGAGCGTGGCCAGTGCCGATTTCATCGTGGTTTCCGGCACGCCCATTTCCTTGGCACGCCAGTACGCCGCCCGCAGCCATTCCTCGAAGCCTGACGAATACACGCGCCACACTTCGCGCCGACTGGGCATGGGAATCACGGCCACCGCATTGCGATCGGCATCGTGGTGCAACTGGCATTGCGCCCGGGCCAAGGCGACCAGTTCATCGAGCGCGCTGGCATCGTCGTCGCTGCCGGGCAGTTCGTCGCGCACCAGCTTGTCGAGTACCGTCACCGAACAATCGCGATTGGCCTTCTTGGCTGCGTGGCGCAGGCGCAAGTAGCCGGGCAGGTCCGTGGCCTTGAGGATCGAGAAGGCGCGCACCACGTCTTCCTCGGCCAGCACCCCCACGTCATCCACCAGACGAACCAGTGCCGCCTCGATCACGCCAACGGGGTCGCTGTCTGGTGTCGGTGCCGGAGTGACCGCAGCATCCAGCGCGACCGTGTGATGGTCGTGACGGTCGTTCTCTACTACTCCGTCCGTAGAAGGAATGGACGCGCTCATCGTCACAGCCCGAATCAGCGCGAGCGTTCGATGAGTTTGCGAATGTCTTCAGCGCGCCAGACCGTGGTCTTGCTGCCGAGTTTGATGCCTTGGGGGAATTTGCCTTCCCGGATACCCGCCCACCAGGCCGAACGGCTGATGGGGATCAGGGACAGAATCTGCGGTAACCGAACGAAGCCGGTTTCGGGCAGTGCAGGACGGGGTTGGTACATGGCGAGCATCCGTGGTCGTTTGGGGATGCTCTGTATTGAATGCCACAAGAATCGGCATTCATAGACACGGTGCGCGCACGATGATCACGCTGCGCGCAGCGTGAAGGTTCGCAGTGAAATTATTCGGGCGGCGAGTCCTTTGGAATGCCCGCGATCCAATTCTTGATCGTGCCCGGTGCCCTGCAGACCTGCGCGCCGATGATGCGATAAGCCTCTTCCTTGGTGCGGTAGGTATTCGATGCGAACAGTTCCAGGGCCTTTTGCTTGGCGGCTCGGTTACTGGCGTGTCGAGCATCGGCTGCCCGTCTGACGGCATGGCTTTGCGCCTTGCGGACTTCGTCGGCGGCAATGGGCTCTGGCGTGAGCCCTGCCTTCCACGCATCTTCGATGATCTGTTCCGTTGATGGTGATTCCGGCAACAGATCGGCCAGCACCAAGGATTCCAGCGACTCCATCAACGCTTCAACCGCCGGCCTGATGATGATCCCGGGCGGGGTATCTGTTGTGGCCTCAATCACCGCGCCCAACTTGTAGAGCGCCAAAAGGCGGAGGTAATCCCGATCCGTTGCAGTGGCTGACCTCAGGCGCGACCATTCAGCTTGATTGGTGACCTCGATGAACCAGTCCAGGTCGCGCTGCTCGCGCCGGTTCACCAACTCGCCGCCGTGCTTGATTTGCGCCAATGTCACGGTATCGGTGATGGCTGCATCCATGCTGGCCAACATCCGCTGCAACTGCTCTGCGCTGAAGCGCTGCAAATCTTCTCGGGCGCAGGCAGCAATCCGCACCGCGTTCGGCAACTCCAGAAGTTGTTCGAGCGGTGTGGTCCGGGCCAGGGTGAGCAGATGGGGATTCATTGCTCATCAGTCTACCGAGGGTGGTCCAGCACCGTCCACGTTCAGCCATGCTGGTTCGCCATCGCCCTGAGCGATCCACCGCTACACGCCCTGCGTGATGATCGTGCCGAGGGCATATCTGTGCTTTCGCCGGTGTAAACAATAAGCAGCGACCGTCACGACCATCACCACCGTCACATCGGGCCGGTCCTTGTGATGGTGGTGACGATGGTGATGGTCAGCGCCTATTGTTAAGGTCGGCGCACGCACACATGCCCCAGGCGAAAGGGGTCCTTCCTGGCGATATTCCCATACGGGAGGCGCGAGCGCCGCATTGCGCCACCGTCTGGCCAGGAAACAAGGTTTGCAGGGTTTGCGGTTCGCACCTGGCGGTGTGGGCAAGCGGGCCGAAAGCCCAGTCATTGCGGGCCTGTGCGGGATGGCGGCAACGCAGAAGGTGCGAACCTTGGTGCGTACCGGGTTTGCAGGTTTGCACCCGACCGCACGAAAACGGCCAGGGACGAAAACTCAATGCTGGCGCGGGGTTGCGGCTGATTCGCCGTTCAAAACCCTTAAATCGGCCACAGTGACGGGTGGCGTAAGGGCCTCCAGAAACTGGACACCCTTGGCGACCGATCAAATCACCCTGTACACCCGCTCGCCGGATTCGTTCTGCGCCAGCACCACGTTCAGGCCGAGTTTCTTGCGCAGCATCCCGGAAGTTGCCCCGCGCACCGTGTGCGGCTGCCAGCCGGTCGCCAGCATCAGTTGCAGGCTGGTCGCGCCCTGCGGTCGGCGCAGTGCTATCACCAGCGCGGCGAGCTTGGTACCTGACCGCACCGGGATGCCCTCCAGAAGTTGGAGGTCGTTGGTGGTGTCCACCGGCTGGATATCATCCGGTGGCACGGGCCTTTGCCGTCCGATGGCCGCGTAGCCCGCGTCGGTCATCACGTGGCCGTCGTCGGCGGGCTTGATCCACCCGCGCTGCAGCAACGCGGTCAGCACCTTAACCCGTGCGCCGCCGCGCAGGGTGTCTGGCGGAATCACGCGCCCATCAGGATTGCGGGCAGCGGTGCGCAGCAGCAGGCTTTGGGCTGGGGAGATTTTGGGCAGGGCGTCCACAGCGGCCTCCCTTACTTGGCCTGGCCGCCAAAGATCGCCAGCAGGTCATCCAGTGCCTGGTCCACCCGTCCGAGGTCACCGACGTGGCCCCAGTGGATGGCGTGCGGGTCGTGGCCGAAGTGGTCGTCGGCCAGTTGCTGCAGCCGTTCCAATTTGGTGTGAATGGCGGCAGTGCGTGCTGGGTAGGCGTCGGTGGCAGTGGTCTTGGTGTTCATCGCGGGGCTCCTTGGTTGGTGGATGACGCCACCATTCACGCGCTGGACGATCAAGAAGCCAAGAAAAAGATGATGCCCACGGCATCGAACCCTCGTCTGCTTCCCTCCAACCTGATAAATTGCAGCCTTTACGATTGAAACCGACTTTATGCGACCCGAACCCCTGCTGCCGGAGCGCTGCCATGACCGCTGAACCATGGGTGTCCGTAGATCAGATCGCCGAGCATCTGGGCGTGACGCGCGATTCGATCTACCGCTGGATCGACCGCAAGAGCCTGCCCGCGCACCGCGTGGGGCGGTTGTGGAAGTTCCAGGTGTCTGAAGTGGATGAGTGGGTTCGCGCCGGTGGCGCGGATGAAGACAAGACGAACGATTTGACAGGAAACCGAACATGACCAGCATTCAGCAACGCGCCGAACTTCAACGCCGGATCTGGCAAATTGCCAACGACGTCCGAGGAGCCGTCGACGGCTGGGACTTCAAGCAATACGTCCTGGGTACCTTGTTCTACCGTTTCATCAGCGAAAACTTTGCGGCCTACATCGAAGGGGGTGACGAGAGCATCAACTACGCCGCGTTGAACGACGTGGTCATCACGCCAGACATCCGGGACGATGCCATCAAAACCAAGGGCTACTTCATCTACCCCAGCCAGCTGTTTGCCCGGGTGGCCGCCAGCGCCAACACCAACGACAGTTTGAACACCGACCTGGCAGCGATTTTTTCCGCCATTGAAACCTCAGCCCTGGGCTACCCTTCCGAGCGCGACATTCGTGGCCTGTTCGCCGACTTCGACACCACCAGCAACCGCCTGGGCAACACCGTCAAAGACAAGAACACCCGCCTGGCGGCTGTGCTCAAAGGCGTGGCCGAGCTGGACTTTGGTGACTTCGATGACAGCCACATCGACCTGTTTGGCGACGCCTACGAATTCCTGATCTCCAACTACGCTGCCAACGCGGGCAAGTCGGGGGGCGAGTTTTTCACCCCGCAGCAGGTCTCCAAGCTGATCGCCCGGCTGGCCATGCACGGGCAGAGCAGCATCAACAAGATTTACGACCCCGCCTGCGGTTCTGGCTCGCTGCTGCTGCAAGCCAAAAAGCAGTTTGACGCCCACATCATCGAAGACGGCTTCTTCGGCCAGGAACTCAACCACACCACCTACAACCTGGCGCGGATGAACATGTTCCTGCACAACGTCAACTACGACAAATTCAACATCGGGCTGGGCGACACCCTCATCGAGCCGCATTTTGGCGAAGACAAGCCATTCGATGCCATCGTTTCCAACCCGCCGTATTCGGTGAAGTGGGTAGGTGGCGACGACCCCACCCTCATCAACGACGACCGCTTTGCCCCGGCCGGTGTGCTGGCGCCCAAATCCAAGGCCGACTTTGCTTTTGTGCTGCACGCGCTCAGCTACCTCTCGGCCAAAGGCCGCGCCGCCATCGTCTGTTTCCCTGGCATTTTTTACCGGGGTGGGGCTGAGCAGAAGATCCGTCAGTACCTGGTGGACAACAACTATGTCGAGAGCGTGATCTCGCTGGCCCCCAACCTGTTCTTCGGCACCACCATTGCCGTGAGCATTCTGGTGCTGTCCAAACACAAGACCGATACCACCACCCAGTTCATTGATGCCAGTGGCCTGTTCAAGAAAGAGACCAACAACAACGCTCTGCTGGACACGCACATCGACCAGATTATGGCGGTGTTCGACAGCAAGGCGAACATCGCGCATTTCGCCGAGTCAGTACCGTTTGAGAAGGTTGCAGCTAGTGACTACAACCTCTCGGTCAGCAGCTATGTGGGGGCCAAGGATAACCGCGAGGCGGTGGATATTACCAAGCTCAATTCCGAGCTAAAAACTACCGTAGCCAAGATAGACCAGCTGCGCAAAGATATTGATGCCATCGTGGCGGAGATAGAAGGCGAGGAGCAGCAGGCATGAGCAGCATGGACTTTTTCGACAAGCTGCTGGAAGGGGTGGCGGTGGAGTGGAGGGCGTTGGGGGAGGTTACATCGTCTACAAGCAACATCAGGTGGCGTGATGCCGAAAATGCCTATCGTTACATCGATCTCACATCCGTAAACATTGAGACCAAAGCAATCGTCGAGACGACTGTAATTCAAGCGAGTAACGCTCCGAGTCGAGCTCAGAAGCTAGTTGAAAAAGATGACCTGATTTTTGCTACGACGCGCCCCACTCAACAACGGTATTGCTTAATTAGTGAAGAGTATTCGGGCGAAGTTGCCAGTACGGGCTATTGCGTTTTACGTGCCAAGCAAGAAGTGGTTCTGCCAAAGTGGATTCTTCATTGGATTGGTTCACGTGAATTCAAAACATATGTTGAAGAAAATCAAAGTGGCTCTGCCTATCCCGCCATTTCAGATGCAAAAGTGAAGGATTTCAAAATCCCCATTCCCTGCCCAGAAGATCCCAAGAAATCACTTGAAATCCAAGCCGAAATCGTCAGCATTCTGGACGCTTTTACCTCCCTTACAGCCGAGCTTACAGCCGAGCTTACAGCCGAGCTTACAGCCCGAAAAAGACAATACAACCACTATCGCGACCAGTTGTTGCGTTTTGAAGAAGGCGAAGTGGAGTGGAAGACGCTGGGGGATCTCGCAAAGAACCTGGACTCTATGCGCAGGCCGATTACAAGCGGTTTAAGGGATCTGGGTGACATTCCGTACTACGGCGCATCAGGAATTGTCGATTACGTTAAAGACTACATCTTTGACGAGGATCTTCTTCTTGTCTCCGAAGATGGTGCCAATTTGCTGGCGCGAAACACCCCAATCGCTTTCAGCATCAGCGGAAAGAGCTGGGTGAATAATCATGCTCACGTATTGAAATTTGATACGTATGCTGATCGTAGATACGTTGAATATTATTTGAACAGCATTGACTTGACGCCCTACATCTCGGGGGCGGCGCAACCAAAGCTCAACAAGAAGAATCTCGAAAGCATCAGTATCCCGAACCCCTTGCATGAAGATAAGAAGCGAATTGTTGCCATCCTTGATAAGTTCGAGGCTCTGACCAGCTCTATTACGGAGGGGTTGCCGCGTGAAATTGAGCTGCGCAAGAAGCAATACGAGCATTACCGCGATTTTCTGCTGAGCTTCCCGAAGCCGGAAGAGGTAGCCGCCTGACATGAGCAAAACGCTGACCGCCATTGCCAAGCAGCTCAGGGATGCCAACAAGAAGGTGCAACTGCTCTATGCGTTCAACGGCACGGGCAAAACCCGCCTGTCGCGGGCGTTCAAGGAGTTGATTGCACCGAAGGCGGAGGGCGAAGAAGCTCAGGCGTCTGATTTGGCAGACAAGAAGGTCCTTTACTACAGCGCCTTCACGGAAGATTTGTTCTATTGGAAGAACGATCTTGAGCGGGATGTTGAACCCAAGTTGATCATCCAGCCCAACGCGTTCACCCGGTGGGTGCTAGAAGAACAAGGCCAGGACCAGAGCATCACGGCCACCTTTCAGGGCTACACCAGCGACAAGTTGACGCCACATTTCAGCAACGACTTTTCGTCAGTCAGTTTTTCATTTGAACGCGGCAACAATCAGCAAGAGCCGCACATCAAAATCTCCAAAGGCGAAGAAAGCAATTTCATCTGGAGCGTTTTCAACGCGCTACTGGAGCAGTTGATTTCTGAGCTAAACATCGCCGAAGCCGAAAACCGCTCCACGGATGCCTTCAACAAGCTGGAGTATGTGTTTATTGATGACCCGGTCAGTTCATTGGATGAAAACCACTTGATCGAGCTGGCGGTCAACCTGGCAGGGTTAATCAAGACCAGCCAGTCTACTGATCTCAAGTTCATTATCACCACGCACAGCCCGCTGTTCTACAACGTGCTGTTCAATGAGTTCAGCAACAAGGCCTGCTACATGCTGGAGCGCCTGGAAGACGGCGGCTTCACGCTGACGGAAAAGCCCGGCGACTCCAACAAGAGCTTTTCCTATCATCTGCACCTGCTGCAGACCCTTGAGCAGGCCATTGCTGGCAACAGGGTCGAGCGGTTTCACTTCACGCTGCTGCGCAATCTGTACGAGAAAACAGCCAGCTTCTTGGGCTACCCGAAGTGGTCAGAGTTGTTGCCAGATGACAAGCAGCTTTACTACAGCCGCATCATCAATTTCACCAGCCACAGCACGCTGTCTAACGAGGCCGTGGCTCAGCCCACGCCGGCGGAACAAGCCACTGTCAAACTGCTGCTTGATCACTTGAAGAGCAGCCATGGCTTTTGGCAGCTACAGGGAGCCTGATGGTATGAGCGAAATTACCCATCACACCGATTACCGCCAGGTGCTGGCGGCCATCAAGCAACGCATCCAGAGCTCGCAAACTCGAGCCGTGCTGGCGGTGAATGCCGAACTGCTGGGCCTGTACTGGGATATTGGTCGGCAGCTGGATGCCTGGCAGCGCGAGCGCGCCTGGGGCTCGGCGGTGGTGGAGCAAATGGCGCAAGACCTGCAGGCCAGCTACCCCGGCATGAAAGGCTTTTCGCGCACCAGCTTGTTTGCCATGCGGCAGTTTTATGCCTTCTTCAGCCCGCAGTTTGAAGTTGTCCCACGGCCCGTGGGACAAATGCCTTGGGGACACGTGCGCACCCTGTTGGCCAAGGTGAAGTCAGTGGATCTGGTGTTGCTGTACGCCCAGGCCTGTGCCGAACACGGCTGGAGCCGCACGGTGCTGGAGTGGCAAATCGATCAGCGATTTCACGAGCGTACAGGCCAGGCAGTGGGCAACTTCGCCCAGACCCTGCCAGCGCCGCAGTCCGAGTTGGTTCAGCAAAGCCTGAAAGACCCTTATGTGTTCGACTTTCTCACCCTCAGCGCCCAGGCGGTGGAGCGCGACATCGAGAACCAGTTGGTGGCCCAGATCACACGGTTTCTGCTGGAGCTGGGCAAAGGCTTTGCTTTCCTCGGTCGGCAGTATCCGCTGGTGGTCAATGGCAGGGACTACTTTCTGGACTTGCTCTTCTATCACGCACGCCTGAAGTGCTATGTGGTGATCGAACTGAAGGCGGGCGAGTTCAAGCCTGAGTACGTGGGCAAGCTCAACTTCTATCTGTCAGCAGTTGACGACCAACTACGAGGTGAAGGTGACCAACCGACGATTGGCCTGATCTTGTGCAAAGACAAAGATAAGTTGGATGTGGAGTACGCGCTGCGCGACATCAACAAGCCGATGGGCGTGAGTTCGTTCATCACCAAGGATATTCCGCTGTCGGTGCAGTCGCAATTGCCGACGGTGCAAGAAATTGAGAGCGAGTTAACCGCGCTCATCCAAGATGAGAAACAGCCCAATGATTGATTACAAGGCTATTGCCGAGTCGAAAAACTTCATCGTTCTTGATCAATACACCCAAGAGTGGAAGGTTGCAGAAAGCTACCAGAGTGAGAACGATCTGGAGCGGGAATTCATTACTGATCTGCAAAACCAGGGTTATGAGTACCTGCCCGCACTGAACACACCCGAAGCTTTGCTTGCCAATGTCCGTGTACAACTGCAAGCGCTCAATAACGTGCAGTTTTCCAATGGCGAGTGGCTACGTTTCGTCGAGACATGGCTGGACAAACCCAGCGACGGCATCGTCGAAAAAACCCGCAAGATTCACGATGACTACGTGCACGACTTCGTCTTCGACGATGGTCGCATCCAGAACATTCGCCTGCTGGATAAAAAGAACATTGCCCGCAACAAGGTGCAGGTGATCAAACAGTTCGAGCAGACCGGCATTCACGCAAATCGCTACGACGTGACCATTCTGGTTAATGGCCTGCCCCTGCTGCAAGTAGAGCTGAAAAAACGTGGGGTAGCGATTCGTGAGGCTATTAATCAGGCACATCGCTACAGCAAGGAGAGCTTCAACAGCGAGCATTCCTTGTTCAAGTACTTGCAAATTTTCGTGATCTCCAACGGCACCGATAGCCGCTACTTCGCCAACACCACGCAGCGCAACAAGAACAGTTTCGACTTCACCATGAACTGGGCGAAGGCGGACAACAGCCTGATCAAGGATCTAAAGGACTTCACGGCCACGTTCTTGCAGAAGCACACCCTGCTCAATGTGCTGCTGCACTACTCGGTGTTTGATGTCAGCAATACGCTGCTGGTAATGCGCCCGTACCAGATTGCTGCTACGGAGCGGCTTCTCTGGAAGATCAACAGCGCGTACCAGGCAAAGCGCTGGAGTGACCTTGAGGGTGGTGGCTTCATCTGGCACACCACGGGTTCGGGCAAGACCCTGACCAGTTTCAAAGCGGCGCGGCTGGCCACGGAGTTGGACTTCATCGACAAGGTGTTCTTCGTGGTGGACCGCAAGGACCTGGACTACCAGACCATGAAGGAATACCAACGCTTCTCACCCGACAGCGTGAACGGCTCGGACAGCACGGCGGGCCTGAAGCGCAATCTGGACAAAGACGACAACAAGATCGTCGTCACCACTATCCAGAAGCTCAACAACCTGATGAAGGGCGAAGCTGATTTGCCCATTTATGGCAAGCAGGTGGTGTTCATATTCGATGAATGCCACCGCAGTCAGTTTGGCGAGGCGCAGAAGAACCTCAAGAAAAAATTCAAAAAGTTCTATCAGTTTGGGTTCACCGGTACGCCCATCTTCCCGGAAAACGCGCTGGGCGCTGAAACCACTGCCAGCGTGTTCGGCCGCGAGCTGCATTCGTATGTCATCACCGATGCGATTCGTGATGAAAAGGTGCTGAAGTTCAAGGTCGACTACAACGACGTGCGCCCGCAGTTCAAGGCCATTGAGACCGAACTAGATGAAAAAAAACTCAGCGCTGCAGAGAACAAGCAGGCTCTGCTGCACCCCGATCGCATTTGTGAGATTACTCAGTACATCCTGAACAACTTCCGGCAGAAGACCCACCGCCTGCACGTGGGCAACAAAGGCTTCAATGCCATGTTCGCGGTCAGCAGCGTGGATGCAGCAAAGCTGTATTACGAATCCTTCAGGGAACTGCAGAAAGGTAGCGAAAAACCCCTGAGGGTGGCTACCATCTTCTCTTTCGCCGCCAACGAGGAACAGGATGCCATCGGCGACATTCAGGACGAGAGTTTTGAAGTGTCAGCCATGAACAGCAGTGCGAAGGAGTTCCTGAGTGCAGCTATTGCGGACTACAACGCGCTGTTCAAAACCAACTTCAGCGTGGACAGCAATGGCTTCCAGAACTATTACCGCGATCTGGCCAAGCAGGTAAAAGCCAAGGAAATCGACCTGCTGATCGTGGTGGGCATGTTCCTGACAGGCTTTGATGCGCCTACGCTCAACACCCTGTTTGTGGACAAGAACCTGCGCTTCCATGGGCTGATGCAGGCCTATTCACGTACCAACCGCATTTTTGACGCCACCAAAACCTTCGGCAACATCGTCACCTTCCGCGATCTGGAACAGGCGACCATTGATGCCATCACCCTGTTCGGGGACAAAAACACCAAGAACGTGGTGCTGGAGAAGAGCTACAAGGAGTACATGGAAGGCTTCACCGATGCGGCCACTGGTGAGGCGCGGCGTGGCTTTGTGGAGGTGGTCAAGGAGCTTGATACACGCTTTCCCGATCCCACTGCCATTGAGAAGGAGGCCGACAAGAAGGACTTTGCCAAGCTCTTTGGCGAATATTTGCGCCTAGAGAATGTTCTGCAGAACTACGATGAGTTCGCCAGCTTGAGGGAACTGCAAAGCGTTGACGTGAACGACCCGGCAGCGGTAGATGCGTTCAAGACCAAGCACTATCTGACCGATGAGGACGTGACCGTATTGGCCACCATGACGCTCCCCGCCGAGCGGAAAATTCAGGATTACCGATCTACCTACAACGATGTGCGCGACTGGCTGCGCCGAGAAAAATCCTCGACCGAAAGGGACAAATCCACCATCGACTGGGATGACGTAGTCTTTGAGGTGGACCTGCTGAAGTCGCAGGAAATCAATCTGGACTACATCCTCGAATTGATTTTCGACCACAACAAGAAGATCAAGAGCAAATCAGACCTGGTGGATGAAGTTCGCCGCGTCATTCGTGCCAGTCTGGGAAATCGCGCGAAAGAGAGCTTGTTGGTGGACTTCATTAACCAGACAGACCTAGACCAGATCGGCGACAAGGCCAGCGTGATTGACGCCTTCTTCACCTTTGCCCAAGCGGAGCAGCAACGTGAAGCCCAGGAATTGATCAACTCCGAGAGCCTGAACGCCGAAGCGGCCAAGCGCTACATCACTGCATCACTGAAGCGTGAATTTGCCAGCGACAGTGGCACGGAGCTGAATGCCGTTTTGCCCAAAATGAGTCCGCTCAATCCGCAGTACCTGACTAAAAAGCAAAGCGTGTTCCAGAAAATCGCCGCATTTGTGGAGAAGTTCAAGGGCGTCGGCGGGCAGGTCTGAGGGGCTGTCAATGTTGTACAGGTCTGCGCATTCGGCAGAGTCTCGCCCAGTCGAGGAGAGGGGTTGGCGCGATCATGGAGCAGCTGTTCCAGCGCATGGCGGTGAACTGGCAGCGCTGCAAGCCGAAAACGCCCGCCTGATCGCCCTGCTCGAATCGCACGGTATCCAGTGGCGTCCACCGCAACCGGTCGTCCTTGTGGCGCGAGAACCGGAGCCGTCCAAGCTTTCCACCGCCGAGAAGGTGGCACTGTTCCGTCGGCTGTTTCGTGGGCGCACGGATGTTTACCCGATCCGCTGGGAGGGCAAGACCTCCGGCAAGACGGGCTACGCGCCCGCGTGCGCAAACGAATGGCGCGCCGGTGTCTGCGAGAAGCCGCTCATCAAGTGCGGGGACTGCGGCAATCGACTGCTGATTCCGCTGTCCGATGCGGTGATCTATGACCATCTGGCCGGTGAGCACACAGTCGGGGTGTATCCGCTGCTGGAAGACGACAGCTGCTATTTCCTCGCGGTCGACTTCGACGAGGCGGAATGGCGAGACGATGCGCTGGCATTCCTGAAGTCCTGCGATGAACTGGGCGTACCGGTGGCGCTGGAGATTTCCCGCTCTGGGAATGGAGCGCACGCGTGGGTGTTCTTTGCCAGCCGCGTTTCAGCACGTGATGCCCGCCGCTTGGGCACGGCCATCATCACCCATACCTGCGCTCGCACCCGGCAACTGAAGCTGGAATCCTATGACCGACTGTTCCCGAACCAGGACACCATGCCCAAAGGCGGGTTCGGCAACCTGATCGCCTTGCCGCTGCAGAAAGGTCCGAGGGAGCAGGGTTTCAGCGTCTTTGTCGATCCCGATCTGCGACCGTACCCTGATCAATGGGCGCTCCTCGCATCCATCCAGCCGATGGCCGCGCACGATATCGAGCCGACCATCCTCCGGGCCACGGGTGGCGTCCATCCGCTGGACGTCACCTTCATCGACGACGAGGACCTGGCCACGCCCTGGAAGCGCGAGAACACATCGGCCAAGAAGCTGGCCGGTCGTATGCCGAAGTCACTGACCGTCACGCTGGCCAATCTGATCTATTTCGAGAAGGCCGAGTTGCCGCAGGCTCTGGCCAACCGGCTGATCCGGCTGGCGGCTTTTCAGAACCCCGAGTTCTACAAGGCCCAGGCGATGCGGATGTCGGTGTGGGACAAGTCGCGCGTCATAGGCTGCGCAGAGAGCTATCCCCAGCACATCGCCCTGCCGCGCGGTTGCCTGGATGCCGCGCTGTCCTTGCTGCGAGAGAACGGCATTGCCTGCGACCTGCGAGACGAACGCTTCGGCGGCCAGCCGCTGGACGTGTCTTTTGTCGGCAGTCTGCGCCTCGATCAGGAAGTCGCTGTTGCAGGACTGCTCACCCACGATGCTGGCGTGCTGTGCGCGCCAACTGCCTTCGGCAAGACGGTCACCTCCGCCGCGATGATCGCCCGGCGGGGCGTCAACACCCTGGTGCTGGTGCATCGCACGGAGTTGCTCAAGCAATGGCAGGAGCGCCTGCAAGCCTTTCTGGGTGTCGCCAAGGGCGTGGTCGGCACCATCGGTGGCGGTAAGGCCAAGCCCACTGGCAAGATCGACATCGCCGTGATGCAGTCCGTCTCCCGGCAGGGCGAGGTGAACCCGTTGGTGGAAAACTACGGCCAGGTGATCGTCGACGAGTGCCACCACGTCGGTGCGGTGTCTTTTGACGCCATCCTGAAACGGGCGAAAGCGAAATACGTGCTGGGCCTGACGGCGACACCGATCCGCCGCGACGGGCAGCAGCCGATCATCTTCATGCAGTGCGGGCCGATCCGCCACACGGCAGCCACGCCGGCCGGAGCACCGCACGATCTGGCAGTCATACCGCACTCCCGGCACGCACGGATCGATCTGCCGACCGATGCCGGCATTCAGGACGTCTTCCGGCACCTCGCCAACGATCCGGCCCGAACAGCAGCCATCGCCGCCGAGGTGCGCGATGCCGTCGCTCAGGGACGCAAGGTGCTGGTCCTGACAGAACGCACAGAACACCTCGATGCCATCAAGACGGAACTCGACAGCCTGCAACTGGCCCCTTTCGTCTTGCACGGACGAATGTCCAGGAAGCAACGAGCGACGCTGGTCGCAGACCTGGATGCACTACCGCCCGACGCGCCGCGCGTCCTTCTGTCCACCGGCAAGCTGGTTGGCGAGGGATTCGATCACCCGCCGCTCGACACCCTGGTCCTCGCGATGCCGGTGTCCTGGAAGGGGACGTTGCAGCAGTACGCCGGGCGCCTGCACCGCGAGCACGCCAGCAAAACCGACGTGCGGATCATCGACTTCGTCGACACCGGCCATCCAGCGCTGCTGCGGATGTGGGACAAGCGCCAGCGTGGCTACCGGGCGATGGGGTATCGGCTCGGTGGCAACGTATCGGTGGAGTGACGCCAGTGGCATGGGCGAATCACGCCGTCGGGGCCAGTCAGAGGGGACGCCGGACGGGGAGTTGGCCTCGGAATCAGGTATTCGAATTTCTCGAATACCTGCACAGAGCCAGTGTCAAGGCTTGGAGCGAATGCAATCGTCCAACAGCCTTTTGGACATTTTCCGCACAATCCTGCCGGCAAAGTGCCCGCTAACCCGCAGCACCCCGCGCCAGTGCTCATAAGCTCGGGAGTCGAGTCGGCACATGGTCAACCATCCGCCACCAGTCCATAAGCCCCAACCACTTTCGGTTGGGGCTTTTTTTCGCCTGATCGCGCCAGAAGCCGCGTGCTGTCGCGGGTTCGTGCGGAAGGCTGCGGACTTCCTGTCTCAGCCTGGCCTTGATGAGGGCGTCCGAAACTCCTACTTGCCCGCCTGCTCGCAGCCCGGCGTCCGTCCTTGCCCCTGCTCACAAGAGGGGCTCACCGCCGTTCGCGGCCGCCGCCGCGCGGTTCGTGAAAATCCCCGACTGGCATGTACACCCACGCACACCTGGGCACGGAACCGATGCAGACTCACGGTCTGTCCAGGACGATCGGTCGAAGTGTCCGGTCCCGGCGGCACCCACGAGGAGACACGATGATCCCACCCGCGTTCGACTATCACGCGCCCCGCACCGTCGGCGAGGCCGTGGCCCT
>CAYNRU010000037.1:0-74678 GCA_964399635.1 uncultured Bordetella sp.
CTGACCGCGGACATCGCGGTGCCGAAGGACGCGCCCGACGCGCCGGTCGCGCCCGGCATCCCGGTCACCTACGTGCCCGCGCGCAACACGATCTTCCTGAGCTTCGCGCTCGCGTGGGCCGAGACGCTGGGTGCGAGCGACGTCTTCGTCGGCGTCAACGCGCTCGACTACTCGGGCTATCCGGACTGCCGGCCCGAGTACATCGCGGCCTTCGAGCGCATGGCGAACCTCGCGACGAAGGCGGGCGTCGAGGGCACGCGGTCGCTGACGATCCACGCGCCGCTGATCGACCTGTCGAAGGCCGACATCGTCCGCGCGGGGCTCGCGCTCGGCGTCGACTACGCGATCACCTGCAGCTGCTACGACCCGGGGCCGCACGGCGAGCCCTGCGGGGCGTGCGACGCGTGCCGGCTGCGGGCGAAGGGGTTCGCGGAGGCGGGGGTGGCGGATCCGCTGGTGGAGCGGTTCGGCGGAGTGTGACGCCGGCGGATCACAGCGACGCCAGGAACGCGTCGAGCGTCATCGCGGGGCAGAGCCCGCGCGACCCGACGAGCGCGAGGAGCGCGCGGTCCCCGGTCACGACGCCTGCGGTCGCGCGGCCGCCATCACCGACCCGTCTTGGCCTTCGTCGACGGGGGCCGAGCGGAGCCGGTGCGCGCGTACCGGGACCGGACAGGTTCGGCGAGGACGCCGGGTTCGGCCACCTCGGTCCGGGCCCACCGGACCGCACGGTCGACGTCGTCGACGGTCAGGCCGAGCGCCTCGAGCTTGCCACGGACCGCGTCGCCTCGCTGGATCCGGACCGGCGTCAGCACGACCTGGCCGCCGCGGAGCTCGACCTCGAAGTACTCGGGGGCGCCGACGGATTCGACGACGACCTTCGGCAGCGTGAGCTGGTTCTTGGAGGTGGGCTTGGCAAGCATCGGATATCCTTTGATCAAGGACTCCTTACTCCACCACCGCGGCACCGCTGCGGACGCCTTCAGCGGACGCCGGTCGACCTGCGGTGTTCCCGCCAATTCCCCGAAGCGATCCGCGCCCCCCGCCCGACCGTCTCGCCCGCCACGTACGTCCACGCGCGCCGCGTCCCCTCCGCGGTCGTCACGTCCACCAGCGTCCGGTGGTAAAGCCGCCCCGGCCGGCCATAGCCGTCGAACGCCTCGAGCGCGTCGAGCGGTCCGAGCCGCGCCTCGACGTCGTCGAGCTCCACGAGCTCGCCGTGCACGGTCGACGCGCCGTCGAGCACCATCACCGGATAGGGCTCCCCGGTCTCGAGCAGCGCGCCGCGCACGGTCGCGTCGCGCACGCGGCGCACCGGGCGGTCGTGCATCACGTGCGCGTTCGCCTCGCCGCGCAGCAGCGTGCCGTAGACGAACACCGCGTCGACCCACGCGGCGCCCGGGCCGCCCGCGGCGGCCGCGCGCAGCGGCGCGGGGTCGTGGCCCCACGCGGCGTAGCCGGCCTCGACCGAGCGCAGGTAGTCGTCGGTGGGCGCGTGGTGCACGTCGCGGCGGGCGTCGGTGACGACGTAGACGACCGCGGGCACGACGGTGCCGTCGCGCACGATCGCCTCGGTGTCGCGGCGCGCGTAGGCGCCGGTCGCGACGCCCTCCTTCGCGTCGAGTGCGGCCCAGCCCCTCGGCGAGAGCCCGAGCAGCGCGCCCTGTACGACGCTGCCGCGCCGCGCGCGCACGTCGAGCGCGCCGGCCTCGTGCCGCGTCGATCGGTAGCCGAACGACAGCGCGTGGTCGGGCAGCCACGCGGCGCCGACGGGCCGCGCGTGCGACGCGTCGAGGCCGCGTTCGCGCAGCCAGGCCGCGAGCGTGTCGGCGCACAGGTTCGAGCCGTAGGCGAAGCAGGGGCGGTCGTCGGTCACAGCCGGTCGTGCTTGTCGCTGCGGCCGCGGGCCCTGTCCACCGGATAGCGCGTCGCGTTGATCGCCATCTTGCGGCGCGCGGCGTCGGCGAGGTCGACGTCGAGGCGATCGGCGAGGCGCACCAGGTAGAGCAGCACGTCGGCCATCTCCATGCGCACCGCCTCGAGCACGTCGGGCGGCAGCGCGTGCGAGCGGTCGTCGGGCAGCCACTGGAACGGCTCGAGCAGCTCGCCGGCCTCGACGACCAGCGCCGCGGCCAGGTTCTTCGGCGCGTGGAAGCGCTCCCAGTCGCGCTCGGCGGCGAAGGTGCGCAGCGCGTCGCGCAATTCGGCGAGCGGGTCGCCCGACCCGGGCGCTGCCGTCGTCGCGGCACGGGGCGCCGCTGTCGGGGGCGGCAGGTCGTCCGGGCGCGCGTCGGTGCTCATCGCGGGATCATGCCATCGGACGCAGGGGTCGACACGCGCCGCCGACGCGCCGACTAGGTCGCGGCTCGCTTCTTCGCGAGCGCGTGCGTCTTGGTCGCGGGTTTCTTCGTCGCGGGCTTCGCGGGTGCGGGCTGCTTCGCACCCGCCGCCTTCACCGGCAGCCACTCCGCCGCGAACAGCAGCCAGGCGTCGGCGCCCGCATCCTCGTCGAACGCCGACTCGCGCTCGTCCCAGAAGTCGCGCCACAGCCCGAGCAGGTCGGCGTGGTACTGGTGCGGCGCGTTCGCGTCGAGCCAGGCGGCGGCACGACGCTCGTCGGGGCGCTCCGCGAGCGTCCTGCGCAGCAGCGTCACGGCGGCCTTCGGCGCCAGCGGCCAGGCCGACTCGAAGCCGATCACACCCTGCAGCATCGTCGCGAGCAGGCGCGGCTCGTCGGTCGCGCCGCCTGTCAGCACCTGCCAGTGCGAGGTGGTCAGCTCGCCGACGTCGTCGACGTCGTCGAGCGCGTCGGCCGGCAGCACCAGCCACGCGTGCAGCGGGTTGCTCAACGGGTCGCCGGCGACGAGGCGGTGCACCGGCTCGTCGGACGCGGCGATCGCCTCGATCACGCGCGGGCCCTCGGTCGACCACACGTCCTCGACCGCCTCGCGGTGCTCGGGCGGCACGCCGGGCGGCAGCACGCGGAAGCGCGCCGGCGCGCGGCGCACCGCCTCGAAGAGCGCCTCGAAGCCGCGCACGCCGTCGATCCACGCCGGCTCGCGCGCGTACGCGCGGATCAGCAGCGCGGTCAGGATCACCTGCTCGGGCTCGTAGTACGGCTCGGGCGGCGTGCCCTCGAGCGTCGCGGCGAGCGCATCGGCGGCCGCTCGGCGACGGCTCGCGAGTTCGGCCTCGCGCTGGCGCTCGAGCAGCACCTCGAACGGCAGGTGCGCCCACTCGGCGACGACGGCCTCCTCGAAGCGACGCCGGTTGACCGGGTCCACCGCATCGGGATCGACGCCGTGCTCGATCGCGAGCACGCGCTTGATCGCCTGCGACGCGCCCTTGGTGTGGAACAGCAGCCCGTTCTCTGCGAGCGAACGCGCGGCCGCGGCGACGTCGCCGCGGCTGACCTGCTGCAGGTGCAGGTTCACCAGCCCGAGCATGCTGCGCATCGCGCGCTCGAGGTCGTCGCGCAGCGACTCCGAGCCGAGCACGCCGGCGATCCGCCGGATCGCGCGGGTACCCTCGGCGACCAGCGCATCGCGGCGCGCGCCGTCGATCTCGCCGGTGCGCACGCCGTGCGTCCAGGCCCGCTCGAACAGCGTGCGCGCGTCGTGCCGGGCGACGGCGGTCACAGCACGTCGTCCTCGTCGTCGTCGGCCGGCCCGGCGGCCCCGGCGGCGGGCCTGGGCGGCGGCGGCGCGGCGGCCGCGCGGTGATGGCGCGCGCGCAGCATCTCCAGCATGTCGCGGAAGATCTCGTAGTGCTCGACGCGCAGCCGCCATGCGAGCTCGCGCCAGTCCCCGTCCCGCACCTCGCGCAGCGCGACGACGCCGCGCCGGGTGTCCTCGTCGAGCTCGGCCTCGAGCAGGTCGGCGTTCGAGGTCGGGATGCCGTCGATCTCCTCGCCCTCCTGCTCGTCGAAGGTGCCGTTCAGCAGGAAACGCTCGACCTCCTCGTGCCGGTCCTCGAAGTAGTCGCACAGCACGTTCAGGCCGTCCTCGGACGCGCCGAGCGCGACGACGAACTCGTCGGTGCGCGACTCGTCGGCGAACGCCACGGCGTTGACCATGCCGCGCAGCCGATCGTGGCCCTTCTCGCCGTACTGGCGCTCGAGCACCGCCGCCTCGACGAAGCGCCCGGGCGCGATCAGCTCGCCGACGATCGACGGCTTGGCGCTGTCGTGCTCGCGCAGGATCGCGACGACGTCGCGCGGCGGCATCTCGTCGATGACCTTCGCGAGCGCGCGGTCGCCCTCCTGGTCGGCGAGCACCGCGAGCGCGCGCTCGGCGCTCTCGATGTCGCCCTCGAAGACCATCGCGGACACGGTGGTGACGACGGGATGGGTCACGGCTCGCTCCTCCGGTCGAAGCCCTGCTGCTCGAGGAAGTCGTCGGCGAGGCCCTCGACGTCGTCGTCGCCCTCGCCCTCGTCGCGGTCGTCCCCGTCGTCGCGCTCGCGGCGCGCGGCGCCCTCGGTCTCGGGTTCGACCGCCGGCCCGGTCTCGGCGCGCTGCTTCGAGAGCAGGTACTCGAGGCCCACGACCGTCGCGAGGAACGCAGGCCCCGCCTCCTCCTCGAGCGCGCGCTCGACCAGCGGGCGGGCCCACGAGGCGACCTCGACGAGGCGCGCCAGCTCGCCCCACGACGGCAGCGCGTCGGGCTCGCAGCCGAGCAGGTCCTCGATCGCGGGCACCCGGCCGGGCGGCAGGTGGAACGCGCCGTGCAGCGCGGGCGCGAGCATCAGCGGGTCGGTGTCGATCATCGAGACCACCGCGGCGAAGCCCGCGCGCTTGTCGCGCAGGCGTCGGTCGAGCACGTCGCGGCCCTCGCTGTCGAGGCGCAGGTCCTCGATCTCGGACAGGTAGCCGTCCTGCAGCTCGTGGAAGTAGCGCGACAGGTTCATTCGAGTCCGGCGAGGTAGGTGCGGAACATCGCGTCGGCGACCGACGCGGGATCGTCGAGCAGGCGCTTCTGGCGGCGGGCGTCGTGCGCGCGACGCCGGTCCTCGTCGATCAGCAGCTCGTACGCCTCCTGCGCCTCGCGGAAGCGCTCGGCCGCGTCGGGCGCGGGATTGCGGTCCGGGTGGAAGACCGACGCCTTCTTTCGGAAGGCGAGGCGGATGTCGGCGGGCGTCGCGGTCGACGCGACGCCGAGCACGTCGTACGGGTCTCGTTCGGTGGCCATCGGGGCTGCTGGGGGAGGGCTCGCGGGGCGCGGGGCCGCGCGGGGCCGGAATGATGGCACAGCCGCGCCTCCGGGGCAGCGCGGGGCACGCGTCGGGGCGGCTCGGAGGGCGACGCGTCCGGGCGCTCAGCGGCCCTCGGCGCACCTCAGCACGTCCGGGCTCGAGCCCTGCTGCAGGCAGTGCCGCAGGTCGCCCTGCGGACGCTCCCGGGTCTTCGTGTCCGCCGGCACCGTGCCCTTCGCGCCTGCGGATGTCTTCGCCGCGGGCGTGCGGGTCTCGGCGCGGCCGACCCAGGATTCGGCGGCGGCGCGCCAGCCCGCGGGCGGGCCGTCGCCGAGGTGGTGCCAGCCGGCCGCGCCGAGCGCGAGCACGACGATCGCGACCACCCCCGCGGTCAACGCGCGCACGCCGCTGCCGGGTGGAGACGGCGCGAGGCGGGCCGCCCGGCGCCGCCCGGTCGCGCCGCGCTCGTGGCGCAGCCGCAGCCCGATCGCCACGCCGCCGATCGCGAGGCCCGCGAACACGCCCGAGAAGTCGAGCAGCAGCTCGCCCGGCGACCGGGTGAAATCCCCGGGCACCCCACGCGCGAGGCCCACCGCCGCGGCGGCGATCGCGACGATGACGAGCAGCAGCCGGTTCGGGACGAACGCGGCGACGAGCGCGATCGCGCCCGCCTGCGCGGCCATCGTGAGGAGGTGATGTGGAATCGTCAGGCCGAGCATCGCGGGCGTCGTCCGGAGGAGGCCGCAGGGTCGCGCGCGGGCGGCGTTGCCGGAAGGCGGAACCGACGAACGGACGCTCCGAGAGGTCGGACACGCCGATCGGGGGAGGGCCGGGCCGCCCGGCGGTGCCCGACGACGCGCGGCCGGCACGGTGGAACGGGACGTGGCGGGATCAGGATCGATGAGGGACCATGCCGCGGGTCGGCGTGCCCACCGCCCGCGCCGCCCCCGGATCGCGGCGTCGCGCCGGCCCCGCTCCGTGCCACGTCCGCCCCATCGAGGAGCCTCGCGCCATGAGCCACACGTACCTTCAGCTCGACGTTGCCGACCGCGTCGCGACGGTCACGCTCCACCGGCCCGACAAGGGCAACGCGCTCGCGCCGGCGGTGCTCGAGGAGGTCGAGTCGCTGTTCGGCGGCATCGCCGCGCGCGAGGACGTGAACGTCGTGGTGTTCACCGGCGGCGAGCGCCACTTCTCGGCGGGCTTCGACCTGAACGAGATCAGGACGCTCCAGAAAGTGTCGAACGAGGCCTACACCGCGCTCTTCCACCGCGCCTACCGCGCGGTGCTGTTCTGCGAGCAGCCGGTGCTCTGCGCGGTCGGCGGCCCGGCGATCGCCGGCGGCTTCGACCTGACGATGATGTGCGACGTGCGCTACGCGTCGACGCGCGCGAAGTTCGGCCAGCGCGAGATCGTGCTGTCGATGACGCCGATCATGGACCCGCTGTGGCGGATCATCGGGCTCGGCCGCGCCAAGGAGGTGGCGCTGTCGGGGCGGATCTACGACGCGCAGGAGGCGCTCGCGATGGGCTACGTCTCGAAGGTCTTCCCCGAGGGCGAGCTGCTGGACTCGGTCGGGGCGATCGCGCGCGAGATGGCCGCCTACGACCGTGCGTGCCTCGCGGAGACCAAGCGCCTGTCGAACCAGGTGCTGAACCAGGACCTGGACTCGGCGATGCGGATGCAGGAGTGGCTGTTCCGCACCTACATCGGCGCCGAGGACTCGCACCGGCGCATCGACGCGCTGCAGGCGCAGCTCGCGGCGAGCCGCCGCAAGCCGGCCTGATCCCTTCAACGACCCCGCGAACGAGCGACCATGGCGATCTACGAGCTGCGCACCTACGACGTCGTCATCGGCAAGATGGCCGATGTCACCGAGCTGTACCGCACCGAAGGCTGGCCGGCCATCGAGAAGCACCCGAAGAAGCTGGTCGGCTACTTCACCGGCGACATCGGCGCGCTGAACCAGCTGGTGCACCTGTGGAAGTTCGACGACGACGCCGACCGGCGCGCATTCTGGAAGGGCCTCTTCTCCGACCCGCAGTTCATGGCGTTCGCGGCGAAGCTGCGGCCGATGCTGCGCGACCAGCAGAACAAGCTGCTGATGGCGGCGCCCTGGGGGCCGACGCCCTGAATCGCGCTGCAGCGCCAACGGCGGCCGCGGCGGCGGGCGCGTGCCGCGGCCCGATCGGCTTGCCACGAACGGCCACGCTGGCTATTCTTGCAACATAGTTCTATATGCAATTCTATTGCAACTGATGGTCTCGGGCCGAACCGGGGCCGCGTGCTCCCCGAGAGGCCCGTTCCCATGTCCGTCGATCCGCTCGCCCGGGCGCGCTCGTTCGCGCTCGTGCTCGCCGCCGCGTCCCCCGCGGCCGCGCTCGCCCAGTCCGCGCCGGCCTCGCCGGCGCCGGCGCTGCCTGCCGTCGAGGTCGTGGGCCGCACCGAGTCGGGCACCTACCACGCCGACGACGCCGAGGGCACGAAGACCGACCTGCCGCTGCGCGAGCTGCCGCAGTCGGTCCGCACGATCACCCGACAGGCGATCGACGACCTCGGCGCGACCCGGCTCGACGACGTGCTCGACTTCGTCGGCGGGGTCTCGCGCCAGAACAACTTCGGCGGCCTGTGGGACAACGTCGCGATCCGCGGCCTGCCCGGCAACGAGAACACCGGGATGGCGACGCTGCTGAACGGCTTCCCCGGCAACCGCGGCTTCAACGCGCCGCGCGACCTCGCGCCGATCGACCGCATCGAGTTCCTCAAGGGCCCGGCGAGCGCACTCTACGGCGCTTCCGAGCCCGGCGGCACGCTCAACATGGTCTCCAAGCGCCCGCAGTGGCGCGCGGCGAACGCGGTCGAGCTCTACGGGGGCAGCTTCGGCTTCTGGCGCGGCGCGCTCGACACGACCGGGCCGATCGGCGACCGCGTCGCCTACCGCCTCAATGCCGCCATCGAGTCGCGCGACGGGTTCCGCGATTTCGTGCCGAGCGACCGCTGGATTGTCGCGCCGGCGCTCACCGCGAAGCTCGGCGCCCGCACGCTGCTCGAGTACTTCGGTGAGTTCGTCGAGCAGAAGACCCCGCTCGATCGCGGCGTCGTCGCGGTGAACGGCCAGCTCGGCGCGATCCCGCGCAGCCGCTTCCTCGGCGAGCCGGCCGACGGGCGCATGGAGGTGAGCAACCGGACCCACCAGGCGGTGCTCACCCACCAGTGGTCCGACGCGTGGCGCGCCCGGGTCGGGCTGCAGTACCGGGAGACGGCGCTCACCGGCTTCTCGACCGAGGCCACGGCGCTGCAGGCCGACGGGGCGACGCTGCGCCGCCAGCGACGGTTTCGCGACTACGACTCCGACGACACCACGGTGCAGGCGGAGCTGATCGGCCGGGTGCAGGCGTTCGGCGTCGAGCACGAGCTGCTGGTCGGCATCGAGTCGTGGCGCTTCGAGCAGGACCAGCTGATGCTGCGGGTGAACCCGACGGCCGCCGCACCCTATGCGATCAACATCTTCAACCCGGTCTACGGCGGGCCCCAGCCGGTGCCGCTGCCGAACACCGACACCCGCGAGCGCCAGCGCGGCACCGCGTTCTACGTGCAGGACGCGATCCGCGTCGCGCAGGACTGGCGGGTGGTCGCGGGCGTTCGCGTCGACGACGTGACGCTCGACCTGCTGAACCGGCGCACCGGGGTCCAGACGCGCAACGACCCGACCGCGATCACGCCGCGGCTCGGCGCGACCTGGCTCGCGTCGCCGACGGTGAGCCTCTATGCGAACATGGGCCGCTCGTTCCGGCCGAACGTCGGGACGGACGCGGCCAGCGCGCCGTTCGAGCCCGAGACCGGGCAGTCGATCGAGCTGGGCGCGAAGTGGGAGCGGCTCGACCGCCGGCTCGGTGCGACCGCGGCGCTGTTCGACATCCGCAAGCGCAACGTGCTGACCGCGGACCCGGTCAACGCCGGCTTCTCGACCGCGGCCGGACGGATCGGCAGCCGCGGCCTCGAGCTCGACGTCGCGGGCCAGCTGACGCGACACTGGCGGCTGAACGCCAGCTTCGTCTGGAACGACGTGCGGATCCTGGAGGACAACGTGCTGGAGGTCGACGGGCGGCTGCTCGGCGTGCCGCGGGTCAACGGCAGCATGCTCGCCGTCTACGAGGACGTGCTGCCCAACGGCCAGCGCTTCGGCGTGGGCGGCGGGGTGACGCACGTCGGCGAGCGGCTCGGGCAGGCCCGCACGCGGGCCGAGGCGGCCGCCGGTGCGCCGGCCTTCGAGCTGCCGGCCTACACCACCGCGCGACTGGTGGCCTGGTGGCGGCTGTCGCCGCAGCTTCGGCTGATCCTCGACGTCGACAACCTGTTCGACACGAGCTTCTACACCAGCTCGTTCAGCCGCGTCTGGGTCACGCCGGGGATGCCGCGCACGATCACCGCCGGGCTGCAGGGGCGGTTCTGACGCGAATGCCGGAACCGGACCGGGGGCGGCGCGGATTCGTCGCGGCATCGGGGGCGGCGCTCGCGGCGGTACCGGTCGCGCGTGCGCGCGCGCAGCGGCCCGCCGCGCGCGCGCCGCTGGTGGTCACCGGCCCCTGGGAGATCGGCGGGCTCGCGCCCGCCCGCAGCGGCCACGTGTTCCAGCGGATGCAGGTGGCCGAGACGCTCACCGGCGTCGCCGAGGAGGGCACGCCGGCACCGGGGCTCGCCGAGCGCTGGACGGTCTCGCCCGACGGGCTGCGCTGGCGATTCGAGCTGCGCCGCGGCGTGCGCTTCCACGACGGCGCGCCCCTCGACGCGCAGGCCGTCGTGCGCTCGCTGCGCGAGGCGACCACGCCGCCCGCGATGCTCTCGCTCGCGCCGATCGACACGATCGGCACGACGCCCGACGGCGCGGTCGAGGTCCGCCTGACGACGCCGTTCGGCGGCCTCGCGGCGCTGCTCGCGCACTCGAGCACGCTGATCCTCGCGCCCGCCTGCTGGGGCGCCGACGGCTCGGTGCGCGCGATCCTGGGCACCGGCCCGTACCGGATCACGGCGCTGTCGCCGCCGCAGCAGGTCGATGCGCAGCGCTGGGAGGGCTGGACGGGCGGCGCGCCGCCCGAGGTCGAGCAGGTGCGCTACCTGGTCGCGGGCCGCGCCGAGACGCGCGCGCTGATGGCCGAGAGCGGGCAGGCCGACCTCGCCTACACCCTCGACCCGGCGAGCGTCGCGCGGCTCCGGGCGCGCCGCGGCGTGTCGATCGCCGCGGTGATGCTGCCGCGCACCGCGATCGTCAAGGTCAACGCCGGCGCAGCGCCCCTCGGCGACCGGCGGGTGCGGCAGGCGCTGTCGCTCGCCATCGACCGCGCGGGCATCGCGCGCGCGCTGCTGCGCGACCCGGAGCTCGCCGCCGGGCAGCTGTTCGCGCCGTCGCTGGCCGGCTGGCACGATCCGACGCTGCCGCCGCTCGCACACGACCCGGCGCGCGCCGCGCGCCTGCTCGACGAGGCCGGCTGGACGCTGCGCGACGGCGCGCGGCGCGACGCGTCGGGCCGTGCGCTCGAGCTGCCGCTGCGCACCTTTCCCGACCGCCCCGAGCTGCCGATCGTCGCGGCCGCGCTGCAGGCGCAATGGCGCGAGCTCGGCGTCGCGGTCCCGGTGTCGATCGGCAACTCGGGCGACATCCCGATCGCGCATCGCGACGGCTCGCTGCGGCTCGGGCTCGCCGCACGCAACTACGCGAGCGTGCCCGACCCGACCGGCACGCTGCTGCAGGACTTCGGCCCGGCGGGCGGCGACTGGGGCGCGACCGGCTGGCGCGACGACGGCGTGGCGGCGGCGCTGGGCGCCCTCGCGCGCGGCGGGCTCGACGCGTCGCAGGCGGCCGCGGCGCGCGCTCGCGTCGCCCGCACGCTGCACGAGGCGCTGCCGGTGATCCCGGTCGCCTGGTACAGGCAGCAGGTCGCGGTGAGCGCGCGCGTCACCGGCATCAGGCTCGACCCGTTCGAGCGCAGCTACCACCTCGCCTCGCTGCGGTGGCGTGCATGAGCAGGGCGGGCCCGTCTTGAGCACGCGGCGCCCTGCCTGGGCGCGGCTGCTCGTGGCGCGCGGCGCGCAGGCGGTCGCGGTCGCGCTCGCGGTCGGCACCGCGTGCTTCCTGATCGCGCGCGCGCTGCCGGGCGACCTCGCGATGCGCATCGCCGCGAGCCGCTACGGCTACGACCTCGTCGGCACCGCCGCGGCCGAGGCGGTACGCGCCGAGCTCGGCCTCGACGGGCCGGCCCTGCCGGCGCTGCTGCGCTGGTTCGGCGATCTCGCGTCGTTCGGGCTCGGTCGCTCGCTCGTCACCGGCGAGCCGGTCTGGGACGAAGTCGCGCACCAGCTCGGCGCGACGCTGCGCCTGTCGGCGGCGGCGGTCGCGATCGGGGTGTCGCTCGGCGCGCCGCTCGGCGTGCGCGCCGGCCTGCGCCCGGGCGGCTGGGCGGACCGCTCGACGCTGGTGCTCGCCGCGGCGCTGCGCGCGATGCCGCCGTTCCTGCTCGCGGTGCTGCTGATGATGGTCGCCTCGGTGTGGCTCGGCGCGCTGCCCGCTGCCGGCGAGCACGACGGCGGACTGCTGCTGCCCGCCGCGACGCTGGGCCTCGGGCTCGCGGCCGGCCTCGCGCGCGTGGTGCGCACGGCGGTGCGTGCCGCGCTCGCCTCTCCCTCGCACGAGTTCCTGCGCACCTGCGGCCTGACCGACGCGCAGGCGCTGCGCCACCACGTGCTGCGGCACGCGGCGGTGCCGGTGCTGGCCTGGCTGGGCGTGCAGACGGTGTTCCTGGTCGAGGGCGCGGTGGTCGTCGAGACGCTGTTCGCGTGGCCCGGCATCGGCCACGCGCTGGTGCACGCGGTGTTCGGCCGCGACGTGCCGATGATCCAGGGCACCGCGCTGTGCATGGGGCTGCTGTTCGTCGTCTTCAACTTCGCGATCGACTCGGCCTGCCTGTGGGCCGATCCGCGTCGGCGCACGGGGTCACCCCCGTGAGCCGGTGTGCGCACGGCGAGGCCCGCCGATGAGCGGCGCGTCGGCGCGCCGCGCGACCGGTCTCGCGCTGCTCGCCGCGGTCGGCGCGTTCGCGCTGCTCGGGCCGGCGCTGGTGGGCATCGACCCCGCGCGCCAGGTGCTCGCCGACAGCCTCGCGCCTCCTGGCGCCGCCCACCCGCTCGGCGCCGACGTGCTCGGGCGCAGCGTGCTCGCGCGGCTCGCCCACGCGGCCCGGCTCTCGCTCGGCCTCGCGCTCGCGTCGGCACTCACCGCGGCGATCCCCGGCGTGCTGCTCGGCGTGCTCGCCGCCTGGCGAGGGGGCGCCGCGGACCGCGCGCTCTCGATGCTCGCCGACGCGACGATGGCGATCCCCGGGCTGCTGCTGGTGCTGCTGTTCGCAGCGGTCGCGCCAGGCCGGCAGGTCGCGCTCTACGTGGGGCTCGCCCTGGTGCTCTGGGTCGAGTGGTTCCGCGTCGCACGCGCGGCGAGCCGGCCGGTGCTGGCCGGCGACGCGGTCCAGGCCTCGCGGCTGCTCGGCTTCGGGCCTGGCTACCTGCTGCGACGGCACGTGCTGCCCGCGCTCGCGCCGATGCTCGCCGCGATGCTCGCGCTCGGCACCGCGCAGGCGGTGCTCGCGCTGGCCGCGCTCGGCTTCATCGGCGTGGGGCTGCAGCCGCCGGTCGCCGAGCTCGGCGCGATGATGACCGAGTACCTGCCGCACTGGCACGAGGCGCCCTGGCTGATCGCGGCGCCGGTCGCGCTGCTGGTGCTGGTCGTGCTCGGCATGATGCTGCTGTCGCCGGACGAGGCGCCGTGAGCGACGCGCCGCTGCTCGCCGCGGAGGGGCTGTCCGTGCACGTGGGCGCCACGCCGCTCCTGCACGACCTCGCGTTCTCGCTGCGGGCCGGCGAGTCGCTGACGGTGCTGGGCGAGAGCGGCGCCGGCAAGTCGCTGCTCGTGCAGGCACTGATGGGCACGCTGCCCGCGTCGCTGCGCGCCGGCGGCGACGTGGTGCTCGCGGGCGTGCGCTCGCGCGCCGACGCGCCCGCCGCGCGACGCGCGCGATGGGGTCGCACGATCGCGCTGCTGCCGCAGGAGCCGATGCTCGCGCTCGACGAGCTCGCGACGCTGCGCTCGCAGGGCGAGCGCCTGCGACGGCTCGTCGCCGGAGACGGCCCGGGCGCGGCCCGCGTGAACGCGCTCGGCGCCCTGCGCGAGGCCGGGCTCGAACCGGCGGCCGAGCGCCATCCGTGGCAGGTGTCGGGCGGCATGGCGCAGCGTGCCGCGGCGGCCCTCGCGCGGGTCGGCGGCGCGCCGGTGCTGCTCGCCGACGAGCCGACCAAGGGCCTGGACGCGCGCTGGCGGGACCGGATGGTCGACGTGCTGCGCGGTGTGCGCGACGGGGGCGGGTGCGTGCTGGTGGTCACCCACGACCTGCGCGTGGCGCATCGGCTGGGCGGCTGGGTGATCGTGCTGCGCGCGGGAGAGCCGGTCGAGGCCGGCGCCGCCGCGTCGGTGCTCCGGGCGCCCGCGCATGCGTTCACGCGCGAGCTGCTCGAGGCGGATCCGTCGCGCTGGCCGCGACGCCCGCAGCGGCCCGCGGGCGCCGAGGTGCTGCGCGCCGAGGGGCTCGCCAAGGGCTTCGACGGACGCCCGCTCTTCGAGGGCCTGTCGCTGCGGCTGCACCGCGGCGAGCGGCTCGCGGTGCAGGGCCCGAGCGGCTCGGGCAAGAGCACGTTCGGCAACGTGCTGCTCGGCCTGCTGCCGCCGGACCGAGGCACGGTCGCCCGCGTCGGGGCGACGCGCGCGGGCGCGTTCCAGAAGCTCCACCAGGATCCGGTCGGCGCGTTCGCCCCGCGACGCACGCTCGGCGACGCGCTCGCCGACGTGGCGCGGCTGCACCGCGTCGCGCCCGCGTCGATCGTCGAGCGCGTCGAGCGGCTCGGCGTGCCGGGCGCGCTGCTCGCGCGGCGTCCCGCCGAGGTCTCCGGCGGCGAGCTCCAGCGCGTCGCGCTCGCGCGGGTCCTCGCGGTTCGCCCGTCGCTGCTGTTCGCCGACGAGCCCACCTCGCGGTTGGACCCGCTCACGCAGCGCCGGGCGATCGCGCAGCTGCTCGACGCCGCGCAGGAGGACGGCTTCGCGCTCCTCGCCGTCACCCACGACGACGACCTCGCTGCGGCCGTGGGCGAGCGGACGCTCCGGATCGGCGGCGACGGCTGAGCGCGCGGGTTGCAATCGCGCCTCGGCGCGGGGAGGATCGGCGCATGATCGCCCGACTCCCCGCCGTGCGCAGCCGTCCACGATGACCGGCGCGACGCCCTCGCGCTCCCCCCTGCCCGGCCTCGCCGTCATCGGCCTCGGCGCGTCGATCGTCCCGCTGGACTTCGCGGTCAACGTCGCGTTCCCGGCGATCACCGAGGCGTTCGCGATCCCGACACACGCGATCCGATGGGTCGCGGTCTGCTACGTGCTGACCTACGGCGCGCTGATGATCGGCTTCGGCGCGCTCGGCGACCGGATCGGCTACCTGCGGGTGTTCCGCGCCGGACTCGCGCTCGGCGCGGTCGCGTTCGCGGGCTGCGCGCTGGCGCCGACCTTCGGATGGCTGCTCGCGGCGCGCGGGCTGCAGGGCGTCGCGACGGCGCTCACGCTCTCGTGCGCACCGGCGCTCGCGACGCTGCTGGTCGAGGCGTCGCGGCGCACCTGGGCGCTGTCGGCGTTCGCCGCGACGCAGGCGATCGCGGGCGTGGCCGCGCCGATCGTCGGCGGCGCGGCGGTCGCGGTGCTCGGCTGGCCGGGCGTGTACACGTTCCGGGTGCCGATCGTGCTCGGCGCGCTCGCGTGCTCGGCGGTGCTCGCACCGGCCGCGGCGCGGCAGGTCGTACGCACCGACGCGCGCTTCGACCTCGGCGGCTCGGCGACGCTCGCGCTCGCCTTCGGGCTCGTGCTGCTGGTGCCGACGCTGGTCGGCACGGTGCTGCTCGCGCCGGGCGCGACGACGCGCACCACCGCCGAGTCGGGCGCATCGCTCGTGCCCGCGATCGTCGCCGCGCTCGCAGCCGCCGGCGCGATCGCCGCGTTCGTGCGCCGCCAGCGCGCGTCGGCCACGCCGCTGCTGCCGCGCGAGGTCGCACGCGAGGCGCGCTTCGCGCTGGTCAACGTCGGCGCGTGCGTCGTGCAGTTCGCGTGCTTCGCGGTGCCGCTGACGACGCCGTACTTCCTGATGCTCGGCGGCGGCTGGCCGGCGTGGGACACCGGGCTGATGCTGTCGGTGTGGGCGGTCGGCATGCTCGCGGGCTCGTGGCTCGCGCCGCGCGCGGTCGCGGCGCTGGGCACGCGGCGCGCGGCGCTCGCCGGCGCGGCGGTCGTGGTCCTCGGGCTCGCCGGCATCGCGTCGTGGTCCGCGGTGCCGCACCCCGCGACGATGATCGGCTGGCTGCTGCTGCAGGGCGCGGGGCTGGGCCTGTTCCAGGTCGCCTACAGTGACCTGGTCGTCGCCGCACTGCCGGTGTCGGCCCGCGGCGTGGCGGGCAGCCTCACGATGGTCACCCGCACGGTCGGCATCGTGCTCGGCGCGACGGTATGGATGGGCGTGCTGCAGGGCTTCGAGTCGGCCGCGCTCGCGCGGGGCACGGCTGCGGACGCCGCGATGGTCGGCGCGTACCGTGCGGTGACCGCGGCGGCGGCGCTCGCGACGCTCGCCTTCTTCGCGCTGTCGGCGCTGCGGCGCGGCACCTGGTGGGGCGCCGCCGGATCGCGGCACGATGGCGGGTGAGGCGCGCCCCGGTCCCGCCATGAACGACACCGCCTGGTTCCTGCTCGTCGTCGCCGGCCTCGCGATCGCGCTCGCGGCGCTGTACCGCGCGAACGCGCGCGACCGCGCGGCACGCTCGGCGGCGTGCCCGCCGAGGTGCTCGCCCGCACGATCCGGCGCATGGGGCGACGCAACCCGAACGCGCGCAGCGCGTTCACCGTGCTGAGGCTGCGCGTGCCGGCCTCGGTGTCGCGGCTGCGCATCGAGCCGCGACGCACCGGCGCGATGATCGGGTCGCTCGGCGAGGGCGAGCCGGAGATCGCCACGGGCGACGCGGGCTTCGACGCGCACTGGCGGGTGAGCGGCCCGCGGCCCGACGAGGCGCTCGTACTGCTGTCGCCCTGGATGCGCTCGACGCTGGTGGCGCTGCGCGCCTCGCTCGCACGACGGGCGGGCGCGGGCTGAGCCGTCCTTCGTGCGCCCTGCGCCCCGTGGGGCGGCGCGGCACGCGCATCGGCCGGGCCGGGCCGGCTCGCAGCCGCCGCCGCTCGGGCCGCCGGACCGACACCGGCCCCAGCCGCGGGAGGCCCGGCGCCGCGCGTCGACCCGTCGGCCGCTTGCGCGGCGCACGGCGCGGACCTCAGACTCGGGGGACCCCTGCCACAGCCCCCCACGCCGATGCCCCTGCACCCCGACGCCGCCGAAGCGATCCGCCGCACCGGCGACCTGCCCGCGGGCCTGCCGCCCGCACGGCTGCGCGAGGTCTACGAGGCGCAGCGCATGCCGCTGCTCCCCGAGCCGCTGCCGGTCGCCTCGGTCGAGGAGACCGCGATCCCGGGCCGGGGCGGCCCGATCGCGGTCCGCATCTACCGGCCGCTCGACCCGTCGCCGGACGCGCCGCTGATGGTGTTCTTCCACGGCGGCGGCTTCATGCTCGCGAGCCTGCGCAGCTACGACACGCCGTGCCGCCGGCTCGCCGCGAAGGCCGGCTGCATGGTGGTCTCGGTCGACTACCGGCTCGCACCCGAACATCGCTTCCCGGCCGCGGTCGACGACGCGTGGGACGCGTTCGCCTGGTGCTCGGATCACGCGGCCGAGCTCGGCGCTTCCCGCGAGCGGATCGTCGTCTGCGGCGACAGCGCGGGCGGCAACCTCGCCGCGGTGGTCGCGCAGCAGTGCCTCGACGACCCGCGCCGTCCGCTCGCGCTGCAGGTGCTGATCTACCCGTGCACCGACATGACCGGCGACTGGCCTTCGTTCGCGCGAAACGGCTCCGGCTACATGCTGACGACCGCCGCCGTGCGGATGTTCTACGCGCAGTACGCGCCCTCGGAGGCCAACCGCGCGGACCCGCGCGCCTCGCCGATGCACCGCGCCGACGTCCGCGGGCTCGCGCCGGCGCTCGTGCTGTCGGCCGAGTTCGATCCGCTGGTCGACGAGAACGCCGCCTACGCGGCGAAGCTCGCGCGGGCCGGCGTGCCGGTCGAGCACGAGGTGTTCGCCGGCATGCTGCACCCGTTCTTCACGCTGGGCGGGATCATCGCCGACGCGGCTCGGCTCGAGGATCGGGTGGCGGTGGCGGTCCGCGCACTGGCCGACGATGCGTGAGCGCACGCCGCGCGAGGTCGGCATCGCCGGGCTCGGGGGCATCGGCTCGTCGGTCGCGCGCTGGCTCGCCGATGCAGCGCCGCCGGGGCTGCGGCTCGTGGCCGCCGCCGGACGCGAGCCAGCCTCGGTCGCAGCGCGCCTGGCCGCGCTCGGGCACCCGCAGGCCCGCGCGGTCCCGCTCGAGGCGCTCGCCGACGCGTGCGACGTGATCGTCGAATGCCTCGCGCCCGAGGCGGCGGCCGTGCTGCTCGAGCACTGCATCGACCGCGACCTCGTGATCGTGCCGGTCAGCGTGGCGGTGCTGCTCGAGCGTCCCGCGCTGCTCGAACGGGCACGTCGCGCGGGCACGCGGGTACTCGTGCCGTCGGGCGCGGTGGCCGGCCTCGACGCGCTGCGTGCGGCGGCGATCGGCGAGCTGCACGCGGTCCGGCTGCGCACGCGCAAGCCACCCGCCGGGCTCGACGCGTCGGCCGACGGGCCGGTGCGCGTGTTCTCGGGCAACGCGCTCGAGGCGTGCCGCGTGTTCCCGCGCAACGTGAACGTCGCGGCGACGCTGAGCCTGGCGGGCCTCGGCGGCGAGCGCACCGAGGTCGAGATCTGGAGCGACCCGGCGCTCGAGCGCAACGTCCACGAGATCGAGATCGAGTCCGACTCGACGCGGATCACGATGTCGATCGAGAACCTCCCGAGCGCGTCCAATCCGCGCAGCAGCGCGATCACCGCGCACAGCGTCTGCGCCGTGCTCGCGGGACTGCTCGAGCCGGTCCGCATCGGAACCTGAGTCGCGCGCCGCGGACCGGCGTCGGCGACAATGGTCCGCCCGACCGGAGCGCGCCATGACCCCTGCCCTCGAGCCGGCCCTCGCCACCCTGCTGCGCACGATGCCGAAGGCCGAGCTGCACGTGCACATCGAGGGCACGCTCGAGCCGGAGCTGATCTTCGAGCTCGCGGCGCGCAACGGCGTGCCGCTCGCCTATCCCGACGTCGCGGCGCTGCGCGCGGCCTACGCGTTCACCGACCTGCAGAGCTTCCTCGACGTCTACTACGCGGGCGCCTCGGTGCTGCGCACCGCCGACGACTTCCACGCGATGGCGATGGCCTACCACCGCCGCGCCGCGGCCGACCGCGTGGTGCACGCGGAGCTCTTCTTCGACCCGCAGACGCACACCGCGCGAGGCGTGCCGATGGGGACGGTGATCGACGGGCTGTGGCGCGCGCGGGAGGAGGCGGCGCGCACGCTCGGCGTCACGAGCGAGCTGATCCTGTGCTTCCTGCGGCACCTGTCGGAGGACGAGGCGATGGCGACGCTCGAGGCCGCGCTGCCGTGGCGCGAGCGTTTCGTCGGCGTCGGGCTCGACTCGTCGGAGCGCGGCCATCCGCCGGAGAAGTTCGCCCGGGTGTTCGCGCGCGCCGGCGCGCTCGGGCTGCGGCGTGTCGCGCACGCGGGCGAGGAGGGGCCGCCCGCGTACGTCGCGAGCGCGCTCGACGTGCTCGGCGTCGAGCGGATCGACCACGGCGTGCGCGCGATCGAGGACGCGGCGCTGGTGCGCCGGCTCGCCGACGCGCGCGTGCCGCTCACCGTGTGCCCGCTGTCGAACGTGAAGCTGCGCGTCTACCGAGACATGTCGCAGCACACGCTGCCGAGGCTGCTCGCCGCGGGCGTGTGCGTGACGGTCAACTCCGACGACCCGGCCTACTTCGGCGGCTACGTGAACGCGAACTACGAGGCGCTGTTCGCCGCGTTCCCGTCGATGGGCCGCGCCGAGGCGTATCGGCTCGCGGCGAACTCGTTCGAGGCGAGCTTCGCGGACGACGCGAGGAAGGCGGCGTGGCGGGGGGAGCTGGACGCGGCGTTCGCGGCGGGGTGAGACACGCGTCTCGCGCACCCCGACGCGCGCACCGCTCGCCCGCGGGTCGCGGGCCACCCAGGCCTCGACGGCAGCCGCGCGGTCACGGTCGAGCCGACCGGTCACGTAGTCCGGCAGCAGTGCCTCGAGGGCGTCGTCGTCGTCCGGTCGCGTCGGTCGCGACCTCAGGGTCCGGCTCGGCGGGCGCGCGCCCCGCCACGTGCGATGCGGCGCTCACGAGCCCGGTGCCTTCGACGGTGGGTCGCACGGGAGCGCCGCGCGCCTCGCCGAGCGGCTCGCCGCCACCGCCCTCGCCGCCAGCCTGTGCGCGCCCCTCGCCGCCCAGGTCGTCGCCACCCCGCTCGCCCCCGGCGCCACGCCCGCACCTGCCTCCGCACCCGACACCCGCTTCCACGAGCGCACGATCACCCTCGAGAACGGCCTCGTCGGCGTCGCGAGGGCGCCTGCGGTGATCGTCACGCCCGGCTCGGGCGGCCCGAACCCGTCGGTGCTCGTGCACGCACGGGCGCTGACCGACTCGGGCATCGCGGTGCTGCAGGCGGCGTTGCGGCCCCTCGCCGAGGCCGCGCTCGGACCGAGCCGCGGGCTGCGCGCGGTGCTCGCAGACTTCGACGCGCGCGGCATCGCGATCGACCCGTGGACCGGCGAAGCGATGCCCGGCGCCGACGACCAGATGGCCGACTTCGTGCGCGACCTGGTCGGCTTCTGTCGGCTTCTTCATCGCCAACCTGAAGCTCCGACGCCGCGGCGGCGCACGCCGCGCGCGTCGCTCAGCCGCCGAGCCAGGCGAACGCGAGCGCGCCCGCCGCGAGCAGGGGCGGCGCCGCGCACAGCCCCCAGACCAGGTCGGGCCGCTGCAGCCCGCGGCTGCGCACGCGCGTCTCGGTCAGCAGGTCGTGCAGCGCCTGGCGGCGCTCGGTGATCGCCGCGGTCGCGTAGCCGAGGCCGCCGAGCAGCATCGACATCGTCCGCAGTCCGTGGCGCAGCCACGCGGTGCGCGCATCCGGCGCACCGCCGTCGAGCCGCTCGACCGTGAGGCCGAGCAGGCGCTTGCCGGGCGTCGCGCCGTGCGAGCGCTCGCCGGCGACGAACCACGCGGCGGCGCCCGCGAGCATCGCGCCGATCGCGAGGCGCTCGACCGCGAGCGGCGACCAGTCGAGCCCGCGCCCCAGCAGCACGACCGGTGCGACGCAGGTGACGGCGATCATCGCCAGGTCGGCGACCGTCGCCGCGACACGCTCCTCGAGGCGCGCGTCGAGGTCGGGGTACGGGTCCAGGTCGGCGGGCTCATCGTCGCCGAGGCGCGCGACGCCGCGCGCCGCGGGGCCGCGCAGGCCGGCGCGCGGGGCGACGCCCTCGGGGGCGCCGCGGCGGCGCGACGCGGTCCCGGACCGCGCGGCCGTGCGGATGCCGGGCGTGCGCGGCGTCACCACCGTGGCGGGGTCCGCGGCGAACCGCGCCGCGACCGGGCGCGACGACACCGGCGCGCGGGCGTCACCGGGCGGCGCCGATGCGGCAGCGGCCGTGCCGGCGGCCACCGACGCGAACGCATCCGCGGCGCGCCGGTCGGCCTTGTTGATCGCGGCGGCCGCGGCCTTCGCGGCGGCGAGCACCGGCACGTCCTCGTCGTCGACCGGCGCCGGCAGCTCGAGCGAGGGCGGCGCCACCGTCGTGCCGAGCGCCGCGTCGCGCGTCGTGGCCTCCGCGGCCGACCTCGCGACCGACTGCGGGCAGCCCTCGAGCATCAGCGCGTTCAGGATCGACTCGGCGCGCAGCCCGCGATCGGCGAGCGCACGCACGTGCCACGCGAGCGTCTCGTCGAACACCGCCATCGCGCGTGCGTCGCCTTCGGCGCCTCGGCACGACGCGACCCGTCCGTCCGACAGCACCGCCCAGGCCTCGGCGGCCTCGCGGAACAGCGGGCGCGCGCGCGCCCGATCGTCCGCGTCGATGCAGTTCGCCGGGTGGTGCCGCATCGCGGTGCGCAGGTACGCGAGCGCGATCTCGTCGCCGGACGCATCGCGGCCGATACCGAGGATCTGGTGACAGCTGCGGAGGGTCGAGTTCGCGTCCATGGCGGCTGCGGGGGCGGATCGTGCCCCCGGAGGTTCGCCAGTATTCACGGTTCGTCACACTGTGGGGCGCGCCGCCGGTCGGTTCCCGCCGCCGCACGGCGACGGCCGCGACGACCGGGCCCGACGCGCCCGGCGCGGCGTGGGACGGCGCCCCACGCCGCGGGCGGAACGCACGCCTCAGCCGATGAAGTCGGCCAGCAGCGCGTTGAAGCGCGACGGATTCTCCTCGAACATGAAATGCGCGCCGCCGTCGGCCTCCTCGAAGATCTCGAGCCGCGCGCCCTTCACCTGCGCGGCCGCCCACGTGACCGATTTCCACGGCACGAGGCTCGCGCGCCCGCCGATGAACAGGCACGGCACGTCGATGCGCGCGAACACGTCGCGCCAGTCCTGGTGGCAGTGGTTGTAGAGCAGCGTCGCCGCGTGCGCCCGCGGCAGCTTCAGGTTCTGCTCGATCATCCAGGCGAGCGTGGCGGGCGGCATCGCCTTCGTCACCATGCCACCCACGAAACCGGTCGTCGTCGCGACGCCGTCGGGGCCGGCCAGAGCGTTCATCGTCTGGGTGACCGCCTCGGGCGAGAAGATGGCGCCCGCGTCCTCGAGCTCCTGCGCGCTCCATGCGGGGTTCGAGGTCAGGAACGGGGGCTCGTCGCAGAACACGAACTTCGAGACCCGGTCGGCGCCGAACAGGTCGAAGTAGCACCACAGCACCGAGCAGCCCATCGAGTGCCCGAGCACCGTCGCGCCCTGCACGTCGAGCGCGCGCAGCGCGTCGTTGACGTCCTTCGCGAGCCGCTGGATCCGGTAGCCGTGCGCGGGCTTGTCCGAGTCGCCGTGGCCGCGCATGTCGAGCGCGATCACGCGGTAGCGGTCCGACAGGCCCTCGAGCTGTCGGCGGAACTGCGCGGCGGTCTGCGACCAGCCGGGCACGAGCACGAGTGGCGTGCCGCGTCCGGCTTCGAGCACGTTCAGCCGGACGCCGTCGCTCGTCGTCACCGAGCGCTTCTCGATCTGCATGGGGGTCTCCTCCGTGTGCGACACGCCGGGGGCCGCGCGGCGCGCGGTCGGCGGGCGCACAGAGCGTCCGTCGCGAGGAGACGGCTGTCAAGCGGGCGCGGCCCTGACGGCAGGCCGCGCCGCCGCGCCTCAGCGGCTCGGCACGATCAGGTACTTGTCACCGGTCGAGCGGCGGTAGTACGCCGCGATCGCGTCGGCCGACAGCGCCTGCGCGAGCGAGACCTCCTTCGAGTAGTGCGACGCGAAGGTCGTCTTCAGCTCCTCGACGACGCGCTTGCGCATCCGCGCGGCGACCTCGGGGCCGGCCTTGTTCATGAACGGGAACAGCAGCCAGCCGCCCATGCCCCACGAGAAGCCGACGTTGCGGACGAACTCGGTCGGACCGGTGTCGAGCGTGCCGTAGATGTAGACCTGCTTGTGGGTGTCGGAGCCGTAGCGGCTGTACTCCTTCGCGTTGCGGTTGAGCGCGGCCTCCATGCAGGTCAGCAGCTGCCCCGCGAGGCGCCCGCCGCCGGTCGCGTCGAAGCCGAGCGTGGCGCCCGTCGCCGCGATCGCGTCGGTGAGCTCCGCCATGAAGGTCGGCGCGCTGCTGTCGATGACCTGCGTCGCGCCCTGGCCGCGCAGCAGCGCCGCCTGCTCGGGCTTGCGCACGACGTTGACGAGCGGGATGCCGTCCTTCAGGCAGATGCGGTTCAGCATCTGCCCGAGGTTCGAGGCGGCCGCGGTGTGGACGATCGCGGTGTGGCCGTCGCGGCGCATCGTCTCGACGAAGCCGAGCGAGGTCAGGGGGTTGACGAAGCACGACGCGCCGTCCGCGGCGGTCGCGCCCTCGGGCAGCGGCAGCACGTCGGCGGCCTTCATCACGCGGTATTGCGCGTACATCGCGCCGCCGATCATCGCGACCAGCCGGCCCTGCAGCGCCTGCGCCTGCGGCGACGCGCCGGCCGCGACCACCACGCCCGCGCCCTCGTTGCCCACCGGCATCCGCTTGCCGACGCGCGCGGCGAGGCCCGGCATCGTGCGCTCGGGGATGCGCGCGGTGACGACCGGCCGCTCGGGCGTGCCGCCGACCTGCAGCGTCGACAGGTCCGCGGGGCCGAACAGCAGGCCGAGGTCGGACGGGTTGATCGGCGTCGCGTCGATGCGCACCAGCACCTCGTCGGGGCCGGGCTCGGGGAAGGCCTGGTCGATCAGCGTGATCTCGAGCTCGCCGTCGGGCTTGACGGTCGAGCGCAGCTGCAGGCCGGTGCGTTCGGTCATCGTAGGTCTCCTCGTCGTCTGGGGGTGGCGCAGTGTCGCAGAAACCGGCGCGAGGGCACGCGCGCGGCGATCGCGAGCGCCGCCTCGCGGGTCGGGACGTCGATGAGGAAGACCCCGCCGACCCTCTCCTTCGCCTCGGCGAAGGGGTCGTCGAGGACCGAGACGCACCCGTCGCGGTGCTGCAGCCGCGCGGCGTCGGGGGGACGTCGACGAGCTTCGTCGACCGGGCCGCCGACCGCGAGTTCATCCTGCTGCGCATGCCGGAGTTGCTCAACGCGTGCCGAGCATCGGGTACCGTACGGCGGAGGCGGCGCGCGCGGTGCGCGTCCCGCTCCGGAGAGGCGTCGTGATCCAGCTCGTCTTCTGCCTGACCCGCCGCCCCCACCTCACCCGCGAGGCCTTCCTGCACCGCTGGCTCGACGTCCACGGCCCGCTGGTGCGCGAGCACGCGGCCGCGCTCGGCATCCGCCGCTACGCGCAGGTCCACACGCTGCCGCCGGGCGCGTTCGCGCGGCTCGCCGCGTCGCGCGGCGGCCCGGTCGCCTACGACGGCGTCGCCGAGCTGTGGTTCGAGTCGATCGAGGCGATGCAGGCCGCGGCCGCGACGCCGGAGGGCCGCCGCGCGGGCCGCGCGCTGCTGGAGGACGAGCGCGAGTTCATCGAGCTGAAGAGTTCGCCGATCTGGCTCGGCGAGCCGCACGTGCTGGTCGGCTGAGCCGCCGGCGCGCCGCTACGCCGGCGCGACCTCGACGCGCGCCCCGAAGCTCGCCTGCCCCGCCGAGAACGCGAACACCTGCACCGCGTGGTCGGGCAGCACCGGCGCGCCGTCGGTCAGCCGGTTGAGCCCGTCCCAGCCGTCGCGGATCCACGCGGTGCCCGGCGGCACGCGGTCGGTCACGTGCGCGTGGGCCTCGAACGTGCCGCGCGCGTTGGACAGCCTGACCGGCGCGCCGTCGGCGATGCCGCGCGCGGCCGCGTCGGCCGGCGCGAGCCACACGCGCGGACGCGGCTCGTGCGCGGCGAGCGTGGGCAACGCCCGACCGGCGTCGTAGAACGAGTGGAAGTGCCCGAGCGTGCGGCCGACGGTGAGCGCGATCGGCCCCTCGGCCGCGTCCTGCGGCGCCGGCGCGTCCCAGGTCGGCAGCGCCGGCAGCCCGAGCGCCTCGGCCCGCGCCGAACGCAGCTCGATCCGCCCGGACGGCGTGTCGAAGGCGAGCGTCGGGTGCGCGACCGGCGATACGCGCAGCGCACCGAGCCCGCCCTGCGCGCGCAACGCCGCGACGGTCGTGCGGCCGGTGCCCGGATGGTCGAGGATCGCATCGACCAGCGCCTCCTCCGACGCCCAGGGCCAGAAGCCGTCCAGCCCGATCCGTCCGGCCAGCTCGCGCAGCACGCGCGTCGTGGAGCGCGCCTCGCCCGCGGGCGGCAGCACCGGCTCCATCAGGTAGACGTGCGTGTCGGTCATCTTGCAGCCGAGTTCCTCGACCCACGCGGTGCCGGGCAGCACCACGTCCGCGAAGCGGCGGGCGGTGTCGTTGAGGAACAGGTCGTGGGCGACCACCAGCCGGGTCCGCGCGAGGCCCTGAGCGACCGCGGTCGAGTCGGCGAACGAGGTGAGCATGTTGGTGCCCAGCAGCAGCAGCGTATCGACGCGCCCCGCGCGCAGTGCGTCGGAGAACGCGCTCATCTGGCCGGGCAGGGTCGGGCCCGGCACGCGGCGGTCGGCCGCGGCCACGCTGGCGGTACCGCGACCGTGCGGGCCGGCGCCGTGCCGCGTGCCCAGCCCGCCGCCGGGCACGCCGACGTTGCCGACGAGCGCCGGCAGGCACGAGATCGCGCGGGCCGCCTGCCAGCCGTTGTCGCCCTTGTGCATCGAACTGCCGCCCAGCACGATCGTGCCCGGCCGCGTGCCGGCGTAGCGCCGCGCGAACGCGACGATCCGCTCGGCGGGCACGCCGGTGATCGGCTCGGCCCAGCCCGGCCCGAAGTCGCGCAGGTGCGCGGCGAGCTCGGCGAAGCCGACCGTGTGCCCCTCGACGAACGCCGCGTCGTGCAGCCCTTCGGCGCAGATCACGTGCATCGTCGCCAGCGCGAGCGCGGCGTCGGTGCCCGGCCGCAGGATCAGCACCTCGTCGGCCTTGGCCGCGGCCTCGGTGCGGCGCACGTCGATCGCGACGACGTGCGCGCCGCGCGCCTTCGCCTGCAGCACCGAGCGCGCGGTGTTCGGCTGGCTCGCGAAGTTGGCGCCCCACAGCACGACCAGCCTCGCGTGCCCGGCCATGTCGTCGCGGGTGTGCGTCTCCAGCAGCCCCGTCAGCCCGAGCCCGAAGGCGCCCAGGCCCCAGCAGATCATCGTCGGCTGCAGGAACTGGCTGCCGTGCAGGTTCGCGAAGCGCGCCATCAGCTGCGCCGAGATCCGCGTGCCGTAGTTGGTCGCGAAGCTGCCGTGCCCCGGCCAGAACGCGGTGGCCGCGGGCGCAGAAGCGGCGATCGAGCCGGCGATCCGGTCGAGCGCCTCGTCCCAGGACGCCGTGCGGAACGCGTCGTCGCGGCGGTCGCGCACGAGCGGCGCGAGCAGGCGGGCCGGGTTGTCGAGGATCTCGCGCGAGGCCCGGCCGCGCACGCACAGGAAGCCGAGGCTGTCCGGATTCTCCGGGTCGCCCTCGATCCCGACGACGCGGCCGTCGCGGACCTCCACCCGCATCCCGCACAGCGTGGGGTGGCAGTTCATCGGGCACATCGTGCGCACGACGGTGGAGGCGATGGCGCTCATCGCAGGATCCCGGCCGGGCCCGTATCGGGCGACCCCGGCATCATGCACCGATCGCGCCGCCTGAGGATGAACCGACGACGCGACGATGGCCCGCCGCTCCTTCGAGGAGGCGAACCGCCTCGCGCCGGGCGAGGCCCGCCATCTCGGCCTCCCCGGACCGCTGACCGTCTCGCAGGCCACGATCCACGGGGACGAGAAGGCGGTGGGTCGCGGCCACCACGTGCTGCGCGACGCGATCGACGCGTGGCCGGCGTTCAACCTCTTCACGGCCGGCGACACGCCGTCGCGGCTGCCCGCCGACCCGAGCCCGGGGGTCAGCGCCTCGCCTTGCCGCCCTTGCGCCCCTTCGGCGCCGCGATCGCGTCGTACAGCGCCTCGAACTCCTCGGCGAGCTTGTGCCGCGGGTCGAGCACGACGATCGGGGTCGAGCGCTCGTGCGACTCGCGGATGCGCACGCTCTGGCTCAGGTACGGCTCGAGCACCGGCAGCCCCTCGTCGACCAGCTCCTGCACGGTGCGCGCCGGCAGGTTCGCGCGCGGCTGGAACTGGTTGACGACCACGCCGCCCACCGCGAGGTCCGCGTTGTGGTCGGCGCGGATCTCCTCGACCGCCTCGAGCAGCCCGTAGAGCGCGCGGCGCGAGAACGCGTCGCAGTCGAACGGGATCAGGCACGAGCGCGCGGCGATCAGCGCCGAGCGCGTGTAGAAGTTCAGCGCCGGCGGCGTGTCGATCCAGACCTCGTCGAAGTCGGCGGCGAGCGCGTCGAGCGCCTCGCGCAGCTTGTAGATCTTGTAGCGCGACTCGAGCTTGGCGTGCATCTCGTCGAGCCGCGCGTCGCCGGCCATCAGGGCGAGCCGCTCGAACGGCGTGTCCGACACGAACTCGGCCTCGCCGCGCGGGCGCATCGAGAACTTCAGCGACTGCTCGAAGAAGTCGGCCACGCCGGCGCGCGGCGCGTCGGCCGCCTCGCCGAGCAGGTAGCGGCTCGCGTTGCCCTGGGGGTCGAGGTCGACGACCAGCGTGCGCCGCCCGCGGCCCGCCGCGACGGCCGCGAGGTTGACGGTGATCGTGGACTTGCCCACGCCCCCTTTCTGGTTGAAGACGACGGTGCGCATGATGGAGACGGCTCGGTTCGGAGGACTCGGTGGTTCGATGCCGCCATCGATGCGGCGACCGCTCTTCGTCCGAGTATACGGACCCCGCGCGTCCGACCTGCGACTCGCGGCGGATGCGACCGGACCGCGCCCGATCCAGCTGTGGATGCCCGACACTTGCCGGCCCGGCTTGGCCGACGACGACGGCTGGCGATGAGACGGGGCGACCTGGTCACGGTCGCGCTGCAGGGCGCGTACGGCACGCCCCGTCCCGCGCTGGTGATCCAGTCCTCGGCTTTGCCTGACCCGCCCGCTACCGCCTCGGATCCAGCGCGTCCCGCAACCCGTCGCCGAACAGGTTGAACGCGAGCACCGTCAGGAAGATCGCGAGCCCCGGGAAGATCGCCATCCACGGCGCCTGCGTGAGGAAGCGCTGCGCGGTGTTCAGCATCGAGCCCCAGCTCGGCGCCGGCGGCTGCTGGCCCAGGCCGAGGAAGGACAGGCTCGCCTCGGCGATGATCGCGGCGGCGACCGCGAGGGTGGCCTGCACCATCACCGGCGGCAGGATGTTCGGCAGGATGTGGCGCAGCAGGATCCGCGCCGGCGGGTTGCCGACCGCGCGCGCGGCCTCGACCCAGTCCTCGGCGCGCGCGGCGAGCACCTGACCGCGCGCGAGGCGCACGAAGATCGGCGTGGCGGTGATGCCGATCGCGATCATCGCGTTGCCGAGCGAGGGCCCGAGGAACGCGGCGAGCGCGATCGCGAGGATCAGGAACGGCACCGCGAGCATCGCGTCGGTGATCCGCCCGATCACAGCGTCGACCCAGCCGCCGACGTAGCCGGCGAACATGCCGATCGGCACGCCGAGCCCGACCGCGATCGACACGGCGATCACGCCCGCCGACAGCGACGCGCGCGCGCCCCAGATCGTGCGCGACAGCAGGTCGCGGCCGACCTCGTCGGTGCCGAACCAGTGCGCGGCCGACGGTGCCTTGCGCACCGCCGCCCAGCTCGTGGCGAGCGGGTCGTAGGGCGCGACCCACGGCGCGAGGATCGCGAGCAGCGCGACCCCCACCAGCACCACCGCGCCGAACACCGCGGTCGGCCGCGCGAGCAGCGTGCGCAGCGCGAGCCGCCACGGGCCGTCGCCGGCCTCGACGGCGCCGCCCGCGGGCAGGGCGTCGGCGGGCGTGCTCACGACCTGAGCCTCGGGTTGACCAGCACGTACAGCACGTCGGCCAGCAGGTTCAGCAGGATGTAGGCCGTGGCCGTCACCAACACGACGCCCTGGACCACCGCGTAGTCGCGGTTGAACACCGCGTCGACGATCAGCTTGCCAAAGCCGGGGATCGAGAACACCTGCTCGGTCAGCACCGCGCCCGACAGGAGGGTGCCGAACTCGAGCGCGCCGAGCGTGATCACCGGCGTGAGCGCGTTGCGCAGCGCGTGGCGCAGCACCACGGTGCGCTCGAGCAGGCCCTTGGCGCGCGCGGTGCGCACATAGTCGGCGCTCATCGCCTGCAGCATCGCCGAGCGCATGTGCCGCATCAGCACCGCGGCGAACGCGTTGCCGAGCACGAAGGCCGGCATCACCGTGGTCGCGAGCGACTGCCCGAGGTCCTCGAACGGGCTCACGAAGCCCGACGCCGGCAGCCAGCCGAGCTGCACCGAGAACAGGAAGATCAGCATGATGCCGAGCCAGAAGTTCGGCGTGGACAGGCCCCAGAGCGCGAACACGTTGGCGCCGACGTCCCAGGCGGAGCCCTTCTTGACCGCCGACAGCACGCCCGCCGGAATGCCGATCGCGAGCGCGAACAGCATCGCCATCGTCGCGAGCTGCAGCGTGACCGGCAGCTTCTCGACGATCAGGTCGGCCACCGGCTGCTGGATGCGCATCGACTCGCCGAGGTCGCCGCGCAGCACGCCGCCCACCCAGTGCAGGTACTGCACCGGCAGCGGCTGGTCGAGCTTGTAGCGCGCGCGGATCTGCTCGATGACCGCCGGGTCCTTCTCCTCGCCGGCCATCACCAGCGCGGGGTCGCCCGGCAGCAGCTGCTGCAGCCCGAAGATCAGCACCGACACCAGGAACAGCGTCGGCACCAGCTGCAGCAGCCGCCTCGGCAGGAAGCTCAGCATCGCGGTCCGGAGCGTCCGCTCACTTCAGCTTCAGGTCGGTCACGCGGATCAGCCCGTCGGGCATCACCCTGAAGCCCTCGAGCCGCGTCGAGTGCGCGAAGAGCAGCGCGCGGTGGTACAGGTAGAGCACCGAGCCCTCGGTCAGCCACTTCGCGGCGACCTGCTCGTAGAGCGCCTTGCGCTCGGCCACGGCGGTCACGGTGCGGGCGCGGTCCAGCAGCGCGTCGACGCCGGCGTCGCAGTACTTGCCGTAGTTCAGCGGGCCCTTGCACGAGGCGAACGAGTAGATGTTGCCGTCCGGGTCGGTGCGGCCGCTCCAGGCGAGCATGTAGAGCTGGAAGTTGCCCTTCTCGGCCTCGTTCAGCGAGGTCGCGAACTCGGTCACGCGGATCTTCAGGTCGAAGCCCGCCTCGGCCGCCATCGACTGCATGACCTCGGCGACCGCGCGGGTCTCTGGGTTGTTCGGCACCATGAAGTCGAGCGTCACCGGGGGCTTGACGCCCGCCTCGGCGAGCAGCGCCTTCGCGCGCGCGACGTCGCGCTTCGGCGTCGGGAACTTCGCCTGGTAGTACGGGTTCTGCGCGCTCACCCACTGGTTGTTCGGGCTCTGCACGCCGTTGAACACCACCTGGTCGATGGCGTCGCGGTCGATGGACAGCTCGAGCGCACGGCGCACGCGGGCGTCCTTGCCGAGCGGGCTGTTCGCCTTCTCGCCGTTGCCCACGTTCATCGTGACGCCCTGGTAGCCGAGCTCGAAGCCCTTGGCGAGCCTGAGCCGCCGGTCCTTCTCGATCTCGCCGATGTCGGTGGCGAGCGCGCGCTCGAGCAGGTCGAGCTGGCCGGACTTCAGGTTCGCGAGGCGCACCGTCGAGTCCTGGATCGGCCGGTAGACGATCCGGTCGATCGACACGCGGCCCTTGTCCCAGTAGTCGGCGAAGCGCTCGACGACGATCCGGTCCTGCGCGACGCGCTCGACGAACCGATAGGGCCCGGCGCAGACCGGCGCGGTGCCGAACTTGTCGCCGAGCGCGGTCGCGGCCTTGGGCGAGACCATCATGCCGGCGCGGTCGGTGAGCTGCGCCATCAGCGGCGCGAACGGGGCCTTCAGCGACAGGCGGATCGTGAGCGGGTCGACGACGTCGATCTTTTCGATCGGCGAGATCTCGCCGCGCCGGAACGAGCCCTGCATCGTCAGGTGCCGATCGAGACTGAAGCGGGCGGCCTCGGCGTCAAATTTCTCGCCGTCATGGAAGGTGACGTTGGGGCGCAGCCGGATGGTCACCGTCTTGCCGTCGGCCGAGGTGTCGTGGCTCAGCGCGAGCTGCGGCACGATGTTCAGCTTGTCGTCGATGTCGAACAGCTTGTCGCACAGCGACGCGAACACGATCCGCCCGACGTAGGTGCGGGCCGTCGTGGGGTCAAGCGCGTCGGGGTCCTCCGCCAGGCCGATGCGCAGCGTGGTCTGCGCGCTCGCCGCGGTGGCGCAGGCGAGCGCGAGCGCGGCGGCAGCGGTCTTCAGGGCGGTCGTCGGGATCATCGTGGGTTCTCCGTGGGTCTCGATTCGGGTTCGGGGGCGGCGGGGCTCAGCGCACGAACGCGGCCTGCAGCCGCGCCAGTGCATCGTCGGGTCGGAGCAGGCGCGCGCGCGGCGCCTCGGGCGGGGGGAGTCGGCGCCAGTGCCAGCACGCGATCGCGACGCCGTCGGCGGCGGCCTCGAGCACGGGCACCTCGCTGCGGCAGCGCGCGTCGGCATGCGGGCAGCGCGTGTGGAAGCCGCAGCCCGGGGGCGGCGCGAGCGGGCTCGGTACGTCGCCGCCGAGGGGCGGCTCGCCGGTGCGCGCGCCGGGGTCGGGCACCGGCACCGCCGACAGCAGCGCGCGGGTGTAGGGATGGCGGGGCGCGCCGAACACCGCCGCCGCCGGGCCGGTCTCGACGAGCTTGCCGAGGTACATCACGCCGACCTCGGTCGCGATCTGGCGCACAACGGCGAGGTCGTGCGAGATGAACACGTAGGCGAGCCCCAAGCCGCGCTGCAGCTCGGCGAGCAGGTTCAGGATCTGCGCCTGGATGGAGACGTCGAGCGCCGACACCGGCTCGTCGCAGACGATGACCCGGGGCCCCGCGGCGAGCGCGCGGGCGATCGCGAGACGCTGGCGCTGACCGCCCGAGAACTCGTGCGGATAGCGGCGCGCGGCGTCGGCGCGCAGCCCCACCAGCGACAGCAGCTCGGCGACCCGCCCGGCGCGCTGCGCAGGCGGCACGACCTCGTGCAGCAGCAGCGGCTCGGCGAGCATGTCGCCGGCGGTCATGCGCGGGTTGAGCGAGCCGTAGGGATCCTGGAACACCAGCTGGATGCGCCCGCGCAGCCGGCGCAGCGCCGCCGGACCGGCCGCGCGCATATCCTCGCCGTCGACGACGATGCGGCCCGCGTCGGGCTCGATCAGCCGCAGCAGCAGGCGCGCGACGGTGGACTTGCCGCAGCCCGACTCGCCGACGATCGCGAAGGTGCCGCCCGCGGCCACCTCGAGCGACACGCCGTCCACGGCGCGCACCGACGCCGTGCTGCGCCCGAGCAGGCCGGTGCGCACCGGGAAGTGCTTGACCAGGCCCTCGGCCCGCAGCAGCGCGGTCATGCGGCACGCGCCGCGGGCAGCGGCGGCAGGGTCGCGGCCAGCGCCTCGAGCGGCGCCTTCCAGCAGCGCGACGCGTGGCCGGGCTCGACCTCGCGCAGCGGCGGCGCCTCGGCACGGCAGTGCGCGTCGGCGAAGGGGCAGCGGCTCGCAAAGCGGCAGCCGGTGGGCATCGCGGTGGCCGCGGGCACCATGCCCTCGATCGCGGCGAGACGCGCGCGCGGCGCGGCGACCGACGGGATCGCGCCCATCAGGCCGACGGTGTACGGATGCTGCGGCATGCGGAACAGCGCCTCGACCGGCGCCTGCTCGACCACCTGCCCGGCGTACATCACGGCCACGCGGTCGGCCATCTGCGCGACCACGCCGAGGTCGTGCGTGATCAGCACGATGGACGTGCCGGTCTCGCGGCCCAGCCCGCGCATCAGCGCGAGCACCTGCGCCTGGATGGTCACGTCGAGCGCGGTGGTGGGCTCGTCGGCGATCAGCAGCGCCGGCTTGCACAGCAGCGCCATCGCGATCATCACGCGCTGACGCATGCCGCCGGACATCCGGTGCGGGAAGTCGTCGACGCGCCGCTCGGGCGCCGGGATGCGTACGGTGCGCAGCATCTCGACGGACGCGTCGCGGGCGGCCTGCGCGCCCATCCCGCGATGGCGCACCAGCACCTCGGCGAGCTGCGAGCCGACCGTGAAGGCCGGGTTCAGCGAGGTCATCGGCTCCTGGAAGATCATCGCGAGCCGGTCGCCGCGCAGGTCGGCGAGCGCCCGCGGCGCGAGGCCCACCAGGTCGCGGCCCTCGAAGCGGATGCGCCCGGCGACGGTGGCGGGCGGGCTCGCAAGCAGACCCATGATGGCCAGCGCGGTGACGCTCTTGCCGCTGCCCGACTCGCCGACGACGCACAGGGTCTGCCCCGCCTCGACCGCGAGGCTGACGCCGTCGACCGCGTGCGCCGGGCCGCGGGGCGTGGCGAACGCGACCCGCAGGTCGTCGACCTCGAGCAGCGGGGTCAAGGCGCGGGCCGCTCCGGCGCCGCGGCCCCGTCCGCCCCGGACTGCAGGGCGCGCGCGATCGAGGCGTCGAGCGCCTCGCGATCCCAGACGCCGCCCGGGTCGGCGCGGGTCGCGAAGCAGCGGGCGAAGTGCACGAAGCGCTCGCGGCTCACGCGCTCGAGCCGCTCGAGCTCGGCGAGCGGGTCGGTGTGGTCGTCCACGCGCAGGTCGAGCGCCGGGTACTCCTCGGTGGTGTGGATGCGCAGCGCCGCCGACTGCTTGCCGCGCTTGTCGCCGCCCGCCGCCTCGCCGGCGCGCAGCGACGCGAGCAGGCGCTGCGCGAAGGGCAGCGCGGCGCCCGCCGCGTACGCCTGCGCGGTGCAGGCGATCACCTCGGGGCCCGCGAGCATGTTGCCCGCGACCGAGAAGCCATCGTGGATCGCGTGGCCGCACCAGTCCACGCAGTCGGTGCCGGTGTGCGCCGCGATGCCGCCGCGCGCGTCCATCACGTGCAACTGGCGCGTGGCGCGGCCGGGGTCGGCCTCCACCAGCGCCGCGACGACGTGCGTGGCCGCCGCGCCCTCGCGCAGCATGCGCAGCCCGCGGGGACCGAAGGTGGGGTTGATCAGCGCCTGCGTGGCCAGCGCGCCGACGCCGCCGTCGGCATGCACGCACAGCGCCCCGACCGCGAAGAACCGGGTGGCGACGGCCACGCCGAAGGCGCCGGTGGCGGGATCGCGTGCGAGGATCGACCAGGTCATCGTTCGGGGGCTTCGAGGCAAGGCTGCAGGATACGCGAACGGGGCCTTCGCCCGGGCTCGCGGCAGGGTCCGCGCCGTGCGCCGTGCGCCGTGCGCCGTGCGCCGATCGCGGGCGAAGCAGCCGGCGCGACGCCGCTCAGGGCCGGATGTACGCGTAGCCCTCGCGCTGGCGCTTCATCAGCTGGACCACGCCCGCCTCGACGTAGCCGATGCGCGGCAGCATGTCCTCGCGCGCGACCTTCTGGTTCTTCATGGTGTTCTCGCAGGCGACCACCGACACGCCCGCGGCCAGCGCCTCCGAAATCCGCGTGCCCACGACCGAGTCCATCTTCAGCATGCCGATGCCCGGCCCATAGGCGACGATCTCGACGGCGACATTGCCTGCGCCGAGGTCGGTCTGGACGTTGCGCACGTTGTTGAGCGCGAGCGCCCACCTGGCGGGGTCGGCATCGCTGACCTGGAAGACGACCTTGTGCGGACGGTCGGCGACGGCCTGCTGGGCGAGCGCGCCGCCGGCGACGAGCGCGCCGAGCGTCGCCGCGGCGGCAGACAGCAGCGTGCGGCGGGAAAGGGTGCGGTACGTCATCGGGAGTGTCCTTGGTTCAGCGCTCGAGCGCCTGTCGCAGGTAGGGGTCCACGTCGGGCTGGCCGCGCAGCCAGCGCTTGTAGTCGGCAGGCACCTCGGCCATGGCCACGCCCCGGTGCTTGCCGAAGGGCATGACGGTCGGCACGCGGGCGGTCTCGGAGTGCGCCCACAGCGCCTCCCACGAGGGCACCGTGCCCAGGCGCGCGACGATGGCGCGCAGCAGGTCGAGGCACAGCGCCACGTCCGCCGCGGCGGCGTGCGCGGCGCGCAGCCGCTCGCGCGCCTCGCGCGGGTCCTGCAGGTGGTAGGTGAGCGCGCCGAGCCCGTAGGCGTCGAGCCCGGGGAAGACCTGCCGGGCGAGGCACAGGGTGTCGATGCGGCGCACGTCGGGCCGGCCGATCACCTGCCAGTCGAAGTCGACGTTGTGGCCGATCAGGTAGCGCACGTCCGCCGGCAGCCGGAACGCGCTCGACGGCGGGCAGCCTTCGAGGTCGGCGTCGACGATGTGGTGGACCGCCATCGCGCCGAGCTCGATCGGGCGGCCGGGCGCGTAGCGCTGCTCGAAGCGCTCGACGACGTTCAGGCGCACCGGGTCGTCGATGCGCAGCCACGCGGCCTCGATCAGGCCCGGGTCGGTCACGCCGGTGGTTTCGGTATCGAAGACGAGTGCGGTCATGGCAGGGGGTCGGCGAGGCGGGCGGCGGGCCCGGGGCGCGCCGCCTGATCGGCCAAGGATACCGGGCCGGCGCGGTCGCAGCCAGGCGCAACGCGGCGCGTGCGCGGCCACGCCGGGCATCGTGCAGCGTGGCCGTTGCATGCGCCCGGTCGCCGCCGCATCCCCGGCGGGACCCGGCCCCGGGACGACCGCTGGCTCGAGTCGACCCACGACTTCATCCACCAGTGGCTCTTCCCGCTGCCCGAGCCGAGCAGCGTGCTGCCGCAGGCGCCGCTGCTCGAGCCAGTGACCGCGGCGGCCTTCGCCACCGACGCAGGCCGCGGCGCTGACGGACGCCGAGCAGGATTGACGGCCCTCCCACCGCGGGCGACCATCGGCCGCGGCCTGCCACCGCCGCGCCGCCCGCGATCCGCGGCCGGCCGACCCACGACCCATGAGCCGGAATACCGGCATCTGGGATCCGAGGAGACGCTCCGTGACCCGCCTGCACCTGCTCGACCGCCTGATCGGCCCGGACTGGCCCGACCTCTCGACCGACAAGGCGGTGCGCGCCTTCGAGGCCGCAGCCTACGACGAGCGCATCGCGGCGCGCAGCACCTACGAGGCGCTGCAGCTCGGCGGCGGCGTCGACCCGGCTGCGATCGCGGTCCGCTTCCTGCCCGACGCCGACCCGCAGGCGGCCCCGATCGACATCCCGCACGGCCTGTTCGTGCGGCGCGTGACCCAGGCCGCCAACGCGTTCCACGCGCTCGGCGTGCGTCCCGGCAAGGTCGTGAGCTTCCTGCTGCCGCTGCTGCCGCAGAGCCTGTGCACGCTGTTCGGCGCGGAGGCCGCCGGCATCGCCAACCCGGTCAACCCGCTGCTCGAGCCGCAGCAGCTGGTCGAGATCCTGCGCGCGGCCGGCACCCGCGTGCTGGTCGCGCTGGGGCCCACGCCCGGCAGCGACATCTGGGAGAAGGTGCAGCGCATCCGCGGCGAGTTGCCGGATCTGCAGGCGATCGTGGTCGTGGGTGGCGCGCAGGCGGTGGCCGACGCCGCGGGCGCGCCCGGGCCGGCGCTGCACGACTTCGACGCGCTGCTCGACGCGCAGCCGGCCGACGTGCTCGCGAGCGGGCGCCGGATCGCGCCCGACGACGTCGCCGCCTACTTCCACACCGGCGGCACCACCGGCACGCCCAAGCTGGTCCGCCACACCCATCGCAACCAGGTCTGCCAGGCCTGGACGATGGGCCTGATGCTGCGCCTGCGGCCGGGCGAGCCGATGCTCTTCGGGCTGCCGCTGTTCCACGTGGGCGGCGCGCTGACGCAGGCCCTCTCGGCCCTGTCGAGCGGCGGCACGCTGGTCGTGGTGTCGCCGGCCGGCTGGCGCAGCCCGGTGGCCGTGCGCAACGTCTGGAAACTGGTCGAGCGCTTCCGCCCGGTCAATTTCATCGGCGTGCCGACCGTGCTGACCGCGGCGCTCGCCACCCCGGTGGACGGCGCCGACCTGTCGAGCGTCCGGCGCGCCGCCGCCGGCGGCTCGGCGATCCCGGTCGCGATCGGGCGGGCCTACACCGAGACTTTCGGCTGGCCGGTCCTCGAGGTCTACGGGATGACCGAGACCTCCAGCGTGCACACCATCTCCTTCCTCGACCGGCCGATCCTGCTGGGCTCGGCGGGCCACCCGGTGCCGTACGCCCGCGTGCGCATCGTCAAGATCGACAGCGAGGGCCGCTGCGCCGGCGACTGCGCGCCCGGGGAGATCGGCGTCGTGGCGATGGCCGGGCCGGGCGTGTTCAGCGGCTACCTCAGCGAGACCCACAACCGCGACGCCTTCATCGAGCCGGGCTGGGTCAACTCGGGCGACCTCGGCCGCCTCGACGAGGACGGCTATCTGTGGATCACCGGCCGCGCGAAGGACCTGGTGATCCGCGGCGGCCACAACATCGACCCGCAGCCGATCGAGGAGATCCTGTTCCAGCATCCGGCGGTAGCGCTCGCCGCGATGGTCGGACAGCCCGACGCCTACGCGGGCGAGCTGCCGGTGGCCTTCGTGCAGCTCAAGCCCGGCGCGAGCGCCGACATGGCGGACCTGCTCGACTTCGTGCGCGAGCGCACGCCGGAGCGGGCGGCCGTGCCGGTGGCGGTGCACCGGGTCGACCCGATGCCGCTCACCGGGGTGGGCAAGGTGTTCAAGCCCGCGCTGCGCTGGGACGCGGCGCGGCGGGTGGCGACGATGATGCTGGCCGACCTCGCACTGCCGGGCCTGACCGTCGAGGTGGGCGCGCACCCCGTGCACGGCAGCCTCATCACGGTGGGCATCGAGGGCGTGCCCGAGGCGGCCCGCGCGGCCCTGCGCGAGCGGGTTCAGGAGCGCCTCGGCCCCCTGACCCTGCGCCACGAGGTGGCCTGGCGCTGACGGCCCGGTGCCGGCGGCGCGCCGACCTGCAGAAGGACGGCGTATCCGCCCCTTGAAGCCGCGCCGCCCCGCCCCCATGCTGACGAGGAGGGAGCGGACAACGTGGAGTTCAAGGACTACTACAAGGTGCTCGACGTCGCGCGCGACGCGACCGCCGACCAGATCAAGAAGGCGTTCCGCCGGCTTGCGCGCAAGTACCACCCGGACGTCAGCAAGGAGTCCGACGCGACCGCGCGCATGAGCGAGATCAACGAGGCCAACGCGGTGCTGTCGGACCCCGAGAAGCGGGCCGCCTACGACGCCATCGGCCAGGGCCGGCGCCAGGGCGAGGCCTTCACGCCGCCGCCCGACTGGGACGCCGGCTTCGAGTTCAGCGGGCCGGGCCAGGGCGACGGCGCCGACGGCGAGTTCAGCGACTTCTTCTCGCAGCTGTTCGGTCGCATGGGCGGGGGCGCGCGGCGGCGCGGCGCGCAGGGCGGCTTCGAGCGCTTCGAGGCGCGCGGCCACGACCACCACGCGCGCATCCTGCTCGATCTCGAGGACGCGTTTCGCGGCGCGATGCGGCAGGTGACGCTTCGCAGCCCGCAGCTCGACGACGCCGGGCGCCCGACGCTGCGCGAGCGAACGCTCGACGTCAAGATCCCTGCCGGGGTGCGCCCCGGCCAGCTGATCCGGCTCGGCGGGCAGGGCGGCGCGGGCCACGGCAACGCGCCCGCGGGCGACCTGTTCCTCGAGGTGAGCTTCCGGCCGCATCCGCGTTTCGAGGTCGACGGCCCGAACCTGCTCGGCGAGTTGCCGGTGTCGCCCTGGGAGGCCGCGCTCGGCGCGGTGGTGCCGGTCGCGATGCCGGACGGCTCGACGATGAAGCTCAGGGTGCCGGCCGGGGCGCAGGGCGGACGCGTGCTGACGGTACGGGGCCGCGGCCTGCCGGGCCAGCCGCCCGGCGACCTCGATCTCGCGATCCGCGTCGTGCTGCCCTCGGCCGACGATCCGCGCGCCCGCAGGCTCTACGAGTCGATGGCGCGCGAGTTGCCGGACTTCGACGCACGCGTCGCCGGGAGGTGACCATGGCGAGTCGATCGGAACGGATGGTGGAGGCGATGCTCGAGGACGCAGCGCTGTCGCTCGACGAGCTGTGCCGGGCGGTGGCGGTGGAACCCCGATGGGTGCAGGAGCGCGTCGAGGCCGGCCTGCTCGAGGCGCCGGCCGGCGAGCCGACGGCCTGGCGCTTCGACGCCGTGGCCTTCACGCGCGTGCGCCGCATGGTCCGCGTCGAGCGCGACTTCGATGCCGGGCCCGAGCTGGCGGCGCTGGTGGCCGACCTCGCCGAGGAGATCGCCGCGCTGCGCCGGGCGCTGCGCCGGGGCGGGGCCGGCTGATCCGTCGACAAGCGGGGCGGCCGCGGTCACCGCCCGCGGTCGACCAGGTAGACGCGGGTGAACCCGGACGCGCCGAGCATGTCGACCGCGGTCGCGGCCAGGCGCAGGTCGACCCCCGTCACGAAGACCGGCACGCTGCGCGGCAGGTCGGCGGCGATCTGCTCCCCCCAGATGCCCTGCACCGCCTGCTCGGCCGAGTCGAAGCCGCAGCACGCCCCCACTTCCACGCTCAGCGAGCGGCCCGGATGGGCGGCGAGAAACAGCTTCGCCTCGGCCATCGACGCGTAGAGCGCGGACCGCGTCTGCGCGGAGGGGTCGGCCGCCTCGCGAGGTTGCATCACGGTGACGGCGGGCTCGGCGGCCACCTGCGGGTCGGTCCCGTTGCAGCCGGCGGCCAGTAGGGCCGCGGCGAGCAGCGTGGCCCGGCAGGTGAACGCCAGGCGTGGGGTGCAGCGGACGGTCCTTCCGGTATCTGTCATGGATCCTCCCTGCCGAGCGCGCTCCGGCCCGGTCGAATCGATGGTGGGCGCGTGTCGGCGCGGACGCCATACCGCAATGAGGTGACGCGGCGCGCCGTGCGTCCGCCCAGGCCCGCCTCGCGCGACGGCGCCGCGGCGCGGGCCGGTGCCGCGGCCGGTCAGTCGACGACCGCGACCGCCTCCACCTCGAGCATCAGGTCCTCGTGCACCAGCGCGGGCGTGGCGACCAGCGTGCTGGCCGGCTGGTGTGTGCCGAAGCGGCGCGTACGGATCTCGCGGAAGGTGCGCAGCTTCTCGGCGGTCAGGTCGCGCACGTAAACGTTCATCTTCACGATGTGCGCGTACTGCGCGCCGCCCGCGGCGAGCGCGATGCGCAGGTTCTCGAGCACGCGCTCGGCCTGCTCGGCGAAGGTCGTGCCGACCACGCGGCCGGCCTCGTCGAAGGCGACCTGCCCCGACACGTAGACGGTGCGTCCGCCGGTGACGACGGCGGTGTGGGAATAGCTGCCGCGCGACAGGCCGGCGGGGTTCAGGAACTCGACGCTCATCGGGGATCTCCGGGGGTGGGGGTGCTGCAGGGCACGGCATCGGCGCGGGCCTCGCAGGGTCGGGCGCGGCCGGATCGTCGTACCCTATCACCCGATGGAGATGCTCGTCCGACTCGACCCCGTGCAGGCGCACCTGCTGCGCGACCTGCTCGCGCGGCACGGCATCCGCGCCCACCTGCTGAACCTCCACGTGCAGGGCGCGGTGGGCGAGCTGCCCCCCGAGTCGGCGATGCCGCAGGTCTGGATCGCCGATGCCGCCGACCGCGTTCGAGCCACCGCGCTGCTGCGCGACCACGAGGCCGACCGCAGCCGCGCGGGCATCCGCTGGTGCCGCTGTGGCGAGGACAACCCGGAGACCTTCGAGCTGTGCTGGCGTTGCGGCGCGCCGCTGTGAGGAGCGCCGGTGGCGATGCTCAGCGCGGGCCGGGCGCCGCGGGGCCGGCGACGTAGTCCGCGAATCGTCCGAGCGTCGCGCGCACGTGGGCGCGGCGCTCGCGCGCGCCAGGCAGCCGGTGGCCCAGGCCACCGTCGAGGATCAGGCAAGCCAGGCCGTGCACCTGCGCCCAGTACATGCTGGCCAGCGCGTCGTCGAAGGCGCCGTGCACGGTGCGCACCAGCCGCCCGAGCGACTCGAAGGCGCGCTCGCCGGCGGCCTGCGCCGCCGGGAAGCGACCGAGGTCGCACACCTCCGGGCGGAACATGATGCGGAACACACCAGGGTGCTCGAGCGCGAACCCCACGTAGGCCTCGCCGGCCTCGAGCAGCGCGGTACGCGGCCCGAGCTTCGCCGCGCGGCCGCTGGCGCGCTCCATGCGGCGGGCCAGCGCCTCGAAGCCGTCGCCGACCAGCTCGGCGAGGATGGACTCGCGGTCCGCGAAGTGGTGGTACGGCGCCTGGTGCGTGACGCCCGCCCGGCGCGCGACCTCGCGCATGCTGAGCGCGGCGAGGCCGTCGGTCTCGAGCAGCGCGACGCTGGCGGCGAGGATGCGCTGGCGCAGGTCACCTGTGGCGGGCGCAGCCGCCAAGGCGGCTCGCTTGCGGGGGGCGGGACGGGGAGCAGGCATCGCGGATCGTCGGTCCAAGAACACTTGACAGTGTCAAGTCTATCACTTATCTTCGAACCGTACTGGACACTGTCTAGTGCCGCCGCGCCCGCATCCATCGTCCACCCCGCCCCCGCGAGGATCGCCATGCACACCGCCTGCCCCGCAACCGCCGCCCTGCTCGGGATCGCCGCCGCCGTCGGCTCGGTCGCCACCGTCGCGGGCATCGTCGCCCTCGCCGTGATGACCGCGCTGGTCTGACGCCATGGCCGTCACACCCGACACCGTATTCGCGCTCGCCAACGGCATCGCGCTGCCGGCCTGGATCGCGCTGGCCGTCTCCCCGCCGTCGGCGCGCTGGTCGCGCTGGACCTGGCGCGTCACCGGTCGCCTGCTGCCGCTCGCCTTCGCGCTCGTCTACGTGTGGATGCTCGCGGCGCACTGGCCGGCGCAGGGCGGCTTCGGCTCGCTCGCCGAGGTGCGCGCGCTGTTCGACTCGCCCGGCGCGCTCACCGCCGGCTGGATCCACTACCTGGCCTTCGACCTGTTCGTCGGTACCTGGATCGCGCAGCGCGCGGGGCAGCTCGGGCTGCCGCACCTGGCCGTCGTGCCGGTGCTGGCGCTGACCTTCCTGTTCGGGCCGGCGGGCCTGCTCGCCTTCTTCGCGCTGCGCGCGGCGCTGCGTCCTTCGTCGCTGCGCGCGGCGCCCGGGAGCGCGGCATGAGCGCGTCCCCCCGCGATGGCGCCGCGCCCGGCGGCGCCCTGCCCGCGCCGCTGCGGCTCGCTCGCGCCTGGCTCGCGCAGGCGCGCGCGGGCGAGCCGATGCTGGCCGCCTTCGGGCTTGCGATGTGGCTCGCGATGATCCCCGCCGCGATCGCGCTGGGCCTGGACGAACGCAGCCTGCGCGGCGTGTCGGTGTGGGTCAAGCCGCTCAAGTTCATGGCCTCGCTCGGCCTGTTCGCGCTCACCACCGCGTGGTTCGTCGGCCTGCTGCCGGCGGCGCGCCGGCGCGCCGCGCCGGTGCGCGCGGTCGTCGGCACGATCCTCGTGGCCGGCAGCCTCGAGATCGGCTACATCGCGCTGCAGGCCGCGCTCGGGCGCGCGTCGCACTACAACTTCGACTCGCCGCTGAGCGCCGCGCTGTACTCGGCGATGGGCCTGGGCGCGCTCGCGCTCACGTTCACGCAGGCGGTGCTCGCGCGCGAGGTCGTCCGCCACGGCGGGCCGCTGCGCGGCGACCCGGTGCGCGTCGCGATCGTCGCCGGCCTCGTGCTGACATTCCTGCTCGGCGCGGGCGCGGGCGGCCTGCTCGGCTCGATGCAGCCGCCGGCGGGCACCGGCCTGCCGATCGTAGGCTGGCACCCGCGCGGCGACCTGCGGCCCGCGCACTTCGTGGGGCTGCACGCCCAGCAGCTGCTGCCGCTCGCGGGCCTGGCGCTCGCTCGGCTCGCGCCCGGCCGCGCGATGCCCGCGCTGTGGGCGTTCACGCTCGGCTACGTGGCGCTATGGGCCGCGTTGGTCGCGATGGGACTGAACGGCGCGACGGTGGTGGCGCCGGGTCGGGTCGGGTGAGGCGCGGGTCCCGAGGCCGACCTCGCGCGCCGCGCCGCGGCCGGCCCGGGGCCGGCGCCCCGACCGGCCGGCGTCAGCGCACGATACCCAGCAGCTCGATCTCGAACTGCAGCGTCGCGTTCGGGGGAATCACCCCCGCCGCACCGCGCTCGCCGTAGGCGACCGCCGGCGGGCAGGTCAACGTGGCCTTGCCGCCCGCCTTCATCATCTGCACGCCCTCGGTCCAGCACTTGATCACGCGGTTCAGCGGGAACTCGGCCGGCTGGCCGCGCTTGATCGAGCTGTCGAACTCCTTGCCGTCGGCCAGCACGCCGCGGTAGTGCACGCGCACGGTGTCGGTGGCGGTCGGGTTGACGCCGCTGCCCTGCGCGGTGGCGCGGTAGACCACGCCGCTCGGCAGCACGGTGGCGCCGGGCTCCTTGGCCGCACGCGCGGCGAGATCGCCGGACGGGGCGGGCGACTGGGCGACGGCGGACGCGGCGGCGAGCGCGAGCAGGAGGGCGGCGAAGGGTTTCACGGCGATGTCTTGGGGGATGACCAATGGGCACCCGATGATCCGCGCTTCGGGCGCGGCGCGCAAACCGGCGGCGATGAGCGCAACCCGCGGGGCGGGTCCGGGCGCTCCTGCCCTATGCTGGCGCGACACACGGAGGAGTCGACGAATGTTCGATCTGAAAGGCAAGGTCGCGCTGGTCACCGGCGCGTCGCGGGGGCTGGGCTGGGCGATGGCGCAGTCGCTCGCGCAGGCGGGGGCGCACGTGATGCTCAACGCGCGCGATGAGGCGGTCCTGGCCGGGCGGGTGGCCGAGCTGGCGGGGCGCGGGCTGAGCGCCGAAGCGGTGGCCTTCGACGTCACCGACGAGGCCGCGGGCGCCGCCGCCATCGCGGGGGCGCTCGCGCGGCACGGCCGCTTCGACATCCTGGTGGCCAATGCCGGCATCCAGCACCGCAGCCCGATCACCGAGTTCGCGACCGAGGACTTCCGCCGCGTGCTGGACACCAACCTCACCGCGGTATGGACGCTGTCGCGCGAGGCCGCCCGCGCGATGCTGCCGGCGGGGCGGGGTCGCATCGTGCTCACCGGCTCGATGAGCGCGATCAACGCGCGCGCGACCGTCTCGGCCTACGTCGCCTCCAAGGGGGCGGTGCACGCGCTCGCGCGCCAGCTCGCCGTCGAGCTCGCGCCCTCCGGCGTAACGGTCAACTGCATCGCACCCGGCTTCTTCGCCACCGAGATGAACACCGCGCTGGTCGAGAACGAGGCCTTCAGCGGCTGGGTCGAGCAGCGCACGCCGGTGCGCCGCTGGGGGCGGGTCGAGGAGATCGGTCCGGCGGCGGTGTTCCTTGCATCCGACGAGGCCTCGTTCGTCACCGGCCACGTGCTGGTGGTCGACGGCGGCTTCACGGCGGCGATGTGAGGCCGTCGGACACCCCGGGCGCCGCCGACGCGACCGCCGTCGTGGTGGGCGCCGGCGGCGGGCTCGGCGCGGCCCTGGTCGAGGCGCTGATGGCGCGCGGCGGGTACGCGACGGTGCTGGCGCTGTCGCGCCGGCCCGCGCCCGACCCGCCGGCCGCTGTCGGCACGACCGGCGCGGCCAGCGCCGGGCAAGCCGCGCCGCCGGACGGCCCCGCCCGGGCCCCCGTGCTCGTGCGCGGCACGCTCGACCTCACCAACGAGGCCAGCATCGCGGCCGCCGCCGCGCTCGCGCGCACGCTCGCGCCGGTGCGGCGGGTGATCGTCGCGACCGGCCTGCTGCACGACGACGCCGACGGCCTGCGCCCCGAGAAGTCGATGGCTGCGCTCGACCCGGCCCGGCTGGCGCGGCTGTTCGCGGTCAACGCGACCGGCCCCGCACTGGTGGCACGGCACTTCATGCCGCTGATGCCGCGCCAGGGGCCGGTGACGTTCGCCGCGCTGTCGGCACGGGTGGGCAGCATCTCGGACAACCGCGTGGGCGGCTGGTACGGCTACCGCGCCTCCAAGGCCGCGCTCAACATGCTGCTGCGCACGCTCGCCATCGAATGGGCGCGCACCGCCCGCGACGGGGTCTGCGTCGGCCTGCACCCGGGCACGGTGGACACGGCGCTGTCGGCGCCCTTCCAGGCCCGCGTCGCGCAGGACCGCCTGTTCACGCCCGCACAGTCGGCCGCCCACCTGCTCGACGTGCTCGACCGGCTGGGCCCCGCCGACTCGGGCCGGGTCTTCGCCTGGGACGGCTCGGAAGTGCCTGCCTGAGCGCCAGGGCCGGGCCCCGCGCCGGGCCGCCCGCCGACCCTGCCCGATCACCCTGCGATTGACGCGAGTGTTTCAACGGGACAAAATCATTGTCGGCATTCTGAATAGCGAGGCTGCGCCGTCGGAACGCCCCACCGACCCACCGGCCGGCGCGCCGCGGCAGACCCCACCCCACCACGCGAGCACCGATGACCACCGACACCCAGGCCGGCTCGAGCCGCTCCACCCTGCGCTCGCTCGAGATCTTCGAGGCCTACCGCCAGGCTCGGCGCCCGCTGTCGCTGTCCGAACTCGCCCGGCTCGCCGACATCCCGGTATCCACCTGCCATGGCGCGATGCGCGCGCTCGAGCAGAGCGGCTTCCTGTACTTCGTAGGCGCGCGGGACGCCTATCCGACCCGCCGGCTGTGGGACATGGCCGACGAGATCCGCGCCAACGACCCGATCGCGCGGCTGCTCGAGCCCGGGCTCGCCGCACTGCGCGACGAGTGCGACGAGACGGTGATCCTGGGCACGCGCCAGGGCGACTCGGTGCTGTACCTGCTGGTGCTGGAGAGCCGCCAGTCGATCCGCTACTCCTCGCGCGCCGGCGAGCGCAAGCCGCTGCACTCGAGCTCGATCGGCAAGACCCTGCTGGCGAGCCTGGCGCCCGCCCAGTTGGCGGACTGGCTCGCCAGCCACCCGCTCGAGCGCGTGACCGACCGCACGCTCACGAAGCCGGCGCAGCTCCTCGCCGACCTCGAGCAGTCGCGCCGGCGAGGCTGGTGCGTGACCCGCGGCGAGAACGTGGCCGACGTGATGGCGCTGGCCGCGCCGCTGCGCCTGGGGAACACGGTGATGGGCGTGGCCATCGCCGGCCCCATGCACCGGATGAAGCCCGCCGAGGCGAGGCTGGGCGCGCTGCTGTCGCAGTGCGTGAAGCGGCTGGAGACGGCCGGGGACACGCGATGAGCGAGGACACCCTGCTCGCCGTCGAGGCCGGCGGCCTGCTGCGCCTGACGGTCAACCGCCCGGACAAGTTCAACCCGCTGTCGCGCCCGGTGCTCACCGCGCTGCGCGAGCGGCTGACGGCGGCGGCGTCCAGCCCCGAGCTGCGCTGCGTGGTGATCACGGGCGCGGGCAACCGCTACTTCGCGGCGGGCGGCGACCTGCGCGACCTCGCCGACGTGCGCACCGAGGCGCAGACCGCCGCGATGGTCGAGGCCTGCCGCGGCGCGCTCGACGCGGTGCGCCAGTGCCCGGTGCCGGTGGTCGCGGTGCTCAACGGCGACGCGATCGGCGGCGGCGCGGAGCTCGCGGTCGCCTGCGACTTCCGCGTGATGCGCGAGGGCGCGTACATCGGCTTCATCCACGGGCGGCTGAACATCACCGCCGCCTGGGGCGGCAGCGCGGACCTCTACGGCCTGGTGGGCCGCGCGCGCGCGCTGCGCATGACCACGCGCAGCGAGCTGGTGCCGGCCGCGCTCGCGCTGGAGTGGGGCCTGGCCGACGTGGTCAGCGACGAGGCCGGGCTCGAGGCCGCGCTCGAGCGCTTCGTGTCGCCGATCCTCAAGCAGTCGCCCACGGTGCTGCGCGCCTGCAAGCGCCACGCGATCGCCGCGCGCGAGGGCCTGCCCTACGCGCAGCGCCGCGACATCGAGCAGGCCGGCCTCGTGCAGACCTGGGTGCACCCCGATCACTGGACGGCGGTCGACCGCGTGATGTCGCCCGCCCGGGAGAAGCCATGAACGCCCCGCCCCGCCCGCTTGCCGAGCCCCGCGTCTCGCAGACCAGCCCGTCCGGCATCGAGGTCCCCGTGCGGGTCGGCCCCGAGTCGGTCGACCCGGCGCGGGTCGGCGAGCCCGGCGAGTACCCGTTCACACGCGGCATCTTCCCCGACGGCTTCCGCGGCCGGCTGTGGACGATCCGGCAGTACTCCGGCTTCGGCACCGCCGAGGACACCAACGAGCGATACCGCTTCCTGCTCGACCAGGGTCAGACCGGCCTGTCGGTCGCGCTCGACCTGCCCACTCAATGCGGCTTCGATCCGGTCGACCCGATGGCGCGCCCCGAGATCGGCAAGGTCGGCGTGTCGCTGTCCAACCTGAGCGAGGCCGAGATCCTGTTCGACGGCATCGACCTCGGCAGGATCTCCACCTCGTTCACGATCAACGGCAGCGCGGCGATCATCTACGCGATGTACCTCGCGGTCGCCGACAAGCGTGGCGTGCCGCGCGCCCGGCTCACCGGCACCATCCAGAACGACATCCTCAAGGAGTATGTCGCGCGCGGCACCTGGATCTTCCCGGTGCGCCCATCGATGCGGCTGATCGCCGACTCGATCCTGTATTCCAACGACGAGACGCCGCGCTTCAATCCCATCAGCATCGCCGGCGCCCACGTGCGCGACGCAGGCGCCACCGCGGTGGAGGAGATGGCCTACACGCTGGCCAACGGCCTGGCCTACGTCGACGAGCTGCGCGCGCGCGGGGGCGACGTCGAGAGGTTCGCCAAGCGGCTGTCGTTCTTCTTCTACGTGCACATGGACTTCTTCGAGGAGGTCTGCAAGTTCCGCGCGGGCCGCCGCCTGTGGGCCCGGCTGATGAAGGAGCGCTACGGCGTCACCGACCCCAAGGCGCAGCACTTCCGCTTCGGGGTGGTGTGCGGCGGGTCGTCGCTGGTGGCGCCCCAGCCGTACAACAACATCGTGCGCGTGACCGTCGAGACCATGGCCGCGGTGATGGGCGGCGCGCAGTCCATCTTCACCTGTGCGTTCGACGAGGCCTTCCAGATCCCGACCGAGGCCTCCGCCGAGATCGCGGTGCGCACGCAGCAGATGATCGCCTTCGAGAGCGGCATCGCGCGCACCGTCGACCCGCTCGGCGGCAGCTACTTCGTCGAGCAGCACACCGACCGGATGGAGGCGGGGATCGAGGCGGTGATGCGCGAGATCGACGACTACGGCGGCGTGGTCAAGGCGATCGAGGACGGCTGGCTGCAGATGCGCCTCGCCGAGCGCGCGATGCAGCGCAAGGTCCGCAACGACAGCGGCGAGACCGTGGTGGTCGGGCAGAACCACTTCCGCCACGCCGACGCGCGCACCGAGGTGGGCGAGACCTTCCGCGTCGACCCGGGCGCCGCTCAGCGCGTGCTCGACAAATACGAGCGCGTGCTGCAGACGCGCGACGCGGCGCTCGCCGAGCGCAGCCTCTCGAAGCTGGCCGACGCAGCACGCGACGACCGCGAGAACCTGATGCCCTACCTGGTCGACTGCTGCCATGCGTACGCGACCGTGGGCGAGATGGTCGAGCGGCTCAAGCGCCAGTGGGGCGAGTTCCAGGAACCGGTCCGGCTGTGAGGCGCACCCAGATGAGCGAAGCGTTCGCCACCGCTGAAGCCCCCCTGCGCGGCAAGCGCATCCTGGTGGCCAAGCCGGGGCTGGACGGCCACGACATCGGCGCCAAGGTGATCGCGCTCGCGCTGCGCAACGCGGGCGCCGAGGTCATCTACACCGGCCTGCGCAAGAGCGCCGAGTTCATCGCCCGCGTGGCGATCGACGAGGGCGTCGACGCGGTGGGGCTGTCGATCCTGTCGGGCAGCCACAAGGAGCTGGTCGAGCAGGTGATCGGCCGGCTGCGCGACGCGCAGGCCGGCGACGTCGCGGTATTCGTGGGCGGCACGATACCGGCGGAGGACCACGCGCTGCTGCGGGCGCTCGGCGTGCGCGGCATCTACACCGCCGACATGCAGTTGGCCGACGTGATCGCGGCACTCGCCCGCGAGCTCGCCTGAGCGGCCCGAGCAAGCGCCCATGGACCAGGCCGCCGACCTCCCGCCGCAAGCCCGCGCGCCGCTCGACCGGCGCGCGCTCGGCCGCTCGCTGACGCGGCTCGCCAATGCGAGCGTGGCCGAGGTGCTCGCGCACGCCGGGCGCCTGGATGACGCCGGGCGCACGCCGGTGTCGCGGATCGGCCTGACCGGCCCGCCGGGCGCGGGCAAGAGCAGCCTTGGCGGGCGGCTGGCGGTGCTGCGCGCGCGGACGGCGCGGGTCGGTGTGCTCGCCATCGACCCGTCGAGCCCGCGCAGCGGCGGCGCGATCCTCGGCGACCGCATCCGCATGGACGAGCTCGCCGGCGCCGACGAGCTGTTCGTGCGCTCGCTCGCCTCGCGCACGGCGGGCGACGGCCTCGCGCAGAACATCCCGGAGCTGCTGCACGCGATGGAGCACGCCGGCTTCGAGGAGGTCATCCTCGAGACGGTCGGCGTCGGGCAGGCGGAGCACGCGGTGCGCCACCAGGTGGACACCCTGGTGCTGGTGCTGAACCCGGAGTCGGGCGACGTCGTGCAGGCGATGAAGGCGGGCGTGATGGAGCTCGCCGACATCTACCTGATCAACAAGTCCGACCTGCCGGGCGCGGCACGGCTGGCCGGCGAGATCCAGCGCGTGCTGCAGCTGTCGCGGGGCGACGCCGACGGCTGGCTCGCGCCGGTGCTGCTGACCTCGATCCGGGACGCCGCCTCGATCGAGCGGCTGTCCGCCGAGATCGACCTGCACCTCGCGTGGCGCCGTGACACCTATCGGGGGCGGGACCCGCGCGACGCGCGGGCGCGCTACCGGCTGCGCGCGCTGCTTGAGCGCCGCGTCGCCGAGGTGGCGGGCTCGCTGCCGCCGGACTTCTTCGACCAGCCGCTCGATGCGCAGGTCGCGCGGGCCATCGGCCTGCTGCGACCCGCCGACGCCCCGCCGGGCTGATGCACAATGAATTCCCGCGCGACGCGGCCTCGCCGCGCGCGCGGGGCACGGTCCCACACCACTCACAGACAGGGTTGCCCATGCTGCAAGACAAGGTCGTGATCGTCACCGGCGCCGCACGCGGCATCGGCCAGCAATACGTGCTCGACATCGTGGCCGCGGGCGGCCGCGCGGTGGCCGCCGATCGTGCGTCCTGCGACGAGACCATCGCTTTGCTCGGCGAGCGCAAGGACCACGCGCTCGCGGTGCAGGTCGATGTCACCGACCGGGCCTCGGTCGACGCGATGGCCAAGGCCACGCTCGCCAGGTTCGGGCGCATCGACGGCCTGGTGAACAACGCCGCGCTGTACGCGACGCTCAAGGGCGGGCGCTTCGACCAGATCGACGAGGGCGAGTGGGACGCCGCCATGCTCGTCAACGTCAAGGGCATCTGGAACTGCTGCCGCGCGGTGGTCGGCCCGATGCGCGAGGCAGGCGGCGGCAGCATCGTCAACATCAGCTCGCTCGCCGCGCTCTACGGCATGCCGTTCGCGCTGCACTACACCACCTCCAAGGCGGCGGTGATCGGCATGACGCGCGGCCTCGCGCGCGAGCTCGGCCGCTCGGGCATCCGCGTCAACGCGATCGCGCCGTCGGCCGTCAACACCGAGGGCACGCGCGAGTTCTTCGGCGAGAAGCACGAGGGCGCGCTCAAGACCATCGCCTCGGGCCAGGCCATTCCCCGCAACCTCGAGACCACCGACGTCGCGGGCGCCGTGCGCTGGCTGCTGTCGGACGACTCCAGGTTCGTGACCGGCCAGACGATCGCGGTCGACGGCGGCACGGTCATGCACTGACCGGGGCACACGGCCGCGTTCGCACCATGCCGCGACGCATCGGCGTCCGCGAGGTCGCGCGCTGCCTGCCGCCGGGCGGGCGGGTCTTCGTGCAGGCGGGCGCGTCACAGCCGACCCCGCTCCTCGAGGCGATCGCGCACAGCGAGGGCGTCGACCAGTCGTTCGTGACCGCGGCGTTCCCGGGCGTCAACGAGTTCGACCTCCCGTCGCTCGGCACCGACAGCACCGCGACCGTCTTCTATCCGACACGCAGGCTCGCGACCGGACTCGCCGGCGGGCGCATCGCGTGCGTGCCGCTGCATCAGTCCGGGATCGGCCCGTACCTGGCCGGCACGGCGCGTCCGGATGCGCTGCTCGTCCAGGTCACGCCACCCGACGGTCAGGGCCGCTGCTCGCTCGGCATCGGGGCGGACTTCGTGCCCTTGCTGGACGATCCGGCGATCACGATCGTGGCCGAGGTCAACACGCGGATGCCTCGCGTGCCCGACGCGCCGTGGCTCGACTGGTCGCGCCTGTCGTACGTGCTCGAGACGGACCGGCCCCTGCCCATGCATCCCGAACCCGACGCAGACGAGGGCACGCTCGCCGTCGCGCGCGTGGCCGCCGGCCTGATCGACGACGGCGCGTGCCTGCAGGCGGGGATCGGTGGCCTGCCCGCCGCGCTGGTGCGCCTGCTGACCGACCGGCGCGATCTGTCGATCCACAGCGGCATCGTCGGCGACGGCCTCGCGCGGCTGATCGGATGCGGCGCGGTGACCGGACGCTACAAGCCCGCGACGCACCCGGCGGCGGTCACGGCCTACATCGCCGGCACCGGACCGACCTACGCGCTCGCAGCCGCGGGGCGGATCGCCGTCCGCCCCCCCGGCTTCACGCACGACATCGGCGTCATCGGTGGCATCGATCGCTTCGTGTCGATCAACGCGGCGCTCGAGATCGACCTCTTCGGCCAGGTCAACGCCGAGTCGATCGACGGGCGGGTCGTCAGCGGCGCCGGCGGCTTCGTGGACTTCGTGCGGGGCGCCCGACGCTCACGAGGCGGGATGTCGATCGTGCTGCTGGCCTCCACCGGCCAGGGCGGCGCGCGCAGCCGCATCGTCGCGGCGCTGCCCCCGGGCACACCGGTGACCTGCTCGCGTGCGGACGTCGACATCGTCGTCACCGAGAACGGCGTGGCGCGGCTCAGGCATCTGGACATCGATGCCCGCGCACTGCGCCTCATCGAACTGGCGGCGCCGCAGTGCCGCGAAGCGCTCGGACAGGCCTGGACGCTGATTCGCCGACGACTGTACGGCTGAGTCCACGCGACCTGCCGAGAACCCGCCGGCCCGCGACGGATGAAGCGAGGCTGCGGGCCGCGCCGGACCGGCGGCTAGAGTCGCCGCACGCTGTGGCGCTCGCCGGTCGAGCCTCTGTTCAGGCCCACCAGATTCCGCGAGGCCGGGTTGCCGCCGATGCGGTCGTCGAGCCGAGCGCCTCCGGCCAGCAGGCCGCCGTCCACCACGATGTTCTCGCCGGTGATGAACATGGCGTCGTCGCCGGCGAGAAACGCCATCACCCCCGCGATGTGGTCCGGTTCGCCAGGATCCGGCCAGGGCTGGATTTCCTGCATCGCAGCCCAGACGTCCCGGCCGCCTGACTCGGCGAGCGGCGTGCGAACCACGCCGGGCGACACGCTGTTGACCCGGATGCGGTGCGGCGCCAGCTCGAGCGCCGCGGCGCGGGTCAAATTCAGCACCGCGGCCTTCGCCGCGGAGTAGGCCTGCGGCCCGCTGCCGCCGGATATTCCGGCGATCGATCCGGTGTTGACGATCGTGCCGCCGCCCTGCGCCTTCATGACCCGCGCACCGTGCTTGATGCCGAGGAACACGCCGCGCACCAGCACCGCGAAGGTGTGGTCCCAGTCGGCCACCTCGATGTCGGTGATCGGCCCGAAGGCGCCGCCGATGCCGGCGTTGTTGATCACGCAGTCGAGACGGCCGATGCGATCGACCGCGAGGTCGACCGCGGCCGCGACCTCGGCCTCGACCGAGACGTCGGCGCGCACGAAAAGCGCCTGCGCACCGTCCGTGCACAACCCCGCCCAATGCGACCGCAGCGCCTCACCCGCCGCCGCGTTGTAGTCGGACGCGACGACGCTCCAGCCATCGCGCAGGAAGCGGTCGACCGCGGCGAGCCCGATGCCGCTCGCCGCCCCGGTGATCAGCACGCATCGGGTGCCCATCGTGGATCAGGGCTTGGGCATCGGGGCCACGCGGACCCACTGACGACCCTTGACCTGGAACAGCACCGACTCGCGCGAGCTGAAGTGCTGCTCGGAGGTGAAGCTGTGGGCCGGGCCGCCGAACGCATCGGGATGGTTCTTGATGGTCTCGAGCGCCGCCACCAGCGTCTTGGTGGTCAGGTTGGGGCCGACCTTCTGCAGCGCGGCAAACGTCAGGTCCATCGCGTTGTAGCCGAAGCCGACCTGGATCGTCGGCTCGATGTTGTAGCGCTCGCGGTAGGCCTTCATGAAGGCGGCGGCCTGCGGCGTCACGGTCTTCTCGTTGGGCACGTCGAACAGACCGACCGTGTAGTAGCCCTCGGTCGCGCCGCCCTCGGCGCTCGAGATCGTCAGGTCGTAGCTGGCCGCGGTGCCGACGAAGTCGACGTCGTTCCAGCCGATCTTGCGCGCGGTGGTGTAGGCGATGATCGTGTCGCGCACGATCGAGCCCATCGTCACCAGGTCGCACTTGGCCTCGCGCAGCCGGTTGATCGCGACGGTGAAGTCGGTATCGGTCGGTCGATGGGACGACGATGCCGCGAGGTCCTTGCCCATGATCTTGAGCTGCGCGAGCGCGCCGCCGTGGATCTCGCGACCGAAGTCGGTGTCCTGGTACATCGAGCAGACGACCTTCTTGCCGCGGGTCTCGACGAACCACTTGACCGCACCGCGGATCTGGTCGGGATACGACGCATACATCACGAACTTCAGCGGGTGCAGCGGCTCGGCCATCGCGCGCGCCCAGGTCACCGGGAACAGGTTGGGTACGCCGGCCTTCAGCTGCGTGGGCAGCGCCGCGTTGTTCATCGGCGTGCCCGCGGCACCGATCATCGCGAAGATCTTGTCGGAATTGACCAGCTTGTTGACCGCCTGCACCGCGCGCGGCACCTGGTAGCCGTTGTCCTCGATCACCAGCTTGATCTTGCGGCCATGGATGCCGCCGGCCGCGTTGATCTGCTCGACCCGCAGCCGCGCGACGTTGGCAACCGGCACACCGAAGCTGGCCGCGACGCCCGACAGGTCGGTGTGCATGCCCAGCACGATTTCGTTCTTGGTGACGCCCTGCGTGTTCCAGACCACGTCCTGGGCGATGCCGGCGACGGGCGCCCCCGCGATCATGCCGGCCAGCAGCATCGGAATGCGAATCGACTTCATGCCGTTCTCCTCGTTGTGGTGTGTTGCGCGGTGTCCGCGCGGCTATCGTTCTTTCAACCCGTGTACATCTGATCGATCAGGGGCGCGTACTTCTCGTTCACGTGCTTGCGCTTGAGCTTCATCGTCGGCGTCAGCTCCTCGTCCTCGGCGGTGAGCAGCGTGTCGATCAGCCGGAACGCCTTGATCGACTCGACCCGTGCGACGGTCCTGTTGACCTTCTCGATCTCGCCCCAGATCAGGTCCTTGACCTCCTGCGCGGCGCACAGGGAGGCGTAATGGGTGAACGGCACGTTGCGGTCCTGGGCGTACTTGACCACGTTCTCGTGGTCGATCATCACCAGGCAGCTCAGGAACTTGCGCCGGTCGCCGATCACCACCGCGTCGGAGATGTACGGCGAGAACTTCAGCTGGTTCTCGATCTCCGAGGGGGTGATGTTCTTGCCGCCCGCGGTGATGATGATGTCCTTGATGCGGTCGGTGATCTTCACGTAGCCGTCCGCATCGATCGAACCGACGTCGCCGGTGTGCAGCCAGCCGTCGCGATCGACGGTCTCGGCGGTCTTCTCGGGATTGTTCAGGTAGCCCTTGAACACGTGCGGGCCACGCACCAGGATCTCGCCCTGCTCCGAGAGGCGCACCTCGGTGTCGGGCATCGCCAGGCCGACACTGCCGAGCTTCTTGCGCGCCGGCATCACGGTCGCCAGCCCGCAGCATTCGGTCTGACCGTAGATCTCGCGCATCTCCAGGCCGAGCGCGAGGTACCAGCGGATCAATTCGGGCGACACCGGTGCGGCGCCGGTGCCCAGGATGCGCGCCCGGTCCAGGCCGAGCCAGATCTTGATGTTGCGCAGCACCGTCCGGTCGGCGATGCGGAACGCGAGCGCCAGCGACGCGGGCACCGGCTTGCCGGCGAGCTTCAGGTCGGCGACGCGGTAGCCGATCTTGATCGCCAGGTCGTAGGCGCGGCGGCCGATCCAGATCGCCTCGGACATCCGGATCGAGATCTCGGAGTAGAACTTCTCCCAGATCCGCGGCACCGCGAAGAAGAAGGTCGGCGCGACCTCGCGGATGTTCTCGGGGACCGTGTCGGGGCGCTCGGCGAAGTTGATCGTCGCACCGGTCTTGAGCGAGTACATCACCGAGAACTTGCGTTCGGCGATGTGGCACAGCGGCAGGAACGACAGCAGCTGGTCGGCGGGCGAGAGGTCGATCAGGGCCTCGCTCTTCGAGACCTGGTAGATCATGTTCCGATGCGACATCAGCGCGCCCTTCGGCGCCCCGGTGGTGCCCGAGGTGTAGATCAGCACGGCACCGTCCTCGGGGCGCGCCATCGCCACCTCCGCCTCCCACAGCGCATGGTCGCCCTCCCCCGCCGCCAGCAGGTCGTCGAACGACATCACCTGCGGGTCCGAGAAGTCGGCCAGCCCATCCATGTCGAACACGACGACCTTGCGCAGCGTCGGGCAGTTGGCGCGGACCTCGAGGATCTTGTCGAGCTGCTCCTCGTTCTCGACGAACAGGAAGCGGGTGGCGCTGTCGCGGACCAGGTACTCGAGCTGCCGGGCGGAATCGGTGGTGTAGACACCGTTGGTGATGCCGCCCATCCCCATCACGGCCATGTCGGTGTACAGCCACTCGGGCACGTTCTCCGAGAGCACCGACACCACGTCGCCGCGCTGCAGACCGAGGCGGCGCAGCGCGATGCCGACACGGCGTGCGCGCTCGCCGTACTGCGCCCAGCTGATCGAGCGCCAGATGCCGAAGTCCTTCTCGCGCATCGCCGTCGCGTCGCCGCGCTCGCGCGACTTCTTCCAGAACAGCGCCGGGATCGTCGTGCAGCCGTCGACGTCGTAGACCCGCGCGCTCGGCGCGGTGCCCTGCGACCCGGCTGCGGCCAGGGTGTCGGTGCTCATCGCCATGTCTTGCGTCGCTTCCATCGGCGCGTGCCGCGCACGCCGCCCGCCTTCAGGCCGAGGTAGAACTCCTTGACATCCTCCTTCTCCATCAGCGCCTCGGTGGTGTCGGACATCACGATCCGTCCCATCTCGAGCACGTGGCCGATCCGCGCGGTCTTCAGGGCGACGCTCGCGTTCTGTTCGACCACCAGCAGCGTCACGCCGCGCTCCGCGTTGATGCGGGCGAGGATCGTGAAGATCTCGCCGACCAGCCGGGGCGACAGGCCCAGCGACGGCTCGTCGAGCAGCATCATCCGCGGCTTGGACATCAGTGCGCGCCCGATCGCCAGCATCTGCTGCTCGCCGCCCGACAGGCTCATCGCCGCACGCTTGGCCGCCTTGCGCAGCGACGGGAAGTACTCGAACACCTGCTCGATGTCGGTCGCGATGCCGTCAGTGTCGCGCCGCACGTAGGCGCCCATCTTCAGGTTGTCGAGCACCGACAGGAACGGAAAGACCTCGCGCCCCTCGGGCACCAGGCTGATGCCCATCCGCGCGACCGCATCCGGATCGCGGTTGTGGATCGCGGTGCCCTCGAAGTGCACGGTGCCCTTCTGCAGGTCGGCCAGGCCGGTGATGGTCTTCAGGATCGTGCTCTTGCCGGCGCCGTTGGCGCCCAGGATCGTCACGAACTCGCCGCGCGGCACCGAGAAGCTGACGCCCCGGATCGCGAGGATCGGACCGTAGTAGGTCTCGATGTTCGCGACCGTCAGGATCGGCTCGGCGGGGGACGCCGTCTCAGCTGCCGAGGTAGGCACGCGCGACCTCCGGATGGTTGAGGACTTCCGACGGCGAGCCCATCGCGAGCATGCGGCCGGTGTTGATCGCGAGCACCCGGTCGGACACGTCGCTGACCAGGCGCATGTCGTGCTCGACCAGCAGCACGGTGATGCCGCGCAGCGTCTTGATGTCGTGGATCCAGAACGCCAGGTCCTCGGTCTCCTCGGGATTGAGCCCCGAGGACGGCTCGTCGAGCAGGATCAGGCTCGGCTCCATGCACAGCGCACGCGCGATCTCGGCGACCTTGCGCACGCCGTAGGGCAGGTCGCGGATCGGCTTGTCGCGGTAGCGCTGCAGGTCGAGGAAGTCGATCACGTCCTCGACCTTGTCGCGGTGGTGCAGCTCGGCCTCGCGCACGCCGCGGGTGAACAGCCCGTCGGCGAACAGCGTCGAGTCGGTGTGCACATGCCGGCCGACCAGCAGGTTGCGCAGCAGCGTGGCGTTCTCGAACAGCTCGATGTTCTGGAAGGTCCGGGCGATGCCGAGCCGCGCGATCTTGTGCGGGCGCAGTGCAGTGATGTCCTGGTCCTTGAAGACCAGCGTGCCCTCGGTGGGATCGTAGATCCGGCTGATCAGGTTGAAGATGGTCGTCTTGCCGGCGCCGTTGGGCCCGATCAGCGAGAAGACCTCCCGCTCGCGCACCTCGAAGCTGACGCCATCGACGACCTTGTTGCCGCCGAAGCTCATGCCCAGACCGTTGACCGCGAAGAACGTCACCGCAGCCGCTCCGTCTTCATGTAGGCCTTCTGACGCACGAAGGTCGATCGCTTGTACATCGGGAAGATCGAGAAGAAGTACTTGATCTTCTGCCACCAGCCGTTGATTCCGGCCGGCTCGAACAGCACGAACAGCGCCAGCAGCAGCCCGTACAGGCCGACCTCGAGCGAGGGCTGGTTGGCGAGCCAGCCGGGCAGCCAGTCGCGCACAAACGCCAGGGCCGTCGGCAGCAGCACGATGAACAGCGCGCCGAACACCGCGCCGTGCATCGAGCCGATCCCGCCGATCAGCACCAGCATCAGCAGTTGGATCGACAGCAGCGGCGAGAAGGACTCGGGCGTCAGGAACCCGACCTTGTGGCCGAACAGCGCGCCCATGATTCCGCAGTAGAAGGCGCTGATGCCGAACGCAGACACCTTGGCGCGCGAGACCGCGATGCCCATGCTCTGCGCGGCGATCTCGCTGTCGCGCACCGCGATCCAGGCGCGCCCGGTGGGCGCGCGCAGCAGGTTCACCGCGAACGCGAACATCCCCACCGCGAGGGCCAGGCAGAGGTAGTAGAACGGGACCGTGCCCTCGAACGAGTAGCCGAACATCGTGGGCGGCGGCATCGCGTAGCCGCTGAAGCCGCCGGTGACCGACTCCCAGCGGACGAACACCTGCTCGATGATCGCCGCCATCGACAGCGATGCGATCGCGAGGTAGATGCCGTGCATCCGCAGCGCGGGCACGCCGACCGCAAGCCCGACCGCCGCGGCGATCGTCCCCGCCAGCGGCAGCGACAGCAGCATCGGCATACCGATCTTCAGCAGGAAGCCCTGCGCGTACGCGCCGATGCCGACAAACGCGGCGTGGCCGAGCGACACCTGCCCGGTGAAGCCGACCAGCAGCATCATGCCGACGCCGCCGATGGCCCAGATCAGCACCAGCGACGCCTCGCCGACCAGGTAGTTGGACATGACCCACGGCGCAGCAACCAGCGCGACCGCCAGCAGCGCGTACCAGAACGCGACGCTGCGGTCCTCGAACCAGCGGATGTCGATCAGGTAGTTGGTCTTGAACAGGACTCGCACGACGTCAGACCTTCTTGCGGCCGACCGCACCGAACAGGCCCTGGGGGCGCAGCACGAGCACGGCGAGCAGGATCACGTGGGGCACCACGTCGCGCAGCGTCTCCTCGACGAAGGCCGCCGCCAGAAGCTCGACGATGCCCACGATCGCCCCGCCCACCAGCGCGCCCGGGATCGAGCCGAAGCCGCCGAGCACCGCTGCTGCCAGCGCGCGCAACGCGATGTTGCCCATGTTGGGATCGATCAGGCTGACCGGCGCGATCAGCACGCCCGCGACCGTCGAGACCGCCGCCGCCAGCGCCCACACCGCCGACAGCAGCCGCTTGACCGGCATGCCCATCACGTAGGCGGCGAGCTGGTTCTGCGACGCGGCCTGCATCGCGACGCCGGCCCGGGTCGAGGTGAAGAACAGGTACAGCAGCGCACACAGCACGACCGTGCCGCCGATGATCGACAGGTAGGTCGTCGAGACGGGTACCCCGCCCAGCGACGCCATCCCGCCGCTGAACGGCGAGGCCATCGTGCGCGTGTCGGGCCCGAAGCCCATGGTCACCGCAGTGCGCAGCACCATGCCGATGCCGATCGTCAGCATCACCGTCGCGAACTGCGGCTGGCCGATCACCCGGCGCACGATCGCCGCATCGATCGCCCAGCCGACGGCCGCGGTCAGCAGCACCGCGCACAGCAGACCGAGCCAGAACCCGAGCCCCAGCCCGGTGCTGAACCACAGCGCGAAGAACGCGCCGAGCATCAGCATGTCGCCCTGCGCGAAGTTGACGACTTCGGCCGCCTTGTAGATCAGCACGAAACCCAGCGCGACCAGGCCGTACACGCAGCCCGTGGCCAGTCCGGCGATCAGCAGCTGGAGGAATTCCGTCATGGCCGCGGCATCGCGGCGAACGCGCCCGAGCTGACGCCAAGGCATGCGATTGCCGCCAGACGCATCATGTTCTCCTCCATTTGCGCCGGATCATGAACAAGGATGAACTGCGCGTCAACTTTATCCTTTCCTCATGCGGCCGACCCTGGATGGGCGCGTCAAGCGCGAGGCGGGCGCCCGACATGCGCCTCATGGCAGGTACAGCCCGCGGATCAGCTTCATGTAGGCCTTGACCGCCCACCCGGGCATCGGATGGTCCCGCCGCCCCCGGCGCTGGTGCCGCATGCTCAGGTAGTGGCGGGCGCCCATCAGCATGTAGACGACCGACTCGAGCTCGCGCCGCGTGAAGGCGGTGATCTCGCCGCGGCCGCGCGCGCCCTGCAGCAGCCGCGCGTAGTTGCCCGCGAGGAGATCGATGTTGGCGCGGTGGGCGGCCGGCGCGAAGGTCTCGGCCTCGTACAGGATCCGGTAGAAAGACGGCACCTTGTGCACGAAGTCGAAGTACGCGCGCATGCTCGCCTCCTCGCGCGCCGGTTCGGTCGGTGCGTCCGCGGCCGCCGCGCGGATGTGGTCGAGCATCGTGCGCGACAGGGCCGGCAGCAGCTGGTCGAAGAGGTCCTCGCGCGACTCGAAGTAGTTGTAGAAGGTGCCCTGCGCGACGTGGGCGCGGCGGGTGATCGCGGTCACGGTGGCACCGGTGTAGCCGTGCTCGCCGACGACGTCGCAGGCCGCGTCGATCAGCGCCTTGCGGGTCGACTCGCGCTGCTCGGCACGGGTCCGGCGCCCGGCGGGCGCTTGGGCGGGCGCCTGGGCGGCCGCCCGCGGGCGCTTTGCTGCTGTCTGGGTCAAGGCCGGCTCCTGTCGACGTGGCGCATGCTCGCGGCCCCGCGCGCAGGCTGTCAAGGCAGATCCCGAAAGTTGACGGCGTCGTCAGCGAAGGATATCGTCGGCCGCGATCAGGTCCGTCCGGGCCTGGGCGAGGAGACACGCGATGGAACGGGAACTGCAGGTCACCCTGATGCGCAAGGTGATGGCGCACATCGACGCCGGCACCACCGACCTGGCCGAGTCCGTCTTCAGGCACCCGGTGTCGAGCTACACCGACCCCGCCCGCCTGGCCCGCGAGCAGTCGCGGCTCTTCGGGCAGGAGCCGCTGCTGATGGCGATGTCCTGCCAGATCCCCAATGCCGGCGACTACATCACCGACGACCATTCGGGCATCCCGATCGTGGTCGTGCGGGGCGAGGACGGCATGGTGCGCGCGTTCCGCAACGCCTGCAGGCATCGCGGCGCGCGCGTGGCGCAGGGCGCGGGGTGCAGCAAGGCACTGACCTGCCCATACCACGGCTGGACCTACGCACTCGACGGTCGGCTCAAGGGCATCCCCGACAAGCGCAGCTTCCCCGGCGTCGATCCGGCGCAGCACGGCCTTCAGGCGCTGCCGGTGGCCGAGCGCGACGGCATGGTGTGGGTGCGCCCGAGCCCGTCGGCCGACGGCGGCACGTCCCTCGACATCGCCGGGCACCTGGGGCGCCTCGACGCGGAGCTGGGCTCCTACGGGCTCGCCGGATACCACCACTACGAGACGCGGATCATCCAGCGCAAGATGAACTGGAAGCTGGTGATCGACACCTTCCTCGAGCCCTACCACCTCGGCGTGCTGCACCGCGACACGGTGGCGCCGCTCTTCATCCACAACCTGTGCGTGTTCGAGCCGATCGGCCCGCACCTGCGCGAGCTGCTGCCGCGCCAGAGCATCGCGGCGCAGCGCGGCCTGCCGGAGAAGGATTGGGACCTGCTCGCCCACAACACGGTCGTCTACGTGCTGTTCCCGAACACCGCGCTGATCGTTCAGGTCGACCACGTCGAGACCTGGCGGATCTTCCCGGTCGAGGGCAAGGTCGACGAATGCGTGATGGAGCTTGCCTTCTTCGTGCCCAACCCGATCGACTCGGACAGCGCCCGCCGCCACTGGCAGCGCAACATGGACCTGACAATCCGCACGGTGTGCGACGAGGACTTCCCGACCGCCGAGGGCATGCAGCGCAACTTCGCGCTGGGCACGCCCATGCACGCGTTGATCGGGCGCAACGAGCCCGCGCTCGCGCACTTCGAGCGCACGGTCACCGAGCGGGTGACTGCCGGCGCGGCGGGGTCCTGACGGTCCGGCGGCCCGCTGACGGATCGCGCGGCGTGCCGGCGGCGCCGACGCCCCCGCTGCGCCGGCACGCCGCAGTGCCGCGGTCGGCGCGCGCCTGACATGCCGATCCTGCGCGAGCGCGTGGGCGACCACGTGGTGGTGGTCACGATCGAGAACCCGGCGCGACGCAACGCGCTGGGCGAGGCCGAGTTCCGGGGCCTGGCCCTCGCCTGGGACGAGCTGGCCCGCGACCGCCGCGTGCGGGCGGTCGTGGTGCGCGGCGCGGGCGAGCAGGCCTTCTGCTCCGGGGCGGACCTCTCGGCCGGCCTGGCTGCGCTGCCCGACATCGACGCGCTGATCGACGCGGCGCTGCTCAAGACCGCGTTCTTCCCCAAGCCGCTGGTGGCGGCCGTCGGCGGCGCCTGCGTGGCAGGCGGCCTGGAGCTCGCGCTGTCGTGCGACATACGGGTCATCGCGGCCAACGCGCGGCTGGGCCTGCCCGAGGTGCGCTGGGGCATCCTGCCCTCGGGTGGCGCGGCGATGAAGCTGCTCGACATGATCGGCGCGTCGGACGCGATGCGGATGCTGCTGGTGGGCGAGCTGGTCGACGGCACAGGGGCCGCGGCGATGGGCCTGGGGTCGGTCGCGGCCGATGCCGCGGCGACGCATGCCGAGGCGCTGCGCCTGGCGGGGCTGATCGCGCAGGCAAGCCCGGTCGCGGTGCAGGCCGCCAAGCGCGCGGCCTTCGAGGCGCGCTGCAAGGCCTACGCGGCCCGCGAGGCCGACGAGCGCCGGCTGGTGGCCGAGGTCCGCGCGAGCGGCCACATGCGGATCGGCATCGAGGCCTTCCTCGCGCGGCGCGAGCCGCGGTATCCGGACTGATCCGAGGGGCGGGGCGCGCTGCCCGTTCAGGCCAGCGTGACGACGATCGCGCCCTCGGCGACGCGCTCGCCCACAACGACGCGGATCGCCGAGACCGTGCCGGCAGATGGCGATTCGACGGGGATCTCCATCTTCATCGACTCGAGGATCACCAGCGCGTCGCCGGCCGCCACCGACTGGCCGACGGCCACCTCGACCTTCCACACGCTGCCGGCCACTTCGGTACGCACCACGGGCATCGATCGACTCCGGTCGCGGCCGCTCGGGGACCGGCGGCGCTCGCGGAAGGTCGCTCCTGCGCGCGCCGGTGTCAAGGGCGCCGCACCCGGTGCACCAACAGCGGGCGCGCGGCGCGCCCGCTCGGAACGGGCCGCCGGTTGGTCGTCCATCGCCAAAGACGACGCCCGTCGGTCCACGCCGGTCGGCTGTCGCGCGACCCGCGCCCGGGGTCGGGCGCCGTGGCCTACTCGCGCCATGCCGATCGAGTTCGATATCCGCACGCTCTTCTTCATCGGAGCGGTCGCGTCCTTCATCTGCGGCGCGATGCTGGTCGCCACCGGCGGCCTGCACGCGGCCTCGCGCCCGGCGCTCGCCTGGGCGGAGGCGGCGCTGGCGGCCTACGGCGTGTCGATGCTGCTGATCTCGTTGCGCACGACGGTGCCAGCGGTCCTCAGCTACAGCGTCGCCAATGCGCTGGGCGCCGGCGCGGCCGCGCTGATGTACGAGGGCGTGCGACGGCTGGTGGGGGCGCGCCCGATGCCGATGCTGGCGCTCGGCTCGATGGCCGGTATGTTCGCGCTGCATGGCTGGATCGGCGACTCGCCGCAGCACTACGAGGCGCGCCTGCTGATCACCTCGGTCGTGCAGGGTGGTTTCGCGGCCGCCTGCCTGCCGCTGGTCGTTGCGCGGGCCCGGCTCGGCGTCGATCCGCGCACGCCGCTGCGCTGGGCGATCGCCTTCCTCCTGCTGTTCACCGCCGGGCACGCCGCGCGCTTCGTGATCACCCTCACGTACGGCGCGACGATCCAGCCGAGCGGGATCGTGGTCGGGCCAGGCCAGGCGCTGATGCCGACCCTGTTCTCGCTGGCGCCGATGATCTACTCGCTGATCCTGATCGGCCTGGTCAACGGCCGGATCGCCAGCGAGCTGTGGGCGCTCGCCACGGTCGACACGCTGACCGGCGTACGCACGCGACGCAGCTTCATCGACGAGGCGCGGTGCGCACTCGCCTCCGTCCGCCCGGGCGAGACGAGCCCAGCGCTGCTGATGATCGACCTCGACCGCTTCAAGCAGGTCAACGACCGATACGGCCATGTGAGCGGCGACCGTGTGCTGGTGGACTTTGCGCGGCTGCTGCGCGACACGGGCCCGAAGGACGCGATCGTGGGGCGCTACGGCGGCGAGGAGTTCTGCCTGCTGCTGAGAACAACGTCGCCCACCGCGGCGCACGGGCATGCGCTGCGCCTGTGCGAGGCGGTGCGTGGCACGCGCTTCGGGCCGGACGTGCCGGACCTGGCGGTCACGGTGTCGATCGGACTGGCCGGTGCGCCCGACGGCAGGACGCTCGAGGAACTGCTGCTGGCGGCCGACCGCCGCCTGTACCTGGCCAAGGCGGCCGGCCGGGATCGCGTGGTGTGGACGGACCGCGTCCAGGGTCATGCCCCGGTGAGCGAGCCGGCGCAAGCGCCGATCCCGCCGTCGCTGCGCAGCGTGCAGGCGGGTGCGGGTGTGGCCTCGGCAACCATGCTGCCTGCGTCCGGCGCACCGTCGACACCCGCCACACCCTCGCCGGCCCGCGACACCCTGCCCGCCTGAACGACCGCGCAGCGCGACACCGTCGCGCCCCGCGGCGCGCACCGCTATGCCGGGCGCAGCACCACGGCCCCGGGCAGGCTGCAGCCCGCGGGCTGCTCGCGCAGCTGCCAGGCGGGCATCCCGACCGAGGTGAACGCAGTCGAGATTGCCGCGACGAAGCGCTCGCGCGCGGCCAGATCGCGCGGGGCGCACATCTCGGCGAGCACTACCACACCGCTGTCGCGCATCGCGTCGGCCACCGCCCGCAGGCTGTCGCGCTGCGGCACCGTCAGCGCGTCCTGCGCATCGAAGGCCACCAGGCGCTCCTCCACGTCGGTGGCCTCGGCGAAGAGCTCGCCCGGCACGCCATCGGGGAGCCAGGCGGACGACGCCGCGGCAGGCCGCCCGGTCCCCGCTGATGCGCTCGGCGCCGCATGGACCGGCACCGCCCGCGGCATGTCGCTCGCCGACCGGCGCGTCGGCACCGGCACCGGGTCCTGCGACGCTGGCGCGCCGGGCCGGGCCGCGCCGCGCGGGGGTCCGGTCGCAGGCGACACGGCCGAGGATGACGCCACCGGGGTCCCGCCCGAGGCGGGCGACGACGGCCCCGCCATCCACGACAGCACGAGCGCGAGCAGCACGCCAAACATCACAAGACCGGTTGCATCGCGCATCACACACCCTCAGGATGACCGTCCTCCAAGCGTGCGGATCGATCGATGAAGACGGAATCCCCAGTTGCAGGTACGTTGCGCCGCAGGCCTGGCCCGCGCGCCCCGTCCGGCTGGTGGTGGTCTACCCCACCGGCGGCGTCAGCGACTCGGTCGCGCGCCTGCTCGCGCCGCGGCTCGGCGAGCGCCTCGGCACGCAGGTGCTGATCGAGAGCAAGGGCGGCGCGGGCGGCAGCATCGGCATGGACGCGGTCGCCAAGGCGGCGCCCGACGGCCACGCGCTGGCGTTCGCGGCGCTGAGCCCGGTCACGCTGAACCCGCACGTGATGAAGCTGCCCTACGATCCGCTGGTGGACCTGGTGCCGGTGGCCGCCGTGATGTACTCGCCGGTGTCCCTGCTCGCGATGCCGCTGTTCACCGGGCGCAGCTTCGCCGACGTGCTCGCCCAGCCGCGCGCCCGGCCCGGGTCACTCAGGATCGCGCCCGCGGGGACGCCGGCGCCGATGGGTGTCGGGGACATCGGGTCGCTGGTGCGGCGCGAGCACGAGGCGAACGCGCGCATCGTGAAGTCGGCGAACATCCGCGCCGAGTGAGTCCGGCGGGAGCGGCGCACCGCCGCCCACCCGCGCGGCTCAGCGGTAGACGAGGTCCCGCAGCCCCAGGCTGATCACCGGCACGTAGGTGATGACCATCAGGCAGGCGAGCGCCACCAGCACGAAGGGCAACAGATACGGGATGATCCGGTCGAGCGAGATCTTCGCGACCGTGCACGCGGCGAACAGGTTCACGCCGAAGGGCGGGGTGATCATGCCGAGCGCGAGGTTCACCACCATGATGATGCCGAAGTGCACCGGGTCGATGCCGAAGTGCACCGCCACCGGCGCGAGGATCGGCGCGAGCACGATGATCGAGGCCGAGGTCTCGATGAACATGCCGATCACGAAGAGCGCGACATTCACGCCGAGCAGGAACCAGAACGGGCTCTGCAGCACCGACGTCAGCCACTGCCCGATCGCGTCGGGCACGCCGGCGCGCGTGATCAGGAACGCGAACAGGCCCGCGTTTGCGATGATGAACAGGATCACCGACGAGGAGATCGCCGACTTCTTGAGGATGGGGATCAGGTCGGACGGCTTGATCTCGCGGTAGACGACCATGCCGACGAAGAGCGCGTAGACCACCGCGACCGCCGATGCCTCGGTGGGCGTGAAGATGCCGCCGTAGATGCCGCCGAGGATGATCACCGGCATCAGCAGCGCCCAGGCGGCCTGCCTGATCGCCGGTCCGATCGACAGGCGGCCCTCGCCGTCGCGCTTGCCCCAGCCCTTGATCTTGCAGTAGATCCAGACGAAGAGCATCAGCCCGAAGCCGATCAGCAGGCCCGGCCCGAAGCCGGCGATGAACAGCTCGCCGATCGACACCTCGGCCGACACGCCGTACAGGATCATCGGGATGGACGGCGGGATGATCACGCCGAGCTCGGCGCTGGTGGCCTGCAGTGCCGCCGCGTAGTTGTTGGGGTAGCCCTGGCGCACCAGCGCCGGGATCAGGATCGCGCCGATCGCGAAGGTGGTCGCGACCGACGAGCCCGACACCGCGGCGAAGATCATGCAGGTCAGCACGCAGGTCATCGGCAGGCCGCCCTGCACGCCGCCGACGATCGAGCGGGCGAACTCCACCAGCCGCCGCGAGATGCCGCCGCCCTCCATCAGGTTGCCGGCGAGGATGAAGAACGGGATCGCGGCGAGCGGGAACTTGTTGATCGAGCCGAACATCTCCTTGACGATCAGGAGGTTGTTCGCGCCGGTGATCTGGATGCCGAGCACCGCCGACAGCCCGATCGACACCGCGACCGAGACCGTCAGCGCGAAGCACAGCAGCATCGTGAGCAGCATGATGGAGGTCATCGCATGCCCCTCACTGAGCCATCTCGAGGTCTTCGCGCCTCGGATCGAGCGCGTTGCCGATCACGCCGAGGATCGCGAAGACGCCGCCCACCGGCATCGCCAGGTAGGCCCAGAACATCGACATCTCCTCCAGCCCCGCGACCGACTGCACCTTGCCGCGCTGCGCGTAGTCCCAGCCGATCCAGACGATCAGCACCAGCAGCACGAGGCTGACCGCCGCGACCGCCCAGTCGAGGAAGCGCCGCATGCCGGGCCGGCTCCACCGGTACAGCACGTCGACGCAGACCATCGCACCCTGGCGGAACGCGGCGGCGATGCCCATGAACACCATCCAGACGAGCGCGAACCGGATCAGCACCTCGGTCCACTCCGACGGCTGCTCGAGCAGGAAGCGGGTCACGATCTGCCAGAAGCCGAGGCCGGCGGCGATCGCGAGCATCGCGCACGACATGTAGAGCGCGAACGCGGTCGTGCCGCGTTCGACGGCGAGGAAGGCGCTTTTCATGGCAAGGCGGCCCCGCGAGGGGCCGTGGTCATCACTTGAAGTTGCGGATCTTGTCGATGTTGGCCTGGCCGAACTGCTTGTTGAATTCGGCGAACACCGGCGTGAGCGCTGCCTGGAACTTGGACTTGTCGACCTCGACGACCTGCATGCCCTTGGACTTCAGGTCGGCCACGCCGCGCGCGTCGTCCTCGTCGACCCGCGCCCGGTTCGCCTTGATGCCCTCGGCCGCGGCGTCCATGAAGTGCTTCTTGTCCTCGGCCGACAGCTTGTCGAACGCCGCCTTGCCCATCAGGATCACGGCCGGCGAGTAGACGTGGCCGGTCAGCGACAGGTGCTTCTGGACCTGCTCGAACTTGGCCGCGGTGATGACCGACAGCGGGTTTTCCTGGCCATCGACCGTGCCCTGTTGCAGGGCGGTAAACACCTCGGTGAATGCCATGGGGGTTGGGACGATGCCGAAGCCCTTGTAGGCGGCGATGTGGACCGGGTTCTCCATCGTCCGCATCTTCAGGCCCTTCAGGTCCTCCGGCGCGTTGACCGGGCGCTTGTTGTTGGTCATGTGGCGAAAGCCGTTCTCGGCCCAGCCCAACGCCTTGATGCCCTTGGCCTCGAACTTGGCGAGCAGGTCCTGGCCGATCGGGCCGTCGAGCACCGCGCGCGCATGCGCCTTGTCGCGGAACAGGAACGGGATGTCGAGGATCCGGGTCTCGGGCACGAAGTTCGGGACCGGGCCGGAGGAGGTCATCGTCAGCTCGTGGGTGCCGAGCTGGACCGCTTCGATCGACTCGCGCTCGGCGCCGAGGGCACCGGCGTAGAACCCCTGGACCTTGTAGCGGCCGGCGGTGCGCTTTTCGACTTCGCGCGCGAAGGTGTCGATGGCGACGCCGTAGTGAGAGTTCTGGCCGATCGAGATGTTGATGCGCATCTGGGTCTGCGCGCCAACCTGGGTCGAGAACAGCGCGGCGCCCGCGAACGCGAGCAGCAGTCGAGTGAGCTTCATGGGGTGTCTCCTGTCTGAAGGGGTGCCGGGCCTGTCGGCGCGTCGGATCGGCGCGTCGGGCGCAGGCACGCGAGTGTACGACAGGCAACGACGAAGGCAACTAAGCCCTTTGAGGCGGGTAGCCCCGGATCGCGGGCGGGCCGGGCGCCGATGTGCCCGCCCGTCCGTCGGCTTGCCCGCGCTTAGCGCGCCAGGGGGTCGGGCGCGGGCGCCACCGCGGGCGCTTCGGCGCGCCGTCCGCGCCGCAGCAGCCGCCGCCCGATGCGCTCCAGATCGTCGACGTAGGTGAACACCGCCGGCACCACCAGCAGCGACAGCAGCGTCGAGGTCACCAGCCCGCCGATCACCGCGATCGCCATCGGCGCGCGGAAGCTCGGGTCGCCGGCGAAGCCGAGCGCGATCGGCAGCATGCCGGCGCCCATGGCGATCGTCGTCATCACGATCGGGCGCGCGCGCTTGTGGCAGGCGTCGACCAGCGCGTCGAAGCGGCTCATCCCCTCGCGCCGCGCGACGATCGCGTACTCGACCAGCAGGATCGAGTTCTTGGTCACGATGCCCATCAGCATCAGCAGGCCGATCAGCGAGGGCATCGAGAAGCTCTTGCCGGTCACCAGCAGCAGCACGAAGGCGCCGCCGATCGACAGCGGCAGCGCGGCGAGGATGGTCAGGGGCTGCAGGAAGTCCTTGAAGAGCAGCACCAGCACCATGTAGATGCAGAGCACGCCGATGCCCATCGCGAGCGCGAAGCTGCCGAACAGCGCCTGCATCTCCTGCGCGTCGCCCTGCTCGGCGATCCGCACGCCGGGCGGCAGGTTGTTGAGCGAGGGCAGCTTCATCGCGGCCTCGTAGACCTCGCCGAGCTGGCGGCCGGCGAGCTCGACGTCGAGCGTCACGTTGCGGCTGCGGTTGAGCCGGTCGATCTGCGCCGGGCCGCTGTCGATGCCGACCGAGGCGACGTTGCCGAGCATCACCGGGCCGTTGCGCCCGGGCACGGTGAGGCGCTCGATCCCGGCGAGGTCGGCCCTTACGGCATCGGGCAGCTTCACGCGGATCGGCACCTGGCGCTCGGAGAGGTTGAGCTTGGGCAGGCCGATGTCGTAGTCGCCCGCGGTCGCCACGCGTACGGTCTCGGCGATGCCGGATGCGGTGACGCCGAGGTCGGCGGCGCGCGCGAAGTCGGGCCGCACGATGATCTCGGGCCGCACCAGGCTCGCCGACGAGCTGACGTTGCCGATGCCGGGAATCGTGCGCAGGTCGCGCTCGACGTCGCGCGCGGCGACCGCGAGCGCCGCCGGGTCCTCGCTGCGCAGCACCAGCTGCATCTTCACGCCGGTGTCCTGCGGGCCGACGGTCAGGCGCACGCCCGGCACCTCGGCGAGCCGCGCGCGGATCGCCGCCTCGACCGCCTGCTGCGTGCCCGGACGCTCGCTACGGTGCGCGAGCATGACGGTCATCACCGCCTTGCGCGCCTCGGGCGCCGCGCCCACCGCGAACACGTCGCCGGAGGCGCCACCGCCGATCGAGCTGAAGACCCGCTTGACCTCGGGCACGCCGGCCAGCAGCGTGCGCACGCGCTCGGCGGCGTCGAGGGTCTCCTGCAGTGTGCTGCCCGGGGGCAGCTCGACGCTGACCAGGGTCTGCGCGCGGTCGGCAGGCGGCACGAAGCCGGTGGGCAGCAGCGGCACCAGCGCGATCGAGCCGGCGAAGAACGCGAAGGACAGCAGCGCGGTGACCAGCCGATGGCGCAGGCACCAGCGGACCATCCGCAGGTAGGTGCGCATGACGAAGCCGTCTGCCGACTCGTCGATCGGCGAGACTGCAGCGGGGCCGATGGCCTGCGCATGGGCGGGTGTCGCGGTGGACGCCGCGTCGCTCGCCGCCGCCGCGCGCGCCCGGGCGACCTTCGGCTTGAGCATGTAGGCCGCCATCATCGGCGTGAGCAGCCGCGCGACCACCAGCGATGCGAGGATGGCCAGCACCGCCGTCCAGCCGAACTGCTTGAAGAACTTGCCCGGGATGCCGGCCATGAACGCGGTGGGCAGGAACACCGCCACCAGCGCGAAGGTGGTCGCCACCACCGCCAGACCGATCTCGTCGGCCGCCTCCATCGCCGCCTGGTACGGGCTCTTGCCCATGTGCAGGTGACGCTCGATGTTCTCGATCTCGACGATCGCGTCGTCCACGAGAATGCCGACCACCAGCGCCATCGACAGCAAGGTCACGGTGTTCAGCGTGAAGCCGAACAGGTGGATGCCGAGGAACGCCGGGATCACCGACAGCGGCAGGGCGGCGGCGCTGATCAGCGTGGCGCGCCAGTCGCGCAGGAACGCCCACACCACGATCACCGCCAGCAGGCCGCCCTCGTAGAGCAGGTGCATCGACGCGTCGAAGTCCTCGCGCACGGGCGCCGCGTTGTCGATCGCCTTGGTGAACACGACGTTCGGATGCGCGGCGGCAAGCTCGTCGACCGCGGCCTGAACGCCGTCGGCGATCGCGAGCTCGCTCGCGCCACGGGTGCGCATGATCTCGATGGCGACCGCCGGTCGGCCGTCGAGCAGCGCGATCGAGCGGCGCTCGGCGATGGTGTCGGTGACCGTGGCGACCTGCCCGAGCCGGATGCGCCGACCGTCGCCCATCGGCAGCTCCAGCCGCTCCAGCTCGGCTGCGCTCGCGACGGTGGCGATGGTGCGCACCGCCTGCTCGGCGCCGCCCACGTCGCCGCGGCCACCCGGTGCCTCCTGCTGCACGAGCTTGAGCCGGCGCGAGACATCGATGGCCGACACGTCGAGCGCTGCCATCCGCGCCGCGTCGAGCTCGATGCGCACCTCGCGGGTCACGCCGCCCAGGCGCTTGACCTGGCCCACGCCCTGTACGTTGAGCAGGCGCTTCGCGACGGTGTTGTCGACGAACCAGGACAACGCTTCCTCGTCGATTTTGCTGCTGGACACCGTGTAGGTGACCACCGGCCGGCCGGCGGTCGTGGCCTTGGAGACCGCCGGTTCGCGAACGTCCGCGGGCAGGTCCGCGCGCACGCGGCCGATCGCGTCACGCACCTCGTTGACCGCGTCGGAGGCGTTCTTCTCGAGGACGAACTCGATCGTCAGGCTGACCTGGCCGTCGAGGATCTTGGTGTAGAGGTTCTTCACGCCCTGCAGCGTGGCGACCGCGTTCTCGAGCTTGCGCGCCACCTCGGTCTCGAGCTGCGCGGGCGCCGCCCCCGGCAGGCTCGCATCGACGGTGACGATGGGCAGCTCGATGTCGGGGAAGTCCTGCACGCCCATCGCGCGAAAGCTCAGCACCCCCGCCAGCGTCAGCAGGATGAAGAGCAGGACTGCCGGGATCGGGTTGCGGATCGACAGCGACGAGAAGTTCACTTGGCGCCTCCGGCGGCGGCGGCGTCGACGACCTGCACCACGTCGCCGTCGTTGAGGAAGCCCGCGCCACGCGCGACGACCGCGGCCGCCGGGGTCACGCCCTCGAGAACCTCGATGCGCTCGCCGTCCCGGCGGCCGGTGCGCACCTTCTGCTGGACCGCGCGACCGCCCTCGACTCTGAACACGTACGAGAAGCCGTCGCGCACGACGATCGCCTGCTGCGGCACGACCAGCGCCGTGCTGGCGCCGAGCCGGAACTCGCCGCGGGCGAACATGCCCGCGCGCGCCGCGCTGCCTGCGGGCAGATCGACGTAGACGAGCGCGTTGCGCGTCTGCGCGTCGACCACCGGTCCGATGGTGCGCACCGTGCCCGCGATCTCGCCGCCGGAGGCCGGCAGCACGCGCACTGCCTGCTTCGGCGCGAGCCGCGCGAGCTCGGTCGCGGTGACCTCGGCCCGCCACTCGAGGCGGTTGCCTCGCACCAGCCGGAAGAGCTCCTGACCCGCGGGCACCACCGCGCCGACCGTGGCGGCGCGCGCCGAAATCACGCCGTCATCGGGTGCGTGCACCTGCGTCATCCGCAGCCGCAGGTCCTGCGACTGCAGCTGCGCCTGGGCCGACTGCACGCGAGCCTGCGCCGAGGCGAGCCGGGCCTGCGCGGTCTGCGCGGCGGTCTGGTACTGCGCGATCTGCTGCGCGGAGAGCGCGCCGCTCGACGCGACCTGCCGCGCACGCTCGGCGTTGGACTGCGCGTCGGCGGCCGAGGCCTGCGCCTCGCCGACCGCGGCGCGCGCCTCGGCGAGCGCGGCCTGCGCGTTCAGGACGTCGGCGCGCACGGTCTCGGCGGCAAAGACGGCGAGCACCTGCCCGCGCTTCACTGTGTCACCCACCTGCGCGCGCACCTCGGCGATCCGCAGCCCGTTGACCTCGGCGCCCACCGAGGCCTCCTGCCAGGCGGCGATGCTGCCGTTGGCCGACAGCGTGTCGGCGAGCTCGGCCCGCTCGGGGCGCACGACGTTGACGACGAGGGCGGGACGCGGGGCGGACTTGCCGGCGGCGGACTGCGGGGCGCCGGCCGCGGCCGCCCCCGACTGCGCAGGTGCTGGTGCGGTGCCTGGTGCGGTGCCGGACGCGGACGCGGCGGCGGGCGTGGCACCGGCGGCCGGCGCCGACTCGCGGGCGCCGCAGGCGGCGAGCACCAGGGCGGCGGCGAGCATCGCGGCCAGTGCCGTCGGGTGGCGGCCGGCGGGCCGCATCGTCGAGCTGCGCGTCATTGGCGGGAATCCTCGTTCGTGTTCGTCCATCCGCCGCCGAGCGCGCGGTACAGCGAGACCCAGGCGGCGACGCGGTCGCGGTGCACGGCGGCGAGCGTCGAGTCGGCCGTCAACGTGTAGCGGCGCGACTCCTCGAGCTCGAGCAGGCTGCCCAGGCCGCCCTTCCAGCGGACCTGCGCGGCCTCGTAGGCACGGCGATACCCCTCGGCCGCGGTGCGCGCGTCGGCCTCGCGGTCGGCCGCGCTCTGCAGCCGAACCAGCGCCTCCTCGACCTCGCGGACCGCCTGCCGTGCGCGGGTGCGGTAGTCGGCCTCGGCCGCGACGTAGGCGGCGCGCGCCGACTCGACGTTCGCGCGGCGCCGGCCGCCGTCGAAGATGGGTAGCGAAAGCGACGGACCGATCGACCAGGTCGACAGCGTCGCGCCGAGCTGGCCGGCATCGATGCGCAGCGGCCCGACCGAGCCCGCGAGCGACAGCCGCGGGTAGCGGTCGCCCTCGGCCGCGCCGATGTCGGCGCTGGCGGCGGCGAGCGCGCGCTCGGCGGCTGCGAGGTCCGGGCGCTGCGCGAGCAGGCCCGCGGGCACGGCCTTCACCTCGAAGCCGCGCGGCGCGGGCAGGCGGCCCTGCGTGGCGGCGAGCCGGGTGCGGACCTCGGGCTCTGCCAGCCCGGTGAGCGCGACCAGCGCCTTCACCGTCAGGTCGCACTCGGCGCGCTGCCCGGTCAGCCTGCCCGCGGCCTCGGCAGCGCTCGCGCGGGTCAGTGCCGCCGCGGCGGGCGCCTGGAAACCGGCGGCCGCGGCACGGTCGGTGACGGTGGCGGTCTCGGTGCGCGAGGCCGCGTCGGCCTGCGCGATCGCGACCAGCGCCTCGCAGTAGCGGAACTGCAGGTACTGCGCGGCGGTCTCGGCCGCGACCGAGACGCGTGCCTCGTGCCAGTCGGCCGTGCGCGCGTCGAGCCGCGCGAGCGAGGCCTCGCGCTCGCGGGCGATGCGCCCGAACAGGTCGATCTCCCAGCCCGCCTGCACCGTGGCGCGGTTCTGCGTGGCGAGCAGGATGTTCGTGCCGATGTTGATCGTGCCGCGGCTGTTGGACAGGTTCAGGTCCAGCGTCGGCAGGCCCGAGGCGCCCGCGGCGATCGCTGCGGCGCGGGCCTGCTCGATGCGGGCGCCGGCCTGCGCGAGCGAGCCGCTCTCGCGCTGCGCGGCGGCCAGCAGCGCGTCGAGCGTCGGGTCGTCGAACTGCGACCACCAGGTGGCGAGGTCGGCCGCAGCGCCGCCGTGGGGCAGGCGGGCCTGCCAGCCGTCGTCGGCGGCCGGGCGCGCCGGCGGGGTGCCGGGGGCGGAACCTGCGGACGCGCCGCCGGCGCCGCCCGGCGCCGGGGCGCCGCGGCCGGCCTCGGCCTGCGACAGTGAGCGTGCGGCGGGCGCGCCGGCGTAGTCGGGGCCGACCTTCAGGGCCCCGCAGCCGGCGAGCGCGCCGACGAGCGCGAATGTGATCAGCGCGCGCACCGTCAATCCACCGTCCGGCCGGCGGCGCGGCGCGCGCGCTCGCCCTCGACCATCGAGACCGCGTAGCCGGCCAGCCGCTCGGCGAGCGTGTCGATCGCGCGGGGCGTGGCGAGCACCGACGGCGACAGCGTCTGCACGCCGTCATGGAAGGCGAAGAA